>JBDSPR010000028.1:0-227580 GCA_039930245.1 Chitinophagaceae bacterium | reverse complement strand
ATACCTGGCCGGGCTCTTTGTAAGAAACTTTGAAAAATACGCTGATGGCGTGTCTGCCGAAGTACTGGCAGCCGCTCCCAAAGCTTAAATCATAAGTACCCAGCTTATTTGCAACCCCGGCACTGCGCCGGGGTTTTTCTTTTTTTTAACGGCAGCTTGTGCAGCGAATATAATTTTTTGTACGACTTTACGTTGTCTTAACAACGAATGAAATTCACGGTATTATCCATCTTCCTCTGCCTGCTGGCAGCCCCGGTCATTTCCCCGGCACAAAAAGCTATTACCCGCTTCTCTACGGGTGAAGAAGAACTCATGGCATGGAGCCCTACCCGTAAACTCAACTGGAACGATTACAAAGCCAGTCCCAATCCCGAAAGCGATGCGGCTGCTTCGACTACCACTATTCTCGGAATTGATTATAATATTTCCAGCACCAGCTTTAGTTTTAAGATCCAGTCACTTTTCTCCAAAACCCGTTCCTGGGGTTTGCATAAAACAAATTATATTCTCAGTCACGAACAGGGTCATTTTGATATCGCTGAAGTGTATGCCCGAATGCTCAATAAGGAAATGAGCGAGTACCGCTTCAATAAAAAAACTTTCCAGAAGGACCTGCAAAAGATCTACGAAAAAGTAACGAAGGAAAAAGAGGAAACACAGAATAGCTACGACAAAGAAACCCGTCACAGCATCAACCGTGAAAAACAAGCAGAATGGCTGAAGCGGATAGAAGAGATGCTGGAGGAGTATTCTGATTACGCAGATTATTAAACGAAGTGGAGAAAGGTAAATAAGTATATAGGTATATATAGTAAATACAGTCAGAAAAACTGCACACACTTTATATACCTATTTACTTTATGTACTTATTTACTTTCCTAAAACAACCCATACAACTGGCTATCCACTTTGCTGATGATCTCCCCAAAATGTTCTTCATTCTCAGGGAAACGATTTTTATCTACATCGATAATGAGTAATTGCCCTTCCTTATACTCGCCGATCCATTTGTTATAGTACTCGTTTAATTTCTTGAGATAATCCAGGCGGATATTCTCTTCGTATTCCCGGCCTCTTTTTTGAATATTTCCTACCAGCGTAGGTACTGATGCATTCAGGTAGATCAGCAGGTCGGGCGGCTGCACCAGTGTCTTTAAGGTTTGAAAAAAATTATAATAGTTATCATAATCCCGCTTGCTCATTAACCCCATTTCATGGAGGTTGGGCGCAAAGATGTTGGCATCTTCGTAGATCGTTCTATCCTGTATCACCGTTTCCGTGCCTTTCTGTATATCCACCAGCTGGCGCAACCGGCTGTTCAGGAAGAATATCTGCAGGTTAAAACTCCAGCGGGGCATATCCTCGTAAAAATCCATGAGGTATGGATTGTGATCCACATCCTCGAAATTCGGGATCCATTTATAATGCTTACTCAGCATTTCGGTCAGCGTCGTTTTCCCCGCGCCGATATTCCCGGCCACTGCGATATGTTTTGGTTTGGATTTTGCTTTTGCCATTTTTGTAAATGAGTTATTTCAATAATACGGTCGCCTGCTTTTTATCCTGCTTTCTTGTCCACGCCTGCAGCCAGGAAACAAACAAGCGCCAGCGGCAAAGGAATCCACCAGAAATCCTTTAACTCAGTTGTATGAGATTCCTTGCTCATCTTGTACATGACAACTGATGCAACGATGCCAAGCAGGCCAATAATAACGAGAACCATTTTCTTATTCATAGCAGTTGAATTGTGCAGGTCTTAAAAGTAGTGTAATTTCCCATACCTGAACAGGAGGTTCAAAAATAATTAAGACCCATGGCCTGCCTGACCAGTTTCATCGTAGCGGCGGCACTTTTCCGGGCTTTTTCGGCGCCCTTTTCCATCACTTCCCGGAGGTATTTTTCATCATTCCGGATAGCTTCCGATTTCCCGCGGATCGGGGCGATGAATTTTACCATATCCTCCCCAAGTTGTTTTTTCATATCACCATAACGGACCTGGCAGTTTGAATAATCAGTTTCGAATTGATTGACCACTTCAGGAGTACTTACCAGTCTCATCAGTCTGAAAATATTCTCTATATAATCCGGTTTGGGAGAATTGGGCTTCTCCGGTCCGCTGTCGGTCTTGGCTTTCATCACTTTTTTACGGATCAGGTCATCATCATCAGAAAGATACAGGGTGGCATTCTGGTTCTCGCTCTTGCTCATCTTTCCTCCCCCATCAAGGCCGGGCACTTTCACCAACTGGTCGCCATAATTGAATGCCTCAGGCTCGGGGAACACATCTCCATAACGATGATTGAATCGGTTGGCAAAATTGCGGGCCATTTCCAGGTGCTGTTCCTGGTCTTTTCCTACGGGAACATAAGAAGCCCGGTGAAGTATGATATCGGCAGTTTGCAATACCGGGTAGGTCAGCAGGCCCGCGTTTACATTTTCGGGGTGCTGGCGGACCTTGTCCTTGAACGTAACCGTTTTTTCCAGTTCTCCTTTATACGCCAGCATATTCAGGTAGAGGTATAATTCGGAGGTCTCGTAGACATGACTCTGGCAATAGAGTGCTACTTTGTCCGGATCGAGTCCGCAGGCGATATTTTCTGATAATACCCGGTGAACATTTGTCTTCAATTCCTTTGTATCCGGGTGCGTGGTCAATGAATGCAGGTCGGCTACCATAAAATAACACTCGAACTCCTCCTGCATCCGCACATAATTCCGCACAGCGCCAAAATAATTCCCCAGGTGCAAGTAACCAGTGGGCCGGATGCCACTCATGACTACCTGCCTGCCGGTAGGCAAGATTTTCTTCTTCATTTCCATGAAGGACGAAGATAGAACTTGTTGCTGGATACTAGATGCTGGTAACTGGTTGTTGTGATGTAGCAAATAGCTGCTAACCAGGATCAAGAATCAAGCATCCAGAATCTTATATTTGCTTATGCAAGTGAACAACGCATTGGTGGATAAACTTGCTCATCTTTCCCGCTTACAGTTCAATGAAACGGAGAAAGCTGAGATCAGGAACGATCTGCAGCGGATGATCGGTTTCGTGGAAAAATTGAACGAGTTGGACCTGGAGGGAGTTGAGCCCTTACTTTTTATGAGTGAAGAAACCAATGTGCTCAGGGAAGATGAGATAAAAGGATCCATCAGCCGGGAAGAAGCATTAAAAAATGCACCGCTGCATGACGATCAATTTTTTAAAGTACCTAAAGTAATAAAGAAATAGTTGCTGGTTGCTTGTCACTGGTTGCTGGTTATTAAAAGAAAGTCAATCAGCAACAAATAAAGCAACAAGCAACGAGAACCCAGCAACAAGCAACATGACAATCATTCATCTCGAAGATATTTGCAAGAGCTATTTCATGGGTAAACAGGAATTGCCTGTGCTGAAAAATATTACACTGGATATTTCTAAAAATGAATATGTAGCCCTGATGGGGCCTTCGGGTTCCGGCAAAAGCACCCTGATGAATATTTTGGGCTGCCTGGATACGGCAACTGCCGGCAGGTATATTTTGAATGAACAGGATGTGAGTAAAATAGAAGACAATGCACTCGCGGAGGTCCGTAACAAGGAGATCGGCTTTGTTTTCCAGCAATTCAACCTGCTGCCAAGATTAACTGCCCTGGAGAATGTCGCGTTGCCACTGGTATATGCCGGGATGAGCCGCAAACTCCGCAATGAAAAAGCCCTGTATACCCTGGAGATGGTGAGCCTTACCGACAGGAGTCATCACAAACCCAATGAATTATCCGGGGGGCAATGCCAGCGGGTAGCTATCGCAAGGGCGCTCGTCAATGACCCCTCCATTATCCTGGCAGATGAACCCACCGGGAATCTTGATTCCAAAACATCAAAGGAGATCATGGACATTTTTGATGATATCCATCAAAGGGGCAACACCATCATCCTGGTGACGCATGAAGAGGATATTGCCAACCATGCTCAACGGATGGTGCGGTTGAAAGACGGGATCATTGAAACAGATACGCCCAGGACCCCTAAAGGGAACTTGAGGTCAGTTTAAAAACAAATGATTTCTTTCCCTTCGCACAACTTTAAAGATTTTATTTTTGTTACAGTTTTTTCTACCGACCATGAACTATCAACCATGAACTTCTCTCTATGGCAATGAAAATATATACCAAGACAGGCGATAAGGGCAGCACTTCGCTGATCGGCGGGACGAAGGTTCCCAAATCCCATCTCCGCATAGAAGCGTATGGGACAGTGGATGAACTGAATTCTTATATTGGTTTGTGCAAGGACCTGTTGACTGATGAAGGCGGCAAAAAGGTCTTACTGGAAATCCAGGACCGTTTATTTACCATCGGTTCCTCACTTGCCTGCGACCCGGTTAAGGAGCCAAAGATGAAGATACCTGACCTCAAAGAAACAGATATCACTTTGTTGGAAAATGAAATGGACAGGATGAATGAGACCGTTCCTCCCATGAAGAATTTTATTTTACCAGGGGGTCATCCCACTTTATCTCATTTACATATTGCCCGCTGTATCTGCCGCAGGGCGGAACGATGTGCTGTCCGTCTCCTGCAGGAAAGCCAGGAGGTGGAAGAGATTATTATCAAATACCTTAACCGGCTGAGCGATTATTTGTTCGTCTTAAGCCGTTACTGTGGTCACCAGATGAATATCGAAGAAATACCGTGGCATCCGAGAGTTTAAAAATTGTAGATTTTAGATTTAAGATCTTAGATTGAATACAGTGATTGTTTACTCAGACTGCGGGATGTGGCACCAATAGCCCACTTTTTATCTAAAAAGTTTCCAGTCTTTCTGTTGAAAATCACAGCGAGAAATCTTGCGTATGCCAAATTTTACCACATAGACATTTACGTCCATAGCTTCCGCATGCAATTAAAAATCTACAATCTTCAATCTAAAATCTTAAATAATTTTCCCGTCTTTCATATAAAGCACCCGGTCGCTCAATTTGGCGAGTTCTTCATTGTGCGTCACGATAAGAAAAGTTTGGTTGAATTGCTTGCGCAGATCGAAGAATAGTTGATGTAATTCCCTGGCATTGGCTGAGTCTAGATTACCCGTGGGCTCATCCGCGAAAACAATATCGGGGTTATTGATGAGGGCCCGGGCCACGGCCACCCTTTGCTGTTCGCCACCGCTTAACTGGTTGGGTTTATTTTCCAAACGCCCCGAAAGACCCAGCATTTTCAAAAGGCCTTCAGCTTTTTCCTTCACTTCCGTTTTTTTCCTGCCAGCCAGCCAACCGGGGATACAGACATTTTCCCAGGCGGTGAATTCAGGCAAAAGGTGGTGGAACTGGAAAACAAACCCAATATGTTTATTCCGGAAAGCCGCCAGTTTCTTACCGTTCAGGGTACTGATAACGGTATTATCCATGCTTACAACCCCCATATCGGCTTTATCCAGGGTTCCAAGGATGTGTAAGAGGGTGCTCTTTCCTGACCCCGAAGGGCCCGCAATGGATACCACTTCCCCTTTGTTGATATAAACGTCCACCCCCCTGAGTACTTCCACGGAACCGTATCGTTTATGAATATTTTTACCGGATATCATGCAGCTAAAAATGCGTTTAATAAATCAAATATCCTTAAAAGGAACCCACCGGCAAAACCCGTAGTGCAGGTAAAGACCGGATTATTAAGAATTCCTTCAAAAACCCGTGTACAATTAAGGATTTGGAAAATTCGGTAATAAAGCTACATTTGCCGAAAATTAGGGGGTAGGGACCCCTGTAAAAAACCTTATTCAACATTTAAACCCTGAGAAGATGTTTTGGACCTTAGAATTAGCCTCGTACCTCGAAGATGCACCCTGGCCCGCCACCAAGGATGAACTGATCGATTATTCCATCCGTTCCGGCGCCCCCATCGAAGTGGTGGAGAACCTGCAGGAACTGGAAGATGAAGGCGATGTATACGAGACCATCGAAGACATCTGGCCGGATTACCCGACCCAGGAGGATTTCCTGTTCAACGAAGATGAATATTAGAGAAGCTATTAGCCGTTAGCTCTTAGCTGTTAGGTATAAGCTGTTAATATGAAATTGAGGCCTCCTGCTGAGCGAAGACGGATGCTTTTTATCTTTTCAATGTCCAATTCTGGACTCTTGACTCCCAACTCACGCCTGACGACTCACGACTCACGACTCATGACTCACGACTCACGACTCACTATTTTCCACTCCCAGTCTCTGCATCACATCATTGCTTACTCCAGTAGTAGAATAACCACCATCATGGAACAAGTTCTGCATGGTGACCATCCTGGTAAGATCGGAGAACAGCGTCACACAATAATTCGCACAATCTTCCGCACTTGCATTTCCCAGTGGGGCGATAGCGTTCGCATAATCAAAGAAATCACCAAAGCCTTTTATTCCTGTACCTGCCGTTGTTTTGGTGGGGGATTGGGAAACAGTATTGATACGGACCTTTTTATCGACGCCATAGTGATAACCAAAACTCCGGGCGATGGATTCCAGCATCGCTTTGATATCGGCCATATCCGTATAAAAAGGATAGGTTCTTTGTGCAGCCATATAAGTGAGGGCCACTACACTACCCCATTCATTGATCGCATCGAGTTTCTTTGCAACCGCCAGCATTTTGTGAAATGACATGGCAGAGACATCGATCCCTTTCATGAAATACTCATAGTTCGATTCGGTATAAGGTATCTTCTTGCGAATGTTCACACTCATCCCGATCGAATGCAATACAAAATCTATTTTCCCGCCAAGCACTTCCTGTGATTTCGTGAACAGGGTCGTGAGCTCCTCCACGCTGGTGGCATCGGCCGGGATGATCTGGGACTTTGTTTTCTCCGCCAGTTTATTGATCTCACCCATCCGCATCGCAATCGGGGCATTGGTCAGTACGATCGAAGCACCTTCTTCGTAAGCTTTTTCCGCCACTTTCCAGGCGATCGAATTCGCGTCGAGGGCGCCAGTGATGATCCCTCTTTTTCCCTTTAAAAGATTATAGGCCATATATAAAGTTTATGGTTTATGGTTTGTAGTTTATGGTTCATAATGCAGTGTTGTAAAAATAAGGAGATATTTCTAAGCTCCCGGGAACAGGATCCGGATTACCAGCACAACCAGGAAAGTATAAACAAATATCAATGCCAGTACCGAGAGCAGCCAGCCAAGAAATCGTTGCGGGGATTCCCGGGGCTGTATCCTTTTTTCCAGCCACTTGTAAAACAAGTAGACAGGTACCAACGATAGAAGGATCAGGAAAAAAATGACAAGGGCTTTTAGTTTCAATTACAATAGTTTTATACTCAACCAATAAAAACTCAATATACTCATTATCCAAACAGCTGTTAGTGGGCTTAGTTCTTACCTTTATAGTGATCGCCAGTCTTCATCATCCTGGCTAAAATAAAAAAGTATGGATCGGAAAACTGTCATCACCGGTACGGGTTGTTATATCCCACAAGTGATAAAAACCAACCGTGATTTTACCGTACATGATTTTTATGGGGAAGACAACCAGCGGATCATTACTCCCCCGCAGGAAGTAGTGGAGAAATTCAGGGAAATAACCGGGATACATGAAAGAAGGTATGCCGGCGAAGAACTGAATACCTCTGACATGGCTATTGAAGCTTCCCGGATCGCCCTGGAAGAAAGCGGCATTGACCCCGAAACGCTTGACCAGGTAATACTGGCGCATAATTTTGGGAATGTAGTCAAGCATACGATCCAAACTGAAGCGGTCCCTGCACTCGCCTCCAGGGTAAAACATGGACTGGGTATAAAAAATCCCAATTGTGTCGCTTATGATATTTTATTTGGCTGCCCCGGCTGGTTGCAGGGTGTTATACAAGCGGATATTTACTTCAAAGCAGGAGTGGCCAAAAAAGCCCTGGTAATCGGTACAGAAACATTGAGCCGGGTGCTGGATGTATATGACCGCGACAGTATGATCTTTTCGGATGGCGCGGGTGCTGCCATCCTGGAAACAAAGACTAGCAATGAAGGGGAAGCGGGTATACTTTCCTGGAGCGTGCAAAGTCATTGCCTTGATGAAGCCTATTATATATACGTCGGTAAAAGCAATTTCCCCGGCAGCGATCCCCGTATCCGCTATATAAAAATGAAGGGCCGGAAAGTTTATGAATATGCCATGCAGCATGTTCCGCTGGCGATGAAAGATTGCCTCGATAAAGCAGGTATCGGCATAGAACAGGTAAAAAAAGTGTTCATTCACCAGGCCAATGAAAAAATGGACGAGGGCATTATCCGCCGGCTTTTCAAACTCTATGGATCCAAAGACATCCCCGAACATACCATGCCGATGAGCATACACGAACTGGGTAACAGTTCCGTGGCCACGATCCCTACCTTATTTGATATGGTAAAAAAGAACCAGCTGCCCGATCACCGGTTGTCACCAGGTGATATTATCCTCTTTGCTTCCGTTGGTGCGGGCATGAATATCAACGCCGTTTGCTACCGGGTCTAGGTTAATCCCGGACACTTATCTTTGCGCCATGACGATCTCTTACAAATGGCTAAGCGAGTACCTGCCCGTAATCGTGGAACCGGAAAGGCTGAGCCGCATCCTGACCTCTATCGGGCTCGAGGTGGAAAGCATGGAGAAATACGAAGAGGTAAAAGGCGGTCTGGAAGGTTTGCTGATCGGTGAAGTTCTCAGCACGGAAAAACATCCCAATGCAGACAAGCTGACATTAACCAGCGTATCGGTTGGTAATAAAGAACCCTTACAGATCGTCTGTGGCGCTCCCAATGTTGCTGCCGGTCAGAAAGTAGTGGTGGCTCCTGTTGGTACAACGATCTACCCGTCAACCGGTGATCCCCTTACTATGAAGGTTGCTAAGATCCGCGGTGTGGAAAGCCACGGGATGATCTGTGCCGAAGATGAGATCGGCATGGGCACCTCACATGCAGGTATCATGGTCTTACCTGCCGAAGCAAAGACCGGTACAAGGGCAATTGATTATTTTGAGCCCTATGATGATATTGTCTTTGAAATAGGTCTCACCCCCAACCGGATGGATGCGATGAGTCACTGGGGTGTGGCAAGAGATGTTTGCGCTTATTTAAGTTATCACGATAAAAAAGATATTAAACCAAAACTCCCGAACGGGAATGGATTTAAGATCGATAATACCTCCCTGACGATCGACGTTAAAGTGGAGAATACGGCCGCCTGTCCCCGTTACTCCGGTATCAGCCTTGCCAATGTGAAAATCGGGGAATCTCCGAAATGGTTACAGCAAAAATTAAAAGCGATCGGGCTGCGTCCCATCAATAATATCGTAGATATCACGAATTTTATCCAGCACGAGACAGGACAACCCCTGCATGCTTTTGATGCGGATAAAATAACCGGTAAGAAGATCGTGGTCAAAAATCTCCCTGCAGGAACAAGGTTCATTACGCTGGATGAAAAAGAAAGAAAATTGTTCGCGGAAGACCTTTTGATCTGCCTCTCTCCTGCGCAGCCGGGTGAACCGGGTGAGCCGATCTGTATCGCGGGTGTTTTTGGTGGACTGCAAAGCGGTGTCAGCACTGCAACAAAAAATATATTCCTGGAAAGCGCCTGTTTCGATGCGGTATCCGTACGGAAGACTTCCTTCCGCCATGGATTAAGAACCGATGCCGCCAGCCGTTTTGAAAAAGGAACGGATATCTCGGCCACGGTGAATGTGCTGAAAAGAGCTGCCAGCCTGGTCAAAGAAGTCGCGGGCGGTGTAATTGCTTCAGAGATCGTGGATCTGTACCCCCAACCAAAACCCAAAACAGAAGTGGGAGCCAAATGGCATTTCATTAAAAAACTGAGCGGGAAGAACTATCATCCCGATGCGGTGAAAAATATTTTGCAAAGCCTCGGTTTCGAGATCATCAAGGAAGGGATGGATGAACTCCGCGTGGCTGTTCCTTATCACAAACCGGATATCAGCCTGCCTGCTGATCTCGTAGAGGAGATCGTGAGGATCGACGGACTCGACAATATCGAGATCCCGGAAGAGATCACCATTACACCGTCAATTGAAGAGAATTATGACCGGGAAATTTATCGCGAGAAAGTGGCCAATTACCTGGTGGGACAGGGATTCAACGAAAAAATGACCAATTCCATTACCAATGCCGCTTATTTTTCTGAGGATGAATTGAAAAGCATGGTAACAATGATCAACAGCCTGAGCGCCGAACTGAATGTGCTCCGCAATTCCTTATTCGAGACCTCCCTTGAAGTGGTGGCGCATAACCTGAACCATAAGAATAACTCCCTGCGTCTTTTTGAATTTGGCAAAGCCTACAGCACTGCGGGGCCGGGTAAGTATACCGAAACTGAAAAACTTTGCATCGTGATCACCGGTAACAAGAATGGTGATAGCTGGAAACAAAAAACTACTTCTTTCGACTTCTACTCACTGAAAGGAACTATTGATGCTGTTTTGAAACTGCTGGCGGTTACACCTGATTCGGTAGAGCAATTAACCGTACCGAAATTCGGTGATCATATTGTTTACAAATTAAATAACGAGATCATCGCGGGTGGTGGGGAGGTAAAGAAAAGTATCCTGCAGCGTTTTGGCATCAAACAACCGGTATTTTTGGCCGGGCTCAACTGGGCTGCTTTATCTGCACTCGCTTCAACAGCAACAAAAGCAGTAAAAGTGATCCCGAAATACCCAGCTGTTCAGCGTGACCTGGCCATGCTTGTTTCGCGTGACCTGGCCTGGGAAGAAGTGCAAAAAACAGTGGAAACAATCAAGCTCAGCAAACTACAGGATATCAGACTCTTTGATATTTTTGAAAGTGAGAAGCTCGGTGCGGGGAAAAGATCGATCGCAGTTAACTTTACTTTCCTGGATGAAGAAAAAACACTGACCGATAAGGAAATTGATGGCTGGATGAACAAGATCATGAACACACTGGAAAAAAATCTGCAAGCAGAGATAAGGAAATGAGTACCGAACAACAATTTAAAAGAATACAGGACAAATTGCAGCAATTACTGAAGCAATCTGTTATGCTCCGGAAAGAAAACGGCAAATTAAAAGAAGAGCTTTCAGTTGCATTGCAAAGGGTCTCCGAGCAGCAGAAAGGAGCGGATGAACTGAAACAACAGGTAAGCGTGCTGAAATTGAACGCGGGTGAAATGAATGAGACCGATAAAAAAGAATTTGAAAAAAGGATCAACCACTACGTAAAAGAGATCGAACGCTGTATTGCCCTGCTGGGAGAGTAATGTGTGGAATTTCAGGTTAAAGGTTGGTGATCTGTTCGGAAAGTACTTTACACGTAAAACTATTAAACCCTAAACTCTCTTCACCAGATCCATTTTTATTTCATCATACATTGAAATTGAAAACAACTACAATATGGACGAATTAATTGCCGTTTCGGCCTTTATCGGCGACCGGAGCTACAGGGTAAAGATTACCCCTTCAGATGAAGAAGTAGTGAGAAAGACACTCAAGACGATCAACGACAAGATCATTGAATTTAAAACTCTTTTTGCCGGGAAGGACATGCAGGATTATATTGCCATGGTGCTGATCTGGTACGCCACGGAGCAGCATGCGGGGGCAGCGGCCGGGATCGTAAAAGATAACCTGGTGGAACACCTGGATACAATCGAAAAACTGCTGGACAGCCAGCTGGAAGGAAAATAAAAAAGCCCTCGCAATTCGACTTGGCTCAGTTCAGGGGCTTTTGCTGTTTATTTTTTGAGGGGCTAGAATCCTTTTTTCGCTTCCATCGCCTCTCCCAGTTTCTGGTCAAGCTCATCACCACGCAGGTTCTTCGCGATGATCTTTCCCTCGGGGTCAAGTAATAAATTCTGCGGGATCGCCTTGATTCCATATTGTTTGGCTACTTCGTTATCCCAGAATTTAAGATCACTCACCTGTGTCCATTCCAGTTTATCATCATGTATCGCTTTCATCCATCGTTCTTTCTGACCGGGCCTGTCGAGTGAAACACCGATGATATGGAAATTCCTATCCTTGTATTTATTGAACAGTTTTACTACGTTGGGGTTCTCGGCACGGCAGGGACCACACCAGCTTGCCCAGAAATCCACCAGCAGGTATCGTCCTTTAAAGGAAGAAAGCATGACCGGGCTACCCAATGTATCATTCTGCGTAAAGTCCATCGCCATTTTGCCGATCCCCGTTTTTTTGGCGATCTCGATATTCTCCTTGAAATCCGCAGCTGATGGATAATTTTTGTTTGTTTCAGACAGGGCAAGAAATAAAGGCTCTACTTTATCGGGGTTGATATCCCATCCTGCGTATTGTTGTAAAGCGTAAAGGGCGATCGGTGAGGAGGGGTTCTTTTTTGCATACTCTCCATAAACTTTTTCCTTCATTTCCAGGTCGATCGCATCGATCTCCTCCTCTACTTTGGCCTGCCCGGCCTTATCCTTCGCTTTACCAAATTCACTATACTTTGTATAAAGGGGTTCCATCTTTTCCTGGAAGGGTTTGGATGCTGTGGTCAGTTTCTCGAATTCGGTATGCGCGGCCGAACCTTCCACCTGAATATTGGAAAAAGAGTCGACAGAGCTGACTTTTATTTTTCCCGGCTGAATAAAAACAGCCACCATATCCCTTCCTTGAACGGTGGTAACCTTTTTGCCATCCTCCCCCAATACATATTTCACCCTCAGTCTCCCCTGCACCGGCTCTTCGATCATACCCGCAAATTCATATTTACCATCCTTAGTCTGGACACTGTCGATCTTCCAGTCCCCGTTGCTGCGATACTGGAGGAATATCCAGTCAGGTTTATAAGCCAGGTCCTTAGTTTTACCGGCCAGTTTGAATTCTTTTCCTTTATCCTGGGCCAGGGCCAGCAGGGGCAAAAAGCTTAATAGCAAAACTGTTTTTTTCATGTTTTTATTTGTGGACACAAGTTTACGGAATAGATCGCCGTATAATGCCTCCGAAAGTGCCGAAAGCCGGAAATTCTATTTAAAAGGCGTTAAAATTCAAATTCCACCCGGGGACACGGGGATTCGCCCCCCGTTTTGTATCTTCGTCCAGTACATACTTTTACACAGTATGAAATTATTGTCAAGAAATAGCATTGTGCAACAATTAAACAAAAACATTCATGGATCCGAATATATTATCGATCATTATCGGTGCCGGCGCACTTATCGTCGGCCTCATAGTGGGTAAACTGGTTTTTGCCAGGAACAGCCGCAAAAAAGTTGAAGAAGCCGAAATTCAGTCACAAACAATTCTCAAAGAGGCCGGACTAAGGGCCGAGACCATCCGGAAGGAAAAAGAACTGGAAGCCAAGGAGCGCTTTGTCCAGATGAAATCGACGCATGACAAAGAGGTCTTCGAGAAGAATAAAAAGATCAATGACACCGAGAACCGCATTCGCCAGAAGGAGCAATCCATCAGCCAGAAAGAAGCGGGGCTTGAGAAGCAGGTAAAGGAAAACGATGCGATCAAGGAAAACCTGAACCGCCAGATCGAGCTGGTGAATATAAAAAGGACTGAACTCGAGAAACACCAGGAAGAACATATCCGCCGGCTTGAAAAGATCTCTAACCTGTCTGCCGAAGAAGCGAGATCACAGCTCGTGGAAAGCCTGAAACAGGAAGCACATACGCAGGCCCTGGGAATCCAGCAGGAGATCATTGACGACGCCAGGCAAAAAGCCAATAAAGAAGCAAGGAAGATCATCATACAGACCATTCAGCGGACGGCCGCGGAACAGGCGATCGAGAATTCTATCACCGTCTTCAATCTGGAAAGCGATGAGATCAAGGGCCAGATCATCGGCAGGGAAGGCCGTAATATCCGCGCTATCGAAGCCGCTACTGGTGTCGACCTGATCGTGGATGATACCCCTGAAGCTATTCTCCTGTCCTCGTTTGACCCGCTGCGCCGCGAGATCGCCCGTCTTAGTTTGCAAAGACTGGTGACCGATGGCCGTATCCACCCAGCCCGAATCGAAGAAGTGGTAGAAAAGACCAAAAGACAGATCGAAGAACAGGTAATGGAGATCGGTGAAAGAACGGTGATCGAACTGGGTGTCCACGGCCTGCACAAAGAACTGGTAAGAATGGTGGGCCGTATGCGTTTTCGTTCTTCTTACGGGCAAAACCTGCTAATGCACAGCCGCGAGACTGCCAACCTTTGCGCAACGATGGCGGCTGAATTAGGATTGAATTCCAAACTGGCTAAAAGAGCCGGTTTGCTTCACGATATTGGAAAGGTTCCGGACGAAGAAAGTGAGTTGAGTCATGCCCTGCTGGGAGCCAAGCTGGCGGAAAAATATGGAGAGAATCCCGCTGTCGTGAACGCGATTGGCGCCCACCACGATGAAATGGAAATGCAATATGTGATCTCCCCTATTGTGCAGGCTTGCGATGCCATCAGTGGTGCAAGACCAGGAGCCCGCAGGGAGATCATGCAGCAATACCTGCAAAGGATCAAAGATCTCGAGAACCTGGCCATGGCATATACCGGCGTTGAAAAAGCTTACGCGATACAGGCCGGCAGGGAACTGCGGGTGATCGTGGAAGCCGATAAAGTGACCGACCAGGAATCTGATAAACTTTCCTTCGAAATCGCCCAGAAAATACAGAATGAAATGACCTTCCCCGGACAGATAAAAGTGACCGTGATAAGGGAGAAAAGAGCAGTGAATGTAGCCCGGTAACCGTTTAAGGTTTAAAGGTTTAAAAGTTTAATGTTGAGTGGATAATAATCGGTCTATCAACCGGTAAAAAACATTAAACCTGAAACGGGAAACTTTCAACTTTTCCCCCTACCTTTGCCATCCTTAAAAATCAGGATTATGAACGCCATAGAATATGTACATGAGCAGCTGACCGGTAAGAAAGAATTTCCCAAATTCAAGGCGGGAGATAATATTACCGTGAACTACAAGATCATCGAAGGAAACAAGGAAAGGATCCAGTCATTCAAAGGTGATGTGATCAAGAAACAAGGCAGTGGCGCTACCGCGAGCTTTACCGTTCGCAAGATCTCTGATGGCGTGGGCGTTGAAAGGGTATTCCCCTTTTTCTCCCCAAATGTTGAGTCGATCGTGATGAACAAAGCAGGACATGTTCGCCGTGCTAAACTGTTCTACCAGCGTACCCGGAGTGGTAAGAGCGCCAGGATCCGCGAAAAACGCCAGGCTGTTGAATCTGCAAAGTAATTTCTCCTCTAAATAACTGAAAGCCCCGGAGTACTGAGCCTGTCGAAGTATCGGGGCTTTTTTCATATTTAACCTGGTCCTTTAATTTATTATCCCTTTATTTTTCAGTACTTAGTATCTTTAACCTCTAATTCTCTGATTATGATACAACCTATATTGTTGGGAATGCTGGGCACCAATGAGATCATCATCATCCTGGTGATCGTACTATTATTATTTGGTGGCAAAAAGATCCCTGAACTGATGCGTGGGCTCGGAAAAGGTGTCCGTGAATTCAATGACGCAAAGACCAATGTGAAAAAAGAGATCGAAGAAAGCGCCAATGACATAAAAAATTCACCGAATTCCAGCAACTGATTCTTCAGCCTTTCTCTTCTTTAAAACCAAAAGCCATCGCTGTTGTTTTCCTTCTCCTCCATTGAGCAATATCATGCCCAATTACAGGAAGGGACCGTTAGTTCTTTAGCCGCAGTTGAATATTACCTCGAAGAAATTGAACAGGGCAAACACCTCAATGCGTTCATAGAATTGTATGCCGAAGAAGCAAAGGAACGAGCCAGGCAATTAGATAAAAAAAGGATGCAGGGTGAGATACAAGGAAAATTGCATGGCGTGGTCATCGGCATCAAAGATGTGCTGTGTTACAAAGACCACCGGGTCTCCGCCTCCTCCAACATTTTAAAAGGATTTACGTCGGTTTATTCCGCCACGGCGATCGAACGCCTGCTGGCAGAAGAAGCCATTATCATCGGTAACCTGAATTGTGATGAGTTCGCCATGGGTTCCACGAATGAGAACTCAGCTTATGGCAAGGTGCTGAATGCACTCGATGAAACAAGGGTTCCTGGAGGATCCTCCGGCGGTTCCGCGGTAGCTGTCCAGGCTGGTCTCTGCATGGTATCGCTGGGAAGCGATACAGGCGGCTCAGTGAGACAGCCGGCGGATTTCTGTGGCATCATCGGTCTGAAACCTACTTATGGACGGATCTCCCGGTACGGGCTGATCGCTTATGCTTCATCCTTTGACCAGGTCGGCATCTTTGGAAATACGATTGCCGATGTGGCTCTATTACTTGAAGTGATGGCGGGACCGGATGAATTTGACAGCACTGTTTCTCAAACAACAGTTCCTACGTATTCCACTTTATTAACCCGGCAAAGAAAATTCCGTTTTGCCTATTTCAGTGAAGCGCTGGATCACCCGGGTCTCGACCCGGAGATCGGTGATACGATCCGCAAAAAAATCGCTGAATTAAAAGGACAGGGCCATATGGTTGAAGCCGTTGAATTCGACCTGCTGGACTATATTGTTCCGGCCTACTATATCCTGACAACCGCGGAAGCCTCTTCCAACCTTTCCCGGTATGACGGGGTGAAATTTGGATCCAGGGCCCAAATGACCCAAAAGGAAACTGACCGGGGTGGTTTAACAGAGTTTTATAAGCAGACCCGTTCAGCAGGTTTTGGCAAAGAAGTGAAACGAAGAATCATGCTGGGAACTTTTGTATTAAGCGCCGGTTATTATGATGCATATTTTACCAGGGCTCAAAAAATGAGAAAACTGTTAAAGGATAAGATAGAGCTGGTTTTCAACGATTTTGACTTCATTATTCTCCCCACTTCCCCCGTTACGGCCTTTAAAACCGGGGAAAAAATGGATGATCCCATCGCCATGTATCTCGCTGATATCTATACCGTGATGGCCAACCTGGCCGGTATCCCTGCGATCTCTCTCCCCCTGTTCAGGCATAGCAATGGCATGCCCTTCGGGCTGCAGGTTATGGCAAAACGTTTTGATGAGGTATCTTTGCTCCAGGTTTCAGCAAGCTTGCTGGACCAGGTCTAAAAAAGCGAATTGACAAGATTGAATCAACTATTGGCGATCGTTGGATTACTGTTCCTGGGCACGGTGAATGCAGCCGACCAGCAACAGGGTGTTGCTATGACCGCGAACCAAGCCATTCCCAAAGACACTGTCATTAAAAAAGATACGCTCGGGCTGAGCACCCTTCCCGTCAACGATCCGAAATTGGGATTTAAGAACCTTTTCGCCACCGCCGTAACGGGCGATGGAGTAAATGGCGCCCGCCTGAACCCGATGGCGATCAATTTTGTGCAGGATTATATTGCCAGGAACGGGAAAGGATTCAATGCCATGAAGGATTGGGCCAAACCCTATTTCGATATGATGGACGATATCCTCTCTCAGCATGGGATACCCAAAGAGATGAAATACCTGGCCGTGATCGAATCCGGCCTTAAGTATAATGCGATCTCCTGGACTGGGGCCGTCGGTCCCTGGGCATTTATGCCTTCCGCGGCAAAAGAGTATGGATTGAAGATGACGAAGTATAACGATGAAAGACTGGATTATTATAAAAGCACCCATGCTGCTGCCAGTTTACTGACTGATCTCTATGCCAAATATGGCGACTGGTTGCTGGTGATCGCGGCTTATAATGGCGGACCGGGGAACGTGAACAAAGCGATCAAGAAAAGCGGCGGCAGCAAAAATTTCTGGACATTGCAATACTATCTCCCGAATGAATCCATGAACCACGTAAAAAAATTCATTGCCACGCATTATATTTTTGAAGGCGAAGGAGGAATAACTACCGTGAGCAGGGAAGAAATGAAGGACCTGCTGGTAAAAGGTTCATCCAACCTCAAAGAAGATGAGATGAAAAATTCAACGGCCTATACGATCTCGGGCCGCTTTAGTTCAGCTGTGATCATGAAATACATTGACCTCGACCTGGCGACGTTCAACCGGTATAACCCTGGATTTGATAACGAGATCGCACTGAATGGTAAATACGAATTGCGTTTGCCTACCCAAAAGATGAACATCTTTGTTGCCAAACGCTACGAGATCCTCGACGAAAGCATCCAGCTCCTGCTGAAATCTGCAACCTCGGGAACGAGGTAGTCCGTGCTTATTTTTTCTCCAATACTTTTTTCAAAGCGGCGGCTTTTACCATACATTCCTCCCATTCATTTGCCGGATCACTGTAAAAAGTGATACCAGAACCTGCCTGGAAAGATAAATAGTTGTTGAGCGCATTGTACATAATGCTTCTTATCACGACATTAAAATCGAAATCAGCATTGGGATCAATATACCCAAGGGCCCCGGAGAAGATGCCTCTCTTTACTTGTTCATACTTTTCGATCAGTTCCATCACTCTTTTTTTGGGTGCCCCGGTCATAGAGCCCATCGGGAAGGTGGCCCGGATAATTTCAGAAAATGAAATATCATTTTCAAGCGTTCCACTTACGGTGGAGATCATCTGGTGTACCTGGGGGAAAGAATAGATCCCGTACAACTCATCCACTTTTACTGTTCCTTCCCGGCAAATTTTTGCCAGGTCGTTCCGCACCAGGTCCACCACCATTACATTCTCCGAGCGGTCCTTGGCGCTCCTGGAAAGTTCTTCCCTGCTGCTTTCATCTTTTATTGCATCATCTGTGAAGCGGCTGGATGTTCCCTTGATCGGCTGCGAGAGGATCTTATCTCCCTGTTTCTTAAGGAAACGTTCAGGACTGGCGCAGATCAGCCATTGGTCATCCACCCGGTATAAGGCTGAAAAAGGATTGGGAGAAACCCGGCTCAGTTCTTCGTAAACTTGTAAAGGATCGATTTGTGCACCCTGTGCAAAGAATTCCTGGCAAAAATTGATCTCGTAACAATCCCCGCGGAGGATATGTTGACGCAGCTGGCTGGTAGTGGCGATATATTCTTCCCTTGATATCCTGTTCTGTACGGTTATTCCGGGAGTCGCGGGTGTTGAGTAGGGTGCTGTATTGTTGATTGCATCGTAAACGGCCCCGGGGTCGCCTGCTTCGATCAGTAACTGTTTTTCCGAAAGCCTGATCACTACCTCGGGCTCAAAGAAAAAAAGATCAGGGAAACCGATTCCCACAGGATTAGAAGAACTGAGCTGCTCGATCTCGTTTTTCAGGTCATACCCGAGGTGACCGAACAACCAGCTTTTTTTTTCATTGATGAATTCCTGTAATTGTTCCAGGGCATGACCGGCCTGCAAAGAGAGCCTTCTTTTTTCCCCTGCTGCCAGCAGGCATTCCACGGAATGTTCGGGAGATTGATACTGGTGGTTATCCAAAAAACAAAAAGTGTTGAATTGGTTTGTCCAGTTCAACACTTTTCTCTTCACCTGTTCAAAATCACTGATAATAAAAGTGCAGTTAGTAAGGGTTGTTTTATTCAATGTTTTTTGAACGATATGTTCAGTTTAATAATCATCCTCTTCGTCGTCATCGTAGTCCTTGTCGTTAAACATGTCCTTGAACTCGTCATCCAATTTAAAATCATCTTCCTCCTCGGCGCCTTTCTTATCGGCTGGACCCTTTTTTAATTTTGATTTCGGTACATCGAACTCTTCGAAGTCGGGATCCCATTCTTCTTCCTCTGCAGGTTTTTCCCATTCATCGGGTTCATCAACGACAGCGTCATCTTCCTCATCATCATCTTTGTCTTTTTTTGATGAGCTTGCTTTTGCCCCTTTCTTCTGCGGCTTGGTATCTTCTTCATCGCCAAGTCCCTCATCATCATCTTCCTCCTCCTCTTTTTTAGAAGGTTTGGAGGAAGGTTTTTGGGCGGAGAGCTTTTCTGAGTCGGAGCCCGGTGTCTTTTTCGCTTTATCAGGTTTCAAGGCCATAGTCTTACAGGATTATTACTGTAAAATTTGAGCGAAGTTTTTAATCCGCCAAATTTTTATTTTTATTTTTTCAGGCAGATCCCCAATAATCGGGGTTCTGTTTCACGCAATTCCCGGGCGATGGATCATCCCACCCGGACGATCTGTTCCCGGCCTGGGCCATTGGATATATAATGAATCCCTACACCAAGATACTTATTAATAAAATTGACATACGTTTTCATGGTCCCTGGCATATCCCCGTATGATTTGATCGTACTGGTATTGGTATCCCAGCCGGTAAAGCTTTTGTATACCGGTTCGGGTTTTATCCTGTCCATCTGGAAGGGTATTTCACGGCATTCTTTGCCCTCCAGTTTATAATCCGTGCAAATCTGGAGTTCTTTGAATGCATCCAGTACATCCGCTTTTGTCATGACGATCTTGGTAACTCCGTTGATCATGCAAGCAAAGTTCAGCGCTACCAGGTCGATCCAGCCGCAACGACGTGGCCGGCCAGTAGTGGCTCCGAATTCATTTCCTGTTTTCCGAAGCTCTTCCCCGGTTTCATTATCGAGTTCGGTTGGAAAAGGTCCGCTGCCCACCCGGGTGCAATATGCTTTGGTGACACCGATCACATCTTTGATATGCTGTGGTGCGATACCCAGCCCGCTGCATACACCTGCAGAAATGGTACTGGAAGAAGTGACGTAAGGAAATGTACCAAAATCAATATCCAGCATACTGCCCTGTGCTCCTTCGGCCAATACTTTCTTTCCTTCCTTAATGTGTTTATTGATAAAATATTCCCCGTTTACGATATTTAGTTGCTTCAGAAATTCCAGCGCTTCAAAGAATTCCTCCTCCCAGGCGGTAATATCCTCCTGGAAATTATAATTGTCCAGCAGGCGCTGGTGCTTCATCCGGAGTTTGATATAAGCAGTGGTAAAATTCTTGTCCAGCAGGTCGCCCACCCTTAAACCGTTCCGGCCTGTTTTATCCATATAGGTCGGCCCGATACCTTTCAGCGTAGAGCCGATCTTGAGCAGTCCCTTAGACAGTTCCGCTGCTTTGTCAAGCGCCCGGTGTGTGGGAAGTATAAGATGCGTCCTCTCCGCGATGAATAAGTTTTTCAGGTCGACCCCAAAAGATGCAACAGTATCGCATTCTCTTTTCAGGGTAATAGGATCCAGCACTACGCCATTCCCGATCAGGTTAATGATACCTTCGCGGAATACCCCCGAAGGTATCTGGTGCAGCACCACTTTTTTATCGTTTACGTATAAAGTATGCCCTGCATTAGGGCCACCCTGGAAACGGGCCACCACATCGTAGTCCTTGGCAAAAAAATCAACGATCTTTCCTTTCCCTTCATCGCCCCACTGGAGGCCGAGTATTACATCTACCATAATTATTATTGAATATTGAAGATTGTAAATTGAGTATTGAAATATTATCTGAAATAAACAATATTCAATGCTCAGTAAACAATATTCAACTAAGCTCAGTAAACAATGTTCAACTAACGGCCTGCCTTCGTTTCCACGAATCGGGACTTCGGTTGTCGGCCCGCCTTCTTCCTGATAAATTATGACTTCGGCGGGCAGGCAAAAATAAGGCTTCACAAAAAAGCCACCGAATTAAATCCGGTGGCAAATATTATCTTTTATACACAGAGGCCTGTTAACGTATCACCGTCACGGTTCCTTTTTTGGTAATTACCTTATCGTCCTTTGTTACTCCCTGGGCCATCCAGACATAGACCCCGGTCGGTTGATCTGCGCCCTGCATCCTGCCATCCCATCCCTGGTTAAGCGTTGTGGAAGAAAAGACCAGCTGTCCCCAGCGGTTGAATACCCTGAAATAATTAATGGACTTGATTCCCACGGGGAATGGATAAAAACGTTCATTCCGTCCATCCCCGTTTGGTGTAAAGGCAGTCGGTACATAGAGATCCGGTCCATTGAATACTCTTATCCGCACATATCCTTCTCCCTTGCAGCCTGCCGCGGTGGAAGCGGTGACCTGGTAAATAATATCATCCCCGATATTCCCAACCGTAACAACGGGGTTCGGTACCCCTGCATTACTTAAGCCAGTTGTTGGTGTCCAGGTATAATTAGTCGCGGCAGAAGTCGCATTCAGCTGGAACTGCTCAAGCGGGTAGCCGATCGTATCATAAGGGAACGTGGTCACTTTGATCGGCGGCGTTACATCCACGATCACGTTATCCGTGATAAGAGAAGCACAACCGTTTAAATCCGAGATGATCGATAAAGTATAAGTCGTTGTTTTAGTAGGCGTGGCAACTGCGTTTGGCGCAGTAACGCTACTGAGACCGGTGGATGGTGTCCACAGGAATTGTGTACCACCCGAACCCTGTAAGATATATGATTGACCATAACAAATGAAACCGGCAGGACCGCCATCGGGTATAGGTGCTGCATTTACATTCACCATAACGGTATCGATAACGCTGCAAAGACCAAGCGTAGCGGTTACATAATATGCTGTCGGCACCCTTGGATCCGCGACGGGGTTCGGAACTGTTGGATCACTCAATCCTGTCGTAGGCAACCATGAATAGGAACTCGCATTGGATACCAGCTGCAGTGGAGTTGACTCGCCCTCACAGATCGTTACATCTGTTTGCGGAGTGAACGTGAGATTACCCGTAAGCGTAACTGTTGCAGGGAAAGAAGTA
Organism: Chitinophagaceae bacterium; assembly: GCA_039930245.1. Lineage (GTDB taxonomy): Bacteria > Bacteroidota > Bacteroidia > Chitinophagales > Chitinophagaceae > JJ008. Next base: position 205,040 of record JBDSPR010000028.1, on the reverse strand, counting down.
ATGCAACCGAGATTATCTTTTACTGTAACTGTATAAGTACCCGGTACTACATTAAATACATTTGAAGTTTGGAATACTACCCCATCCAGGGAATATTGATATCCGGCATTGCCCCCCGTAGCGGTAACTGTGATCGTACCATCACTGCCACCGTTGCAGCTTGCGCCCGTATTGACAGAATTGGCAGTGAGCACAGCGGGTTCTGTAACTATAACACCTGGTCGAATGATCGTACATCCATTGGCATCCCTGATGGTGATCGTATAGTTGTTGGCAGCTACATTGAAAATATTACTGCTTTGCCAGTTAAGACCGCCATCAATAGAATACTGATAAGGACCAACACCACCACCCGGGGTAACGGTGATTGTTCCGTTGGCCTGTCCATTGCAGACTACCGCTACCTGGGCAGTTGAACCCGTAAGTAATGCCGGTTCAGTAACCGTTACCGGTTGCGATCCCTGGCACCCATTGCTCTCGCGGTAATAAGCTGTATAATTTCCCGCAGCAAGACCTGTGAAAGTATTGCTTGCCTGCCATACAACATTATCCAGCGAATATTGATACGGTGGTGTACCGATGGTTGGTTGTGTGATGATGATCGTACCTGTTGCCCCGCCATTGCAAAGTGCAGCCGTTGTATTCACCGTGGTCGTTAAGGAAGGACCCGCGGCAACGGTTGGTGTAAATGGAAGCGTACTGCAGCCTGCCGCATCCGTAACGATGATCGTATGCGGACCGGCAGCCAGGTTGGTGAATGTATGGGGACTCGGCCCCGGAACAAAGGGTCCGCCATCAATGGACCAGATAAATGGTGCAATACCACCAAGCGGTGTTACAGTGATCGTGCCATCGCTGGCCCCACTGCAGGAAGTAGCTCCGGGAGCGGCACTGGCAGTGAGGTTGAGGCCTGGATTGACTGTTGGGTTCAACGTGAACGAACAACCGAGATTATCACGGATGACCACCGTATGAGGACCGGCGCTGACATTATTAAATGTAAAAGGATTGGAGCCGCTTTGTGGCGCCCCGGCATCCAGCTGGTAAGTGAATGGCGCAGTACCTGCTGTCGCATCCACGGTTATGCTGCCATTGGTAGCTGCAGGACAGCTTGTAGCTGTTGTGGTGGCACTGCCGGTGACGCCGCTCCCTGCCAAAACCGTTTCAGTAAAAGGATTGGTCGCGCAACCACCCGCCCCTGTCACCACGATGTTGTGCGTACCTGCCGCCACATTAATAAAGGTGAAAGGAATGGTTCCCGCCTGTGGTGCTCCGCCATCGAGTGAAAAAGTATAAGGTCCCGCGATGGATGAAGAAGTAATGGTGATCGTACCATTGTTCACGCCCGTACAGGCTGTTGGAGTTGATGAAGCTGTAGCGGTAGGAGTAGCTCCTGCTGTAACCGTTACCGGCACTACAACGGAACAACCGTTCACATCGGTGATCGTAATATTATGCGAACCCGGGGCAACATTTGTAAATGTATATGGACTTGTGCCAGCCTGTGGTGCGCCTCCGTCAAGCGACCATGTGAATGGTGCGGTACCCGAAGTAGCGGTTGTGGTGATCGTACCATCATTGATACCCGTGCAGCTTGTAGCTGTACTTGTTCCATTACCCGTAACGCCGGGTCCCGTATTCACCGTCACTGGTAGTACAACAGAACAGCCTGTATTATCTGTGATAGTAATATTATGCGCACCGGCAGCCACATTGATAAATGTATAAGGACTTGCCCCGTTTTGTGGCGCTCCGCCATCGAGGGACCAGATAAAGGGTGCTGTACCGGAAGTGGCCATTGCCGTGATCGTTCCGTTATTGATCCCTGTACAGGCTGTGGCCGTAGAACTGGTAGTGCCGGTTACACCTGCTCCTGCACCAACTGTTACGTTGAGTGTAATATTACAGTTGAAGAAATCGCGGATGATGACTGTATGAAGACCGGCAGCAACATTGGTGAATGTATATGGGTTAGCACCGCTTTGCGGAACTCCCGCATCAAGCTGGTAAGTGTAAGGAGCGGTTCCTGAAAGTGCATTGGCCGTGATCGTGCCATTATTTAACGTGATACAGGAAGTGGGTGTCATCACTGCGGTACCGTTCAAACCGGCCCCTATAGGAACCGTGATAATCAAGACACCAGAGTTACAACCCGAACCCAGGTCATTCACGACGACGTTATGCGTGCCCGAGGCAAGATTACTGAAGGTGAAAGGTATTGTACCGGCCTGGGGCAAGCCTCCATCGAGCGCAAATGTATATGGACCTATTCCTGCCGCAGACGTAATAGTGATACTCCCGTTATTTACACCAGCGCAGGCAGTAGCTGTAGTGGTATTGGTTGTGCCCAATATACCAGAAGATAACACCGTTTGATTGATCGTGCTGGTGCAACCGGCAGTAGCGTCTGTTACTACGATCGTATGCGGACCCGCAGCTACATTGGTAAATGTATGAGGACTTGGCCCCACAAAAGGTGCTCCCCCATCCAATATAAATGTATAGGGAGGGGTTCCTACACCTGCAGGCACGGTAACCGTGATTGTACCATCAGGCGGACCGCAGGTTGCATTGGTGCTGGTTGCCGTAGCGTTCAGGCTGTTGGTTCTGTTAACCGTAATGATATCTGAACTGATCAATTGTGTGGCAGGATTATCACAAGCCGAGAAAGTTGTTCTAACCTCGTATTGGGTAGAACCGGCAGGCGGACAAACATTTGGAAACCTTATATCGAGTAAACCAGCGACAGTAGTAATTGTATCTGCTGTTGCAACAAGTACACCTCCGAGCGTAAATAATTCTGACTTTACAAACCGGGAGGTGCCGGCTGATGGAATAAAGCGATAACCTGTATTAGTTTCACTCCATACAGCATTATTTTTTGCGGGATCTGCAACGGCCTTATCCTGATTCCAGTTCTGAATACCTAAAATAGCTCTACCCGCATTGGTTGTCGAATTACATGCTTTCCTCTCTGTAAAAATTTCTACTATACCAGTCGACTCATGAATCACGATCTGGAAAGTATTTGGTGTCGCTATACCGCAGGTAGAGCCAAATACTCCGATATGATAATAACTGACTACAAATTTCCTACATGGCGCAACTCCTACTACTTCCCACTGAATTTTCCTGTCTCCGGGACTTGCAATTGTTCTTGGATCTAAATCAGAGTAAGCCCCCATAATAGAAGCCCTTGGATAATAAGTAGTACCCGCTATGCATGGACTACCTCCGGCAAAGAAAATAGGTGTGGTGATCATCCATGCATTAGCACAGGAAGCATTGGCAGGGTCAAATGTTATTATACCGTTTGACCCCACCACCGTACTCGAATAATTACCCCCATAAAAACAAAAAGTAAAGGGCAGATTTATCAGTGTACTATATTCATCATCATTATACAGGTTAATATCCTCGCTGCCGGTTGGTGTGTTATAGGGATATGGTGCATAAGGAACAGAAACACGCGTATAATCGTCAGTTGATTTGATATGCGGTACCTGGAAATTCAGGTCATTACAAACCTGGTTACAGGCAAAATTGAAAACAGCACCACTGATCCCTGTAGGTATGCAATTCTGAGCTTTCAGTGTGGCGGATAAAAAAAGAAAAAAGCCGGTAACAGCCAGATTCCTCAACATTTTCAGTCGCATAGATTAAAAAGCAGTTGTGTCCAGAAAAATCAGTCCTTGATGAGGGCAACAAGTTAAGAAAAAAAGCGGGCGGTAAGCCATGCCGCAAGATAAAAACGGGGACGATTTACCGCTAAGAGGGAATGTCTTCCATATCATAGCGTTCCACTGACTCAATACCCGGGAGGTTCAGCAGGCTCATAACGAGGTTGTCAAGTTCTTCCTTATCATGCACATAGAGCCGGATATTACCTTCGAACAGGCCCTCTTTGGCCTCGATGGTCAGGGCGGAGATATTTATTTTCAGTTCCCCGGAGATCAGGTTGGTGATCTTGTTCACCACTCCCACATCGTCCATCCCCACGATCTTCACCCCTGTAAGGAAAGAGATCTCCTTATTCTTGGCCCATTTGGTCTTTACCACCCTGTGCCCGTAGTTGGCCAACAGTTTCGCCGCATTCGGGCAATTGGTGCGGTGAATGGTCAGTCCTTTTCCCGTGGTCACAAAACCAAACACGTCATCCCCGGGAATGGGCTTGCAGCAATTGGCCAGGTTATACACGATCTTATCACTGCTTTCTCCAAAGATGATCAGCTCGGTATCCTTTCTTGCCATCACCTGGTGATGGGGTGTGAAATCAGTTTTTTCCTGGACGATCTTTACAGGTCTCGGCGCTTCTATCTTATCTCCCATCACTTTGAATTCCTTGAGTTCCTTCAGGTCAAGATTCTTTACGGCTACCTGGTAAAACAGGTCGAGATGCGAAGGCAATTTGTACCATTGCATCAGCTCATCTATATTATGCTGGGAAAATGAAGCACCCAGGCCTTCCAGTTTTCGTTGCACGGTGTATTTGCCTTCATCAGCCACTTTTCTTTTTTCTTCCTTGAGCGCATCCCTGATCCTGCCTTTTGCTTTGGAAGTGACCACGAAACCCAGCCAGTCCTCGGATGCTTTTTGCTTGTTGCTGGTGATGATCTCCACCTGGTCGCCGCTTTGGAGCTTATGACTGATGGGGACCAATTTATGGTTCACTTTTGCGCCGATCGTTTTTACCCCTATAGCACTGTGAATGGAAAAAGCGAAGTCAAGCGCTGTTGAACTCACGGGCAGCATCTTAACATCGCCCTTGGGCGTGTACACATAAATTTCTTCGGCAAGAAAACTCGTTTTAAAATCCTGGAGAAAATCGATGCTATCTGTTTCCTGGTTGCTGATCACTTCGCGTATCTGCTGGAACCATTTGTCAAACCGGCTTTCATCGGCTGTTCCTTCCTTGTACTTCCAATGCGCGGCCAGTCCTTTCTCGGCAATTTCGTTCATTCGTCGCGTCCTGATCTGCACTTCCACCCATTTACCCTGTGGCCCCATCACGGTGGTGTGCAGCGCTTCATAGCCGTTTGATTTGGGATTACTAAGCCAGTCGCGCAATCTTTCGGGAGACGGAGAATATTCATCGGTGATCATGGAATACACTTTCCAGCAATCCTCTTTTTCTTTTTCGGGCGGTGAATCCAATATGGCACGGATAGCAAAAAGATCATACACTTCTTCAAACTCCACGCCTTTCTTTTTCATTTTATTCCAGATCGAGTGGATGCTCTTGGGACGTCCGTATATCTCGGCATTAAGCTGGGCTTTATCGAGTTTGTCTTTGATTGGTTTTATAAACTCGTTGATATATTTCGTTCTGTCTTTTTTTGTTTCAGATAATTTCTTCGCGATATCCCTGTACACATCCGGCTCCATGTATTTCATGGCCAGGTCCTCCATCTCTGTTTTGATATTGTACAAACCCATCCGGTGTGCCAGCGGCGCATAGACATAGACCGTTTCGGAAGAGATCTTCAATTGCTTTTCTCTTTTCATACTGTCCAGTGTCCGCATATTGTGGAGACGGTCGGCCAGCTTGATCAGAATCACCCGCGGATCATCTGTAAGCGTGAGCAGGATTTTTTTAAAATTCTCTGCCTGCTGCGAAGCGTTCACATCGATCACGTTGGAGATCTTGGTCAATCCATCCACGATCCGGGTGATCTCTTCGCCGAATTCTCTTTTTACATCTTCCAGGGAAATATCGGTATCCTCTACCGTATCATGGAGCAGGGCACAGATGGTGGAACGCACCCCCAGCCCGATCTCATCAGCGCAAATTTTGGCTACAGCGAGGGGGTGAAGTATGTATGGTTCCCCGCTTTTCCGACGCATGGTTTTGTGCGCATCGGCGGCCATTTCGAATGCGGTGCGGATCAGGTTCTTGTCACCCGGCTTGAGCTTGGTCTTTAGCACTTTCTGCAGGGAACGGTACTCCCGCAGGATGAGTTTTTTCTCTTCCTCCTCGTTCAGGTTGTATTTAGGTATCTGCGCGACGGTTTCCATGGTCTACGAATTTAGTGAAAATCAGCCGTTTTTAAAGCTTAAATGACCTACATTTGCAACCCAAAAGAAAGCTTTTAGGTAAGAGGTATTAGCTAATAGCCAGGTACTAATAACTAACAGCTTTAAAAATGCAGGTGTGGCGCCCCGGTTTCCACCGGGATGACAGATTAAATATTAGAAGCGGATGTGGCGCCCCGGTTTGCACCGGGATGACAGATCAGATGTTAGAAGCGGGTGTGGCGCCCCGGTTTCCACCGGGATGACAGATCAAATGTTAGAACAACATGGCTTAAGAGATAAACAATGCGTCCCGGTTTGCACCGGGATGACAGATCAGATGTTAGAAGCGGGTGTGGCGCCCCGGTTTCCACCGGGATGACAGATCAAATGTTAGAACAACATGGCTTAAGAGATAAACAATGCGGGTGTGGCGAAATTGGTAGACGTACCAGACTTAGGATCTGGCGCCGTGAGGCATGGGGGTTCGAGTCCCTCCACCCGCACGATAAAGTGTTCAAGAGGTTGAAGAAGGTTATAAAGTTCCAAAAGTTTGGCCTTTAAATCTCTTAAACCTTTTGAACTTCTTGAACTTCTTAAACTTTTACAATGGCAACAATCACCAAAGAAAACATCGGTCTGCTACATGAAAAGCTGACAGTGAAACTGGAAAAGACTGATTACCTGCCTTCCTTTGAAAAGGCTCTAAAAGAATACAGCAAGAAAGCCAATATCCCCGGTTTCCGAAAAGGAATGGTACCGGCCGGACTGATCAAAAAAATGTATGGCACTTCGCTCTTCACCGATGAGATACTGAAAACGGTGGACCGTGAACTGATCGGCTACCTGCAGAACGACAAACTGGACATCTTCGCCCAACCCCTGCCGCTTGAATCTGATTTCGGACAATTGGATGTGAATAATCCTGCTGATTATACTTTTGAATTTGAAGTCGGCATGAAACCTGAATTCACCCTGCCGGATCTTTCTAAAGCAACGACCACCCGCTACGTGGTGAATGTTACAGACGAAATGATCAATAACGAGATCGACCGCCTGCAGAACCGCTATGGCAATATGAAAGACGAAGAAACGGTGACTACCGAAGAAAACGTATTGAATGTAAACTTCGTGGAAACGGATGCAGATGGTAACGAGATAGAAGGTGGGGCCAGCCTCCAGCCTGGGAAAAAGGACAATTCAGTCCTGGTAAAATATTTTTCCGAAGGTTACCGCCAAAACTGGATGGGTAAAAAAGCGGGGGATTTTGAACTTGTGCAACTGAAAAACGCTTTTGATGAAAAAGAAAGAGAATGGATCGCCGGAGATCTCGGTCTCGATAAAGAAGATCCAACTGTTGGTGACAAATATTTCAAGATCGAGATCACGAAAGTAGGTTTGCTTGAAAAAAGAGAACTGAACGAAGAATTCTTCAACCAGCTTTATCCCGGTGGAGAAGTAAAAACAGAAGATGATTTCCGCGATAAGATCAAAACGGAGATTCAAAATTACTGGAGCGGGCAAGCGACCAACCAGATCCACGACCAGGTATTTCACCAGCTCGTAGATCATACCGAAATAAAATTCCCCGAAGGCTTCCTGAAAAAATGGGTGAAGACACAGGGCAGTGAATCAAAGGACCAGCCCGTGAAAACCGATGAGCAGGTGGAAAAGGAATTCCCCGGTTTCCTGAGCCAGCTGAAATGGACGCTGATCTCCGACAAGATTGTGCAGGACAATGCCATCCAGGTATCACCCGATGAGATAAGGGCTTTTGCCAAACAGCAATTGTTCAGTTATATGGGCGGGGCCAATCTCAGCGATGACCAGCCCTGGGTGACGGATTATGTAGAAAAAATGATGAAGGACAGGAAATACGTGGAAGATGCCTATAACCGCATCCAGACGCAAAAGATATTCGAATGGTCGGCCACCCAGTTAAACCCCTCCGATAAAGACATCACAGCGGAAGAGTTTACCAAAATGGTTGAAACGCATCAGCATCATCACCATTGAGGATTGAAGATTGTAGATTGAATATTGAAGGTTCTGGTAATTCCGGAACCTTTTCATTTATGCCAAATCGTCTTAATCCCGGCTTTTACTGCCAGCAATTTTGTGGTTTTGGCATTTGGACGGATATTTGAGGTATTGCCATGGTTAAAACTTTTAACTTCCGAACCTTTTAAACCTCTTGAACCTCTTGAACCTCTTGAACCTTTTAAACTTTTTAAATACTCCCGAATGGCCTTTAATTCTGAATTCGAAAAATATGCGGTCAAACACCGCGGTCTTTCCAGCAACACTCTTGACAGTTATGCCAAACACCTAGTAACGGCGATGACCCCGAATATCATCGAGGAACGTTCGCTGAACGTAGCCGTGATGGATGTGTACAGCAGGCTGATGATGGACCGGATCATTTTCCTGGGTTACCCGATCAACGATGAGATCGCCAATATCGTGACCGCCCAGTTATTGTTCCTGGATTCATCTGATCGCACAAGAGATATCAATATGTATATCAACAGCCCGGGTGGCAGTGTCTATTCAGGTTTGGGAGTATATGATACGATGCAGTATGTAAGCCCGGATATTGCGACAATCTGTATCGGTGTGGCTGCTTCTATGGCCTGTGTGCTTTTGGGAGCGGGTACAAAAGGTAAAAGAGCCGCGCTTAGACATTCACGGATCATGATGCACCAGCCCAGCGGTGCGATCGGCGGGCAGGCCAGCGATATCGAGATCACCGTGAAAGAGATCCGCAAACTGAAAAGAGAATTGTACGAAGTGGTGAATGTGCATACCGGCAAATCCATCGAACAGATCGAAAAGGATTTCGACCGCGACAACTGGATGACAGCTGCTGAAGCAAAAGAATATGGCCTGGTGGATGAAGTGTTGATGGTGAACCCGAGGAAACAAAAGAAAGATTAATGTGCTAATGTGATGATGTGGAAATGTGAAAATGTGAAAATGAAAAAAGCGGCTGAAGACATTGAACCCTTTAAACTTTTTAAACCTTTTAAACTTCTTAAACATTTTACATGAACCGCAAACAATTTTTATACAACGATTACCGGATGCCTGACCGTCCGTTAGGCGGGGACGACGAGGAAGAAGAAAAAGAAGAACGTCCGAAAAGCGACAGCGAGATTGGGATGTTCAACAAGAAATTAGAGAAATATTTCTTTGAGAAAAGAAGTGTTTACCTCTGGGGTGTCGTAGATGATAAAAGCGCCAAGGATGTGGTCAGCAAATTATTGCTGCTCGATGCCGACAAACCCGGCGAGGAGATCAAATTCTATATCAACAGCCCGGGTGGTGTAGTCACCAGCGGTATGGTGATGTATGATACGATGCAGCTGATCAAGAGTCCTGTGAGCACGATCTGTATGGGTCTTGCCGCTTCAATGGGAAGCATCTTGCTGAGCGGTGGCGAAAAAGGCAAGCGTTTTATCTACCCCCACGGGGAAGTGATGATCCACCAGCCTTCACTGGGTGGTCATATACAGGGTGTAAGCGCCGACCTGGAGATCCAGGCAGTACAAACAAAAAGGGTCAAGGAGATCGGCGCAGGTATCCTGGCAAGGAATTGCGGTAAAACGGTGGAGCAGATCATGAAGGACTTCGACCGGGACTATTGGATGGATGCCGAAGGAGCCATTAAATATGGTATTGCCGACAAAATGGTTGATAAATTGTAAGTGACTCTGTAAGAGGCGTTTACACCGAACTGATAAATAAAGCCGCCCTAATCCGGGCGGTTTTATAATTTTGTGAGTTCCAAATCCTTTTGAAAGACGTTATACGTAAGCAACTATGGCAAAAAATCCTTTACATTGTTCGTTTTGTGGCCGCAGCCGCGATGAGGTCAAGATCCTAATTGCCGGCCAGGACGGGCATATCTGTGAGAACTGCGTTGAACATGCCCGTGAGATCATTGACCAGGAACTGATGGTCAAGGATGAAAAAGGGAATTCCACTTTCAAGCTCTCGGTAAAGAAACCGATGGAGATCAAAAAATTTCTTGATGAATATGCGATCGGCCAGGATGAAGCAAAAAAAGTATTGGCCGTGGCTGTTTATAATCACTACAAGCGTTTACAGCAAAAAGCACCCGATCCGGGAAATGGAAATGATATCGAAATCGAGAAAAGCAATATCGTGATGGTGGGTGAGACGGGTACCGGCAAAACACTGCTGGCAAAAAGTATTGCCCGTATGCTGAATGTTCCTTTTGCCATCGTGGATGCTACCGTCTTTACTGAAGCCGGATATGTGGGCGAAGATGTGGAGAGTATCCTGACACGTTTATTACAGGTTTGCAATTATGATGTAGCCGCAGCTGAAAGAGGCATCGTGTACATCGACGAGATCGATAAGATCGCCCGCAAAGGCGATAACCCTTCGATCACCCGTGATGTAAGCGGCGAGGGCGTACAGCAGGGTATGCTGAAATTACTGGAAGGCACCGATGTGCTGGTTCCCCCGCAGGGCGGAAGAAAACATCCCGAGCAGAAACTGATCAAGATAAATACACAGAATATTCTCTTTATCTGCGGTGGTGCTTTTGACGGCATTGATAAAATCATCGCCCGCCGGGTACAGACCAATACGATCGGTTTTAATGTTGACAAGGAGTTACAGGAAAGCATGAAGAAGAACCTGCTGCGCTATGTAAATGCAACTGACTTGAAGACCTTCGGATTGATTCCCGAATTACTCGGCCGTTTACCGGTGGTCACGCACCTGGACCCACTCGATGCAGAAACCTTAAGAGCGATCCTTACCGAACCCAAAAATGCATTGATAAAACAGTATAAGAAATTATTTGAACTGGAAGGTATCCAGCTGAGCATCGAAGAGGATGTGTTGAATTTTATGGTGGAAAAAGCGATGGAATACAAACTCGGTGCCCGCGGTCTCCGCAGTATCTGCGAAAGCATTTTGACCGATGCGATGTACGAAATGCCTTCTTCGAAAGAAACACAGTTCGCACTGGACCTGGAATATGCCAAACGCAAGTTTGATAAGAGCAAGCTCAGCCTCCTGAAGGTCGCCTAAGAAAGTTCCAAAAGATTAAGAAGTTTAAAAAGTTCCATGGGTTTAGAGACCAGGAAATTGCTTTTTCAACCTTTAAACTTATTAAACCTCTCAAACCTTTTAAACCTTTTAAACCCATTCAACATTTCGTTATGCAGGAACTAATCGACAAATTAAAAGCAGAAGCCGGTCTTACTGACGAGCAGGCAAAAAAAGCTATTGCAGCCGTTAAAGATTTCGTAGTAGAAAAATTCCCGATGCTGGAAGGCGCGGTAGGCAATTTGTTTGGGGGAGAATAAGCCCCTCAAAGGCTTATAATAATTTCACCACATAGCCACATAGTTACATAGGCTCATATAGTCGTGTCACCTGCGACCTTGTGTCTCCGGCACCCTGTCTATTAATTAAATAGGTAAGATCATCTACCGGATCACGCCACATTTTTTCCCCCTGGGGTTATTTGCCGCCTGGTAAGGTGTGAAACCGCGGCTACAGCTTTCGAATACGATAATAATGATAAGCACTAAAACAAAAATTCGTGTTTTCATAGTTAGCAGATTAGAATATAAAAATAATATCTACCATTCACATAGCAGGTATAGAACTACTACTGAAATATTCTTTTTTGCATGAAAAATCCACCCGCTTACCCGCGGAATTTTACTAAAAAGAACATCCCGGCTGGTGGCCGGGATGTAGAATTAATGGGTACACTCTTTATGTGGTTTTTCCTCGTCCGCAGTAATCCCGAAAAATCGGGCAATGGGGACCGTCCTATAAAATGTTTCCCTCTCTCAAAAAGAGGTCCCGATAGCTATCGGGAGGGAGGTCTAGCTGCAACCTCCCTGGTTACCGCAGTTCAGGCATTTATAACAGGTGCCGCTCCGCATCATGATATGCCCGCACACATTACAGGCCGGTGCATCACTTTGCATATTCTTTAAACCAGTATTCATCGCTTCAGTACCATTGTCTGCCTTAAACACCTGTGCCACCCGTTGGTTTTTTACTGCTGGTGATGCATTTGTTCCTGATGTCGGAACAACCCTTACACTTGACATTTCCTGCTGTTCCTTAGCATATTCTAACCCATTAGACGGTATCACATCCCAGGCATCCGTACCGGTATTTAATACTTCTGGTTTGTCCAGCACATGCACGAGATCTGTACGACCTAAATATTCATACCCCAGTACCCGGAAAATAAAGTCTACAATGGAAGTAGTTGATTTAATATTTGGATGCTCTACAAATCCTGATGGGTCAAACCTGGTAAAAGCGAATTTGTCAACAAACTCTTCCAATGGTACGCCATACTGCAACCCGATCGAAATAGAGATCGCGAAACAGTTCATCATACTACGCATGGTGGCACCTTCTTTTGCCATATCAATAAAGATCTCTCCCAGGGTGCCATCACCATATTCCCCCGTACGCAGGAAGATGGCCTGCCCGTTGATCTTTGCTTTTTGTGTAAAGCCACGGCGTTTGGCCGGTAATGCACGGCGTTCAACAATGCTGGCGAGTTTTCTTTTCAATTTTGTATCAGGAGAAGCCTGTACGCGTTTCTGAACTTCTTCCAGCAACTCTTCAACGGTCAGCTTACCAAGGTCAACAATATTTGACTCCTGTGGTTCAGCGGCTATTGGCTCCCGGCTCTCGGCTATTGACTTTTCCTCATCCGATTTTTTCTTTTTATCCGATTTATTACTGAGCGGCTGTGATAGTTTAGAACCATCGCGGTACAGGGCATTTGCTTTTAATCCCAGCTGCCAGCTCAGCAAATAAGAATCGGCGATCTCTTCCACTTTTGCTTCGTGGGGCAGGTTGATGGTCTTGGAAATAGCCCCGCTGATAAAGGGTTGGGTAGCTCCCATCATGCGGATATGGCCATGGGCATGGATATAACGTTCGCCACGGGGTCCGCATTTATTGGCACAGTCAAAAACGGGCAGGTGTTCTTCTTTCAGCAAAGGAGCTCCTTCGAGCATCATCGTACCGCATACATAATCGTTGGCGGCTTCAACCTGCTCATCGGCGAATCCCAATGCTTCCAGCAGGCTCCATTCAAAATCATTGTATTGTTCAGGGATAAAGCCCAGGCGTTGCAGGCACTCTTCACCCAGTGTGTATTTGTTAAATACGAATCCTATTTCAAAAGCAGTGAGTGAAGCCGCATCAAGACGTTTGATCTCATCGGCGATAAATCCTTTCTCGCTCAGGGTCTGGTGATTGATAAAAGGTGCGCCGGCGAAAGAGGCAGAACCGGTGGCATATTTGATAATGGCTGCTGATTCTTTTTCCGAATAACCTAAATTTTTCAACGCGGCGGGGACCGACTGGTTGATGATCTTGAAATAACCACCACCGGATAGTTTTTTGAATTTCACCAGGGCAAAATCAGGTTCAACACCGGTTGTATCGCAATCCATCACAAGACCAATAGTACCTGTTGGCGCGATCACGGTTGCCTGCGCATTCCGGTAGCCAAATTTCTCACCCATCTCCACCGCATCATCCCAGGCACTGCAGGCTGCCTTCAATAAATAATCGGGGCAATATTGAGCTTTGATGCCCTGTGGTTTCAGGCTCAGTGCTTCATATTCGTCCGCATCATAAGCGGCGAGGCGATGATTCCGCATTACCCGCATCATGTGTTGTTTGTTCTCTTCGTAGCGGGGGAACGTACCCAGGGTCTGCGCCATCTCGGCAGAAGTCTTGTAAGCAATACCCGTCATGATTGCGGTGATCGCACCGGCAATACCTCTTGCTTCTTCGCTATCGTAAGGGATACCGCTTACCATCAGCATGGTACCGAGGTTCGCATAACCCAATCCCAATGTCCTGTATTCATAACTCAGTTGTGCCACTTCTTTGGAAGGGAACTGCGCCATCAATACAGATATTTCCAGGACAACTGTCCATAAGCGGCAATTATACTCGTATCCTTCCACATCAAAATGATTGTTCTCCGTATCGAAGAATTTCATCAGGTTGGCGGATGCGAGATTGCAGGCCGTATTATCCAGGAACATGTATTCGGAGCAGGGATTCGAAGCCCTGATCTCACCACCTTCGGGACAGGTATGCCATTCATTGATGGTAGTATTGTATTGTGTACCGGGGTCGGCGCAGCGCCACGCAGCATAAGAGAGCTGGTTCCACAATTCCCTGGCTGGAATTTTTTTCATCACACGGCCATCCATTCTTCCTTTCAGCTCCCATTCGCCATCTTCTTCCAGTACTTTAAAGAAGGAATTAGGTATGCGGATGGAGTTATTGGAATTCTGCCCGCTGACAGTTCTGTATGCTTCATCCTCGTAACCGGAAGGATAACCGGCCGCAATCAGGGCACCCACTTTTTTCTCTTCTTCCACTTTCCAGTTGATGAAATCAACAATCTCGGGGTGATCCAGATCCAGGCAAACCATTTTAGCGGCGCGGCGGGTAGTGCCCCCGGATTTGATCGCTCCGGCTGCACGGTCCCCTATTTTCAGGAAACTCATCAGGCCTGAAGACGTACCTCCACCACTCAATTTCTCCCCGGCACCGCGCAGGTTGGAATAGTTTGTTCCCACACCGGAGCCATATTTAAATATCCGGGCTTCTCTTACCCAGAGGTCCATGATACCACCTTCGTTTACCAGGTCGTCTTCCACGCTCAGGATAAAGCAGGCATGGGGCTGGGGACGCTCATACGCATTTTTCGATTTCTTCAGTTCAGCATCTTTAGGATCAACATAATAATGTCCCTGCGGCTTTCCTGTGATTCCGTAGCTCTCGTATAACCCCGTATTGAACCACTGGGGTGAATTGGGTACACACATCTGGTTGAGAATACTGTACACCAGTTCCTCGTAAAAAACCTTTGCATCCTCTTCGGTAGAAAAGTATCCGTAACGTTCACCCCAGGCTCTCCAGCAATTGGCGAGACGGTGTGCCACCTGTTTGGCGGATGTTTCTCTCCCGAGACTTCCGTCGGGTTGAGGAACACCGGCCTTACGAAAATATTTTTGGGCAAGAATATCTGTAGCGATCTGGCTCCATTGTTTGGGAACTTCCACGTTGTTCATTTCGAATACGGTTTCACCGCTCGGGTTACGAATGACCGATGTGCGGTAATCATATTCGAAGAGGTCGAACACGTTCACGTCATCACGGGTAAAGCGACGTGAAAATTGCAGTCCCGCCGCAGGGCGGGAAGCTTTGGTTTTGATAGCCATAACTAAGAAAGAATTTCGCGGGTTAAGTAACTGTTAACGTCCACGACGAAAATATTTTTAAGTATCTGTAATTCATAGCCCGAGATATTCACATTATGTGGATAAGGACAGGGGTCCTACCCCCGGGTCAAGCCTGTATTGAATCGGGCAATTTCTGCACAGTGGGTATCTCGTTTTTCTGAAAAAAAGTTTTGGAAAATCACTTGGCTTGTGTTAAAAAAAATAACCTGTTTTTGCAACTATTTCAAAGGCAAAACAGGCAAGGGTTTTTACGCTATCCCCAGTCTAAACCATTGTGTTGACAGGGGTTTTAATTATCGTGTTGCTGCAAACCCATAGCAGAATAGCATTACAGTTTGAGCAGGACAATAAAAAAAAACCGATGAAAAAAAGAACCCGGGTTTTCGTCTATACACAACGTAAGTAAAAGAGAATAAAAGATTGTTCTTATTTGCTTATTCGTCCGCAACCGGCATATTTTGTTTTATTCACCTGGAGCATTACTTCGTAGGGATGAACCAGGTCACTCATGCCATCGCTGCAATCTTTTTTAAGGATACTCAATTCAATCGAATAAGCACCCGAGCTTGAATGATAAAATGTGGTATCACCGATGGAGGTAGCCGCGGTAAAAGGCACTTCAATATCGAAACCATCGGCCGGGTGAAAAACGATCTTGCTCTCCGCCAATACATACACCGCCCAAAAAGGCTCGTTTCCAAACCCGGTGAAAACAGTATCAGGAACAAGAGGGTTTCCGGGGATCTGTTTTACGGTTTTGGCCGTATCTTCTATAGACTTCTTTTTTTTAGCCGAATTATTGCAGGCTATAATAAACAAGGCCAGGAAAAAGACGGGTAGTTTTCTCATATCAATGATTTTAGGAGAAAGTTACACCCGTTTTTTACTTAAAAACCTATTTGGTCTTCAAGTGGGCAATGCCGAAAGTTTTTCGCATTTTTGCACTAATCAACCGGTACCGGATGAAGTCAACAATTTATAACGCATTGGCCGATAAGAAGAAGCAGGGGAAAAAATCCTTTGCAGTACTGATTGACCCCGATAAGGTCAACAAAGCGTTGCTGGATGAACTGACAGAACTTTCCGTTGCCGCCGGGGTGGATTACCTGCTCGTCGGTGGCAGCCTTGTCATCTCCAATCACCTGGATGAATGTGTGCAGCATATCAAGCAGAACTGTGATATTCCGGTGATTTTATTCCCCGGCAGCCCCTCCCAAATCAGCAAGTATGCCGATGCCCTTCTTTATCTTTCACTGATCTCGGGACGTAATCCCGAATTACTGATCGGGCAGCATGTGGTATCCGCTCCTTTTGTAAAACTGAGCGGGCTGGAGATTATGCCTACCGGATATATTGTTGTTGACGGGGGCGCTCCCACCACCGTATCTTATATAAGCAATGCCTCTCCTGTTCCTTCAGATAAAAATGAGATCGCCATGTGTACGGCAATGGCCGGTGAAATGTTGGGTATGAAACTGATCTATATGGACGCAGGCAGTGGTGCCAAGCGACCCATTACCGAAAGTATGATCAAAGCCGTGGCAGACCAGATCGAAGCTCCCCTGATCATCGGTGGCGGTATCCTTCAGCCGGAGAAAGCGTATCTTAATTGCAAAGCCGGCGCGGATGTAATTGTTGTTGGCAACGCGATCGAAAAAGATGCTTCCCTGATCAAGGAGATGGCAGCCGCCATCCATTCGGTGCCGGTAAAAGCCTAACGAAGTTCTTCCACTTTTACCCTCGTCGGCGTTTCTTTTCCTGCAATAATACTTTTTGAACTCAACGCGATCGCTTTGATGATCATGGTCATATTCTCCATGTCCAGTGTTTCGATATGATCGGTTAGCTTGTGATAGTTGGGCTCGCTATCCATTTTTGATGTGGAGATCGTATGTGCCGGAACACCCAACCTGGCTAGGGTAGCATTGTCTGAACGATAAAAAAGTTTTTCGGTTGGATATGGATCAGGATAGAAAGTAAATCCTGTTCCATCAAGGTCCTTTGCAAGGATCTCTCCCATATTGGTCTTTTCATATCCCGTGATATAAGCGGAATTCTTTCCCCATTTGCTTTCCGTACCGATCATTTCAATATTGAACAGGGCCATTACCTTATCGGGATTGAACTGCCGGGAAAAATACTGTGAACCAAACCCACCTACTTCTTCTGCGGTAAAAGCTACAAAGACGATCGTTCTTTCATTGTTCTTCAGCGCCCTGAAATACTTTGCCAGCATGATCACGGCCGTAGTGCCCGCCGCATCATCATTGGCACCATTATAAATGGAATCACCATTCACGGGTTTACCAATGCCCAGGTGATCGTAGTGACCGGAAAAAACAACATATTCTTCTTTCTTGCTTTTACCCGGTAATATGCCGACAACATTTGCCAATTGCTGTTCATTGATCTCGTGCACAGCTTCGATTTCATAATTCGACGGGTCAGTATCCGCGAGAACAAAAACAACATTCTTGTCTGTTTTAAAAAGGTTGGATCTCAGCCTTGATAGATTACCGAAACTGTTCGCAAAACTTTTATCCACCAGCGCCACGATATTCATGTTACTGCGAACTAGTTTCCTGGCCTCTGTTTGCAAATTCGCTCCCGCTTTTATAAATACTTTTTCATATCCCGAGCCCTGATTGACTCTAAACAGGGGCTGGCAGGTTACAACAAGAATGTTTTTGGCATCGATCGCAGTTCCATCGAATATCGCCGAGGCACTGATGAGTTTGGAACGCACCATCCCGAATTCCTGGCGGTAGCTACTGCTGTTACTCATTGTTTCTAATCCCGCTGCCTTGAATTCAGCCGCGATAAAATCAGCCGCTTTATCAATATCCGGGGTGAAGGTTCTGCGCCCCCGCATATCATCCGATGCCAGGGTTGCTTCAATGCGCTGCACTTCTTTTACCGTGATAATATCATCGCTCTTCTGCGCCCATAAAAAAGAGGTTGTTGTAATCAACAACCCCGTCAAAAATAATTTGATCATGCTTTGTAAAGCTTTTCTAAATACTTTTTAAATTCTTCTCCGGACCCCGGACTTCCGACTTCGGTCTTTCCTACAAACTCATCATTTCTTTGAACTTGACCGTTTGCCGGCGACTTACTTCAATTTTCTCGCCACCTTTTAATTCAAGCAAAAGACCCCCGTTAAAATAGGGTTCGATCTTATCGATCATGCGCAGATTAACAATATGTTTACGGTTGGCACGGAAAAATGTTTTTTCATCCAGTCTTTCCTCGAGTGCATTCAATGATTTCAGGATAAGCGGTTTATTGGAGGCAAAGAATACCTTGGCATAATTACCCACGCTTTCAAACAAGCGGATCTCGCTCAGCTTTACGAACCAGCAGCGCTCCCCGTCCTTTACAAATACCTGGTCGTTGTCTGTCAGGATGCTGTTGTTAAAGTTCTCTCCTTCCGGTCTCGCTTCCTTGTGCTCGGTGAAATGCAGTTTCTGGATAGCATCGGCCAGGCGCTTGGGCTCCACGGGTTTCAGCAGGTAGTCCAGCGCATTCACTTCAAATGCTTTGAGAGCGAACTCGTCATAGGCTGTTGTAAAGATCACCTGTGGTGTTCGTTCCAGCTCCGCCAGCATATCAAATCCTGTTTTTCCCGGCATCTGTATATCCAGGAAAATAAGGTCTGGTTGCTGGGCTTCAATCTTGCTGATCCCTTCTTCCGCATTGGCCGCTTCATCTACGATCTCCACTTCCGGAAAATCCTGGAGCAATTTCTTCAATTCGGCCCTTGCCAGTCTTTCGTCATCAATAATAATTGCTTTCATAATTGTATTTAATGTAAGGTTGCGGGTAATAACACTCTTGCTTCAACTAGTGATCCGTTAACTTGTTTTATATCAAACTGGGCTTTGTCCCCGTAAAGTAAACTTAACCGGTTGGTGGTGCTTGAAAGACCGAACCCTTCCGTATTCACCGAACCATTCAACTGACCGGTATTCTGTACCACCATTTCGTGGAAGCCACCTTTGAATTCAGAGATCACTTTTACCACGCCCCCGTTGATCTGTTTGCTGATACCATGCTTGATCGCATTTTCCACCAGCGTTTGCAGCATCATGGGTGGCACAGGCTGATTCAACGTATCCTCATCCACCTGGTATTCGACACGAAGCCGGTCCTCGAAACGCATGTTCTCCAGCGCCAGGTAATCTTTTACAATGAACAGTTCTTTTTCAAAAGGCACCATTTCCAGCTTCTCGGTCTGCATGCTGCTGCGCAGGATATTGCTTAGTTCGGTGATTGCTTTTCTTGCCCGTTGGGGATTCTCATCCACCAGGGCGCGGATACTGTTCAATGAATTAAAAATAAAATGGGGGTTGATATGCGCTTTGATCGTTTTCAATTCCAGCTCCTTGACCAGGCCTTCCAGTTGAAGGGTGTCCAACTGTTGCTTCCGGCTCTTGGAAATATAATGGTACATAAAGTAGATCGCATTCCAGATAAAATAATAAACAAAAAAGGAGAACGCACCGCTGAGAACCAGCAATACTTTATTGTCAAGAAATTCTTCTTCCCGCTTGTTCAGCCAGTGATACTTTACCAATAACTGCATATCGAAAAAAGAACCGATCAGGGCAAATACAGCAGTAATAAAAATAAACTGGTATAACTGCTTTTCGAGTTTTTTCTGCAGCAGGTTCAGGTTGATGATCACCAGTCGCATCAGATGTGTAAGGATGATCCCGAGGACCACAAATATGCCGATCCGGCCCATCACCTGGATCAATTCTGCCCGGGTGTTGAGCTGGTCAAAAGAATAAGCGAAAAAGATGCTGATCAGGGTAAAACCACCCCAGCCGATCGCCTGGAACAACCAATATCTTGAATTACCAAACCACATAAGGAGCAAATCTAATTAATTCCACTACAGGAGCATGCTCTTAATATATCAGTGGTGGATTGGTTTTACCAGTGGTTTTTAAGTGTAACAGCTATAGCATATAAGATTAAACCATTAATCTCATAATTACCATAAGCTTATTCTAAAATAATCTGGATGTTTTACAGTTATTTGTATCTGCCATCCAGTACCAATGAGAACCTTTTGCCACCATTTAATAGGGATATCCCTTATTGTTTTGCTTTTGTTTCTGCCCAAAAGCCCCTCCTTTTCGCAAGGGAGAGTGGTCATTAATGAATACATGCCATGGACTCCCTCTACCTGTGGTGTAGCAGCCGAATTTGTTGAGTTGCTCAACTTTGGCCCCGGCCCTGTTAATATCGGTTGTTATATTCTTACAGATGGAGATTATTCAATTACCATTCCAGCCAACACAATTTTGCAACCAGGTGAATTTTATGTTATCTCTGGCCAGGATATAACGCCTGGGCCCTGTGCTAATATTGACAGTACTATTCATCCAGACCTCAACTGGACTACCTGTAATTGTACCAGTACCCCTATCCCAACTACCGGTGATGGCTTTATGACAGATGGCGGATCCGCCAATGAACAACTCGTTTTATTCGATGCCAATTTTGCTGTAATTGATGCAGTAGCCAGGTCGTTGCCAGTTGAAACGGCATCATTGATTACTTCTTCTACTAATGGAGGGGTCTGCACCGCTCATACCTTTGATCTTGATTTACTGTCTATTTCTTATGAAACCATTGGCGAGTCAGCAGGCCGGGGCAACAGTTTTGCCAGAAGATTGGATGGAGATTGTGGTTGGGTAAAAGACCCCCAGCAAAGTGGTAATGCTACAAATAATACTCCCGGTGACATATCAGATGTAAGCTATAGTTTTTTTTACACCAGGTCGCAAGCCTGTCCAAACAATGGCAGTATTGCCGTTACAGTTCATGCCAGTGATTATAGCAACGTATTTCCCATGTCATATACATTAGCATTTGATACCGACGGTGATGGGATTTTTGAAATAACAGATTCATATACTACCGGTACGGTCAACAATCCTAATACGATTGCTATCGGAAATTTAGTGCCAGGCACCTACCGGTTAACGGTAGCTTCGGTAAAAGGTTGCTACCTCCATACTTTTCCTTTTGTTATTTTGAGTTGTTATCCTCCACTGGCAGTTAAGCTCATATCTTTTAATGTTCAAAGCAAGAACAGTCAATTTGAATGCAAGTGGTCTATTGACCAATCAGAACAATTAAGCCATGTTGTTATTGAACGCAGTGCTGATGGTTCTACTTTCTCTCCGTTTGTAACAATAGCAGCTCCTCAAAATGTAAATGGAACGTGGAACTACAATTATCATTTTATAGAATACAATACGTTAATGCCTTTTTTCAGGCTGCAAATGCACGGCAAAACCGGAATGATAACTCTTTCATCAGTCATAGACATTTCTAAGAAATTTGATTTAAGCCGGATATGGCCTAATCCGGCAACCAATCATTTGAACATCCAGTTTTTTTCCTCCTTACCCGGAAATGCAGAAATAGCAATTTATAACATCAGCAGCTGCCAGGTTTTGAAAAAAAAGCTGCCCGTTCAGGCAGGAAGCTCCGTCCTTTCAATACCAATAGATCAATTATCCCCTGGTATGTATCAACTCTCATTACAATCTATAAGCAAGACAGAACCAACCCGATGGTTCCATTTTGTAAAACTGTAGAAGATTTCCCTCCGTAAATTTGAGCCAGGGGCAAACATTCCTTTTAAAACTTTGTTTGGTAATATTTTAGCATAGCCGCTGAGAGGAAAACATTAATTTTACGGTGCTTAAACGGTATAAATGGAAATTACACCTGGGCCACTTTTAAAGACGATTGATTCCCCTGCTGATCTTAAAAAGCTGCCCCGTGAAAAGCTTCACCAGGTATGCGATGAGCTGCGTCAATATATTATTGATGTGGTGAGTGTGCATGGGGGCCATTTTGGCGCCAGTCTTGGCGTAGTAGAACTCACAACGGCCTTACATTATGTATACAATACGCCTTACGACCAATTGGTCTGGGATGTGGGTCATCAGGCTTATGGACATAAAATACTGACAGGCCGGAGGGATGATTTTCCCAGCAACAGGAAATACCATGGACTCAGCGGCTTCCCCAAAAGAAGCGAAAGTGAATATGATACATTCGGTGTAGGACACTCTTCTACTTCCATCTCTGCTGCGCTGGGTATGGCCATGGCCGCAAAATACAAAAGTGAAAAAGACAGGAAGATCGTGGCCGTGATCGGTGATGGGGCGATGACGGCCGGACTGGCTTTTGAAGGAATGAACCATGCCGGTGTGGCCGATGCGGATATGCTGATCGTACTCAACGATAATTGCATGGGTATTGATCCAAACGTGGGCGCTTTGAAAGAATACCTGACCGATATTACCACTTCTCCTACCTATAATAAAGTAAAGGATGATGTTTGGAAATTGCTGGGCAAGTTACCGGTAGGGAAAAATTTCAGCCGGGCCATGGCACATAAACTTACCGATGGTCTCAAAGGAATGGTGAGCAGCAGTTCTAATTTATTCGAATCATTGAAACTGCGGTATTTCGGTCCGATCGACGGGCACAATGTGGCCAAGCTGGTGGATACATTAAAAGACCTGCGCAGTATACCTGGCCCGAAGATCTTACATATCATTACTACCAAAGGAAAAGGATATGCTTTAGCAGAAAAAGACCAGACCAAATGGCATGCACCGGGACTGTTTGATAAAATAACCGGTGAGATACAGAAAAAGAAGTTCGACCTGCCGCAACCACCCAAGTACCAGGACGTATTTGGACATACCATTCTTGAACTGGCGGAAAAAAATCCGGTGATCTTCGGAATTACCCCGGCCATGCCCTCCGGTTCATCCCTGAAGTACATGATGGATAAAATGCCGGACAGGGCTTTTGATGTGGGTATCGCCGAACAGCATGCTGTAACGGTTAGTGCCGGTATGGCTACGCAGGGCATGAAGGTCTTCTGTAATATCTATTCCTCTTTTATGCAACGGGCTTACGACCAGGTGATCCATGATGTGGCGATCCAGAAACTGCCAGTGATCTTTTGTCTTGACAGAGCGGGTGTTGTAGGTGATGACGGACCCACGCACCATGGCTGTTATGATATTGCCTATATGCGTTGCATCCCCAATATGATCGTGAGTGCGCCAATGAATGAAAGCGAATTGCGTAACCTGATGTATACGGCACAACTGGAATCAACCAGACTTCCTTTTGTTATCCGCTACCCGAGAGGTGAGGGCGTAATGCCCGAATGGAGAACAGATATGAAAGAGATCAAAATTGGAACAGGAAGAAAATTAAAGGAAGGTAATGATATCGCTATCCTTACATTAGGTCACCCGGGTAATTTTGCAGCTGCTGCCATAAGAGATCTGAAAAATGATGGCATTAACCCGGCACATTATGATCTCCGTTTTGTAAAACCGATCGATGAAGCTTTGCTGCACGAGGTGTTTACAAAATTTGGTAAAGTAATTACCGTAGAGGATGGAACCGTAGTGGGTGGATTCGGCTCCGCTGTTCTCGAATTTATGAACCAGCACAACTATAAAGCTGAGGTTAAAATATTGGGCATTCCTGACAGGCTGGTCGAGCATGGCACCCCTAAAGAACTGCATCAAGAGTGTGGTTACGATACGCAGGCTATCAAAGAAGCCGTGCTGGAGATGATGAAAGGGAAGATCTCCGTTACATCATTGCTTCAGTAATTCCAGCGCCGGAAAAAATTCAGCCACACTTTCTCAATTATCAATAAAAAGGTATACCTTTTTATTCCCCGTTATCCTTGCGATGACTTTTCAGCAATCTGGCCCGGAAATTAATTGTCAATCAAAATTTCCAGTCATGAAAAAAAACGGCCTGCCTGTCGCTGCTCTGCTTTCCCTGTTTATTATTATAAGTGGCTTTCAGTATGAAGTCAGGGCTCAGAGTAAATGGAGCGGCACCCTCACCTTAACTCAAAAATTTGTAGGTGAAGTTGGAAAAAGTGACAGACATGTCGAGGTAAGTTTTACGAATGCACTCCCGACCCTTCACCGGAATGACCCAACGACAGACCTGAATTTTACCGACGATAAGGGTACGGGTACGGCAAATTTTCATAGTGAATCAGTTATTGGTGGGAAATTAATAGGTACTACTGATTGCAGGGGATCCGGGCAAACGGAACTGCATGAAGTTGTTATTGATCCAGAAGACTCTTCCTTATCGATTCACGCCATCGGTCCGGCCTGTAATGGTATGAGTGTTTCATTATTACCAGGAGGAACAACCCAATCCTATGGCCCTGAATTCACGGATATTACTGTTTTCTCCAAAGCATCAGGGGGAGTAAATCAAACTGTATTAACAGGAACAGAAACTACTGTAAGAGATGTTGTGGGGATGGGTAAGGTCACGACAACGGTTTCCTGGAGCCTGTGGAGGGGGCCAATTGATGCAGTGCTGATCGTTTCTCCCGTAAATTATAATAATTGGATGCCTGAAGCCACAAGGGATGAGTTGAGAAAAGGGAATTCTATCTTTATTAATTTGAAAGTGCAGAAAAGAAATGGTGGTGACTCACCCTTCAGGGTTTCCAGGTTTGAACTAAAACTGGACAGTACCTCTGCTGAAAAAGGTACGACGCTGAATTTTCCATTGAATCCACCCTCTAATCAATTACCGGATCTGCGTTTACTCCCTGATAGTATTGCTGAAAGTGGAGAAGCGGATCAATATATCGAGATCAACTCAACGGATGGCAAAACCGGTTATTTTTCAATTGGATCGTATGACGGAGGTGGGTTGACAACCTTAACTGCAGTTGCTGTACTCGAAGGTGGAATACGTATTGAAGGAACCCTTTTAACTCCAACCGGCGTTAAGGAGATACCCATCCCAAAACGAAAGGCCAATTCAAAGATTGCTTCAGCCTGGCTTGCCACCAATGGAAACCCCGGTGAAAGGGATGACAAAGAAACATTGCCAATAAAAGAAGGTGATGGACTGACTGCTTATGAAGAATATCGAGGAGTGATCTCAAAAGGAGAATTTCGACGGCTTAAGCCAACTGAAAAAGAATTAGGTGTAATGGCAACTAAGGAAAACCATGATCTCTTTGCGGAAGGTGTTCGCTGGTTTGAAAATGCAAGTGGTTTAACAGTCGTCCCTTTTGATGAGACTGAAATTGGTGCAGACAGAAGGCTGAATAAAAATGCTTTCTATGCAAATGCCTACGAGCAGTACGTCCTTAAACTGGAGAATGGGCCTACCACCAAAGGCGCTGCGGGAGAAAACCGGCCAACCAACCTAAGTTACATGATACCCAAACAATCAGAACTGGTGGTGATCAATGTGGATTGGATCGATAAATTTTACCACCTGCAGGACTCTACGGCGTCAGCAGAAGGGAGAAGAATGCCTTACACAAGAAATGAAATGCTGGCTTCAACTGTAGCCCATGAGCTGGCGCATGGGGTGAATGTAAATCATCATGGCGACCCGTCTCGTTTACCACAAAACAGGACGGCTTATGATGACAGCCATCCGCCTTACCATATTTTCGGAACTAACGGAGTAGAAATTCCCTTTCAAAATTGGAGATACGATTCTAATCTTCGTAAGCATTACTTCGAAATAAATGGAACTGTTGGAGAAACCGGTAATGAAGAAAGCGGTGATCTTTCTTGTTTCATGGCTTATACTTCGCTTTATAATTGGTCATTCAGGGCCGGTCCCGCGGGTTCACTCAACTATTATGAAGTCCCCTTATTACCTGTCGGTAAAAAACTTTGCACTGCTAAAATAGGCACCAACGACATCAATAGCCGTCCTAATTCCAAATATTTTGGTGCTGCTGCCGTTGGTAAATGCATGAGCCAAATAAAACTGAGAGATTGAAATTCGATTTCATAATGAGAAACCACAAGCAATGATTGATAAATAAAAATGTTATGCCCATAAAACACTATTCTTCGATAACGTCAGTCATCCTTTTGATCTTAATTGGAGCGTTTTCGACCTCTGGCGCTCCTCCAGGTCTGAGTATTGCCAACTCAAGTGTTGTCGAGAGGAATGTGGGACAGGGACATGTTCCGGCCCTCCCAGAAATAAGTATTGCTGATACAAGAATCGTGGAAGGCAATGGAGGACAAAGGATCGCTGAGGTCAGGGTTAGTCTTTCAAAAGTTGCACCGGCCACCATTACAATAGCCTATACTACGAATACGAAAAATGGCACAGCTACAGAAAACCTGGACTATCTCCCGGCTAAAGGCTCTATTATTTTTGAAAAGGGAGAGCTGGTAAAGCTGATCAACATACAGATCGTTGGAGAAGTGATCTGCGAAGAAGATGAGAAGTTTGAGATCGTACTCAGTAATCCATCTGGTGCAATTCTTGCCGATGAGGTTGGAACTACGACTATCGAAAATGACGATTGTTATCTCCGAAACAATACTGGTGCTTCAGCCTACGAAGTACGATTCACACACACCGGGTTTACCACTTTTTTTGGTGGCCCTTCAGAATGCCCCATCCGTGCGAATGGAACCGTTGTGCTCAGTGGCATACTCTTCGGCGCAGAAAAAGTAGGCGCCGATGATGACATTGTCTATACAGGAACACTTCAATTAAACATGGATATCGACTTATGCAGTGTTGATGGACCCGGTGACCAGGCTAAATTATGTGGCATGCGGCTTATTGGATCGGGATCAGTGAACACCCAACTGGAAATTTATTTCGACCAGCGGGGTGGATACGTCAAAATAGAGAATAAGTCCGGATCATTTTTGCAAAGTGTTACAGGAACATGCGGTGAGGAACAAATGGATGAAGAGAAAGGCATGATCCCAAATAAAACCATGGCTTCTATATTCAATGGCAGGGATCTGCCAATGCTCACCAACCGAACACTCAGTGTTGGACGATATGTTGAAGACGATGGGGAAGGAAATGTAACAGTGGTCGAAGTGTTGCGGAAAATAAAATAGATATATCAATTTTCAGCCTACTTTTAAGTATGCCATACCTGCATACTTTTTTAATAAAGTTCCGACTGCTAACAAAACTACTGCTTCCTGTCATCCTGTTAAGCTCTTCTCCACTCCGGGCGCAGATCATCGATTCGGCAATTATTGAAAAAATCTTTAACGCTGGTTCGGAGAAAATTCATACCAACCCGGATAGTGCCGTCTTCCTGTTTGAGAAAGCAAAACAGCTAAGTAAGCAAAGTAATTATTTATCCGGACTGGTAATGTACTATAATCACTATGCTTCACTGGACATAGCAAAAGGCCAGAATCAAAAAGCGTTGGATCATTACCAGGAAGCGATAGAAACGGCCCGGTTCAATGGGCGGATCACTCACCTTGGACTTACCTGCATGAAAAAAGCCACCCTTTACCAGTTTATGGGTGAATATGCAAAAGCGGCAGAAAATTACCTGGCTGCTGCTGCTCTATTAAAATCAAATGAAGAACGAAAAATGGTGATTGGTCTTTATAGAAATATAATATCAACACTCAATAACCTCCAGCAGCAAAATCAATCACTGCTGAATGTGTTGCCCGCGTTGGAAAACGAGAATACGGATGAACTGGAAATTACGGCTATTCTTTCGCAGAAAAAGACAGATGAAACTAATTTTGATTTCCCTGACCAGACCATATTAAGAGAGATCAGTGGAGCACAGGCCTATGTTATTTTTGGTGGTGCAAAATTCCGGATAGATATGGATAACACTTTTTTTTCGGGAAGTGGGAATACAGTTTTTTATGGCAATTACCGGAGTATTCGGAAAATACCCGATGGTACCCTTTCAAAAATCCCCGATATCCCCCGTGAAGGAACTATCCTGAACCAGTTTAATGACAGTAGTAAAATTGTTTACCTGGTAAAAGATGGCCAACGCCATAAAATTCAAAATCCCATGGTGTTACAGTATTTCGGTGGGTGGGATGCATTGTGTACCGTACCTGAAAATGGGTTAAAGCAAATACCAGAGAACGCAGAAATGGCTACCATGCAAAATGTAAACAGTACTTTCAATTCCAAAAAAGAATATGAAGCATTAAATGATACATTAAAAAAAGCATTAGAGCAAAATAAATTTTTATTAAATGAGGTAGGGAAAAAATTAAAAGAAAAAAACAATACCCTGCAAAAAAGAAAAATACTATTATGGACATCTGCCGTTGGATTGGTTGCTTTACTGTTCATTAGTTTATTGTTGGCCAGAAATTTCAGGCAAAAACAAAAAAATCAGCAGCAATCTCTGAAGACGATGAAAGCGGAGGAAGAATTACAACGAAAAATGTTCGTCGAAAAAGAAAGATCAAGAATAGCCACCGATATGCATGATGACCTGGGTGCAGGGCTATCTACCATTCGCTTTCTCAGCGAAAAGGTAAAGAGAAACAACAGCAACGAGGCAACAAAAATGGATACCGACAAAATTGTATTTAACTCCAACGAGCTGATGCAGAAAATGAATGAGATCATCTGGGCGATGAATGAAAAAAATGATACGCTGGAAGACCTGCTTTTTTATGCCCGTGCTTATGCTGTTGAATATTGCGAAGAAAATAATTTGCGGTGTGAAACACATTTACCAGAAACAGTTCCCAGTTGTTTTATAAGCGGTGAAATAAGAAGAAACGTTTTTCTAACCATCAAAGAAAGTCTTCATAACATTATTAAACATGCTGCTGCAAATCAGGTAAGTATTATTTTTTTACTTAATAAAAATCTAATAATTACTATAAAAGATGATGGTAAGGGAATGACAAAAAACAATGTACATGAAGGCAATGGATTAAGAAATATGAAAAAAAGAATGGAGTCGGTAGGCGGCACTTTTGCTATTCAAAATAAAAATGGGGTGCTGGTTGAAATGTCTATCCCGTTACCGGTATAACTATTGTTATATTGTTACCACTTAGTAGTAACCTACATTTACTGTATGTCAGCCATAACAATTTGCATAGTGGAAGACCTGGAAGAAGTAAGAAACGGCATGACCAGTCTGCTCACTTTGGATAAACGTTTTGAAGTATTAGCCACCTTCCCCGATGCTGAAAGAGCAACAAAGGAGCTACCCGCCCGTCAACCCGATATTGTAATTATGGATATTAACCTGCCCGGTATGAATGGGATTGAGTGTATAAAAAAAATAAAGCCTCAATGCCCGAAAACCCAGTTCATGATGTTCACCATTTACGAAGATGATGAAAAAGTGTTTGAAGCATTGGCGGCAGGAGCAAGCGGCTACTTATTAAAGAAAACACCATTTGAAAAAATAACTGAATCATTATTGGAACTTCATTCCGGTGGTTCGCCTATGAGTACACAGATAGCCAGAAAAGTTATAAATCGTTTCAGAAATAAAGAAACGACAGGAAATATTGAAATATTATCTGGCCGCGAAAATGAAGTGTTACAACAGCTTGCCAAAGGATTGTTGTATAAAGAAATTGCCGCAAAACTTTCTATCACTACCGGAACTGTCCGGCAACATATTCACAACATTTACGAAAAGCTTCATGTACAAAACCGCACGGAAGCTATCAACAGGATGAAAAGTCATCAATAGGCACCCTCTTTCATCTTACCGCATCTAACTTTTGTTATATTGTTTCGCTTTATTTATTACGATAGGTTTGAGAAAACTTATCGAATGAAAAAATTAATACTGCTCGCCGGTTTCATAAGTTCTCAAACATTGATGGCACAAAATGTAGGTATAGGCACCCTCACACCCGAGTTCAAGCTTTCATTAGATAACGATGGAGGCATATTGGCAAAAGGAACATTTGGCTCAGGAACAACATTAGCAACAGCAGGGGCAGGAACAAGAATGTTCTGGTATCCTAAAAAAGCTGCCTTTAGAGCAGGGTATGCTTTCGCAACAGAATGGAATGATGCAAACATTGGGAATTATTCAACTGCTATGGGATATTTTACAACTGCAAGCGGAAGTAACTCAACTGCTATGGGAGCTAGTACAACAGCAAGCGCCAATTATACAACTGCTATGGGATTTGGAACAACGGCAAGCGGGGGTTTTTCAACTTCTATGGGACAAGCAACAATTGCAAGCGGAGGTGCTTCAACTGCTATGGGTCAGGCTACAAACGCAAGTGGAATATCTTCAACTGCTATGGGAGCGTATACAGAAGCAAGCGGTGAATCTTCAACTGCCATGGGAGCTAATACAACAGCAAGTGCAAACTATACAACTGCTATGGGACAAGGGACAACAGCAAGCGGGGTTTTTTCAACTGCTATGGGAGAAGGGACAACAGCAAGCGGAGATGCTTCAATTGCTATGGGAGGTGGAACAATTGCAAGCGGTCAAAATTCAACTGCTATGGGAATTGGAACCCTTGCAAGCGGAACTTTTTCAACTGCTATGGGGAGTGGAACAATTGCAAGCCAGGGTTATTCAACTGCAATGGGATTTGGTACAATTGCAAGTGGGGGTGTTTCAACTGCTATGGGAGAGTATACAAAAGCAAGTGGAACTTCTTCAACTGCTATGGGAGGGTTTACAGAAGCAAGTGGAAATTATACAACTGCTATGGGAAAGTCCGCATCAACAAATGGTTTTGAGGGGTCTTTTATTTACGGAGATAATTCCACAGCCGTAGTTATGAATTCAACTAGTGTGAACCAGTTTAAAGTGAGGGCTGCGGGTGGTTTTGTTTTTCATAGTGATGCAACGTTGACTGCTGCTAATACCATGGTGTTTAATAATGGCAAATTAGGCATTGGTATTTTAGTCCCTGAATATAACCTTAGTGTAAAAAATGGAATGAATATCGACCAGGGGAACGGAAACAATGGAACTTTAGACAATAACATTTTGCGTTTCGGTGGCGGTGGCAGCGGGGAAGCGATCAGTTCAGGCCGTACAGCTGGTTCAAACAATCAATACGGACTTGATTTTTATACAGGCTCGATAAAGCGAATGGTAATCACATTGGGTGGCAATGTTGGTGTGGGAAATAATGCACCAAATGCTCCGCTTGCTTTTGCAAATGCAACTGGCAGAAAAATCAGCCTTTATGAAGGGGCTGCAAATTCCCAATATGGGTTTGCGGTAGAGTCGAGTCAATTACAAATATATACTGATGCAGTTGCAGCTAAAATAAGTTTCGGATATTATACCAGTGGCATATTCGCAGAAAGAATGTACCTGACCAACAGTACGGGCATCCTTACAGTAAATGGTACAAACTATCCTTCAGATGCCCGGTATAAAAAACAAATAACCAGGTTGCAAAATCCAATGGAAAAAATAATGGCTATCAATGGCGTTGAGTATTTTATGAGAACGGATGAATTCCCGGTAAAGCATTTTGATAACAAATTACAAGTAGGACTTATAGCGCAGGATGTAGAAAAAGTGTTGCCCCAGGCCGTGCAGACAGATAAAGACGGTTATAAAGCAGTGGACTATGCAAAAGTGGTTCCCTTACTGATTGAAGGGATAAAAGAACAACAAAAACAAATTGATGAATTAAAAAAGTTGATTGAAAAACTAGTGAATCGATAGGCAACTAATGATTTCAATAAATCAGTATGAGAAAAAAAATATTTACCCAGTATTTACTGGCAGTCCTTTGCAGCGTTGCCTCCACAATCGTTTCGGCTCAGAATGTGTTTAAAGTAACTACCGGCGCTACGATAAAAACTACCGGGGGCGTTATCATTACCCTGCAGGATATGAACCTCGATAATGATGGCAGCATCAGCCAGGCCACCGGGGAAGGAGTATTCCGGTTCTCCGGTACGCAGAATAACACTATTGCAGGAACCAATGCACCCCTTTTTGATGTGCTGGAAATTGCCAAGACGGGCAGCGCTAAAATTTCATTGCAGCGATTCATCAATATTGGCGCTGGCATCAATTTTACTTCAGGTCTGATTGATCTGAACAACAACAATATTTTTCTTCAACCCGCTGCTTTATTAAACAGTGAGTCGGAGACCAGCCGCATCATCGGTGCAAACGGTGGTTATGTTGAAATAACCAATACTTTAAATGCCCCATCATCAGCCAACCCTGGAAACCTTGGCGCTATTATTTCTTCTTCTCAAAATTTAGGCGCCACCATTATCCGTCGTGGACATATAGCACAAGTAAATGGTTTTAGCATGGGTTCCAGCATCTTACGGTATTATGATATTTTGCCTGCCAACAACACTGCTTTAAATGCAACGCTGCGGTTTATGTACCTCGATGCGGAATTAAACGGCTTTGATGAAAATACAGTGGTATTATGGAAAAGTGCAAACAATACCACCTGGACCCAGCAAGGTTTTACATCAAGAAGTGCCCTCAGCAACTTTGTAGAGAAAACCGGCATTGCTGATTTTTCCCGTTGGACCTTATCAAGTCCGGGCAATGCACTGCCGGTATTTTTTACATTGTTTAACCTGAAGTGTGATGGGAACCCGACTGCCGGACAGGCAGGTAAAATCCTACTAAGCTGGAAAACAGCACAGGAACAAAACAGCAGTCATTTTAATATTGAAAGAAGCATGGATGGCTTTCGCTGGTCAGCTATTGGTTCGGTGCCTGCCGCAGGTAACAGCAGTATTGAACGCAGCTATTCCTATACTGATAACAGCCCGGCAAGCAACGGAGCCATTTACCGTATTGCAGAGTATGATATAGATGGACGGACTCAATATACCAGTATCATTCGTGCTGATTGTGAGCAAAAAGATAGCTGGAGCATCTGGCCCAACCCGGTGCAGGAAATGCTCTGGGTGAATATTACAGCTACGGGCAGATCTGCTGTAACCATAAAAATAGTTGACAGTAAAGGTTCACTTGTAAGATCACAGCAGCAGGCGCTGCTGACCGGTAGCAACCAATTGAATATTGATATGAAAAGATTGCCTTCCGGAACTTATCATGTAACAGTAGAATGGGGACAAGGGCGAACCCATAGGTCGGTTACAATAATAAAAATGTAAGGGTTACGAGATCCAAATTAAAATCATATAAAATCACTTGGGGTCAGTAACTTGTCATCTTATTAGTCAGAATAAATAACACATTGGCTGTTATTAAGGGATTAAAAAATAGTAAATGTTAATTTTCAGTTTATGAGAATAAAACTCCTTCTTCTACTGCTGCTTTCCTGCTCTTTTTACATGGCTGCAGCACAGACCGTCCCGGCAGGAATAGATAAACTGATCAAAGATGCCGTGAATAAAACCGATACAACAAAATATATACTGGCATCAAGAAATGATAAATACCTGAATTCGTTACCGATCCGGACATTTACAAGAGATGAACTCATTTCTTACCTGCACAACCTCAATTCAACATTAACTGAATTATTACGCAATGGGTATGCAATAGATATTTCAACTATCCCTGTTGACTTGTTATACCGTTCTGGTTCCGGGATTGCTCTTTGGTTAAATGGTGAACTCGAAAAATCTCCGCTGGTGGCGGTAAAAGGAGCTGAGCTTAAACCAGACAATCTTACCCTGTTGAATAATGCGGGAGGTATTCTTACCAGCTCGGGCCTTGGAGTAAACGCCATACCTATTTTACAGTATGCTTTAGATAAACTGCCTCAAAACAACATGATCCTGAATAATCTTGGCCAGGCTTATCTTAGTTTGGGTGACGATAAAAAAGCAGAGGAGTATTTACTGAAATGCGTAAAATCTTATGAAGATTATCCAGATGCCAACCTGGCGCTGGCCTTGATCTATAATAAGCGGGGTAATAAAGCGTTGGCAATAAAATATGCCGGGAATTCCTTACGCGGAGGCTGGAGTGAAGGCGCGCAGAATCTTCTTCAAAAATTAAAACCCGACGCAAAATTGATGGACTATGTTCGCCACCGGTATAAACAACCGGAGACTTTCAATTTTCATAAATATCCCATGCTTCCGCAATGCAGGGATGTGCAACAAACTCCGGTATTAAAACCACAATACAAAGCCTATAAAGAAATGCTTAAGCGGGTACACGACAAATATTACGCCCTCTCGATCCAGGAAACCGCCTTGTCACAAAAATCGATGCCTGATATCGTTGCTGTTGCCAATAAAGAAAAAAGGAATCCTTTCAGGCCATTTGGATTGTTTGCAAACCAGGTGCTGATCGATCTCTGGGTGAACGAGTACAGTGATAAATTTTTAAGATTTGCTGAGTACAAGAAAAAATACCTGGCTCAAAGACAAAAATATTCAGATGAAGGGCTTGCCGGGCAACAGCAAATATCCGCAAAATATAAATCCCAGAAAGATGCTTTAGCAGAGGCCGATGGGGAAGGTAATGATGGAAAGGCATTGGATGCCCTGCTTAAAAAAATGTGTGCAGAAAAAGAAATCGTAAGGAATCGTTATCTTAATTTAATTGCAGACCTGAATGAGGCCATGCAGCGGGAGGCCATTACGCTCTATAAGAATTATTTCAATGACATGTCATTCTGGTATTATGTAGGCTCAATTGATGATCACCAATACAAAGCAGAATTTTATGGGCTTGTTTCAGACTTCATGTTGGTTCTCATTGAAATCAACACCACCCATTTTAATGTCCCTTGTGGTGAAAATATTGAAAAAGATGCCGGTAAAAAAGAGGACATGATCATAGAAGACCCGGATTGCTATCTTGGTCCTGCCAAAGTGAAATTACCACTTGGTGTAGTAAATCTTGAGATCAGTTGTGACGCTTATAAACTGGAAGCCGGAGAAGGATTGATCGGCAAAATTGAATATGACCGCAAAAAAGGTGAGACGACCATTGCTTTTGGAGTGGGAGGTTCCCTGCCAGCTGTTTTTTTTGGAAATAAAAACCTGGGAGTTGAATTTGGTGCAGAAGCAGAGGCAAAATCACAATTCTATATCACATTTGACAAAGGCGGACATCCCACTGACCTGGGCATTTTTTGGGAAGCTGAAATGAAATTGGTAGCAGGTATTGGCGAAGCCAAAGTCGAGGTCGGATT
Source organism: Chitinophagaceae bacterium (assembly GCA_039930245.1). Lineage (GTDB taxonomy): Bacteria > Bacteroidota > Bacteroidia > Chitinophagales > Chitinophagaceae > JJ008. Next base: position 169,804 of record JBDSPR010000028.1, on the reverse strand, counting down.
AGAAGAAGAACAATTAAAAGTAGGTTTTGGAACTGGTGTGCAAATGAAAGAAGGCGGTGCATTGAAAGCATTAATTGATAAAACCTACCCGGTTCAGCCTGATGATAAACAAAAAAATAAGAATGTGCCGTTGTATAAAAAAGATCTATGAAAATTATACTTCTATTTGGAGCAGCCGCTGTATTGTTTAATTTATCAGCGATTAGACTTTATGCCCAAACTCCCAAACTGACCAATGCTTTTTACTTTTCTTCGGGAATAGTAGTGGACAGCAAGGGAAATGTTTTTGTAACCGGGGGAAATCACAAGGTTATCAAGATCACACCGGCAGGAAAAGCAGAATTATTTGCGGGTGGTGGCAGAAATGATAAAGATGGGCCCGGTAAGAATGCAGAATTTAACAATACAAATGGTATTGCTATTGATGGAGAAGATAACCTCTATGTAACTGATAACACCAGAATCAGGAAAATTACTCCGGAAGGAATGGTTTCGACATTTGCAGGAGTTACAACTGCAGGATCGAAAGATGGTGACCGTACAACAGCCTCTTTTCTTCATCTTGGAAAAATTGCCATTGACAATAGTGGGAACATTTATGTTACTGACAATGCACCGGGCAAGGGTTCCAATTCCGGCGATCATTTAATCCGGAAAATTACACCGCAGGGTATCGTTACCACTTTGCAGAACGGGAATACCGGGGCATTCACTTTGCCGGATCTGAGAGCATTGACCTGTGATAGGGACGGCAATTTATATGTATGTGCGAATGCAAGCAATTGTATTAAAAAAATTACCCCGGACGGCGTTATTACAACTATTGCAGGGCAATGCGATAAAAAATTTAGTTCTTTTTATAAAGAAGGAAGTACAGCTACTGCAATGCTGTCCGATCCCAATGGTATAGCCATCGCTAAAAATGGGGACATCTATTTTTCGGATGCCTCTTTAAACCGCATTTTTAAAATTGCAGGCAATATGGTAAAATCTATTGCAGGCGCCGGAAAAATGGATTTCAACGGAAACCCCTATGGGGTGACCGAACCGGGGGAAAAAGATGGCAAAGCATTACAAGCTACATTTGACGTCCCGGCGGGTATTGTATTCGACAAAACTGGTAATTTATACATAGTAGATGGCAGTGGCCGTAATAATAGTTATATCCGTAAACTTTCCACGGATGGAACTGTAAGTACATTTTGCAAACATTCCTGGAATCCAAAAACGCAGCAATTTGAAGAAGCAGATTGAACCGCTTCTATTTACCCTTAGATGTAGGAAAGATGATTTCCCTCTCCTCCTTATCAAATAATAAAGGAATTCCGGGATGAAACAATAAGGCTAAATTTTGGTAAGTCCACAGCCACAGAGAAATTCGTATCTTTTCATAACGATTTTTATAATAAGGGTATAATTATCCTTTTCTATTTGTACAATTTGCAAAAAGATCATTATGAAAAAAATACTCCTCTGTCTGTTGATCTTTGCTCCCGCCTGTTGTTTTGGCCAGTTTAAGATCGCTGTTAAAGCAGGGCTTAATTTTGCCAATATTACCGACAAAGCCGGCATCAACGCCAACAGCAGAACCGGTTATATGATCGGGGGATACATTTCTTCCAAACCTAAATTTTTTGGTTTCCGCTCAGAGATCATGCTGTCACGGCAGGGATACGATTATTCAAGCAATACCAATACAGGAAAAGTGAACCTTGATTATCTTTTACTACCCCAGCTTATCACGCTGAACTTTACAAAAAAAGTTCAGTTGCATGCGGGGCTCCAGGCCGCTTTCCTGCTAAATGCAAAAGTGGACAGTTCAGGCAATGCTAACGGCAGTCTCTTCGATTATTTCAACCGCTTTGATTATGGAGTAGTCGCGGGCGGGGAAATTTCCCCGATTGGTGGCCTTTTTATCGGCGCCAGGTTGAATGTCAGTCTGAACAATGTAAACAAGGAAGAAGCACCCCCGGGTGGAAGCTGGCCAAATTATCTGCCCCGGCTGAATGTAAAAAACAATGTAGCCCAGGTTTATGTAGGCTGGCGTTTGTGACCTGCAAGCAGCATAGGAGTGACTGGCTTTAAAATCTGGTTGGCGTATTACCCAAGACTTGCTTCCATAGTTACAGTCATATTCAGCACCTTGCCAACGGGACATGTTGCTTTAGCCTCTTCCGCACAGGTGGTAAATTGTTCCGCTTTCATGCGCGGTACTTTAGCTTTAACTTCCAGGTGGCTCCCGGTAATGGCGCCATTTTCCAGTGTGATACTGCATGTAGTTTCTATTTTTCGCGGGGTAAACCCTGCTGCTCCCAGTACAAAACTGAGTTTCATGGAAAAACAGCAGGCATGAGCTGCCGCTATCAGTTCTTCCGGGTTGGTATATGTGCCGTCATCAAAGCGACTCCTGAAATCATACTTTTTATTTTTCACCACACCTGATTGCGTGGACAATTTCCCCATCCCTTCTTTACCGGTTCCTTTCCATTGGGCTGTTGCTGAACGTTTCATAACCTGAAAATTTTTAATTAAGGTAGTTGGTTTACTTCTTCCAGTTCCGCCAGGCGGTTGTCTGGTTCATTGTATTCAATAATAAAATTGTTCTTGCCTTCGCCAATAATGATCTTCAGGAATTTCTGCTGCACCAGTTCCAGCAGTGAAAGAAATAAGAAGATCGCATGGACCCTGTTCTCACAATTATCAAATATCTTTTCAAATGAAAGGGTCTGTTCTTCCCTTGCCTTGTTCAGCATGTGGTCACGGCTGGCTTCCATGGTATAATTGTACTGAACCACGGTATGCACCGGTTTATTCAGCCGGTCACTGTACTTCAGCATGGCTTTTTCAAAAGCCCGCATCAGTTTGAACAAGGTAATGTTCTGGATCTCCGTTCCTTCGCTGTCCTCCTCCCCGATCTCCGACAATTCTTGCTGGATATTTCCTCTTTTCACCATCAGCATGCGGAGTGCTTCCATTTCTGCCATCTGGGCCGAAGCCTCTTTGAACCGCTTATATTCCAGTATTTTGTTGATGAGCTCCTGGCGGGGATCAATCTCGTTACCTTCCGCATCGAGTTCCTTGCGGGGTAACAGCATCCTGGCCTTGATCCGCATGAGCGTGGAAATGAAAAGGATGAACTCACTGCTCAGTTCAATATTCAGTTCATCGCTCTGGTGAATATACTCGAGGAAATCGTTGATCATTCCGGTGATCGGAATATTGTAAATATCCAGCTCGTCCCGCTCAATAAAAAAAAGCAGGAGGTCAAACGGGCCTTCGAACTGGGGTAATTTGATCTGGTACGAGGTATACTGCAAGTTGCTAGAGTTAATAAAAGAAAAATAAAATCCTGTTCGATAACAGGACCATACAAAAATAAGGGAAAATGGATTGGGGCCCGGTCGTGGTTTTCCCCCCTTATTTCCGCAGGGAATCCCGGATCTCCCGCAAGAGGACAATATCTTCGGGGGTTGCGGCCGGTGCGGGAACCTCTCTCTTTTTAGCCGAATTCATTGCTTTGATAACCAAGAATAATACAAATGCTATCAGGATAAAATCAATGATGGCCTGTAAAAAGATCCCGACAGGGAAGAATGTTTTACCGACCATAAAACTTACTTCAGACACGCCCCCTTTACCTAAAATCATGGCAATGATAGGCATGATGATACTTTCGGTAAGTGCCGTGATGATTTTACCAAAAGCCCCGCCGATAATAACTGCGACAGCCAGGTCAACGATATTGCCTCTCATAGCAAATTCCTTGAATTCTTTAAGCATTCCCATATAGATTGATTTATCGGTGAATAAAATATAATGTACTTATTTTAATAACAGGATCCTGCTATTGTCTGACAATTTTTTCATTCCCCGGGAACTTCATATCCAGGCTTTTCAGGAGATCACGTAAGCGGGTGGCAATAATAAATTCCTTGTACCAGTTCTGGTCAGACGGAACAATATCCCAGGCGGGTTCATTACAATTATTAAAGCAATCCTCGTAAGCCTGCATATATTCTCCCCAAAGTTTAGCCTCCTCAAAGTCCTTTTCATTGTATTTCCACATTTTCGTGGGGTCGTGCAAACGCTCTTCCAGCCGTTGCCGCTGTTCCACCGGGGAAACATGTAAATAAAATTTCAATAGTTGCGTGTGGTTGTGTTCCTGCAGCAATCGTTCAAAATTATTGATCGCTTTCATTCTTTTTTTGGCCGTACCATTATCGCACCATTTGTGTACACGGGTGATCAATATATCCTCGTAATGCGAGCGGTTAAATACCTGAATCATCCCTCTGGCGGGAGTATGGTGGTGGATCCTCCACAGAAAATCATGGGACAATTCTTCCGCAGTCGGAGCTTTGTAAGATTTGACCGTAACTCCCTGTGGGTTCATATTTCCCAATACATTCCTGATCACCCCATCCTTACCACTCCCATCCATTCCCTGGATCACGACCAGTATCGAATGCTTGCTTTCGGCAAACAACAGGTTCTGGAGTTCATCAAGCTCCTGGATTACCACCGCTGTTTTTTCCTTTGTTGCCTTTTTATCTAGCCCCTCAGGAGCCTGGGACGATATAGCACTTAATTTGATCGTGGGCATACATGCTGGTTTTGAATGATACCACAAGATACTATTTCAGTTAACCCTCTTTAAAAAAATTCAACTGTTATGATGCTGATTCATGAACTTTGCAACCGATCTATGAGCAACAGGTTTATCAGCTGGGTATTATTCATTGTACTTTGTATCATCTGGGGAAGTTCTTTTAAACTGATGCACGACGGCCAGCAGGGCCTGACAGCAGCCCAGATAGCTGCCCTGCGCATCTTTTCTGCCGGTCTTGTGTTTATCCCTTTTGCTTTTTTTCATTTTTCCCGGATCCCGCGCAACAAACTTGGACTGGTTATCCTGAGCGCCGTATTCGGCAACCTGCTCCCGGCATTTTTATTTGCCGAAGCCATTACAAAACTTGACAGTTCCCTGGCAGGCATCCTGAATTCCCTCACACCGATCTGCGTGGTGGTGGTCGGTATCTTTTTTTTTAAGGACAAGATCAAAAGACAGAAGATCGCCGGGGTGCTGACAGGTTTTATCGGTTTGATCTTACTCACTATTCTTCCGCTTTTACTGGAAAAAAAAGATATTAATTTTAATAACCTGGCTTATACCCTACTCATCGTCGTGGCCACTTTCCTGTATGGTATCAATGTGAATATGGTCGGGCATTATTTAAAAACGGTGAAACCGGTGCATAATGCTACTGTTTCTCTTTCTTTCATGACTATCCCCTCCGGCATTATACTCTGGCAACAGGGCTTTTTAAAGCTCTCTTTCAGCGACATGACCGTGCAGTATGCTGTCTGGTCCGCGATAGTGCTGGGAATCGTTTGCAGTGCCATCGCAACCGTCCTGTTTTATATGCTGGTACAAAGAGCCGGAATCCTCTTTGCTTCACTGGTCACTTATGGCATTCCCTTTATCGCCCTTGGCTGGGGATTTATCGATGGCGAAAAGATCACCTGGGTGAAACTGGTTTGCCTGGGGATCATCCTATTGGGAGTATTCCTGGCCAATCGCCCTGAAAAAAAAGAAGAGACGGCCTCAAAAGATCTGTCAGCCTGAGCTTGACGAAGGCTATCGCTTAATTAAACAGACATTATTTCTTTTTCTTTCGAAACAAGATGTTTTTCTATCTCAGTAATATGTTTATCGGTAACCTGCTGAACACCTGCTTCTGCATCCTTGGCAGCATCTTCGCTCAGCCCGTTCTTCTGAAGTTTTTTGATGCTTTCGATGGCATCCCTGCGTATGTTCCGGATAGCCACTCTTGAATGTTCTCCTTCTGCCTGGCATTTCTTCACCAGTTCTTTCCTTCTATCCTCCGTCAGCGGCGGAAGAGAAAGACGGATCATGATCCCATCACCTTGCGGGGTAACACCAAGGTTGGCCGCAATGATGGACCTTTCAATGGGCTGCACCATATTCTTTTCCCAGGGTTGAATGGTTAGCGTCCGGGCATCCATCACACTCACATTCGCCACCTGGTTAATGGGGACAGGAGAGCCGTAATAATCCACTACCAGTCCATCCAGCATCTGGGGATTGGCTTTGCCGGCCCGGATTTTTATCAGTTCGGATTCAAGATGACCGATCGCTTTTTTCATGTGATCCTCCGCTACAGCGATAATGGACACGATATCTTCTACCATAAATATGCTTTTTCTTCCGGGTTCACCGGGACGCAAATCTAACAAAAGAGTAGAACCCGCTGACCATTGCATCAAAAAAAAAGCCCCCGACAACTTGGAGGCACCGGGGTTTTATGATTCCAGTAATTAATTTTTCTCTGCTGCCTGGGTTTCCTTGGTCAGGGTAACTACTTTTGAACTTGTTTTAAGCTCTGTGGCGCCGTCCATACGGCGGGCAATGACCATACTCCTGTTCCGCTTACCATAATATAACAGACCTAGACCTGAAAAGGAAAGCGCCAGTAATAAAAGCATCAGGTAGTTGGGACCCATTTCCCTGCAAAGCCACGCAAGCAGGATAAACCCTATATTGATACCCACACAGGTAAAAGTTACTGCGGCATGACCCAGACCCCTGTCCAGCAATAAATGGTGCACATGGTTACGGTCGGGCGTAAAGGGGGATCGTCCATTGATGATCCGGATACCAAATACACGGAGTGTGTCGAGCAGGGGAACGATCAAAATGGCAAAACCAATTGCTACCGATGCAGGAACCGGCACAGCCACAAAAGGAGAATTCGCTACGTTAATGAATTTGATCACCAGGATCGCATTTACTAACCCGATCATCAGTGAACCCGAATCTCCCATGAATATCTTGGCAGGATGGTGATTAAATATAATAAAGGCTACAAGACTTCCCGCCATAGAAAAAGCGAGTAAGGCATATGCCTGGTAGTCGATCACAAAAAAATAAGCCCCAAAGACCAGCATGGTCAGGATACCAAGACTCGCAGCCAGGCCATCTACCCCATCGATCAGGTTGAATGAGTTGATCACGACAATAATGGTAAGGTAAGACAGGGCCAGGCCAAATCCTTCGGGTAACTGGTCGAAGCCCAGTAAACCGTGCATACTATCGAGGCGGATACCTCCCAGGTGGATCAGTATGGATGCTGCGATGATCTGGCCGATGAATTTTTTGGTCGCAGAAAGGATCATGATATCATCCTTGAGACCGAGAAAGAAAATGACCAGGGCAGCTGCAAAAAAGTATTGAAACTCAGGGTTTAAATAGCCCTGAACCGATAAAAGTGCTGCCAACAGGAATCCTCCGAAAATGCCGATACCACCCAGTGAAGCAACCAGCCGGGTATGCACTTTTCGTTCATCCGGAACGTCGTAAAGTTTTTTCTTTTCGGCCACCTGCATAATCACGGGAATGGCCAGGAAAGTTATGATGAAAGAAACGGACGCTGTCAATAATACATCAAGCATCTAAGCAGTGTTTAAAATATGTGCAAAAATAGTATATAACCCTCAAAATTTTCTATTAAGCTTACATTACCAGATACCAAACGGTATTCCAATTTTTGGAAGCACAGGATGATTTGAATTTGTTGGCAAGTAGATTAATCCGGATGGATTTTGTATCGAAAAAGATCGCACTTTTGCTGCGCAATCGGGCTTTTGAAGCCACAAGATACAAAAAGTTTAAAAACATCCTAGTTTTTATGGCAGAACTTATCGCTATTGCTTCACAGATAAGAAGGGATATAGTAAGAATGGTGCATGGCGCCAGCAGCGGGCATCCTGGCGGCTCATTGGGTTGCGCTGATTTTTTAACTGCCCTGTATTTTAAAATAATGAAGCATGACCCTGCATTTAATATGGACGCAGCCAACGAAGACGTATTTATACTCTCCAATGGACATATTTCCCCGGTATTTTATTCCACACTTGCCCGTTCCGGGTATTTTGGGATAGCAGAATTGGCGAGTTTCAGGAAGATCAACTCAAGGTTACAAGGGCACCCGGCCACCCATGAACACCTGCCCGGGGTAAGAATCGCCTCCGGTTCGCTTGGCCAGGGCATGAGCGTTGCCATTGGTGCGGCTTTGACCAAAAAACTGAATGGAGAAAAGAACCTGGTATTCTCGCTGCACGGGGATGGCGAACTGGACGAAGGCCAGGTCTGGGAAGCGATGATGTTCGCGGTTCATCATAAAGTGGACAATCTTATTTCCACTGTCGACTGGAATGGACAACAGATCGATGGGCCTACCGATAAAGTGATGGGGCTGGGCAATATCCGCCAGAAATTCGACGCTTTTGGCTGGACAACTCTAGAAATGAATGGGAATGACATGGATGAGGTAGTGGCCACACTGGAAAAAGCAAAAACTCTTGCCGGCCAGGGAAAACCGATCGGTATCATGATGCATACTTCGATGGGCAAAGGCGTCGATTTTATGGAAGGTACCCACGAATGGCATGGCATTGCTCCCAATGATGAACAACTCGCAAAAGCGCTGGCGCAGTTACCCGAGACATTGGGAGACTATTAATCTTGAATTATGAAAAGTAGTCATCCCGGATTTAATACGGGACCGGATTTAATTCGGGACCGGATTTAATTGGGGAGTCTTACTCACTGCGCAGCGAAAAACCTTGTGCAGCTGCTTTCCTGGAGGGAAGCCAGGAAGCGATCAATGCGATCACGAAAACAGTTCCTCCCACCAGCACAAAATCCATCATCCGCAATTTCACCGGGAAATAACTGATCAGGAAAGATCCTCCTTCCAATGGGATCAGGTGAAATTCCAATTGCAGCCATACCAGCAATAAGGCCAGCAACATCCCGATACCACCACCGATCAGGGCAAGCAACATCCCCTCGCCTAAAAATATCCGCTGGATAAAATTGCGGTTGCCTCCCAGGGCATGCAAAACACTAATGTCTTTCTGCTTTTCGAGCACGAGCATGGTAAGAGTCCCGATCATCGTAAAGGCAGCCACGACCAGGATCAGGCAAAGCACTCCGTAAATGACCCAGCGTTCCACATCCATAATCGAATAAAGGCTGCGGTTCTGTTCGTACCTGTTCTGCACGAGATAGTCCTTTCCGAAGATCTCCTGTATCTTTTTCTTGATCTCGTTGGTCCGGGAAGGGTCATTCAAGGCAATCTCAGCTCCGCTGTACTCATTCGAGTCAAGCCTCAGCGATCTTTTTAAAAAATCGATATTGGTAATTCCGTATTTATTGTCAAAATCCTGCTGAATCAGGAAGGCCGCGGAAGAACGGATCGTATCGCTGCTGATATCTTCCAACGGATTCAACTGGATATTGTTGCTGTTTCTTGGCAGGTAGATCTTCAGGCTAAATGGATTTCTGTCTGCATGAATTCCAAGCGCCCCCTCCACCCCGGCGCCCAATACAAGCCTGGGCGTATCTTCATTACCCAGGTCATATTCCCCATTAATAAGGTGATCAGCTACACCTGACACATAACGGTAATTCTCATCCACCCCTTTCATATAAATGATGGACTGGTAATCCCCGTTCTGGAGCAAAGCTTTTTCCTCGACGACCAGTGAAAAATTTTTTATCCCCTCGAGTCCTTTTAATTGCCGGATCTGTTGCTCCGAAAGGGTGATCAGTTTTCCTTTGACAGGAGATATCTTCAGGTCGGTATAAAAAGAGGAATAGAGTGATTTTACCAGGTCTTCAAAACCATTGAATACACTCAGCACCAGGATCAGCGCAGTTGTACCAAAGATGATCGCGATAATGCTCACCCATGCGATGATATTGATCGCGTTGGTGGATTTTTTTGCTTTGAAATAGCGCCAGGCAAAAAGAAAATGCAAGAGGTGGGTTTAAGGTTTGATGTTTGAGGTTTATCACAAAAGGGGACTTACTTCATTATTCCTTGTCATCCGTTTTGTTCGTCTTTATTCCCTTCATCGATCTTTTTAAAGATCTCTTCCATTTTGAAAACATGGTCAAGCGTATCATCCTGGAAAAATTTTAGTACCGGCATACTGCGCAACTGGTGACGAATTTTTGCGGTCAGTTCCTTTTTTATTTCGTGGTGACGGTCTTCAATTTTTTGCAAAGCGGCTTTGGGGTCCTTTACCTGGAAAAAACTCAGATAAAATCGTGCTTCCAGGAGGTCGGGAGTTACTTTAACCGATGAAATCGATACCATTCCCCCGTCGATCATGCTCAATCCCAGCCGCTGGAAGATCGTATTCATTTCCTCATTCAGCAGCCCTGCGATCTGTTTTTGCCTTTTCCCTTCTTCCATAATTTTTATTAAAGTTAATTGTCCACCTTCACCGGGACTTCGGCAGACGGGGTAAAATTACTTACTTTGCCCCGTTTAAGCGATTAATACAGGCGATGAGTAAATATTCAAGGATTTTCAGGTATTTGAAGAATTATAAAGGCAAAATTGCCCTGTATTTCCTCTGCATTATTCTCTCGATCATTTTTTCCATTGTTTCTTTTGGGATGCTGGCGCCTTTCTTTGACCTGATCTTTAATAAAGACAGCGGCAAAACGAGCCAGACCATCGATAACCCCATCATGGAATCATTGCGCCGCCTGCTGCTCGACCAGACGGGCGATCTGCAACCGGTGGGGATACTGGCGCTCATTTGCATCATCATCGTGGTATCGATCCTTTTAAAAAACATTTTCCTCTATCTTTCTTTCTATATCCTGAACCCCTTAAAAAATAAAATTGTCAATACCCTCCGTTCAGATATCTACAACAAGATCCTGCAACTCCCGATCGGGTATTTTACCGAGAAAAGAAAAGGCGACCTGATCAGTCGCAGTACGAACGATGTGTCGGAAGTCGAGAACTCCCTCGTTGGCGCACTCGAAGGATGGATCAGGGACCCGCTGACCATCATCATCAATTTTGCCGTACTGTTCTATATCAGTCCGCAGCTTACGATCGCGATCCTTATCTGCATTCCTGTCATCGGTTTTATTCTGGGGCGGATCTCCCGTTCTTTAAAACGGCAATCCAATGAAGCGGCGGTTAAACACGGCGAATCGTTATCCATTATGGATGAAACATTGAATGGCCTGCGGGTGATCAAGGCATTTAATATTGAAACCCTGCTGCGATCGCGGTTCGAGAAGACCAACGACGAATTGCTGGATGCGAAGAACAGGATCAGCCGGCGCCGGGATATGGCTTCGCCTGTTTCTGAATTCCTTGGCGTACTGGTCTTTGTCGGGATCCTATGGTTTGGCGGACAACTCGTGCTAGGGCAAAAGATACCGCTGGCACCTTCCACTTTTCTTGCCTACCTGGCACTGTTCTACAATATCATCAACCCGGTAAAATCATTGTCCACTTCTTTCAGCAACATGCAAAAAGGTTCCGCCGCCATCACGCGGATCGAAGAAGTGCTGAATACACCAGTAACAGTGGATGATAATCCCAATGGGAAAAAACTGCTGGCCTTCAATGATTCCATTGAATTCCGGAATGTCGGTTTCGCCTATTCAGATGCGGTGATACTTGATCATATCAACCTCACTGTCAACAAGGGGAAAACCATCGCGTTGGTAGGCTCTTCGGGTGCCGGTAAGTCCACCCTGGCCGATCTCGTTCCAAGATTTCATGATGTAACGGGTGGTGAAGTATTGATCGATGGCGTGAACATAAAAGATTATTCGCTGCATTCCGTCCGCAGCCTGATGAGTATTGTTACCCAGGAACCCATCTTATTTAATGATACCATTGCGGGCAATATTTCGCTGGGATACCCCGAAGCAACGGAAGAACAGATCATAGCCGCGGCAAAAATTGCCAATGCGCATGATTTTATCATTAAAAAAGAAGGCGGTTATAAAAGTAATATCGGCGACAGGGGCAGCAAACTCAGTGGTGGCGAGCGGCAACGCCTGACCATTGCAAGAGCAGTGCTGAAAAACCCTCCTATCCTCATTCTCGATGAAGCCACTTCTTCGCTGGATACTGAAAGTGAACGACTGGTACAGGATGCCATCAACAATATGATGCAGAACCGGACCAGTATCGTGATCGCCCACCGGCTCTCTACGATCCGTCATGCTGACGAGATCATCGTATTACAAAAAGGAAAGATCGTGGAAAGAGGGAACCACGAAGAGCTATTGACTCAAAATGGTTTTTATAAAAAACTTGTTGAGATGCAGGAAGTAAGATGAAAGATGATAACTGATAGATGATAGTGCAAGAGGTCAGATAAAAGTTAGTAAATCGTTAGATAGTAAATACCAACTTTTATCTTTTATCTGTAAAGTTTTTATCTATTTCAAAACTTCTCTCGAAATAACGAGTTTTTGTATCTCCGAAGTTCCTTCCCCGATCGTGCACAATTTGGCATCGCGGTAAAATTTTTCCACCGGGAAGTCTTTGGTATAACCATAGCCCCCGTATACCTGTACCGCATCATTGGCCACTTTTACGGCTACTTCACTCGCATAATATTTGGCCATGGCGGCTTCTTTGGTCATGGGTTGCTTTCTTTCTTTCAGGTCACAGGCCTGCAACGTGAGCAGGTCGGCCGCAGCGATCTCGGTGGCCATATCGGCCAGTTTAAAAGAGATACCCTGGAAATTGGAGATCGGCTGGTCGAACTGGTGGCGTTCCTGAGCGTATTGCAAAGCGGCTTCATAAGCCCCTTTGGCGATGCCGAGTGATAGAGAAGCGATCGAGATCCTTCCGCCATCAAGCACTTTCATCGCCTGTTTAAAACCATCTCCCACTTCACCGAGGCGGTTGGCATCCGGTACACGGCAATTATCAAAGACCATTTCAGCTGTTTCACTAGCCCGCATGCCCAGTTTGTTTTCTTTTTTACCTGCACTAAAACCTTTTGTTCCTTTTTCCACTACAAAAGAAGTGGAGTTATTTTTAGTTCTTGGTTCAGCAGTGCGGCAGACAACAACAGCTATATCCCCGCTTTTACCATGCGTGATGAAATTTTTGGTCCCGTTAATGACCCAATCATTTCCGTCTTTAACCGCCGTGCATTTCATATTGCCTGCATCACTGCCGGTATTGGCTTCGGTAAGACCCCAGGCCCCGATCCATTCGGCCGTAGCGAGTTTGGGTAACCATTTTTTCTTTTGTTCTTCATTACCGAATGCCATGATATGACCGGTGCAAAGCGAATTATGCGCAGCAACACTCAACCCGATCGAGCCACATACTTTGGCGATCTCTTCGATCACGGTCTTGTATTCGAAATAAGTAAGTCCCGCCCCACCATACTCTTCGGGAACTAACACGCCCATTAAGCCCAGTTTTCCCATTTCTTTAAAAAGCTGAACAGGAAATTCCTGGCTTTCATCCCATTCCATTACATGTGGTTTGATATGCTGCTGTGCAAAATCACGGGCGGTCTGAGCCACTTGTTGTGTGAGCTCGGAAGTTTGAAAATTCATATTATATTTAAATCGTTGAGGTTTTTTAATAACTGTGCCACTCCTTATTACTGGTTTTCACCAGCGGGGTGGCACAGTCTTGGGCCTTCGAATGAGGCAAGCAATCATTACTGCAATCATTAAAGGCGGGTGCAAGTTAAGGGAAAAATTAATTACACTAACAAGTGTTAGGGAATGGAAAAGATATCCCCTGACCGAAAAGAAAAGGCGGTTCTTAGGATGTATAAAATTATCCGGGACTAGATCCCCAGAAGAAAATCCGGCGAAAGATAAATCAGGCCACGTCCCCGGTAAAGGAAACATTATCCCCGGTCGTTGAGGTATTTTCGTTGGTACGTTTACGGGCGGTTATTGCTGTTTGGATCTTCACCATTATGGTTCTCAAGTTCTCTAATTCATCAGGATTACCATTTTGGGTGTATAAGCTCGTATAGGCGGCAGTATGTTTTGCCAGCATATCAATCAACACTTCTTGATCCACCATATTGTAGTCCATCTCCATTGGCGGTTGCAGTTTTTTTCGATTCAGAAAAAGCACAAAAAATATGCTACAAATTTTCAGGTATAAATTTAAATCTATTTAAACAGATGAGAAAAAATTTACATGCAATGTGGCAGGTTCCCCAATTTTTAATTAAACCTCAGTTCAAGCCCATCATAGGACAGGTGCATTCCCGCAGGTAATTCTTTTTCAACTTCTTCATGTCTTCCCAGCTGGTGGGAGATATGGGTGAAATAAGCCTCTTTTACTTTCAGTTCCTGGGCTAATGCAATGGCTTCCTCCAGGTTGAAATGCGAGATATGTTTTTGCTTCCGCAGCGCATTCAATACCAGGGTTTCACTTCCTTTTATTTTTTCTTTCTCCCCCTCTTCGATGCGGTTGGCATCAGTGATATAGGTGAACTTCCCAAAGCGGAAACCCAGTACCGGCATTTTAAGGTGCCAGACAAGAATAGGTACGACAGGTATATCGCCAATGACAAAAGGGTCCAGCGTGATCGTGTTCAGGTTCAGTTCGGGTATGCCGGGGTAACGGGTATCCGAGAAAGCATAATAAAAATCCCTGCGCAAGGCTTCCTCCGTCAGTGAATCCGCGTAAATATCCATGGGCTTCTTCGAAAAATAATTGAACGCTTTGATATCATCCAACCCCGCCAGATGATCCTTGTGCGGGTGAGTGAAGAGCACAGCGTCCAGGTGTTTTACTTTTTGACGCAGCATCTGGTAACGGAAATCGGGGCCTGTGTCAACGACCAGTTTAGTGTAGGGTGATTCAACAAGAATACTGGAACGAAGCCGGTTATCTTTTTTATCGGGTGAGGTACAAACCCGGCAATCGCAGCCGATCATCGGTACACCGCTGCTGGTACCGCTGCCAAGAAATGTTATTTTAAGCGGGGGATACAATGTAAATAAGAAATAAGGAATTAAAAATAAGAAATTAGGAAGTAGTAGGTAGGAATTAAAAACCTGCCTGCTCCAAAGGAGTCCCTTCGGGACCGGAGGCAGGTAAGAAATTAGGAAGTAGTAAGTAGGAATTAAAAACCTGCCTGCACCAAAGGAGTCCCTTCGGGACCGGAGGCAGGTAAGAAATTAGGAAGTAGTGGATTCCCTGGCTTTCTATTTCTTATTGTTTATTTCTCATTCCCCTGGGTTTCCATGCGGGAGATGATGTCTGCGTAAAGTTTCCGGGAATCTTCTGTGAGTACTTCATGCGGAATATCCAGCTGCGGGATCAGGTCAACTAATGTATTGATCCGGCCTTCTGTTTGCAGGAATTTGTTTAGCACGACCACCTTCCGTTCTTCCAAAATGCAATAACCACTCTGAAAAGAACCTCTTTCATAGCGCAGCACATAGCCTGCCTGCTCGGGTATCGCTTCCAATTTATCGAGTGTTGTTTGTGTGTATTTCATACCTATTTTGCTACTGCGAAACTACATGTTCGGAGAATTCTAGTTTTTTTACTTTTCCACAACTTTGCTCCCTGCGGGTGGTATTTTACTTGCTCTGCATCTTGATCACCGGCACGATCATTTCTTCCAGGCTCACCCCTCCATGTTGAAAAGTGTTGCGGTAGTAATTCACGTAATAATTGTAATTATTGGGATAGCAGAGAAAACTATCTTCCTTGGCAAAAATAAAAGAAGAGTTGATCGTCGGTACCGGCAAACCCGCTTCCCTGGGATCGCGGAAAGCCAGCACTTCCTTCGGTTCATAATTCAGGTTACGCCCATGTTTGTAACGAAGATTGGTAGTGGTTTGCTTGTCCCCTACTACCTTGCACGGCGTTTTAACTCTTACACTCCCGTGATCCGTAGCTAAAACGATCTTGATATTCTTATCGGCAATCTTTTTCAATGCCTGGTGAAGGGGAGAATGTTCGAACCAAGATGTAGTGATACTGCGATAGCTCATTTCATCACCCGCGAGCTCTTTTAAGACCTCCATTTCCGTGCGGGCATGACTAAGCATATCGACAAAATTATACACGATCACGTTCAGGTCATTGTTGAGCAGGTTATGAATATTATTGACCAGGTCAAGTCCTGCCTGGTTATTCACCACTTTGGTATAGGAAATTTTCAGGTCAGCTTTACCCATTTTTTTCAGTTGCGCCCTGAAAAATTCTTCTTCGTGAAGGTTCTTTCCACCTTCTTCTTCATCATTTTTCCATTGCAGCGGGAATTGCTTTTCGATGTCCATGGGCATCATGCCCGCAAAGATCGCATTGCGGCAATACTGGGTTGCCGTGGGAAGTATGCTGTAAAAACTTTCTTCTTCCAGTATCCGGAAACTTTCTGCAAAGATGGGCTGGATCGCTTTCCATTGGTCGAAACGGAGATTATCAATAAGGATAAAGAATAGCGGTGTTCCTTTTTCCAGGTGGGGCAGCACCTTGAACTTCATCAGTGTATGACTCATCACCGGACCATCTGTGCCTTTGGGATTTACCCAGCTGCCGTAGTTCCTGGAAACAAATTTGAAAAATTCGGTATTGGCCTCACTTTTCTGGTTCTGCAGTATTTCCTGCATCTCGGGGCTGTCGCTTTTTTCCATTTCCAGTTCCCAGTACACCAGCTTGCGGTAAATATCCATCCATTCGTTGTAATCGGGATTGCTGTTCAGCGCTGTAAAAAGATGACGGAATTGCTGCTGGTAAGCGGTGGTGGTCTTTTCCGCGACCAGCCGCCTGTTATCGATTATTTTTTTAAGGCTCAGCCAGACCTGGTTGGGGTTGACGGGTTTGATCAAATAATCGCTGATCTGGGAACCGATCGCATCGTCCATCAGGTTCTCCGTTTCATTTTTTGTGATCAGTACCACCGGTAAGGACTGGTTCACCTCTTTGATCTTGGCCAGTGTTTCCAGGCCGGTGATCCCGGGCATGCTCTCATCGATCAGTACCACATCCACCGGGTTATCTTTTACATAATCAATGGCGTCAAAACCATTGGTAAAGGTCATCACTTCGTATCCCTTGTTCTCCAAAAACATTTTTTGTGATTCCAAACTCTCTATCTCGTCGTCTACCCAAATGATCTTTGCTACTGCCATGTGTTTGTTGCTTGTTGTTCCTGTTATGATCGATAATATATTATACTGTACCGGGCGACTGGTAACATTGAAAGAGCTGTGGCTTTGTAGCCAACCAGCAACTAGTGACAAGCAACCAGGCACCCGTATCAAAAATAGCTTATTAAACTCCGGCTTTGTACTTTTGCCTGCCCGAATGTAATTCTATACAAGCGGGTCGGCTTGCCTTTAACAAAACTGCAACAATGACCCATGTCCGCAAGATCATCAACGACCCGGTCTATGGTTTTATTACCATTGACCACCCGTTGATACTGCAAATCATCTCGCACCCTGTTTACCAGCGTTTGCGGAATATACACCAGATGGCTTTTGCCCATTTAGTGTACCCCGGGGCCGTGCATTCAAGGTTGCATCATTCCCTGGGGGCCTACCATTTGATGTGTATGGCATTGGGCGAACTGAAGAACAAGGGTGTGGATATATCAACAGAAGAAGAACTTGGCGCCAAAGTCGCGATATTATTACACGATATCGGCCACGGACCTTTTTCCCATGCACTCGAAAATGAACTGATCAAAGGTGTTCAGCACGAGTCCATTTCTGTTTTGCTGATGCAAAAACTGAATAGGGAACTTAACGGGCAATTACAAACGGCGATTGACATCTTTACCAACAAGCACCCCAAACGATTTTTGCGGCAGCTGGTCTCCGGGCAACTGGATGTGGACAGGCTGGACTACCTGAACAGGGATAGTTTTTTTACCGGCGTAGCAGAAGGCGTGATCGGTTATGACCGCATCATAAAAATGCTGACAGTAAAAGACGGCGAGCTGGTCGTGGAAGAAAAAGCCATTTATTCTATCGAGAAATTCCTGGTCTCCCGGCGACTCATGTACTGGCAGGTTTACCTGCATAAAACAGTGGTGAGCGCTGAGCAGATGCTTCAAAAAATTTTACAAAGGGCCAAACAGATCAATGCGGATGCACCTTCTCCTTTCCTGAATATTTTCCTGCGACAGGATACAGCTTCCGCCCAGCGGATCAATGAGTGGCTATTTGAATTCTGCCAGCTGGACGATTATGATATGATGGGAGCCGTTAAATCATGGCAGATGCACGAGGATAAAATATTATCTACGCTTTGCCGTTCTTTGGTGGAGCGCAACCTGTTGAAGGTAAAGCTGCAGGCATCACCGTTTGACCCGGCCATTGTTCTTGAAAAAACCACAGAAGTGTGTGAAAAACTCGGTATTGCGGAAAAAGAGGCCGCTTATTTTGTGTTTACCGGCGAAGCCAGCAATACCACCTATGACCCGGGAGATGAGCGGATCAATATTTTATTCAAGGATGGAACGATAAAAGACATTTCACAGGTGGACAATGCGCTGATCCAGCATAACCTGAAAGGCCCTGTTAAAAAATATTACATTTGTTACTACCGTTGTTAGTTAAACCAGAGATATGCAATTCACTGCTGCCCAGATAGCGCAAATAATTAACGGTAAAACCGAAGGTGATGCTGGTGTCGAAGTATCTTCTTTTGGAAAAATTGAAGAAGCAAAGCCCGGGCAGCTGGCTTTTTTTGCCAACCCCAAATACGAAGATCACTTATACAGTACAGGAGCTTCCATTATCATCGTCAATGATGCTTTTGAACTCAAACAAGCGGTGAAGGCGACCCTGATCCGGGTGCCAGATGCTTATACTGCTTTTGCCACCTTGCTCAGTAAATACCAGGAGATCATGCAGCAGCAATTAAGCGGTGTACAGGAACCGAGCTATATCGCCAAATCTGCTACATATGGTGAGCATGTTTTTATCGGCGCTTTTGCCTGGTTGGGTGAAAATGTGAGCATCGGCGACAATACCAAGATCTACCCAAATACTTATATCGGCGATAATGTAGTGATCGGCAAAAATTGCCTGATTCACCCGGGTGTGAAGATCTACCACGATTGCAAACTGGGTGACCAGGTGATCATTCATGCGGGTACAGTAATTGGCAGTGATGGATTTGGTTTTGCGCCACAGGCAGACGGCACTTTAAAGAAAGTACCGCAGATCGGGAATGTAGTTATTGAAGATGATGTGGAGATCGGCGCCAACACTACTATTGACAGGGCCACGATCGGGTCTACACTGATTAAGTCAGGTGCCAAGCTGGATAATCTTATTCAAATTGCCCATAATGTGGAAGTTGGGAATTTTACGGTCATTGCCGCGCAGGCCGGGATAAGCGGCAGTACTAAAATTGGTAAAGGTGTGATGATCGGCGGGCAGGCGGGTCTTGCAGGCCATCTCCAGTTGGCTGATGGGTCAAAGGTCAATGCACAGGCTGGGTTGGGAAAATCATTAAAAACTCCGGGAATCGCTGTTACCGGTTCCCCCGCGTATGAATATAACCAGGCCATCCGCAGCCAGGCCATCGCCCGCAACCTCCCTGAAATGGAAAAAAGGATCAAGGAACTGGAAGCCCTTGTCAAACAATTACTCGCCGAAAAGATCTCCTGACAACCTTCGCCCTCACCTTTAACTGAACAAGTGTTAGTGTTCATTAGTTGCCAAATCTTATCTTTGTTGGCATGACCTCCTCTACAGAAAATAAGACTTATATTGATAAAGATATGACGGCCAATTTCAATCCCGACAAACAGCATACGATTGGATCGGCTGTAAGTATTTCCGGCACAGGTTTGCACACTGGCATTATGGCCGACCTGACCTTAAAGCCTGCTATTTCTGGTTTTGGTTTCCAATTCCAGCGCGTCGATCTCCCCAACCAACCAATCATCAAAGCCGATTGCGATCTTGTTACGGATGTAAGTCGTGGCACCACGCTTGAAGCGAACGGAGCTAAAGTGAGTACGGTGGAACATGTGCTCGCCGCACTGGTCGGCATGGGGGTGGATAATTGCCTTATCGAGATCAACGGGCCGGAAATGCCCATCATGGATGGTAGTTCAGAGCCTTTTGTCGAACTGATCGAAGAAGCAGGTGTAATAGAACAGGATGCCGCCAAGATCTGGTACAGCGTTGACCAGAATATTTTCCATTACGATGAAGAGAAAAGAGTGGAAATGGTGCTGATGCCCGCGATGGAATACCAGGTCACCACCCTGATCGATTTTAATTCGCCTGTGCTGGGTACACAGCACGCGGGATTAAAACATATCCGTGATTTTAAAAAAGAGATCGCTCCCTGCAGGACCTTTTGTTTTCTCCATGAACTGGAAATGCTGCTGGACAATAACCTGATCAAAGGGGGTGACGTAAATAACGCCATTGTTATCGTGGATAAACCGGTGGATGAAAAAGAAATGGCAAGACTGAAGACCATTTTCCGGAAAGAAAAGATCGAAGTGAAGAGTGAAGGATACCTGAATAACCTGGAACTGCGTTTCCCCAACGAGCCGGCCAGGCACAAACTGCTGGATGTGATCGGCGACCTGGCATTGATCGGTTATCCCGTGAAAGGCCGTGTAATTGCTAACCGGCCGGGGCATAGCACGAATGTAGAATTTGCAAAAAAGATCAAGCAGTACATCAAGAAGAATAAACATACCCGTGGTGTCCCCGTTTATGATCCCAACCAACCGCCGATCTATGACCAGCAGTATATTGAGAAAAGACTGCCGCATCGTTTTCCTTTTGCATTAGTGGATAAAGTGATCGAGTTAAGCGATTCGCATATTGTCGGAATAAAGAACGTGACCTTCAACGAATGGTTTTTCCAGGGACATTTTCCCGGCAACCCGATCATGCCAGGTGTATTGCAGATAGAAGCGCTTGCCCAATGCGGGGGTATCCTTGCCATCAATATGAGCGGGGAAGGCCAATACGATACTTATTTTCTGAAGATCGATAACTGTAAGTTCAAGCACATGGTTAGACCCGGTGATACATTAATCCTGAAAATGGAATTAACAACCCCGATGCGCCGCGGGATCTGTGAAATGAAAGGCACCACTTATGTTGGTAACAAGGTCTGCGCCGAAGCCGATCTCACTGCCCAGATCGTAAGAAAATAGTCCCGGAAAAGCTGCTAAAAACAGCCCCCGGAAAAAGGCCTTTTACAAAACAATAAAATTTGCTGAAATGCCCGGTTAACGGGCATTTTCAATTATTAAAGGCGCCCTGGAATTGGGCCAAAAAATAACACCCAAAAACCGGTCAATCGGGCTTATTTCCGTAAATTTGTGAGTTCGATTTTATTCACTTTTTAACCAGAGGATATTTCATTCTTATGACCACAGAAGCTAAAGAAAAAGCCGCCGCGATCTCAGCCGGTTACAGTGCCGACAGCATACAGGTGCTGGAGGGTTTGGAAGCAGTTCGCAAGCGTCCCGCTATGTATATCGGTGATATTGGTGTAAAAGGTTTGCACCATCTTGTTTACGAAGTAGTCGATAATTCAATTGACGAAGCGCTTGCCGGCTATTGTAAAAATATCCAGGTTACCATACACGAGGACAATTCCATTTCCGTAGAAGATGACGGAAGAGGTATTCCTACGGCCATGCACAGCAAAGAAAAACGTTCAGCCCTTGAAGTGGTGATGACTGTGCTGCATGCTGGTGGAAAATTTGATAAAGGATCCTATAAAGTATCCGGTGGTCTGCACGGAGTAGGTGTGAGTTGCGTAAACGCGTTAAGCAAACTACTACAGGTGACCGTTAAACGCGATGGAAAGATATTTGAACAGGAATACAAGATCGGCGTGCCGCAGTACTCGGTAAGGGAAGCAGGCACCAGTGATATAACTGGGACCAAAGTTCATTTCTGGCCCGATGATTCGATCTTCATTACATCGGTTTACAATAAAGACATTTTAGAAGGCCGTCTGCGTGAGCTTTCTTATCTCAACCGGGGTGTAAATATCCTCATCACCGATCTGCGGGAAAAAGAAGAAGATGGAAACTATTATACAAAAAAATTTTACAGCGAAGGTGGTATCGTAGAATTTGTAGAGATGCTGGACAGCAGTGCCGGCCGCAATCCACTTATCCCAAAAGTTATTTATGTAGAGGGCCGGGATGAGACAACCAATGTAGTGGTGGAAGTCGCGTTGAGTTATAATGACAGTTACAATGAGCATATTTATTCTTATGTCAATAATATCAACACCATTGAAGGAGGTACGCATGTCTCGGGTTTCCGCCGTGCGCTGACCCGTGTCTTTAAAAGTTATGGTGATAAGAATGGTTTATTCGAAAAAGCAAAAGTGGAGATCGAGGGAGATGATTTCAGGGAAGGTCTTAGTTCGATCATCTCCGTGAAAGTTCCTGAGCCACAGTTTGAAGGACAGACCAAGACCAAACTGGGAAATAATGAAGTAATGGGCATAGTGGACTCCACTGTTTCCAAAGTACTGGAAGCTTACCTGGAAGAAAATCCCCGTGAAGCCAAGAATATTGTTTCAAAAGTGATCCTTGCAGCGCAGGCAAGAGCGGCGGCCAGGAAAGCAAGAGAACTGGTACAGCGTAAATCCGTATTAAGTGGTGGCGGGCTGCCCGGTAAACTGGCTGACTGTTCAGACCGGGATCCCAAGCGTTGCGAATTATTCCTTGTTGAGGGAGATTCTGCCGGTGGCACTGCCAAACAGGGAAGGGACAGAAGTTTCCAGGCCATCCTGCCGTTAAGAGGTAAGATCCTAAACGTGGAGAAAGCGATGGAACATAAGATCTACGACAACGAGGAAATCAGGAACATGTTCACCGCCCTCGGCGTAAAGATGGGAACACCTGAAGATCCCAAAGCACTTGACCTTAGTAAACTCCGTTATCATAAGCTGATCATCATGACCGATGCCGATGTGGATGGTTCGCATATCGCCACCCTGATACTGACTTTTGTTTACCGGTATATGACGGAATTAGTAAAGCAAGGTTATGTTTATATCGCCCAGCCTCCGCTTTACCTGGTCAAAAAAGGAAAAGAACAGGCTTACGCCTATAATGACACACAACGCAAGACCCTGATCGAAAGACTGGGAGGAGGCAAAGATGATTCGGTAAATATCCAGCGATATAAAGGTTTGGGAGAAATGAATGCGAACCAGCTTTGGGATACCACAATGAACCCCGGTACCCGAACTCTTAAGCAGGTGACCATCGAGAGCGCCGCTGAAGCAGACCGGATATTCAGTATGCTGATGGGCGACGAAGTGGCTCCAAGACGGGAATTTATCGAGAGTCACGCCAAATATGCCAGGTTGGATGTCTAATATCTAATTGATTGTATTTAAGTTGTTTAGCCCCTTTTTGAAGGGGCTTTTTTGGGCCTATTTTTAAATTTTCCCCTTTAGAACCCGCCAGAATGCTTAATTTCAGGAATTACTAACTCAAAAACTATCGACCATGGCAGACGTAACAATCACAGCGTATAACGTAAAAACAAAAGAAAAAGGGGTTACCATGCATGATGCTGTCATCACAAAGACAGCAAAAGGCGCTTATATGGCTCAGGGTAACGATGGAAAAGGCAACAAACTCACCACCCTGATGAATGAAGAAAAGGCAATGGCGGCTATAAAAGCCGGTATCGCGAAGCAGGGCTGGTAAAAAATAAGTTCAACTGATTCCCACCCTCCTGTTCGAACAGGAGGGTTTTTTTATTGCTTGACCAGCCTGAAACTTTGCCTGGATGAGCCGGAGTTTGCTTCCAGCAGATAAAGTCCCGAAGCAAAGACTTTATCCTGCATATCCACGTTGAGTTTCTGTAAAAAACCATTAGCGATCGTTGAATAGAATCTCACGGTTTTGCCGCTTGCGTCATATACCCTGACCGTTAAGGTTTCTCCATCGGTCAATTGGTAAACAAGATTGAATATCCCGGCTGATGGGTTGGGATAAACCTGCCATTGTACATCCTGGGTGAATACGACCGGCCTGATGGGCGAATAGCTGAAACTGCCATCCTGGTCGATCATTTTCAGTCGGTAATACCGTGTTCCCGTTTTATTATTCTCCAGGTCGGTAAAATTATAACGCTGCTCCCCGGTCGAATTTCCCTGGCTTCTTACTTCCCCGATCTTGCTGAAATTATTTTGCTGGTAATCCACATTGCTTCTCGCCACTTCCACTTCGAAGCGATCAACATTCAATTCTTCCGCTGTTACCCATGCAGCCAGCACATCCTTATTGTCTTTCTTTTTTGCAGTGAAACTGAGTAACCGGAGTGGCAGCGGGGTATTATGGTCGAGTCCGCCATTGCTTAACCAGAATTCGGAGAAATCCTTCACCTTGAATTGAGCATAATAACCTTTATCAAAGGGTATGATCCGGGTCTTTGATGAGTTGATAAATGTATGTAAGCCCCCGGTATTGTTTGACAAGGTCCCGTCTTCCCTGCTGTCGTCAGGATCACTGTATTTAGTTACGCCTAGTTCGTAAGCCATGGAAGGTTTAAAGCAATAACCACATCCTGTCGCATTGATCAGCGCTTCCGTTTCGGAATCAAGGAAATAAAACCGCACAGTCGCGGAATCGGTAAGCGAAACAGTCGTTGGCTTGATCGTGATATTCCTGTTATGATAGAATTGATCACTGTTGATACGCACCGTCCCCGTATGAATATAAACCTGCCCATCGGTACTGCCCATGGACTGAACGGGCGAATTGACCGAAGCCAGCAGTTTGGAGTTGGAAATAAAATCTACCCATCCGGCTCCGCCATTGATGGTTTGGGTAACCGGTGCTCCCATGGTTGCACCATCATAAATTCCATAGGGATTACTATAAATATGGATATCATCAATGGACACCCCATCCCTGTTCACCGCGGCATCTGATTGCATGACCATCCGGAAACGCAACTGTGTCATTTGATTCACCGGGAACGGTATAGTAGTTAAAGGAATGGTCGCCACATGCCAGCGGGTATAATTCTGCGCCGCCCATAATTCCACTCCTGAAGCAAAGTTCTTGTTGTACCAGTTTGTTCCCTGTCCGAAAGCGCCGAGGGTATCCCAGGTTTTTCCATCCAGCGAGTATTCCATATAGGCGCCATCACAAAGAGCGCCGCCACAATCCTCGATATCCAGCGAAAGACTGAAACTCAGGGTTGGAAAGGTCATTGCAGAAATATTATAACAGGGAGAATACAGATATGACTTTTCCTGATCGTTATAGAAGCCAGTGATCCGGGTTTTCCATGCTTTGCTGCCGCTGGCTGCTCTTGTTACCAGGTAGGAGGAAGGAGTGCCATACTCCCAGGAACTGTTCTTTCCACCGGCATACCAGGATCCATTGCCGGATTCAAAATCCTGTAAATTCGGTGTGGCATCCGTAACAGTGATGACGGGAGAATTGATCAGTGTGACCCTCGCCGTGTCGTTAAGATGATAAGTATCCGTCAAATAATCAACAACGACTTCCACGATATGCTGACCGGGAAGGGAAAGATCGGCTGTGGCTGCAAAAGTATACTGGACCGTATCATTTGCCGGGATCGATGGTATCGTTTCGGCTGGATTCAACCAGGCCCCAGCATCCACCCTGAAACGAACAGGGACATTTGTTACAACTGCTTCCGAACTGTTGCGCACAGTTATCTTCACGGGTGTGTTCACGGTCAATCCGCAACTGGCGACGATCGGTGTGTCGATACTCAGCATCTGCATATCGTCTGTTACTTTATATAAACGTATATCATCAAACGTATAGCCGGCGCCCCCATTATTGTCCGCAGCCTGTTGCTTACCGAACTGGCCCCAACGGACCTGGAAGCTGCTGAAAAAATTCTGTAACGGGATAACACTTCTCAGCAGATCACTTACTTCAATGCTGCTACTTTGTTTATAAGTACCATCGGCATCATTCTGGTTAGCAAACAGGTCATATGCTTCTACCCAGACCTGGTCATCCTTACCCCTGATCAAGACTTTGTTAGCCGCATTGGATCCCTGCCCATGATTTTTATACCTGAAATCCAGACGGATATCATCCGTATTGGCATTAAAGGTGGCGAGATTATAAGTGCCGGTAAGCGAATCGATGGAACCATTGGTACTGGCCATTCTTGAGTCAAGTGTAATCGCCCTGTTACCCGAGTAGGCGATCCCGGTATTGATGAATGTCCTGATCCGTCCCAGATCATTGTTGGTCACAAAATCATACCGGTCAAGCCCCTGCAAACCGATCTGTCCTGTGTTATAAGATTGAACAGGGGAAGCATCAAAATTATCGAGAAAGACAGCCGGGTAAATGATCGCTGTAACAGATGGATTATCGAGCTGTTTGAATATTTTGGTAAGGGTATTGTTTGAAGGGACCGGGTCACCACCTGTTCTTACCGCACTAACTTCGATACTATAAGTGCCGATACCGGAAAGATCTTCGGGTGCAAGAAAACTGTAATCATAAGTTCCGCCCGGGTTGATCGTGGGAGAAACAGCCGGGTCGGTCACCGTCGCACCGCCATTGATCGAATAGCTGAAGGTCAATGCTGCAGTAGATGCAATATCATCCAGGTTCTTCACACGGACAGTTATAAATATATTATTCCCGAGAGAGGTACTGGTAAGGCTGCGACCAGATGAAACGGGGATAACAAATCCCTCCATCTTAATATCATTATCCGAAATAGTTCCAATACAAGTCCCCGAATCGGGTTTCCTGGAAATAGCCAGGGCTCTTCTACCGGGACTGTTACTGGTTCCGATCAATGGTCTTACACTTACCCAGTAAATACTATCCTTCGATAAGCCACTGAAAGTATAGTTGAACGTTGTGTTCGATACGGTAGCAACCGTCACCATTTCATCTCCCTGCAACTTCATCACCTGGTAAGCAGTGGCTCCTGTTACAGCCGTCCAGTCCATTGCGATATAACCTTCACATTGAACTGCAGAAAGACTGGCATTGATCGTATCGCAGATCGTAAAGGGAAGACTGGTACTGGTAAAGCCTGTACCGTTCCTCGTAATGCGAACCAATGCCTGGTCGGTACTTACCTGCGGTACGGTGAACCATTCACTGGGGTCTGGTGTAAAATAAAAATAATCTCTCCGGTTGGAAGCGATATTATTTCGTAGCAATATCCAGTTCGATCCATTGTCAACAGAATACTCAAGGGTAAATGTATTGTTGGGATCGCCATAGGAATCCCAGCGGATGATCATTCTTTCCCCATGCAGGTAAGATTCCCCGCCAACAGGCGCTACCAGTTTTGTTTCAAGAGGAACAAAATCGTAAACAACAAAATATTCCTGCGGAGGGTTTTGTGTAATATTGGTTGGTTTTACCCGGACCGTATAATTACCGGCCGCAGGATTCTTAACGACAACCTGTTCTATATTGTTGATATGATCCAACCCGTTCGTCGCGGGTAATTTTATCCTGTTGTAAACTGTATCAAGCACCAGCGGTAAAACAGTAGAGGTTGGTGCAGGCGTATCCACTTCTAGATCAAGATCATTGACCAGCGTTTGAGCAGCAAGTACTGATGCGGCAGGATCATTCCAGTAAAGCATGACTTTTAATTCTGCCAGTCCTGCCGGAACATTGACAGTAGTTGTCTGAGCCGGGTCAGCCTGGGAGATACTCGCGATAAAATAACGGTTATTCTCCAGCATATCCACCGAACGCCAGAAATTGGCAACGCCAAATCCATAGCTGAAATCGGGACCGGGTGTACCCCAGTCATCGCTGCCATTGCACACAAGTGCTTTCATCAATCCGTTTTTTGGATTCTGCCCCGGTGCTGGCGGATGCATCAACCTGTATTTCTCATAAAGCAAGACAAGACCACCTGCAATCGCGGGGGAGGCCATACTTGTGCCGGTATTTTCAGCATAAAAATCAAAAGGAGGAGGAACAGAAGATGTGATAAATGTACCGACTGCAACAACTTCAGGTTTTAGCCGGCCATCCCTGACAGGACCTTTGCTGGATTGCTCAAATAATCTCCCTTCTCTTGGCCGGAAGTTTCCTACAGTAATTACATTTTTGGCCGATTGGTACCCGCCAAGAACTGTCCTGAAGCTATCCGGCATGGGTGGGCATATACCAAACCCGCTGTTCCCTGCGGCAAAAACATTTTGCAGGTTCGGCAGGCTGAAAGCCTGTTGGTCAAGTATGCGGGAATAAAGATTATAGACGCCGAATGTTGCGCATTCAGTGACACTGTTACCATAAGAATTATTGGTGATCACCATTCCGTAATCCGTCACATAAGCGGGTGCATTGAGGAAAACCCCTGAGAATATTTGTGATACAACAGTAGACTTTGGTGCAAAGCCGGTACGCAATTCATTGCGGATACCCCCGCCGGCAGCGATCCCCGTAACATGAGTACCATGGAAACTATAACTACCAGCCGCACGGCTGATCACCCGGTTGGTAAAATCCACGTGTGACTGCGGATCACCATCCTCTCCTATCCCGATGACAACGCCGTTTCCTTTCAGGTTCTTTCCGCCAACGCTTAATGGAGCACCAAGAATCGAAGCCCTCACGCCATCTCTTCCCCAATTGGTCCAGTTCACATTCAAATTCTGATCTGGTCCGGGTGCTGCCTGTACATATTCAACGTAAGGTAAGAGGGCCAGTTCACCCAACCGGTGAATATCAGTACGCAGTACAATGATGCGGTGTTCTTTGTATAGTTCAGAAACAATGTCGAAATTCAAACTGGTTAGTTTCTTCTTTAGATCATCATAAGAAAATACAGCGGGAAAGCTGATCCAGACATCAACGGTGCCCGCAACTTTTACAGAAGCGGCAGTAAAATTCCCCAGCAACAATGCCGGTTCCATTTTTTGTGCCGCAGAAAGTTCTAGCACGGCCCGGATTTTAAAACGTTGCAGGAATTCAGCTTCCAATAAAGAACTAATGATGGCCGTGTAAGCATTATTGGGAATATAATCGAGCAGTCGGATGCCTGTATTTTGCAATTGCGTTTTTTCGTTTTCGGAAGGAATCTGTTCGAACTGGATGACAACAAATGATTTCCCTTCAGTAGTTGATGAGCGCCGATTGAGCCGATCCAGGTTTGCCGGAGTGATATTTCTTGAGGGATTAATGACCCCGCTTTTCAGGTGTACCAGGTACCGCGGATCCTCCTGTGCTGCCAGCGACAGGGATATAAGCAGCAAAGCAGCTATCACGGGAATAGGATTGGGGCGCATAGGAAATTTTAGATCATTAAAATTAGTATAAATACCTGAGAAAAACCAATACTGGACAGGAACCGCAAGAGATGAGTAAAACTGCTTAAACAGTGATTTCAGGGGAAGGGAAGCAATAAGTATGCATGGACCGCAAAAACCGGTGCATCTCTTCCATGCGCTTCATATCATTAGCAATCAGCATGAATAATTTTCCTGTTTGCTTCAGTTTCGCTTTATTGGTTCCTGTTTGCAGGAACTGGATAATCTGCTGGAATGTACCTGATTCAAAGTAAGGAGAGTCGGGCCGGTTGATGAAAAAGCAGCGCAGCGTGTTATCCTTCAGGCTCATTTTCTCAAATCCAAGATCTACCGCCAGTTTACGGCAGCGAACCGTAATGAACAGGTCTTCCACCTGCTGCGGCAATGCGCCAAAACGGTCTTCCATTTCTTTTCTCATCAGGGAAAGATCCACTTCCGTTTCACAATTATCCAGTCGCTGGTAAAGGGAGAGCCGTTCCCCAATACTTTCTACATATTCATCAGGTAACAATATTTCCAGGTCGGTATCGATCGTACAATCCTGCACAAAATCATCCTGCTTCGCAATCTCTTCTTTGAACAACTCTTTGAATTCGGTTCTTTTTAATTCCCGGATCGCTTCGTCCAGTATCTTCTGGTACATCTCGAAACCGATCTCGGCCATAAAACCACTTTGTTCGCCCCCGAGTAAATTACCGGCGCCACGGATATCCAGGTCCCGCATGGCTATCTGGAAGCCGCTGCCCAGTTCGCTATGCTGCTCCAGTGTCTGTAATCTTTTCTTCGAATCGTTGGGCAATGTGCTCATCGGTGGGGCCAATAAATAACAGAATGCTTTTTTATTGCTTCTGCCGACTCTCCCGCGAAGTTGGTGAAGGTCACTGAGGCCGAACTGGTGGGCATTACTGACAATGATCGTATTCACATTCGGGATATCAACCCCGCTCTCGACAATATTTGTGCATATCAGTACATCATATTTCCGGTCGATAAAATTGAGGATCCGTTCTTCGAGGAGATGCCCTTCCATTTGCCCATGTGCATAACCAATGCTAAGGTCAGGACAAAGCGCCTGTATGATCGCGGCCATCTCTGCCAAACCAGCGATCCGGTTATAAATGAAAAATACCTGGCCTCCTCGTTCTGTTTCAAAATAAATGGCTTCCCGGATAAAATCCTCGTTGTATACCTGCACTTCCGTTTGAATTGGCTGGCGGTTCGGCGGTGCTGTATTCATGATGCTCAGATCCCGGGCACCCATCAATGAGAACTGCAATGTCCGCGGGATGGGGGTAGCAGTCAGGGTAAGACAATCAACTGCCGTTCGCAATGTTTTTATTTTTTCCTTATGACCCACACCAAATTTTTGTTCCTCGTCCACCACCAGCAATCCAAGGTCTTTGAACTTAACTTCTTTGCCCAATAAACCATGTGTGCCGATAATGATATCGATCTTTCCTTCTTCTAATTTTTTTAGTGTTTCTTTTTTCTCTTTGGCCGATTTGAAACGGTTGATATAATCAACGGTGACCGGGAAATCTTTTAACCGCTCGCTGAAGGTCTGGTAATGCTGGAAAGCAAGGATTGTAGTCGGTACCAGCACGGCAGCCTGTTTACCATCCACATTTGTTTTAAAAGCCGCCCTGATCGCTATTTCCGTTTTTCCAAAACCAACATCCCCACAGACCAGTCTGTCCATGGGTGAAGCGGATTCCATATCCTTTTTTACATCCGCAGTCGCCTTACTCTGGTCAGGTGTATCTTCATAGATAAAGGAAGCTTCGAGTTCGGTCTGCAAATAATTATCAGGAGAATGCTGGAAACCCACTTGTGCTTTTCTTTTGGCGTAAAGCCTGATCAGGTCGAAAGCAATTTCCTTGACCTTTGATTTTGTTTTTTCTTTCAGCCTGTTCCAGGCATCGCTTCCCAGTTTATTTACTTTCGGCACACTCCCTTCCTTTCCCGTGTACTTCGCAATCTTGTGCAGGCTATTGATGTTCACATAGAGGATATCCGTGTCTTTATAGATCAGTCTCACCGCTTCCTGCAAGCGCCCATTCACTTCCAGTTTCTGCAAACCGCTGAAAATACCTACGCCATGATCAATATGCGTGACGAAATCACCAGGCTGTAATTCACGGAGCGTTCTTAATGTGATTGCTTTATTCTTGTTGTAAGCCTGTTTGACCTTGTATTTATGATATCGCTGGAAGACCTGGTGATCGGTATAACAAACTAATTTCTGATCTTCGTCAATAAACCCTTCATGGATGGAAGTAGCGATTGGATTGAATACGATGGCTGCCTTCAGGTCGTCGAATATACTCTGCAGTCTTTCGAGCTGTTTGGGGTTTTCTGCGAAAATGTATAACTGGAACTGCCTGGCCTCCCAGCTTTTCAGGTCACGGATCAGCAGGTCGAACTGGCGGTTGAATGCCGGTTGTTCTTTTGTATTGAATTCGATCTCAATACCCGCAAAGTAAGACTGGTAGCCAAATTCAACCAGGTGTTTGCGGGACAACTCATTTTCCAGTTCTTCTGCCTGGATAAAATCGCCGGGACTTACTTTCCTTTTTTCGATCTTATCCGGATCGGCTTCGGCCTGGTTGCTCCCCTGCTCCTGCAACAAGCGCAGGAAAGACTGCAGATCCTCTTCACATTCGATCAATCTTTCTTTGCAAAGCGCATAATCCTGCATCCATACAATTGTATTGGATGGCAGAAATTCGAACAGGGAAATTCTTTCTTCGTTCTCAAACTGTGTTTCCACGTTTGGAATTATGCTGACCTGCAATAATCTTCTTTCGCTCAATTGTGTTTCGGGATCTACGATCCGGATGGAATCAACATCATTCCCAAACAATTCCACCCGGTAAGGTTTTTCGTTACCGAATGAATAAATATCGAGGATGCCACCGCGGATAGCGAACTGCCCGGGTTGGTACACAAAGTCGGTCCGTTCGAACCCGTAGTCCGACAGTTTCAGTAATAGCTCCTCCACATTCAGCCGGTCACCGGATTTTATATGAATGATATTGGCTGAAAGCGTGGAAGGCAGCACCACTTTTTCAAACAAGGCTTCGGGATAGGTGATCAGTATCTTTTTATTCAGGTTGCCGCCTGCCATTTTCGTGAGTGCCTCGGTGCGAAGCATTACATGGGAGGAATTCAGCAGCTGGTAATTTTTCCGGTTCTTGAAAGAGGAAGGGAAATAAAAAATATCCAGCGCTTCGGTCAGGTTCTCCAGCGTATTA
This sequence comes from Chitinophagaceae bacterium, assembly GCA_039930245.1. Classification (GTDB taxonomy): domain Bacteria; phylum Bacteroidota; class Bacteroidia; order Chitinophagales; family Chitinophagaceae; genus JJ008. Next base: position 137,430 of record JBDSPR010000028.1, on the reverse strand, counting down.
TGGAAATAAGCGGCTTCTTCCGCATCATTTAAAATAATCAGGTGATTGAGTTGCGCGCAGGAAGGATGAAGAAAAGCAGCACTCACTATGAACTGGGAAGAACTTCCCTGCAGGTTTTTCAGCGAAAGCTTTTGAGGCTGGGCAAAGGAGAGCCTGTCCGCCAATTGAAAAAGGCGGGGGGTATTCTGATACTGTTCCAGCAAATCCTTTACACTCATCGAAGCCGCAAAGATAGAACCCTCCGCACACGGATTAAAATCATTTTTTGGGATAAATATTCCACAGTATTCGTATTTTACTCCAATAAACCAACACTCACATGGCTGTTCAACCCTGGCGTACCGGCAAGGTCATTCGCATCGAAGATGAAACTTATAATACCAAACGTTTTTGGATAGAAGTTTCTGAACTGGATCAATTCGATTTTATACCAGGGCAGTTTGTAACACTGGACCTTCCCATACACGAGAAACCCAATAAGCGCTGGCGCAGCTATTCGATTGCCAGCTGGCCCGATGGCTCCAATGTTTTCGAGTTGCTGATCGTTTTGCTCGAAGATGGCGCGGGTACACCCTGGATCTGGAAGAATATCACGGTTGGAAGTGAGTTCACCTTGCGCGGTCCGCAGGGAGTATTTACATTACACGAAGAAAACCTCAGCAAGGACCTGTTCCTGATCAGTACCGGTACTGGTATCGCGCCTTTCCGCAGTATGGTTCAGTACATGAAACTGCACGGGACCGCACACGAGAATATTTATATGCTCTTCGGCTGCCGCACTCAAAAAGACCTGCTTTATTATAATGAGCTAAAAGAGCTCGAAAAGGGAATGCCCAAATTCCATTTCCATGCCACTTTATCGAGAGAAGACTGGAATGGTCCTAAAGGCTATGTACATGCGTTGTATGAAGAAATCTGCGCGAATAAACAACCTGCCAGTTTCTTTTTATGCGGGTGGAAAGCGATGATCGATGAGGCAAAAAAACGGATACAGGATCTCGGATATGACCGCAAAGCAATCCACCAGGAATTATACGGATAAAACCACTATTAGCCATCCCCGGAAGGGGATGGAACCGGTGAGCAATTGAAAAACTCAATAATGGAAATAAAAAACCTATTTGAACCATCGGTAAAACAGGAATTGATCGATCGCATCAATCAACTGACTCCTTCCTCCCAACGCAAATGGGGTAAAATGGATGTGGCACAAATGCTGGCCCATTGCCAGATGCCGCTGGGCGTTGCCGTGGGTAAACACAAACTCAAAGGGAATTTCCTGATACAGATCATTGGCAAACTGGTGAAAAAGAAATTATTCAACGATCAGCCATTCAAGCAGAGCCTGCCGACCGACAAGTCATTCAAAATGACTACCCCTAAAGACTTTGAAAAAGAAAAAAAAGAATTGATATCGATGATCAAGGATTTTTCTGAAGCGACCATGTCAGGGGAACCACATCCTTTTTTTGGGAGAATGACCAAAGACGAATGGAGCCGGGGAACCTGGAAACATTTGGATCATCACCTGCAACAGTTTGGCGTATAACCTCACCCCGACCCTTTCCTAAAGGAGAGGGAAGAATCAGCTTATCGCATTCAAAACTATTTCTTTCAGTTTATCGATAGAAACTCTTTCTTGTTCCATTGAATCGCGGTGACGGATGGTTACCGTGTTATCTTCTTTGGTTTGATGATCCACGGTTACACAGAAAGGTGTTCCCAAGGCATCCATGCGGCGGTAACGTTTGCCGATAGAATCTTTCTCCTCATAGAAACAACGGAAATGCGATCGGCAGTCAGCCATGATCTTTTCCGCGATCTCGGGCAGGCCATCTTTTTTTGTCAGCGGAAGTACTGCTAATTTGATCGGTGCGAGTAAGGCAGGCAGTTTTAATACTACCCTGCTATCAGACTTATCATCTTTGGTCAGGTCTTGCTCTTCGTAAGCATGACTGATCACGGCAAGGAACATCCTGTCAAGGCCAATAGATGTTTCAATAACATAAGGAATATAGTTACCATAAGGCTTGCCGGTAGCCGGATCCAGGTCATTATCGAAATACTGCATTTTCTTTTTGCTGTATTCCTGGTGTTGTTTTAAATCAAAATCGGTACGGCTGTGAATGCCTTCGAGTTCTTTGAACCCGATCGGGAATTCAAATTCGATATCGCAGGCAGCATCCGCATAATGCGCCAGTTTAACATGGGCATGAAAACGATATTTTTCTTCGGGTATGCCCAGGCTTTTATGCCAGTCCAGTCTTGTTGTTTTCCATTTCTCGTACCAGTCTTTTTGCGTGCCTGGACGAATAAAGAACTGCATTTCCATTTGTTCAAACTCCCGCATGCGAAAGATGAATTGCCGGGCAACGATCTCGTTACGGAAAGCTTTTCCGATCTGCGCTATGCCAAAAGGGATTTTCATCCGCCCTGTTTTCTGCACATTCAGGAAATTGACAAAAATACCCTGGGCCGTTTCCGGACGCAGATAGATTTTATTATCCTCTCCATCAGATGAAGCAGTAGAACCAAATTCAGTAGAAAACATCAGGTTGAATTGGCGGATATCTGTCCAGTTGCAGGTACCGCTGATGGCACATTTTATTTTATTGTCTTCGATCAGTTTTTTCAAGGCCGCAAAATCATCTTTGGCCAGTAATTGATCCATCTGCTCCAACAAGCCATCAGCCTCTTTTGCTTCTTTTTCGCCTTTAACTCTTAGCTCTTCTGCATAACCTTCTATCAAATGATCCACCCTATACCGTTTCTTGCTGTCTTTGTTATCGATCATCGGGTCATTAAAATTGTCCACGTGACCGCTGGCCTTCCAGGTAGTGGGATGCATGAAAATAGCCGCATCAATACCCACGATATTGTCCTGCAACTGGGTCATACTTTTCCACCAGTAGTCCTTGATATTCTTCTTGAGTTCACTGCCCACCTGGCCATAGTCATATACGGCCTGGAGCCCGTCATATATTTCACTGCTGGGAAAGATAAAACCGTACTCTTTGCAATGAGAGATAATTGCCTGGAATCTGTTGGAATCGTTTGCCATAGGGCGCAAAAGTAAGATTTATATAGGTTCATGGTTCATCGGTCATAGTTCATGAAAGATCTCTCCTGATTGAATAGTTATTGATGCCCTACAGTAACAAGTTTCCTTGTATCCGGCCATAAACTATGAACCATCAACTATGAACTCTTCTCTGGCACTTCGATCACCGTTTTCTCTTCGGGTTGCTGCTGAATGGATTTTTCGGATTCTACTTCGATCTGCTGCACCCAGACAGCATAACTATTGGGATATATCCTGGAGCCTTTGTGCACGACATAGGAGTGAGTAAAGGCCGCGCCAAAATATAATATCATAGAGGAATAATAAACCCATAATAATACGATGATGATGGAGCCTGCTGCGCCATAGGCAGAGCTCATCCTATTATGTCCCATATAATAGCTGATCAGGAATTTTCCACCCATAAATAAAAAAGCAGTAACAAATGCTCCAATTCTTACATGCTTCCATTTTATCCTTGCGTCAGGGAGTATTTTAAAAATAGCCGCAAAGATGAAAGCTGATATCAGGTAAGTGAGAAGTATATTCAACACATATATCAATATGACCGTTAATTTCGGGTTCTTCTCAATTAGCCTGTCCAGCAGTAAATCCATTCCCCCGTTAATTACCAGCGACACCAATAATATAAAACCCATTGTAATAATCATCGAAAAAGAGAGAAGGCGGTTTAAGATAAACTTTATTAACCCATGGCCTTTCCGGGGTCTGGCTTTTAGCCGCCAGATTGAATTGATAGAATGTTGTATTTCATCAAACACACTGGTAGCGCCAAAAATCAGGGCAAAAAGTCCCACAATAGTGGCGAATTGACCCCCAGATGATTGAGTGGCATTACGGATTGTATCCTGTATAGCCAATGCCGCATTGTGCCCTACGAAACCTTCAATCTGCTTATAAACCGAACCTTCCACTACATCCCGCCCATAAAAAAGGTCGCTTACCCAAATGATGATGATGAGTAAGCCCGGCAAGGCAAAAATGGTGAAGAAAGCGAGCGCAGCACTGAGTTTTAGGACATTGTGATCGAAAAAATCTTTGAAAGTATGTCTGGTAATTTTCCAGGAATCTTTAATGGTCATGATGTTGGTACAATTAAAAAATTATGCCAGAGGCTATGCATTATTTCAGTTTCTTATTTTCCTGATGCCTGACTGCATCCCTGCTTGTCTTTTTTTCAAAATTTTTCTCCAGTGCCTTTGTCAGATCTATCCCTGTCTGGTTGGCAAGACAAAGCAATACCCATAAGATATCGGCCATTTCATCAGCAATAAGCCCCTGGCCTCCCCCAGCCCCCTCCGAATCAGGGGATGCTTCATTTTTTTTGTATGACTGGTCTCCATATTGTCTTGCCATATGTCTTGCGAGCTCTCCTACTTCTTCCGTGAGGATCGTCATATTGGTTAACTCGCTGAAATAACGGACACCGGTAGTTTTTATCCATGCATCTACTTGTTGCTGGGCTTGCTGAATCGTCATAACAAAAATTTTGGAGTAGTTAATGCAATATAGCATGATTCTTGGCGTTTTGCACTCCCGCCTTATTCATGCGGGCACCCTTTACTACCTGCCCTTTGAAGATCGTTGGACCCAATTCCTTTAAAAGATTAATGTATTCTATGCTGAGTGCTATCCGCCGCTTGTCCGGCATCTTACTCCTGTCTTTTATTGTGACTACCCTGGAGGCGCAACCTGTAGAGAGCGCCAGGACCGATCCTAAACCTTATAAAATACTTAGTTCCGGTAAACAGATAACGATAAAAGCGACAAGGAATATCAAGCAGGTGATGCTGTGGACGACAAACGGAAACAGGCTGATCGAACAACGCGAGATCAATAACAGCATTTACACATTTACTTTACCGCTTAACCACAAAGCATATTACCTGATGATCGGTCTTCACGATGGAAAGATATTTACTGAAAAGATCGGGATACCCTAATCATTCTTTATCCTTTGTATCGATCAGGATTGTGACAGGCCCGTCATTCAGGAGCTCTACTTTCATGTCTGCCCCGAAAATCCCCGTTTGAATAGTTTTTCCAAGATCCGCAGAAAGCTGCCCGATCATTTTTTCGTATAGAGGAATAGCAATCTCCGGTTTGCTCGCCCGGATATAGGAAGGGCGGTTGCCCTTTTTGGTTGAAGCGTGCAGCGTGAACTGGCTTACCAGTAGGATCTCGCCATTTTTATCAAGCACCGACTCATTCATCACCGAACCGGCATCATCAAATATGCGCAGGTTAACGATCTTAGCGCTTAACCAGGCAAGATCCGCATCGGTATCCGCATCCTCAATACCGAGGAGTACCAGCAATCCATCTGCTATTTGCGAATGAATACTGCCTTCGATCGTTACGCTGGCTTTACTGACCCGTTGAATGACTGCGCGCATATTGGTTGCGAGTTAATGATTATTGGTCATCCCGGCGAAAGCCGGGACTGGTTACTGGTAATATTTCTTTCAAAGGTAATATCGGTAAAGGAATGAATTTAACTTTGCGAAAGAACAATATTCAATCTTAAATATTCACTATTCATTTCAAATGATCGATGTAAGTAAAGAAATATCATTCCAAACTACCCGTAGTGGCGGCAAAGGCGGGCAGAATGTAAATAAGGTTGAAACGGCTGTTATTGCTTCCTGGCATATTGATTCTTCTGGCTTTCTGTCAATTGAACAAAAGACCCTGTTGAAAGAAAAACTTTCCACCCGCATTAATAGTGAAGGTTATTTGCAGGTAAAATCACAAACACACCGTACACAGCTCGCCAATAAAGAAGAAGCGGCGGAAAGAATAAACGAGCTGGTAAAAAAAGCCCTCGAAAAGAAAAAAGCAAGGATCGCCACCAAAACAAGCAAGGCGGCAAAAGAAAAAAGGCTGGACTCAAAAAAAAGAAAAGCCGATATCAAAGCCGGCAGACAAAAATTCAGACCGGGTGACTCTTAAGACGCCGGGAAAATTGTAAATTAGCTGTTCATCTGCTCCTTGTGCGAAAAAGCGTACTAACGATAACTATATTATTGCTACTTGTTGTTCTTTCTTCTTACCTGCTCGGCTCCTGCAGGAAAGATCAAAACACGGATGGACTGCAACTCCTGCAACAGGAAATTCCAGCCGGCTTCCCTCAACCATTGTATAAATTCCAAGACAACCCTTTAAGTAAGGAAGGTTTTGAGCTTGGTAGAAAATTATTTTACGATGGCCGTCTTTCTATCGACAATATGCACCCTTGCTCTTCCTGTCACCAGCAGATCGCTGCTTTCGGAACATTTGATCACGACCTCAGCCATGGCGTATTCGATTCACATACCACCCGCAACGCTCCCGTACTTTTTAACCTTGCCTGGGCGCCTTCTTTACATTGGGACGGGGAATTCGGTTCATTGAAAGAGGAAGCGGCCCAGCCCATCAACGGTCATATCGAAATGGGTGAATCATTTGAAGGAGTGATCAATAAAATAAACGATGATCCCGAATACCGGGACCTGTTCAAAAAAGTTTTCCGCTATCCTTTTATCCGGCCGGAATATATTCTGAAAGCATTGGCGCAGTTTACCGGCTACATGGTCTCCGCAGATTCAAAATATGATCGTTATAAAAAAGGACAGGTAAGTTTTACCGTGCAGGAAGAGAATGGTTACCAGCTATACAAAGTAAATTGCGCCACTTGTCACCCCGAGCCCCTGTTCACCGATTTCAAGTTCCGCAACATCGGCCTGCCGGTTGATAATTTTCTAAAAGATTATGGAAGGATGATGGTTACCGGGAAAAAAGAAGACTCCCTGAAATTCAAAACCCCTACCCTGCGAAACACCTATATCTCTGCTAATTATATGCACGATGGCCGCTTCAATACACTGAACCAGTGTATCACCCATTACAGGACCGGGGTTCAGCAAAGCGCCACGCTGGATCCTTTATTGACAAATGGAATCATACTTACAAACGCACAGGCCACTGACCTGGCGTTGTTCCTCAGGGCGCTGACCGATTCCACATTTATCAGTGATCCCCGTTTCAAATAGCCGCAATAGCGTTAACTTCTTTTTCTTCTGGCTCTTAATGTATCCAGGTTTTTCTTTTGCTCCTCGATATCCTTTACCGTTTCTTCCTGTGATTTCAGGTTGGCCTCATATTTTTTATCCAGTTCGAGTTTATCCTCCTGCAGCCCTTTTAATTTTTTCTCTGATTTGGTGACAGCGTCTTCCTGGTCGCGGATCTGTATCTCAAGGTGAGCTTCCTCGATATCGGGGATCAACTCATTTAAAAAAGACTTGGCTTTCCCGATATCAAAAGCGGATAGTTTACCCAATGCGTTCTCATCATTCTTCATCATGATCATATACAATTCGGATTCATCACTGGCTTTACGGCTTTTCCGTTCCACTTTCACGATATAATCGAGCCTGTCCTTACTGATATCCGTGATATAGGCATTCTTGAACAGGAGGAAGCCCTTGTCCTTATTTAAAAACCCTTTTTCTTCCTTGCCTTTGTATCCCAGCCTTTCCATTTTCTTAATGATCGCATTTTCTACAGCTTCCGGGGGATAGGAATAATCGATCGCGATAGCCGGTTGTTTTTTCTTATCAAACTGGACCGTGCTTTCATAAGCCTGGGCGGAAAGACGGGGCAGCAGTCCCAGCAGCACAACGAAGAACAATGCAAGCTTTCTCATAAAACAGTTTTGCATAAAGATACAATATGGAGTAAAGCGTTGCATTTGTCTTAAATAAAAGGGTTGTTAGTTGCCAAATTCGTTTTTTGCCGGGGCAACTCCTACTTTTGTCCTGCCTCCATATGGTTCAAACCGGTACTTAGGAAGGCAAGGCTAAAATTTCCAATCCTTTGAGCGGAATCAAAAAACTGGCGGGACAAACTTTGTGGTATGGCATACCTACCATTGCGAGCCGTTTTTTAGGCTACCTGATGAATCTTTCCCTGCCCCTGATCTTTGCTCAACCGGCCTCGACTGCCGATCTCACCCAGGTTTACGCGATCATACCTTTCCTGAACGTGCTATTCACTTATGGACTAGAGACTGCTTATTTTCGTTTCTCACAGGACACGGACCAAAAAAAATTATATAATACTCTCTCTGTTTCCCTGATCGGTTCCAGTATTCTCTTTACCGCGGTCCTGTTCTTTTTTAAAGACAATATCGCGACTTGGGCTAACCTGGAGAATCATCCCGAATACATTACCTGGATGGCAGTCATCATTTTCTTTGATGCGATCAGTACGCTGGCTTTCGCGAGACTGCGGCAGGAGAACCGACCAAAACGTTATGCTTTCGCCCGTATCTCAGGTGTGCTGATCAATGTGCTGGTGGTGATCTTGTTTTTAGCCGTTATCCCAAAATACCTTCACAATCATCCCGATAGCTTTTTAAAAAACATCTATAATAAGAATACCGGTATTGGTTATTACCTGATTGGTAATATCTGCGGAACCATTTTGACGTTCTTTTTGCTCCGGAAAGAATTCTTCCAGATCCGTTTCCAATTTGATAAAGCTATCTGGAAAAAAGTGATGCATTATGCATACCCGCTCATCATTGTTGGTATGGGTGGTATGGTGAATGATATGCTGAGCCGGCTGATCTACCAGCACGTGGTGGATCTCCCCGAAGCGCAGGCAAAACACGAGCTGGGGATATTTGGTAATATTTATCGTTTAGCTGTGCTGATCACTATTATGATCCAGGCATTCCGCATGGCGGCCGAACCTTTCTTCTTTAACCGCAGCAAGGAAGAAGATGCGCCACGCACTTATGCGAGGGTGATGAAGTTCTTCGTGATCGCTTCCTGTTTTATGTTTCTTTTTATCAGTCTTTATATTGACCTGTTCCGCTGGTTCTTTATCGCCGTGCATAAACCGGCCTGGGTAGAGGGCCTGTATATTGTTCCCCTGCTGGCGCTTGGAAATGTTTTCCTGGGAATTTATTACAACCTTAGTATCTGGTACAAACTGAAACATAAAAACATGTTGGGCGCCATGATCACAATCGTCGGCGCCATGATCACGATCGGGTTGAATGTGGTGCTGATACCAAAATATCATTATCTCGGCGCAGCCATTGCTACTTTCTGCTGTTACCTATTTATGATGATCACCAGTTATGTGCTGGGACAGAAATATTATCCCATTCCCTATGCCAGGAAAAAACTGATCGCCTATTTAGTTTTGGTAGTATTGATCTACCTGGCGCACCGCGGCCTGGTTTATTTGTGGGACAATCATTGGTTCAACCTGGGTATTGCTACTTTATTCGTCCTGTTGTTTACCATATTTGTGGGAAAGATTGAAAGGAAGGAGTTGGAAAAAATGCCTGTTTTGTCGAGGTTTTACTCCAAAAAAGTCAATCGGTAACTTCTGTGTGTAAGGAAAACACCCGTTTCTTACGTTCATTTTCCCTTACCGATTTTATATTTCGGGGCTAATTTACATGCGAGATAGCATAACGATCAGATTCCTCCTTTGTCGGAATTGTTGGTGGAAGCGATTTTCTATGCCTCCTGCGTCGGCATGACAGTCAAACTAACGAGATACATCCTGTCTGTAATTTTTGAAAGTAAAATGAGAAACACTGTCATTCCAACCGCAGGGAGGAATAAAACGATATCCTAAAAACCTAATGCCGACAAAGGAGGCATCATAGCTTAACCTATGGTAAACGCTGTCATTCCGACCGCAGGGAGGAATAAAACGATATCCTAAAAACCTAATGCCGACGAAGGAGGCATCCTATTTATGGAAGCACGCCCATTTAAATTTTTCGTTTATATTACCACGAACCCCGCCCGCAAAGTGTTGTACACAGGAGTTACTAATGATCTTAAACAACGCTTAAGTGAACATTGGATGAACCGTGGTTCATTACATACTTTTGCAGGCAAATACTTTTGCTATAACCTCGTCCATTTTGAAGAGTTCGCCTATATAAATGATGCTATAGCCCGCGAAAAAGAAATTAAAGGATGGCGAAGGGAAAAGAAAATAGCATTAATTGAAAGAAGAAATCGGGAATGGAGCTTTTTAAATGTTCAAATATGTGATTGTTGGCCGCCAACTATCTTAAAGAAACGTTCATGAAAACCAGATTCCTCCTTCGTCGGAATAGTCCAGGGAAACGATTCTCCATGCCTCCTCCGTCGGCATGACAGTCAACTGAAGGGGCCTGTTCCAGAGTAGTAAGTTTTTTGATTTTAACTATGAAAACGTTGTCATTCCGACTGCAGGGAGGAATAAAACGGTATGCTAAAAAATGGATGCCGAGGAACGAGGCATCTAAGAGACTTTCATAATAATCAGATTCCTCCTTCGTCGGAATAGCTGGTGTAGCAGTTCCGTATGCCTCCTGCGTCGGCATGACAGTCAACTGAAGGGGCATGCTCCAGAGAAGTAGGTTTTTGATTTTAACTATGAAAACGCTGTCATTCCGACCGCAGGGAGGAACGAATCGATATTTTAAAAATCCTATGCCGAGGAACGAGGCATCTAAGAGACTTTCATAATAACCAGATTCCTCCTTCGTCGGAATAGTTTGGGGTATCTGTTGCCAATGCCTCCTGCGTCGGCATGACAGTCAAATACAAATGACATTTGCCCGTGATTTTAATAAAGCTTCACAAACGGATTATTCATTTTCTCCAGCCCCACCGTCGTCATCGGCCCATGCCCGGAATAGACTTTTGTTTCATCCGGCAAAGTAAAGAACTGGGTCTGGATGCTGTTGACCAGGGTATCAAAATCTCCGCCTGGCAGATCCGTACGACCAATGCTGCCATTGAACAGCACATCACCCCCGATGATAAAACCCCCAGCTTCATGGTAAAAAGAGACACTTCCGGGTGAATGCCCCGGGGTAAACCGGATCTCCAGTTCGTCCTCACCGATCTTTATATTATTTCCCTCCTTCAAGTAAACCAAAGGGCCTTCGTAGTTGTCGAAAGGCAGTTGCCATTGCCGGCCCGACTGGGGAGCGAAATCCAGCACCGGTTTCTCCTTTTCGTGCAGGTGCAGCGGCAGACCCCAGGTCTCGTGAACGAATCGGTTGCCAAAAACATGGTCCAAATGGCAATGGGTGTTAAGCAGCAAAACGGGGCTCAGGCCTGTCTCTTCTATACCCGTTTTTAATCTGTCCTTTTCCCCTTGAAAATAACAGCCCGGATCAATAATGCAGCACTGCCCCTGTTCGTTAAACAAAACATAGGAGTTCTCCTCAACGGGATTAAAAGTGAATGACTTAACAGCTAACATGGATGGTTTTTTCGTACTTTTAAAGCCTGGACGGTTTCCGGCAGTAAAGATAGCCTCTCTTGACACTGCCGACCTAAATTGCTATTACTGGCTGCTAAAAAGAATGACTAATCATTTCAAGAAACAGTAAAAGAATTTATGAAGAAAGTTTTTAGCCTGCTTGCCTGTCTTTCCGTTCTGTACTTCGTGGAAACTAAGGCACAAGTGAATACGGTCGAATTTGGGAAAAACCGGGTTCAATACCAGAAATTCAAGTGGAAATATTACCAGACAGAAAATTTCAATACTTATTTCAGCCAGGACGGTCTTGGTTTGGGAAAATACGTGGCCCAGTTAGCCGAATTGGAATTACCAGGCATTGAAGAATTCGTGGAATATGGATTACAACGTCGCATCAATATCGTTGTCTACAATAATTACGATGAAATGCAACAGTCCAATATCGGGCTGGGTATCGACTGGCAGAATACGGGAGGTGTCACCAAGCTGGTGAACAATAAGATGATCGTTTATTTCGATGGCAACCACGATAACCTCCGTCGACAGATCCGCCAGGGACTTTCAAAGGTACTCGTGGATAATGTTTTGTTCGGCGACGATCTCGGTGAGTTCGCTGCCAACCAGGCCTTGCTGGATATTCCTAAATGGCTGTCTGATGGCTATATCGCCTATGCCGCCGAGAACTGGAGCACTTCGCTGGATGACGATCTCCGCTCTGTATTGCTCAATAGCAGTTACAATAATTTTTACCAGTTCGCTTTTGATAAACCTTTACTGGCCGGTCATGCTTTCTGGAAATATATCGCCGACAAATACGGGAAAAGCAAAACAACTTATTTTTTATACCTCGCCCGTATCTACCGCAACCTGAACAATGCTTCGCAAAAGATTGCCAAGAAGAAATTCAAAGTGATCCTGCAGGATTTTATGACGGAAGTGCCGCAGCAATATTTTAAGGACCTGCGCGGCCGCCGCAATTCTCCCAAGGGCCAGCTTTCGGTCAGCGAGGAGATCGGGAAAAAAGATTTTATCCGCTTCAACGCCAACCCGCTACCCCGGAGCTTTACTTACGCTGTCGTGGAATTCAAACAGGGCCGCTACCAGGTGGTGCTGATGGAAAACTTTGTGAACAAAAAAGTATTGCTGAAACTGGGTGTACGCTCCCGCGAAGAAGAAAAACATCCCAACTACCCGATACTCGCCTGGGATGGCAAAGGAACACGTCTTGCCGTGCTTTATAACGATGAAGGCAAAACAAAATTCTTTGTGTATGACCTGGTGAACCGCAACAAACTCTGGCAGCACGAGATCGACAAATTTGACCAGGTGCAGGACATGAAATATATGCTGGACAACAATACCCTGGTGATGAGCGCCGTAAGAAGCGGGCAGACTGATATCTTCGTTTACCGGATCGACAAACAAACGATCGAACAGGTGACCAATGATGTGTATGATGACCTGGATCCATCTTTTGTTGCGTTCCCGAACAAGACCGGCATTCTTTATTCAAGCAATCGCCCCACGGCCACCGCTGCCACTGGAGATGATTCATTACCTGGCAAACGTTTTAATATTTACCTCGTTGACAACTGGAATAAATCGGATGTCAAACAGCTATCAAAGCTGACCGATCTGAAATTTGGCAATGCCCGTTTTCCTTCCCAGTACAATCAATCGCATTTCACCTTTATCAGTGACGAGAATGGTGTGAATAACCGCTATGCCGGTTTCTTTACCACCGAAAGAGCCGGGCTGGATACTCTCGTTTTCATAGGTGATGAAATGCTCCGCAACCCCCCGAAAAAAGAAGTGGACAGTTTATTAAAAGAATGGGGTAAGACGGATATTGACTCGGTTGGCTTTGTTTCAATTACCAACGATTCTTCCTATGTATTCCCATTGACCAATTACCAGAGCAGCATGCTGGAAACAAGAACGGCCGGGGACAACCAGCAGGTAAGTGAAGTGGTGAAACTGGGAGATATCAAATTATTATACCGGCTCCGGATCGATGAGAACACCCTGCGCCGCAGGAATATTAATGCCAGGCCAACAGAGTATGTGAAAAAACTGATCGAGGAAGAAAAGAAAGCGGCCCGGAAGGAATCAGGTTTCCAACCCAAAACAGATACGCTTACTAAAAAGCAAAATGACTTCTTTAATACAGGCTTTGAAGAAGAAAAAGCCGACAGCGCAAAGACAAAACTGGGCGATGTGGTGAAATCGGAAGAGATCGTGAAGGAATCGCCCTTAAAAAAAGCAAAGGTCTATGAATACAGGCCGCCCAAGTTTTTTAATGATTACCTCGTCAGTGGCTTTAATAATAATGTTTTGGTAACACGTTACCAACCCTACCAGGGAGGCAATGGACCCATCAACCTGAGTAACGGCAATCCTTTCAACGGTATCATTCGTGTCGGAACTTCCGATTTGTTTGAAGATTGGAAATTCGCAGGTGGTTTCCGGATAAGCCCCAACCTGAACAATAACGAATATGTATTGACCAGCCAGTTCTTGAAGAAAAGGATCGATTATGGTATAACTTATTACCGGAATGTAGTTAAAGACCCGCCGCTGTTCGATACCTCTAAATTCTTTGCCAAACAGGTGACGAATCTCTACCAGGCCACGATCACTTATCCTTTTAACCGGGTAAAAAGTGTCCGTGCCAATATCGCTTACCGGAGAGATAAATACGTGATCCTTGCGCAGGACTTCACCGCGGGTTCATTGACCGCACCCGACCAGAAGATTGCTTATGGCCTGGCGCATATCGAATATGTGCATGATGATGCAATCAGCCCTGCCATGAATATCTGGAACGGTTTACGCTGGAAAGCTTATGTTGATTATAATACCCGCATCAGCACCAGTAAATCAGTTCCGGCAGGAACCAAACGTCCGCATACGATAAATGTCGGTTTTGATGCAAGACACTATCTCCCGATCTACCGCAATGTAATCTGGGCAGTTCGTACAGCAGGTGATTTCTCCTGGGGCAGTGAAAAATTCATTTATTATTTAGGCGGAGTTGACAACTGGCTGTTCCCCAAATTTAATAACGAGAACAGACCTGATCCCGATGCCAACTATGCATTCCAGTCATTGGCGGTGAATATGCGCGGGTTCAAACAGAATGTAGCCAATGGCAACAATGCGGTGGTCATCAACAGTGAAGTAAGGGCGCCGGTGTTCACTTCTTTCTTCAATAAACCAATCAACAATGCCTTTCTCCGTAATTTCCAGGTCATCCAGTTCTTTGATCTCGGTACAGCCTGGAACGGGCGGTTTGATAAACTGGAAAGACCCAGTGTAGTATACGGGGCACCTCCTGTACTGGTAAAAGTAAGAGCCGGTGGTATCGGGCCTTTTGCCGGTGGGTATGGTTTTGGTGCAAGAAGTACGGTATTGGGTTATTTTCTTCGTGTAGATGCTGCCTGGGATATGAGCGGAGTTTTCCGTGGCAAACCGATGTGGTATTTTGCGATGGGACTTGATTTTTAAAACAAAGACCTTTATATAATGTGAATCCCCGGTAGATCCGGGGATTTTTTTGCTTAGTCTAAGAGGATTTTTCTCCTTACTCTTTCAACGCTTAGGACGTTTTCCTGTCAACTTTCAAGTTGTGCATAGCAATTGTAAAGTTTAAGGGAGGTTTTGGGTTGTTCTCTTTAAAGTTAAATTATCGTATTAAATCCTTCTTCTGCTGTACTTTTATAGGCTCATGCCAGCTCCGTTACCATACAAGTTTTTTTATTTATCGCTGATCGCTTTACTGGCAACGTTTGTTCCCGTTTCAGGGCAAACAAAGATCCTCAGCGGGATCGTACAGGATTCACATAGCGAAGAAAGGATTCCCTTTGCCTCGGTTAGTTTTAAGAACTCAACGGTCGGGAAACTGAGCGATTCTTCCGGCAGTTTCACTTTCTACCTGACTAACTGGCCGTCTGATACGCTTGAAATCACCTGTGTAGGCTACCAGCCTTTTCGTTTCCTGGTCAACAGGAGAAAAGATTCCATACAGGTCACCATTAATATGGAAAGAGGGACTTTTAACGAAGGCGCCCAGTTAAAAGTAAAAGTGAACAAGGGCTTACTCGTCTGGCGGAAGATCGTGCAACATAAACCGGAGAATGACCGCTACCGCTTCCAGAATTTTTCTTATGAATTGTATAATAAGCTCGAACTGGATCTCAAGAATATCAATTTTGAGAAATTCGGGAAGTTCAAACCACTTAAATCCATCAGTGACCTGATCAACCAGAATATTGATACCGCTGAGGGCCTAAGGTACCTGCCCACTTACATGACCGAAGCCCTATCCGACTACTATTACCAGAAAAATCCAAAAAAGCGAAGGGAGATCATAAAAGCTGCCAATCCCAATGGTGTAAAGAATGAAAGTATGTTGAAAATGCTGGGGGGTATGGACCAGGTCGTAAATGTGTACAATAATTTCATTCCCGTATTTGACAAGCAATTTGTCAGCCCCATCAGTGATAACGGTGACTATTACTACAATTACCGCGTAGTGGACACACAGTTAATTAACAACCAGCGTTATTTTCACCTTGTTTTTACACCCCGACGTAAAGGTGGCGATACCTTTGAAGGAGATTGCTGGGTGCATGTGGGTACTTTTGCGATCCAGAAAATGAACCTCCGCCTGGGCAAGGATGCCAATGTGAATTTTTTGGAAACGCTGAGCCTGATACAGGAATATAGCCTCGTAAACGATTCCACTTGGTTTCTCTCAAAAGATAAATTTGTTGCAGATGTATCCCCGGCTGGTAAAGAGCGACCCGGTTTTATCGGGCGCAAAACGACCACCTATCGAAACGTGATCATCAATGACAGTTCTGTTACCCGTGAACTCGATAAGAACAAGATCATGGAAGAGATCATTACCCTGCCCCATGCCAATGAGAAACCAAGGGAGTTTTGGACAACTGCCCGGCACGAGCCACTCAGCAAAACGGAAGCTGGCATTATTAAAATGATCGATACATTGACCAATGCCCCTGTTTTCCAGCGATTCACGCGAACGATGGCTTTTATCGGGACCGGTTACCTTGACATCGGCAATTACCAGATCGGTCCCTGGATGAACTGGGTGACTTCCAATGGTTGGGAAGGTTTCCGTGTCCGCTTTGATGTTGGGACCAACAAACATTTCGATAAAAAGATTCGTTTCCATACTTATCTCGCTTATGGCTTTGGAGATCAGAAATTAAAAGGCATGGCCGAGATCTTCTACCTCCCTAAAAAGTCGCCCCGGATGTATCTCTATACTTCGTATACGAATGATCTGGATTTTGGTCAGAACTACTATGGCGAGGTAACATCGGACAATATTTTTGCCCTGGCGATCCGGAAAAAGAATGTGCCTGTAAAAAATATCAAAGTGAACGAGAAAAGGTTCGAGTTCTTTAACGAGACTTTTCCCTGGATGTCAAACCTCGTTGCCGTTACCCATAAAACAACCCTCCCGCTGCGGAATTTGTTGCCGGTAGATTCATTCCCGGTGACAGGGAGTGGTAAACCCTTTACCAATTTTGAAGTTTCACTACGTCTCCGCTTTGCTTACCTGGAGCGTTTTTTAGAAAGTAATTTTTACAGAAGCAGCCTCGGAAGTATCTACCCCATCGGTGAGATCAATATCAGTCATGGTTTTGCGGGTGTTTTCAACAGCAGCTACAGTTACACAAAACTCTCCGCAAGTGCATCCGATTATTTTAAAATACCCCCATTAGGAAATATCTCCTGGTTTGTTTTTGGGGGAAAAACATTTGGCACACTGCCTTATCCCCTGCTGGATATAGCACCGGGAAATGAATTGTATTATTATAATAAGTATGCCTTCAATATGATGAACCGCTGGGAGTTTATTCATGACCAGTATGCCGGCATCAATGTGGAACATAATATCGGCAACGGTATCTTCCGTTTGTTTCCCAAACTCAGGTTTCGCCAGTTCTGGACGGCCAAAACACTCTGGGGCAGCCTGACACCGGCCAATAAGGCACTAAATTTCAAACAGGGGCATGGCTTCCAATCCCTCGATGGCAATACCTACCTCGAACTCGGAACAGGTATTGATAATATCTTACGCGTGTTCCGTATCGATTTTGTCTGGCGAGTGCTCCCTTCCACGATACCAAAAGAAGGAGATAAATCCTTTGGTATTTTTGGAAGCTTCCGCGTCGCATTCTAAGGAACATCTATTCTACCGCCTTAAAACTTTTCGTTAACTTCCTTCGATTAAATAAGATTCTATGCCTTCACATTATATTCTCGCTCTCGACCAGGGTACTACCAGCAGTCGCAGCATGTTGTTCGACAAACAGGGAAACATTATCAGCTCAGCCCAAAAGGAATTCAAACAGCTATTCCCGCAAGCGGGCTGGGTGGAACACGATGCCAACGAGATCTGGAGCACCCAGTTTGGTACTATGGCTGAAGCGATCGCCAAAGCCCATATCACCATGAAACAGGTAGCAGGGATCGGGATCACCAACCAGCGGGAAACCACCGTGGTATGGGAACGCAGTACAGGAAAACCTGTTTATAACGCCATTGTATGGCAGGACAGGCGGACAGCCGCTTATTGTGATGAATTGAAAGCGGCCAAACTATCTGCAAGCATCCAGGAAAAAACAGGATTGATCATCGATGCGTATTTCTCGGCGACAAAACTCAAATGGATACTGGATAATGTTCCGGGAGCGAGGGCCAAAGCCGAAAATGGTGACCTGGCTTTTGGCACCATCGATACATGGCTCACCTGGAAACTCACCAATGGTGAAGTACATGTCACTGATGTATCCAATGCATCACGGACTATGCTCTTCAATATCCATACATTGCAATGGGATGGCGAATTGCTGAAACTGTTCAATATCCCCGCAGCTGTATTACCGGAAGTAAAATCCAGCAGTAAGATATATGGCGTGACAGGAAATATTGTTCCTGACTCAAGAGTGCCGATCGCCGGGATAGCCGGAGACCAGCAAGCCGCTTTATTCGGCCAGCTTTGCACCCAGCCCGGGATGGTAAAGAACACCTACGGCACAGGTTGTTTTATGCTTATGAATACAGGAGAGAAAGCCATCAGCTCAAAAAATAATTTACTGACGACCGTTGCCTGGCAGATAGATGGCAAGACCCATTATGCGTTAGAAGGAAGTGTGTTTATCGCCGGTGCTGTAGTGCAATGGTTAAGAGATGAATTAAAGATCATCCGGAGTTCTGCGGAAGTAGAAGAACTGGCATCCAAAGCCGCCGATACAGATGGTGTATATATTGTTCCAGCATTTGCGGGCCTTGGCGCACCGCACTGGAACCAATATGCCCGGGGAACTATTTTTGGCTTAACAAGAGGTAGCAGTGACGCTCATATCGCGAGGGCTGCCCTTGACAGTATCGCCTATCAAACCTATGATGTATTAAAAGCCATGGAAGCCGATGCCGGTATACGGATCAGGGAACTGCGTGTTGATGGCGGCGCTACGGTGAACAACCAGCTGATGCAGTTCCAAAGTGACCTGTTAGACACCAGGGTAGTTCGTCCCAAAGTGACCGAAACAACTGCGCTGGGTGCCGCTTACCTCGCCGGGTTGGCCGTTGGGTACTGGAAAAATATCGAGGATATCCAGGAACAATGGCAGGTAGACAGATCATTTTCCCCAGCAATGGAAGAGGGACAACGAAATGAACTCGTGAATGGATGGCAGCGTGCAGTAAAAGCTTCTATAGCCTGGGCAGATGACAAATGAATTGAAGATTGAAGATTGAATAGTGAAGATTGATAATTGAATATTTATTTTTTAAGGATCTGATTTGAACCGCAACCAAATGATACAACAGCTTGATTCCAACGCTGATTGGGACGTTTGTATCATCGGCGGTGGCGCAACGGGACTGGGTACTGCACTTGATGCCGCTTCAAGAGGTCTTCGCACGATCTTATTTGAACAGCATGATCTTGCCAAAGGCACTTCTTCCCGGAGTACCAAACTGGTGCATGGTGGCGTACGATATCTTCAGCAGGGAAATATCAAACTTGTGATGGAGGCACTGAAAGAAAGAGGCCTGCTATTGAAAAATGCACCTCATCTGGTGCACAACCAGCAATTCGTTGTCCCGAATTATAAGTGGTGGGAAAAACCTTTTTATGGGATCGGCCTCAAGATCTACGATAAAATGGCAGGTAAACTGGGGCTGGGTCCTTCCCAGTTCTTATCAAAGGAAGAAACGCTGAAACTGGCTCCTACGCTTGATCCAACCGGGTTAAAAGGCGGTGTAATGTACCACGACGGCCAGTTTGATGATGCAAGACTGGCGATCAGTATTGCGCAAACTGCCGCCCGGCAAGGTGCAGTGATCCTGAATTATTTTCCTGTTGCAGGATTATTGAAAATGAACCAGCAGGTTTGTGGTGTTTGGGTGAAGGATGCATTTACCAGCATGGAATACGAAGTGAAAAGTAAAGTCGTGATCAATGCAACGGGTGTCTTTACTGATTCCATTATGAAAATGGATGATGCAAAACATAAGAACATCATCAGTCCCAGCCAGGGCATTCATTTGGTAGTTGACCGGTCATTTCTTCCCGGCGACACGGCGATTATGATCCCCAGAACCGATGATGGAAGGGTATTATTTGCCGTTCCCTGGCACAATAAAATTGTATTGGGAACAACCGATACAGCCGTTGATAAAATTTCTGAAGAACCCGTTCCCCAACAACTGGAGATCGAATTCATTTTAAAACATATCGGCCGTTACCTCTCCAAAGATCCTGGCCTCGATGATGTAAAAAGTATGTTTGCCGGTCTGCGACCATTGGTCAAAGCAAAAAGTAAAAACACTGCTGCTTTATCAAGGGATCATTTAATAAACGTAGCAGACTCGGGGCTGATAACAATTACAGGAGGAAAATGGACGACCTACCGCAGGATGGCCGAAGATGTGATAGATATCGCGATCGAAAAAAATGGACTTACTGCAAAACCTTGTTCCACCAGGGAATTAAGCCTGACGACTGAATATAGTAGTAGTCCACTGGTTGAGATAACCCATTTAAACCACGTTGAGCTGGTGGAGCTCATTAAGAGATCTGTTGAAGAAGAACTGTGCATGACCATTGAAGATTTTTTATCCCGGCGCACAAGGCAATTGCTGCTGGATGCAAAAATCGCGCTGAACAAAGCGCCGCTTGTTGCTGGCCTCATGGCAAAAGAATTGGGTAAAAATGACAACTGGGCAACTGAACAAATAACTAACTTTAATAAGCTAGCCGAAAACTACTTGCCTCATTAATTTTTAAACCCTGTTTATGGAAGTAATAGTACCAACCCCCTTAAATTTCTTTTTGGCCGAATTCATCGGAACTTCCATCCTCATCATTTTCGGGGCAGGCGTTGTGGCCAATGTTGTACTTGCCAAAACAAAAGGGAATAATAGTGGCTGGATCGTCATCACTTTCGGCTGGGGCATGGCGGTATATATGGGAGTGTCTGCTTCCCTGGCATTAGGCGGACCCGGTCACCTGAACCCTGCAGTCAGTATCGCTATGGCAGTGGTTTCCGGTCTTGACAGCAGTTTTATCCTTCCCTTAATTGCCGGGCAGTTTGCCGGAGCAATCGCTGCATCCCTCCTTGTCTTCATCGTTTATAAACAACATTTTGATGAAACAACTGATGCTAGTTCAAAACTGGCTGTGTTCTGCACATCTCCTGCGATCAGGAATAATACCTGGAATCTTTTATCAGAGATCATCGGCACATTTGTACTTGTACTTGGCGCTTCCTTATTATCCAGGCCTGCAAGTAATACAGGACAGTTAGGCGCTTTGCCGGTCGGCTTATTGGTACTGGCAATTGGTTTGTCATTGGGTGGTCCAACGGGTTATGCGATCAACCCGGCGAGGGATCTCGGTCCAAGGATCGCTCATTTTATTTTACCCATAAAAGGAAAAAGAGACAGTGATTGGGGTTATAGCTGGATACCTGTGGTAGGGCCAATTGCAGGGGCCTTACTGGCCGCTTACCTGTTTAAACTATTGTAAAATGAAAAAGTCATTCTTTCTTATTCCTTTTATTTGTTTACTAAGCCTTGTTTCTTTTGCACAGGATGCAGAAACTAGACTGAAGGAAAAAGGAATTGTATTAATCACTCCTTCCAAACCGATTGCCAATTATGTCAATGTGGTAAGAGTGGGCAATCTTCTTTACCTGGCGGGGAAAGGTCCGACTAAATCCGACGGAATGAATATTACCGGTAAAGTAGGTAAAGATCTCAGTATTGAACAGGGATATGAAGCAGCCAGGTTAGTGGCCATCAATCATCTCTCTGTTTTAAAAATGGAGTTGGGTTCTTTGAATAAAGTGAAAAGAATAGTGAAAGTGCTTGGGATGGTCAACTGCACCGATAATTTTAAGGACCAGCCAAAAGTTATCAACGGATACAGTGACCTGATGGTGGAAATTTTTGGAGAAAAAGGAAAACATGCCCGTTCTGCTGTAGGCATGAACTCCCTGCCAATGGGTATTGCCGTGGAAGTAGAAGTGATTGTAGAGGTTGAAGAGTAGCCTGCGTTTTTACTTTGGCATTACAGTTTCATGTTTCGATTTTTTTCATGAGATGTTTTGATAAACAAAGTTCAGAAAAAATAAATGATATTAAAAAAGCCAACTCATTGAAGTTGGCTTTTTCTACTAAAAGCAATTAGTTTAATAATCATTTACGTTATTGAATACTGCGATGATCAGGATAATGTTCAGGATCAGGGCGATACCAAAACCGATCCATGACCATTTAACGCGGTTGCGCTTATAGTCATCATTCAGCAGGTAAGCGATCAATACCCCGATAACACCAAGAAAAAATCCAAGTGCGAAGCCGCCGAGATGGAAACCGGTCTCGCCGCCTTTTCTGCTCATTACTTTTTCAAGTTTTTTTGTATTGATCGTACCATCGCGATCAATATTGTCTCTTAATTTCTTCTGCGCGATCCTGAAATTAACTTTGTCAAAAAGACTCAGCTTACGGTCTGTCAATAGCTCCAATTGCTTTACACTCAATTCCGATAGCTCTAGTAAAGAGATCTTTGCACCTGTTTTGCCAACCGGTACAAATATTTCAGAAGCTTTGAGCGGGGGGCGGCTTGTACTCGCCGTTGCGAAAGAAGCGGTCAGCATGGAAACTGCCGTGATAAGAAGTAAGAATTTTTTCATAACTGGTTGTTTTGGTTTAAATTATTCGGAAAAATAACTAAAAAAACCAACTAAGAATATGGCCTGCAAAAAAAACTTTCCACAGCTTTTCCAGCTGAGTAAGTTGAATTACAACCCTTTATTTCATGGCTGTGGACATATAACATGGAAGCTTACAACGATTCAAGGATAATATCAGCCGCTTTTTTGATCTGCCGGGCAGATATGTTCAGCGGCGGAGAAATACGCAAACATTCCGGGGCAAACAAAAACCAATCTGTCAGCAAGCCCGCTTTAATGCAGGCGTCGATGATCTTTTTATTGGTTTCAAAAGAATCAAACTCCACCGCCATCCACAAACCAAATGACCGTATATTTTTTATTCCCTGGTGTTGCAGGAGGGAACAGAATAATTCTTCTTTTTTGTTTACCTCTTCTAACCATCCTTCGTCCAGCAATGCCTGCATGGCTGCCATACCTGCCGCGCAGCTAACCGGATGACCTCCGAAAGTGGTGATATGACCAAGAACAGGATTGTCCATGAATGAATCCATCAGTTCTTTGGATGCCACGAAAGCGCCCAATGGCATTCCCCCGCCCAATGCTTTTCCCAGGAGCAGGATATCCGGGACAATATCAAAATGCTCAAACCCCCATAATTTGCCGGTGCGGCCAAACCCGGCCTGTATCTCGTCGAGGATCAGCAATGTCCCTGTCTCCTTGCATTTTTTCTGTAATGCTTGTATCCATTCTTTTGCAGGAATGATGATCCCTGCTTCGGCTTGCACGGTTTCCAGGATCACACAGGCAGTCGCGGCAGTTACTTCTTCCACCGAATCAAATGAATTATATTCCAGGTGAAATATATCCGGCAACAAAGGTCGGAAAGCATTTCTCCAGTACTCATCCCCGATCACACTTAACGCTCCTTGTGTACTGCCATGGTAAGAATTATTAAAAGAAATGATCCTTGTTCTTCCAGTCACCCGTTTCGCCAGTTTCATTGCTCCTTCCACCGCTTCTGCTCCAGAATTGGTAAAATAAACAGATTGGAGTGGTTCTGGTAAATGCGCCGCCAGCAGTTTCGCGTATTGCACTTGCGGCGATTCGATGAACTCCCCATAGACCATCAAGTGCAGGTAAGCTTCGAGTTGCTTTTGGATGGCCGCGATCACTTTTGGATGCCGGTGACCTGTATTGGCCACACTGATCCCCCCGATCAGGTCGAGATATTCTTTCCCGTCCGCATCAAATAGCACACAGCCTTCTGCCTTTACAATCTCCAATGCGATCGGTGCTGGAGAAGTTTGTGCCAAATGACGAAAAAAAAGTTCCCGTTGGTTCAAGAAATATATTTAGCACAAAGAACGCAAAGGGGTCGCAAAGCCGCAAGGAAAATATCTAATTTGCAATCCGGAAGACCGGAGACCGGAGACCGGAGACCGGAGACCGGAGACCAGCAACCAACAACCAGCATATGCCCGTAATACTCCCCGTAGAAAATAAACATCCCCGTTGGGGAAACAACTGTTTTATCGCCCCGAACGCAACGATCATAGGTGATGTAATCGCCGGTGATGATTGCAGTTTCTGGTTTAATACCGTTGTCCGCGGCGATGTCAATTTCATCCGGATCGGGAACAAGGTGAATATCCAGGACGGCGCCTGTATCCATTGCACTTTCCAGAAATGCGGCACAACAATTGGAAATAACGTATCCATCGGTCATAACGCGATCGTGCATGGCTGCACCCTGCATGATAATGTCCTGATAGGTATGGGAGCGATCGTAATGGATAAAGTGGTCGTGCACAGCAATACCATTATTGCCGCCGGGGCTGTTGTGCTTGAGGATACGGTCTGCGAGGAGAGAAGTATTTATGCCGGGGTGCCTGCCAGGAAAGTAAAGGATATCCCGCCCGAAATGATCGGAGGGGAGATCGGCCGGATCGCCGATAACTATGTAAGGTATGCTGACTGGTTCAGGGACAAGGAGTAAGGACAGGCGTATCTTTCCTATAGAATAAACAATTATTTAATATTAAATTCGTTATTCAAGTAAGCTGTAAACAATGAAAAACCTCCGATTTCTTGCCATCTCATTAAGCCTGGTCGTGGCAGTTTCTTCCTGCGGTAAACTGAGCAGTATGTTCAAACGCAAAACCGGCTGTCCCAGCAATGGTAAGAATGTTGGCGCTGAAAAAATACTCAGCGGCGACCCCGAAGCAACCAAGTCTGTTAAAAAGGCAAAGAAGTTCCGGAGTTAATTTTCATCCTGTGCAGCTAACCACCTTTGAATCCAGTCTTATGAATAAATCAAAAAACCCGAACTATGAGCCTCACCCTACGAACCACCTTTGGCTGTACCGAAGCCGTTATTTCCGATGACGGCGGGTTGAAACAGTTCTACCACGTGGCCGACATCCTCAGCAATGATTTCAACGTCAACTTTTCCCACAAGGAAGATGATTTCGACGCCATCGACTGGGAATTTCGTTTTAAAGGTCATAGTCTCACACTTCACTACAGTATCTACAACGGCATTTCCATTTTCCCGACCAAGACAAGGGATGCGTTAAGCAAGGATAATAAAGCCGTGATCGAACTGGCAGGTGTTCTGGAGAGCAAACTCTTTAATGAAGGCCGCCGGAATATCGCCTGATTCAGTAACTCTTCTCTTCAATACTCTCCATTATCCCCAGGTAGCTGATATACCTGTCCTCGTGAATTACCCCTTCGTTAACTGCTTCTTTGATAGCGCAACCCGGTTCATTATAATGCAGGCAATTGTTGAACTGGCAATCGTTTAAGCGGTTGCGCATTTCCGGGAAATAATGGGACACTTCCTGCTTGGAGATATCTACCAGTCCAAACTCCCGCATACCCGGGGTATCAATGATCCTTCCTCCTTCGGGCAGATCATACATCTCGGCAAATGTGGTGGTATGCTGACCCTTACCGCTCCAGCCGCTGACATCCTGTGTTTTTAGATTCATTTCCGGGAATATCACATTCAGTAGGGATGATTTGCCCACTCCGCTGTGACCGCTGATCAGTGTCGTCTTATTTTTCAGCTGCGCCAGCACCGCCTCCATCCCTTCTTTTTTTTCTGCGCTTACCAGGAAGACCCTGTACCCGATCGCCTCGTACATTTCTTTCCATTGCTCGTATTTCAAGATTTCCTTGTTCTTGTACAGGTCCGATTTATTGAAGGCAATAAAAGGCACCACATGGTACATTTCCGAAGCCACCAGGAAACGGTCGATAAATCCCTGAGAGGTCTTCGGTTCTTTTAAGGTGGCCACCAACATGGCCTGGTGGAGATTCGACGCAACAATATGGTGCTGGTGTTTGTTACGGGGTGATTGCCGGTTGATATAATTGTGCCGGTCATTGATCGCGGTGATCATGGCCGTATTCTCCAATTCATTCTCGATATCGATCTGCACTTCATCCCCTACTGCGACAGGGTTGGTGGAAGTGATATCATCGATCTTCAGCACTCCTTTTATACGGGCGTTGTGAAATTTACCGGTTCCATCTTTTACAATGTACCAGCTCCCTGTTGATTTATATACAATAGCTTTCATCCACCGCTAATTTACAGGAATGAAAAGGAATGGAAGAATGATCTCGTTTAATGTAGTGGCTGACTTTGAAATGTCACTAGGCTTAACCACAGATTTCACGTTGAAATCAGTGCCTTAAACAGTGTAGCCTGTGGTAAAAACTAATCCGGACATTACCAGCTCAGGGGAATTTCCTGAATAAAGTATATCTCAACAACAGTTCCAGGAGGAGCAAGCCAAGTGCGGCCAGTACAAAAGGCAGGAAGCGCTCTTCGTATCGCTTAAAGGTTGTGACCTCCATGGTAGACCTTTCCAGCTGGTTGATCTCTTTGTAGGTATTCTGCAAGCCTTCCTTGTCCCTTGCCCTGAAATACTGCCCGCCCGTCTCATTGGCGATCTTCTTCAGTAACCCTTCGTCAATAAAGTCAATATTTGGATTCCGCGGACCGGTCTTTGCACCCGTGATCTCTACAATCGTGGAAGGCATCGCTCCCATCCCAATGGTATATACTTTTACTTTTTTTGATTTGGCGATCTCCAGTGCGGTTAGCGGATCGATCAGTCTTGTATCCGGGGCATCCTCTTTGCCATCCGTGATAAGAATGATGACTTTGCTTTTTGAATCACTTTGGGATAGCCTGTCGACGGCGGTAGCCAGTCCCTCACCGATCACCGTTCCATCCTTGAGGTATTTGCGGCTTTCAAGGGTTTGTATCTGCGTGATCAACGTATTCCTATCACCTGTAATAGGACATTGGGTAAAGCTTTCCCCGGAAAAGATCACCAGGCCAATACGGTCTACCGGGCGGCTGCGGACAAATTCCTCTGCCACTTCTTTGGCAACTTCCATCCGCGATGGAAGAATATCCCGCGATCCCATGCTACCGCTGACATCCATGCAAAGAACGATATCAATGCCCTCACCTTCCGTGCGTTGCTCTTCATTTCTTTTCTGCGGACGGGCAAGAGCGGCTATCAGGCAGGCAAGGGCCAGTAATCTTAGTATAAAGGGCAGGTGACGGAACCTGTTCTTCCAGGTAGAAATAGTGAACGCATGTACGGAAGATACCTTGATAGTGGCTTTTTGTTTTCCTTCTTTTTTTATATACCACCACGCAAGTAATGGCAGGAATGTAAACAAAGCGAATGCAGCCGGGAAAGCAAAATCAATATTTTTTATCCAGTTATAAAGCATCAGCTTGTTCTTTGTATTTCTTCTTTTGATATCCGCTGTATTTCTTCAATAGATCTTCGCACCGTTTCCAATGCGGCTTTGTCATCTTCTTGTGAAGGAATGTATTTTGCAAATTTTACAAAATCGCCTAAACGGAGCGCTTGTGAAATTCGCTGGTATTCCTCCTTGTTCAAACCCAGGTTTTGTATTTGCAGGATGAGATCGTCCGTAGTTTTCTGCAGGGAAAGAATTCCCTTTTTCCTGTACACGTATAACCTGAATATTTCGCCCAACCGTGTATGGTAGATCTTGGCGGCTGGCTTCTCTTTTTCCAGCTGTACAAGCTGCTGTAGGGCATCCTCAAAAGGATCAATCACCACTGACAGTTTTGGAACAACTGGTTTCTTTTTCTTTCGCAATAACCAGATGAGTAATAATGCGAGCAACAATAATCCGCCGGCAGCATACCACCACCATTGCTTCTTCTTTGCTGGTTCAACTTCAAGAATATCTTTTATATCATGATAGGGTTGTTTCGGATCGAATTCAGAAAAGACTACATCAATAGGGATCGTATCTGTTTTTACAGTCTTTGAAAAAATAAAAGCAGGGATCACCCAGTGACCGGAATCAAAGCTGGTGATAGTGTATATGCTCTTAATGGTAGTGGTACTGCCGGAACTGCCGGAATCTACCACTGGCGTATCCAGCGATTCAAAATGAGGGATCGAATCGATACCTGTAAATAAATTTGCAGTTCCCACGGGATAAGATACTTCAATCGTCAGTTGAAATGGTTCCCCCAATAATATCCTGTTCTTATCTACCGATGATTTTATAGTAGCAGCTTCCTGGGCTATGGCCCCGGTGGAAGCAAGAAAAAAAAGCAGGAAAAATATTGTCCTGGAAAAGATCATTTTTATCATCTGTTGCGGCTGAGAAAGAAGCGTTGTAATATCCTCACATAGTCCTCGCCTGTCTTTACATGCAGCAGGTCGCAGCCTGCTTTCTTAAATACCTGGGTGCTGTAAGCGGTCACCCTGAAAAATTCCTGTTCATAACTGTAGCGGACAAAATTATTACTGCTATCCACCCACCTGGTCTTGCCTGTTTCCGCATCCTCTACCTGCAGGAGACCCGCGTCGGGCAGGTGCTGGTCCATTCTATCGTAGAGCTTGATGCCGATGATATCATGTTTTTTTGCCGCGATGCGGAGGGCATCTTCATAATTCGCATCCAGGAAATCGCTCAGGATAAAGGCAATGCTTTTTTGCTTGGTGGAGTTATTGAAATAGCGCAACGCCTTGCTTACGGCGGTACCCTTTCCCTTCGGCTCTTTGCTCAGCAACTCCCGGACGATATACAAAGCATGCTGTTTGCCTTTTCTCGGGGGGATATAGGCTTCTACCACATCGCTGTAAAATATGACACCGATCTTATCCGCATTGTTCACGGCCGAAAAGCTCAGTACTGCGGCGATCTCGGTAATAATATCTTTTTTCCTGGCATGTGTTGTACCAAATAAAGAACTCAGGCTGATATCTACCAGCAGCATGACGGTAAGTTCTCTTTCCTCTTCAAAGACCTTGCTGTAAGGATGACCGAACCGAGCAGAAACATTCCAGTCAATAAAACGGATATCATCTCCAGCTGCGTATTCTCTTACTTCCTTGAAGGACATTCCCCTTCCTTTAAATGCGCTGTGATACTCGCCGGTGAAAAGATCACTGGTCAGTTTCTTGCTTTTGATTTCAAGCTCTCTTACTTTCTTTATTATTTCGGCTGTTGTTAACATGGAGTTGAACGCTTATCGTTGGCCGTTACATGGAACAGAAGCTGCCGCCCGTTTAGTCTGAGAGGTGAGGGCATACAATTCCTCCTTCGGAAAAGTTTTAGTAATCAGGTAAATCTCTTTCACAAGCTGAATTGATTGCTGCCAGGCATCCAGTTTTTTGTAGTTTGCCATATATAAAAATTTTATTGATTAAAAAGATTGATAACCCTGTATTAGCGCTCAACGATCATCCAGCAACCACCAACTTGTCTTTATGGGACATTGATTTGTTTCAAAACATCTTCGATCACATCTTCCACTTTCACATTCTCAGCCTCGGCTTCGTAGGTCAGCCCGATACGGTGCCGCAGCACATCCTTGCAAATACTCCGTACATCTTCAGGAATAACAAAACCCCGCTTGTTCAGGAATGCCTGGGCTTTTGCGGCCAGCCCCAGGTTGATGCTTCCCCGGGGAGAAGCGCCATAGGAAATAAGTGGTTTTAATTTTTCGAGTTTATACTCGTCGGGTCTTCTTGTAGCAAATACGATATCGAGTATATACTGTTCGATTTTCTCATCCATATAGATCTGCCGGGTGAGATCTTTGGCATTGGTAACCTCCTGGATAGATACCACCTGTTTTATCGTAACGGATCCTCCCTGGATATTCTGCCGGAGGATGAGTTGCTCTTCCTTCATTTTAGGGTAGTCTACGATCACTTTCATGATAAAACGGTCCACCTGCGCTTCGGGTAGAGGATAGGTACCTTCTTGTTCAAGTGGGTTTTGTGTTGCAAGCACAAGAAAAGGTTCATCCAGTTTATAAGTACTGTCGCCGATGGTTACCTGTCTTTCCTGCATAGCTTCCAGTAAAGCACTCTGTACTTTGGCAGGGGCCCTGTTGATTTCATCTGCCAGGATGAAATTCGCGAAGATGGGACCCTTGCGGACAATGAACTCATTTTTCTGTTGGTTATAGATCATGGTACCGATCACGTCGGCGGGCAACAGGTCTGGTGTGAACTGTATCCTGCTGAACTTAGCGTGGATGGCCTGCGCCAGTGATTTTATGGCTAGTGTCTTGGCCAAACCGGGTACGCCTTCCAAAAGAACGTGCCCGTTACTGAGCAATCCGATCAGCAGCCTGTCCAGCATATGATCCTGGCCCACGATTACATGGCTAATTTCCTCCTTTAATTTATCGGTAAACTGGCCGGCCTGGCTAATGCGGTCATTGAGGATCTTGATATCCTCTGCGGTTTTAAACATGGGAATTATTTAGATACACAAAATACGAACTTGCCTTTAGCAAATTGCCTGCCGATATGGTATCCCCGCACCCAGTCTGGCACCATTTTAGAGTATTTCTACCATATAAATCATTAAAACATTACTTATTTTGTATGGTAAATTCAACTTATATGAAAAAACAACCCCTCTTGCTGACGCTCCTGGTTGCTGCCAGTCTATTCATTTTTTCTGCCTGCGATAAAAACAACGATCCGGCTCCAAAGACTAAAACACAGCTGGTATCACAAAGCAGTTGGAAATTCAAAAGCGCTACTGCCAATGGTACGGACATATCCAACCAGGATCCCCCTTTCAGTGCCTGCCGGAAGGATAACATTTTGACTTTTACTGCAGCGGGTAGTGGAACAGTTGCTGAAGGAACCCTTGTTTGCTCACCCCCAGAGAACACGGCTTTTACCTGGAATTTTGCCACTGGTGAGACCATTATCCATGTTTCAACCCCTTTATACCCCGGAACTGGTAATGATTTTACCCTGGTATCCGTTTCAGAAACAGAAATGGTACTCCAGATAGGCTATTCACCTACTGTAGGCCCAATCATTCTGATCACAATCACCTTCCAGCATTAAGATCAGGAAAGATATTTTCCCACGATGGGAACCCTTCTGCCCACCCCAAATGCTTTTGGTGAAATGCGGATGATGGGACAGAACTGGTTACGTTTATACTCATTGACGTTAACCATCTTTAATACTTTATCCACCATCAAAGGCTCAAAGCCCTGTGCTTTGAGCTCTTTTGGACCCTGCCGTCTTTCAATATACTGGTACAATAATTTATCCAGCACCGCGTAATCGGGTAAAGAATCCGCGTCTTTTTGACCCGGCCTCAATTCGGCGGAAGGCGGCTTGCTGATGATATGCCCGGGAATTATTTCTTCATCGCGGTTAATATATGCTGCCAGCGAATAGACCTGCATTTTGTAACAATCTCCCAGCACACCCAATCCCCCGGCCATATCTCCGTAAAGGGTTCCATAGCCGGTTGCCAGTTCACTTTTATTAGATGTATTCAGAAGTATATAACCAAACTTATTGGCGATCGCCATCAGCAGGTTGCCCCTGGTCCTTGCCTGTATATTTTCCTCCGCGACGCTGAACGGAAGATCCTTATAGATCGGTTTTAATTCCGCCAGGAAACTTTCATATATATTTTTAATGGGTACGATATCATAAGGATTTCCCAGCTTATTGCTCAGCGCTTCCGCATCGGAGACGGAATGCCCGGTGGAATATTGCGAAGGCATCAATACAGCTCTTACATTTTCCTTTCCGAGCGCCCGGCAGGCTAATACCAGTGTTACGGCGCTATCGATCCCGCCGCTGCTGCCCAGGATCGCTTTGGTAAAACCCATTTTTTTAAAATAATCTTTGATGGCCATCACGATGGCATCGTGAATCTCTGCGGTAGACAATGTATGCTCCAGTACAACTGGGTTGAACTCTGCATCGGGAAGGTCTGCTGCAGGGGTGATAACAGCTGTGGTAAAAGTTCCGTCATCTTTCAATTCAAATACCTCCATGGCTTCTTCAAACAGGGGCAACTGGCGGATAAGATTAGCATGCTTGTCAAACACCAGTGATCCCCCGTCAAAAACGATTTCGGTCTGGCTGCCGACGCAATTACAATACAACATCGGCAGTTGATACTTTGCCGTGTTCAGTTTTACGATCGCTTTCCTGTCCTCCACATGCGTGTAGTCGAAGGGGGAAGCAGATATATTCAGCATGATATCAGGCGACTGCTTCATCAGTTCGTCCATCGGGCAGTTGCGGTAAAGAGGATTATCACCGAGGTTCCAGATATCCTCGCAAATAGTAATGGCGAGTTTTTTTCCTTTGAATTCGATTACGTTCCAGTTATACGCCGGTTCGAAATAGCGGTATTCATCAAACACATCGTAATTGGGTAAACAGGTCTTGTGAGCAATGGCTTTTACTTCTTTTTCAAAAAGAAAATAGGCCGCATTGAAAAGGTCCTTACCCTCCCTCACCGGGTTGCGGTCGGGAGCACCAACTAATACTGCAATGGTATCGGCATGTTCTTTTATCGTATCGATCGCCTCCTTGCATTTGCGGATAAAATCATCAAACTCCAAAAAGTCACGAGGAGGATAACCGCATACGCAGAGTTCGGAAAATAGGACCAGGTCAGCCCCCTGCTTTTTGGCCCAGCTGATTCCCTCGATGATCTTGCGGGTATTCTCCTCAAAATTGCCGATATGATAGTTTTGCTGGGCTAAGGCGATCTTCATGTCACAAATTTACGACCCCCAGCCCTAACCGCGTGCGCTAAAGCTATAGCGGTGGCGCAAGGGGTAAAAAGAGTTGATAGCTGCTCCGGTGCTTACTGGCCCTCATTTACATTATCTTCGTCTGCAACATTTTTTTTTATTATTCGTTTCTCTAACTATGAAAAGATCCGGTCTATTCTTATTTCTCGTTCTTTCTCTATTTGCCTGCAAAAACAAGAAAACCATTCCTGATGTTTCCAATGTAAAAGTTGATATCAAACTGGACCGGTTTGACCAGGATTTTTTTGCGATCGATAGCAATAACATTCTCCCTGGTCTTAACCAGCTTAACAGCAAATATCCCGTCCTTACCAGTATTTTTTTGCAAAATATTCTTGGACTGGATAGCGCATCCACTTTACCGGGTGTGAAGCATTTTATAAATCTCAGTGGCGGTTTGTATGATACGATCGGGGACATTTTCCCCAATACCAATAACCTGGAAAAAGATTTCAAAAAAGCTTTCCAGTTCGTCAAGTATTATTTCCCTCAATACAAAGTACCGGTCATCGCTACTGTTGCCGGGCCGGTTGATGCCATGGCACAATCCGAGACTGGGCCCACCCCGAATTTTCTTGCGCCAGATCTATTGGGCATCAGTCTCCAGTTTTATCTCGGGAAGGATTTCTCTGTTTACCAGGATCCTTTTTTCATCGAAAACGTAGCGCCGTCATACCGTAGCCGCCGGTTCAGCAAAGAATATATTGTAGCAGATGCCATGCAGCTGGTTGTAACCGATCTCTTTCCAGGTAAAAGCGGGGCAAAACCTCTGATCGAACAAATGATCGAAAGGGGAAAGCAATGGTATATGCTGGACAAATTCTTACCCAACACTGCTGATTCGTTAAAGACCGGTTATACGCAAAAACAGCTGGACTGGTGCAAGGAGAATGAAGGCCTGATCTGGAACTATATTATCAAGAACGAAGACCTGTATTCGCTCAATCCTGCCATCATCCAGACTTATATAGGCGAGGGGCCCTTTACACAGGGTTTCTCGCAGGAATTCTCCCCGGGCAACCTGGGACAATGGATCGGATGGCAGATCATAAAAAAATACGTTTCAAAGAATCCCGGTTTGAGTCCTGCAGAGATCATGCAAACAGAGGCAAAGAAAATACTCGATGAAGCTAAATACAGGCCTAAATAACAGGCTGTTGGAGATTGTTTAACCAGCGGCCCATTTTTTGCCATATCTGCTACAGGTTCATTATTTCCGGAATATAAATTCCATATTTTTGCCGCCTCATGAAAACGCTCAGCAGTACCATAACTGATCCGGTCTATATACCGAAAGAAAAATACAGCTGGTATGACCGGTTCTGGCTTCGGTTCATGACAGATAAAAGAGATCTTCCTTTTATCTACCTGCTTACCGTCATACATATAGTTGTGCTACCGGTAGCGGTTATTTTATTTACTCCTTTGTTGAAAGGCTGGTACTGGTGGGCTGTTGCTATTCCTTATTTCTACGTTTCCCAGCTTTATTTTAAAGGCCGGTTCGGATTGATGTTCCATTGTCTTTGCCACCGCAAGTCCTTTAAAGCGCCTTACCAGCAACCCCTGCATACCTATATTACCTGGATCCTCTGCCCGCTTTTCGGGCATGCCCCGGAAGGTTATTTCAGTCACCATATGGGCATGCACCATATTGAAAATAATATGCCCGATGATACGAGCAGTACGATGGCATACCAACGGGACAGTGTAAGAGGTTTTCTCGCTTATTTTTTCAAATTCATTTCCGTAGGAGTGATCAATACGATCCGCTACCTGTTCAACCGGAAAAGAAAAAAACTATACCAGCGATTGACAGCCGGCGAATACATCTATATCGCTTTTTGTATTGCGATGTGTTTTGTGAATTTCAAAGCTGCCATGCTGGTCTTCATTGTTCCCCTGCTTTTTGCGAGGCTGGTGATGATGCTGGGCAACTGGACGCAGCATTCCTTTATCGATGCAGGAGACCCGGAGAATCTTTATACCAGTTCCATCAACTGCATCAATACCGTGTATAACCGCACCTGCTGGAACGATGGCTATCATATCATTCATCACCTTCGTCCGGGTATGCACTATACCGAAATGCCTGCTGAATTCTTAAAAAGAAAAGATGAATTTGCCGCCAACAAGGCCATCGTATTTGATGGCATCCACTATCTCCATATTTTTACCTGGCTGCTGACCAAACGTTACGATAAACTGGCCGACAATCTGGTAAACATCAATGGGCAGATATTCCAGTCAAGGGAAGAAGCAATTGAATTGATGAAGGAAAGAACAAAAAAAATAATCCCGTTGCGTCTATTGCAAGAAGTTAATGATTGAAAGAAAATACGGCCTAAGTTCCCCCTTAGGGAGACGGGGGCTCAATTGCTTTTCATTGGCACGATCATCTCGAAAGAAGGGATACTCACGTCGAACATTTTTTTACTGTGCAGGTTTTCCATCTGGTAACTGCCTTTCATACGACCCATTTCCGTGCGGAGGTTACAACCACTGACATACTGGTAAGTCTCGCCCGATTGTAAAGTAGGTTGCACACCCACCACCCCTTCTCCTTCCACTTCGCGGTTACTGCCATTGCTGTCGAAAATGAACCAGTGGCGGCGGTGCAGTTTTACGGGGAATGCATTGTGGTTCTCAAGGGTTACTTTGTAAGCAAACATGTATTCGGATTGCAGCGGGTTGCTGTAATCGGCCTGGTAGAATGTTTCTACGCTCACTTTCACTCCCTCGGATATCATGCTGGTCATAAAGTAAAAATAAACAAATTACCAGAGATTCAAACTTGCCGCTTATTTAACGCCTAAATAAGCTTGCAGGGCTTAATTTTGCGACTCAGAAAACTCTAATATGATGAAAATAGCAGTTGCAAGGGGGGATGGTATTGGTCCCGAGATCATGGAAGCGGTATTGAACATCTTTAAGGCGAGTAAAGTGCCCCTGGAATACGATTACGTGGAAATGGGTAAATGGGTTTTCGACAAGGGTTTTAACAACGGGATGACGCCGGAAGCCAAACAAACGATTGAAGCACTCGGGTTGCTTTTTAAAGGCCCCATGGAAACTCCGAAAGGAACAGGTGTTAAAAGTATCAATGTTACGGCGAGAAAGACCTGGAACACGTTTGCCAACAAAAGAGATTTCCGTACGCTTCATGGAGTGGATACAGTATTTAGTAAAGCCGGTATCCCGATCGACATAACAGTGGTCCGGGAAAATATTGAAGATACTTATGGCGGCATTGAACATATGCTCACCCATGATGTAGCGCTCAGCCGCCGCTTTATCACCCGTCCCGGTAGTATGCAGGTTATCCGATACGCATTTGAAATAGCGAGACAACAAAAAGCAACCCGCATTACCTGTGTACACAAGGCCAATATTATGAAAATCACGGATGGCCTGTTCCTTGACTGTTTCCGGGAAGTGGCTGCTGAATACCCCGATCTCAGATCGGATGATATCATCGTGGATGATCTCTGTATGAAACTGGTAACCCGACCTGATACATTTGATGTGCTGGTGCTGACCAACCTGCAGGGCGATATCGTATCGGATCTCTGTGCCGGCCTGGTGGGTGGTTTGGGTTTTGCGCCTTCGGCGAATATCGGCGATCATATATCCATTTTTGAAGCGGTGCATGGGACTGCTCCTGATATCGCGGGGAAAAATATCGCCAATCCTACAGCACTTTTGCTGAGCGGGCTGGCCATGCTACGCCACCTTGGGTTGACAGAAAATGCGGCGATCATTGAAAATGCTTTGCTGTATACGCTCGAAAATGGCATCCATACCGGCGATTTTGGCGATAAGACAATACCAGCCGTGAATACTACGCAGTTCGCAGATGCCATTATCAGCAATTTTGGAAAAAAGCCCGACATTAGTCCAAGAGAGATCATAGCGAATAAACCGGGCACCCCCACTCCTTTAAAACTGGAAACAAATCCAATGATGATCTCGAAAGAGGGTGAAAGCGAAACCATCGTTGGCGTGGACCTCTTCATCGAAAGTGGTGAGCAACCCATTGCAATCGCGGAAAAATGCAAACGGCATGCGGGGGTAAAATTCAATTTGATCAATATCAGCAACCGGGGCACACAGGTATGGCCTACCGGCTCTGTTTATACCAACCTGGTGAACCAGTACAATGTCCGTTTTGAAAGCATCGGCGATGAACCTCTGAATCAACAGGATGTGATCGGGTTGTACGTAAGTATGAGTGGCAATTTCAAGATCTGCTCTTTCGAATTATTGAATATGTGGGGAAACAAGAAAGCTTATAGCCTGGCGCAAGGGCAATAGGGTTTGTCGTCTATGGTTTATTGTTTGTAGTTTGCTCATCAATCTTCAATCAACAATCTAAAATCCACAATTAATTTAGAGTTCCCAGTTAAGGAAGATCCGGCAAAACCAGCACCATACAAAGAAGATAATAAGCATCCCCAGGAAAGAAAGGATCGCTGCATTGGACCCGCCAATGATCTTAACGCGGCTTTTTTCTTTTTTCCCGGTTAAATAATTTTTAAGCCCGACCACGAAATAGGAAACGGCGATCACGAAAGGGATCAGGCAGAACAGCGTGATGATGGCCAGGTAGATAAAAAAAGCCATTATATATTTTTTGCTTGCTTATAGCCATTCTTGATCAACCACTGCACTACCTTCTCCCGCTGGTCTCCCTGAACGATTATCTCAGCATCCTTTGCCGATCCGCCGGTTCCACAGAAAGATTTCAGTTTTTTTCCCAGTTCCTGCAGCTCTTCTTCCTTACCAACAAATCCTTCGATCAGAGTAACAGCTTTACCTGCCCGGTTTTTAGTATCGAGTCTTACTTTTAATTTTTGCTGAGCGGGTGGCAAGGTGGCCGAACTATTCTTTTCCTCCGGTGCAAATGAAAAATCCGGGTTTGTACTGTAGACAATGCCTCTTGTATCGGGCTTATTCTTCTTACTCATACTATCGTTTAAGGTTTCAAGTCTAAGGTTTAAGGTTACTGAGAATGTATAAAGTCGTTTGCCTGGCACAACTTCAAACTATTAAACCTCAAACTTCAAACAGTTTACACAATTACAGCTTTTAAACTAAGATCAAGGCTTTTTGCCTGGTGGATCAGGGCTCCTACGCTTACATAATCAACACCTGTTTTCGCGTATGCTTCGATATTATCCAGGTTGATGCCCCCGCTCGCTTCTGTCTCAAAATCTTCCCCGATCAATTTCACCGCATCTTCAACCTGCCCGGGATTGAAATTATCGAGCATGATGCGGAACACTTTCCCTTTTCCTACGGCGATCACTTTCTTTACATCATCCAGTTTCCTTGTTTCAATTTCGATCTTCAAACCCGGTTGTCTTGTATTTACATAGTCCACTGTCTTTTCGATTGCTTTTTCGATCCCCCCGCAAAAATCAATATGGTTATCCTTCAGCATGATCATATCATACAATCCAAAACGGTGGTTCACACCGCCGCCGATACGGACCGCTTCTTTTTCCAGCAGGCGGAAATTGGGTGTTGTTTTACGGGTATCGAGCAGCCTGGTTTTATACCCTTTTAATTTATCAGTGTACTGTTTTGTCAGGGT
This sequence comes from Chitinophagaceae bacterium, assembly GCA_039930245.1. Classification (GTDB taxonomy): domain Bacteria; phylum Bacteroidota; class Bacteroidia; order Chitinophagales; family Chitinophagaceae; genus JJ008. The sequence continues at coordinate 99,145 of JBDSPR010000028.1, read as the reverse complement.
GGCGATCCCGCTCATCCGTTGCATACAATTTAGCACAAGACGTTCACATTGCAGGATCGTATGCACCAGCGCTTCCACTTCAAATGCTTTTTCCCCAAACTTCATTTCGTCACCGTCTTTTTTAAAAGCAGTGAAAACAGCAGCAGGTTCCTTTTGCTTAAATATCTTTTCAGCAACCTGCATACCTGCCAGTATGCCCGCTTGCTTAATTTTTAATACTGCCTTGCCTTTTGCATCGGGAGGTATGGAAGCGAGGGTAGAATGATCTCCGCTGCCGGTATCTTCTTTCAGCGCCTCTTCGATCAGGTGTTGTAAGGGATCTTCGTAACTCATGGATACAAAAATAAAGAAGCCCCGATAGTATACCGGGGCTTCAGGAATATTTCTGGAAATGAATTTAGTCGATGGATTGGAAGCGGATCTCCTTGATCACTTCTTTGCCGTTCTTGATTTTCATAAAGACATTCGTACGGAAATTACCAGCATTGGTTTGCAGGGTACCGATACAGAAATGACCGCCGGGCGAGTCGCCCTTGTGCTTCAGCTCAAATCCTTTGATACCGTTATTGCCAAAGAAATCCTTTACGATCAGCTGGGCCTGGGCCTTGCTGTAACTGTCACTTTTATCCGGCAAGGTCAGTTCCACGTTCTCGTCAAAATAGCCGGAAAGCTGTGTGGAATTCCCGGCACGTAAAGCACCGATCACTTCGTCAATATTGCCTTGCGGCTTAAACGAAGAAAGCATCAAAACGAAGCCAATCAATAAAGTGGTAAATATAGCTCTCATATAAAAAGGTTTTCACAGGAGTATTAATCTAAAAACATGCCACAGTAAATGTAGCGGTTGACGGGATACTAAACTACTAAAAATCAACAGGTTTTCTCCATTCCTGCTCGCAAATAGAAGATTTGATTGTAGTTTTACAGGGTAGGAATTGGCATTGTTACCTGAAAATGAATGTATTTATCCTACAATTAAATTGTTAATAAATAAAAATGCCCCAGAAAAAAATAATACTGGTCATAATGGACGGCTGGGGACTAGGGAAAGTTGCTTCTGCAGATGCCATACAAAATGCCAAGGTTCCCTTTACAAGATCCCTCTATGCTGCCTATCCCAACTCAACGCTGATCACCTGTGGTGAAGCCGTGGGTCTGCCGGATGGACAAATGGGTAATTCCGAGGTAGGGCATTTAAACCTCGGCGCAGGGAGAGTAGTATACCAGGAACTACAAAGGATCAATGTAGCTGTACGCGATGGCGATTTTTATCGTAATGAAGTACTCCTGAATTCGATACGGTATGCAAAAAACAATAATAAACCTTTGCATCTAATCGGACTTGTAAGTAACGGAGGGGTGCATTCACATATCAATCACCTCAAAGCGATCCTCTCGCTATGTGTTACAGAAGAATTCTATAATGTGTATATACACGCTTTTACGGATGGACGTGACTGTGACCCCAAAAGCGGGCTGGGATTCATCACCGAACTCCAGGAATTCTGTAACATCAGCACCGGTAAAATTGCCACTGTTTGTGGCCGTTATTTCGCAATGGACCGTGACAAACGCTGGGAACGGATAAAACTGGCTTATGATGCCCTGGTAAATGGTGTAGGTGAAAAGGCAACAGATGCCATTGCCGCCGTTGAAAATTCCTATGCAAAAAAAATCACCGATGAGTTTGTTAAACCGGCAGTCATTATCAATGAAGCACAGCAACCGCTGGCAACGATTCAGGATGGAGATGCCGTGATCTGTTTTAATTTCCGCACCGATCGTTGCCGCGAGATCACCCAGGTACTGACACAAACCGATCTTCCTAAATTTGAAATGAAGAAACTATCGTTGCATTATACAACGATGACGGAATATGATCAAACCTACCAGGAGGTTCATATCATCTTTGACAACGACAATCTTGTTAATACAATCGGGGAAGTACTGGAGCAACAGGGATTAAAACAGATCCGGATCGCAGAAACGGAAAAATACCCGCATGTCACTTTCTTTTTCAGCGGGGGCCGCGAGATCCCCTTTGAGGGCGAGAAAAGGATCATGGTTCAATCACCCAAGGTAGCGACGTATGACCTGCAGCCAGAGATGAGCGCTTATGAACTGACCGACGCCTTGTTAGCCGAGATCAATAACAAAACAGCCGATTTTATCTGCCTCAACTATGCGAATACGGATATGGTGGGTCATACCGGAATTTGGTCAGCCGCGATAAAAGCGGCAGAAACCGTGGACAAATGCGTAGAAAAGGTTGTTACAACAGGACTGGCAAACGGGTATACGATATTCCTTACCGCCGATCATGGGAACTCAGATTTTATGATCAACGCCGACGGGTCGCCAAATACAGCACACACCCTGAACCCGGTTCCTTTTTTTATTATTGATAAAGAGTGGAGAGGCAAACTAACCAACGGTAAACTCGCAGATATCGCTCCAACAATACTGAACATGATGGGCCTGCCGTTACCAAAAGAGATGACCGGCAATATTTTGATAAATCAATAACTTTATTTTAAAGACATCAATCATGATAAGGAAAATCCTGCTGCTCCTTTTAGTTGCCCTGGTCGTTATTCAGTTCATACACCCTAAAAAGAATAAATCAGAGGGTCCCCAACCCAATTATATCGGGAATGCATTCAATGTCCCTGTGGATGTAAAATCGATCATGGCTAAAGCTTGTAATGACTGTCACAGCAATAATACCCGTTATCCCTGGTATACCATTTTACAACCCGTACACTGGTGGCTTGACAAACATATCAGGAACGGGAAAAAAGAACTCAATTTTGATGAATACGCTTCTAAAAGCCTCCGTTATCAATATAAAAAAATGGAGGAGACCATTGAACTGGTGAAAGAGGGAGAAATGCCATTAGATTCTTATACATGGACCCACAAAGATGCCCGTCTTTCGGCTGATGAAAAAAATAAGGTCATCGGCTGGGCAACTTCAATCATGGATACCCTGAAAGCCCGTTATCCCATTGATAGCCTGATCCGGAAAAAATAGACTTACTTTGCCTTTATTTTTAAAACTGCTTTGAAAATCTTAGCTCACAAGGCCGGTCTTTCTTTTTTGCTGCTATTGATAGCTGTACCTGTTTTCTATGCCTTTTGCTTTCAAATTAAGCAATATAACATCCGTCAACGGATGAAGAACAGGATGGAGAAAGAAGTGCTCCAGACAGTGACCATGGATGAAAATAAGGTCAAATGGGTAAAGCCTGGAAAAGAGGCCTGGATCAATGGCCGCTTATTCGATATCAAGACCCGTAGTTGCCAAAACGGGCACTGCATCTTTACCGGTTTTTTCGACGACGAGGAAACAGCATTGGTGATGGAACTTCAGAAGAACCATCAACAAAACAAAAAAGCTGATAATGATTTTTTAGCACAGCTTTTCAAGCTTATAAAGGATGTATATAAGAATTCACCCGGCGATCAATTATCCGTCCCCGTAACCACCCGGGCGCAATTCTTAACCCAAAAATCTTCCCTTTTTTCTGTCGATATACCCATCCTCACTCCCCCGCCCCAGGCCTGATCAGCATTTCAGGACCATTCTAATTTCAATTTTGTAATCAAAAAACTTTTTTATGAGAAAGATTGCATTGCTTTCTGCATTGCTATTTAGTGCCGTCGCCGGTTATACGCAATCCGACACCTCTGAACTGGATGAGGCTGTCATTTATTCAAACAAATTCGTTGAAAAGAAAAAGAACGTCGTTCAGAAGATCGATATAGTAAGTGCAAAGACGATCGCCCGCTATAATGGACAGAACACCGGTGACCTGCTGATCAATACCGGTAACGTGTTCGTCCAGAAAAGTCAACAGGGTGGCAGCAGCCCGGTGATCCGTGGTTTTGAAGCCAGCAGGGTGCTGATCGTAGTTGATGGAATCCGCCAGAATACGGCAATATTCAGGGCGGGTCATCTTCAAAACGTGATTACTATCGATCAGAATATGGTGGAACAGGTGGAAGTGATGTATGGCCCCTCTTCTACACTTTATGGCAGTGATGGGCTGGGTGGTGTGGTACACCTTCGCACCAAATCGCCCAAATTGTCCATGAACGATAAGACACTGGCTACTGGTTCTGCATTTACCCGTTTCAGTTCCGCCAATAAGGAAAAGACCATTCATTATGATCTTAGTATCGGGGACAGGAAATGGGCCTGGTTTTCTGCATTCACCTACAGTGATTTTGGCGATATGAAAATGGGAGAGAATTATCCTGATAAATATCCCACGTTTGGACGAAGGGATTCGCTGATCGCATTTTTTGGATTCAAAGATTCAGTCATTGCCAATAAAGACAAAAGTGTACAGAAATTCTCCGGCTATAAACAATGGGATGCCGCACAAAAACTTTTATTCCAGCAGAGTGATAAGGTCTCCCACCTCTTGAATTTCCAGTACTCCACCACCAATGATGTTCCCCGCTACGACAGGCTACAGGATAAAAGGAATTTCGGTGGCGCGATCGGTAATACGCTGCGTTATGCAGAGTGGTTTTACGGACCGCAAAAAAGGATCCTGGGCGCTTATGAGCTGAATGTAAAAAACCTGGGCTTCCTGAATGATCTCCGGGCAAATATCAATTACCAGGACCTGGAAGAAAGCCGGCAGCAAAGGGAATACCGCCGCTATGACCGCTTTGATAGCCGCAGGGAAAAGATCAAAGTTTGGGGTTTCCTGGTGGATGGAAGAAAAAATTTTGGCAACAATGAGCTTACCATTGGTATCGACGGGCAGTTCAATAATGTGGTATCAAGAGCTGACAGGACCAACCTGTCAACCGGGGCTGTATCCAAACTGGATTCCCGCTACCCGGATGGAAAAAACACCATGAATTATATTGGCGTGTATGGGCAACATATCCTGAAATCCAAAAGCGGGAAATGGACGATCAATGATGGTCTGCGCCTGCAATCGGTGAGTCTTCATTCCAACGTTATTGATAACTCATTCTTCAATCTGCCGGTGACAAAATTCGATCAAAGCAATTTCGCGGTGACGGGCAACCTGGGATTGATCTATACGCCACAATCTTCAACGCGTGCAACGCTTGGTTTCTCTTCCGGTTTCAGAAGCCCGAATATTGACGACCTGGTTAAAGTGTTTGATTTCTCTGTTGCAAAAAGAGTGTATGTACCCAATGCAGATGTAGATCCAGAGTACACGTATAACATCGACCTGGGTATCCGTCAGGTTTTCGCAAAAATTGTGCGTGTCGAAATAACCGGTTTCTATACATTCTTCCGAAATGCGATCGTCGGTGCGCCGTTCAAATTGAATGGCCAGGATTCGATCGTGTATGGTGGTGTAACAAGCGCAGTTTATGCCAACCAGAATCTCAACAAAGCAAGAACCTATGGATTCAATGCCAATGTTAAGATCGATTTCACCCGGCAGCTTTCCTTTTACAGCACTGCAACCTATACACGGGGTAGAATGGAAAAATTTGGAAAAGGCGAGATACCGCAGGATCATATTCCTCCTTTCTTTGGAAAGACAAGTCTGAACTACCAGCACGCCAAATTTGGTGTTGAATTATATGGCTTGTACAATGGATGGAAAAAGATCAAAGATTATAATCCTGATGGAGAAGACAACCAGCAATATGCAACCCCGGATGGTATGCCTTCCTGGTTCACCCTGAACTGGAGAGGTAATATAAATTTGTGCAAATCGGTGCAATTGCAGGTAGGTGTCGAAAACATTGCTGACCGTAATTACCGCTATTTCGCGTCAGGTTTCTCAGCCCCTGGCCGGAACTTTATCGTTGCCCTCCGGGCGAACTGGTAAATGTCTGCTCTGGCAGGAAAAGGGTGAAGGCACTGGCTTTCACCCTTTTATTTTCTCACAAAGGCCATTATATTTTACAATTATATGCAGCATTTGTACTGGAAATTTGTCTAAATTACAGGCAACCCAAGGAAATTATGACCGAGGAAGCCATTTTAAAAGGTTGTTTGAACAATGATGCGGCCGCCCAGCGGGAACTGTACAACCGCTACAGTCCCAAAATGCTGGCTGTTTGTTATCGTTTTGCACACAACCGGGAGGATGCGGAGGATATGCTCCAGGAAGGCTTTATCAAGGTATTCTTACAGATACACACGTTTGAAAGCCGGGGTGCATTTGAGGGATGGATCAGGCGGATCGTGGTGCATACCTGCATCAATATCCTGAAAAAGAACAAGAAGTTCAATGAAAGCGTGGATATTATTCATGCAACGGGGGTGCAGGTGAGGGAAGAAAGTGTTCCGGCCATTATCCAGGCCAAACAAGTGGTAGAATGTATCCGGTTGCTGCCAATAGGTTACAGGACCGTTTTAAACCTTTACGCGGTGGAAGGATACAGTCACAGGGAAATAGCTAATATGCTCGATATTGAAGAAAGCACCAGCCGTAGCCAGTATACCAGGGCCAAGGCGATGCTCGAAGATATTTTGATCCGTAAAAGATTATTACAGAAACCAAAACAACAAACTGGTTGGCTTGGCGCCGTTGGCCAGCGATAATTTTAAGCGTACCCTAAATTGACAACTGGTTATGGAGAACAAGTTTAATAACAGGGATTTTGAGCAGTATGTAAAGCAAAATGCTGACCAGTACCGCATGTTCCCTTCCGATAAGGTTTGGAAAGGGATACATAATACCCTTCATACACGCAGACGCTGGTATGGGATCGGGCTTGGATTATTACTGCTTACAACCGCAACTGTAACGGGAGTGATGCTGAATCCTTCCGGTAAAAAACAACAAGCGGCGAATGAACTCGCTGCCTCCCCGGCTGAGAAAAAACAAAGCCCTGATCAACAAGAGCAGGCAGCTATCATCATTCCCCGCGCCAAACCCGTTAATGAAAAGATCGCTTTTGTAACTGCGCCGGAGCGTTTCCAGCAGGATCTCTTTATTGCCGGCACTTCCGCTGCCACTGCCCCGATCATAAATGACTACGAAGAATTTACTGCTGAGACCGTAAGTGATAAAACTGAACCTGTGCTTGCTCCTCTTACACTTACCCTGCCTGAATATATTACCCGGCCTGTTGCAGTAGCTTCCGAAAATAAGCCCCAGGCTGCGATCGCCAGCAAACCGCCAAGCGCTAACCCTGTAATTGCAAGCAAACCGAAAATTGAGCAACCACTGTTTATTTCCTTTACCATTGATGAAAAGAATAAACCAACCGAACAGGCTGTAAAGGAAAAAGAAGTGGTGCTGAACCTGGACAGGAATCTTTCTCCATTCACGATCGAAAGCGTTATCAATGCCTATAAACATACCCGCCTGATGAAAAAATTATCCTGGCAGGTATATTTCACACCAACGGTAACGTACAGGAAACTGAGAGAGAACGAAGCGTTCCTGAATGCTTCAAGACCTTATACGGCTTCACCAACCAACCAGACAACCGATGTGAACAGTGTAGTAACGCATAAACCAGATCTTGGTATGCAACTTGGGTTTACCGCCGGTTATCCCATTTCTAAAAAATTAAGGATCACAACCGGTTTGCAGTTCAATGTAAGCAAATACGATATCCGTGCCTTCACCTACCCAAGTGAAGTGGCTACGATCGCGTTGAGTACCGCCGCCGGTGGCGCCAATACGGTCTCTACTTTTACCACTTACCGCAATTCCGGTTCTTCTGCAAGGGAAGACTGGTTGCGTAATCTTTATATCTCGGCTTCAGCACCTGTTGGACTCGAATATAAGGTCATCGGTAATAAGAGATCTTATGCCGGTGTCGCTGCCAGTATTCAGCCAACTTTTATCCTGAGCAACCGGGCTTACCTGATCTCTACCGATTATAAGAACTATGCGGAAGTTCCTTCGCTGGTTCGTAAATGGAATGTCAATACCGGCTTTGAAATATTTGCAGGATATACTACTGGTAAACTCAACTGGCGGCTGAGCCCTCAGGTGAGATACCAGGCCCTTTCCAGTTTCGAGGCAAAATATCCTGTTAAAGAACATCTTTTTGATTTTGGTGTAAAATTGGGTCTTATGCTCAGGAACTGACACTAACTGCCTGCTTGTTTAAAATATCCCGTCCCCTCTAACCGGACGGGATATTTATTTGTAGCCTCGCCAAACCCTCTTTGCTTTAATTTTATACTATGAAAAGATCCTGGTTATTGATCCTCACCGGCTCCCTGTTGCTACACAGTTGCGGTCCGAAGCAGAAAGTAGAGGACAAGAAATTCATTTCTATTATATCATTGATAAGAAAACAGGTCGCCCATGTTGATACTTCGCTTTATTCGATCATGAAAGTGGTCTATACCGACAGCCTGCACAGCGATACGAGTTATATTCCGCGGGAGGATTTTGAGAAAACGGCAAAGGACTTCCTGGACATCCCCGATCTTTCTGACAGGAAGGTCGCGAAACGTTATAAAGAAGAACCTGCACGTTTTGACGAAATGCTGAACCGGGTTATAATTACCTACCTGCCGCTGGATCCCGGTAAGGAAGAGATCAAACGACAGGAATTACTGGCAACCCCGGTACCCGGTGAAGAATCCAAAATAAATAATATCATCATCATCCGTGAGATCAACAACCGGGACAGTTTCCTGCAAAAGAAAATGCTCTGGCAAATGGATAAAAGTTTCCAGGTGGTCACCAGCAGCCAAAAACCCGGTAAACCGGAAATTGTAACCACTACAAAAGTCAGCTGGAACGAGGATGCACAGTAATGACCGCAGCAGAGTTTCAACATATTGCCGCCACGATCCCCGGGCAACCGGGTATTTATAAATACTATGACAGCAGCAAGGAATTGCTTTATGTCGGGAAAGCAAAACACTTGCGGAAACGTGTCAGCTCCTATTTTACCAAGACCCTCAGCAATTACAAGACACACGAACTGGTGAGGCGGATCGCCCAGATCGAATTCACGATCGTAAATTCTGAGCAGGATGCTTTCTTGTTGGAGAATACACTGATCAAGGAATTCCAGCCCCGGTTCAATATTAACTTAAAGGACGATAAAAGCTACCCGTATATCGTCATAAAAAAAGAACCATTCCCCCGAGTCTTTCTCACTCGTAAAAAGTTAGCGGACGGATCGGAATATCTTGGCCCATATACGTCGGTCAGGAAGGTAAGAGAACTGCTGGAATTCATCAAGCAGACCATCCAGCTGAGAACCTGTTCCCTTAACCTTTCCGAAGCCAATATTCAAAAAGGTAAATTCAAGGTTTGCCTGGAATACCATCTGGGTAATTGTAAAGGCCCCTGTGAAGGACTGCAAACCATGGAAGATTATTTGAGTAGTCTTGACCAGCTCAAAAACCTGCTGCGCGGGAATATGGCCCCGGTGATCCGGCATTTCAAAGAAGAGATGAGAAGCCATATCGCATCGCTGGCTTTTGAAAAAGCATCGCTGGTTAAAAAGAAGATCGAATTCATTGAAAATTACCAGGCACGTTCTGTCGTGGCCAACGCGAAAGGCGGAAATATGGATGTTTTCTCTATACTCAAGGAAAAGGATATCGCTTATGTGAACTACCTGATGATCCGCAACGGCGCTATCATTCAAACAGAGACCACCCGGGTAGAGACGCACCTCGATGAGACTGCAGAAGAGATCCTCCCGTTCAGTATTGCACAGCTAAGAACCACCTTTAACAGCGATGCAAAAGAGATCGTGGTTCCCTTCCCGATCGATTACCCGCAGGATGAAATATTGGTAACTGTACCGAAGGGCGGTGACCGGAAAAAATTGCTGGAACTTTCGGTAAAGAATACCGGCCATTACATTGAAGAAATAAAAAAGAAGGACCGGCTGCAGCTGAATATTAAAAAACCGGGAAAACTCAAACTCCTGGAAGAACTGCAGCAGGACCTTCAGTTAAAAGAATTGCCTGTACATATCGAGTGTTTCGATAATTCCAATTTCCAGGGAAGTTACCCGGTATCGGCGATGGTATGTTTCAGGAATGGGGAGCCCAGCAAAAAAGATTACCGGCATTTTAATGTAAAAACGGTGGAAGGGATCAATGATTTTGCCACCATGAAAGAAGTTGTGTACCGCCGGTACAAACGCCTGAAAGGAGAGCAAGAATCCTATCCCCAATTGATCATCATTGACGGTGGCAAGGGGCAGCTTAGCGCCGCAGTTGAAGCGGTAAAAGAGCTAGGACTTGAAGGAACAGCAACCCTGATCGGACTTGCCAAAAATGAAGAAGAATTATTTTTCTCCGGGGACTCTGCTTCTCTCCGGCTTCCTTATAATAGTGAGAGTCTTAAATTCATCCGCCGGATCAGGGACGAGGTTCATCGTTTTGGGATCAATTTCCATCGCCAGAAAAGGAGCAAGGGCACCTTTAAGAATGAACTGGAGGATATACCAGGTATTGGCAAAGCCACCGCGGATATATTACTTAAAGAGTTCAGGTCCGTTAAGAATATCAGGGAAGCGATCCGGGAAGGGAAAGGGGAGATTGAACTGGGAAAGGTTATCGGGATCGCCAAGGCAAGGGTTGTTATCAATTATTTCGCATCAACCTCACCCCCGTCATCATCCGAAGCTTAATGGTCTTATTATTCAAATCCCCTTTCCAACCTCACCCCCACAGCATCTGGAATCTAATGGTCCTATAAGTCAAATCCCCCCTCTCCAACCTCACCCCCAAAGCATCTGGAATCTAATGGTCATATAAGTCAAATCCCCCCTCTCCTACCTCACCTCCCACAGCAGCTGGAATCTAATGGTCATATAAGTCAACTCCCCCCTCTCCAACCTCACCCCCTTCATCATCTTCAACCTAATCGTCCTATAAGTCAAATCCCCCCTCTCCAACCTCACCCCCACAGCATCTGGAATCTAATGGTCATATAAGTCAAATCCCCCCTCTCCAAATGGAGAGGGGGGATTTGTATACTAAGTTCATTAAAGGTTACAATGTTTGTAGGGGTGAGGGCAAATAAAATGGGGCCAGAATAGAAATTCAGCCCCGTTTTTAAAATCCAATATCCTATGAAAAACCGAGACGAAAATACAACTAAAATCCGATTTCCCTATAGGACTTTTACGTTTTTTGAAACTTTTTTTTCTACTTATAATGAAACACTTAGCCAATAAAAAAGCCCCATAAACGGGGCTTTTTAAGCTTATTAAGAACGAGGTGATTCGTATTAGTACGACCAGAGGTCTTGTTCAAAATTGAAGATCTTTTCCTTGATATTATCCCCTTCCAGCAGGGCCAGAATCGGGTCTTTGATATAGTTTTTGATCATCTTGTTGGCCGGGTTGTCCAGGGTTGATTTTACGATATAGCTGCTGAACATTCGGCTCTCGAACAGTTCTTCCCAGGTCATCCTGCTTTGTCCCATGTTCTTAGGGTTATAAACCTCTGCTTTTACAAGCATAGGCCTCAGATCAGGATAATAAACCCAAAACAGCGAGGAGGTACCTCTCTCTTTAGGTGGCTGGACATTGGGGTAGTATTCAGTCTTTAATATACCAATACCCAAAATGCGGCAAAACATCCGGCTTGATTCCCTGTCAAATACCCACTCTTCTTTTAGACGAAGTTTGGTAACTGTTTTTGGGTCAAAACTGGCCCGTGTAACAACATACCCAATAATCTTGTCAATCTGCTTAATATCGTATTCAGGAACAGTGTCTGTTTTTCCAGCAGTCATTTGCTGTATATCAGCAACTCCCAGTGGAGTAGTGAACCGGTCGTCTGTAAAGGCAGTAATCTCACCGGAATTCACGGCCTTTAACAGCATGTTGATGAACATCTGGCTACCGTTATCATCTACTGCTTCATACTGGAAAACCTTATTCATTTTCTCGCGCAAGTCCAGCTCTCTCCATACTTTTTCCGCGTAAAGGGCATCATCCCAGCGTAGGTGCTCATAAATAAGCGGCGTTCTGGCTGTGAGGGTAGATTTATCAAACGCGTTATCGTTGCGCAGTGATTTTTTTACTGCATTATCGAGTATACCCGATGTGTCCACCCTGATGGGAACATTGGCATAGGGATCGTAACCCGATGGTTGCTGGGTATTGTTGTTATTTTGCTGCTCATTACCCGTAGGATTGGTGGTCGGTTGCGTAGTTGGATTACCCGTTCTTCTCCTTGGGGAACGCTGTGCTACAGCATCGCCTGCCAGCAGACCGGCAATCACCACACAAAACCCATATTTCAGAAAATTCTTATTCATAGCACACTTATTTGATATAATAAACGAGTGAAGGGGCAGTTGTAGTACGTCCATCCGGACCTTTTACCCTGATATTATCAATTGTTACCATTCTTCCCGCCTGTACATGCGTATTTATCGCTGATCTAACAGCGCCTGAAAATGCGGCACCACTGGATGGTACAGAAACGATATCATCATCTGTATCACAGGTAAAGGTAAAGCTCACCACATCGTAAGAGAGCTCAAAAGGGAAGTTTTTGATACCTGCACCTACACCGCCCTGGGCCTTGAAAGCTCCGGCAGCAATATTGGCACCGCTGGGCTGACCACCTACATAAGCCTGGGCTTCAGGGATGGTACGTACCCGGAACTGGGCTGCGCCGGCAACTTTACCTTCTACATTCACGGTAATACGTGCATCATCTGTAATACTATTGACCCTGGCGATATATTTACCGGGCCCAATCCTGCTGAGGCTACCGCCACCACCGCTAAGGGTTGCCTGTACTTTATCATCACCACCACCACTGGCAGCGATCGTAACAGGGTTATCCACCCCGATATAAAGCACGTTCATTTTATCAAGAGCGATGGATGCATTAGCTGAACCTACAGTATATTCTACATCTACTTTCTTTTCTTCTTCCTTGCCGGTAGTTTGGTTAAAATACCGGATAGTAACAGGAATCGTTCGGGAGCCTACACCACCTGCTTGTGTTTTGTATAGGGCAAAGCCTTCTTCACCGATAGGAACATTGGTACCTCCTATGGTAATTGTGGGCTTGGCTGCTTTACTGAATGCACCCACACCTGCTTTGATCTCGAGTTCCTGTCCGGGCATCAGGTAGTTTGAATTCTGACCTACAATGGCTGCATACGAGTCGAATACTACTTCCACCGTACCCACCTTATTATGTAAGAAGGCAACTACTTTATTTTCTGCAGTCTTAATGTCGTTTTGAAATTTACTTAAGATTGTAAGACCTGCCACGGTTGGTACCATGTTGAAATAGGCTACTTCCCAGGCTTTTGTTTTTCCATCCATGCCAGGAGGATTGGTCACATCAACGTTCAGGGATTTTTCAAATTCAGTACGGATATCCGGGTGAATACTTAATATATCTGATTTGTACTTTGTCAGCATAGCGAGCAATTTCTTTCCTTCTCCTTGCTTAACCATCAATTTTGTTACGATGTCGAGGTTATCTTCTTTGAATGCGACAGTTGGATCTCCGGGTTTACCACCGGCCAGTGTAAGGATCTTATCTTTTAATCCTTTGATATAGTTATAGACGACAGTAGACATATTAACCGCGCTATCCGCCTTGGGATACCATATAGCCGCCCTTTCAGCGGTCTCAGGTTTTGAAAGTTTTTCTTTCAATGAACCCATAATGGTAACAGTGGATTGGTTAACGGTAATATTAGAATTCTCTAAACTTCGATTTACTGTTTTAAAGGCATTGAGGATCTCTGATGATACGTTGAGTGCTAACAATGCTGTCAGCACCAGGTACATGATATTGATCATCTTCTGCCGCGGCTCTTTAGGTAAAGACATGAAGATTTGTGGTTTTTAAATTAGTAATAGTGACGGAATCACGGATACGGATTGTTTTACCTTGTTTAGTTTTAGCTGCGACCCTGCATGGCAGTAAGCATGTTACCATAAATATTGTTCAGGCGGCCCAGGTTGGTAGCCAGGTGCCCGATCTGGTCCTGTACTTTCTTCGCATCTTCTGCACTGTTGAGCATGGAAGCGGAGGTTTCAGACAATTTACCATAGAAGGCATTCAATGCTTTCAGGTGGTTATTGCTTTCCTGCAATTCCAGTTCATAAATCGTATTCAAAGAAGAAAGATTCTTCGTGAGGACCTGTATCTGGTCATGGAACATTTTAGCTCCTTCAGTAGCCTGGTTAAACGCACCCACAGAACTGGCAGCGTTCACATAAGCATCTTTAACCTTGTCCAGGTGACCAGTAACTTCTCTTGTCTTGGCAGCATATTCATTATTGGCAGCAATGGTATCGGTGATGCCATTCATTCCGCCAACGGTTGTATTCAACTGTTTGAAACCATCGCCCAGGCGCTTCATAGTGTCCGGAGTGATATCGGCTTCCAGGAGCATTTTATCCATTGATCCAAAAGCAGCTCTTGTCTTGGCACCGGCAACAGAGAATTGCTCCTCGTCGTGGGAAGCATCTTTGATGGGCGGGTAAACGGCATAAAGGATACCATACACGGAGAAAATGATCGCTTCTGTTGTCAGACCGATCCACAGCCAGGTGTCAGCATCGGCTGCGTGGGTGATTTTCCGGAGTGCGCCCCAGATTACTAATGCTGCGCCAAAAGAAACGCCTACGTCTACCCATTTGCTTACTTTGGAAGGAATAGCTGCTGCCATAATTGGATCTTTTTAAAAGGTTTTAGTTTGATATTAAATGAAGAGGAAAGAAGAGAGGACAATTTATTTAAACTGCCCTCTCAAGATCTTTATTTTATAACGGTCTAATTATTTTTTGCGGCCTTTTGTCGGCGCTGCCGGTAAATCAATCACACAACGGAAGCCAATGTAAGATTTGGTTGAGTCCTGGTACTCATAGGTGCTGGTACCTGTCTGGAGGTAGTAACCTACGTCTTTCCAGCTTCCGCCACGAATGATCTTGCGCTTCATCAGTGGGGGATCGTCATCCTTTGCATTCCAGCGAACATCGGGGTTCATATCATGCTGGAAATTGTTGCGGCCTTCATAATAAATAGAAGAGGTCCATTCTGCCACGTTACCTGACATACAATACAGGCCATAATCATTGGGCCAGTAAGCATCGGCACGTACCGTATAGAAACCACCGTCTTCAGGATAGTTACCACGGCCCGGTTTGAAGTTGGCCATCAAACATCCTTTTTTATTTCTCAGGTAATAGTTACCCCAGGGGAACATTGATTGTGAACGGCCACCGCGTGCTGCATATTCCCACTGCGCTTCAGTAGGCAGGCGGAAGTCTGATTCCTGTGTCCTTTTCTTGCTTTCGAGGAATGCATTCATGAAATGTGTTCTCCACTCGCAGAAAGCGTTTGCCTGTTTCCAGTTAACACCTACTACAGGATAATTACCAAATGCAGGGTGAGAGAAATATCTTTTGGTCATCGGCTCATTGTAAGAGTAAGCAAAGTCACGGATCCAGGCCAATGTATCAGGATAGATCTGAACGTCTTTCTTTACGATGAAAGTAGAACGTGGTTTGCCGGCATTCTCTCTTTTAGCCGCTTCCTTGAGGTCAAAAATTTCTGAGTGAAACGCGATCTTGCTCGGATCGATCTCTTTTTTACCAAAGATCCTGTCATCCGGGGGAAGGATAACATCGGTGCTGCTGAGCTGTTCCATTACTTTGGGATCATTCCATTTCATGGTCTTCATCTTGGTCCAGTCAACATACTCGTTGCCGTCGGCTCCAGACTTCACATATCCCATCTTACGGGCCACGACTGAGTCACGCACCCACTGGACGAACTGGCGGTACTCGTTATTGGTGATCTCGGTGGCATCCATCCAGAACCCACTGATAGATACAGAACGATTACGGGCACTGAATGCATAAGCAGGATCCTCATCACTTGGACCCATGTGGAAAGTTCCCTGGGGAACGTAGACCATGCCCGGAGGTTTAGGAAGCGAATACTTCCCACCTGGAGCAACTCCATGTACCTGGCCATCATTGGGCAAACTGCCGCCCTTGCTTCCATTCTTTTTCCCCAAGATACCGCAACCGGTCAATAAAGACAGGCAGGCGGCTGCATACAGGGTGTAGTAAAGGTTTCTCATTTTCATACACTTAAAAGGTATTGGACAAATATAATATTTTGAACTCTTCTCTGGCACAACATTAATATTTATTTTTTTTGAATCAAAGCTGTTTTTACGGGGTAAATTTTCAAACGGTGGCAGAGGCTGATTTATTGTATTAACTATAAACTAAATAACCGTTTTTGCCCCTGTTTATCAGCGATATAAGCTCTTTTGCAGAAAATACGGGCGCCTGGCAGGTGTAATTACGGCAGAGAAAAATCGCCGCTTTTTCCCCAAATGGTTTGCTTGCCAATAAGGGGAGGCCTGGATCAGCTTTTTCAGCCCCCATAATAACCCGTTGGGGGATGTATAAACCCAGCAATTCCTGTAAAAGAGCTTCATACCCACCACCCAGTACCACGATCTCGCTGGTTCCGGTAATAATTTCAAGCAAATGGCAGGCCCAATTGCCAAAGGAACTGGGGTAGCGGGTGATAGCCACCCCCAGGGAGGCGATCATATCAAGACTTCTTTGCTGCCATACTTTATCATCCAACAAGATGGATAACTGCCAGAGATTATAAGCCATGACCGAGTTGCCAGAAGGTACCGCGCTGTCATACACTTCTTTTTTACGGATGATCACGTCGGGCTGATCTGCCGGTGTATAAAAAAAGAAACCCGTTTCTGCTTCACTGAAATTTTTGATGACGGTTTCGGTAATAGTTTTTGCTTTTGCCAGCCATTTTTTATCCGCAGTTATTTCCTGTAATTGCAGCAATGCCTGGATCAAAAAAGCATGGTCGTCGAGGAAGGCGGGATATTTTGCGGTATTATTTTTCCATACATGATGTAGTTGGTCATCCGTCATGAAATTTTCTAACAAAAAAATCATATTATCAATGGCCAGCTGTCGGTAACGCTTATTACCCGTTGCCGCGAAAGCCTTGCTGCAAGCCGTGTTCATTAAAGCGTTCCAACCAAGGATGATCTTATCGTCCAGCAATGGCCGTACGCGTTTATTTCTTTCCGTCAATAATTTCTTCTTCCCTTTTTCCAGTATTTTTTTTAACTCATCAACAGCAATTTTATTTTCTGTGGCAAATTCTTCCAATGGTTTTTTCACCCGAAGGATATTTATTTCTTTGTCCGCAGTAGTTCCTTCGGACCAGTTTCCTTTAGCGGTGATATCATAATAATTGCAAAAAACAACCGCATCCTCACCCAACAATTTTTTTACTTCCTCCATGTCCCACACATAGAATTTTCCTTCCACTCCTTCACTGTCTGCATCCAATGCGGCATAAAATCCCTTTTGTTCATGTAATAATTCCCGTTCAACAAAATCCATTGTCTCATGAATGGTCTCTTTGTACCGTTCCTTCCCGGTTAGTAGCGAGGCTTCGCAGAGTACGGACAGCAGCAGGGCATTATCGTAGAGCATTTTTTCAAAATGTGGGGCCAGCCACTCGGTATCCGTGGAATACCGGGCAAAACCTCCCCCGACCTGGTCATATATCCCGCCATCGATCATCTTGTCAAGTGAAAGCAAGGCCTGGTCAAGGGCCTGCTGGTCCTGGTAAAGATGTCCATACCTGAGCAAATACTGGATGGAATAGGTCTGCGGGAATTTAGGAGCCTTTCCAAAACCGCCCCATGTCTTGTCAGCCGATGCCATGATATTATTGAAGATCTCTGCGGACTTTCCGGGGGAAAAGGTTTCATTCCCGGTTTTTTGAAAGCCAAAATCATTCGATTTCAGCAAGTGATCGGTCAGGTTCTCGGCCTGGGCATCCATTTCATGTCTTCTTTCCAGGAAAGCCTGTTTCACCCCCAGCAAGGTTTCCTGCCAGGAGGGACGGTTAAATGCCCGCTGCGGTGGAAAATAAGTGCCGCCATAGAATGGTTTGGCTTCCGGGGTTAGAAATACATTCAGTGGCCAGCCGCCACTGCCGGTCATGGCCTGCACGGCATCCATATAGATATGATCGAGGTCGGGCCGCTCCTCCCGGTCGATCTTGATGTTAATGAAGTGCTCATTCATCAGTTTTGCGGTGGCTTCGTCCTCAAAACTTTCCCGCTCCATCACATGACACCAGTGACAGGCTGAATAACCGATACTCACCAGGATCGGTTTGTCTTCTTCTTTTGCTTTACGTAATGCTTCTTCGCCCCAGGGATACCAGTTGACGGGGTTATGCGCATGTTGCAACAAGTAAGGACTGGTCTCCTCTAAAAGCCGGTTGGAAAATTGATGTATCATCAGTTCCCAAATTTCGTTGAATAAAACTTGCGGGAAAAGAAAAAGGACGCTTTTGCGTCCTTTCACAAATATCATTAATGGCAAATCATTTTTTCTTCTTTGCCGCGGAGAGGAACTGTTCCAGTGCGGCCACCATGCTGGGCATCTGGGGCTGGGGGGCTTTGATCTCCAATGTTAATCCAGCATCCTCTATTGCTTTGGATGTGTTATTGCCAAAAGCACCGATCACGGTCCCGTTCTGTTTGAACTTAGGAACATTATCGAATAAGCTCTTTACACCACTGGGGGTAAAGAAACAGATCACATCGTATGCTGTGTTGGTGAGAAGCTCTTTTACATCGCTGCTGACGCTGCGGTACATAAAAGCCAGTACGAACTCACAGCTGTTGGACTTTAACCAGTTCACAATCTCATTGTCCTGCTGGTTTTCCGAGCATACATACATGAACTTCTCGTTGGCCTTGTGTTTATTGATGACGTCGAACAAGCTTTTGTTGGTACTATCGGCGCCATAAAAAACCTTTCTTTTCCTGTAGAGTATAAATTTCTGAAGGTAAAGTGCAACAGCCTCCGTGATGCAGAAATATTTGGTATCCTGGGAAACGCTGACCTTCATTTCCTCGCAGGTGCGGAAGAAATGATCAATGGCGTTGCGGCTGGTGAAGATCACCCCGGTATAGTTAGGTACCTCTATTTTCTGTTTGCGGAAATCTCTGGCTGGTATGCCTTCCAGCCGGATAAATGGATAAAAATCCATTTCCAGGTTGTATTTACGCTGAAGTTCAAAGTAAGGTGACTTCTCACTTTCAGGTCTGGGCTGGGTAATCAGGATCTTGTGTATGGTGCTGGTCTGGCTACCGGCCTTATGAACCCCGTTCTTAGTCATGTGTGTTCTTTGGCTAAATTTGGCGGCAAAGTTAAGCACTTAGATTGAAAAACTCAATTAAACCCTTGTAAACCAGTAAAAGAGGAGCAATTTCGAAAGCGCAAAGCCACAAAAAGAAATGAAAAGGATTGACCCTGACTTGATTACGGATAGCAACAAAGCTGAGGATGAAGCGGTAAAGCAATAGACCACCCACTATGCACCAGGAAAGCGTTAGTGATACCGAATAAATATTTCCCAATGTAAATGCCAGTAAAACAAGAAAAGGAAGTAGCATTATCCCGATCATCTTGTTCACAATGAATACAATAAAAATATAGGAATCGGCCGCTTCGGGCATATTGAATACCCAGCCGGAAACCTTTAGTCCCACAAATTTTACCAGGTAAGCAACCGATAACCCGGCGCAGCAATAAAAAGCCAGTAACCAGAAATTGTCAACCGACCTTACCCCGAAATGCCGGAACATGAAAGCGATATAAAGACCGGCGCTTACCACAAAAAAACCATTGAGCATTAAAGAAGGCAGGGGTGTCTGCATCAGCTGCTCCCGGATCTGCCGTTGCTTTATCGTGGTCCGGAAAAAAAGCCGGAACAGGTCATTGAAGTATTTAGGAAATGCCTGCCGCAGCAGGGCAAAGACGATCAGCAGAAAAATAAGCAGGTAGAACAAAAGTTCCTTACCGCTGAACTGACGGAGTTGCGATTTAGGCGGATAAACAGGTTTTGCATTGAATCCGAACCAGGGATTGTGTTGTGTAACCTGCCAGCCGATCTCCTGCGGGTTGGTGGGAACAGTTACCATCGTCCAGCCGCTATCCTGCCGGGGTCTTTTGCTCACCGAATCTTTATTAAATACAAATACCGGCTGAGCAAGGCTTTGTGTTGTAATCACCGAATCACGCTGCAATAAAGAGTCTGGTTGTTCCAGGCGGGTTGTGTCGGCAGGAGTCTGTGCAATAACTGCAACAGCCAGGAATAAATTTGCCGCGAGAAAAAGTAGAGACCGGTTCAAATAAAAAGTTTCTGCTGCAAAAATATCGAACTGGTCAGCACTTTACGAAGCATTATTAAAAATAATTGACACCCACCTTCGGCACTTCGACACTTCGGCTACGCTCAGTGTAAACGGCTCAGTGCAAGCTCATGGCTATTAGAAGTAATTAACGAACCCTCCTTCCCTACGCTCAGGATGACAATACAATACAGAATCGGCTTTTGACTTTATTGAGTCACTAGAAATAGTTGACGAATCCGAAGTGGATCTTCGATTGCCGCAGGTTAAATTCCGTATCATTTCTTTTCCCGATCGCCCAGGCCAAATTGAAGATCCCGGCTTTTGTTTCAAATGCCAAACCCAGCCCGGTGCCGAAATACGTATAGTTGAGGTTTTTCTTCTGGCCGTTATCCTGTCCCCAGCCGCCATCCACCAGGGCATAGAAAAAAGAATTCTGACCAACCAGGTAACGATATTCGATCGTACCAATAGCGAAAGAAGATAAGTATTGACTTTCTTCATCAAAACCGCGAAGCAATTTATAGCCGCCCAACTGGAACAATTCATTCCGGAAGATATTACCGCTCTGGAAGGTTCCGGCATTGATGGCTGTCTTGACCGTGCTGCGCTGGTTACCCAGCGGAAGATATTTTGCCGCAGAAAGTCTTACCCGTAATTGATAGGTGTTCAGTTTTACCGTATCGTATAAACTATTAAAATCAAAACTGGGATCGCCGGGGTCTTTGAGTGAAGTGACGCTGTTGTTCTTCCTCAGTTTTTTTGTTCCGATGGAAGTAATGATGCGTAGTTCGTTGCCTTTTTGGGGATTGAGGCGGTAATCGGTATTGTTGAATTCATAATCCACCCCCACATTAAACGAATTTACATCCGCCACATCGGGTAGTCTGCGGGATTGAATGACAAGGGGTGCATTGATACCGCCTTCACTCACGATGGTCTGCACTTTTTGTATGAACAGTTTCCCCACCTGGTTGGCATTTAATATATATTGGGCGCCAACCTGCAGATTAATATTGACAAAGGAACTGTCCTTTTTAAAAAAATCGAAATAAAGATCCAGCCCAATTGGCGAGTTAAACAAATACGGATGCTGGTAAAGCAGGTTGAGCCGTTGCGAGGAAACCTGCAGGGCCTGGAAATTCAGGCCGATCGTCTCACCCGCTCCTAATGCATTCTTCAGATTAAGGGTTCCCTCGCCCGTGATCAGTAATTTTTTTGAAGCCAGCTGGTTATTATTGGGTAAGAAACCGATCAGCACATTTACCTGGCTGCTTTTCTTTTGTTTCAGGTAAAGATTCAACACCGAACCATTTCCCAGCAAGGTAAGATCCGCCGGCTTCTCTTCTTCCACATAAGCCAGCTCTCTTATTTTTTTATTGATGCGGAGTAATTTTTCCTTGTTGTAAATACTGCCATTGGAAAAATCGAGGTAACGCTGGAGAAAATTATTTGAAATTTTTGCGTTGCCAAATACCCGCAGGCTGTCGATCTTGTAGAGCGGTCCTTTGTCTACTTTCAATAGAGCAGAAACTTTATCCTCCTCCAGCAGCAGGCTGTCGAGGTACACACGGGCAAAAGGATGACCATTATTTTCCAGGTAATTCAATATCCGCTCCTCCCATAACCTCACCTGGCTGAAATCGATCGGTTTGCCGGCAAACATTTTTTCTCTCCAGCCGATCGCATCGAGTAACTGGGTTTCGATCGTTCGTGCATCCAATACTGCCCAACGGTAAAGTTGTCCGATAAATAATACAATGCGGGCGGAAGCGGAGTCATAAACAAGACTGTCAATGGAGGCGGTGACATAACCCGCCGATTGCAGGTAAAGGGGTAGTTTATTGATATACTCTGTACAGGCAAACCGGGAAACAAAACTGGTCTGTATCCCTGCCTGTGTAACGATCTGCACTGAATCCTTATCCACTCCCCGGATACAAAGCGTGTATTTATTCTGCGCGGGTGCATAAATAGCGAGCAACAAAAGAGCAAGAACCGATATTTGTGCTTTGAATTTTCTCATCAGGGGCCCGTCATTAGCGGGGTATCGCTAAATTATTCATTAAATCGCAAACAAGTTGGCCGGCATTTATATTCATATCCCTTTTTGCAAACAGGTTTACCTGCCGAAAGACAAATTTGATACTCCAAAGTAATGGCAGGAATCTATATACATATTCCTTTCTGTAGGCAGGCTTGCCATTATTGCAATTTTCATTTCAGCACTTCGCTGCGCTACAAGAACGAACTGGTGGACGCTTTATTGAAAGAAATCGTACTACAAAAGGATTATTTGGCCGACGAAAAAGTTGAAACGATCTATTTCGGCGGAGGCACGCCGAGTCTATTGAATATTGAAGATGTAAGACTGTTGATGGAGAAATTAAAATCAACATTTACTGTTACTCCCGGAGATGAGATCACGCTGGAAGCAAACCCCGATGATATCACGGAAGAGAAATTAAAAGAATGGAAAGCCAATGGCATCACCCGGCTGAGCATTGGCGTACAAAGTTTTTTTGAAGAAGACCTGCGCTGGATGAACCGGGCACATAACGCGGAACAGGCGATGAACAGTCTATTGCTGGCGAAGGAATTTTTCGCGGATATCACGATGGACCTGATCTATGGCACCCCGCAACTGACCAATGAAAAATGGAAACAGAATGTTGAAACAGCGATCTCCCTCGATATCCCGCATCTCTCCTGTTATGCGTTAACGGTAGAACCCAAAACACCGCTGGATAAAATGATCCAACAACATAAAACGGAGAATGTTGACCCGGATAAGCAATCCGAACAGTTCTTATTATTAATGCAATGGATGGAAGCCGCAGGTTATGAGCATTACGAGATCTCCAATTTTGCAAAACCCGGCCACCGAAGCCGTCACAATTCTTCGTACTGGCAGGGAAAAAAATACCTGGGTCTGGGTCCATCCGCTCATTCATTTAACG
This sequence comes from Chitinophagaceae bacterium, assembly GCA_039930245.1. Taxonomy (GTDB): domain Bacteria; phylum Bacteroidota; class Bacteroidia; order Chitinophagales; family Chitinophagaceae; genus JJ008. The sequence continues at coordinate 76,032 of JBDSPR010000028.1, read as the reverse complement.
GAAAGGAAAGACAATGGAATGTTTCCAATAACTCCCTTTATACCGCATCCATGAACAACGAACTCGTTCCTTTTGAAAAAGAAGTGCTGACAGCGACACAGCAAATGAATGAATATATCATGACAGCGCTTCGGACCGCCGAAGGGATCAAACTGGAAAAAGTTTATCCCGGCCTATTGCTGAAAAGTAAAAAATACCTGGAAAGCGGTTTACTGAAAATGGAGAATAATTCGCTTTTGCTTACCAAGGAGGGAAAGTTACTGGCTGATGGTATCGCCGCCGCTTTGTTTGCCTAAGCCTTGCTGATCCACTGTACCAGGATATTCAGCATACATCCCAGGGCTACCAGTGAAGTAAGAATAAAGGGAAACCATTTGATCGGGTAAGGTTTGGTACTGCCTTCTTTTTTGCTTTCCTGCCATTTCTTGTACTCGAGCACATTGATCACGATAAGCACAATAGAGGCCATCAAAAATACTACCTGGAAAAACTTGATCATGCTGGCGTGAATTAATGCCTGAAGTTAAAGTTTTTGACGATTATTCCAGTAGTCGTATAACTGCTTTGCTGCCAGGGTAAGCAACATGATCAGGATGGCAGCAGGAGCAAATCCATGGTACGAAAAGGGCATAAAAAAGAGTTTAGGGTTTGGAGTTGATGGTTTATAGTTAAAAGCTTTTCGCCTTTTCACATTTACCATTGCTTATCAGAAGGTCAGACCAATACCTGTTCTATCCGTTTAAACCCCTCCCGGGCTTTAACATCTTCCCAGAGTATTTTATAGACCGTTTCCGCTATGGGAATTGCTGCATCCACCGACTTGTTAATATTATAGATACATTTTGCTGCGTTAAAACCCTCGGCCACCATGTTCATTTCCTTTTTAGCGGCGGAGACAGACAATCCTTTGCCGATCAGGGTGCCAAAGCCACGGTTACGGCTGTGCACCGAATAACAGGTCACCAGCAGGTCGCCCAGGTAGACCGAAGCTGCATAGTTCGGAGTTTTACGATGGGTGACCGGATCCTCGCCATCATGCTCTCCTACCGTGATATGCTCTACCCCGAATTTTTTCAGGAACCCTGCCATCTCATCGGCCGCGTTGGCAATGTATACGCTCAGGAAATTATCCCCGTAATTCAATCCATATGCGATCCCGGCGCCCAACGCATAGATATTTTTTAAAACTGCCGCGTACTGCACACCCAGTATATCATGGTTGATGACTGTACTGATATAATCAGTCGTAAAATGTGTGGCAATCTCGGAAGCCATCATGATATCGGTACCCGAAAAAGTGAGGTAAGAGAGTTTTTCTTCGGCAACTTCTTCCGCGTGGCAGGGACCAAGGACCGCAAAATAGTTTTCCAGTGGGACGCCAAACTGTTGTTGTAAATAATAATTCAACAGGATATTTTTTTCAGGAAGTAACCCTTTTATAGCGGAAACGACTTTTTTGTCTTTCCAGTCTGCCGCCTGCAAACCGGCAAGACTTTCTTCCGCGTAAGCCGAAGGAACGGCAATGATCACTGTATCGGATCGCCTCACTACTTCTTTCACATCGGTTGACAGGGAGAGAAGCGACACGTCAAATTTCGCGGAACGCAGGTATTGAGGATTATAACCTTTCTCAGCGATATGATCCAGGTTGGTTTTGTTTCTTATCCACCAGTTGATGGTATGCTTCTTGTCCGCCAGGATCTTCGCCAGCGCTGTTGCCCAACTGCCACCCCCGATGATACCAAAATTCATAGTAGCGTATAAAGTTTATTCCACTCAGTTCTCAAAAAGTTTATCCCGGGGCACCACTTTTACTTTTATACCGTTCTTCAGATTTTTACTGATGGCATTATAAGGACCGGTCACCACTTCATCCCCCGGCTGGAGACCACTGGTTATTTCTATATAATTGATATCCTGTACCCCCGTCTTCACCAGCACTTTTTTAACGGTATTATCCTTTTCCAGCACAAATACAACTTCCTCCAGCTCATCAGTTACGGAATTGGCCGGTGTTTCGTTCTCTTCGTCGTTTGCTTTGTCCTCCTTTCTTTTTTCCTCAAGACTTTTATCGCTGTCCTTCACCCTGGCATTGACGGCCATGATCGGCACGGCCAGCACATTCTCTACTTTTTTTGTTTTGATATCTGCGCTGGCATTCATTCCCCGGCGAAAAGGATTATTTCCGGCTGAATCGAGAAGATCATGGTAGGAGCTACTGTCCAACCTGATCCTTACTTCATAATTGGTCACATCATTGGTGGTCATGGAAACCGGGCTGGCTTTTGTGCTGTTGGCGATCTGCGTAACCACACCTTTGAATTTCCTGTTATTATAGGCATCCACTTCTATGTCGGCCGAATCGCCCACCTGTACTTTCACAATATCGTTCTCTCCCACATCCACTCTCAACTCCAGTACTGACATATCAGCTACTGTCATTATTTCTGTGCCCACATTAAAAGTGTTTCCCGCAACGCTTTCTCCTTTTTTAACTTTCAATGAAGTAACAATGCCATTCATAGGAGCTTCGATATTCATCCGGTTACTGATACGGGCAAGGGTCTGTCCTTTTTTCACCCGGTCTCCCTCGCTGACTTTTAATTCAGTTATCTGCCCGGAAAATTCAGGAGTTATTTTAACCTCCGTCTCGGGATAGATCTTTCCGCTGGCATTCACTGTTTCAATGATGGTACGGCGGCTGGCTTTTTCGGTAGCAACTTTTTCTGTTTTGTCACCGGCGAGCATTTTCCTGCTTACAAAAAAAGCTATAACCAGCAGTCCAACGATCAGTAAGCCCCACTTCAAAGATTTACTCATACAAATGCAATTTAAATCCGTTTCTTCCGGCAAAAGTAAATGAAATGCCGTCCTGCTCCTTCAACTGTCAGTCCATCCCGGCAAGCGCCTGTTCCAGGTCGGCGATAAGATAGCCGGGGTCTTCCAGTCCGACGTACATACGGACATAACGATGTTCCCTGTTGTCCGGGTCAAATTCTGCGACCTGCAGGCCGGAACATTTGGGTATAACCAGGCTTTCATGCCCGCCCCAGCTGACGGCCATCATGATATGTTTGAGCGATTCGCAGAATTTTACCACCTGTTCCATTTTATTTGTCTTTACTACAAAAGTGAATAACCCGCAAGCTCCCTTCATCTGCTGTTTGGCAAGTTGGTATTGGGGAAAAGAATTATCAAAAGGGAAAATGACGGCTTCCACTTTGGGATGCTGCTTCATATACTCCACCACTTTCGCGGTTGACGCGGTAATACGATCCAATCTTGCCGGCAGGGTCCGCAACCCCCGGATCATTAACCAGGCATTGAAAGGTTGAATACCACTGCCGATATTCAGGTACTCGCTATCAAATATCTTCTTCATCATGGCATGTGTGCCGCTCACCACCCCACCCAATGTATCGCTATGCCCTCCTATATACTTGGTAGCGGTTTGCATGGCCATATCAATACCCATCGCGATAGGCTGCTGGTAGAGTGGCGAACAATAACTGTTATCGATCAATGTAGCAATACCCCGGGATCTTGCAAATGCCGCGACCTCGCTGATCGGTTGCAATGCAAAATCCCAGCTATTGGGAGATTCGAGGTAATAAAAGCTGGTATTATCTTTTGTTGCTTCCTTCCAGTTCTCCGTTTTTGTTCCATCAATATAGGTAGTGCTGATGCCAAATCTTGGGAGTATCACATCAAACATTCGTTGTGCCCATGTATAGGGCTTTGCCACCGAAACAATATGATCGCCTGTTTTAATATTGGCAAAAATGCCCGCGAAAATGGCAGCGGCTCCGTTATTAAAGACCAAACAGTCCTCTGCCCCATCGAGTGCCGCTAATTTTTTGCGTAGTATATCAACGGTTGGATTCAAACCCCGGCTGTACAGGTAGCCCGCCATCTCATCCTGGAAAGCCTTATGAAGATCCGCTACTTTATTAAAGGCAAAATTGCTGGTCTGCATGATGGGTGGGGCCACCGCGTTGAAGTAGTTCTCCCGGTCCTCTCCCAGTTCGTTGATGATATAAGAGATATCCATATCAGGCATTCGTTTGATCCGCCGGTTTAATGGCTTTTACAATAAAGTAGATGATAATAAATCCTGCCAGCACCCCTAACCCGATCAGGGATAGTTTGGTCTCGTTGATAAGCAGGCTTATCGCGACAAAAGAATAAGCGGCAATAAATATCAATGGTAACAAAGGGTATAATTTCATACTATAAATACCTGTACCATTAAGGTGAGCTGTTCGCTTACGAATAATAAAAATACTTCCTGCGGAAAGCACCATGCCAAAGCAATCGAGGAATATCGTAAAGCTGAGCAGGGTATCAAATTCCTTTGCCCAGAAAACGATCACGGCCGCGAGACCGGCAAAAAGAGTCAGGGCCAGCGTTAAAGCACCGCGTTTATTTCTTTTCTGGAAAACGGCAGGCAATATCTTGTCTTCACTCATGGCGACCATTACCCGGGGATTACTGAGCAGCAATACATTTATATAAGCCAATACACTCAGGAACAACAACACGGATAAAATCCTCTCCGCGTCCGCGCCGAAGATCTTTGACGCCATGATCGCTGCGATATTCTTACTTGTTTTCAATTCTTCAAAACCGATCACCTGCACATACGCGTAATTGATCACGAGGTAAAGGGTAATGATGATAAAGATGCCGATGAAGATCCCTCTTGGAATATTCCTGTTAGGTTTTTCCACTTCCGAGCCGAAATTGATGGTTTGCTGGTAACCTCCGTACGTAAAACTGACCGCTACCAGCCCGATACCGAATGCTTTGATATATTCTTTAAATCCCGGATCGATGGAAGAAGTGATCAAAGAAGAAGTGGAAGCCGCATCACCCGATGCAAAGAACAGCGGTGTAATTAATAATAATACCAGGCCGATCTTGATAATAGTGAGTATGGTTTGTGTTTTAGCGCTTAAACGCAGGCCCAGCATATTAACACCATAAAAAATGGCAATGGCAGACAAAGCAATAATGATATGAACGGTCTGGACATAGTTCGCGTCTTTGGCACCCGGGATAATAACACTGGTGATATATTCACTCCCCACCAATGCCACTGCTGCGCCCGAAGCAGCATTGCTTACCAGGATGATACAGTTGATCGCAAAAGCGATCGAAGGGTGGTAAGCGTAAGAGAATACTTTATAATACCCGCCCATGACCGGTAGCCGCGAGCCGATCTCGGCATAGGTCAAAGCCCCGCATAAGGCAACAACTCCCCCGGCGAACCAGGCGATGAAAAAAATAAGGGGTGTGGGTGAAGCGGCGGCAACATTGGCTGGTGTCCGGAAAATTCCCATCCCAATTACGAGACTTACAACGATCATGGTGAAATCGAAAAGCCCCAGCTTGTTCTTTGCAGTCATGGATTGAAGATAATGAAATAAACGTTTTATCTTTGCTCAACTAACCCAAGCCAATACCATGAAAAAAACACTAGTCATACTGCTGGCTATCTTTGTTTTTTGTGCCTGCCTGCGTGCTCAGGATGTAACCGGCGACTCCTCCATCACCTTATCCGGGGTCACCATCAGGGCCTTCGAACAGAACCGGGGGCTGAAAGAGGTCACTGCGGCTGTAAATTATATCAGCCAGTCCCAGTTGGAAAGGTTCAACAACAGCTCCATTTTACCGGCACTTAATTCAACTCCCGGGGTGAGAATGGAAGAACGTTCACCAGGCAGTTACCGGATGAACATCCGGGGTAGTACCCTGCGTTCACCTTTTGGTGTAAGAAACGTAAAGATCTACTGGAATGATCTGCCGCTTACCGACCCCGGTGGCAATACTTATCTCAACCAGCTTGCTTATTATAATTTCAATTCGATCGAGATCATCAAAGGACCGGGAAGCAGTTTATACGGTTCCGGGTCAGGTGGTGTTATGCTGATCAATGGATTTCCTGAAAAATGGGTAACGGGCGCCAGCCTGTCTTATATTACCGGAAGTTACAACCTGCAAAATTTTAATGCGCGGGTAACATTCGGGGAAGATAAAAACCATAACCTGGTCAGCTTTACGCATCAAAGCAGCGATGGATACCGGGATCACACAAACATGCGCCGCGATGTCATCAACTGGCAGACCAGTATCAAAGCAACCGAAAAACAGGAATTAAAAGCTGCTATCTTATACGGGGACCTTTATTACCAGACACCAGGCGCCTTAACGTTGGCGGAGTATACAGTCAATGCCCGTGCTTCAAGACCCAAGGCAGGAACACTACCCAGCGCGGATTCAGCGAAAGCTGCCATCTTCCAGAAAACTTTCCTGGCGGGGTTAAGTAATGTATTCAATTGGTCCGGTAACTGGCAGAACACTACTTCGGTATATGGCGCTTTCACCAATTTTAAGAACCCAACCTTCCGTGCTTATGAGATACGGACCGAGCCCCATTTTGGTGGGCGCACGAATTTTAAATGGGAACATGCTACCGGCATTGGAATATTGCAGGTGTTATTTGGGGGTGAAGCTCAAAAAGGATTTTTCAATACTTCCACGTTTGCGAATATGAAAGGCAAACCCGGTGCAGTACAAACCAATGACGATCTGAACAACTGGACATATTTCCTGTTCAGCCAGGTGGATCTTCGTTTACACAAGAACTGGAATATAACTGCAGGAGCCAGTATCAACCGGTCTTCGGTAACGATCACCCGTCTCTCGGTGCCCAATTTCACGCCAGTAAAACGCACCTATAGTAATCAGTTAGCCCCGCGCATCGCAGTTTCAAAAAAACTTCTGAGGAATACCTGGCTGTATGCGAGTATTGCCCTAGGCTTCTCCCCTCCTACCGTTGCGGAGCTTTTACCCGGTACCGTAACGATCAATACAAGTCTCCAGCCGGAAGAAGGAACAAGCTATGAAGCCGGTATAAAAAGCAGCTGGCTAAAAGAAAAATTATATACCGAAATAAATATTTTCTCCTACAAACTGAGCAATGCCATTGTTGTAAGAAAGGATGTCAGCAATGCCAATTATTATGTCAATGCAGGTTCTACACAACAGCGTGGTATCGAGGCGCAGGTGTCCTATAATTTCGTGAGAAACACCCAGGGTTTTATCCGCGGTGCCAATGTGCAACTAAGTTATACGCTTAATGATTTTCACTATGCGGACTTTAAGCAGGGAACCACTGATTTTTCCGGCAAACAACTTCCCAGTGTATCACCCAATACCGTAGCCGGGATGCTGGATATCAATTTAAAACCAGGATTGTATACTGCCTTCACATATTATTATTGTGACCCGATCGCACTAAATGATGCCAATACATTCCGTGCTTCATCTTACCAGTTACTTGGAGGTAAAATAGGCTGGAAAAAGACCGCAAAGCAATACGGCATCAACCTGTTCCTGGGAGCAGACAATTTGTTTGATGTAAAATACAGTCTCGGGAATGATATCAATGCCGCCGGAGACCGGTATTTTAATGTAGCCCCGGGGAGGAATTATTATGCGGGTGTTGCCTTTCAATGGACCAGGGCTGAGAAAAAATAGCTACGTCATTCCTGTTTGCAATAAACTTCTAACAGAACGTTGAAAACTCTTCCTGCAGGTAAATCACCACTCCTTACATTTGCAATGATTTGGTTGGCGCCCAGGCGCCATTAAAAGGGAAGTCCGGTGTAATTCCGGCGCTATCCCCGTAGCTGTAAAGCCCGGAATGGGGCCTGGCAAGTGGTAAGTGGGAAAATCCACACGCTACTCGCCTCTCACCATTCCCTGGTTGAATCTACATACCACTGTTGAGTAAAACAACGGGAAGGTATTCAACAACAGGCTAAGCCAGAAGACCTGCCACATCCATTAACATTATTCAGCTTTCGGGAGAAAGGCGGAGATGTAAAAGTCGCAGGACGTTTATATTTCTATCTCTTTTTATTTCGGAAGTAGTCACACAAAAAATTCATGTAACATGAAAAAGATTTTTTTTGTGCTGGCTGCTGTGATTGTCAGCAACCAGCTAATGGCCCAGGATTCTACCGGTAAATCGCTGGATGAGGCGGTGATAACCGCCAATAAGTATCCGAACAAAACTTCGCTTACCGGCAAAGTGGTGACGATCATTTCCCGCGAACAAATAGAAAAAGCAGGTGGTAAGGATCTTTCCCAGTTGCTCTCGGAACAGGCCGGGATCTATATCGGCGGGGCCAACAGCAATGCCGGAAAGGATAAAAGTATTTACCTGCGGGGTGCCCGGATCGATCATACGCTGATTACGATCGATGGAGTTCCCGTATATGATCCCTCGGGTATTGGCGGCAATTTTGATCTCCGTAATCTTTCCATTGCCAATATTGAACGCATAGAGATATTAAAAGGCAGCCAGTCCACTTTATATGGCAGCGATGCGATCGCTGGTGTTATCAATATCATTACAAAACGACCGGCAGTAAAATCAATAACAGGAAATACCGGCGCCAGCTACGGCAGCAATGAGACCTTCAAAGCAAATGCGGGTATCAATGGAAGAACGGGAATGATTGATTATAATGCTTCTTTCTCCTTTCACGATACAAAGGGAATCAATGAAGCGATCGACAATGGGCGTTTCCCGGTTACTGACCGTGACCCCTTCCAACAAAGCAGTGTCCAGCTGGGCCTGGGTATCAAAGCAACGGAGAATATCTACATTCAACCATTTTTTCGTTATAATCATACTAAAGCAGCTATTGACCAGGGAGCATTTACAGACGAACTCGATTATACGTATACACAAAAAAGCTGGCAGGCCGGTTTAAGAAATGAATTCAATTTCGGAAAAACAAAATTCAACCTGATCTATACTTTTAACAATATTGACAGAAAGTATATTGATGATTCAACAGAAAGCAGGAATGGTTTTGATACTTATTCAGAAGGTCTGTACAAAGGAAGTGAGCATTTTATCGATGCCTATGCAATTGTCCCACTCCATCCGCAACTAAAACTTATTGCGGGGGCAGATTTCCGCAGCTCAAAATCTGACCAGCTTTATTCATCTATTGGTTTTTTCGGACCGTACAAAACAGAAAATTCAAGTGATAGTCTCCACCAGGACCAGGTGGCGGTCTATGCAGTGCTGAACTGGAATCGCCCATCCGGGTTTAATATGGAAACAGGTGGCCGTGTTAATTTTCATTCGGAATATGGAACCCATGGCGTTTTCAATATCAATCCTTCATACTTTTTAAATAAGAAAGTAAAAATATTCGCGAATCTTTCCTCCGCCTATCGCACTCCTTCGCTTTACCAGTTATTTTCTGAATATGGTAATAAAGAACTGAAACCGGAGGCCGCGATCACGATCGAAGCCGGTGTACAATATTATTCGCCAAATGATAAATTTACCGGAAGAGTGGTTGGATTTAGCAGGCATGCGAAAGATGTGATCTTCTTTTTTTATAACCCTGTCACCTTCGCTTCGCAATATATCAACCAGGACAAACAAAAAGACCGGGGATTTGAACTCGAAGCAAGCTATATGCCTTCCAAAAAAATCAGTATCAGGAGTTCTTACACTTTTGTTACCGGCGAGATCAGCACCAAAACCGGCAACAAAGACACCACTTTCAATAACCTGCTCAGGAGACCGCGTGGAAGTTTCAATATCAACCTGTCTGCTCAGCTAACAAAGCAATTTTTCGCAAGCACCAGCCTGGTTTGCATCGGCCCAAGGGAGGATGCGTATTATGATCCTGTCAGTTTCAGCAATGTATACCCTACCCTGGATAGTTATGCTTTATGGGATATCTATGCCGAATATGGTTTGCTCAATAACCGGCTAAAACTATTTGCTGATTGCAGGAATATCACTGGTAAAAAATACGTGGAAATAAGTGGCTTCAACACTTTAGGGTTTAATGCTTACGGGGGAATCCGTTTCAGTTTCTGATAATAGTAACTATGAGCCAGCACGAAACCAGGAACTGTCCCCGCTGTAACAAGTCATTCGAGTGCAAGCCGGGGAACATTACCCAGTGCCAGTGCTATGGCATTGAATTATCCAATGAACTAAGGGCTTATATTGATCAGCGTTATACTGATTGTCTTTGCCGGGATTGTTTGCAATACCTGTCCGGTGAGCTGAATTTATTTAAAGAGAAATATATCTTCAGATAAGATAATTTTGTAAAAACAGCACTCATGTATTTTGATTTCCAGGAATTCCTGACCCTGACCTTCACCCTTTTCGCGGTGATCGATATTGTCGGTTCTGTGCCCATGCTCATATCCATGAAAGAAAAAATGGGCGGGCTCAATGTCTGGAAAGTGACGTTGATCTCTGGGGCTCTGATGGTATTGTTCTTTTTTATCGGCAAGCCTTTTTTAAATATCCTGGGAGTTGATATCAAATCGTTTGCCGTTGCCGGCTCCATCGTGATCTTTATACTCGGCCTGGAAATGGTATTGGGTATCGAATTTTTCAAACCGGAAAAAGGGGCAACTTCTGGTACCGTGGTACCGATCGCTTTCCCGCTGATCGCCGGGAGCGGTACCTTAACCACGATCATGTCCCTAAAAGCCACTTTTGAGCGTGCGGAAAAAAATGAATACATGATTCTGCTGGCGATACTTGTCAACCTGATCGTGATCTGGCTGGTGCTCCGCTCACTGAACCTGATCGAAAGAGCGCTGGGTAAAGCAGGTTTATTAGCGGTACGAAAGTTTTTTGGCGTAATTTTGCTGGCCATTGCGGTAAAAGTGTTTGCGACCAACGCAAGTGGTTTGATAAAATAGTTGCTGGTTACTGGAGTCTGGTTGCTGGTTACTTGTTCTGGCCTCGTCGTCCCGACGCAGCCATGCTGGTCGGGATGCAGACTGAAGCGTCTGCATACAATGGCAATTGATTTAATTAGTTCTTATTTTTACCGGCCTCGTCGTACAATGCCCGCCCGTACCGAACGGTACGTTCGGGCGGGGATAGTATAAGAGTTTGTATTTTGTTCTTTTAATATGGCCTCGTCGTACAATGGATAGTATAAGAGTTTCCGAAGCTCCAGATACAGGTTCGATTCCTGTCGAGGCTACTTTTCCAAAATCATCTAACATCAAAGCCGCCTGAAATGCACTGTGGACGCGGCTTTTGCATTTTGCACCAATAAAGGTTATTCAAATAAACCCAATTTGGAGGTCACCTTTTCGGGCACCTCAAAGGTTACCTACCTTCGATCTCTTAAAAGCCTTACCAGTACTGAGTTTCATTGATTTCAAGGTGTCAAAAAATGATACAAAACACCCCAAAATCAACCATTATTCGGTAACCTTTTAAGTCACCACAAAATGAAAGAAAATCAATTCATGTCAATCCTCTTCTGGCTCTCCAGGCGGAAGACAGACGATTCTGGCACTGCTCCAATCTACTGCAGAATTACTCTTGGCGGGAATCGAACCCTGTTTTCAACCGCAAAAAGGGTCCTGCCAGCTCACTGGAATTCAGCTGCAAACAGAGTCAGCAACAAGAGCCCTGATGCAATTGCCATCAATGAAGACCTGGAAACTATCAAAGGAGATCTCAGGAAAGTATATAACCAGCTTGCAGCTACTCATGATCATGTAACCGGGGAAATGGTAAAACTTAAATATCTCGGCAAGGACCAGGAGAAAAAAACCATCATGGATCTTTTCAAGTTCAATTATGCATTATGGACAGAAAAGTACAAACAAAAAAAAGCAGCACTAAAAACAGTCCAGCGTTTTAAGACGGTCACTATTAAAATGACCAGGTTCTTACAAAAAGACTACAATGTATCAGACAAACCACTCTGCAATTTGGACTCTGCCTTCTCTATTAATTTCCGTCATTACCTGACAATTCATGAATCTCTATGTGAAAATACACTCAATATCTATTTGCGCTTCGCAAAGCAAGTCTTTAAATTGGGAACAGCTAAAAAATGGATTGCCGAGAACCCTTTTAAAGACACCAAAACTCCATACCGGCACCCACCCCGGGAAATTCTCAATATGACAGAACTAAAAGCCCTGGCCACTGTCTACTTGCCTAACAAACGTCTCTGTGAAGTGAGAGATGTATATGTATTTTCCTGCTATACCGGTTTTGCATACATAGATGCGGCCAATCTGACGCCTGATAATATTGTCATTGGCATGGATGGAAACAAATGGGCTAAAACAAATCGTCAAAAAACTGGTATGCCGGAACTAGTACCACTATTACCACCGGCATTGGAAATCATTGAAAAATACCAAGACCATCCTTACTGTGTATCCAATAATAAACTGCTGCCGATACTCAGCAATCAGAAATATAATAAGAACCTCAAACAAATCGCACAGTTCGCAAGGATCAAAAAAAATCTCACCACCCACATTGCCAGGCATACATTCGCAACTACTATTCTACTGGATAATGATGTACCGTTAGAAACCACAAGCAAACTGCTAGGTCACAATTCCATCCGCAGTACTCAGATCTATGCAAAAGTTTCCTTGAAGAAATTAAGCAATAATATGAGCGATCTGAGGTCTAAACTTTTTCCTGGAGATCGCATCATCAAAACAGGATCCTGATTCTTTTATATTCTTAAATGGTGCCCTTCTCTTTCTTATTGATTTTGAAAGTGTGGTATTTTTCATCATGGGCCGAATAAGTATATAGAATTCCATGGATTGGAATACCTTTTTCATCTAACTGAATATAACAAACCTGAATGGCAGTCGCTGCTATTATCGCATTTTGAGTTTTGGTATTGAAATAGGATAAATCTTTATAGTTCTTAGCAAGCGGTCCGGCATTTTCAACATCTTCCTGTGTTGCTTTTAGGATTACCCTGAAATAAAGGCCACCTGTTGACTCTCGAACTATATCAACCATTTTGATATGTGTACCAGGCAGGTCATTGACATAATACAAAAATGACTCCGGGCCTGCGTGAACATTATCATGAAACCAGTTAAATATTTTCTCAAACTCGCCTGTATATTGCCGTTCACTAATTTCTACCATAAGTTTTTTTAGAGATACTATATACTCAAAGTTTTACTCCAATAAAATAATGCCTCAGCTGACAATTTATTCAAATAAAAGTATTCTGGCCTGGTGATTAAATAATCAGCTTTTTTCATCTCCGGGGTATAGAACTCCACTGGTCCGGTATGATTTGCTCTTATCCGCATAGCCATTAAAGCCGCTTTGGCCGCTGAAATGATCGCCTCATCGATTCTAAAGAATGATGTCATCTGGTAAGCCTTGAATTGCAACAGACCCCTTTGAATTTCCTTAAAATCCGAAACATGAGGTTCCTCTTTATTGGTTTCTCTCCTGGCGATTAATAACCCTGTTTGGATAATGTCCTCAATAACATCATTTGGCTTATGTTTATCCCCTCGATATTTTAGTTCTTTAAAAGTTGTTTTATCAAAAGCCTGTTTTACGACACTTATATCTTTTACATGATGATAAAGTCTTCCTAAATCTGACAATTGTTTTACTATTTCGAGCTCTTTCCCTTTTCTATAAGGAACGCCTATTGTATTTGGCGCATAAGCTGTTAACTTATCTCCGGTAATGGCATCATGAGCAGGCACCCTGATCAGTTGAACAGTTTCACTGGTCAACAGCCATTCAGTTTTTATTGGTAACTCTAATAATGAAGGGTAAGAATGCTCGTCAAATAGAATGTCCAGTAGAATATGTTCCTCTTTACCGGTGATTCCTGAATCATATATCATTGAATAATGTGCTTTGGGCACACCACCTTCGCGGTAACTTCTTCTTTCATTCAATACAAACCCTTTAAATGGTTTGCCAATACAGATTTTTGCCAGGAACTGTTCTACCTCTTCCCTATTATGTTGTGTTATAATATCAATGTCAATAGAGAACCTTGCTGGATTATCCAATAAGAGTATAAGCGATGTTCCCCCCTTAAAAACAAAATTTAGTCCGGCTGCTGCCAGTAATTCAACCAGGCCCAGTGCATGGATCATCTTTTCCACCAGCGGTGGATTGATCCTTTCTAATCCCTTCCGGGAGCGATGTGACAGGATCCAATCTTTGCTATATGATTCAATTTGTATCATTCAATAATCTCCTTTATTTTATCATGTAAATGGGTCGTCAGGAATTCTATGATTCCTTCCTCTCTTTTTCTTCTTCTTGCATAGTTTAAAAGCCTGGAATAATTAATGATATATTTATCCAGGCAGCTTGCGTAAATTTTTATCAGTTGGTTTCCCTGGAAAGCAAAAAACAGTTTTTCGTCACAGTACAGATCCACCAGAATTTTTTCAATAGTAGGGATAATCACCTTTTTTATCTTCGTAACCGGGGCTCTGGAGATCATTGATTTGACAATAATGGGTTCGCTATTCTCCGAAATGTAAGTGTTGATTACTGTTTCGTCTGGTTTCAGGTATACATTATTAAAACTGCCTTTATCCTTCAAAGTAAAAAAGACGGTTTCCATTGAGTCTTTATCAACTTCCAGGATAATCATAAAAGATGTTATTTGTAGTTCTGTCATCTCGTTTAACCATGCTGTATTCCAGATGTTATAGGCGTGATGATCAAAGGATGATTCCAGGAGTTTGCCAATCTTGATGATCATTTTATCTAACTCAGGCTTGAACTTTTGTTTCTCCTCCAATGTGTAAGCCCCTTTCTTTACATTCCTTATTATATGCTTCCTTTTTAATTCATAGATTCTCCATCCGAATGTTCCTTCTTTCAGGTCTGGTTCAAATTCTTGATAAAACCGTAAAAGATCTTCACGATGAAAAACCTCTCGGTTTTTAAAACGCTCTATAAGTTTAGATTCAATGAATTTCGTAGAAAACATAATTCAAAAGTAAGCCACTTTTTCCGAAAAGTGGCTACAATTTGAAATCAAATACAAGCCACTTTATCGATAAAGAGGCTTGTATTTGTGTGTAGTATGTTAATTATCAATAAATTAAATAAATGTCATTTCCCATACTAAACGTCAAACTAACTAGACGTTTAAACATAATCAGGTGAATATCAAGTAGCTCGCAAAAATCACGTCCGCCGGTGCAGAGCAAAACCTTTTACACCAGCTTCTGCGTTATTATTGTTCCAGGAAAGACCGTCATGCTCGAGAAAAGTCCAAAGCTTGTTCCAATGCTTCTTAAATCGTTTCGCATACTTAATAGCCAACTCACTTTTTTCATATCAGACGCTTCTTTAAATAAAACTTCTTAAGCCCATACCTGTTTATGGTAGCCACAATTTTCCTCAGCGTAAGATGAAACGCCGTCACCACCGTCTTGAATATCCCGTGTTTTACAGTGACCGGCACAATTCAGCCTGAAAACATATAATGATCGTTAAATGACATAAATAAATTTGGAAATTTGATGTCGGCCTATATCTTTGCTCCAACAATGAAACAAATTCTGCATATGCATCATCATCATCTTACTCTACAGGTAAGTGCTGGTATGTTATGCAGTTGACCATAAACTGAATTTAATTTATCAAGGGCTTACCAAGACGGTAAGCCCTTTTTTTATTGTATATATATGAACCTAAAGATAGCTATACAAAAGTCCGGCAGACTGCACGACGGTTCGCTGAAATTGTTGCAGGAATCTGGCATTGATGTCAGCAATGGCAATAGTCAGTTACGAATACAGGCTACGAATTTTCCTGTAGAATTATTTTTCTTACGGGATGATGATATACCGGAATATGTGCAGGACGGGGTAGCCGATATAGGATTTGTTGGAGAAAATGTGGTGGAAGAAAAAAGCAAGGAAGTTTCGGTTATTGAAAAACTTGGATTTGGTAAATGCCGGCTATCCATTGCCATACCAAAAAATGAAAGAGGATTTGATCTGAATGGAAAAAGGATCGCTACCAGCTACCCCAGGATACTTTCCGGTTTTTTGAAAAGTAATAATATCAGCGCCACCATTCACGAGATCAGTGGTTCTGTTGAGATTGCTCCAAAAATCGGTCTCGCTGATGCTATATGTGACCTGGTCAGTTCAGGCAGTACCCTGTTCAGCAATGAACTGGTCGAAAGCCAAACGATTCTAAACTCAGAAGCGGTTTTGATCAGCAACAAATATTTATCTACGGAAAAACAAATAATTCTTGACAGGTTGCTGTTCCGAATCCGTTCAGTAAGGAAAGCAAAAAATAATAAGTATGTCGTATTGAACGCCCCAAAAGATAAGTTAGATGATATCTGCAAATTATTGCCGGGAATGAAAAGCCCGACTGTCCTTCCACTCGAAGAGCCCGGTTGGTGCGCTGTTCATTCCGTCATTGATGAAACAGGGTTCTGGAACGTGATTGAACAACTTAAGGCAAACGGCGCTGAAGGGATCCTGATCCTTCCTATTGAAAAAATGATCGTATGATGAACGAGTATACCTATCCGGATAGAAAGAAGTGGGCTGAAATTATCCGACGGCCTGAGACGGACTATGCCAACATTCGAAAGACGGTAAAGGCCATTCTGAAAAATGTAAAATTAAAAGGTGATAGGGCGGTAAGAAAATACACAAAGGAATTTGACAGCACTAATGAATCAGGGGGAGCATTAACGGAAGAATTAAAGCGGGCAATACGGCAAGCCAAAGCTAATATTGAAACTTTTCATGCTTCGCAAAAAGAAGAAACAAAATTGATTGAAACAATGCCGGGTATAAATTGCTGGAGAAAAGCTGTACCCATTGAAAAAGTTGGTTTATATATACCGGGTGGAACCGCTCCGCTTTTCTCTACGGTACTCATGCTGGGTGTACCGGCACAACTGGCCGGATGTAAAGAGGTAATTCTGTGCTCACCGTCCTCACACCCTGCCATAACCTATGCAGCGGAGTTATGCGGCATCAAAAAGATTTTTAAAATCGGCGGGGCACAAGCCATTGCTGCAATGGCCTACGGTACTGAATTGGTGCCCAAAGTGCAGAAGATTTTCGGCCCGGGCAATTCCTATGTAACGTTGGCCAAACAACTGGTGCAACTGGATGGCGTGGCAATTGATATGCCGGCAGGGCCTTCAGAACTCCTGATCATTGCCGATACTTCAGCGATTCCTTCTTTCGTCGCAGCTGACCTGTTATCACAGGCCGAGCATGGACCGGATTCTCAGGTGATACTCGTCACAACTTCCAAAGAATTGATCAAAGAAGTCAAAAAACAAATTTCACTAGCGGTAAATGCCCTCCCCAGGAAAAATCTGGCACTGAAGTCATTAATGCAAAGCAAGGTAATTCTTGTGGAGTCTTTGGATGATGCTGTTGAGTTTTCAAATTTTTATGCACCAGAGCATTTGATCCTGGCCTGTGAAGAGATTTCAGATAAAGTGATGAATGCAGGTTCGGTCTTTATCGGTAATTGGTCACCCGAGGCTGCCGGAGATTACGCAACCGGGACCAATCACACGCTACCCACCAATGGGTATGCAAGTTGTTACAGTGGCATTTCAGTTGAAAGTTTTCAAAAAAGGATCACTTATCAATTGTTGACCAGGAAGGGTTTACGAAATGTTGGTGATACAGTGATGAAGATGGCCGAAGCGGAAGGACTGGATGGACATAAAAATGCAATATCAATAAGATTAAACTATGATCAGTAAGCTGGTAAGAGAAAATATAAAACTGATGAAACCCTATTTTTCGGCAAGACAGGAGTTTGCCGGGGAAGCATCTGTTTACCTGGACGCAAATGAAAACCCATTTGGATCTCCCTTGCCGGAGCAGTACAACCGGTACCCCGATCCACTACAAGTAAAATTGAAAGAGAAAATAAGTAGCATAAAACGGGTGCTTGCGGAAAATATTTTTTTGGGTAATGGCAGTGATGAAGGGATAGATTTGTTGATTCGTATATTTTGCAACCCAGGTTCTGATAGCATCGTAATTTGTCCGCCCACTTACGGGATCTATGAAGTGTGTGCGTCCATAAATGATGTCGGGGTTAAGAAAGTTGAACTGACTGCCCATTTCCAATTAGATATAGAAGGTATTCAAAACGCTGCTGATGCCTTTACGAAATTGCTCTTTATTTGCTCTCCTAACAATCCCAGCGGGAACAGCATCAATCATTCCGATATAGAATACACGCTAAGGAATTTTGCCGGGATCGTCGTAATTGATGAAGCTTATTTACAATATTCAAGCCAGCATTCCTTCATCTCTGAGTTGGATAAATACCCTAACCTGGTGGTACTGCAAACCCTTTCCAAAGCATGGGGACTGGCGGGTCTTCGGCTGGGGATGGCATTTGCATCGGTTGAGATCATCAGTTATTTCAATAAAATAAAATATCCCTACAACATCAATACTGCTACACAGCGTCTTGCGCTTCAGGCACTGGAAGATGAACAACCTGTAAATAACTGGACCAACCAGGTGATCGGGCAAAGAAAATGGTTGAGGATACAATTATTAGCTCTGCCTTTCGTAAAAGAGGTTTATCCCTCTGATGCAAATTTCATTCTAATTAAAGTTGAAGATGCAGATTTCGTCTATGAAAGTCTTATCAAAAAAGGCATTATTGTACGCCAGCGTGAAGGTTGTATACGCATGACCGTGGGAACACCCGCTGAAAATGATTTGTTGATCAAAGAACTGAAAAATCTTGCCCAATGAAAAAAGTTTTATTCATCGACCGGGACGGAACGCTTATCAAAGAAGCTCCTCCCACTTACCAGATTGATTCTTTCGAAAAATTGGAATTTGTTCCCGGTGTATTTGCCTGGCTAGGTAAGATTGCCAGGGAAATGAATTATGAGCTGGTGATGGTGACCAACCAGGATGGACTCGGTACTGAATCATTTTCCGAATATGATTTCTGGCCGGTACAAAACTTTATAATCAAATCACTCGAAAATGAAGGGATCCGTTTTACTAATATCTTGATTGACCGGTCAATACCGGAGGAAAATAAAAATACCCGGAAGCCGGGAACCGGTATGCTGACTAAGTTTATGGACAACCAGGAGTATGATTTGCTCAATTCATTTGTGATTGGTGATCGGGACTCCGATGTAGCACTTGCCGGAAATTTAGGATGCAAGGCATTCAGGATTGATGAAGAGAATGGCTGGGAAAAGATCTATTTGCGATTAAAGGAAAGAAAGATAAAACATGATCGAAGCACCAATGAAACAAAGATCAGTATTGAGCTCAACCTGGAAGGCAGCGGGGAATTGGTCATCAATACAGGTCTTGACTTTTTTAACCACCTGCTGCAACAACTCGGTAAACACAGCGGCATAGACCTGTCAATAATAGTTGATGGGGACTTGCATATTGACGAGCATCATACGATAGAGGATACAGCCATTGCATTGGGTGAATCTTTTGCACTTGCGCTTGGCACAAAAAGAGGGATAGAAAGATATGGTTTTTGCCTCCCGATGGATGACTGTCTTGCACAGGTAGCCATAGACTTTGGTGGAAGAAGCTGGTTGGTTTGGAATGCTGAATTCAAAAGAGAGAAGATTGGTGATTTGCCAACGGAAATGTTTTATCATTTCTTCAAATCATTTGCTGATGGAGCAAAATGCAACATGAATATTAAAGTAGAAGGTGAAAATGAACACCATAAGATAGAATCCATTTTTAAAGCTTTAGCAAGGGCGATTAAAATGGCAGTGAAAAGAGATGTGAACAATTTACAATTACCCACTACAAAAGGAATGCTCTGATGCAGGTAGTCCTGATAAAATATAATGCCGGCAATGTTCAATCAGTTCTTTTTGCACTTGAACGAATTGGTATAAAGGCAACTGTTACTGATAATGTAGCTCAACTACTTGCAGCAGACAAAGTAATCATTCCAGGCGTTGGCGAAGCGAGTACGGCGATGCAGTATTTAAGAGAAAGAAAACTTGATGAAGTAATTAAAAACCTAAAACAGCCCGTTTTGGGCATTTGTTTGGGAATGCAATTGTTGTGCAATTATAGCGAAGAGAACGATACAACTTGTTTGGGAATTTTTGATACGAGTGTCCGCCATTTTTCCTTTGCTGATGGAGAGGCAAATACGAAGCTTAAAGTTCCGCATATTGGCTGGAACAAAGTGGAGGATACATCCCTTCCAATATTTTCCGGTATCAACATAGCGCCATATTGTTATTTCGTGCATAGTTATTATGCCGAACTGTGTGAGCAAACAACGGGTGCTACTGAACACGGTATCAGGTTTAGTGCTGCTCTTGAAAAAGATAATTTTTATGGTGTACAGTTTCACCCCGAAAAAAGCGCCGCTGTCGGGGAACAAATATTAAAGAATTTTTTGAATTTATAAATATGGAAATAATTCCGGCAATTGATATTATAGATGGCAAATGCGTGCGGCTTACCAGGGGAGATTATACTAAGAAAACAATTTATAATGAAGACCCATTGGAAGTAGCAAAACAATTCGAAGATGCGGGATTGCAACGGCTTCACCTGGTCGATCTTGATGGTGCCCAGGCCGGCGAAGTTAAGAACTGGAAAGTCCTGCAAAGAATTGCCAGTAAAACTAACTTGATCATAGATTTTAGCGGTGGAATAAGTACAGCGGAAAATCTATCTATTACTTTCAGCTCAGGTGCAGTTTACGCCGCACTAGGCAGTATGGCAGTAAAAGATGAGCTCCTTTTAACCGAATGGCTTTCAATGTTCGGAATTGATAAATTCATCATTGCTGCTGACGTAAAAAGTGAAAAAATTGTCGTAAAAGGATGGACAGAAATAACGCTACTTTCTGTTTTTGACTTGATAGGTAATTATAAAATGAATGGAATAAAGCAATTCCTTTGCACTGACATCAATAAAGACGGTTTATTACAAGGACCCTCTACTATTTTATATAAAAACATATTGAATCAGCATCCATCCATTGACCTTATAGCCAGTGGAGGAATTTCTTCGATTAATGATCTGGAGCAATTGCGACAGGCTGGTTGTAGCGGCGCCATCATTGGTAAAGCAATTTATGAAGGTTTAATAACCCTACGTGAATTACAAAAGTTTAAAGCATGAATAACGCCACTAATAGCGCAACATTTTCAAGCCCTCCTTTAGGGAATGGAGGTAGTGACAGCATGCTGGCAAAAAGGATCATACCCTGTCTAGATATTAAAGACGGCCGCACAGTTAAGGGAACCAACTTTATTAACCTCCGGGATGCCGGTGACCCGGTGGAATTGGCTATATGCTATTGCACAGAAGGTGCAGATGAATTGGTGTTCCTTGATATTACCGCTACTACAGAAAAAAGAAAAACAATGGTAAACCTGGTAAATGCTGTTGCAAAAAATATCAATATCCCTTTTACAGTTGGTGGAGGTATCAGTAGCATTGATGATGTAAGCATACTGTTACAAAACGGAGCAGACAAAGTTGCCGTTAACACAGCAGCAGTAGAAACCCCCAAACTGATCAACGACCTGGCAAAACAATTCGGCAGTCAGTGCATTGTATTGGCTGTTGATACAAAATTAATAGAAGGCGAATGGTTTGTTTATCTGAATGGTGGAAGAAAAATCACGAAAATAAAAACGACGGAATGGGTAAAACAAGCAGCATCATTGGGAGCCGGTGAAATTTTACTAACCTCAATCAATAATGATGGTGTCCGGCAAGGCTTCGCAGCACAACTGACTGCCGATATTACTGAATTAGTAAATATACCTGTTATTGCAAGCGGAGGAGCTGGTAATATGCAACACTTTGCCGAAGTATTTACCAAAGGCAAAGCAGATGCCGCCCTTGCTGCGGGGATATTTCATGATAAAATATTAGAGATACCTGCTTTAAAAAATTATTTAAGAACACAGTCAATAAATGTAAGATGATAAAACCAGATTTTGAGAAGTTTGCAGATGGCCTTGTTCCTGTTATTATCCAGGATAACGAAACTAAGATCGTGTTGATGTTGGGTTATATGAATGATGAAGCCTACCAGAAAACCATTTCTGAAAACAGAGTGGTCTTTTACAGCCGCTTCAAACAAAGGCTTTGGATGAAAGGGGAAAGTTCCGGTAATTACCTGCATGTAAAAGAAATGCTACTAGACTGTGACAACGATACTATATTGATCAAATCTCATCCCGCGGGACCAGTTTGCCATACTGGCGCAGATACCTGCTTTAAAGAAAACAACCGGCCTTTCAGCCTGGAAAAATTAGAGCAGGTAATTGCAACCCGTAAATCAACTCCTTCGGATTCTTCTTATACCTCTTTGCTATTTGCCAAAGGCATTAATAAAGTTGCGCAGAAAGTGGGTGAAGAAGCTGTAGAGCTGGTAATTGAAAGTATGGACAGTAACAAAGAAAAATTTCTCAGCGAAGCCGCTGACCTTTTGTATCATTATTTAATTTTGCTGCAAGCAAAAAATTACCGCCTTGATGATGTGGTAAACTTGCTTGGGAGCCGGCAACGAATAAAACAGTAAGGAGGGTTTTTATACCTATTATTTGAACAGAAAATCTTCCTCTTACAGTTCCCTGAATTCTATCGTGTATCTTATTTATACCCCACCCATTTCCTTAACTCCATATTGAACAGCCAGTAAATGCCATTGGCATAAGCGAAATTAAAAGTGGGTTCGGTAATAGCGGTTTCCGGGAACGAAAGCGTTTTGGTAAGAAAACCGGTCTTGATATCATAGAGTTCGACCTGCTTATTGGTAATGTTTAAAAAGCCCAATTCCTGTCCCTTGATACCTGTATAAACAAGTGTAGTGCTGTTATAATCTTCATTAAAATATTCTGGGTCTTCATCTTCTTCCACTCCATCTGCTTTACTACGTCCCCAGTGAATGACAAGGGAGTCCTGCAGCTCCGCCGTGTTGTTGTACATAAACACCTGGCTAGCCTGTAAAAACAATACCCGTTTAGCCAGGGGATTATAAGTGCCGGCACACTGACCATTGGGTTGGTTCATCCCATCATTTGTATAGATGATTTCCGAAGGGATACCAGTCTTCTCCAGTTTGTAACTAAACCAGCCGCCATCATTATAGCTGTTGCCGCAGATCAGTTTTGTTACCGGGTCATACCATAGACCGCGGGTATCGGCCATCGTGGTTTGTTCATCACCGCTGAGGAGTTTGGCTTTTTCATCAAAGACCCCCAGAGGGTAACCGGCATTACCTGCAAAAGAAGCATAATACTTCCGCTGAACCGGGTGCCAGCTCACGGAAGCGCCCCTTGTTCCCGGCATATCATCTTCCGCTGTTTTAGGCATTTTGAGCTCCAGTAGTTTTTTAAGCGGCTGAGGTTTTAGTTGTGCATATGTGGTAATGCAAGCCAGGATCAGCACCGTTGCCAGTAACAGGGTCTTTTTCATACACTAAATTTACTGTAAAGAACAATATATCAGTCATATCCCAATACCCCGAATTGGGTATTTCGGGGGCAATGATGAAAATGACAGCTGGGCAATTTCACGCAGCATTATAATTGCAAATAAGGGTGCTTGTAGATAACTTAGCCATCAAAGATTTTTCTTGCTTAAACAATTCAGCGCCAGGTTCAAAAAGAAAGACCGCTCTCCGGCCCACGGTGGTTACACCTTGCGTAACAGGATAAAACCTGTCAGGGCCGGGAAACATTTTTTTGATCTACTGCTTAAACTGGTCTCCGAAGCAAATGATTCCGTGCATATACAGACTTATGCGTTCGATGACGACGCGACGGGTACGATGGTCGCCGACGCATTGATCGAAGCAGCACAAAGAAAAGTGGAAGTCTATGTGCTGGCTGATGGTTTTGCCTCACAGGGTCTATCTGCGGCTTTTATTCGGAAAATGCTGAATGCTGGCATTCATTTCCGGCATTTTGAGCCCATGCTGAAAAGTAAATACTTTTATTTTGGGCGCCGGCTGCATCATAAAATAGTGGTGGTTGATAATGTAAAAGCCCTGGTAGGTAGTATGAATATTGCCGACAGGTACAATGACAGGGAAGGTGAAAAAAGCTGGCTGGATGTGGCGCTGTATGTTGAAGGGGAAGCCGCTGTTGAATTACAGGAAGTATGCTGGCGGCTCTGGCTGAAGAAAAAAAGAAAAAATATTTCTCCTGGTAAAAAAGTCCGCGATTTTATCGCAGCCATCCCCGAAAAAGAACATACTCCTGTTCGCATCCGGCAAAATGATTGGGTGATGCAGAAGATCGAAATATCAAAAAGCTATTACACGCTTTTCGGAAATGCAAAGCATACCATCTATATCATGTGCAGCTATTTCTTACCTGGTAAAAGAATGCTGCGTTACCTGAAACAGGCCGGTCGTCGTGGCGTAAAGATCCATGTCGTTCTCGCCGGCACTTCCGATGTAAAAACTGCCAAATTCGCGGAGCGTTACCTGTACCGCTGGTTACTGAGAAACAACATGAATATTTACGAGTATCAGCCTACCGTACTTCACGCGAAAACAAGTATCGCTGACGGGCAGTTGTTCACGATCGGCTCTTATAACCTTAATGGGCTGAGCGCTTATGCCAGCATCGAACTCAACCTGGATGTTAAGGATGAGAAAGCAGGGCATGCGATCGAAGCCCAAATAAAGAAAATCATTAAGGAAGATAGTAAACCGGTTGATCCCGATACCTATGTCCACCACCTGTTCCATCCCAGGCAACTACTCCTCTGGCTTTCTTACCAGTTCATGAACTTCATGCTTACCATCACCACTTTTTATTTCAGGCAGAAAGAATAATCAATCCCCGCGGATACGCCGGATAAAGGTCCGTATGGTCGCCCCATTCCAGTTCTTAAACCGTCCCCGCTGCACGAGAAATTCATTGGCTCCGGGGCTATCGAAATAATAATAAAACGAAAACTTCGAATCAAGTTCGTGCCAACCAGCAATCTTACCAAAACGCAGGATATTAAAAACAACGGTATCCTGCGTCTTTTCCACGGTATAATAATCCTGTGCAAAACGGACAAGATCCTTTACTTCATCCCGGTTCTTTACCTGTTGTAACAAGGAATCGTTTCTCGGTGCATATCCAAGATCGATCCGTTTCCTGTCAAAAACCGACCGGTAACCGGTGTAAAAACCCTTTTCATCTTTAATGATAACAAACCAAAGCCAGGAGTTGAACGGAGAAGGAGTAGTAAAAAAAGATTGGTAAGCTGTACCCCGTGATTTTAATTCCCGGCGCACTTCTGCTTCTACGGTAATCTTATTCACCATGGCGTAAAAAAGATAAAGCAGGCTTAAGGAAAGCCCGGCAGACCATGCCAGCCTTTTCATTCTTTCCGACCGGTAAAAAGTAAGTATCAGTATTACTCCCAGTAAAGGCCAGATGGAAAAGAAAGGATCGGCGACAAAAAGTACATGGAAGGACATGCGGGCATGACTGAACGGTTCAAACCAGCCTACCCCGTATGCATTGAAGGAGTCGATAAATAGATGACAGAATATATTGAGACCAAACAGCCAGGTCCCCTGCCGCCAGGTAAAATTCCGTTTATGAAAGATCCGGCGGGTAGCCGCGGAGAATCCGATGATTGCAATGATCCCGAAAAGAAAGGAGTGGGTAATGCCCCGGTGAGCAAGGAGGTTATCGGTCTGGTCCAGCCAGAAATAAGCGATGAAATCGATATCCGGTATGCTTTGCGAGAGCGCCCCGGCTACCATGGCTTTCCTGCCCAGCACTTTACCGGCAGTTGCTTCACCTATACAGGCGCCCAGGACTATATGGGTGAGCGTATCCATGGTGGAATTTACGGAACGAAAATAACAATAACAGTACCAAGTCAACAGGCCCGGTACCGGCAAACAGGTTGGTTTTTTTAGTACATTTAAGTACCCGGCAGCCTTTTATACCTTTTATTTACATCATGAACGAAAAACAGCATACGGACACTACCAGCAACGAAGATGCACGCATACAAAAAACTATTTGCGAACTCCTGCACGATGATCCGAAAACAGATGCTACAAAAATGGAAGTGGAAGTAAATGAAGGGAACGTGCTGTTAAAAGGTAAGGCAGATACAGAAGAAGAAAAAACTCATGCCGGCCAGATCGCTGCGGGTGTTCCGGGGGTAAAAAAGGTAGAAAACCATCTCCATATCGACATCGGCATTACGCATGCCCTGGCCTCCTTTGTAGCCCGCCTCATCGAGGGAGATGAAAAGCATGACAAGCCACCCGGTAAAGAAGAGGCAGATTAACTTTCTTGACACAGGGCGGTCGCTTTTATGCTTTTGCTTATTCTCCCGATTTTTTCTATCTTCCTTCCCACAACAAAACAGACTGCTATGGCAACCCAATCGCACAGACCATCCACTTTCCTGGTATTTCCCTGGGGACTCCTTTCCATCGTACTGGTGCTGGCACTGAACCTGACCCTGGACGGTGCCTGGTTCAACAAGAACTGGAGCTGGATCGCCCTGGTACTAATCATCCCCGCTGCTATCCTCGAAAATTTCAAAGTGGGTTATTCCACCATGCGGATCATGTTCATGAAAGTGGTCTATTCGCTGCTTTCCTTCCTGCTGGCAGGCATGGCTTTCGGTTCTGCCCTTACCGGCTGGCATGTCCAGAAATTTCAAAAAATAGAAGGCGTGAAAAGCATACAATTACCCTGGTACGTGATGCTGGCCCTTGGCGTATTGCTGCTGATACAAGTAGCGCAATTATTCAGTATGCTAAAAGCAGTTAAAAGGGAATTCATGCAAATGGACCCTGACAATTGATCATAACTGCTTTATCGCGGCTTTTAAAAAAGGCCAGGTGGGCAGCGTAGCAATAATTTTGAGTTCTTCTTTCAAAGAACTTTCGTTATCTAAGAACCTCAGCACTTGTTGAGGTTTGTTTTTTTTAAAAAGATCAGTAAAGATCTTTTTCCCCGGCACTTTATTATGGTACAGGATGTACAACAACGTATTGTCGTAAAAACGGAAACGTTTTGGGGTAGCCGGTAGCTTATTCAAATTCTTACCCTCTAATAAAAAACGGGCGATCTGTTCGCTTTGCTTTTGGATGAACTGGAAAGTGAAGCCACTGGAGGCTTTGGTCTGGCCACCTGCCGTTCCGATACCCCAGCCCAAACTGTTGAATTGCTCATTGGTCATCGGTATCACGCCAAACTCCTGTTCTCTTATTTTGTATTCGCTGATCCCCAGGAGATCCTTTATATAGGCTTTCAGTTCAGTATCGTATTGCGCCGGTTGTAAAAGTTCTTTGGTAAAAAGGGTATACTCTACCAGGGCGGAAGTAGCGGAGAATGGGAGGACATAAGCGAAAGAAGTTCCGTACTGTTGCGATACCCTGAAATCCATGATCCGGGCAATTTCCGGTTCAAATGCCGGCTGGGGTGTTTCAATAAGCCATCCTTTAAAATGCTGAAGTAACCGGATGTTCTTTCCCGGTTCTCCCAACCGGTAAATAGAATTGAAAACATATACTCCGGAGTCGTCAACTAAACGGAATTCCTGGTTATTGATCTTCAGCAATATCGATCCAGGTTTTTCATACTGGAAATCCTGCAGATCGCCATAAACGATCTCGATATTATCGTGCTTAGCTATTTCCCGGAAACAATAATTATAGAAATCAATTCCCCTGATCATCTTGTACCGGTAAGGGTGGATATCCATGGGCGAAGACGGTCCATCCCCGAGGACGGAGATACTATCCCATTTTTTAAAAACAATCTCTTCGAAAAAACCGGGTTCTTTTTCCCAGAAGCACCAGGTACGGTCGTTCTTTGTTTTGGGTTCCTTATCGATCAATAATATTTTTTTATCCCGGGTCTGCCCACTGTGTAATAGCCGCAGCAGCAAACTCAGGCTGGCGCAACCCGCACCCAGGAAAATAAAATCGTATTTACCGGATTTCAGCAAAACTTATGTTGAAGACTAAAGATAGGAAGATGAATAGGCAATTATCCGGCTTCGGGAGCATATTCCACTTTCTTATTATCCGCCATGAGTTTTTTATCCCGGCGGATCTTGTCCCAGTATTTCCTGGCGACTAACAACATACCAAAACTTTCACCCTGGTGCCTGTCGAGGTGTTTGTGGTGCATCTTATGTGCCCAGCGGATCGCCCGGACATAGCTGCTGTTGCTACGGGTGAACCATTTAAAACGTTGATGAATGATCACATCGTGTACGATGAAATAAGCAACGCCATAAGCCATAATCCCGAAACCGATAGCCTGCATCCACCAGACATGATCGAATGAGCCAAAATAGATCAGCAACATGCTCGGCACGGCAAAGATCACGAAGAAGGCATCATTCTTCTCGAAGAAACCGGGTTCCACCTGGTGGTGGTCCTTGTGAAGGTACCAGAGAAACCCATGCATCACGAAACGGTGCGTACACCAGGTAACTCCTTCCATCACCAGGAAAGTACCGATCAATACCAATATATACCAGATCACGTTCATACAATCTTTCATTTAAGCCACCCTGTTATTGTACTGCTTTTGCCACCAGTCCGCTATACCCGGGAATGCGAGGTGAAACCAGGCCGTATACTGACCGGGATCCGATCGCATTGATTCACGGATCTCTTTTATTCCTCTATAACTGACCGCCATCACTTCATCTTTATTGAAATTAATCGGGCCAGTGTACTCCCCGGTAAATACATGATCGAATTCATGCTCGGTCAGCCCGTTTTCCAATTCAGCTTTATAAACAAAGTCAAATATCTTGGTGACAGGCACCGAAAAACCCAATTCTTCCTCCAGTCTCCGTTGCGCCGCTTCCAACGTCTCCTCTCCCGGCAAGGGGTGACTGCAGCAGGCATTGGTCCATAAGCCACCGCTGTGATATTTATGCTGTGCCCGTTGCTGCAATAGCATTTCTCCTGCCGGATTAAAAATAAAAACACTGAAAGCGCGGTGCAACAAACCCTGTTCATGCGCCGTTGTTTTTCCTGAAAAACCAACGGGCTGGTCATTCTTATCGACTAATATCACTTGCACGGTTTCCATCAGATCATCCTCAGCTGGTTTTTGACACCTGCGCGGAAGACGATCAGCGCTTTCCGGTAATTGGGAATGCGCACCCGTTCTTCCATCACACGGGCGGGTTTCAGTTTACAGATCCTTTTAAACAAGGAGAGATAATATTTATAAGCAACATATACACCAAACCGGGCTTTCAACGGAAGTTCCAGGATCCCCTCGTAAGCGTCTTTAAAATCCCGGAAAATATCTTCTTCGATCTGCTTTTTTGCTGAAACAGAAAAGTTATTAAAATCACAACCGGGAAAATAGATCCTGGACAAGCCGTTAAAATCCGCTTTGATATCTCTCAAGAAATTTACTTTCTGGAAGGCAGCGCCCAGGGAGCGGGCTGGTATCCGTAGTTTTTCGAATAGTTCTTTTTTCCCTTCACAAAAGACATAAAGACACATCAATCCCACTACTTCCGCCGAACCATAGATGTATTCTTTATATCCTTCGCAATCATAAGATCTTTTCTCCAGGTCCATTTCCATACTCTGAAAGAATGCTTCGATCAATTCATGGTCTATATCGTACTCATTGACGGTCCGCTGGAAACTGTTGAGCACAGGGTTAAGGCTTATTCCCCTGCTGATGGCCTCGTAGGTTTCTTTTTTGAATTGGTCCAATAAGGCTCGCTTGTCAAAATCGTGCAGGGTATCTACGATCTCATCGGCAAAACGGACAAATCCATAAATATTAAAAATGGGTGTGCGCAGGTCTTTGTGCAACATCTTTATCGCTGTAGAAAAGGAAGTGCTGTATAGCTGCGTAACAATGCGGCTGCAGGTTTCACTTGTTGTATGGAATAGCTCGACCATTATTCTAATTTAAGCAATTATCCCAAGGCTTTGATGACTTGTTTAGCTACCACTTCCCCACTTACAAGGCTTGGCGGTACACCGGGACCAGGTACGGTTAACTGCCCGGTAAAAAACAGGTTGCGCACTTTTTTACTCCGGCAGGAGGGCCTGAATACCGCTGTTTGTCGCAGGGTATTGGCCAGCCCGTATGCATTTCCCTTGAAGGAATTGTAATCATTTACGAAATCACTTACGGAATAAGTTTTCTTATAGATGACGGCATCCCGAATCGATTCCCCTGTATGTTTTTCCATCCTGCGAATAATGTTTTCAAAATATTTTTCCCGCAATTCTTCTGAATCACCTTCCAAACCGGCTGCAACAGGAACCAATAATACAAGATTCTCCTGGCCGGCCGGCGCAACCGAGGGATCCGTATAGGAAGAAACGCTTGCATAAAACAAAGGTTCGGTAGGCCATTGCGGATGTTTATAAATTTCTTCCCCATGCTTATCGAATGGCACATCAAAGAATAAGGAATGATGAACGGGTTGTTTAAGTTTTTTATTCAGTCCTATGTAATACATTAAACAGGAAGGAGCCATTGTTCGTTTACTCCAGTATTTATCCGAATAGCCCCGGCATTCTTCGGGCAACAATTTTGTTTCGGTAAAATGGTAATCCGCCCCGCTGATGATCGCGTTGGCCCGGTAATAATCTTTATCTGTAGAAACGGTCTTTGCCCTATTTCCCTGGATCATGATACCATTTACTTTCTCTCCGAAATGAAAGGTGACTCCCAATTCAAGTGCCAGTTGGTACATCGCATCAACCACAGCATACATACCGCCTGCGGGATACCAGGTGCCCCCTTTGATATCTGCGTAATTCATTAAACTGTATAATGCAGGTGTATCCTGGGGCAATGCCCCGAGAAATAAGACAGGGAACTCCATCATTTGCCGCAGTTTGGGATGCTTGAAATAACGATGGATATGTTTTTTAATAGAAGAGAAGACCTGGAGCCTGAAAATACCGCTAATGGTTTTCCAGTCCATGAATTCCAATAACGAAAGACCGGGTTTGTAGACCAGTTTTTTCATCCCAATCTCATACTTATAAGCCGCTTCCTGCAGGTATTTCTCCAATTTATCCGCGCTGCCCGGTTCCAGCGATTCAAAAACATTTTTTAATGACTGGAAATCTGCCGGGATATCTGTAAATCCATCATTCCAGTAAATGCGGTAAGAAGGATCGAGACGCTTGAGCGAATAATAATCGGAAACTTTTTTTCCAAACTGTTCAAAATATCTTTCAAAAACATCGGGCATCCAGTAAAAACTGGGACCCCTGTCGAACGTGAACCCCTGCTCTTTTAACTGGCTGGCCCTGCCCCCGGGTGTATCATTCTTTTCGATCACAGTTACTTGCCAGCCGGCTTTGGCCATAAAGGACGCAGCGGATAAGCCAGCAAAGCCACTGCCGATAATAATCACAGATTTTGAAGCCACAGAAAAGGTTTTTAGAACCGGCTGATTTGCTCTTTCAATAGCTTCCTGGCAAAGTGGATCCTGCTTTTGATGGTGCCCAGCGGCTCGTTTAATACTTCAGCTATTTCGTTGTATTTATAGCCATCAAAGTACAATAAAAAAGGAGTTTTAAATATTTCGGGCAATTGATGGATCGCTGTTTTTATTTCCTTGATCCGGATATCGCTCTCCGCGGCATTACTGATCGAGACCTGTTTCAGGTTGATCAGGTAATCATTTGGGGTGCTGTCAAAAATAGTTTTCTGTTTAGCTTTCCTGCGGTAATTATTAATAAAAATATTCCGCATGATGGTAAACAACCAGGCTTTGATATTGGTGCCGGCATTGTACTTTTCCTGGTTGGCCAGGGCTTTGTAAAGGGTTTCCTGGTACAGGTCGTTCGCGGCTTCCGTATCTCTTGTCAGGTTGATGGCAAAAGGCTTGAGGAAATCCGCATTCGTCAGCAACATTTCATTGAACTCAAGACTTGACATTGTTTTTTTGTTTAATTAATCTACTGTAAAGTTAAACAGTATTTTTATCCTGGCAAAATAAATTTCCGTGCTTATTCAAACAATAATGATACCGGGGGTAAAAGCCGCCATTCTGTCTCAGAAAGAGGACAGGTATTCCATCACCTCGGAAAGGGACTGCTTAAACTGGACATTAGCGGGAACTTTCTTGCGGTATTGCCGGGTAAGCTGCCCTGAAATCACGGTGGTTACACCGGCAAATCTTTTCTCCAGTTGCTGGAGGAATTTGTCAAAATTGAAATTAGCAGCGGTGGCGGTCAGATGTACGAAAACGATATCCGGGGACTTCAGCTTTACTACGAATTCAGCATCTTTTAAAGGCACATTGGCCCCGAGGTAAATAGTGCTTGCACCCCGGCTTTTGAGCAGGTAATACATGAACAATAATCCCAGTTCGTGATGCTCGCCTTCCGGGAGAAAAAGAAGAAATGTTTTATCCAGTTTTACATGTGATATGGTCATCTCGATGGCGACGATTAATTTTTGGCGGACAAGATTGGTTACAAGGTGTTCCTGCGCCGCATTGATATGTCCTGTTTGCCAGAGTATCCCGATCTTTTCGAGGAAAGGAAAAATAATCTGTATAACAGTTCGCTCAATTCCTTTTGCCCTGATATATTCCCCGATCACTTTTTCGAATTCATCCATATCCAGGTCAACCATGGCCTGTACCAGCTGGTTGACGATCCTTTCCTGGATAGCGAGATTATCCCCAAGGGAAAGAATCCGATCCCTGATCTCCTGCGGTTGCATTTTATCAAGATGAGAGATCTTGAACCCATATTTATTCAATAAAGCAATATTCAATACCGTCTTCAGTTCTTCG
The DNA here is from genome assembly GCA_039930245.1 of Chitinophagaceae bacterium. Lineage (GTDB taxonomy): Bacteria > Bacteroidota > Bacteroidia > Chitinophagales > Chitinophagaceae > JJ008. Next base: position 43,401 of record JBDSPR010000028.1, on the reverse strand, counting down.
TTGCTATAGTAACGGATATTCGTGTTCGTCCGCTGGGGTTTGAGAAAATGATAGCGCTGCTCCCAAATCCGGATGGTGTGTGCCTTTATTCCCGAAAGATTCTCGAGATCCTTTATGGTAAAAGAGTTCATGTCTTATGCAGATACAAGCGCCAATAAAAAAAGTTCAACCTTATGGCTGAACTTTTCAACATGTCTCCCCTAACTCCCTCCAAAGGAGGGGAAATATTAAGCTTTATATGATTTGTGCGGGATCAGAGGTCGCTGTTGCGGATGCGACCTGTGGCGAGTAGTTTTTTAAGAGCCGCCAGCAAGCCGGGATTCCGGAAGGCGTCCAGGTGGCGCTGGTGGTGCAGATCCGATCCAACCAGGTCATAATATTCTTTCTTGACCAGGTAATTCGCCAGTTCGTTCACCGATCGGCCATAATGCCCGCTAAGGGAAAGCAGGTTCAGCTGGAAGAGGCAACCGAGATCTTTCAGTTCATCATAGAAATCCTTGTTTTTTTCCAGGTAAATATAGCGCTCGGGGTGTGCGATCACGGGCTGGTAACCCTGCATCTGCAGTTCAAATAAAATATCTTTTAAGCTGTGTGAGGGATAAGCCAGCGAAAATTCTACCAGTATCATTTTACCGCTCAGCGGCAACAACGGTTCTCCTGCTTTGAGCAATTCCGCTACATGGTCATCGAGAAAATATTCTGCGGCGGCATTGATCTCCACTTCGATCCCTTCGTCTTTTACTGCTTTCCGAAGTAATTCGAGTTTTGCTAAAATGATCTCCGGGGTATTCTTATACATATCCCACATGATATGCGGGGTAGTGATCAGTTTGGTATAACCCAGTTCCACCATTCCCCGGATAAGCGCCAACGAGGTGCTCATATCGGGGGCGCCGTCATCAATACCCGGGAGCAGGTGAGAATGCAGATCGGTACCCAGCATACGGAGTTCAGCATTAGCTGCTGCTGGTTTTGATCTTGAAAAAAGCTTGAACATGGTTTTTAAAACTCTCTTTTCGGCAATGACGGGAATACTTTATATACCAGACCGCTGTTGTGGAACAATACATACCACCCGGTCAGGAATAACAACATGAGATCGGTATAAAAGTTACGATGATCCTGGTACCACAATTCGAGTTTCCCTTTATAGGGAAGTATCACATCCCGGTAACATTCTTCCGGGGATAGTTTGCTTTGCGTAATGATCAGTTCTTCATCCCGGAACACAATTGAACCGATACCGGTAAGTCCCGGTACCACCTTGTAGACCTTTGTCTTCATGTCATTGGAATACCGGTCAAACCCGCTTTTCATCAGGGGTCGGGGCCCGACAAAAGACATATCACCGGTGAGTATATTGATCATTTGCGGGAGTTCATTCAGTTTTGTTTTACGCAAAAAACGACCCACTGCCGTCACCCGTGGATCCTGGCGCAGGGTGAGGTCTTTAGAACCCATATTGGGACTGTTTTTCAGCATGGTGGCGAATTTCCAGATCCCGAATATCCTGTTCCGGTATCCTACCCTGTCCTGCTGGTAAAATACTTCGTGTTCACCCGTCAGCAATAAAAGAATACTGACAGGAATAAATACCGGGAGTAAGATGATAAGGGCCAGCAGGGAGAAAATGATATCAAAAAAACGTTTGATAAAACTATACATAGTAGCAGGGTAACTGGAGTTGGTTATTGAAAGCTGATCTTTTCAGGAACTGTTTTCCCGGAATCAAAATACCGGTTATACCAATCCACGGTTTCCTTCAGACCATCCTTCCAGCTTGTTTTGGCAATAAAGTTGAGGTCCTTCTTAGATTTACTGATATCGGGGCTGCGTCTTGAAACCGAGCCCGGGTAAGTGGGTGCATTGATATACCCTCCTTTAAAACCCATCAGTTCGCCGGTGGCACGGGTCAATTCTTCGATCGTGATCTCGATGCCTGTTCCGAGGTGGTAGATTTGTCCGTTGGTGCCTGCTGTTTCCATGGATAACACTGTCCCTTCCACTGCATCCGTGATATAACAAAAATCACGGGTCTGGTCATGACCATAGATCTTATAAGGATCTTCCCCATTCCTGAAACGGATCACGAGGTGGGGTATCACATGGTTGAACCCCATTCTTGGTCCAAATACATTGTGGTAACGGATGATGGTCGTTTCGAAGCCCAGCATTTTTGCATAATTAAGAAAGCCGGACTCACCCAGGATCTTTGTTACAGCGTAAGTGAAACGCGGATGAGAAATATCCTGTATCGTTAACGGCACTTCTTCCGGCGTGGGGATACGATAACCAAAAGCATCCACGGTACCAGCATAATTCTCACTGGTAGAAGCAAAAACGACCTTACCGATCGTGGAGCGTCTTATCCATTCCAATGTATACAAGGTAAGGGCTGTATTGATCCGGATCACTTCATGGGGTTTTGAATTGGCATTGTCAACGCCTACCAGGGCCGCCATCATATACACCTGGTCATAAGCATTATCCAGTTTATCATAAGCCGCCGGCTGGGAAAAATCATCTTCGATCACGGTGATCTTATACTGGTTGATCAGTGCGTCAAATTCCTCATCGCGGTTCTTCTTCATGAAATTATCGGCGATGGTGATTGAATAATCCCTTTTCGCCGCGAGCGATTTGGCTATATTAAAACCAATGAAACCGGCGCCGCCAAGTATCAGAACTTTTTTACTCATACTAATCTCCAGGTATTTTTTTTGAAAAACTAAAGGTCGCCTCTGCCGATCACCTTCACGGTATGTTTTGTGGAAAGTGCTTTTATTTCTTCGTTGGTCAGCACCCCAATGGTATCATAGATAAAACAGGCAGGCAGTTGCAATAATTTTTTCAGGAGTTCCGGGTTATTGCGGTAATCCTTGTGTCCTGTCGTGATCGCAATAATATCATACCGCTGTTCCAGCAATTGGTCCAGGTCCTGGTTGATCCAGCTATCTTTTTCTTCCCAGTACAGCACATGGGGATCATGCAAAGCGATCGTCGCGCCTTCTATTTCCAGGTGATCATAAAATCCTTCCACGGGAGTGTATCGCGTATCACCCACATCATTGAGATAACTGACCCCGAGTAACAAAACTTTTTTGTCTTCAAGGGAATCCTTGTATTGCGAGCGCAGGTATTCAAAAGCATAGAGCGGCATTTTATCATTGATATGCACTCCTTTCTCACTCTGTAGCAGTCGCTCGCTGCTCCCAAACAAGTTCATTTTCGCCCAGCTGGCCAGTAAGGGATCCTTGGTCAGGCAATATCCTCCAACTCCCAACCCGGGTAACATGATATTCTTGTGTGTCGGGCGCATGCGTATTGCGTTCACCACTTCATAGATATCCACTCCCGCTTCTTCCGCGAAACGGCTCCATTCCACCATGAAGGCGATATTCATGGCGCGAAAAGAATTCTCCAGCACTTTTGCCATCTCCGTGGCATTGGTATTACCGAGTCTTGTGAGCGGGTATTCATCTGTTTTAATTACGGTACGTAAAAATTTCTCCACCTCATCCGTGCTCTTTTGATCGGTACCGGCGAATACGCGGTAAAAATTCTGGATCGAGTCGATATACTTGGGCCCGGGCATCACCCTTTCGTAGGAATGACCCACTTTTAATTGATCCACGGGCAAACCTCGTTTAATCAAACACTCTTCCAGGATTGGTCTTACCACTTTTTCTGATGTACCGGGGGGAACCGTTGTTTCCACCAGCACGAGTACATTGTGCTGACAGTTATTCCCGATGCTCTCAATGGCTTTTTTAAAAGGGGTGAGATCAACACTGTACTCACCTGCTTCCCCGTCTGATGCAGCCAGTTTTTTTACATCGAGGTTGATATCCACTACTACTACGTCGGCCTTGCTATAAACGTAAGGATCATAAGTAGCATAATAATTTTTCTTTGCCCGGGCGTTAGCATAATACTCCGGGATTTTTGGATCGCTGGCCAGTATCGGGAAAACGCCCTCGTTGATAGAGCAGATCTTCCAGTAAGCAGCAGGAGAAGGCAGATCGATCCCGATCACAGCATATTCTTCTGTGAGTGCATTGGCCACCACCAACCCCATCACGGAACCGACAAAGCCAAGTCCCTGTACCACCACCACTTTTTTACCTGGGTGCAGGGAAAGGAACTGGTCAATACCAGCTTTATCTTCCATTGTGACAGGAAGCGGGTATTCTTTATTGGTTATGGGACTGCGGGAAATTTTTTGTGCTACTGTTTCCATATCAGGTGGTGGTGGTTAAAAAATGGGCGGATATTAAGCCAGGCGAAGTTACTATTTTGTTATCCTGAAATGATACGCGCAGGATTCCCTACAACCGTTGCTCCATCCGGAATATCTTTTATGATCACGCTGCCGGCGCCGATTATTACATTGCGACCGACTTTAACGCCCTGCTTAATTACCGAGTTGGCGCCTACAAACGTATTATCCCCGATAGTAACATCTCCACACAAAACAGCCCCTGGCGCTATAAAAGTAAAATCACCAATGAAACAACCGTGCTCGATAACGCAGCCCGTATTACAAACGGCTGTCATACCAAGTTCTGTTAGTGCATTGATCGATACATTAGCCGAAATAAAATGACCATGCTTCAGTTTCACAGAAGGCGAAAGAACAGCCGATGGGTGGATCGCATTGACGGGCTCTCCTAGTACGGGTGATACTGCTTCGTAGATCTTTCTCCTCAGGGGGTTATTGTTCCCTACGCCAATAAAATAATCATATTCCTTCAGTTTTTCCAGGACGGATGCATCATTCTCAGAACCGAGGTAACGAAGTTTAAAAGGGTTTGCTTCCTTCTCCTCGTTATCACTATAGGCTTCTACAGAATAACCGCAGGCGATCAGTATATCAACCCCTGTGTGTGCATGACCGGAATAACCAATGATAGCAACAGGTTTTTTCATATCATTTCTTATTTAATAGCTCAAGATATTTTTCCTTCATACAGCCATGAAGGTATTGCTGGCTAAAATACTGTTCGATCTTATAGTGCAGGTTTCCTGCACATTTCTTCATTTCATCCGGGTGTGCCAATGCGTATTGTAATTTTTCCAATAATTCCTCCGCATTCCGGGGCTGAAATAACAGTCCTGTTTCCTGGTGCGTCACAATATCCACGCTTCCTTCAATGGCGGAGCAAACAATGGGACAGTTCATTGCGCCTGCCTGTAATAAAGTATTGGGGAAGCCCTCCCGGTAAGAAGCATGTACCAGTAAATGAGAAAGGTGCATAAAATATTCCACATGGTCACTCCACTCAATATGAATAATAGCGGGATGCGTTTTCAGTATCACTCTTGCTTCATCAGAAATAGGATCAAGGTCGTCTTCAAAACTGCCCAAAACGATCAGCCGCAGTTTAGGATCGCTTTTATAAACTACGCTAAAAGCTTTTATTACTTCATCAATGCCTTTATCCTTAACGATCCGTCCCATATTCAACAGGTAACAAAGACTTTCATCATACCTGAGTAATTGCTTTATCTCGCTGAGCATATCCTGTTTCAATGAAGCGGCACTATAGCGGTCAAGGTCCACCCCATTGCTGGAGCCATGCCCGATCACCTGCATTTTTTTGGGTTTGACCAGTTTATGCTCCAGGATATAATTCATCAAAGAATGACTGTTGGGCCAGACATGATGTGCTGCTTTAGCTGTCAGCTTTTCCATAAATACGAGTATCCGTCTGGTAGTTCCTTTAGCCGTCATGAAACGGAGCCCGGCGATCGTATGTATCCTTATCTTAATACCGGCCATTTTTGCGGCAAGCATGGCCAGTAAACCAGCTTTGGGTGTGTGGGAATGAACGATATCCGGTTTTTCTTTCCGGAATAAACGATATAAACGCCATAAGGATCGCAGGTCGCTGAAGGGAGTGATCTTCCGGGTCATATGGACAATACGGTGTTCGCATTGCTCATTGGCAATCAGATCGGACCATTCCTTGCCTTCACTGCTGACCATAATAACTTCAAACCCGTTCTCCTGCATATACCCCATCTGGTTGGAAAGGAGATATTTAAGGGATAAGGGCGCCGTAGTGATACGGATCAGTTTGGGCATACTTTTATTAAAACAATTAAAATTACCTGATGGGAACGGCTATATTAAGAATCTTATAGAACCATTTTGGATAGGGCAATTGAGCAGTATGATAAATCAGGACAATCATCATCAGGTAATACGGCATACAAGGGATCTTATACCTCGACAAAGCCCCGAAATTGGCGGAAGCGGTCCCAACAGCGACCGCAAATACAAAGGCAAAAAGAAAACACATCAATATTATTGGCTCAGAAAAGGGAATGGTAAAGAATTTCTTAATTCCTTTTTTCCTCATAAAATATAGTGTCATAAACAAGAAAATGGCAGATTCAAAAGCGGAAAGCATAGCGATCGGTGAGTTGATCTCCCAGAGGAACGGCCGGTAAAAAGTGGCAGTGATCCCTCCCAAAACCATTAATACCGGGTTGGAGGTATTGATATTGAAATGGGAATCGCTCCCACCACTTTGTTGTGAAATGGCGGCATACATCTCGCGCTGGTATTCAGCATTTCCCACGATCTTATCCAGCTGGTATTGTTGCGCTGCTTCCATGGAGGTAAAATAATTTAGCAACAGGATACCGATGCCTATGCTGGCAATAAAGGTCATACCTGCAAAAATGCTCCTGAGCGTTTTGTTCTTAATTATCTTATTAAATTCTGCGAACTGCCATACCAGGAGACTCATCATGAGGACCAGCAATATATAGACTTTGATCACGTAAAGAAGGAAACCGCATAGCAGGATCAGGAATAGGGAGATCCCGATCTGTTTTTTCCGGATGAATATATTTAAAAAAGCATAGGAGATATAACCAACAGCTCCAAAAGTGATCGGGTCTTTTAGCAGGCCCGAGCTCCAGTAACATACACTGGGCAGGAAAAGACAGGCGAAAGCCAGCTCCCGGTAAAGTTTGGGGTAAAAATGATAGAATGTTTTGAATAGCCGAATAGCTCCTCCCAATGCCCAGAAGCCGAATACCATACTGATACATAGATAGCTGTTACCAAAAATATAGGAAGGAACCAGCGCCAGTTTGGGTGGAAGGAAATTTGCCTGTGAGAGCATATAGTTATATGTAAGATCTCCTGTATATCCATCATAGTAAAAAAAATCGAACAAGCTGCTTTTGTAGGTCAGTTTCGGAGTCTTGATAATCAGCTCAATATTATCGGGATTGGCCTTGATTGCGGTCCGCAGGTCCTGTGTTGCCTGGTAATAAAGACCTGTATCCCCACCTTTGAAATAGAATTCTGTCAGCATCGTGAAGATAAAGACGCAGATCAGTTTAAAATAAAATGCCCGGAAATAGAGCCGCTGGATACGGGGATCCTTATTTCTTCTTGCCCTGTTCCGGATAATAAAAAATAAGATCAGGAAGCAGGCAGGGAATATCGCCAGGTCAGCAAGTGAAAAAAAACGGGCCAGCATTAACATATTCAAATAATCAGTTGTTCAAAAAGGCTTAGAGATACCCTTTGTAATATTCGCCGATATAGGTTTCGAGGCAAGTTTTCCAGTCGTGCATTAAATTGACCTCCTTCTGTGTTAGTTTTTTATTGATCAGTCTTTCGGAAGCGGGTCGCTCTGCAAAATAAGTTTGTTTAAAATGATCCGAGGAGACGGGTATTATTGTAATGTCATTTTGCAACCCAAGTATCCGGATCAGTTCTTCTGTTACTTCTAAGCGACCGGTTATCCCCTCGCATACTATATTATACAAGCCCCAGTATTCCTTCTGTAAAAGCACTTTTACATTGGCTGCAAAATCATGGGTGTAAGTAGGTGTTCCCAGTTTATCATTCACAATAAACAGTTCCTTTTTTCCTTCTTTCAATTGTGCCATCAGTTTCTGGATGAATTTTTTATCCTTTTTCGGCCCGCCTCCCATCATCCATCCGGCACGGCAAACCAGGTACCTGCGGCAGTTATTAATTACGAATAATTCCCCTGCATACTTGGTACGGGCGTATTGTCCCAGGGGGTTGGGCTGATCCCAGTCATCATACAGGTCTTTTTTTCCATCAAAGATGCCCGCAGTACTGATATACAATAAGGGAATAGCCAGTTCATTGGCGATACTCACTGCATGCTCCACTCCCAGCGTATTTGTAACATGAGCATCATCAGGATGGAGTTCGCAATACTCAAGGCTAGTATGCGCACCCAAGTGAAATAAAAAAGAGGCCCCGGATCTTTTTACAGCTTCCCTGTATTTTTCATAGTCCCTGAAATCAAGCCATTCCAACCAACTATCATTTACATCAATATCGGAGCAGGTAAGATCATACTCTTCCCTGAACTGTTTATAAAAAGCCTCTCCCAGCATTCCTCCCGCACCGGCTATGTAAATCCTCTTCTTTTCAGTCATCAGGAAGAAACATTACTCATTGAATAATCAAAAAGATCCAGGAAGGCTGCTTCCATACTTTTCACTGAATATTGTTTCTCGATCTTTTCCCGGGCAGCAAGACCCAATTGCTTTCTTTCGGATGAATCAGTAAGCAATTCGCTAAGTCTTTTTTTCCATTCCACATCTTCTTCGCAAACAAAACCGTTGATCCCGTCATCCACGATCGTTTCATTTACACCCACCGGCGACACAACAGCCGGTATACCCAGCGACATATACTGGATAGCTTTGAAGCCGCATTTTCCTTTTGATATCTCGTCATTATACAGGGGCATCAGGCCGATATGAAAGTTGAGCAGGTCCTGGGCTTCCGTTTCACGGTTCCATTTAATGAACCGGTAATTCTTTAGCGGTAACCGGGGATCTTTATCAGCGATCACAAAAAAAGTAAAATCGTAGATTTCCTGTAATTCGTTCAGCACAGGTAATACCATATCCAGGTAGGGCAAGGTACTGAATGTACCCGTCCATCCGATGGCGGGTTTATTAGTTTGATGATCTTGTAATATGTTGTGCCCGTCATCCGTATCCACAACCGTAGGGATCAATACAACACGGTCATTATTTTTTTTAGCATAGTCCGCGAGGTACTGGTTGCCAACCGATACTTTATAGGACCAGCGGCATATTTTAGCGACCTTCCCGAAATTCTTGATCCAGGCTGCTGCTTTGTTATATTCTGACATCACCGGTACCCAGATCGCATCATCGAAATCATAGATGATCTTTTTCCGGAGTATTTTAGCCATGATCCATTCAAAGACCGGCGGCCCCACGGGAGCAGCTTCCCGGTACATATAGACAAAGGGATATTTCCTCATCCTGAACAGATCGATGAGCCTTTTTATCATCCCTGAAAGCACCACTCCAACCTTCCTGAATTTATTCCCGGGAGTGTACAGAATCTTCCACCCTTTGGGTGAATAAAAATTACTGATATAAAAACGGATATTTTGCTTTTCCAGCAGGCCCAGGTAATGCTCAAACCTGAAACGCTGTCCCGGTGATATACCAGTTGGAGCAGGCACGATAAAATATATAGAAGCAGTTTTCCTTTCTATGAGCATGATGGCGTCAGTCAAAATGGTGCTGGGATCATCAGGTCAATAACAGTTTATACACTTTTTTGTATCGCCGGACACCTACAGTCACATCAAAATGCTCCAGGGCTACCTGGCGTATTTCATTTTTGTCTGTCTTCTTTTGTTCCATCCTTTCCATAGCAGGTAAAAAATCCTTCGCCTGTACATCAACCAGTTCACCCAGAGGAAATTGACGGAGGAAATAACCGGTATCCCCGATATCATTACAAAAGACCGGGATACCCATCCCCATCAGTTCGGCATGCTTGGTAGGAGAAGAAGCCGTTTTGCTATAGATCGGTTTGATAAAAAACAGGGAATAGGTGCTTAGACTGAGATATAGCGGAAGTTCAGCATAAGAAGCGAAACCAGTGATCACGGTGGCCGGGTCTATCTTATTCTTTTTCATTGAATTCTTTAACCGGTCTATTTCCCGTGTTAGCACCAAAAAGATGGCGGTTGGATATTTTTGTTGAAATGCCTTAAAAAACAGGAGCATTTCGTCAAGCAGGTACCAGTCACCCAAAGAGCCGCTATAGGTCAGCAAAACAGCTTCTTTACGAATCCCCAATTTTTCCCGGAGTTCTTGTTTTTGTATTTCCGTATAGTTCGCAAAATTGAAATGTGAAAGATCTGCGCAACAAGGGATCACCGTGCATTTTGCCTCCCAGTTCTCCCCTTTATCCTTCAGCAGTCCGCCATAGAGTCTTCCAAACTCTTTTTTGCCAGCTTCTGTCAGCGAGATACTGTGATCCGCCTGCTGTACAAATTCCTTTTCGAGCGCTTTATAACGTTGATAAATTCTTTTGTACAGCCATTTATCCTGGTTCCAGTGACCGCTTTCTTTTTTTTCATCGGCCCAGAATCCCCGCATATCAAAAAGGAACTTTATACCCAGCTTCTTTTTGAATTGAAGGCCCAGTTCAGCGGCGATATAGCTACGACAATGAAGCAGGTCGAATTTTTTCTCCCGGTGTAATCTTTTGGCGGTGCTGAATAATTTATAACGGTCATATATTTTTGAAAGCACCGGGGGACTGGTATGAAAAACCAGTGGAACCCATTTGATACCGGCAGTATCACAGATAGATTGGATAAGACCGCCAAATTTTTCAAAAGCTGTTGGTTTCTCAAAACTAAGAATCGTGAACTGGTAGCCCTCCTTAGTCAACCCCCGCAAATAAGGCAGGACCTGTGATTGCCCCAGGGGGTCTGTCATACCATCGTAAGAAACATAGAGTACTTTTTTCATTATACCATCCAACGCTTGTACCATAGTTGGAACATCAGCAGGTACCATATTTTAGTATGCAACTGTTCTTTACCATTATAAAATTCGGTACACAGTTTTTTGATCTCAACTTTATTGAACAAGCCTTGTTGCTCGAGAAAGCCCGGATCAGTTGTTTCATCTACAAAATGCTTTAATTCATTCTTCAGCCAGGCTGCGATGGGGATACCAAAACCCATTTTGGGTCGTTCCATCATTTTTTGGGGTACATATTTATGTACGATCTGCCGAAGGATGTATTTTTTTACACCATCCTTTATTTTATACCCCGAAGGAAGCTGCGCGGCAAACTCAATGATATGCTGGTCAAGAAAAGGTTCCCTTCCTTCCAGGCTGACCGACATGGATGCCCGGTCGACTTTTTGAAGGATATCATCCAGCATATAAGTTTGGTAGTCGATGGCCATCATATAACTGAGATCATCGTTATAACCGGGCTGAAGCTGGTTGTCAAAATTGGAGGAAAGTTGACCGGGAGTTTCTAAGAACAAATTCGCCAGTTCATCCGGGAAATAAAGGCTGCTCATATTCCTGAGTAATTCTTTCGCACTATTGTCCCTGAAAAGATGCATGAGCTTTTTATACCGGGTGGTGAACAAGGGTTTTTTGTTCAGGTAAGGGATCCGGTGTGCAGGTACCTGTTGCATCAGTTTGGCGATCCCCCTGCGGAGAGGTGCGGGTACTTTATTTATTTTATTCTTTACCCTAGTTACGTAGTCATATTTATTATAGCCGCCAAACACTTCATCCCCTGCATCGGCGCTCAACGCCACCACTACTTTTTCCCTGGCAAGCCTGCTGACCAGGGTGGTTGGTATGGCGCTGCTGTCCGCAAAGGGTTCATCATAGAAAAAAGGCAATTGCGGAACGATCTCCAGCGCTTCACGGGTAGTGCAATAATATTCTGTATGATTGGTGCCGAGATGTGCTGCCGTGGCTTTTGCAAAAGGAGCTTCATTCAGGCCTTTATCATGAACCCCGATCGTAAATGTATTGATCTTCGCGGTGCTGTTCTTTTGCAAGAGCGCTGTTACACAGGTGCTGTCATAGCCCCCGCTTAAAAATACTCCTACCGGTACATCGGCCACCATCCTGTATTGAAAGGCTTTTTCCAGGATGGCTTCCGTTTCTGCTATCGCGTCAGAGAGACTGATATCGAGTTTGGGTTTATTATAATGCTCGAGTACATCCCAGTATTTCTGAATATCGATCTTCCGACTGACCAGGTTAATGGTAAGTGTGTGACCCGGTTGCAATTTATGCGTATCCTTAAATATACTGTGAGGTGTGGGAACATAACCGTATTGCATAAAAGCGGCTACGGCATCTTTATTTAGTTCTTTTTTAAACCCAGGGTGCTGGTGAAAAGCTTTCAGTTCTGAAGCAAACAGGAACAAACCATCCCGATAATACCAGTTAAAGGGTTTTACACCTGCCCTGTCCTTCACACAAAAAATAAGTTTTTCCCGCTGGTCATAAAGAACAAAGGCAAACATGCCAACGAATTTATCCAGGCATTTTTTACCCCATTCCCGGTAGGCATGAAGAATGACCTCAGTATCTGAATGAGTGATGAATTGATGTCCTTTTGCTATCAGCTCATCCCTTACTTCATTATAGTTATACATCTCCCCGTTAAAGATGAGCTGCATATCATCGTATTTCATCGGTTGGGCCGCCGCATTGCTCAGGTCAATAATGGATAGCCGGAGATGTCCAAGCCCAACGATGGCATCGTTTGTTTTGTCAATAAAATGACCATCTCCATCAGGCCCGCGGTGTTGCATGATACGTGTCATCTTATGCAACACTTCATCAGGGGTATTCCTGTTGAAATCAATAAAACCGGTAATTCCACACATAAACACTAAAAGGTAAAATAAATAGGATCAGCAAAGTTGCTGTTTACAAATGAGATTTGATGAGGACGGCAAGAAACTATGCCGAGTATTTGGGATAATACGCTGCCGGTATTTCTTCCTGTATTCTTGGGATATAGATCTTCTGGCCTTCCGCTACCCTGCGGCCCAGTCCTAAATACTTTCGGCGGGCAAGGATGAAGGCTCCCAGGAAAATGATCCAGATGGTATAAGAAAGCACTTTTGTTGCTTTTTGAAAAACCATTGCCGCAGGAGCCGGGAACTTGTTAGGTGACCCATAGAAATAATTGGGAAAGATATCCAGCACTTTTTCGGCAGGAAATTGTGCATAGGCCTGCAGTAGTATATCCTTATGCCTGGCCAGGAATTGAATATCCGGACGGTTATAAGCATTTAGCACAGCAGGGTTGGGCTCCATATCGGGGTCATAAAAATGCCAACCCCCGTTGTAATAAGCTTCAAAGCAAAAATGTCCGTATTTTTTTCCGGAAAAACCTACTTTCCGTGTTGTGAATCCCTTCTCCCGCAACAATTCCATTAAAACAATCGACTGCTGGCTGCAGGCAGCATAAGGGTATTGCAAAATATCATCCGGGATCACAATCGCACTTAAGCCTTCCATGCTAACCTGTGAGAGAAGCATCGCCAAAAAATTATTCTGGAACCCATATAGGGAATAACCGTGGTAGAACCTTTTCCTGACCACCGAAGAGGCTATCGCCGGGTAGGTGTTCTCGAACGAAACATTCCCGGTTGTAAAACTGTTCTCTGAATAAATACTGTCACAATAAGCCCGAAGTTTTTCCATCGAACTTAATCTCTCGAGGGTGGGGTCAAATTCTTCAACATGGTTATAAAGAGGCCTGTCATAACTGAGCCGTTCCATGGACGAGGAGCTTCCTGTCAGCTGGTATAAGGTCAGCAACAAAACGAGGTTGAAGGCAATAAATAAAAAAAACTGGAGTATGAAAAATAATCTTTTCAACAGTTGGCTTTTTCCTGGTATTGGATAATGATTTCATGTCAAATATAGATTCTTCAAAAATGCACTACAATAATTAGGTTTATTAAGTTATAAGATTGGGCAAAAACACAGGATCAAAACTCGTAAAACTACTATTGCCTATGTAAAATCTACTGAAAACCTAGTAAAGTAATGGTTTCCAGCTCCTCTTCCTGCCTTTTTTCCGGATCCTTTTGAGAATATTCCGAAAGAAAAGTGTTGGGTATGCCATAAATGATTTTGCTAAAAATGAAACTCCCCTTGCCTTTTCATTTGCAAATTTAAAACACATCCCGGCTATCATAAAGTACACGGTGGAAAGAGCAATTTTCCTGGTTTGCTTATCGGGGAAATATCCTTCGCGTTTGTATTTGTCATACATGATAGCCATTTCCTTAACTACTCGCTTATCTACTGCAGTCATACCCTCATTATGTATACGGTATTGCCAAAGCTTTTTATTGATAAAAAGAGGCAGGCCTTTCCTAGCCAATTGAACACATATATCTCTGTCTGCAGGACAGGGAATTTTTACATCATACCGGATGTCTGATCCCATAAACTCCCTCAAGACAACAACATTGCCACTTGGTGCGGGAATTACATTCTGCCATTTCAGAATGTTCTTATAAAAATCTTCTGTCACCAGTTCTTCTTCCCTGGCAAAATCATTTCCCTTTTCATCGATATAAGAAACATCGCTAAAAGCCCATTTTTTATCACTCGCCAGAATAGCATTTACCTTTTCCTCCAGGTTTGTTTCGCCCCAGATATCATCCTGGTCAAGAAAAGCTACGAAAGTTCCTTTTGAAGCCTCAAAACCCCTGTTCCTCGAATCGGCAACGCCTGAATTCTCTTTATTGATCAAGTGGATCCTGTTATCAATTTTTTGGAGCTCTCCAACGATGGCCGCAGACTGGTCTTTGCTGGCATCATTTACTACATAGATATCGATATCTTTCAGACTTTGACCCATGACCGATCTAATCGTAGCCTCAATATACTTCTCTCCGTTATAAACAGGGATAACAACTGAAACTATCGGGTCATTCAAAGACTGCATCGTGCCAGTTAAATTTTTGATAAGTATAATTGTATGGTTACAGAGTTAGACGAAAATATCTTTACTACACTGTCATGTAAGTTTGACCCTATTTGCATTGCTTCCTGCCTGTTTTGATACACGAACCGGATATATTCTTCAAATTCTTTAGCTTCATCTGGTGGTTTCACAACAAACCCATTTTCTTTATTAAAAATATATTGGTCAAAATCTCCCACACCGGCGCAGACAATTACCGGCTTTTTCATAAGCCCAAATTCTTTCACCAGGCTACTGCTTGCTTCTGTATAGGAAGGGTGAACTAATAAATCAGCTGCGGCCAGGTAATCAATAATATTTTTCCTGAATCCCAGGAAAAAAATTGACTTATCTAACAGGTTATCCTTTACATAGGTTTCAAGTCGTTCCCTTTCTTCGCCATCATCCAGTAGTAATACATTTATTGACAATCCTTCTCCAATAAGTTTTTTAAACACCGGCAATACGAGGGCATGTCTTTTTGGCTTTATCATCCTGGAAGCCGTAATGATCAGTAGTTCCGCTTTGTATTGCTTCCTGATATTGTCAACCTCTTTTGGATCCGGTTTGTTATACCTCCCAAAATTATATATATAAGGGATAGTGTTGATTTTTTCTTTTTTTACTTTCTCATACTGGATCATACCGTTATACACTTCCAACGAGGGGACCACAATTTCCTTTGCCAACTTACTAACGATCCTGTCCACTTTTAGTTCATTCTTATTAACTGATCTAAACCCATCTATCTTTATACTTGCATGAAAATGATGCCGGAAGATTACCACCCTTGCCCGCATAAAATACTGTGCAAATACCGCGGGCAAATTGCATTGATTTAAGTGGCTCCACACAACATCGATCCGCTGTTTGCGGCAAAAACGAACAAGGTATATAGCATGCAGCAAATAATTGAGCAAAGAAATGCGATGCTTGTACTCTTTAATATGATATTCGATACCAAGTCTCTTCAATTCCTGGTGCAACTCGCCTTCCGGTGTTTGTGTTAAAACAATAAGGTTGTTGCCTGTTTTATTGATCTCATCACAGAGTGTTTCTGTCGCAATCGACTTATTATTCGGGTAATAATAGAATAAAACCTTCTTTTGTTGTTCGCTGGTCTCCACTTTCTTACTGGTTCAATATTGACTGATAATTTTTCTTATACCAGACTCAATATCATATTGCGGTGTCCAGTTAAAATCTGTTTTAAACAAGAAGCCGTTAACATTAATACTGCTTACATCAAATTTCGCCCCTTCTTGCACCTCCATATTCATTCTTTTTCCTGTTACTTTTTCTACCATGGTAATGATCATTCCAAGTGAACTGGTAATACCATTAGACAGATTATAAATCGCGGTCGTATATTTTTCTTTCCGTTGCAACGCAATGGCCACTGCTTCGGCCAGGTCATCAACATAGAGATAATCCTTGCGATTTTCCAGTGAACCCCACAGTTTGAATTGCTTATTGCGCAGCGTACAGTCAATGATATGGTTAATGACCCCCTGCGACTTCTTTAAATTTTTGATGTAGCCGTATACATTAGAAGGGCGCAACACGAGATAGTTAAGACCAAAATGATAGCCATACAGGTACAGGTATTTTTCCACATTGATCTTAGCAACGCCATAAGCAGAAATAGGATGAGTGGGGTGCTTTTCATCCACATCAGTAACAGCCTCGTTTCCATAAACAGATCCTCCGGAAGACAGAAAAATAAGTTTTTGAACCGGGTGTTGCCGCAACATCTCAATCAGTTTTACATTGAGTAAAACATTCTCATATGCATCTTTATAGATATCTTGCATAGAGCTTGCAGGTGATGAAGTACAAATGGTATGGATCACATTATCTGCATTTGCAAACAATGTTGCATTGTTGACAATCTCTTCAAAACTATTTTGCACATACTTCACCCCATCAATCTTGTCATCAGCAGAACGGGAAGCTATAACAATATCATGCTTGGCAGTTACTAGCTTCCGGGCTATTGCTTTACCGATCAGGCCATTTCCAAGAATTAATGTTCGCATTTTATTATTCAGGTGTCTGCTGGCTATAAAAGTGGTAAGAGAGGGTTGTGTTTCTTTTACTTTGGTGACAGATCATGGTTTACGATAATTACATTTTCACCCTTTGAGGAAAAGGAATATTCCTGGAAACATTTATGTATGGCTTTAAAGAGTGGCTTTGAGCAGCCTTTTCTATCCAATCATGTAATTCGATTAACACTATTTATATTTTGGGTAACCATTCTTCAAAATTCTCAGTGAACACTTGTTTCTCACTGGTTTCCATATCCAATTTTAGAGTCGAGTGAATATTTATTGATGAACGCCTTCATATAGATAGCAATAATCGACCTTTCGAACTCATTTTCTTATACCCATTTCCCGAATTTATATTTATCATAAACTTTTAATCGTGTTTCTTTATTCCAAACCCCGCAATTTTCGCAAAAAATATTTTTACATGCAGATGTGTTTTTAAGTAGTTGAGTAAAATTTTCCGGGTCAGGTTTAAGTATATTATTTTGGCATCAGGATACCTGTTTTTCATTACTATCGCTAATAAACCAATATTAGCGCCACCATCTATTATGATCTGTAGGATTTCGTCAAAAGCGATTTCATATTCCTGGTTTAAAAAAATTTGATAGAAGGCTCAAATATCAGAAGTTCCTTTTCGATGAGAAACCGGGTGTTCGATACCGGGTATTTTTATTTTGCTGATATACCCAAACTTTATTTTAAAAAAAGCTTAGCCCCTTTTAACACCCCAAAGCATTTAATAAAACTTACGAATATCCTTAAACCTGTGTTAGACCCCTTCATTTTGGTTTTAGTTTAAATCCTGTTTATTGTTGATTATCCTAACGATTTGATCACTGAGGGTCATCAGTGATCTCTTTGAATAAAGCATATTGCCTGGCTCCTCTATAGTAACAGGTACAGGGGATTTTTTTGCTGCAATTTCTCTAATGGAATGGGTGCAATAAAAAAACGTCAAACAAGTCATGCTGACTTACAAAAAAGTTACGATCAATTTTCTCTGACTTAAAAACAACCGTATATCCGAAGGATTGCAGATAATCCCAAATTTCACCAAGGCTATTTCCAAAATTCGCAATAGATGAAGGATGAAGTGCAAGGATCATTTTAGGTTTATCCCTGCTAAGCGCGGCTTCACACCCTTTCAATACAGAATACTCAGCACCTTCTGCATCAATCTTAATAAAATCGATTTTTTTGAGCTCTTTTTCTGCAGCAAATTCATCCACGGAAACCAATTGCACTTCGATCTTATGCTCGTTCCCGTAATCCCTTTTGTTATCCGATAAACTATTAGAATTATGCGCCTCTATATCCGTAATGTAAAAAAAGGTCGTTCCTTTTTTATCGGAAACCGCTGCCTCATTTGGGTAGATGGTGGCAGAGAAATTATTCACCCTGATCGTTTTGGTCAGCAATTTGAATGTCGAAGGGGTTGGCTCAAAAGAATAAACTCTTCCGCTCTTTTTAACTTTTTGAGCCATAATGACCGAGAGCAGGCCGATGTGAGCCCCAATATCAATAGCGGTCATCCCTTCTGTAAGGTAGTTATTAATGAAATTGATATTGTTGAGTTCATAATCTGTTTCAAAATACTTATGAAATCCCGCTGGTATTTTCAGCGAGAATCCGCTGATATTGCGTTTAAATCCCCTTCCACCGGTAACAAGATCGATCGTTTTGTAGATTTCTTTTTTCATTTTTATTCCTCGTATTTTAAAAATATTACTGGCTGGTTTCTTTGTAGTAAGCGATTATTTTCCGGATACCCTCTTCCAGTGTTATGAGGCTGTGGCCGAGGATCTCTTGCATCTTGCTGTTATCGGGGCAGCGCCTAGTCATATCACCTTCAGGTAAAGAAGGCAGGTGTCTGATCTCTGATTTTGACCCTGTGAGGGCAATGATGCTTTTCGCCAACTCGAGTATTGTCATTTCCTTGTCGTGCCCGATATTGATGACCTCGTTGATACAAAGGTCTTTTTCCAGTATTCGGATCGTTGTTTCCAGATTATCTTCTATGTAACAAAAAGTACGGGTTTGTAACCCATCTCCGTAAAGGCTGATAGGTTCATTCTTCAGGGCAGCCCTTAAAAAACGCGGCAAGACAAAATCCTCGCTTTGCAGTTTGCCATAAGTATTAAAAAAACGGAAGATGGTATAATTAAGCCCGAAATCTTTGTTGTATGCTTTAACCATGCTTTCCGCCAGGTTCTTTACGATCGCATAAGGCAGTTTTGAATTCAGGGGAGTTGTCACTTCGTGCTGGGGAAACTCAACCGGCTCTCCATACACCTCTGAGGAAGAAGAAAAAAAGACTCTTTTTACATCCGTGTTCTTGGCAAGTGAAAGGATATTCCGGATACCATCAATATCATCAAAAACCATCAGCGGGTTGGCTAGGGTACGTTTGACTCCTACCACAGCCGCATAATGAAATACGTAATCGAAATGATACTTACCGAAGATCGGTGCGATATCCTTATAACTGTTTACATCGGCTTTGATGAATTTCCAGTTAGTATCCTGGCTGGCGGGAAGTTTTTCTGTTTCTCCTGTCAGCAAATTATCAACGATGACAACAAAATAGTTTTTGTTCTCTACCAATTTTCTGGCGAGGCTTCCGCCGATATTGCCGGCCCCACCTGTTACCAGTATTTTTACAACAGACATAAGTAGATCAAATTAATTGATAAAATTATTCACAATCTATGAGTTGGTCCCCGAATTGCCGAATTTTTTCAGCCCATCCTTGACACCTGCAAAAACATAGATCCCTGCGAGCAGACGATAGAATGGGAAAAGAATGACCCGGAAAGGAAGTACAACCTCCATCCCCTTTACCATTTTTAGTAAAAACTGGCGGCACCATTTTTTTGAAACTACACTTTTTACTCTCTTTTTGAATTTTACAGACCCCGAATCATTTTTGCTGATCTCCCGGTTGTCGTAGTAAAGGCTTTGCAGGTTGGCATGATCCAGCGAATAAGGCACTTTGAGTGCTACTTCGGCCACCCCAATACCATATTTATACTCCTGCTTGCATTTATCCTCAATAGTAGTCAGTTGCAGGTGCCAACCCTTGATAGAGGGATTAAAGTATGTCTTTATTCCCCGGCTTGCCAATCTGGCCATCAGTTCGAATTCTTCAGCGGCAGGGGTTCTCAGGGAGCTTTTATAAAACTCCCCATCGGGAAAATTTTTTTTCTCTACAGAAATATTTCCGCTGGCCACAGAAGTTGTCGGGACAAAGCGGTTGTTCTTTACATCCTCCTCGTTGACCCGCGTAAGTGATTCAAGGAACAGGTAAGCCGGTCTCTTTTTCTCCGGTATGGTATAAGGACAATATCCATAAATAACACTCCCGGGAAATTTTGTATGTCCTTCCATATGCTTTTTCAGCATATCAGGAAAAGCCAGGATATCATCATCCATAAATAGCACCACTTCATGTGTTGCCTGGCGAAAGCCGTTATTCCGTGCTGCAGCAGGACCTGCATTTTCCTGCCGGATCGGCCGCAGGGTAAAAGGCGCAGGAATGGTGAGTTTTGACAGGAAGGGTTCGGCTGGAACCGAAGATCCATCATCAACTACAATGATCTCGACCGCAGTGAATTCACTGACATCACATTGGAGGATTGTCTTAATGATCCTGTAAAGACCTTCTCCCCTGTTAAAACTGGGCATAACCAGACTTAATGTATACATATTATTAACAGCTGTTAATGAGCCGGTGATCTATTCCTTTCGTTTTTGCAGGGCGAGCAAAATAGTTCCCCGGTAATGAGATAGTTTTTTTCTCCCGATCAACATAAGTATAGAAAAAGTAATGGTAGAACAAAAGATCAGGACCCTAAGTAAAAAACTGCTCTCATTCTGAGTCGCCTGAAAATAAAAACAAAGTGCAGCAAACAAGCCTGCTACGCCCGCGCAAAGGATGATCCGGAACCAGTTAAAGGGTATGGGATATAGTTTTAGACTGATAATGCTGTACGCCACCAGGAAAAATAAAGCGCCCAGTGAAGTAGCAATCGCGGCTCCCTGCAAACCGAACTTTGATATCAACAGGTAGTTTAAGATGATATTGATAGCCGTACCGCCGAGGGATAAATATAAAATGAAAATCGTCTTTCTTTTAATGGCAAAGCCCGGCATAAAAAAATAGATCTTGATAAATATCTGTGCCAGGCAGATCAGGGGTAAAAGCTTCCAGGCCTCGTTGAATTCGCCCCGGGAAAGAAAATTAAAAATATCCTTTGCAAAAAAACTGAGCCCGCAATACAGGCAAAGTATACCCACTACCACAAGGTTGAAAAAATCAACGATCTTCTGCGGGGTATCCTTATCCTTATAATTGGATAACACGATCGGGAAAAAAGAATTCTCTATTACACTCAGCAAGACCCCGAAGATGAGTGCAAACTTTGCCGCCACACTAAAGAGGCCGAGTTCATGCAAGGAGAGAAAAGAGCGCAACATGAACCTGTCGATAAAATACCAGGAATACCAGGCCAATGATGAAAAGACAAGCGGTGTAGAGAACCGGATCATCTCCATGTACTTTTTCCGGCTTAGTGACAGTTTTATTTTATCCCTGACAAAATAGTAGTTGATCAGCAATGATACTGATGAAGCACAGATGATAGCAATATAACTTCCGGCAATCCCTTTGTTTAAATACAATATCAGCCAGATGGACAATCCGACCGTAATAATGATCGATATGATACTGCTGAAGGCAGATTGCTTGACCCTTTTCTGCCAGATCAATAAGGTGGACAAATACCCATTGACCCCCGTCAGAAAAAAAGAAACTGCAAAAAGAATATATACCGTAAAGTAATCTCCTGATTCAGTCAGCCATTGGTTGATAGTACCTGAAAATAAAAGCAGGAGTGAAAAAGCTGTAAAAATGCTGATGGATGTAGACCAGAAGCCAGTTGAAACGATCGTGATCTCCTCTTCTTCCGTTTTACTGTCGATCGTAAACCGGATGATGGCCTGTGATATCTGCAAGGTAAAAACGATCATCAAAACAAAGCCGCAGATATTCAGTAATTCCATGACCCCGTAATCCGTGGGGGTCAGCTTGGCTATATATAAGGGGATCAGGAAAAAAGAAACAGCTTGGGTCAGCAGTTGTGGCAAAGCAAGGTAAAAAGAATTTTTAAAAAGTTGTCTTAACATGGTCAACGGGTAATGGTATAATTGCCGCTACAAAATCTTGCTTCCTTAAATGGAGTTTTTACAAATTCCTCGATCGCATATATAAACTGTTCGGCTCTTTTCCTACTCGTATGTTTTTCACCGATCAGTGCCAGTCCTTTTTTTCTTATTTCTTTTCTCAGCAGTGGGTTGTTCTTCAGGAAGCGGATATTACTCACCGCTTCTTCAGGGGTGCTGAACAGGTAGTTTTGTTCATGTATAAACCCATAGTCAGCAGCAAATCCCGGTGTATAGCCCAACAAAACGGAACCACTGGCCGGGATCTCAAAGAACTTACGGACAAAATACATGTACCCACTACCACAGGTAAAACTCATTCGGCTATGTTTTAATATATGATCCTGGACCCAGTGACTACTGAAATAATTAAAACGTGTTGCTTTATCTGCCCCGGCAATCCCGGATTTGTAAAGGAGCTGGGTGATCTTATTGCGAATGCGGTTAGCTGCAAAATAAGGTGCCAGTGAAACTCCTTTTGCCGCTTTGATATTGGCTTTTGCGATCTTCCTTGTCTGGTAGCCGTCTCCAATTACAGATACGTCCCAATAAGCCAGTCTTCTTCCCTGGTGGATCTCATTTTCATCCACGCATAAAGGAAGTTCAATAATAGATGGGACCATCTGCTTTATCCGCATGGCGTTTTGGCGGGGAGGAAAATATCCATCGGGTATCGTCATGAATGGGTCTCTGTAGGCAAGCGGGAGTTCTTCAACGTCTTTCATATCTTCTGCCCTGTATACCCAGATAATGCCTTGTAATTTGCTGATATACTTTTCAAACACATCTTTCCCCAACCCGTCGAAACGTCCTGTTACATCACTGTTCAGGGCGTGCATATCACAATTCAACATAAGAATCTTGGGTATGTGCCCGATCGAGAACAAATAATCAAAGACCTCGAGGTAAAAGGCCGGTTCTTTTTTGTGATGGACCCGCAGAAGAAAATTGAAGTTCGTTTTATTCTTCGCGATAGCATAACAAAATTTGATCGAATGATCAATAACGACCAGGTCGCAACTACCGGCCTTTGCTCTTATCTCTTCAAAACTAAAAAGGCCCACATCCACTAATTCAATGGAGGGCTTTACTTCGCAGATCTTCTTCACCTGGTCAAATAAACCAGGATAATGACTGGGCTGAATGAAAGTAAGAGATGACCAGAAGATGCAAATTCGTTTTTCTGCCATTAGCTAACAGTTCACAACCACGAATGATAAGCCGAGAAGATATAATTGATCTTATACCCGGCATTGGAATGTATTTTTAAAGAAGGCAGATTATGCATTTCAATACCTGATTCTAACAGGGTTCTTTTTTTCAGTAACAGGTCAGATGTAGCGGCCAGGAAAACGGAAGCGATCCCTTTCTCTGTTCTTTTTTTATCAAAGACCAGCAAGCGAAGCGAATAGGCATCCAGTCTTTCCTCCAGCTGGTAGCTTACGGCCGGGCAAAGAAAACAGCCGACAGGAATTCCCTCTGAATTATACAACATGGCAAATTCTGTTCGTTGATCAGCAAAGCTGTTAGTGATAAGATCTTTATACACCCTGTCTCCTTTGGCTGCACCTATTTTAGGATCAAGATAAAAACGGCCTCCCCGGAAATAACTATCCGCCATATCCAGGACCTGGGAAAGATCTTTTTCTTCCTTATTGAGCCGGACATTGTATCCGGCAGGCAATACAAAAGGGTTTACTTTCTGAATAAAACACTTACCCCATGTCAGGATATAAAGGAACCCCTGTTGCTGTAATAAAAGTGAAAGATCAACTTCCCAGTTATTCAATGCCGTAAAACAGAATTTTATTCCCTCC
Source organism: Chitinophagaceae bacterium (assembly GCA_039930245.1). Classification (GTDB taxonomy): domain Bacteria; phylum Bacteroidota; class Bacteroidia; order Chitinophagales; family Chitinophagaceae; genus JJ008. The sequence continues at coordinate 19,486 of JBDSPR010000028.1, read as the reverse complement.
CGCTGGCGGTAAGACTGAAAGGAGGAAATGAGCTCCAGCCAGGCTTTTACTTTTTGCGACTTGTCAAGTTGAGGGTCGGTAAAAATATACTGGATTGTTCCGGCTTTTACACCAAGTAATCTTGTGTCATAATCGCTATAGGAAAACTCAAGCGCTGCCTGCAATTTCCCGTTCGCAACAACTCCCCAAAATTCTGTCCTTGCTTCATCCAGTTGCTTCCAGCGGTCTTTATGAAATAAGATGCCGTTAAACGCAATAGGATATAAGAAAAATTTATCCTGGCCGGCTTCTTTCAGCAAGGCATCAGGTATATCTCTATGTGTTATTTTCTCAACCATGCTGTTGGAACTCGTTTATTACTGGCCTTTTAACCACTCAGCTGTTTTCTGAATACCTTCTTCCAGGTCAACCTTTGCCTTGAAGCCAAGGATCTCCTCGGATTTTTTCACGCTTGGGATACGGAGTTCGATATCGGCACTGAGTGCGGGTTTATGAGATATTTTTGATTCAGACCGGAGTACCCGGCAAACGGCCTGCGCCAGTCCAAGTGTAGTGATCACCGCTCTTGCATTTCCCAAATTGAAACTGTTGCCGATCGCTTTGGGGTCTTCAATACAACGGATCAGGCAATCCACGAAGTCATCCACATAACACCAGGCCCTGATCTGCGCTCCATCACCATTGATAAATATCTCTTCGTTCTTAAGTGCCCTTTTAATGAATATCTGGATCGCACCTTCTCCTGTTTGCCCGGGGCCATATACATTGAAAGGTCGTACGGTTACAACCGGCAGGTTATATTGTTTATAGTACGCATGCGCCAGGTGCTCCCCGGCCAGTTTACTCACTGCATACACCCAGCGGGCTTCACCGGCCGAGCCTGCTACCGTATTATCTTCTTCGGTTGATTTGTACGCCATGCTTCCGAATATCTCAGAAGTAGAAAAATCAATGAACCGCTCTTTAACGCCATTCTCCTGCGCAGCCTGCAACGCATTGGCTGTACCGATCATATTTACGTTCATTGTTTTTACAGGATCCTTTATCACGGTATCGATCCCTGCGATTCCCGCCGCATGAACAACGATATCCGCTCCTTTCATGCTTTCCTTTAGTAAGGGGAAGTTGAGCACATCACCTTTAATAATTTTTATATTAGCGTGATCTGAAAGACCACTTCCCGTGAGTGTGTCCCTGTGAAAATTATCGTAGACAGTTATTTTATTTTTCCCGATATATTCTTTGATCAGGGTGTTGGCGATAAAACCGGCTCCCCCGGTTATAAAAATGTTTTTGTTCTGGATCATAGTTGATTTATTATTTGAGAAATGTATAGAATTTGTTGTTCCGAAAGCCGCTCATATAAAGGAATGGCCAGGCCTTTTTTGTATGCCCTGTAAGCCTGTGGCAAGGTAACCGGTGAATTATGCCCGTATTTATGCTGGTAGTATTCCTGCGCAGGGATACATTGAGCCCCGTAATTAGTACCGATATTTTTTTCCTTTAATTGTTGTATGATCTTTTGCTGGTCCATATCATCGGCCAATAAAACATGGAAGGTCTGCCAGGTATGGTTATGTCCCGACGGTACAACCGGTAAAGTGATCCGCGGGTTCTTTATTTCATTGAAATAGATCTCTGCCAGCCGTTGTTTATAGGGCAATATATTAGCTATCCGCTGGAATTGGCTGAGGGCAAGCGCTGCCTGGAAATCCGTGATCCGGTAATTGAACCCTGCTTCGGGAAAGTGCATGACCCCTTCTTTCATTTCGATCCCGTGATTGCGGAGCTGCCGGAGCTTGGTGGCTATGGCCGCATCATTTGTTACCAGAAACCCTCCCTCACCCGATGTGATCGATTTACGGGGATGCAGGGAAAAAGAACCCAGTATACCAAATGAGCCGGCCGGCTTACTATTTTGAACTGCCCCTAACGCACAGGCCGCATCTTCAATAACATGTAATTGATGTTTGGCGGCGATCCGGCAAACCGTTTCGATATCACAGGCAAGTCCAAACTCATGCACCGGGATAATCGCTTTGGTCCGGGGAGTAATAGCTGCTTCAATAAGACTTGTATTAATATTGAAAGTCGCCAGGTCAATATCTACAAATACGGGTGTGGCGCCCACCAATTCCACTACGTTGGCCGTGGCTACATAGGACAGGGCTGGTACGATCACTTCGTCGCCGGGACCAACGCCCATTACTTTAAGTGCAAGGTGCAGGGTAGCCGTACCATTCGAAACAGCGATCACTTCCTTTGTTCCTGTATAGTCGCCAATTGCTTTTTCAAAGGCCAGCGTATTGACCCCCTGTATGAGCATGCCGGTACGAAGCACTGCCGCGACGGCTTCAATATCTTTCTCTGTTATGTCGGGTCTCCCGAGTGGAATAAATTCCATTTATATTGATTAGGTGGTTTTTGCATTACGGATATCATGTACGAGTTCAATAGACCTTTTTATCTCCGAAAGACGGAAGCCATTACCATTCAGTGCTTCTTCGTAGGAACGGGTATGCAGATCAGTAAATCCATCACTGAATTCAAAACTTTCACCATCAATGGTCAGCGAACGATGCGTTCGTTTCTCGGATTGCTTTGCTTCTTCGGGCAAGCTGTTGGCATTGATACTCAGGAACCAGTCGATCTCCGCTTTTTCCATCAACAGTTTACCGGATGCCTCATCATCGGTATGCAAGGAAACCTTATTTTCCTGTACCTCGCCGAAGATCCACATCAGCATATCAAAAAAATGTACTCCAATATTGGTAGCGATGCCGCCGCTTTTTTGCACATCGCCTTTCCAGCTTGTATGATACCAATGACCCCGTGAAGTGATATAGGTTAGATCAACCTTATGTTTTTTTGCTGGACCTTTCCTTATTTTTTCCCGCAGGGCGATAATGGCCGGGTGCAACCTGAGTTGTAATATCGTGTATACATTTCTCCCTGTCTCTTTTTCAATCTCCATCAGGGCATCTACATTCCAGGGATTCAGCACCAGCGGCTTTTCACAAATAACATCTGCCCCGATACGCAAACCGAAACGGATATGCGAATCATGCAGGTAATTGGGAGAACAGACACTCACAAAATCCGTATGGATCCCCTGCCTTTTCAGTTTTTCAATATGCCTGTCAAACCGTTCAAACTCGGTGAAAAAGTCGGCATCTGGAAAATAACTGTCCAATATCCCTACCGAATCATGTTTGTCTAAAGCTGCCAGCAGGTTATTGCCGGTGTCTTTGATCGCCTTCATGTGACGTGGGGCTATGTAGCCACCAGCACCTATCAATACGAAGTTTTTCATCGGTAAAAAAGAGTTGAGGGTTTATAACTGTAATACAGGCTCATTTTATTTTTTGCACTTTGCCTGCTTCTAATTTGTACTTCTCCCCGCTTTCTTTACAAACCGCCAACCCTTCCTTATCAAATTGCAGTTTGTGGCCATACTCACTCATCCAGCCGGTTTGCCGGGCCGGGTTGCCAATTACGAGTGCATGAGCAGGTACCGGTTTAGTAACAACGGCTCCCGCGCCGATAAAGGCATATTCTCCGATCTCGTTCCCGCATACGATCGTGGCATTAGCACCGATGCTGGCTCCTTTCCTCACCAGGGTCTGCATATACTCAGTTTTCCGGCTAACAGCACTGCGGGGATTGAAGACATTGGTAAATACCATGGAAGGGCCGAGGAACACATCATCTTCGCAGATCACGCCTTCGTAAATGGACACATTGTTCTGCACCCGTACATTATTTCCCAATTTTACCTTTGGTGATACCACTACATTTTGCCCGATATTACAATTCTCCCCGATCTCACTGCCGGGCATGATATGACTGAAATGCCAGACCTTGGTTCCAGCACCAATCATACATCCTTCATCAATAACAGCCGTGGGATGGGAAAAGTAACTCATGGTTAGTATTAATTGGTCTAAAAATTATTTATTGATCAGATCAGGTCAGCAAATTCTTTTTCCATTCTCCTGAATTGGTAAACGGCCAACCAAAGAAAGAAAAGGCATACCGCGAGTGATATATAAAATGGATAATGGAGCAAAGGATTAGGAGCTTCTTTTACGATACACCAGCGAAACCCGTCTATCACCCCTACCATCGGGTTCAGCGAATAAAGCCATTGCCATTTCTCCGGTACCACGCTGCTGCTAAACCCAACGGGTGATACAAAAAGACCGAACTGAACAATAAAGGGTATGATATACCTGAAGTCCCTGTATTTCACATTCAGCGCTGTCAGGTAAAGACCCGGGCCAAATGAAGCGGCGATGGCCATGATCCAGAATAGCGGTATGGCCAGCATTTGCACCGGTGGCGTATACCGGTAAACGACAAACATGACCAGCAGGATCACAAAGGAGATCAGGAAATCAATAAAGCTGGTGATCACTGAACTGGCAGGAATGATCAGCCGGGGAAAATAGACCTTGGTGATCAGTCGTTCATTCCCAATCAAACTGTTACTGCTTTCCGTCATTGCGTTGGAAAAAAATTGCCAGGGAAGTAAACCGGCAAATACGATGATCGCATAAGGAGCGATACCTCCCGGTGGCATTTTAGCCAGTTTCCCGAAAATAAAAGTGAAGATCAGCATGGTAAGCAGGGGGCGTATGATCGCCCACAATACTCCCAGCGTGGTCTGTTTGTAACGTACTTTAATATCTCTCCAGCTCAGGATATAAAACAACTCCCTGAACCGCCAGAGGTCCTTCCAGTAATTCTTTTCCGTTTTACCGGGCTCTATAACTGTTCTGAGGTTCATTATTGAATGTGATCGCTGTTAATTGAGCCTCTTTGTGCTTTTTGAAGCTCCGCATTCCCTTCCTGATACCTGCAAAGAGATAAATGCCTGCCAGTACGCGGTATAACGGGAAAAGGATCTTATCAGAAGTGAAAATATGACTCAGCAGGTGTATCATTCCCAGCAAGGCTTTCCGGATAAAACCTATAGCTAGGAAGTTCTTTATTACTTTTTTTGTTTTCGCACGGAGCATATCCGATCCGCGGACCTCCCGGTTGGCATCAAAAAGCCATCTCACCGTATCAAGCTCCAGTACTTCCGGCCGTTTTATACAGACTTCTGCGATTCCCAGACCATACTTGTACTCCTGCTTGCACTTATCTTTTATGGTTGGCGGCTGCAGGTGCCAGGCTTGCATGACGCCTATTCCGGTATAGATGGGTATATTTTTTCGGAAAAGAGAATAGTTAAGTTCATATTCTTCAGCAACCGGTGTATGCAGGGAAGTATCATAAAGACTATTGAAGAATTTTTTTTCTATGGACAGGTTTCCACTTGCCACAGCATTCACCTGCACCAGGTTTTCCTTTGTTTTTTTTTCTGCCAGCGGTTTCATTCCTTCATCGAGAAGGCCCTTCAAAAAACGATATTCCTGTGTTTCCCTTTGGGGTATACTATATGGGTAACCCCCAAAAATTACTGCACCGGGGTGTTGTAAATGCGCTGCCTGGTGTTCTTCCAGTGTGTGTTTCCCAATCAGCACATCATCATCAATAAATACGATGATTTCACCCCGTGCCCTGCTGAGGCCAATATTTCTTGCAGCCCCAGGGCCATTGTTCGGTTGCGTGATCACTTCAAGAGAAAAAGGTTCAACGATCTTGCGCCTGTCAATGAAACGTTCGGCCGGTATTGCCGATGAGTTATCGATCACGATGATCTCAACATAATTTGTGTTCCTGATATTGCTTTCAAGAATGTGGTCAACCACCTGTACCAGTTGAGGTCCTCGGTTATAGGTAGGAATAACAATGGATAAGGTTTGTCCCATATCTAAGTTAGTATAGTAAACTCATGTCTTATTTTAAGTCCTCTTCCACGAACTTCTCAACAAAACTTTCACAGGATAGAGCATTCTCCTGAGGGGACCAACACGTTTTGTTCTTTTTAACGGCAGGGCACAACCTATTTTACTGAACTCCCCGACCCTGTTTTCTTGTAAGCGCCGGGAATAATCCGTATACAGTTTTTTGAGCCCTGGAGTATTAATAAAATTGCGGCGGCCATATTTGGCCGAGACCTGTTCCGGTTTAAAAGGATCAAAAGAACTGAAATGGTAATGAACAAGCTGTTCGCCGGAAACAAGAAAGATCTTTCCTTCTTCGTAGCTGCTGATCACTCTTTCATGTAAATTCCAGGGAGCCATGTTATAACCTTTATGCCGGAGCGTATGAACTTTTTCAAAAAATACAGGGGCCAGGTTCATCCAAAGCTGATCCACGAAGAACCCATTGGCCACATCATTGTTACCAAATTCACCGGTACGCTCTCCCCACCATTTCAAAAAATTCCTTGCGTTGCGCGATGATGGATTCAATGCCAGGAAACCAAGATTATAGGTACCGTAGTTCAAAGCCAGATTCTCAAATGGCTCCGTTCCGTCTGTTGGTACCGGTGACAGAAAATGCGGTGCGACAACGATGTCCTCCTTTTCAAGCAGCGCATTTACATGATCCATCCGGCCATAGAGACAGGTGTCGGCATCCAGGTAATATATTTTCGTAATACCCGGGTGACGGCTTACCAGCCAGTCAAACAAAAACGGTTTAAGATTAGAATTCAGCTCAAGAATGCTGTACCGGTTCACTAATGCTGCATACCCCGGAACAACCTCCTCATTCACTGCAATTATTTCAGCCGGGAGAGCACTATAATCAACCGACGCATTCTTTTCATCTACCAGGAAAAGAAAGATCTTCATTTCCGGATGGTAGTGCTGTAATGAATCCGCCAGGGTCTTCGCCTGTGCCAGGAAATTATTACTGCAGAGAGTGAATGCAATTGTCATTCGTGTACACCGGTCTCTTTATGTGGTCAGTCCCGGTCTTTTTTCCAGAAAACCCCATCCTCATCGATCGGTATTATTTTTTCGGTTATCCCAGATTTCTTGCGGTAGTCCTGGACAGCCAGGCGACAGCCCTCTACCGAGCCCCAATCATCAATAATGATATAGCCGCCTTTTGATAATTTGGGATATAAATTCACCAGGCCATCCATGGTTGACTCATACATATCGCCGTCCAACCGTAAAATTGCCAGTTTGTGAATAGGAGCGACCGGCAAAGTATCTTTAAACCATCCTTTTAAGAACTTCACATTCTCATCCAGCAGACCGTATTTTTCAAAATTTTGTTTGACCTTTTCCAGGGATATTCGCAGCCGGTCCGCCTTATAGAATTCATCATCTTTATCAGCTTCGTATTTTTCGCTATTGGGTTTTGGCAATCCTTCAAAGGAGTCCGCAACCCACACTACCCGGTCCGTGATATTAAAAGATCTTAATATCGCTTTCATAAAGATCACGGTACCACCCCTCCACACTCCTGTTTCTACCAGGTCGCCTTCAATATTATTATTGATCACGTCGGTCACGCAATCCTGCACATTGGAAAGTCTTTTGTAACCGATCATGGTCTCGGCATGTGAGGGCCAATCCTTTCCGTTCATCCGGTCCTGTATAGTAAAATCAGTGACCTCGCAAACGGCCAGCTTCCTTTTTTCCATCCGCCCGAAAAGTCTTAACCAGGGATTGATGAACAAAGAAAGTTTTCTTCCCGTGGCCGGTTTATATTCTGTTATATCTGCCCGGTGCAGGTCAGTCAGTGTTTTTTTTAATAATTCCAGGTAGAGAGGCCGGACACTATCCATTTAAAAGAGAATTACTGGTCATTCGAGTGGGTGGTATGAATAAATACATCCCCGTAATCATGATTGGCAAACCGGGTGATCCTGGAATTATTATCTATTATTTCAAAAGGACAGGCACTGAACAAAGCATCGAACATTTCTATATTCGGTATGATCACGGATACATCAAATGAATAAGTGCCCGGTGTCAGGAATTCCTTTGGCAGGCCAGCACTGATATTTATTTCGCCGCCCTCTTCCAGGTCGTTTTTTTTGATCTCCACGTAATCCAGGCAGACCCTTTTATTATAACGGTTTTGAATAGCATAAGCGAGACAGATGCCCTGCTGCCAATCCCTGATCACCACTTTAAACTTCGCATTGATCTGCTCATCATGAGAAAAAGAGTAAGACTCTTCCCGGCGGGTGTTATTAAGAACAAACTCTTTTATAAAATTATTTTTCCCTGTTCCGGTGGCTTTATACCCTAACCTGTTCTTATGAGTGCCCAGGTATTCCCTGATCACTGTTTCGGTTTTCCCGTAATGCATCACTTTCCCCTCATTTAACAGCATGGCTGAAGAACATAACTGGCTGATGCTACCCAGGTCGTGGCTTACGAAAAGAACCGTTCTCCCTTCTTTATGACTCACTTCTTCCATTTTTCCCAGGCACTTTTTCTGGAATTCAGCATCCCCAACCGCGAGTACTTCATCGATCACCAGCATTTCAGGTTCAAGGTGTGCTGCTATGGCAAAGGCGAGTCTTATGTACATGCCACTGCTGTATCTTTTAACCGGCGTGTCCAGGAATTTTTCAACACCGGAAAAATCAACGATCTCATCAAATTTTCTGCGAATCTCTGACCGGTTCATCCCGAGGATAGCTCCGTTGAGGAAAATATTCTCCCGGCCTGTCAGCTCCGGGTGAAAACCGGTCCCCACTTCAAGAAGCGAGGATATCCGTCCATTGATCTCTATTCTTCCTGTTGTTGGTTCCGTTATCCGGCTTAGTATCTTGAGTAAAGTGCTTTTACCTGCTCCATTGCGGCCAATGATACCCACCGCTTCACCCGGCTTTATTTCAAAACTTACATCTTTCAGTGCCCAAAACTCTTCCCGGGCAGGCAACTGTTTTTCTTTTTTAACAAGGCGGTTGGCCTTCCGGCTGATCACATCCCGAAGGGAAGTGTAACGTTCACTGGTTTCATGAGAAATAATGTATTTCTTCCCAAGTCCAGTCGCCTTTATGATAGCATCGCTCATTTATGCTTTTTCAGCTGTATGAGCGGTATATAACTTCTCATACGCGTTTATCATTTGTTCAACAGAGAAATAAGCATGTGCTCTTTCCCGGTTTCTTTTTCCCAATGCGGTTCGCCTGGCAGGATCACTCAGCAGTTCCACGAGCAGGTCGGATAAAGCATCTGCATTCCCGTAACTCACCAGTGTTTCTTTTGAACCAAGTATCTCCGGCAAGGCGCCGGTATCATATCCTGCCACAGGAATTCCCATACCCATGGCGAATGGAGTGACCTGTCCAAAACTCTCATCATGAACTGGCGTTACAAACACAGCTATTTTCTTATAGTATTCCGGTAACTGTTCATAGCTGATATTGCCTGTGAATACAAAATTCGCTTCGAGTCCTTCTTCCTTTACTCTTTTTTTGTATTCTTTGAAATAATATCCATCCCCGATTATATAACATTTAATAACAGGATTCTTCTTCACGGCAGCGATGAACACATCTATGGCTCCTGCATTTAATTTATCCCTGTCGAGGCGATACACCATCCCGATCGTGCTCCCGGGATCCGGATCAACCGCATCGTTTTTAAAATGCACAAGATCAGAGCCGGGATGGATCACTGATGAACCCACTCCACTATTATTGAACTCGTCCCTGACATACTTACTTACAAATACATTGTGCGCCACCGCAGGGCTGGGGTAAGGATGCGTGGGAACATTTATATTCTGAATCACTTTCAATTGCAGTTCTTCGCAGATCCTGAAAACGGCCTGATACCAGAGAGCAAAGTCAGCAAAACGATGGATATGCCGGACCCAGTAATGGATATGAACCAGTGCCGGTCTTTCTTTTTCAAGATAATCAAATAGCGCTGTCATCTCTCCCAGCGAAAAACAATATACCGGGACTCCCTCGTAGGGTAAAGGATGCGGATGAGCGGGTACAATGACCCTGTGATGATAGTTGCCCGCTGTTTTCGCAATGATATCCGCGATGAGCTGGCTGCTCCCACCTACCACAAAATTCCCGTTCACATGGACGACCTTTGTCTTACCTTCTGAAGATCGAGGCTCATACAGAGCCGGAAGAGAAGACGATATTTTATTATAACGCCGGTCTAAATATTGGTGAAGCCTCAGTAAAAAAGAAGAAAATTTTTGTAGCAACCTTTTCATTACGGACTCTTTCTGCCTGTTCTTTATTTAAGCAACCCTTCCAGGTATTTCCCGTACCCACTTTTTGCCAATTGCTTGGACAGATCCTGTAATTGTTGTTTATTGATAAACCCGTTACGGAAAGCCACTTCTTCGATGCATCCTATTTTTGTGCCTTGTCTTTTTTCGATCACCCGAACAAACTCACTGGCATCGCTGAGTGAATCAAAGGTTCCGGTATCCAGCCAGGCCGTGCCCTTATCAAGCACTGCTACTTTCAATTTCTTATTGTTGAGGTACACTTTGTTTACATCGGTGATCTCGTATTCCCCACGGGGCGACGGTTTCAGTTCTTTTGCGATGCGCACCACTTCATTATCATAAAAGTATAAACCGGGTACCGCGTAATTTGATTTTGGTTCGACAGGTTTTTCCTCGATACTCACCGCCTTCATATCTGCATCAAACTCCACTACACCGTAACGTTCTGGGTCACTTACATGATAAGCAAAGACGTATCCTCCTTCCACATTGTTCAGGGTTAGCAATTGCTTATCAAGCCCGGTACCATAAAAAATATTGTCTCCCAGCACTAGCGCAACTTTATCCATGCCGATAAAATGCGCACCGATCACAAATGCCTGAGCCAGCCCGTTGGGTACGGCCTGCACCGCGTATTCAAAACGGCATCCCACCTGTGAACCATCCCCGAGCAACCGTTTGAACGAGGCATTGTCCTCCGGCGTCGTAATAATAAGAATCTCTTTGATACCCGCCATCATCAATGTAGCTAGCGGGTAATAGATCATGGGTTTATCATAGACAGGCATCAGTTGTTTCGAGATCGCCTTGGTGATCGGGTATAGCCTGGTGCCGCTTCCCCCTGCCAATATTATCCCTTTCATAAATTATCGTTTATGGTATTGATCATTATTATATTGCTGGTATTCCCCGCTTGTCACATGCTTCAGCCACTCGGTATTTTCCAGGTACCAGTCAATGGTCAAAGAAAGTCCTTCCTCAAAAGTGACCGAAGGTTTCCAGCCCAGTTCTTTATTGATCTTGCCGGCATCAATGGCATAGCGACGGTCATGCCCCGGTCTGTCTTTGACATAAGTGATAAGTTGCTCACTGGTACCGGGAGCATTCCCCAGTTTTTCATCCATTTGTTTGCACAACAATTTCACAAGATCGATATTCTTCCATTCGTTGAAACCGCCGATATTGTAAGTGCCGCCTGTTTTTCCTTTGTGAAATACCAGGTCAATAGCCGTTGCATGATCTTTTACAAAAAGCCAGTCCCTTGTGTATAATCCATCTCCATAAACGGGTAAGGGTTTCTTCGTGATGATATTATTAATGAAAAGCGGTATGAGTTTCTCGGGGAAATGGTTGGGCCCGTAATTATTGGAGCAATTACTCAGGACAACCGGCAGACCATAGGTATCGAAATAAGCTCTTACAAAATGATCGCTCGCCGCTTTGGAAGCACTATAAGGTGAATGCGGATCATATCTTGTCTCTTCTGTAAACAGCCCGGTGTCTCCCAAGGCTCCATAAACTTCATCCGTGGATACATGATAAAAAAGGTTGAGGGTTGAGGGTTGAGGGGTTGAGCCCCACAATTTTTTTGCGGCATTGAGAAGGTTCACTGTCCCGATCACATTCGTGTATACAAAATCGAGTGGAGAAATGATGGAACGGTCAACGTGGGATTCGGCAGCAAGATGAATGACACTGTCGGGGTTGTACTTTTCAAAAACCTTTTCGATCTCTTCCGGCTTTACAATATCTGCTTTCTCAAAGAAATAATTGGGTGCTGATTCTATGTCGAGCAGATTTTCGAGGTTACCGGCATAGGTCAGTGCATCGAGGTTGATGATCTTGTATTCCGGGTATTTTGTAACAAATAACCTGACCACGTGTGAGCCGATAAACCCGGCCCCGCCGGTGATGATGATGGTTTTTTTAGGTGAAGACATTTATACGGGTTGAGGGTTTAGGGTTTAGGGTTGAGAGTTTAGGGCTTGAGTTTGGAAAGCGCAGCATTTCTTAGTGCTGCTGTTTTAGAAGTTAAATTTTCTATGAGCCCTCGTCCTTCCGTAAGCTGTGCGTTGGCAATAAACTCCATGTCATTGGAAATGATCAGTTGATTAAGCACTTCAACCAGGCTGCTATAGACCATTTGATAAAAATGGGCCTGGTCTTTTGGTGTTTTCCGTGCACTTCCTTCTGCCAGGTTTGATACAATTGAAACCGAAGCCCTCCGCATTTGGCTAGTTAATCCATATTTTTCTTCGGGTGGAAAACCCGAAGTCAGTTTATAAACCCAATTAACAAACTTCCGGGATTCAATCCAAACATCTAATTTCTCAAATGAATAAACATGTGGCATATACTAAACACTAAGCATTAAACACTAAACCCTAAACTCTAAACACTAACCTTTAGCCCTTCAACCCTTCAACCTTCTTCCGGTACCAATCAAAAGTTTTCTTCAACCCCTCTTTCACAGAAACTGCAGGTTCGTACCCCAAAAAATTCTTTGCTTTTGAAATATCCGCAAGACTATGCTTTACATCTCCCTGCCGCTCGGGACCATGTTCGGGTTGTAAGGAGGTTCCAGCTTCGGCTTTTAATCCTTCGAACAATTCCAGTAAAGTAGTTCTTGCCCCACAGGCGATATTGTAGACCTGGTTTACTGCTGCTTTATTTTCCGTAAATAAAGAAAGTATATTGGCGCGGACCGCATTATCCACATAGGTAAAGTCACGACTGTGCAAACCATCACCATTTATACACGGCGATTCATTCCTTAACAGCGCTTCGGCGAACAACGGGATCACTGCTGCGTAGGGACCGGCCGGATTTTGTTTGGGTCCAAAAATATTGAAGTAGCGAAGCCCGATAAATTCCATATCATATATGCTGGCATATACACGGGCATATAATTCATTCACATATTTCGTCACCGCGTAAGGAGACAGCGGGTTACCAATTTTATCTTCTTCTTTTGGCAGATCCGGATGATCGCCATAGGTAGAAGAGCTGGCAGCATATACTACCCGGCGGATCTTTTTTTCTTTGGCAGCCGTAAAAATATTCAGCGTACCGGTGATATTCACTTCGTTGGTCGTTAAGGGATCTTTGATCGAACGGGGAACCGAACCCAGGGCAGCCTGGTGAGAGATAAGATCGATGCCTTCGCAGGACTGCAGGCACAGGTTATAATCTCTTATATCGCCTTCCATAAACCTGAAATGGGGATGGCCGATAAATTCCTTGAGATTTTCAACTGAACCGGTCGACAGGTTATCCAAAACTGTTACGCCCGTCACCCGTTCATCGTTCAACAAAACTGACACCAGGTTGGAACCGATAAAACCGGCACCCCCTGTAATAAGAATACGCATGTAGATCTGGGTAGTTTATTTTTTGCCAAACCAGCGGGCCGGGTTAAAACGGCTCAGCAGCTTTTCGAGTGAAGATTTAGGAGCAACTTCTTCTTCGTAATAGCTGCCATAGCCATATCCATAACCATAGCCATAACGGCCATAGCCATAATATCCATAACCGGCTTTCATTTTCACATCATTGATGATGATGGATATCCGGGGTAATTTATTTTCCCGGTAGAATTCATCGATCAGGACGACTTGTTTTTTGAAGGTATGACCCTGCCGCACCAGGTATAATGTACAGTCTGCAAATTTACTCAGTGTCATCGCATCGCTCACCATACCAACGGGAGCCGTATCCACAATAACAACATCAAAGTTATTACGCAACCAGATAAACATTTCTTCCACCCGCTTATCCAGTAACAATTCTGATGGGTTCGGCGGAATGGGACCGCATCCCAGCACCCAAAGATTATCCTGGTCCGGGATAGGCTTGACCAGTTCTTCCAGTGTAGATTTTCCAACAAGATAATTGGTTATACCAGGGCCCTTTGGCATACCTAACCCGGATAATACTTTTGGTTTGCGGATATCAAATTCCAGTATGATGGTTTTCTTCCCGGCGAGTGCCATTACGGAAGCCATATTGGTACTTACAAATGATTTCCCTTCTCCACTGAAGGAAGATGTCACTAAAATGACCGCTTTGTCAACCTTATTGAGGATATACTGCAGGTTGGACCGTACAATACGGAATTGTTCGGCCACCATGCTTCGGGTGGTTTTATTAACGATCAATGCCTTATCGGCAAAAGAATGTCCCACTTCCCCCAGGATGGGCGCAGAAGTGATCTTTTCAATATCGAACCGGGTACTGACCTTGTCATTCAATACTTCACCGGCAAAAACAAAAAGGGCCGGTACAGCCAGCCCGAGCAATATGGCCATGATCTGGATAGAACGGCGGTTCGGTTTTACCGGAACCGCGGAAACATAAGCTCTTTCCACGATCTGCACATCGGCGATAGTAGAAGCTCTTGAAATAGCGGTCTCTTCTCTTTTCTCCTGGAGCACATTGACCAGTGCCTGCTTATAATCTACCTGCCTCTTTATCTCATAGTAACCCTTTGCCTTGTAGGGCATTATTTTCAATTGTGTTTGCGCCTGGTCGCTATTCCGTTGAATAGTGTTGATCGTTTTAACGTAGGCCTTTTTTATATTGGATAAATTCTCCAGAATGCTTTGCCTTACTTTTTCGATCTGCTGCCGGTTCTCCTGCGCAATTGGGTTTCCTTCAGGAACATTGCCATCCAGCAATTCCTGCCTGGTAAGCTGTAGTTCATTATATCCTCCGATCAGTTCATTCAGTGTCGCATCACTGAGGGTAAAAGAAGAAGGGACGACAACCTGGCCGAATTCATTTTTTTTATCCTTCAGGTAACTTTCGATACCCTCGGCTATCAGCAATTGCAATTGTTGTTCATTGATAGCTTTATCCGCTGCATTGATATTGCCGAAATAATTGCTTGATTGGGCCTCGATATCGATCAGGTTATTTTCCTGCGAATACCTGAGCAATTTATCCTGCACACTATCCAGCTCATGTTTAATTACACTCATCCTGTTGTCGATAAAGTCGATCATCTGGTCGGCGATCTTGTTCTTTAATTCTTTTGTAAAATCTCCGTATTCATCCATCAACTGGTTCACAATATCTGCTCCGAGGTTCGGGTGGGCGCTTTGCATGGCAATGTTCAGGATACCTGTACCAGCGGATTTGGGAGCCACCTGCAAAGCGGAGGCATACACTGCAGCCGCGGAACCCGTTGGCTGGTAAACGACACTGTAATCTTTTGCGATCCCCTGTGAATTACGGAGCAGCCGGAACGTACCGAACTGGTTCTTGAATTGATCTCCAAAATTATGTGTGGTATTATCATCATTGACCCTAAACCCCTGGTTACCGGAAATTTTAATTTTGAGCGTAAAGGGTTGTGTAGAATCTGCAAGATGGACCGGATCGACCAGGAAGGGGCCATACTTGTAAACATTGATGGTCTTGATCTTTCCTTTGACAAAATAGCTGAACTGGAGTTTTTGTTTTTGTACCACCCGGGCCATCAACCCTCTTGATTTTAAGATCTCGATCTCGCTCAGGATATTCTGTGTTTTTCCACCCCCGAAGATGTCATCGAACTTATCATTCCGGCCACCTTGCTTTTCTGATTTAATGATCAATGTGCCACCCGTACTGTAAATAGGAGTGGCATAACGCAGGTAGGCATAGGCGCCGAAAAGCGCAAGTGCGACAGATAAAACAAATATGGGAAGGAAACGGACGTACTTGTAAAACAAGTCCCGGAGACTTAAACTCCAGAGCTCACTTTTACTATTATTTTTTATCTGATCTTCCATCGGATGAATACTATACTATGAATTTGGATTAAGGCCTTAGTTCCTGATAAAGATATTCGCCATCGTAGCGGCTATGGTAACGATCGTGAAGGCGAAAGTTATCTTTTGCATTGTTTTTGCCTGCTCGCCTTCTTTTAATTTCTGGCTTGACTGTTCCACAATAACAACATCATTCTGCAGCAGATTGTAAAATGGTGATTCGTAAATATCTTTGGAAGAAAGGTCGATCGTCCCGACCTCGCGTTTGCCATCCACCTGTCGTTGTATCTTGAGATTGTTTTTCTTACCAAATTCCGAAACACCTCCTGCCAGTCCCACAGCCTCAAGGATGGTTATGCTCTCACCCGGGACATTAATGACCCCCTGCTGTCCAACCTCCCCGAGCATATATACTTTAAAATTCAAAAACCGGATGATCACTGTTGGGTCTCTCAATAATTCTACCGGAGTCGTTAATCGTTTCTTGATTTCGATAGCGAGCTGTGCCTTGGTCATGCCTTCAGCATGAATGGTCCCCAGCCGGAAATGCTCGATATTACCCTGTGCATCCACGAGGTATCCTCCCGATTGACCACCCCCGGCCGCAACAGGCAGGTTGTAGACCCCATCTATTTTAGGGTCCGTAGCGATGCTGTTGATCTGGATGGAAAGCAAATCATTCTTCTGGATACGTAATTCAGGTGTTTTAACCTCCCCCTTGCCCGTAGAATCGTTGACATTCTCCAGGTAATAGGGCATCTTTTGCTGGGTACGACAGGATAACAAATAAATAGGAAGTGTGAACAATAATAAAATCCGGGTGAATTTCATTGATACGACTTTAATGGACTCACAGTGGCTGCTGCGATAATGAGGTTTGGTTTTACTTAGGCTGCGCCGAAGTTAATTTAGTTCTGTCAATATAGGCTATCAAAATATACCCAAGACTGTCGATAGCAACCTTGGCAGTTTTGTGTCGCAGATCGAGCACTTTGCCTTCCTGGTCCATCAGCGTACCGTTGGTGATACGCACCCGCTGGTTCAGTTTCAGTTCCATGGGTCTTGCTTCTACGTTCTCGTACTCATCCAGGAAACGCCTGATCGCGGTGATCTCTTTTTCTTTTATCACGGCCGGTTTTCCGTCCCAGTACACAAAATTAATCGCACCATTGGTCATGCGAACTGCGGAGCGGTCCTGGTCATTCACTTTCACAAATACATAGGATTTGAATAGGGGTTCTTCGATGATTTTTACGCGATCGCTCCATTTACGGCGAACCTTGTTCAGGGGACAATAACTCTCTACGCCCTTCTCTTTGAGAAGTTGATCAACTTTTTTCTCCCAGCGCGGCCGTGTATACACGGCTAACCATTTACGACTCAAATCAGGATTTTTTAGACAGCTTCGCCATCTCAATCACATAATTTGTTATTACATGACTGGTTTTCATTGAATTAGACCCTAACAGGCAAATATTTAGTAATATCTACCTGATTTTGCTTGCAAATATAGGTGAAGATGTGACTGGATGGATAATAAAATGCACAGACTTTGAAGGATTTACCCCCATAAGTTGATAAATTCATAAGTAGAATTACTGACCCGTTTTGGGAAGATTATTCGACGGTCTAAACTGTTGTATTGGTTTTCCGTTCCCGTTAAACTGGCCAACCTGGTATTGAATGGATTGGCGGGCATTCATTTAGCGGGCAAATCGGTACATTTAATTTCTTAAAGCTTCCACATTGAACCAACGCTTTTATTCCCTGGATGTATTCCGCGGCGCCACCGTTTGCCTGATGATACTGGTCAATAACCCAGGTTCCTGGTCGCATATTTATGCCCCGCTGGAGCATGCGCCCTGGCATGGTCTTACCCCAACCGATCTGGTATTTCCTTTCTTTCTTTTTGCCGTAGGCAATGCCCTGGCTTTTGTGATGCCCCGGCTGGAAGCCTCCGGGGATAAGGTTTTTTGGAGAAAAGTGATTACCCGGACCGCCACTATTTTCCTGGTGGGTCTTTTCCTGAACTGGTGGCCTTTTGTAAAATGGGTCGATACGGGGCTGGTTTTTAAACCCTGGGTGTTTACCGATGCAAAAGGCAATCTCCAGGGGGTAAGGATACTGGGTGTTTTGCAGCGCATCGCACTCTGTTATTTCTTTGCTTCGGTGCTGATCTATTACCTGAAACCCAAAAAAGCATTTTTTGTAGCTGCTGTCCTGTTATTATTATATTGGATGTTCTGTTATATCGGCAACCCGGTGGACCCATACAGTTTGAAAGGCTGGTTTGGAACCGGTATCGATAAATCCATCCTGGGTGTTGCCCATCTATATAAGGGAGAAGGAATTCCTTTTGATCCTGAAGGGCTGGTGAGTACGATACCGGCGATCGTGCAGGTAGTCTTTGGTTATTTCGTGGGTGATTATATCCAGAAAAAAAGCAGGGCCCCGATCATTGAATTGAAGGACCCTGCACTAATCGATGTCCGGGAAAATGGGGTTTACCCCATGCTGAGCGGTTTGTTCGTGGCTGGCGTGGCACTGCTGCTGACAGGTTTTTGCTGGGATATGGTTTTCCCGATCAATAAGAAAATATGGACGAGTTCCTATACGATCTATACAACCGGCCTGGCCATTATTACCATCGCCACGATGATCTATATGATTGAAGTGAAGCAGGTGCGTGGAGGGCTGGCCCGTTTCTTTGATGTGTTTGGCAAAAATGCACTGTTTGTTTTTGCCCTGAGCGCTTTTCTGCCCAAAGGCCTTGCCCTGATCCGGCTGGGTGATGGCAGCAATCCCTGGAACTGGCTGTACAGAAAAGTGCTGATCCATACACCGGGTGCCAAAGAGAATGGCTCCTTATTATACGCCCTCTGCGTTATCGCGTTTATGTGGGCGATCTGCTACTGGATGGATAAAAAGAAGATCTACATAAAGGTATAGGGTCCGGATGTAGATTTTTTGCCCCAGTCTCCCCATAACCCGCATCATCCCGCAGGTTTCTCATTTATTTACCATTTTTTATTTAGCTGCAAACTCTTGCCAGTAAAGCTTTCAAGGGAATGGCATGAAAATTGAAATTACTATGCGGACAAATTAAATATTATGAAAAAGACCATTCAAAAGTTCCTGAACGAATCACTCAAGAAGATCAAAATGCACAAAGAGCAGATCAAGAAGTTCAGGTTCTCCAATTATAAAGAAGATTTTGTGATCACCGAACAGGAAGAACGAGAAGGCGGCTTCTTTGGTGGTGCCCATTTAAAAATAGCGGGCTCGTAAAAAATATTTTAACGCTTTCGATTTTTCTCATAAGCAGTTAGTTTTGGTTCGACCTCTGTTTCTACAGGGGTCTTTTTTTTATGCTTAAACAACCGGGAAATATGAATCGTTTTAAAATAAAGGATAACGCCTTGCTATTGTACCAGGATAAAGACCTGTTGCTGGAGTTTGGGTAGTGGGTCAGTTTGAATTAGTCGACAACGATTCTATTGAATGACCAAGTTGTCATCCTGAGCTCAGCGAAGGATAAAATGAAGATTTTGAAGCTTCTATTCCGACGAAGGAGGAATCTAAAGACAGATTCCTCCTTCGTCGGAATT
>JBDSPR010000027.1:0-140096 GCA_039930245.1 Chitinophagaceae bacterium | reverse complement strand
ATGGTACAGCCGGCTTGGGGATAGGTGTTACAGGTACACAGGCCGGCAGCGGCTGGGGTGTATATGGTAATACACCAAGTGGTATCGGTGTTCACGGTAATTCTACTTCCGGTTTTGGTGTTTATGGACAGTCCACTTCTGGAACAGGTGTATTCGGAACTAGTAATACAGGAACTGCAGGTTTTTTCAGTAATACCAATGCAGCCAATACAGCTAATACTTTAGTTTCTTCAAGTAATGGCGCAGGCGATGGTATTAATTCAACCATGACAGGCACCGGAAAAGCCGGCTTGTTTACTGTAAATAATGCGGCTAATACAAATAATGTACTTGATGTAACAACCAACGGTCTTGGCCGTGCAGGTTTCTTCCAGGTAAATAATGCTGCCAGCACAGCAGATGCCCTTACAGCTACGACTAATGGCGTTGGAGCCAGTTGGGGTTTTCGTTCTACCAGCACTGGTACCAACGGCGCCGGTTTATTTATTCAAAGCAATGCTGCAAATACAGCCAATAACTTACAATCAAACCAGGCTGGCTTGGGCAGGGCAGGTTTCTTCAATGCAACCAATGCTGCCAGTAACGCTAACGCACTTGAGGTTAATACTGCTAATATAATAGATGGTGCTTTTCTGGGTTCTTATGCATTTTATGCCAGAAGGGGGGCCGTTCCGGCGGTGAATGCAGTGCCTACAGCGGCTACAACCGGTTTCTTTGTAAAACAGGATGGCAATGCGTTGGCTGGTTATTCACAAACCGGCATAGGTACCTTTGGTATTACTAATACAGGTGTTGCCTTGCAGGCTACTGCAATTGATGTAACCGGTTATGCCCTGAATACTTTTGGCAAGGTACAGATACAGGGACAGGGCGCAGCCCTGAACAGGGTGCTTACATCTGATGCAGTCGGTAATGCCACCTGGCAAAACCTCGGTGCAATAGGAGGAGTGACAGGATCTGGTACGGTGAACTTTATACCCAAGTGGACACCGATAGGCACAAACCTCGGTAATTCAATTATGTTCGATAATGGAAGTACAGTAGGTGTTGGAACTGTAACACCAAATGGTACTTTTGGATTTGACCAACAACAAAATTTTGGACAGACAAGAGCCGCCGGTACCAATCCCGGACTCTGGCCTGATAAAACCGCAGCTGGTGACAGGAACTTCATTGCTTTCAGAACTGGTGGTTCTGATACATGGAGCTGGGGTACAGAAGGTGATAATAATCTGAGATTACATAACTGGGCCGGTGGTAATGCGGCGGTTATCTATGGTGATATTACTACTAGCAGGATAGGGGTTAATAATACGACTCCCCAGGCACAATTACATGTAACAGGTACAGGAACTAATTTTACTCCGCTAGGTAGCGTGGCAACTCATGAGGCGCCTGTGATCGCCATCAATAATAGTGTAAGCGCAAACACACATGCTGGTCTTGTAGCTTACGGAACTGGTGGTACAGTGGCCAACCGGGGTATCTTCAGTGTGGCAGGGGGTAGCGGCAGCCTTTTCAATATTGGTATGGGAGCGATAGCCAACGCAGCTTCAACCGGTAACAACTATGGTGTAATAGGTTTTGCAGCTAATGGTGCCAATAACTGGGCTGGTGCCTTTTTTGGCAAGGTGCAAATACAGGATGGAACGGAAGGTGCAGGCAGGGTATTCACCAGTGATGGAGCAGGTACAGGTAGCTGGCAAACAGCTTCAGGCGCAGGTCTGGTAAGTGGAAGCGGCACATTGAATTTTATACCAAAGTGGACGCCAAACGGCACCACTTTAGGAAATTCTATGATATTTGATAATGGTAACGCAGTATTTGCAGGTTCAAGTGCAGGTGGTGGCGGTTCAACTTTAAACATTGGACTTACACCTGCTGTTACTGTTCCATCAGTAGCTTTTTATACTGGAATCCAGGGTTTTAATATACATGAGGGTCTTGATGGTAAACTCAATTTTGAAGCTAATCAGACAACTGCTCTCGGAGGAGATGTTGTGATGACCATTGATGACGATGGTATCAGGGGTGTTGGTATTGGTACAACAACCCCATCTGCCAAACTTCATACAGTAGGTACTCATACTACAACTTATGCAGTGCCTTCGGTGGTTGCAAGTGCCAGCGGTATTGTTGTAGAACAAAACAGTGCAGCAGGTGCTAACTCAGGTATTCAGGCCTATACTGACGGTGCATCCGGAGAACAGTATGCTGTTTTCGGAGTTAGCGGTGGAAGTTCCGGTAATAATTTAGGGGGTCTTTTCCTTTCACAAACTGCTTCTACAGGTAACAATTTTGGTCTTATTGCACGGGCTTCAGGAGGCGCAACAAATACTGCTGCTTTATTCCAGGGTACAGTTCAAGTACTGGATGGAACACAAGGGGCAGGTAAAGTATTTACCAGCGATGCAGGAGGTAGAGGTAGCTGGCAGGATTTGATAACACCGAATGTAGGCATTGGCTTACAAACATTGACTGGCCCTGTCGCACTGCCAAATTCTACAACAGTGCCGATCACGCAATGGACAACGATAACACACGAAACAGGAGGAGCCAACTATACACCCGTAAATGGCCGTTATACAATTACTGTCCCAGGAGTTTATCAGGTTAATGCTTCATTGGCTTTTGATGCGCCAGGTGTAGGTTTCAGTGGTGTAATTGACTTAATCCTAAATTCCAATGTCGGATCTTTATCAGAAGCAACAGGCTGGATTGAGCCGCATGGGTTTGGTTTTGGCTTGAATACAAATGTGCTGCGACATTTTAATGCAGGTGATTGGGTAAGCGTATCAGCATTGCAAAGCTCAGGAACGGCAACAAGCTTAAGAACAGCCTTTGCGTCCAATAACTTTTCTGTACAATTGATAAGAAAGGATTAACAAATATTCGTTTTAAAACATAAATGATTAGTTATGAAAAAAATACTTTTAATGATATTATCGGTTTACCTGGCATTTCAAGTCAGTGGCCAAGGTAGTAATGGAAGTGCTTCTTCTGTTAAACAAATGTCTGTTGAAGAGGCCAACAAATTAAACGGAACTGTAATGCCGACTATTAACGGCAAACCCTATTCACAGTATAAAGCTGAGCAGGATGCGCTGAAACAACAGACTTCCAATAATCAGGTTGCTTTCAATAGCACCTCCAATAGCGGTTTAGCCAGTTTGCCGCAACAGTCAAAAACTGTTGCTCCTCCAGCAAAGCAGAAGGCTGATATACAGGAAACAAAACCTGTTGCTGTAGAAGCATCTTCTTCTATTGTAAAAAAGGAGGAAGAGAAAGCTGCTCCGTCAAAAGAGGCAATTGCTCTTCGTGAAATGCTGACCGGGCAAACTTCCGTTCCGGAAGACAAAACGGTAAGACCAGCTGCGCCTCTTCAAAGCGTACAAGGCACTACAGTTGCTCCAACCACAGTTCCACAGGAGTCAAAAACGGTTACTGCAACTTCATCAGTTCCTGCACCTCCGGCCATACCCATGGATAACGGAGTAAAAGTTGCAAGCAGCAATCCCGAGAAGGCAGCTAAAAAGGATTAATGTTTTAAAGAATACAAATTAAAAACCAAATAGAACACGAAGGCCACTGCGGTGGCCTTCTTTTTTTGCCCTGCTTATACCGGTCAGTGGCCATTCATTCAGGCTGGCATATACTTGTTCACCGGAACAGGGTTCTTTTAAAGGAGCCGGACACAGGGGCATAAAAAAAGAGGACCAGGGGCCCTCTTTTATATTTGGTCGATAAAACTATTTATTTTCCTTTTGGCTTTGCTGGCGCTTTTGCTCCGCCTTTCAGGTTTTTCTCACAAGCCTCCAGGTTTTGCTTAGCCCCAACGAATTGCGGGTAAAATACAAGGGCCTGCTGGAAATCAGCTTTAGCACCTGTATAATTTTTAGCATCCATCTTTAATACACCCAACAGGTTGGCCGCCGCCGCATTCACCGGTACGGCCTGCTGACTGCCATCTACCGAAGTGAAATTGACGCCGATCCTTTTACTGCTGGTATCTGCTAAAACGATCCTTGCGGAAAGTTCCGCCTCGGCAGTTCTCTTCAGTTGATACTGTCCGACAGCCAGTTTGTAAAAATGATAGGGATTTTTTGTTTTGGGACTGACCTGCTCATAAAGACTGACAGCTGTTTTGGGATCACCCAGTTCATCATAGCATTCCGCGGTGCGGGCCATTGCCTCGGTATTGGATGGCATAGCTTTATACACTTCTTCCCCTGTCAGGAGAGCGCTGTAATAATTCTTATTGGTGAAATAAAGCATGGACAACGTATCCTTGTAATTGAGGCTGTTGTCAATTGCAAGATAGCCATGCAAGGCATTAATGCCTGCATTCAGATCATTATATGCTGCAGCCTGGGTATACATTTTCAGGTAATGCTTTTTCATGGCGGCACTGTCCTGTGCATTTACTCCAGCGGCAATTCCAAGCGAAAAAAGGAACGGTAGAAACTTTTTCATCATTAAAGGTTTTTTTGATTAGTGGATAAAAATAGGGCATCCGTCCTATATTTCACAGCATTTTTAACCGCAATACGATAATTTGCAATATGAAGCTGAAAACTATGCTGGGACTGGCCCTCCTGTCTCTTTCTCTCCCGGCCCGGGCCCAGCAGGAAGATTCGCTTGATACAGAACGCCTGGCTAAAATGGTGAGCCTTTCTGAAGTAGTGATCCGCACCGGTATGGACCTGTCCCGCTTTATTGACCAGGTAAAAAATGATACCACTTTTTATAAAGCTTTCCGGAATTTGCATGTGCTCGGCTTTAGCTCCTGGAATGATATCCGGATCCGGGATAAAAAAGGCGGTATCAAAGCTTCCCTCCAGAGTAAAACAAAACAGACCCGCAACAAGAATTGCCGGACCATGCAGGTACTGGACGAACATGCAACCGGTGATTTTTATGATAAAGATGGGGGGTATAAATATGAAACCGGGGAACTTTACGCCAGTCTTTTTTTTACAAAAGGGACTGTTTGCGGGGAAAACAATATTGTAAAAGGGATCGATTTCAAGCCAAAGGAATATAAAGGAATTGCAAAGAACAAAGAACAATTGAAGATCCTTATGTTCAACCCCGGGAAAAAAGTGCCGGGTATCCCGTTGATAGGGGATAAGATTAACATCTTTGACCCGGAGCATGCCCGTTACTATGATTTCCTTATCGACTTCGGGGATTATGAAGGGCAATCCTGCTACATCTTTTCCATCAGGGCAAAAAAAGACCTGGGGAATGACAGGAATAAAATTGTGATCGACAGTCTTATTACCTGGTTCAATACAAAAACAATGGAAGTGATGTCACGCACCTATGATATGAGTTATGATGCGGGTGTTTACGATTTCGAAGTGCACATGGAGGTGCAGATGACAAAGATCGGTGACTATCTTGTTCCGAAACTGCTACGCTATATCGGTAACTGGGATGTGGTATTCAAAAAAAGGGAGCGGGGATTCTTTACTGCCACCTTGTTTGATTTCAGCCAGTGATCATTTCCCCACAGACTGCGAATAATTCCGCCATTTCTGTATCACCTGTTCCATATCAGCCGGGACATCTGTATCAAAGAATACTTCCTGGCCGCTCGTTGGGTGAACAAAACCCAGGGTCTTCGCATGCAGCGCCTGTCGCCGGCATACCTGGAAACAATTCTCCACGAACTGCTTGTATTTGGCATATACTGTTCCCTTTACGATCTTATCGCCCCCGTAAAAATCATCATTGAACAGAGGATGACCAAGGTATTTCATGTGTACCCTAATCTGGTGGGTACGCCCGGTCTCTAATACACATTCTACCAATGTCACATAACCGAAACGCTCCACAACTTTATAATGCGTGATGGCTTCCTTGCCATGATCCCCTTCGGGGTAGGCTTCAAACAGTTTACGAAAACGGAGATGACGCCCGACATGCGCTACAATAGTACCACTGTCCTTTGCCAGGTCGCCCCAGACAAGCGCCAGGTATTGTCTTCTTACTGTATGATCAAAGAATTGTTTGGCCAGTTGTCGCATGGCTTTATCTGTTTTGGCCAGCACGAGCAGCCCGCTGGTGTTCTTATCGATGCGGTGTACCAATCCAAACCGGGGTAATGAGTCTTCGGAGATCGCTGGATTTTGTTGCTGCAGGTAATAAGAAATACCATTGAGTAAAGTACCGGAATAGTTTCCGCTTCCCGGGTGCACGACCATGCCCGCGGGCTTATTGATGATCATCAGCTCATCATCCTCGTAAAAAATATCCAGGACCATTTTCTCGGGCACCACACCTGTTTCTTCGGGGCTCATATCGGAGAAAACAATAATGGAATCCTGCGGTTTCACTTTGTAGTTGGGACGGATCTCTTTCCCGTTCACTGTCACCATGCCGGTATTGATCGCCTGCTGCACTTTATTCCGGGTGGCGCCTTCGATACGGTTGACCAGGAATTTGTCGATCCGCAGGGGTTCCTGTCCCTTGTCGATCACCATGCTGAACCGTTCATAGAGCTCATCACTGCTGTCCAGTATATCCGGGTTCTCCTTAGTAGTTTCATCCTGCATAGCGGCAAAGGTAAGGATGAGTTTTTGTTGGTAAATTTGTAGCTCAGGATGGAAAGACAATCAATCATATTCAGGGATCTCGGGAGAATGGAATACCAGCAGGCATGGGATTACCAGGAAAAATTATTACAGGAAAATGTGCGGGTAAAATCAGCCACACATAGCCTGCAACCTGCTGTACCTATCGCTTCTGAAAAAGAATCTCATTTCCCACCCGCCACTAGCCATTACCTTCTCTTCGTGGAGCACCCCCCCGTGTACACATTGGGTAAAAGCGGCAATAAGGATAATGTCTTGTTGGGTGAAGACGAACTGAAACAACGAAATATCCAGTTTTTTGACACCAACCGGGGTGGAGATATCACTTTTCACGGACCCGCTCAGCTCGTTGGTTATCCCATTCTTGACCTGGAAAGATTCTATACAGATATCGGCCGTTACCTCCGGAATCTCGAGGAAGTCATCCTTCTGACGCTTGCGGAATATGGAATAATTGGCGCCCGCTCAAAAGGAGAAACAGGTGTTTGGATCGAGCCGGGAATTGCGGGAAAAGAAAGGAAAATATGTGCAATTGGTGTTCGTTGCAGCCGCTGGATTACCATGCATGGCTTTGCTTTTAATATCAATACAGATCTTTCGTATTTCGATTATATCATTCCCTGCGGCATCAGCAATAAACAGGTCACCTCCCTGGAGAAAGAGACCGGCAATAAAATGGATATTACTGAAGTGAAAGAAAAAGTGAAAAAGAATTTTGAAAAAGTGTTTGATGCGGTATTGATCTGAACCTTGTCAGAAATCTTTTTCGAGGTAGAATTTATGCCGTTCGATCAGTTTCTCGTCTTCGTATAGCTCGAAACGGAACCAACCGGCATGGAAGAAATTGGTCTTATCCAGTTTAAAGTCTTTCTCTTTAATATCTTTTAATTCAAAAAGAAAGGACTGGCCCTCATCAAAGAACCTGATCGAATATTTTTTGGGCTTCTCCTCGTCAGGAAGACTGATGCGCACATAACCATCCCGGTGAGTATATACATACAAAGAGGGGGTGAAAGCATTGGGTTTTGTTTTGTTCACTCCCGGGTTCGGTACGGCAACCGAATCAACTCCGTTGAACTGTCCAAGCCTGATACTGACCGGGTCGGTCCGGCGAATCGTATCCCGTACAGGTTTTTTGGCGTCACTGAAAAGAAAGATCCCTTTGTCCAGCAGGATATAAAGGCGATAGAACATATGGTCATTGGTCGCTTTCATATCGGCGTACCCGTTCTGCGGAGTCGTAGGATCGGGAACAGTAAGAATGGTTTTATACCCCGTAAGACTATCGAATGAACGTTGAATGCTTATCTGTTTTATACTTTCAAATGTATTGATCCAGCCGATAATGATCCGGTTATTGCCGGCATTGTTCACCGAGAATTTAGGAAGCGTGTCCTGTGCCAGGACGGATACGGCAGTTGCAAGAAAAAATAAAAGGAGCAGGAACTGTTTTCTCATGTGTCAGAAAGCAAAAAAGATTTACGTGTCCGGAACAAAGATAGGGCAGCACCCCGTAAAATCTAAAATATTAACGTTCTCTTTCCCAGTGAATCATTGCCCTGTAAACCGCCACTGTGGACGACGAGCAGCCTGCTGCCTGTTGGAAAATAATCCTGTTGAATAAGATCAGTAACGCCATAAAATAATTTAGCGGTATAGACAAAATCCGTTGGGATATTTACCTGCCGGTAAAAATCATTCATAAAAACAAGCAGTGAGGGTGTATGTTTTGCATAACCACCAAAATGATAATCATGAATGAGTGCAGGAGATTTTTTTCCGATAGGAATAAGATGGGCTATATCTTCTTCCAGTGCCGCGTTATTCTTTAGCACACTAAAACTGATGATCTTGCTGGAAGGGGATGACCGGCTTACGAGCCCTGCCGTCATGGTACCGGTTCCTGCCGCACAGCAGCTATGTGTGAAATCCTTTTCGCTATAAAGATCGGCGATGGTTGCTGCGCCTGCTGCTCCTTTGATACCATAACCTCCTTCGGGAATAATGTAATGATCGCCGGTGCTCCATGCTGCCGGTATTTTTTTATTCCGGTAGTCATCCCGGTTGAGGAACACCAGTTGCATACCCAGTTCTTTTGCACGGGTAAGGGTGGAAGATAAATGGCCGGGCGCTTCACCGCGGATGATGCCCGTACTGGCAAGGCCATTGATCTTGCAGGCTGCGGCAGTGGCGAGAATATGATTTGACCAGGCACCGCCAAATGTTACCACCGATCTTTTACCCTGGGCCTTTGCTTCGTCGAGGTAATAGCGGAGTTTGAACCATTTATTCCCGGATACAAACGGATGGATCTTATCAAGCCGTAATACCGATAAGCTGATCTGTTTTGCTACTGCTGCAGGGAGCATTATTTCTTCTGTACGGGCAAGAGATAGGTTGATATCCTGCATAATAATATAGAATGACGGGCTTGGCGAATTTACTTTAATTTCGTGCGCAGTTTTTAAAAATAACTATGAAACCAACTTTGATAATTTTAGCAGCCGGTATGGCTTCCCGATATGGTAGCATGAAACAGGTCGAGGGATTTGGACCCTCCGGCGAGACGATCATGGATTATTCCATTTTTGATGCCATCCGTTCCGGTTTTGGAAAGATCGTTTTTATTATCCGCGAACAGTTTGCTGATAACTTCAAAACCATTTTTGAACCCAAACTGAAAGGAAGGGTGGAGACTGCCTATGTTTACCAGGAATTACATTCCTTTTCCGATGGATTTGAT
The DNA here is from genome assembly GCA_039930245.1 of Chitinophagaceae bacterium. Classification (GTDB taxonomy): domain Bacteria; phylum Bacteroidota; class Bacteroidia; order Chitinophagales; family Chitinophagaceae; genus JJ008. The sequence goes on along the minus strand of JBDSPR010000027.1, from coordinate 130,754 downwards.
ATACCGGCAGACAGGACAAAGCCATGGGGTACGGCACATGCAGTACTTTGCGCAACAGAAATTGTGAAAGAACCTTTCGCGGTGATCAATGCGGACGATTTTTATGGGCAGAATGCTTTTGAGAATGCATCAGCTTTCCTGGCCACCGGTTGTACTGAAAAGAATTATAGTATCATCGGGTATGACCTGCTGAGCACTTTATCGGAGCATGGGACTGTCAATAGGGGCGTGTGCGGACTGGATCACCAGGGTACCCTGGCCACGATCACGGAGCGTATCAACATTGCCAGACAGGGAGATAAGATCATTTGCGAAGACGGGTTAGAACCGAAGGAACTTTCAAAGGATACAAGGGTTTCCATGAATTTCTGGTGTTTTCATCCTTCGTTCTTTTCTTATACACAACGACTTTTTACACAGTTCCTGCAGCAGCATGGAAAGGAGCTTAAATCAGAATTTTTTATACCGATCGTAGCGGACAAGTTTATCAAAGAAGGTGGCAGTATAGAAGTGATTCCAACTTCTTCGCTGTGGTTTGGAGTAACCTATAAAGAAGATGCTCCCTTTGTGCAGCAGAGCCTGGATGAGTTGATCCGTGAAGGGGTGTACCCCAAAGATCTCTGGGCGGCGTAAATAAAAAAAGCTACCCGTTGCCGGGTAGCCTGCTTTTTCCCAGGGTTAATTTCTTTAATCTCCTTTTACCATAAATACATAGTCCAGTATTTTCTTTACCTGGTCCTGTTTGTTCATTCCACGAACCGATGATTTGACCGGGAGTTTCAGTGACTGGTAAATAGTATCTTTTTTTAGATCGTCGATCGCCTCAAATATATATTTTGACTGGATGGCAAATGCCACTCCTTCCGCTTCAGTTTCTTTTGTGCTGATCATGCCGATCACTTCGCCATTGTGGTTGAAGACGGGACCGCCGCTGTTACCGCGGTTGGCAGCAATGCCCAGCTGGCAGCTGAGCGTATCGCCATTAAAACCGGTGCGGGCACTGAGGTAGCCCTCGCTGTACACGATATCGTTGCGCGGATAACCCAGGGTATAAATGGGTTCGGCCACATCATTCACGGTATTACTGATACCGTATGGAAGCGAAGCGATCGGTTTGAAACTCTTGTCTTCGATCTTAAGGATGGCAATATCCCTTGCATTGTCTTTTTTCAACACAATCGCATTGAATTCCTCGCCTTTGCTGTTGATGACGGCGATATTCTTTGAGTTCCTGATAATGTGGGCGTTCGTAACAAGATAACCTTTGCCATCAACCAGGAAACCGGTACCGCCTGATTTAAATAGTATAGTTTTCTTCTCCGTTTTCTGATCGGTATTGATCTGGTCTTTCAAATTGTTTACAACAGCTTTCTGGTCTCTCTGTTCTTTCTTGATTCCTTCCACTATCCGGTTCAGGTCGGTGAGATTATCATTAGGTTTGGGAGACAATGACCATACCAGTGCACTAATCGTAAGGGTGGTGATACCGGCAATCGATGCTGCGATTGCGGCCACTCTTTTATATCGTTTCCAGAGGTAAACAACTTTGGAACGTCCTTTCAGTTTCATTGAATCGATCTTGCCCTGTTCCGCAAGATCCGTATGCGTATCGTTCAGGGAGGAGCGGAAATTTTTCCATTCACCAAAACGATTCATCTGCTGCAGGAAAAGCGTATGCTCCACCACCAGTTGGTCCATTTCCGAATTGGTTTTGCGGAGATTCTCAAAATGCAGCCGCTCGTCCGGGTTCATCTCACCGCGGATATATCGTTCAACAGCGTCTAAAATTTTTATATCATCCATCACCGTTCCCGTTTTTATAGTGTGCAAAAAATAACTTCTTTAATCTCATCAGGCACTTGTACTTCTGGTTCTTCGCATTATCTGCATTGGTATAGCCAAAACTTGCTGCGATCACCTGCATATTCTGTTTTTGCAAATAGTATGCTTCCAACAGGCTTTTACAGGGCTCCCCAAGGCCATTAATGGCTTTTTCCATCATTTCAAACTCCGCATTCCTTTGTTCATGCTCTGCCAGCTCTTCTTCCACGGCGACCAGCGTTTCCAGGCTATCTCCCGCGGCGGAATACCGGTTCTGCTGCTGAAGTCGTTTCAGCCATAAACGGCGGGAAACGGAGTAAACAAAGGTCTTGATCTGGCAATTCAGCTCAAAAGTCCCTGATCTCACCTTTTCATAAAGAACTATCATGGCCTCCTGGAATATGTCCTTCGCGTCATCGGAGGAGCCGTTGTTGTTGATTATCAGGGCCTGAACCATGTTATAATTCTCCCTGTAAATCGTCTCGACGGCCTTTTTGTCACTGCCGGCTAGTCCTTCCAACAAAGCTCTTTCGTTAATCTCTTGTTTCACATTCCCTTGTTTAATACAGGATTTTAAAAATAGTAACCCTGCCCGACTGTAAAAAATAATCTTAAAAACTGAAAGGCGGGCCTGCCCGACTGTAAAAAATAATCTTAAAAAACGGTAAGTGGGCCTGGGCGACCTGAAAAAAAATATTAAAATCCGGGTTACCTTTTCCTTTTTGAGGTATTAACAGCGAAATATTTCAACAAATCTCAAAAAAATCAACAATGAAAAAATTCTTAGCAGTTATCGCTATCGCTTCTTTTGCAGTAGCTTGTAACAACGGTTCTGAAAAGAAAGAAGGTACAGACACAACAACAACTGTAATTCCTGGTAGCGATACAGTTACTACTGTTACTACTAACGACACTACCGTTAAAACTCCAGGCGACACAGTTATCAAAAAAGAGACTAAGACTGATACTACTAAAATGTAATTGCACCGATTTTCGAATGGCAAGCAATCGTTAGAGGCCTTCCTGCAAGGGAAGGCTTTCTTATTTCTAAGCGGCTGAATGGTTAAAATACATTATACTTTCCTCTTATTTAAAGCTAACTTTGCCGCTTCATTATCAATCATTAAAATCGAATCAGCCAGTGGTCACTTTTGAATCTTTGGGCATTGAAGAAGGCCTGCTTAACTCCATTAAAACGCTTGGTTTTACCGAGCCAACACCCATCCAGGAAAAAGCGATCCCGGTCCTGTTAGAAGGGACCAAAGACTTTATCGGGCTGGCTCAGACAGGTACCGGCAAAACAGCAGCTTTTGGCCTCCCGCTTTTACAACTGATCAATAAGGAAGACAAATTCCCACAGGCATTGATCGTTTGTCCCACCCGGGAATTATGCCTGCAGATCACCAACGACCTGAATACATTTAAAAATAAGAAAGGACATATTGTGGTTACTCCCGTCTACGGGGGTACTTCCATTTCCATGCAGATCAGGGACCTGAAAAAAGGAACCCATATCATCGTAGCTACACCCGGCCGTTTGATCGACCTTATCGAAAGAAAAGCGATCAACCTCGAGAAGATCCATTATGTGGTACTGGATGAAGCGGATGAAATGCTGAACATGGGTTTTAAAGAAGACATTGAATTTATCTTAAAGAATACACCTAACCGGCAAAGTACCTGGCTTTTCAGCGCTACGATGCCGGCCGAGATAAGACAGGTAAGCAAAAGGTATATGGACAAACCTTTTGAGATCACGATCGGTAAGACCAATGCCGGCGCCGCAAATATTGACCACCAATACTATGCTACCCAGCACCATAACCGGTACGAAGTATTAAAAAGGATCATCGATTTCAATCCCGGTATTTACGGGATCGTTTTTGCCCGTACCAAGGCGGATACACAGGATATAGCGGAACGACTGACAAGAGAAGGTTATGATATTGATGCCATCCACGGCGATCTTACCCAGCAGCAACGGGATAAAGTGATGGGTCTTTTCCGGGATAAAAGCATTCAGTTGCTGATCGCGACCGATGTAGCCGCAAGAGGTATTGATGTCACAGGTATCACTCATGTGATCAATTATGAATTACCCGATGATGTGGAAGTGTACACCCACCGCAGTGGACGTACAGGCCGTGCGGGTAAAAGCGGTATCTCTGTTTCCATCGTAACTCCCAAAGAAGTTTACCGGCTGCGCCAGATTGAGAGAATACTGAACGGCAAAGTACATAAAATGGATATTCCCACAGGTAAAGATGTCTGCCGCAAACAATTCTTTCATTTTATTGATAAAATGTTGCAGGCCGATATCAGTCATGGCCAGTACGAAACTTACCTGCCCACGCTGAAAGAAAAGTTCGGGGAAATAGATAAGGAAGAGATCCTGCAACGGGTGGCGGCGCTGGAGTTTGACCGCTTCCTGAAATACTATGAAAATGCTGCTGACCTGAACATGCGCAGCGATGACAGGAGGACGGAGAGAAGAGGTGACAGGGCGGAGAGACCAACGGCTTCGGGAGACAGGAGAGATACAGCCGGCCGGAGTTTTGGAGGCAATGGTAATTACCAGCGCTTATTTGTCAACCTGGGAACGAAGGATGGTTTTTACAAAGCCAGTTTTCTACAGTTCATCCTGGATATGAGCGACCTGAAGAAGGAAGTGCTGGGCCGGATCGACATGAAAGAAATGACAAGCTGGATCGAGATTGAGCCATCCGCAGGCAAAAAAATGATAAAAGCCATCGATGGTAAGAATTACCGGGGAAGGAAGATCAGGATGAATGATGCGGAAAGCGGAGGCAGCCGTAGAAAATAATTGTGACAGCTGTTGGATTTAACCAACGCAAAAACTACATTTGTTATATGGAGTTCATGAATGCATATTTCGGTTATTATTCTTATTACTTCTATACACGAAGGAAGCCGGGTATGCTTTTGTTGCAAGTAAAGTAGAACAACTAAAAAACAACATAAAAGTCCCCCGGCGAAACCGGGGGACTTTTTTTTAGCCTCCCCAACCCCTCCAAAGGCGGGGCTTTAGAGTCTGGTAACAAAAAAGTTTATAGATATAAATGCGCATGTATGAAGCCTCTTAAAAAAAATATGCAGTCCTCGAAAAGCGGGAAGATTATGTTAGTGGCTTCCCCCGATAGGGAGAAGCCGGATAGGGGCCGGATCGCTATACAGGGATATGAAGGCAGTTTTCATCATGCCGCAGCCAGGTTATATTTTGGCAGGCATATTAAGGTGATCCCCTGTAACACTTTTAAGGAAGTGATCGGCTTAGCCGCATCTGCAAAAAAATGCGATGGTGCAATCATGGCGATCGAGAACTCTATTGCGGGGAGCATCTTGCCCAACTATAACCTGCTCAGGAAAACCGAACTGATGATCAGCGGGGAGATCTATTTACAGGTAAAGCAAAACCTGCTCGCCAATCCAGGTGTGAAATTGAAAGATATCAAGGAAGTGCATTCGCACACGATGGCCCTGCAGCAATGCGAAGATTTCCTGGACCAATACAAGTGGAAACTGGTAGAGACAGATGATACCGCTTTAAGCGCAAAACATATACACCGGCATAAAAGCAAACATATCGCTGCTATTGCAGGAAGTTTAGCCGCGGAAATGTATGAACTTTCGATCCTGGTGCCCGATATTCACACACTTAAACAGAACTATACCAGGTTTTTGATCCTTCAACCAAAAGAAACGGCGGAACCCGTGAATGGAGCCGATAAAGCATCGGTGAATTTTCATACCGATCATTCAAGGGGAAGCCTGGCAAAAGTGCTGACAAAGATCGCGGAAGGGGGAATCAATCTCAGCAAACTGCAGAGTTTCCCGATACCCGGGAGTGATTTTAAATACAGTTTTCACGCGGATATGGAATTCATTTCAACCGACCAGTTCTATGAAGTGATCGGGCAGCTGAAAAGATTGACAAAAACTTTGAAGATATATGGGGTATATAAAAAAGGAGCCTGGAAGTAGGAAATTTGAAAATAGTAAAATGTGACACTATCGATAACCCCGTTGGGGTTTAATGTCAGTAGCTTCGGGTGAAACCCGGAGCGAAGAATTAAAAAATGATAAAAGCTCCGTAGGAGCGTTATGTTAAGCATATGAAAACAAGCAAAAGATTACAAGGGATCGGAGAATATTATTTCTCGCAAAAATTACGGGAGATCGAAGAATTAAATAAAGCCGGAAAAGAAATTGTCAATCTCGGTATCGGCAGCCCGGATCTTCCGCCGCACCCGGACGTGATTAAAACATTGCAGGAAGAATGCGAAAAAGCAACCGTCCATGGATACCAATCGTACAAAGGTTCCCCGGTACTGAGAAAAGCGATCAGCGACTGGTATAAGAGAGTATATGCTGTTGAGCTTGATCCGGCTACCGAAATACTTCCATTGATCGGAAGCAAAGAAGGCATTATGCATATATGTATGACCTATTTGAATAAAGGGGATGAGGTGCTGGTGCCTGATCCCGGCTATCCTACCTACCGAAGCGCCGTAAAATTGGCAGGGGGAAAATGCAGGGAGTATAAACTAAAAGTAAAAAATAATTATGAACCGGATATTGAGCGACTGGAAAAAAAAGGCCTGAACAAGGTAAAGCTGATGTTCGTGAACTATCCACATATGCCAACGGGACAGTTACCATCCAAACAGCTGTTTGAAAAACTGGTTGCTTTTGGAAAAAAACATAAAATCCTCATCATTCATGATAATCCTTATTCTTTTATCTTGAATGACACGCCTTTAAGTTTATTAAGTGTGGAGGGGTCGAAGGACTGTGTGATCGAGCTGAACTCGTTGAGCAAAAGTCATAATATGGCCGGCTGGAGAGTGGGCATGCTCTGTGGCGCCAAAGAAAGGGTAGAAGAAGTGTTGCGCTTCAAAAGCAATATGGACAGCGGGATGTTCCTGCCGGTGCAACTGGCGGCTGCCAAAGCGCTCTCATTGGGTAAGGACTGGCATGATGAGATAAATAATGTATATAAAGCACGACGGGAAAAAGTATTTGAACTGTTATTATTACTGGATTGTGAATTCGCAATTCAGCAGGCTGGTTTGTTTGTTTGGGCAGCTATTCCAGCAAAATACAAGGACGGTTATGTGTTAAGTGATGAAGTGTTGTATAAATCGGGTGTGTTTATCACACCGGGTGGAATCTTCGGCAGCGCAGGTAAAAAATATTTGCGGGTCAGCTTATGTGCGCCTGTAGAAAAAATAGAAGAAGCTATTACAAGAATCAAAAATCAATACGCATGAGAGACAGGAAAAGAATAGCGATCGTTGGAGTTGGTCTCATCGGTGGTTCACTGGCTATTCAATTGCATGAAAAGAAAATTTCTTCCAGGCTGATCGGTGTGGAGGAGGATGCCCTGCATGCAAACAAAGCACTTGAACTGGAACTGGTTGATGAAGTTTTGCCCTTGCCGGAAGCAATTGAACAGTCTGATGTAATCATACTGGCCATACCGGTCGATAAACTGGTTGAACTTCTTCCGTCTATCCTGGACAAAATAACCAACCAGGTGGTAGTGGACCTGGGTTCCACCAAATCGCAATTGGTTGAAGTGATAAAAACTCACCCGAAACGAGGAAGATATGTGGCGACCCACCCGATGTGGGGTACAGAATACAGCGGTCCGGAAGCTGCCGTGAAAGGAGCTTTCGAAAACAAAGCCGTGATCATCTGTGATGTGGAAGATAGTGACCCCGATGCGCTGGATTGGGTAAAGAGTATGTATAAAAAGATCGGGATGCATTTGCTGGAGATGGAAGCAAAAGCGCATGACCTGCACGCCGCTTATGTAAGTCATATCTCCCATATCACTTCGTTTGCGCTGGCAAACACCGTATTGGAAAAAGAAAAAGAAGAGAACGCCATTTTTGAACTCGCTTCCGCAGGTTTTGAAAGTACAGTGCGGCTGGCAAAAAGCAATCCCGCGATGTGGGTACCGATCTTTATGCAGAACCGCGAGAATGTTTTGGATGTTTTGAAAGAGCATATCGCGCAGCTAACAAGATTTAAGGAAAGTCTTGAAAAAGAAGACCACGCATACCTGCTCCGGTTGATCGAGGATGCGAATAAGATCAGGAGGATAATAAAGTAGTCGTGAGTAGTGAGTCGTGAGTGGGAACTGGGCTCATAATAACTGGATAGAATTACTGAAACGGGTATAAATAAATTAAATTTGTAAAATGCAAGAAACAGAACAGGCGACAAACATATCAGTGCAGGATACCTGGAATAAGCGACCGCTGATCATCAGTGGTCCCTGCAGCGCAGAAACCGAAGAACAGGTACTGCAGACCGCGCAGAGATTGGCAGCAACCGGAAGAGTGGATATGCTAAGGGCCGGGATCTGGAAGCCAAGGACCAAGCCTGGTATGTTCGAGGGAGTAGGAGCCAAAGGCTTACCCTGGTTGCAGCAGGCAAAAAAACTAACAGGCCTGCCAACCACTGTGGAAGTAGCGACAGCCAAACAGGTGGAGGATGCCCTGACTTTCGAAGTAGATGTGTTATGGATCGGGGCCAGAACAACGGTGAATCCATTCAGTGTACAGGAAGTGGCAGATGCTTTGCGCGGGACAAATGTGCCGGTGTTGATCAAGAATCCCATCAATCCCGATCTGGAATTGTGGACGGGGGCAGTAGAAAGAATAGCAAGGGCTGGAGTCAAACAAATAGGACTGATACACCGCGGTTTCTCTTCTTATGGCAATACTGAATACAGAAATGCTCCTATGTGGCACCTGGCTATTGAAATGAAATTGAAACATCCCGGTATTCCCCTGATCAATGATCCTTCACATATTTGCGGGCGCCGTGATATTTTGTTGGAAGTGGCCCAGAAAGCTATTGACCTGGATTATGACGGCCTAATGATAGAAAGTCATATAGATCCTGACAGTGCCTGGAGCGATGCTAAACAACAGGTAACACCCGAGCGGCTGAAAGAAATCCTGGATACTATTATCTGGCGGAAAGAAGATATCAATTCGGAAGCTTACCATGCAGCGCTGGAGAAACTACGCCAGCAGATCAACCACCTGGATGATGAACTGATGCAGATATTGGGACAACGGATGAAGGTGGCCGAACAGATCGGTAATTATAAAAGAGAGAACAATATCACTATCCTGCAAACAAGCCGATGGAACGAGATCATTGAACGGGCTTTTGTGAAAGGGGATAAATTAGGCTTGAGTAAAGAGTTTATCACGAAATACTTTGATGCAGTGCACATGGAAAGTATTAATCACCAGAAAAAGATCATGGATAGTTGATAGATAAAAGATGATAGTTTGACCTGTAGCTCAAAACTCGTAGCTCAATTCAAGAATATCGGCGAGTCTAATCACTAAAAGACCGGGATGCAAAAACTCACTTATAAATTTACCCATTCATCTACTGAGTATTTCCTGTCATGTGGAATCAGTCATTTGAAAAAGATCACGGAGCAGGGAGATACGGTATTGATCACGGATGAGAACGTCTACAATGCTCATGCAAAACGATTCAGCGGCTGGAATACGATCATATTAAAACCGGGTGAGGAGTACAAGGTTCAGGCAACGGTGGATGCGGTCATTGAGAAACTGGTCGAAATGGAAGCGGGCAGAACCACGACATTGGTAGGCGTGGGCGGTGGTGTGATCACGGATATTACTGGGTATGTGGCTGCTATTTATATGCGTGGTCTGCGAGTAGGGTTTATACCCACCTCCATACTTTCCCTGGTAGACGCTTCCATCGGCGGGAAGAACGGTATTGATGTCGGTGTCTATAAAAATATGCTGGGGGTAATCCGCCAGCCTGCATTTATCCTTCACGATATGGTTTTCCTGGACTCGCTCCCGGAGGTGGAATGGGAAAATGGTTTTGCAGAAGTGATCAAACATGGCTGTTTAAATGATGCTGGCCTGTTCGCTGAATTGGAAAGAAATTCTATCTCAGCTTACCGGGGAAACAAAAAGTCGGTTGGCGAACTCATTCAGCGCAATGTGGTCCTTAAAACTAAATTGGTACAGCAAGATGAATTTGAAAAAGCCGGGAGGCGGCTGCTGAATTTCGGTCATACCCTGGGCCATGCTCTTGAGAACCAATACGAATTGTTACATGGCCAGGCTATTTCCATAGGTATGGTTTATGCCTGTCATATTTCGGAACAGCTTACCGGTTTCAGGCAGACAGGAAGGGTGGTTAGTTTGCTGGAAAAATATAATCTTCCCACTTATGCATCTTTTGATAAACAAAAAGTGTTTGATGTTTTGAAGATGGATAAAAAAAGAGAAAGAAAGAATATGAATTATGTTTTGCTGGAAAAAATTGGAAAAGCGGTGGTGAGAAGTATTCCTTTGAAGAAATTAGAGAAGATTATCCAGGATTTATAAGGAACGTGATGATCATGACCGATATAATTTGTAATGAACCGATCTGCGTTAAGCATACTCATCATAAAAACCTGCGTTCCCGCGTATGAATGCTAGTATAAACCCATCTTCCTTGAAAGGCATCGTACAGGCGCCGGCTTCCAAAAGTTCGATGCAGCGGGCCTGCGCAGCTGCGCTTATAAAAAAAGGAAAGACGCTTATCCACAATCCCGGTCACTCGGAAGATGATAAAGCTGCACTCGATATCATCAAAAGACTGGGCGCAGAAGTACAGCAAGTGGGCGATTCATTAGAGATGATCAGTCAGGGTATACATCCCATTGACGAAGAATTAAATTGCGGTGAAAGCGGCTTGAGCATCCGGATGTTCACCCCGATCGCGGCAGTAAGCAATCAACGATTCGTCATAACAGGCAGCGGCAGTCTTTCCTCGCGTCCGATGGATGTATTTGATAAGGTATTCCCGGAACTGGGAATACAGATCAAAAGCAAAAAAGGAAAATTGCCCCTCGTCGTGCAGGGTCCATTGCAACCTAAGGATATCGAGATAGATGGCTCTTTAAGTTCACAATACCTTACCGGTTTGCTCATGGCATATGCAGCGGCTGATGCAAAGGATGTTTCGATCAGAGTAAAAAACCTCGCAAGCGTCCCTTATATTGATCTAACCCTGGCTATCATGAAAGATTTCGGTTTAAAGGTGCCAGAGAATAAGAGTTATAAAGAGTTCTATTTTGATAGCGCATGTCATGATCAACAACCGGCGGATCACGAGTATACCATTGAAGGAGACTGGAGCGGGAGCGCATTTCTACTTGTTGCCGGCGCTATTGCCGGTCCGATAACAGTAAGAGGTCTTGACCTGGCTTCCACGCAGGCGGATAAAGCGATCATTGATGCGTTAATGTCTGCCAACGCGGGTATCGCCATGGAAGCAAAAGGGATAAAAATCCATCCATCTGCAATGAAAGCCTTTGAATTTGACGCGACCGATTGTCCCGATCTTTTTCCACCACTGGTCGCCCTGGCGGCTTACTGCAAAGGAGAAACAATATTGAAAGGTGTGAACAGGCTGGTATATAAAGAAAGCAACCGCGCTTTATCCCTCTGGGAAGAGTTTGGTAAAATGGGAGTGGATATAAAAGTAAAGGGAGATCTGATGATGATCAATGGCGGCGAACCCTTAAAACCAGCCACGGTCCATTCACATCTTGATCATCGTATCGCTATGGCCTGCACAGTAGCTGCATTGAGATCAACGGGTAAAACGACCCTGGAAAAACCCGGGGCGGTGAAGAAATCTTACCCCGATTTCTATAATGATTTGAAAAGCCTCGGTGCTGATGTATCTTTACCATTCCACTTCAAATTATAAAACGGTTGAATTCATTTGGACGCATATTCCGCATTTCCATTTTTGGCGAATCACACGGTGAATCGGTTGGTATCGTCGTTGATGGTTGTCCCGCAGGACTTTCGCTTACGACAAATGATTTCCTGGCTGATCTTGAAAGAAGAAAAGGCGGCACACAAAAAGGAACAACGCCCCGTCAGGAAGAGGACCTTCCCATTTTCAAAAGTGGCCTGTTTAATGATAAGACAACCGGGGCTCCCATTACGATCATTTTTGACAATAAGAATACACGAAGCAGCGACTATGAAAAACAAAGAGCCGTTCCGCGACCCGGTCATGCGGATTTTGTAGCAAGGGCGAAAGCCGGGGGCTTCGAGGATTACCGCGGAAGCGGTCATTTTAGTGGCCGGCTGACTGTAGCACTGGTAGCGGCCGGGGTGATCGCGAAGAAACTGCTGGAGTGCCTGGAGACCTCACCCCAAACCCCTCTCCAGGGGAGAGGGGCTTTTAAAGACGTTCCCGGATATTATACTAACCCGAAAGAAAGCTGGAAATTTTTATCAGCATTTGCAAAAGAAAACAGGAGGAACGCTACTGAAGCAGAAGATAAATTATGGCAGGAATTACGAGACAGGAAAATTGGGAGATATAAGTTTAGGCGACAACATCCTGTCAATGGCTTTATCCCGGATTTTGTTTGTTTGGAAAAAAAATTGATCATTGAAGTTGATGGGGAATATCATAATAGTGAAGAGCAAATAAGGTATGATGATCTGCGAACAAAATGGCTGCAAGAAAATCAATACCAGCTGATCAGGTTTACGAACGAGGAAATACTGAATGATATAGCAGGGGTCACGGGGAGGATAAAAAAGACAATTGAAGAATTGAACCCTCCCTCTCCTTTGGAGAGGGAGCCGGAGGGTGAGGTCAAAATAACTGCAACGATACTTGAAATTGGCGGAGAGAAAGACCTTGACAAGGGTTTGCAAAAAGCAATCGATAACAAAGATTCCATTGGCGGCATCATCGAATGCCGGGTGAACGGGTTGCCGGTCGGGCTGGGAGAACCATTCTTCGATTCTGCCGAATCATTGATCAGTCACGGGGTATTTGCTATCCCGGCTGTGCGGGGAATAGAATTCGGGACAGGTTTTGCCGCTGCAAAAATGTTTGGCAGCGGGCATAACGACCCGATCGAGAACATGGAAGGAAAAACACAGAGCAACCATGCCGGTGGAATTGTTGGCGGACTGACCAACGGGAATGAACTGGTTTTCCGTATTGCTATTAAACCAACTTCCTCTACTCCCAAAGAACAAACAACACTGAACTGGCAAACCGGCCAGCAAGAAACAGTTTCTGTAAAAGGCCGGCACGACCTCTGCATCGCCCTGCGTGTACCGGTGATCCTGGAAGCGGTAACTGCGATTGTATTGGCTGACCTTTTATTATTGGAACAAAAGATCAAAAGAGTCTTATAATGCCCATCATCTACCATGTGACCAGCAATAATGACTGGAATGCAGCCCGGCAAAAAGGTTTTTATGAACATCCTTCCCTGAATGCGGAAGGATTTATCCATTGTTCGCAGGATCACCAGGTTGCTGCTGTGTTGGAAAGATATTTTGCCGGGAAAACGGATTTGATAAAACTGGTGATAGACACCGATAAGTTAACAAGCAAATATGTTTTTGACTGGTCGCCCTCCGCGGCCGATACGTTTCCGCATATATACGGCCCCATCAATACTTCAGCCGTGATCGATACGATCCCTTTATAGGTCTTTTTGCAACTTCATGAAGGAAATATCCAGGATCTCGAAGCGGGTTGCTTCACTGAGAAAATAATGCCACCATTCCGATTCAAAAGCTTTGAACCCGTATTTCTCCATAGTTGATTTCAGGAGGTCGCGGTTTTGCAGTACTTCTTCCGATAAACGCGTAAATACATGGTGCGCTGTATCGGTAAAATTATCAAAGCCGGTTCCCATTTTTAATTCAACTCCCGTTTTCAGGGCGATAATGGTCAGATCAACAGCGATGCCACGGTTATGCCCGCTTCCCTTGGAAGGATTGGCTACGTAGCGTTCGTCCCTTACCAACTCCCAGAATTTAACTGTAACAGAATAGGGCCTGTAAGCATCAAATATTTTCAGTCCCAGTCCTTTCTGCTTTAGTTCCTGCTGCACTTTTTGCAAAGCGATCACCGCAGGTAAACGCATAAAAGTATGATTGGTGCCGGGTGGGTACATGCGGCGCCGCATGAAATTATTGCTACCGGCATAACGTAGATCATATACAATACCAGGGATCATTTTCTTCAACTCCACCATCTTTTTACTGCTGTCCTTTTTTACCTGGCTTTTGTAAATATCCCATTTGTCAGTAACGAGGGGACGGGTATAGCTGCTGTCCTGGGCCTTGGTCGTAATGGTAAGGAATGTTGAAAAAATGAGTAAGACGCAAGGGTTAATGTAAAAAGGATTTCTTAAATTGGTAGGCATAACCGGTTTTGGATTCTGCTGGTAAATTAGTGTAAAAAACCGGATACGCTGACTGCCGCCACGCCACTATGTATACACGCCGCCCTTTGTACCTGCTCCTGATTGGCATATCCCTGTGCCTGCTTTCAGCGTGTAAAGGCAGGAACAAAGAAACCGCCGACATTGCTGATACACCAAAGGAGTTGCAGGAAAAAGCTACTGATCTTATAAAAGGGATGATCGAGATGGCCGTCACAGGAAATGGTAAAACCGAAGATTCAGCTGTTGTACTCACACAAGCCAGGATTGCCTGGGTGATCTATAATAAAAAAGGGTTTACTCCTGCCTGGTGCAGGGAGCGAACATGGTTGCCCGCCGCTGATTCTTTATTCGAGTTTATTCAATCGGCAGAATTGTATGGCCTTTTCCCCGAAGATTATCATGGGGCACAATTAAAAGATATCCGCGAAAGATTTATTGCTGACAGTCTTACAATAGCCGACAGGAAAAATGCTGGTCTATGGGCAAAGGCCGACCTGATGATGACCGATGCCTTCGCCCGGATCATCCGGGATGTAAAATTGGGCCGGCTTCCGCAAGACAGCATTACGCTCCGCAAAGATTCTGTTTTGGAGGATGAATTTTACCGGCAACAATTTGACAGACTGGAGGAAACAGGGATCACCGGGATTGTTCAATCACTCGAACCGAAACAAAGAGGGTATCAATTGCTGAAAGCAGGTATCCGTCGTTTCCTCGACAGCGCCGATCATAAAGAATATACGCTGGTTCCCTCACCCGGAAAAGACCCGGCGAAGTTTGCTATCGCATTGCAGAAAAGATTGCAGGAAGGTGGTTTTATCGCTTACGACAGTATCGCTGCTGATTCTGCGCAACTGGCTGCTGCTATTAAACAGTTCCAGCAGAAGAAAGGGATCACTGTTGATGGCAGGGCAGGAGAGGGTACAGTGCGAATGCTGAATGTGAATGACCGCGAGAAATTTATCCGCATCGCGATCAGCATGGATAAATATAAAATGCTACCGGAAAAAATGCCGGCCAAATATATCTGGGTGAATGTATCATCCAATTACCTCGAAATGGTGGAAAGGGATTCCGTAAAATTTTCTTCGAAGGTGATCTGCGGAAAACCCAAAACAAGAACCCCCTTGCTCACCAGTAATATTACCGAACTGATCACCTACCCGCAATGGGTACCACCCCCGAGTATCGTTGCAAAAGAGATCCTGCCGGCCGTTAAGAAAAATCCGGGTTACCTGGCCAGGAAAGGGTTCAGCCTGGTCGATTCAAAAGGGAATGAAGTGGACCCTTATTCGGTCGACTGGTCAAAATACAGCAAGGGAATACCCTACCGGGTAGTGCAGGGCAGCGGGGATGCCAACGCCCTGGGTATCCTGAAATTCGTTTTCAGTAATAAGTATTCTGTCTACCTCCACGATACCAACCAGCGTTATTTATTCGCCAATTCTATGCGTTCATTAAGTCATGGTTGTGTGAGGGTGCAGGAATGGGAGAAACTCACCTGGTATTTATTGGGGAATGACAGTCTCAATGCGGGTGGTAAAGGCTATACAAGGATCGATTCGGTGAAGAATTGGCTGCGGCAAAAGCAAAAAAAATCGATCGCATTACGGAATAAAATGCCTGTTTTTCTCCGCTATTTTACCTGCGAGGGAAAGGACGGAAGGATCATCTTTTTTGATGATGTGTATGCGGAAGACAAGCATTTGAGAGAAAAATATTTTGCATCCAAATAATGGGCCTGGAAGAAAAAGCTTTTTGGGGAAAAACAAACCCTCCCAATCCTGTGAATATGAAGGAAATAATTTATTTTAGGATATTGAACTTACCTGTTATTTTTGTTCAGTTTTAAACCAAACTATCTCTTTATGAAGAAGATATTATCAGCATTATTTGCGCTGTATCTGCTTGTCCCAAACAGTTATGGCCAAAATGATGAAATCAGGCCCAAAGCGCTAGGAATTAGTTTCTTTCTCAACGACTTTATTACTCCCCAACGGATACGCAGCACCTCACTCAGCACTACAATCAGCGATAAGAAATTTGCAAAGATGCGGGATATGTCACCCGGTCTTGCTATCAACTATTTCAGGGGGTTGACAAAACATGTGGACATTGCCGCGAGTTTAGGCGGTTCGTTCATCCGTTACCCGATGCCAAATAAAATTTTTGCCGATGATAAATTTCTTCTTGAAGGAAACGCTTCCCTGAATCTTAAAATGACAAGTGAGAAATACTGGGTTCAGCCTTACATCAGTATCGGGGTGGGCGCTCACCGGTATAGCAAGTATTATGGCGCTTTCCTGCCATTGGGTCTTGGTATGAAAGTGAACTTCTTTGATGAAGCGCATCTTTTCATCACCTCTACTTACCGTGTACCTATCACCACTGAAACATCGAATTATCACCTGCAGCACAGTATCGGTATCGCAGGCAGGATCGGTAAGAAGCCAGAACCTAAAATAATTGAACCCCCAAAACCTCCACCGGATACGGATGGCGATGGTATCATTGACAGTCTTGATAAATGTCCAACTGTAAAAGGCCTGGCGAAATACGATGGTTGCCCGATCCCTGATACCGATAAGGATGGTATCAATGACGAAGAAGATAAATGTCCGACCGTTCCGGGCCTGGCCCGCTACCAGGGATGCCCGATCCCTGATACCGATAAGGATGGTATCAATGACGAAGAAGATAAATGTCCGACTGTATTTGGGTTGGCCCGCTACCAGGGTTGCCCGATCCCTGATACAGATGGGGATGGTGTAAATGACGAAGAAGATAAATGTATTACGATACCTGGTCCAAAAGAGAATTTTGGGTGCCCCGTGATTCCACCGGAAATCAAGAAAAGGGTAGACCTGGCCGCTAAGAACATCCTGTTTGTTACCGGAAGTGCAAAACTGCAGAAGTCTTCCTTTAAAGGATTGGATGATGTGGTCAAGATCATGACGGAGAATCCGGGAATGAGCCTTAAGATCGACGGACACACAGATAATGTAGGCAAGGATGATTATAACCAAACACTTAGCGAAAACAGGGCAGCTTCCGTGAGAACTTACCTGGTGAGCAAAGGAGTTGATGAAAGCCGTATAACATCGGAAGGTCATGGTGAGACAATGCCGATCGCAGATAACAAAACTGCGAAAGGCCGCCAGCAAAACCGCCGTTCTGAAATGACATTGAGTTATTACCATTAAACCGATTGAGCATAAAGAAATGTCCTCCAGTAATGGGGGACATTTTTATTTTAACACTGCTCAGAACATTCCATAACCTGTGGTAAGTTATTTATCAATTCCTTTTTCCTGGCTTTGATGGCCTGCTATTTAAAATAAATTCAAACAGGCTCATTAAACTGGGGAGATTGCCTTCACTGATATCAACTAACCAGCAGGGGCCACTTTTTTTTGGGATCCATTTTTGTCAACACGTCACTGGCTACCCGGAACTGATCTGTAATGTTTGTTGAAATAAACTTAAACGGATTTTGAACCCGGAACTCCGCTTTCAGGTGATATCGCTGCTTTTATCCACAGAAGGGATTAAGAAACTCTTAAGTCATTATTTTCCACCATTTTTCCGTACTTTTGCGCCTCCAAAACCGCGAGGTTTATTCAACTTATCTAAACATCTGAAATAAAGCAGTCATGGCAGATTTAAAATTTCAAAGAAACTTTGGTATTGCTGCGCACATTGATGCCGGTAAAACCACTACGACGGAGCGTATCCTCCGGTATACTGGTATGATTCACCGGATCGGGGAAGTGCATGATGGCGCTGCCACGACTGACTGGATGGAGCAGGAGAAAGAAAGAGGGATTACGATCACCTCAGCGGCTGTTAGCTGCCAGTGGAATTTTCCGACCAACAAGGGGAAGGATTATGCCGATACAAAAAAATATTCTTTCAATATCATCGATACCCCTGGTCACGTAGATTTTACCGTGGAAGTGGAGCGTTCAATGAGGGTATTGGATGGATTGATCGCCTTGTTCTCTGCCGTGGATGGAGTAGAACCCCAGTCGGAGACCGTATGGCGCCAGGCTAACAGGTATGGTGTTCCGCGTATCGGTTTTGTGAACAAGATGGACCGTGCCGGTGCCGACTTCCTGATGGTGGTCAAGCAAGTGAAAGATATGTTGGGTTCAAAAGCTGTTCCCCTGCAGTTGCCGATCGGTGCGGAAGATGATTTCATAGGAGTGGTTGACCTGATCAAAATGAAAGGGATCATCTGGCATATGGAAACAGAAGGAATGACCTTTGACGAGATCGAAGTACCGGCAGATATGCTGGAAGAAGCCAAAGAATGGAGAGCAAGTCTCGTGGAAGCAGTAGCTGAATACGATGATAAACTGATGGAGAAATTCTTCGAAGACCCTAACAGCATCACGGAAGACGAAATGCATGAAGCGATCCGTAAAGCTACGGTCGATCTGAGTATCGTTCCGATGATGTGCGGTTCTTCCTTCAAAAATAAAGGCGTTCAAACTGCACTGGATGCGGTTTGCCGTTACCTGCCTTCTCCGATCGATATTCCTGATACAATCGGTACCGATCCTGATACAGGTGAACAGATCAGCCGTAAAGCAGATCCCAAAGCCCCGTTCGCGGCGCTGGCATTTAAAATCATGACCGATCCATTTGTGGGTCGTCTTGCTTTCTTCCGGTGCTATTCAGGTCACCTGGATGCAGGCTCTTATGTGTTGAATGTAAGAAGCGGCAAGAAAGAACGTATCAGCCGTATCATGAAGATGTTTGCCAATAAACAGAACCCGATCGATTTTATCGAAGCAGGTGATATTGGCGCAGCGGTTGGTTTCAAGGAAATAAAAACCGGTGATACATTGTGTGATGAGAATCACCCGATCACCCTGGAAAATATGTTCATTCCCGAACCGGTAATCGCTGTAGCGATAGAGCCGAAGACACAGGCGGACGTCGATAAAATGGGTATGGCCATTTCCAAACTCGTTGAAGAAGATCCTACATTAAGAGTGAATACTGATGAAGAAACAGGACAGACTATTCTTCGCGGAATGGGGGAGTTGCACCTTGAGATCATTATCGACCGGATGCGTCGTGAGTTTAAAGTGGAAGTGAACCAGGGTGCGCCGCAGGTGGCTTATAAAGAAGCATTCGGTGCCAGCATTGAACACCGCGAGACGCTGAAAAAGCAAACCGGTGGTCGTGGTAAGTTCGCCGATATCGTTTTCGAAATGGGCCCTGTTGACGCAGAATGGAAAGCAGAGAATCCTGATAAACATTTCCAGTTCGTAAACAAAATCGTTGGGGGATCTATACCAAAAGAATTCATCACCCCTATCCAGAAAGGTTTCGAACAGGCGATGACAACAGGCGTATTGGCCGGTTATCCAGTGGATAATATGAAGATCCGGATATTTGATGGTGGATTCCACGCAGTTGACTCCGATGCTATGTCATTTGAGCTTTGTGCTAAACAAGCTTTCCGTGAAGCAGCGAGAAAAGCAAAACCAGTTCTGCTGGAGCCGATCATGAAAGTGGAAGTTATTACACCAGCCCAGTATATGGGTGATGTTACGGGTGACCTGAACCGCCGTCGGGGTATGCTGGAAGGAATGGATACCCGTGCCGGCGCTGAAGTGATCAAGGCCAAGGTACCGCTGAGCGAAATGTTCGGTTATGTTACCCAGCTTCGTTCCCTGTCTTCCGGCCGTGCATCCAGCACCATGGAATTCTCGCACTATGCTCCTGCTCCCACCAATATTGCTGAAGAGGTGATAGCTAAAGTAAAAGGAAAAGTGAACGCATAATTAAGAATGGACTCATTTAAATAGTATCCCGTTCCAATCACAGGGGCGGGATTTTTTATTCACCTGATCATGGATATTAACCCGGATCAACGGGTCATGGATCCCATGGCATTCTGTTTGCGGAAGAGAGGCCGAAACCAACTCCGTTTTTAGGACCAATGTTCAGGTAAGGCCTGGTTGTGAAAAACACTCTATTAAAGGACCCTTCGGGGTCCTTATTTTTTGCCTGTACCGCTTTCAATTGTTTATGCAATGAACATATTACTCTTTTGAATTGCTGTAAATTGTTGTGGTAAAAATCCGGGTAATGGTAAAAAAGATATTTGCTTACTTTCTTTGCTCTTATTTCATGATACCAGCGATTGGACAGAACCTGCCATTGACAGCCGGCATGAAGATCAGTCATTCAGTGATTATCAAAAAAGGGGTCTACCGGATCGGTGCCAAAGAAGATATCTCCAGCCCGGTTATCCTTATTGAAGGCGATAATATTACCGTTGACTTCAGCAATGCAGAACTCATGGGGAGTAACCCGGAAAATCTACCTGACGAATTTGCCGGGCTTGCTATCCTGATCCGGAATAGTAAAAATGTAACGATCAGGAACCTGAAAGCAAACGGGTACAAGATCGCCCTGCGGGCCAGTAACGTGGAGAAGCTGGTATTGGAGAATTGTGATTTTAGTTATAATTACCGGCCACGCCTGAACAGTACTCCCGAGAAAGAAGATGTTTCCGACTGGATGAGCTATCACCACAATGAAAAAGATGAATGGCTCCGTTATGGAGCTGCGATGTATCTGCGGAATTGTAATTCCGCCACCATCAGGAATTGTAAAGTAACCGGCGGACAGAACGCATTGATGATGACGGAGTGCAATGACGGCAGGATATTCAACAACGACTTTTCTTTTAATTCAGGGATCGGGATAGGGATGTACCGCAGCAGCCGTAACCAGGTGATGTACAACCGGGTGATCTTTAATGTGCGGGGTTATAGTCATGGGGTTTATAACAGGGGACAGGACAGCGCCGGAATGCTGGTGTATGAGCAAAGCAATAACAATACTTTCTATAAGAATAATGTAACACATGGAGGGGATGGATTTTTCCTCTGGGCCGGGCAAACCACGATGGATACCGGTGAAGGAGGCTGCAATGATAATTTACTGTATGGTAATGATTTTTCGTATGCTCCAACAAATGGTGTTGAAGTAACATTCAGCCGTAATAAGATAATCAGCAACAGGATTTTTGAATGCGACCATGGCATCTGGGGAGGTTATAGTTATACAACGATCATCAGCGATAATATGTTCAGGGATAACCGGGTCGCTATTGCAATTGAGCACGGACAGGAAAATGAGATCTGGTATAATACGTTTTCAAAAGATAAAGAAGCAATAAGGCTATGGGGCAGGAAAGAACAGCCGGCCGACTGGGGTTATGCAAAAAACCGTGATACCAGGAGTTATGGTTACAGGATCGCCGGGAATAGTTTCAATGCGAATGAACTGGCGATAAATTTATCCAGGACAACAGGCTTACAGGTATTTGCGAATACATTTTCCACCGGCACCCGGCCGTTCAAAATAGATTCATTGGTTACAGATCTCGATACCCTCACCGGCCAATTGGTCGATTTTGCATATAAGTTCCCTGATACCGTCATAAAAAAAACGATGGACCCATTTAAAGGAAGCGGTAAATATGCAGGTCGTAAAAATATCAGGATCACTGAATGGGGCCCATACGATTTTCGCTCGCCGATCATCTGGAATACAAACCCTGTGGATAAAGCGGACACGATGAAATTTGACCTGGTCGGTCCAGCTGGCGGGAAATGGAGGATAATTGCATCAAAAGGTATTACTGGTATTTCAAAAAAGAGCGGTGGATTCCCCTCTTCCATTACAGCAATAAAAAATAAATCGGAGCTGACTGATATCCTTGCCGAACTGGAGTATTCGGGGCCGGCCATTATTACTCCTTTTGGCAAATCATTACCCGCAGGGAAAACTTACCGGTTCTATTTTAAGCAATTCTTTCAACCGATCGATTGGGAAGTGTTGTTCTATTCAATGGATACAGCCTTTTATAATCCTCTCAAAACAGGCGATCTTTTCTCACCCATAGTAAGAATGGTTCCTTTTAAAACAGAGAAAGTACTTAAGCTCGATTATGCCTGGTGGGGTGGTATCAAAGCAGACGGGAAGACCTATCCGCAATTTCTGACAGTGGCCGAAGGGCAGGCAACGCTAACTCCGGGCGAATACGAGCTTTCGGTTACCTGGGACGATGCCTTAAGGGTCTACCTGGACGATAAACTGGTGATCGATGAATGGAACCCTTCAAAGTATAGTTTTGATGAATCTCCGAACAGGAAAATAAGGATCAAACTGGGTGGCGATCATCGGTTTAGAGTGGAACACGTGGAATTGGGTGGATTTGCCGTACTGAGCCTGAAAATCAAGCCGGTAGAACCCTGGTAGAAGGTTGTTCACAACCTATAAAATTCTTTCCCAACTATTTGGAACATATGGCTCTCACCCATACCTTTGCACTCCCAAAAGAAAATTGGGTTTTCATACATGTCGCAGCGAATCAGAATCAAATTACAGTCTTACGATCATAACCTGGTAGATAAATCAGCGGAAAAGATCGTAAAAACAGTACGCAGTACGGGTGCTGTGGTAACAGGACCAATTCCTTTGCCTACCCGTCGTAAAATTTTTACGGTATTGCGTTCACCCCACGTTAACAAGAAAAGCCGTGAGCAGTTCCAGCTCGCTACGCACAAGCGTTTGCTGGATATTTACACGTCAAGTTCAAGGACTGTGGATGCATTGAGCAAACTGGATCTGCCCAGTGGAGTGGAAGTAGAAATCAAAGCGTAACCCCTATCCTTAAGAGGAGAACGGGTATAGTTCTTATAAATAAATTATTGCCATCTCTCAACTGCGTCCGCCCCGGTGTACGCAAAAAAAGAGCTCTGGTGTATTAACATAAAACAAGCCATTCAGGGTTTGTTTACTGCCGGTACTTCCCCAGAAAGGAAAAGGTCGGTGGCAAACGGGGATTGACCCCTCGCTTCGCTCAAGGTGACAACCTCACAAGGAGCAACGAGGAATGTCCCAATAACCTTGCAGGCACAAACAGAACAACCATGAAAGGTATTATTGGGAAAAAAATTGGGATGACCAGCATCTTCGATCCCTCGGGCAAACAAACAGCCTGCACGATCATTGAAGCTGGTCCCTGCGTTGTTACCCAGGTGAAAACCACCGAAACAGACGGGTACAACGCACTTTCACTTTCTTTCGGCGACAAAAAAGAAAAGCACGCCAACAAATCTGAGATCAATCACTTCGCGAAAGCTCAGACTCCTCCAAAAAAGTTCACAAAAGAGTTCCGCAACTATTCCATCGAGAAAAATATTGGTGAGACCATTACGCTTGACATTTTCGCTGAAGGCGATTCTGTAGAAGTTGTAGGTACCACAAAGGGTAAAGGCTTCCAGGGTGTTGTTAAGCGCCACGGGTTCCATGGTGTTGGTGGCCAGTCGCATGGTCAGCATGACCGTAGCCGTGCACCCGGTTCACTTGGTAACTCCTCCGACGCTGCCCGTGTAATGAAAGGAATGAAAATGGGTGGCCGTATGGGTAACGACCGTGTGAAACTGAAAGGCCTGAAAGTGGTTAAGATCTTTGCTGAGAAGAATTACATTCTTGTCAGCGGTTCTGTACCCGGTTTTAACGGTTCAATTGTTTTAATTCAAAAGTAATGAGGTGGTCCTGCAAAGGATGACCGCAAATAGAAATAAAATGAAAGTCGAAGTTTTAAGCATAAATGGAAAAACAACCGGCAGATCGGTGGAACTGCCCGAAGAGATCTTCGGTGCGGAACCCAATAACCACGTGATCTACCTGGCTGTTAAGCAATACCTCGCGGCACAGCGCCAGGGTACGCATAAAGTAAAGACCCGTGCGGAAGTACAGGGAGCCAGCCGTAAGCTGCATAAGCAGAAAGGTACCGGGGGCAGCCGTAAGGGTAATATCCGTAACCCTTTATATAAAGGTGGGGGTACCATTTTCGGCCCAAAGCCACATAGCTATGATTTCAAACTGAACCGTAAAGTAAAAGACCTGGCCAAGATCTCTGCGCTGAGCTATAAAGCAAAAGACAATGCGATTGTAATAGTGGAAGATATCACGCTGGATTCACCAAAAACAAAAAATTTCATGGATATACTCAGCAGTTTGAAAGTAGCTGATAAAAAAGCGATGTTCATTATGCCCGAGTACAATGATAATGTGCAGCTGTCTATCCGTAATGTTCCTTCTGTACTGGGAGTATTGCTGAGTGATATTAATACGTATGATATTGTGAATTCGGAAGTACTGGTATTGACCGAGAGCGCAGCAAAGATATTCAGTGAAGAAGAAAAAGCAGAAGCGTAACCCTTCGACAAGCTCAGGGTGACAAGAGAGAGCTTTTTAAGAAACAAATTAAAATCGTTCAGATGAACCTTTCAGAAGTATTGATAAAGCCGATCTTAACGGAAAAAGCAAATGCCATGCAGGATAAACTGCGCAGGTATGCGTTCAAAGTTTCCAGGAAGGCTAACAAACTGGAGATAAAAAAGGCGATCGAGACCTTTTACGGGGTGACTGTCACAAATGTGAACACTTCTGTATCTCCCGGAAAAAATAAAAGCCGCTTTACAAAAGCCGGTGTGATCTCAGGCCGCAAGCCGGGTTACAAAAAAGCTTATGTAACAGTAGCAGAGGGTGAGAACATTGACTTGTATTCAAGCATCTAAAACACCCTATCTCTGCCAATTGGCGGAGAGCAATGAAAGGCAAACAACCGCCGCGAAGTGTTGAAATAAAAAAACCTCTTACCGCTTTTAGCGGACAGGGGCAAATGAAAAAGAAAAATGGCACTAAGAAAATTTAAACCGGTCACAGCAGGAACAAGATGGAGAATAGGTAATGCCTATGCCGAGGTAACGACCAATGTTCCTGAAAAGAGCCTGTTGGAAGCAAAACCAAGAACTGGCGGACGTAATTCTTCCGGTCACCTTTCCATGCGTTACAGGGGTGGTGGTCATAAGAAGAAATACCGTGTAGTTGATTTTAAAAGAAATAAAGCAGGTGTTGCCACCGTGGAATCAATCCAATATGATCCGAACCGTACGGCCTTTATCGCTTTACTGAATTATGCCGATGGAGAGAAGCGTTATATCCTTGCACCCCAGGGTTTGCTGGTAGGCGCTAAAGTGGAAAGCGGTGCTGATGTGGCTCCTGAAGTGGGTAACGCATTACCGATGAAGAATATGCCGTTAGGTACGAATGTGCACAATATAGAAATGCAACCCGGCCAGGGTGGAAAGCTTGCCCGCAGCGCAGGTTCATCTGCACAGCTGTCGAACAAGGAAGAAAAATATGCGATCCTGAAAATGCCTTCCGGCGAGCTCAGAAAAATATTGATCAATTGCTATGCAACAGTAGGTGTGGTGAGCAATAGCGACCATTTCCTGCAAAGCATGGGTAAAGCAGGCCGTAACAGGTGGAGAGGTATCAAACCCAGAACCCGGGGTGTGGCGATGAACCCGGTGGATCACCCGATGGGTGGTGGTGAAGGAAAGGCTTCCGGTGGACAGCCAAGGAGCAGGAACGGTCAGTATTCAAGAGGATTAAAGACAAGAACAAAAGGAAAAGGAAGTGATAAAATGATCATCCAGCGCAAGAACGGAAGCAAGA
The DNA here is from genome assembly GCA_039930245.1 of Chitinophagaceae bacterium. Lineage (GTDB taxonomy): Bacteria > Bacteroidota > Bacteroidia > Chitinophagales > Chitinophagaceae > JJ008. The sequence goes on along the minus strand of JBDSPR010000027.1, from coordinate 105,067 downwards.
TATCCAAATAAAAAAACTAATTAAAAACAACGTCATAACATGGCTCGTTCGATTAAAAAAGGTCCTTATGTAGCTACCCATCTTGAAAAAAAGGTGCTGGCCATCAACGAAGGCAAAAGCAAGAAAAGTGTTATCAAAACCTGGAGTCGTCGTTCCACGATTACTCCTGATTTTGTTGGCCATACGTTCGCAGTACACAATGGTAACAAATTCATCCCTGTGTATGTGACCGAATTTATGGTTGGGCACAAGCTGGGCGAATTTGCACCGACCCGCCAGTTCAAAGGACACTCAAGTAAGAAAGTAGAAGCATAAGAAAATTGGTTGCTGGTTACTGGTCGCTGGTTACTGGTAATTATGAAGTCAACAAGCAACAAACAACCAGCAACAAGAAACAAGAAAAAATGGAAGCAGTAGCTAAACTGAGAAATCATCCGACCTCGCCCCGTAAAATGCGGTTGCTTGTCGACCTCATCCGTGGTATGAAAGTGGAGAAAGCATTGGCAGAATTGGAACACAGTCCTAAGGATTCTGCAGTTCCCTTGCGCAAATTAGTGTTGAGCGCTATCAACAACTGGAAGCAGAAGAATGATGGTGGCGATGAGAGCCTGTTGGTAGTAAAAACTATTATGGTAGATGGCGGCAGGACTTTAAAGAGAATGCGCCCGGCACCCCAGGGTCGTGGTTACCGTGTGCGCAAGCGCAGCAACCATGTAACGGTAATCGTTGACAGCAAAGCCGAAGTAGCGGAGCCAAAAGATAAGAGACCCGCTAAGCAGGGACCAAAAACAAATAAATTAACGAATAACGCATAAAAAATGGGTCAAAAAGCAAATCCGATTGGTAACCGATTAGGCATCATCCGTGGGTGGGAATCCAACTGGTACGCCACGAAAAAAGATTATGCCGGTAAATTGATCGAGGATCATAAGATCAGGACTTACCTGAATGCCCGTATCAATAAAGGGGGTATATCGAAGATCGTTATCGAACGGACACTCGGTAAGCTGATCATCACCATTCACACTTCCAAACCCGGTATAATCATCGGTAAAGGTGGTGGCGAAGTTGACCGCATCAAAGAAGAATTAAAGAAACTGACCAGCAAGGAAGATGTACAGATCAATATCCTCGAGATCCGCCGCCCGGAACTGGACGCGATGATCGTGGGTGATACGATCGCCCGCCAGATCGAGAACCGTATCAACTTTAAGAGAGCCACGAAAATGGCGATAGCTTCCGCACTGCGTATGGGTGCTGAAGGTATCAAGATCAAATTGAGTGGACGTCTCGCTGGCTCAGAAATTGCCCGTAGCGAAGAATTCAAACAAGGCCGTGTGCCGCTGCATACATTCCGTATGGATATTGATTATGCGAATGTGTTTGCACAGACCGTATACGGTAAGATCGGTATCAAAGTATGGATCTGTAAAGGTGAAGTACTGGCGAAAAGAGATCTGAACCCCAATTTCGTGGGTGGTAAGAGCGATGTAAGCGATCGTAGGGAAAGAAGGGATGAGCGTGGTGGTGACCGCCGTGATGACAGGAGAGGTGGTGGTGGTGGAGACAGGAGAGGCGGTGGTGGAAGAGATAAAAGGAATTAAGCTGTTACCTGATAACTATAAGCTATCAGCTAAGAAAAAAAATAAATCTTGCGGGAAACTGGCAAACAGCTAACCGCTAAAAGCTAAAAAAGATGTTACAACCGAAAAGATCGAAGCATAGGAAGATGCAAAAAGGCAGAATGAAAGGTGATGCCAAAAGAGGTGCTACCATTGCATTTGGTTCTTATGCCCTGAAAGCACTTGACCAGCACTGGATCACTGACCGCCAGATCGAAGCGGCCCGCCAGGCATTGACCCGTGAAATGAAAAGAGAAGGTAATGTGTGGATCCGCATTTTCCCGGATAAGCCGATCACCCGTAAACCTGCAGAGGTAAGGATGGGTAAGGGTAAAGGTAACCTGGAGTTCTGGGCTGCCGTGGTAAAACCAGGCCGTATCATTTTCGAGGTGGATGGTGTTGATGAGAAAGTAGCCCGTGCCTCATTGGCCCTGGCGGCAGGCAAGTTGCCTATCAAAACAAAATTCATTGTACGCCGTGACCTGGTCACTGTGTAATAATCAATAAACTGAACAGCGATGTCAAAGAAGACCGATTTTGTAAAAAGCATCCACGGGATGAATGAGCAGGACCTGAAAGCCCGTCTCGAAGAGGACAAACAACGTTTGAAGAAATTGGAGTTTGCCCACACGATCTCCCCGCTGGAGAACCCGATGACGATCCGCGGAATGCGTAAGGATATTGCCCGTTTGAAAACGGAACTGAAGTTAAAGCAAAAGGAAGCATAAACTGGATACTGGATTTTGGATGCTAGTCGCTAGCCTCCCAGAATCAAGAATCCAGAATCAAGAATCAAGAAATAAGAAAAAATGGAAGCAAGAAATTTAAGAAAGACCAGGATTGGTGTGGTGACCAGCAACAAGATGACAAAAACCATTACCGTTGCGGTTGAAAGAAAAGTTAAGCACCCGATCTATGGTAAGTTCGTAAAAAAGACCACTAAGTTCCATGCGCATGATGATAAGAATGAATGCAGCATCGGTGATGTGGTAAAGATCATGGAAACCCGCCCGCTGAGCAAGACCAAAAGGTGGAGACTGGTGGAAGTGGTGGAAAAGGTTAAGTAATTGAATATTGAATATTGAATATTTGCCTATTGCGGATATTTCAATCTCCAATCTTAAATCAGAAATATTAAATAACAATAAGATGATTCAGCAAGAAAGCCGGTTAAACGTTGCGGACAACAGTGGTGCCAAAGAGGTGCTTTGTATCCGTGTACTCGGCAACAGCGGTCAGCGTTATGCCAGGATCGGCGATAAAATCGTGGTAACCGTAAAAGATGCGTTGCCCCAGGGCGGTATCAAAAAAGGTACAGTTGCCAAAGCCGTGATCGTTCGGACGACGAATAAACTTCGCCGCAAAGATGGTTCTTATATCCGCTTTGATGACAACGCGGTAGTGATCCTGAACCAGTCAGACGAGCCAAGGGGTACCCGTATTTTCGGACCGGTAGCGAGGGAACTGCGTGATAAAGGGTATATGAAAATTATTTCCTTAGCACCTGAAGTATTATAAAATTTCGAAAAGGGAAATTGGGAAATTGAATTTCACAATTTCGATCCCGATAATTATCGGGACAAAATTCCAAAATAGTAAAGAAAATGAAAGCAAGATTTAAACCAAAGTACAATATCCGCAAGGGCGACAACGTGGTGGTCATCACCGGTGATGATAAGGACCTGTCAAAACCCCGCGCGGTAAAAGAAGTGCTGGTGGATGAAGCCAAAGTGATCGTGGAAGGTGTGAATATCATTACCAAGCACAGCAAACCCTCAGCACAAAACACCAAGGGTGGCATCATTAAAAGAGAAGCCCCCATCCATATCAGTAACGTGATGCTTTGGGATGCCGCACAGAAAGCCGGTGCAAGAGTGACAAGGGTGAGAAAAGATGGTAAAACAGAAAGAGAGTTCAAAACAAAAAAATCCCGATAACTATCGGGACTGGAGGTAAAAAATAATGAGTACTAAAAAATATACCCCGAGACTGGCAGATAAGTACAAAAATGATGTTGTGCCTGCCCTGGTAAAAAAATTCAGCTACGAAACGATGATGCAGGCTCCCAAACTGGAGAAGATCTGCCTGAACCGTGGTGTGAACGGCGCTGTTACCGACAAGAAACTGGTGGATATCGCCCTGGACGAACTGACGACCATCGCCGGTCAGAAAGCCATGGCTACCATGTCCAAGAAAGACATCTCCAACTTCAAACTGCGTAAGAACATGCCGATCGGTGCAAGGGTTACGCTGCGTGGTGTGAAGATGTACGAATTCCTGGATCGCCTGATCGCTGTAGCGCTGCCCCGTGTGCGTGACTTCAAAGGGGTGAACGAGAAAGCTTTTGACGGACGCGGCAACTATACACTGGGTGTAACAGAACAGATCATCTTCCCGGAGATCGATATCGATAAGGTAAACAAGATCACCGGCCTGGATATCACTTTTGTGACAACTGCCAGTACGGACGAAGAAGCTTATGAATTACTGAAAGAGCTGGGAATGCCTTTCCGTAACGCAACAAAAAATAGTTCAAACTAAAAAAAGGAATAAACAATTATGGCTAAAACATCAGTAAAGGCCAGGCAAAGAAAAAGAGAGAGAATGGTTGCCCAGCATGCCGTAAAAAGAGCAGAGCTGAAAAAAGCAGGCGATTGGAAAGCTCTCGATGATATGCCGAAAAATTCTTCAAAAGTTCGCTTGAAGAATCGTTGCCAGTTAACGGGCCGCCCCAAGGGTTATGTACGCTACTTTGGAATATCCAGGATAGCATTAAGAGACATGGCGCTGAACGGCAAGATACCCGGTTTGAAAAAAGCGAGCTGGTAGAAAGTTGATCGTTTATGGTTTTTAATTTATCGTTAGGAAACTACCGATTATCGAAAACTTAACCATAAACAATAGACCATAAACAATAAACATTTAATTAAACATCCAATTATCCCGATTTGATCGGGGTGTAGGAGGGCAAAAATATGGTAACAGATCCTATAGCAGATTTCCTGACCCGCATTCGTAACGCACAGATGGCTGGTCACCGGGTGGTGGATATTCCCGCTTCGAACCTGAAAAAGCGTATGACAGAGATCCTGTACAACCAGGGTTATATCCTGAAATACAAGTTCGAGGACGACAACAAGCAGGGGGTAATAAAAATCGCCCTGAAGTATGATCCTTCCACTAAACAGCCGGCTATCCAAAGTATGGAAAGGGTAAGCAGTCCTGGTTTGCGCCAGTACTCGAAACCTGCTGATTTCCGCCGGGTAAAGAATGGCCTGGGCGTGGCGATCCTGTCCACTTCAAAAGGAGTGATGACAGATAAAGAAGCAAAAGTGCAGAACGTAGGTGGCGAAGTGCTTTGCTATATATATTAAAAAAGCTATTAGCTCAAGCACTTAGCTGATAGGAAGGAACGAATAGATAAAAGTTGTCGATACATTAAGCTGAAACTATACTAAGCTGACCGGTCAGTCAACAATTAACTAAAAGAATAAATTAAATAATTATGTCTCGTATAGGAAAACAACCCGTAGTCGCTCCCGCTGGTGTTACTATCTCTCTGGGTAAGGACAACGTGGTTACGGTAAAAGGACCCAAGGGTGAATTGAAGCAGGCGATCGACCGCGATATCACGGTGGAAGTAAAGGACGGGCAGATCACGTTTGCCAGGCCTACTGACCAGATCCGCCACCGTGCATTGCATGGCCTGTACCGTTCACTGATCTCCAACCTGGTGAAAGGTGTTACAGCAGGTTATGAAAGAAAGCTCGAACTGATAGGGGTGGGTTTCAAAGCCACCAACCAGGGCAACGTGCTGGATCTTGCATTAGGTTATTCTCACAATATCGTTTTCGAAGTGCCTAAGGAAATCAAAGTAGCGACAGCCCAGGAAAAAGGACAGAACCCCATCATTACCCTGGAAGGGATCGACAAACAGCTGATCGGCCAGGTAGCAGCAAAATTGCGTGGTCTCCGCAAACCGGAACCTTACAAAGGAAAAGGTGTGCGTTACGTGGGTGAAGTGGTACGTAAGAAAGCTGGTAAAGCGGCTGGTAAATAAATGAGGTTGCTGGTAATTGGATGGAGAAAATTAATAACCAGGAACAAATGAACAGAAATAGCCTTGGCAGCATCAAGGCATAAAATAAAAGAACATGAACCCAAAAGTTAAATCAACAAGAAGAAAGAACATCCGCCATCGTATCCGCCGCAAGATCGGTGAAGGTTCGGCCCAAAAGCCCCGCCTTTCCGTTTTCCGCAGCAATACGGATATCTATGTGCAACTGATAGACGATGCAAACGGGCAGACGCTGGCTGCCGCTTCTTCAAAAGATAAGTCCATCCTGGCGCAGAAAGTCAATAAAGTGGAGAAAAGCAAAATGGTGGGTGAATCCATCGCGAAAAAAGCGGTAGAGCTGGGAATTAAGGATGTCACCTTCGACCGTGGTGGTTACCTCTACCATGGTCGTGTGAAATCAGTAGCTGATGGCGCAAGGGAAGGCGGTCTGAAATTTTAAGAATAACAACAATCAAACTTTAATTACAAGTATACATGTCAAAGTACAACGTAAACAAGGTAAAAGCCGGGGACCTGGAATTGAAAGACAAGGTCGTTGCTATCAACCGTGTAGTAAAAACTACAAAAGGTGGACGTGCTTTCAGTTTCTCAGCTCTGGTAGTTGTGGGAAATGAGAATGGTGTTGTTGGTCATGGCCTGGGTAAAGCAAAAGAAGTACAGGAAGCCATCACCAAGGGGATCGAGGATGCCAAAAAGAACCTGATCAAAGTCCCTGTGATGAAAGGTACCATCCCGCATGACCAATGGGCCAAGGAAGGTGCTGCCAAGGTTTTGATCAAACCTGCCGCACATGGTACAGGTGTGATCGCCGGAGGCTCCATGCGTGCCGTGCTGGAAAGTGCTGGTGTAACAGACGTACTGGCCAAATCATTGGGTTCTGCCAACCCGCACAACGTGGTGAAAGCTACTTTTAAAGCACTGGCTTTGCTGCGTGAACCGATAACGGTTGCCAAAACCAGGACAATGGGTTTAAAGAAAGTATTTAACGGATAATAACTGGTTGCTGGTCCTTCGGCTCACGCTCAGGATTGGTCGCTGGTATCGAACCGGCAAACAAGCAACAGGTAATAAGCAACAAGTATGAAAAAACTAAAAATAACACTGGTTAAAAGTCCGATCGACAGGTCTGAACGTCAAAAACTGACGGTACAGGCATTGGGTCTTAATAAAACCAATTCTACCAAAGAAGTAGAAGCTACACCACAGATACTGGGCATGATCCGCAAGGTGACGCACCTGTTGAAAGTGGAAGAGCTGGCATAATATGGAAATATGCAAATGTGATAAATGTGAAAATTAGTGAGGGTATCTCATTCTCACACTTGCACATCTCCACATTTTCACACTAAATAAGGCGAGGGGAAAAAACCCCGTAAGTAAAAATTAATAAAATGAAACTACACGAATTAAGACCTGCAAAAGGTGCGACACACAAAGACAAAAGAGTTGGCCGTGGTGATGGTTCCGGCCATGGTGGAACTGCCGGCAAAGGTACAAAGGGTGGACAGAGCCGTGCCGGTTACAAAAGCAAAATGGCCCACGAAGGCGGCCAGATGCCGATCCAGCGCCGTTTACCAAAACGTGGATTCAACAATCCTCACCGCGTAGAGTATAAAGTCCTTAATCTCGGGCAGATCGAGCAATTGTCAGAGAAGTATGATATCAAAGAATTTTCCCTGGAGAACCTCTACATTAACGGGCTTGTTAGCCAGAATGATAAGATTAAGATACTGGGCAACGGGGAATTGAAAGGGAAATTCACTTTTAAGGTGAATGCAGTGAGTGAGAAGGCCAAATCAGCCATTGAGGCTGCGGGCGGATCGGTGGAAATTGTAAGGTAATTTTGCTAAATTGCAACGACGCATGAACCATGCGTCGTTTATTTATACGACGAGGGCTTGCCGGAGTCGTTATGTTTTAAGCGCTTTTAAATTTTTATACTCCCCGTGAAGAAATTAATACAGACACTGAAAAATATCTGGAGCATCGAAGAGCTGAGAGGAAAGATCCTTTTTACGCTTATGATGATCGCCATTTATCGACTGGGTACGCATATCGTGTTACCCGGTATTGATCCGACACAGATCGATGGCAGTGGCCAGAACAGCACCGGTATCCTTGGATTGATCGATGCATTTTCCGGAGGCGCATTTAACCAGGCTTCTATTTTTGCATTGGGTATCATGCCTTATATCTCTGCCTCGATCTTTATGCAGCTGATGACCGTGTTGGTTCCCCGTTTCCAGAAAATGCAGAAAGAAGGCGACAGTGGCCGTAAAAAGATCAATCAGTACACCCGCTACCTTACTGTAGCCGTTACCATATTACAGGCATCCGCCTATGTTACATATTTGCAGGGAATGACCCAGCAGACAGGTGGCATCATGCCGGGCTATGCAGGGTATTTCTGGCTTTCCACCGTGGTGGTGCTGACAGCAGGTACCCTTTTTGTGATGTGGATGGGTGAAAAGATCACCGATAAAGGTTTGGGTAACGGAACATCGCTGATCATCATGATCGGTATCCTTGCCCGTCTCCCGCAATCATTCCTTCAGGAATTGAGTGCGAAATCAGTACGTAATGGACAGATACTTGTCTTTATTGTTGAAATAGCTATCCTGATCGCGATCATCATGGGATGTATCTTATTGATCCAGGGTGTAAGAAAAGTGCCGGTGAATTATGCCAAACAGATCGTGGGTAACCGCCAGTTCGGTGGTGCCAGGCAATTCCTTCCATTGAAAGTGAACAGCGCCGGTGTAATGCCTATCATCTTTGCCCAGGCGATCATCTTTATACCTACCATTTTTGCGAATTTCAACCCATCTGGTGGCGGTAGCTTCCTGCGGGCACTGAACGATCACAGCAATGTCTGGTACATGCTGATCTATTCCATCGTGGTAATAGGGTTCACTTTCTTATACACGGCATTGATCTTTAATCCCAAGCAGATCGCGGATAACCTGAAACAGAACAATGGATTTATTCCCGGGGTAAAACCGGGTCAGCCTACAGCTGATTATATTGGTTCTATTATGGATAGGATCACATTACCGGGAGCTATCCTGCTGGCATTTGTTGGTATCCTCCCCGGTATCGCTCAACGTTTCGGAGTTACCCAGCAGTTCGCTACTTTCTTCGGAGGCACCTCCCTGCTGATCATGGTAGGTGTTATCCTCGATACCCTGCAGCAGATCGAAACACAATTACTGATGCGTCAATACGATGGCCTGATGAAGAGTGGACGCATCCAGGGAAGACAGACGACCTCTGCCGTCCAGATGTAAAAAAAATATTCAATCATACAGAACCCGGTAAGCTGGCTTGCCGGGTTTTTTTTGGACCTCATCACCTTCCAACCCCCTATCCGAACCAGAGGGGCGTTAGCGCTTAAGGTTTCAAACTACTGATTGCAGCGAATGAATTAATTTTGCTGCTAATTCTATTATGATACTCAAAACAAACGAAGAAGCAGAACTGATGCGGAAAAGCGCTTTGCTGGTGAGCAAAACGCTGACCGAAGTGGCGGGATTCTTAAAGCCCGGCATCAACACTTTGTTTATAGATAAAATGATCGGGGACTTTATACAGGATCATGGGGCAGTTCCTTCCTTTTTAAATTACCATGGGTATCCCTTTAATTCCTGCCTGTCGGTGAATGATGTGGTGGTACACGGTTTCCCGGGAAAGAATGAATTGAAAGAAGGCGATATTATCTCAGTCGATATCGGGGTGATCCTGGATGGCTGGCATGGTGATCATGCCTATACATTCGCTATTGGTGACCCGGGCCAGGAAGTGATGAATCTGATTCGTGTAACAAAGGAATCCTTGTACAAAGGCATCGAAAAAGCCGTGGCCGGCAACCGGGTCGGAGATATCGCTTTCGCGGTGCAGGAACATACGGAGAAAAAACATGGCTACGGTGTAGTGCGGGAACTGGTAGGGCATGGACTTGGAAAAAATCTCCATGAAGATCCGCAGGTGCCCAATTATGGTAAGAGAGGCAGCGGTCCGAAATTGAAGGAAGGCCTGGTGCTCGCTATTGAGCCAATGATCAACCTCGGGAAAAGAGATGTCTATACAGAAGATGATGGCTGGACGGTACGGACAAAGGACGGCAAACCTTCGGTGCATTTTGAACACGATGTATGGGTGAGAAAAAACAACGCGGATATCCTTTCTGATTACAGCATCATCGAAAAAGCGGAAAAAGCCAATCCCAATTTATTCATAGAACAACAACTCCAACCTCTTCCTTAAGACACAACATGGCAGATAAAAAACTGGTCGTGATCGGCGGCGGGGCAGCTGGTTTTTTCTGCGCGGTGAATGCTGCGAGGTTGAACCCGGAGCTGGATGTAGAGATCATTGAAAAGACCAGTAAGCTATTGTCAAAAGTAAAGGTCAGCGGTGGCGGCCGGTGTAATGTAACCCATGCCTGTTTTGATATCGCGGAGATGAGTAAGCATTATCCCCGTGGAGGGAACTTCGTAAAGAAAGCCTTTCACCGGTTTTTTACAACCGATACGATCAGCTGGTTCGAAGAAAGAGGGGTGAAGCTGAAGACAGAACCAGATGGAAGGATGTTCCCCGTGACTGATTCCTCGCAAACGATCATTGAGTGTTTATTAAAAGAAGCGGGCCGTTATGGTATCGAGATCAGGATGAGTACTTCGGTGATCAGTATCCGCCAGAATGACGATAATTTCCAGCTCGAACTATCTGATTCAAGTTATATCAACCCCGAATATGTCTGCATCGCCTGCGGTGGCTTTCCCAAAACCGAACAATTCGGCTGGATCACAGAACTGGGTCATGTGGTTGAAGACCCGGTACCGTCCCTGTTCACCTTTAATATACCGGGTCACCCGATCCGGGAGCTGATGGGAGTAAGCGTGGAGAAGGTTCGGGTAAAAATTACCGGCAGCAAACTTGAACAAAGCGGCCCATTACTAATAACACACTGGGGCTTGAGTGGTCCGGCTGTGCTAAAATTGAGTGCCTGGGGGGCGAGAGAACTACAGAAGAGGAATTGGGAGTTTGGAATTAGTGTGAATTGGTTGCCCGATCAAACGGAACAGCAGGTGAGAGCAAGATTCGAATCATTGCGTGTTGAACTCGCTTCACAGAAAATGGGTCAGAAGAATACTTTTGGGTTGCCACAACGTTTATGGGAATTCCTTCTCACTTCATCGGAGATCAATAAAGATAAGCGCTGGGCAGATCTGTCAGTAAAAGAACAAAACAGGCTGATAAAAAATCTTTGTGCTGCTGAATTCTCCATAAAAGGGAAAACAACTTTTAAGGAAGAGTTTGTGACAGCCGGTGGTATAAAACTCAGCGAAGTGGATCACAATACGATGATGAGCAAAAAAATAAATAACCTGTACTTTGCCGGGGAAATACTGGATGTGGATGGGATAACAGGCGGTTATAATTTCCAGCATGCCTGGACGAGTGGGTATATAGCTGCGGAAGGTATTGCTAATAGTAGCTTTTAGCGTGAGTCGTGAATCGTGAGTCGTGAGTCGTGAGTGGGGGAGTCCTAATATCATCTTTTATCTATCAGTTATCATCTATTATCTGTCCAGCTGCGGTTTCAATTGAACATAGCTCCATGCAGTAAAAGGAAGTATCAATAGAAGGGCCAATACCCACCAGCTTTTTAAAATGAACAAAAGCAGCATTACCAGCAGCAGGAGATAGAGCGGGTAAGTAAAAAGAAGGATGCCGGTCATCACCGAATCAAAGTGATCGTTGTCGTGGGTCCTTTTCCAGGTAAAACGTTTTACTGGCAGGTAGAGTGGGAGGTGAGTAATAAAACCGATGGTCGCGGGGAGCAGAAAAAATATTTTTTTCCATTGGGCAGGCGCTATTGTTAATAATTCTTTTTGTTTCTGTTTATCTGTTTTTGATATTTCAAAAACCAGTTGTTCCAGCTCCGTCTGCAGTTTTGTATTAAAGGCCTGGTGTCTCAGCCCGTCTGGTTCCGCGAAATTGATATCTTCTTTGTTAATAAGTTCACCGAAATGGATGAACATGTTTTTCCCAAAGCGCGAAAAAGAACTGAAGTTAATACCTACCGGTAATACCCGCACGGGTATCCCTTCTTCCCAGGCTTTGATGGCCAGTCTCGCCGTCCCTTTTTTCAACGGGCGAAGATGCCATTCATTAATGCATTTGCCTTCGCTGAAAATCGCCACGATACCGGGTTGCCTGAAAATATCCAGGCAGGCAGCAAAAGTTTTATAATTTTCAGAAAGGTTTTCGACACCTTCACTGGTACGGTAAACCGGTAATATTTTTAATGCTGTGAGCAAGCGGATATAAAACGGCTTTTTAAAGACATCTCCTCTCGCCAGTGACCAGATCGGTTTTTCAAAGATCGTGTTGATTATTACTGAGTCGAGAAAAGAATTGGGATGATTGCAGGCGAGCAAAACCGGCCCTTCGATCTTTAAAAAAGCAGGCTTGTTGATGATGATCTCACGGCAGAAAAGCCGGATGGCGATACGTGCAATGAACTTGAGACATCTATACAGCAAGCAGCTAATTTTTGTGAATATAGGATAAGCTGACGGAACCCCAGGTCCCGATAGTACTGAGCTTATAGAAGTGAAGTATAGGAGAACGATGGGCAGCTATAAGTGGCTTAAAATCAATAGATTACAAAGGATTAGTTGCTCAATAAAATTCACATATTCCCAGTTTTAAAGAGGGGATAAAATTCGTATCTTTGCTCCCCCGAAAATAAAACCCTTCGGGACAATTTTAAATGTTCGAAAACATAATTAGAAAACAACTAAACGCTGATGCACAGGAGAATGCTGCCGCCGATAACGCGGACGATTCTACAGCGACAATAACTGCACCTGTGGAAGCAGCAGTAGCTACTGCTCATGATGATTTTGACTGGAACGTTGACAAGCGTAACGTAACTTCTTACAGCAAAGAAGAAAAAGAAAAGTATCACAAGGTTTACGACAACACATTTGTGCAACTGAACGACGGACAGATGATGAACGGTACTGTTGTTGGTCTTACCAAAACAGACGTGGTGCTGAACATCGGTTTCAAAAGTGATGGTTTGATCTCCCTGAACGAATTCCGCGATCTTCCCAATCTCTCTGTTGGAGACGAAGTGGAAGTGATGATCGTGGAAAAAGAAGACAGGGAAGGACACCTGAACCTGAGCCGCCGCCAGGCCCGTATCACCCGTGCATGGGAAAGGATCGTTGAAGTACACAAAACCGGAGAAGTTATTACCGGTACGGTTACTTCAAAGACCAAGGGTGGTTTGATCGTGGATGTTTTTGGTATGGAAACATTTTTACCGGGTTCACAGATCGATGTGAAACCTGTAACTGATTACGACCAGTTCGTTGGAAAGACAATGGAATTCAAAGTGGTCAAGATCAATGAAACCATCAAGAATGCCGTTGTATCACACAAAGCATTGATCGAAAGCGATATCGAAGCACAGCGTGCCGAGATCATGAGCAAGCTGGAAAAAGGCCAGGTGCTCGAAGGAACCGTGAAGAATATCACCGACTTCGGTGCCTTTATGGACCTCGGTGGTCTCGATGGTTTATTGTATATCACGGATATCTCCTGGGGACGTATCTCTCACCCAACAGAAGTACTGAAGCTTGATCAGAAGATCAACGTGGTGGTGCTGGATTTCGATGATGAGAAAAAACGTATCAGCCTTGGTCTGAAGCAGCTGACACCGCATCCTTGGGATGTGCTGGCAGAGAATATCGCTGAAGGCAATATCGTGAAAGGGAAAGTGGTGAATATCGAAGATTATGGCGCATTCCTGGAAATACAGCCAGGCGTGGAAGGTCTTGTTCACGTTTCCGAGATTACCTGGGCGAATACCCCGATTAACGCGAAAGAATTCTTTAAACTGGGTGATGAGCATGAAGCGAAAGTGGTAACACTGGATAAGGCAAGCCGCAAGATGAGCTTGTCTATCAAACAGCTTTCTTCAGATCCCTGGAATGATATCGAAACTAAATTTGCTGAAGGCAGCCGTCATACCGGCCTGGTTAAGAATATCACCAATTACGGTGTATTCGTTGAACTGGCAGCTGGTATTGGTGGTATGATCCATATCAGCGACCTGAGCTGGCTGAAGCGTTTCAACCACCCGAGCGAATACACGAAAGTGGGAGCAAATATCGACGTGGTGATCCTTGGAATCGATAAAGAGAACCGCAAACTCCAATTGGGACATAAACAACTGGAAGAAGATCCCTGGAATACGCTGCAGGATACATTTGCTATTGGCACGATACATGAAGGTACAGTGAGCCGCCGCGATGACAAGGGCGCTACCGTTCAGTTACCTTATGGTCTGGAAGGATTTGCTCCTAACCGTCATCTTGGAAAAGAAGATGGGAAGAGCATCGGTGCTGATGAAGCTGCGCAGTTCATGGTGATCGAGTTCGATCGCAATGAAAAACGCATCGTGGTTTCTCATACCCGTATCTGGGAGCAGGGCAAGGTGGAAGAGGCTGAAGCTGCCAAGAAAGATGCACGTACGGAAGCTGATAAAACAAGAAAAGCGGTGAAGAGTGTTCAGAGTAAGGTAGAGAAAGCAACCCTGGGTGACCTGGGTGTGCTGGCTGATCTGAAAAAGAAAATGGATAGCAGCAGCGAGGAAGGAGCGGCAACTGAGGAAGCAAAGCCAGAATAATTTTTTTATGTTAATATCAGATCCCTCCGCTTATCGCGGGGGGATTTTTTTATCTATCAACTACCGGGTCAGATTGCTGCTTTAATGGCGGAGCTGGTTGTCCGGATCTAAATGGGTATCAGGCTAAATGAAAAACATTACTAATAATAATATTCAGATTGATAACCTGGTGCCGGGTATGTATAGCAGGAGGATCATCACAGCAGGTACAAGAGAAGAAACAGTTGAAAAAATAGTAGTGATTAGATCGAAATGATCAACTACAACCACTTAATATATATGGGCTCCAGCAAAGACCCCTTTTTTGGAGTAAAACAATAAGAACCTGTTCCTGAACAATTTCTTAATTTGAGCATTCAATTGCTTCCAAAACTAACTCAATGGCTTCCCTGGCAGATCGCTTAAAGAATTTTCACCCGGTAAGGAAAATCGTCTATTTTTTTGTCGGGCTGTTCTCTTATCCCGGGTTGTCCCTTGTCAATAAACTCAGGATAACGGGCACAGAACATCTCCGGGATCTTCCGAAAAGAGAAGTGCTTTTTGTAAGTAATCACCAGACCTATTTTGCCGATGTCATCACTTTTCTCCATATTTTTTGCGCCGTAAAATGGGGAAAAATGAACAAGCTGGGTATTCCCTATTATTTATTGAATCCTTTTACCCGTGTCAACTATGTGGCTGCGGAGGAAACAATGAAAGGAAGCTTTATCAGCAGGCTGTTCCTGCTGGCAGGTGGTCTTACTGTTAAAAGAACCTGGCGGGCGGAGGGAAAAGAAGTGAGAAGAGGACTGGATCCCTCCGATACCAGGAAGATCACCCGGGCCCTGGAGAATAACTGGGTCATCACCTTTCCACAGGGAACCACCAAACCTTTCGCTCCAGGCAGAAAAGGAACCGCGGTTATCATCAAACAAATCAGACCGGTGGTGGTACCCGTTGTGATCAGCGGATTCTGGCGGGCTTTCAATAAGAAAGGATTGAAATTCAAAAAAAAAGGATCCCTGCTCTCCGTGAATTTTAAAGCCCCCCTGGTGATCGACTATGATGCTCCCGCCGAAGATATTATGGCGCAGATCATGGATGCTATCGAGCAAAGTAAACGATTCATGATGATGGGAAAGCATCATTGGCAGAGCACCGATAAATAGATAAAAGATAATAGATGATAGTTGAAAGATGATAGTTGGAGCTTGTAACTTACGACTCACGGCTCACGACTGACGACTAGTAACTATTCTAAAAGCTAATAGCTGGCAGCTAACAGCTAACTATTCCGTTACGAACAAGGCCTTTAGTTCCGTTGCATCTTTTGGCTTTAATTTTCCTCCAAGAATAAGCCGTAATTGTCTTCTCCGTAAAGCGCTGTCGAATAATTTTTGTTCAGCTTCGGTTTCAGCTACCAGTACAGGAACGGGTCGTGGTTTGCGGTTGGGGTCCAACGCCACAAAAGTGTAATACGCTTCGTTGCTTTTGTATTTATATTGCTGGGTAAGGTCTTCGCCCCAGACGTTGAGATGGACTTCCATCGAACTGTTGAAGGCCCTGGTGACCGTGGCTTCAATATGTACCACGTTGCCCAGTTTGATCGGATTTTCAAAGGAGATATTATCCACCGAAGCAGTTACAACCGGTGCATTGCAATGCTTTTGCGCAGAGAGCGCTGCGGCGATATCCATCCAGTACATCAGTCGTCCGCCCATCAGGTTGCCATATAAATTTGTATCATTGGGTAGAACCAGTTCTGTCATGATAGTAATGCTGTCTGCTGCTTTTTTTGAATTCATTGGTAGATTTTAAGCAAAGGTAAGGCATGGGCTTATGTATTGGGAAAAGTGATCCCGGATTAAATCCGGGACCAAAATTTCAAAATGACCGACCAAGCTTCACCCTATCTTTGCCCAGTCTATTTTTGCTATATGGAATCATATCCCGTCATTTCTTTTGACAACACCGAATTTGCTTTTGAATATAAATCAGGCAAGCAACTAAAGCAGGCCCGTTTTATTTTTTCGCTGATGGGCAAACCCTGGCTGGTAAAAATGGGTGTCCGGCTCGCTCCCTGGTCCATTAAAGCCGGATTGCCTGTTAAAGGAATTATCCGCCAAACCATATTCCGCCAGTTTGTTGGTGGGGAAACGCTGGAGCAGACCGCCGGGGTTGCAAAAATGCTTTCCGGTTACCATGTACAGGTGATACTGGATTATGGCGTGGAAGGAAAGGAAGGGGAGGCCAATTTTGATCATGCCTGTGATGAATTCATGCGTGTTATCCTTTATGCTGGTAAACAACCCAATATTCCTTTTATAAGCATCAAGGTCACCGGCTTCGCCCGCTTTGGGTTGCTGGAAAAAATGGACAACCTGATGCACCAGGCAGAGGGAACGCTTATGAAGCGTTTTTTACAAGCAGTGGAAGGACTCAGTGCAGAAGAAAAAGAAGAGTGGCACCGCGTTCGCGTGAGGATGATGCGTATCTGTGAAACGGCTGCAGAAAAAAAAGTGGGAGTATTTGTGGACGCTGAAGAAACCTGGATACAGGACCCGGTTGATGCGTTGACGATCCTGATGATGGATACATTCAACAAAAAAAAATGTGTTGTCTATAATACAATCCAGCACTACCGGCACGACCGGCTGCAGTTCCTCAAAGATTCCTACGCCGCCGCGAAAGAAAGGAATTTTATTCTTGGCGCCAAGCTGGTGAGAGGTGCTTATATGGAAAAGGAAAGAAAAAGAGCCGCGGAAATGAATTATCCTTCCCCCATCCAGCCGGATAAGGAAAGTAGCGACAGAGATTATAACGAAGGAGTAAAATTCTGCATTGATCATATTGACAGGGTGGCATTGGTGGTGGCTTCGCATAATGAGTTCAGTAATCTTTATGCCACACAATTATTGAAGGAAAAAGGCTTGCCGCTTGATCACCCGCATATACACTGGAGCCAGTTATACGGGATGAGTGATAATATTACATTCAATCTTGCCCATGCGGGTTGCAGCGTCAGTAAATACCTTCCATTTGGTCCCATTAAAGATGTAATACCTTACCTGATGAGAAGAGCACAGGAGAACACATCTGTAAAAGGTCAGACGGGTCGTGAACTCGGACTTATTAATAAGGAATTAAAACGCAGGTCTGGTACGTAAATGTAAAACCAGTCTCCTGCTATTGAACTACTTAACCAGTTTTATATCCCCGACGATTTTCGTCACTTCTTCCAGGAGATCTTTTTTGTTGGCCAGCAGTGCGATATGCAGGATCAATCCTTTGTCAATATTTTCTGAAGGGATCAATTGCTCTTTCAGGTAAAACTTGTTCGGTTCATCCACGTAATACTGCCAGTCAAGGGTCTTATCAAGAAATTTTCCTTTCACCTTTACCGCATTGCTGTCGGTGAATCCGTAATCTTTATGGAATAACGAGGGATGATAGCCTGCATAGATCGTGATACTGGAAAAGGATTTATCGAGCAGATCCTTGTACCTGGTCAGTTTGAATACCGTAAAATCATATTTCTCATCGATAGTAACAAAATAATTCTTTGGGAGTTTGAAAAGCAATTTCCCCTTTGGTGACACAGGATAGGTCTCTTCCCGGGCATTGAGATTCACCGTTCTGTCCCCTTTTGAAACGGTTTTGAAAATATTTTCAGTCAGGTGTATGAATTCCTCTTTTTGAGGCCAGGCTTCGGGGTTGATATACGCATCAATACGGCAAACTGTATTGTCCTGTGTTTTTACCAGGAAACTATTGACCAGGATACCGCCGGCTGTCGAGTCGAAAAGACTGGGAGTAGATAGTACAGCAACCAATGAATCGCTGTCCAGCATTCGCCTGCGTTGGAAATCAAAATCGGGTTCTATTTCTTTGGAGATGTCTTCGAAAAGATTGTTGCCGCTAAGCGCAAATAATTCCTGGGCAAAAAGCACGAGCTTCATCTTTCCCCAGTCAGCGATGATCCTTGTTTCCCTGTTCTCGTTTGGATCTGCCGCCATGATGTCCGCAACACGGGGGCTATTGACAGCATTGGCCGGGAAGTACAGGTAGAGTTTTTTGTTCAGGATGGACAGCTTTTTTTCCAGCTTTATGCTGTCGGCAGGACCGGTCAACTGCCCAAAAATAGCGGGAGTGATCAGCAGGAATAAAATCAATAAAGCGGGTACAGGGCTGGTTCGGGATATCATATCTTGTTTTTATACTATCATCAAAGATACTATCTGGACAGTTTACGTTGCATGGACGCTGCAATCCACAGCTTGCTCACAGGCAGATAAATGACGGTGGGCAAGTCCTGAAAACCGGGTAATTTGCAGTATGCAACAATACCTTGATCTGCTCAGGCATATATTGGAAAAAGGGGCCCAAAAAACAGACCGGACAGGCACCGGGACACAAAGCGTTTTTGGTTACCAGCTGCGCTTCGACCTGCAAAAAGGCTTTCCCCTTGTCACAACAAAAAAAGTACACCTGAAAAGCATTATTTACGAATTGCTTTGGTTTTTGAAAGGAGAGACGAATATTGCTTATCTCAAAGAGAATGGGGTGAAGATATGGGATGAATGGGCCGATGAGAACGGGGAACTGGGACCGGTTTACGGCAAACAATGGAGAAGCTGGGAAGGGAAGAATGGAAAAGTAGTTGACCAGCTTACAGAATTGATCGAACAAATCAAAAAGAACCCCGATAGCCGCCGACTTATCATCAGTGCCTGGAACGTGGCAGAACTTCCGGAAATGGCGTTGATGCCCTGTCACGCATTATTTCAATTTTCTGTCACCCCTTCCCCGGCAGGGGGAAGAGGGCGGTTAAGCTGCCAGTTGTATCAACGAAGTGCCGATGTTTTTTTAGGTGTTCCTTTTAATATTGCCTCCTATGCCTTGTTGACCATGATGATCGCGCAGGTTTGTGACCTCGAACCGGGAGAATTCATTCATACATTCGGGGATGTTCATATTTACAGCAATCATATCGAACAGGTGAACCTGCA
Organism: Chitinophagaceae bacterium; assembly: GCA_039930245.1. Classification (GTDB taxonomy): domain Bacteria; phylum Bacteroidota; class Bacteroidia; order Chitinophagales; family Chitinophagaceae; genus JJ008. The sequence goes on along the minus strand of JBDSPR010000027.1, from coordinate 85,675 downwards.
ATTAAGCAGGGAACCTTTCCCATTACCCACGATGAAGTTGAATCCTGCAGTAAAAAATATCTATGATTTTAGTTACGAGGATTTCACACTTGAGAATTATCAATCGCATCCTTCCATAAAGGCACCGGTGGCAGTATAAAAGCAATTACTTTCTAATTCCTTATTTTTAATTTCTTATTTCTCTTTTTTATGATCATTTCTTTTGTCGTCGCGGCTGCCACCAATAACGGTATTGGAAAGGATGGAAAAATGCCCTGGCATTTGCCCAATGATATGAAGCATTTTAAGAACATTACCTGGGGAATGCCGGTGGTAATGGGCAGGAAAACATTTGAATCACTCGGGAAAGTATTACCGGGAAGAAAAAATATTGTTATCACCCGTCAGCCCGGCTGGGAAGTAAAAGGAACGGTAGCCGTTCAAAAGATCGAGGATGCTTTATTTGTTGCACGGCAGACAGATGCCAAGGAAGTGATGGTGATAGGGGGTGGAGAGATCTATAAAGCACTTTTTGAAAAAGCTTCGCGGATCTATCTCACCCGTGTGGAAGCCACTCCTGAAGCAGATACTTTTTTCCCCGCACTGGATCCCAGGAAATGGTGGCTGGTCAGCCAGCAAAACCATGAAGCGGATGAAAAAAATGCCTATAATTACTCTTTCCAGACATGGGAGCGGATTTGAATATCAGAAATAAAAAGAGAATCAGAAAGAACTCACCTTTGTCATCCCGCCGAAAGCCGGGACTTATTTCTAATTTTCAACTATGTACTCCCCCTGGCAACTTGCGTTAAAATACTGCAGGCATTATCTTTCTTCTTCTAATGGCAAAGGCCACGGGACACATTCTCCTTTTATCTTTCACTTTATCACAAGTATCCTGAACGACCGGCAACACTATCCCGACTATACTGAAGTGGAAAAACTGCGGGAAGAACAGTTGAATGATGAAACAGTGTTAACGATTGAAGATATGGGGGCGGGTTCTTCAATGGGAAGATCAACCAGGCGTTCAATATCGTCGATCGCGAAGAATTCGGCCAAGCCAAAAAAATTCGGACAATTATTATACAGGATGGTAAAAGAATACCAGCCTCCAACCATCCTGGAGCTTGGAACTTCTCTCGGCATCACAACTTCTTATTTATCCCTGGGGAATCCAGCTGCAAGGATCATCACCCTGGAAGGCGCTACTGAAGTAGCGGCTGTCGCAACAAGGAATTTCAGGAGATTAGGGATAGAGAATGTCGGTATAGAAGAAGGAAATTTCGACGAGGTTCTATCTTCTGTCATCCGTGGTCTGTTGTCTGTGGACCTTGCCTTCATCGATGGCAACCACCGGCAGGAACCAACCCTAAGATATTTTCTTCAACTGCTTCCCAAAACCACGCAGGATTCTGTCCTGATCTTTGATGATATTCATTGGAGCGCAGAAATGGAGCAGGCTTGGAAAACGATCCGGGAACACCCGGAGACCCGCTGCAGCGTTGATCTTTTTCATATCGGCATCGTGTTTTTCCGGCAGGAATTCCGGGAAAAACAGCATTTTAGCATCCGGTTTTAAGCTTTTAACATATCTTCCCGACGAAAATTAATAACCTGCATGACGATCGGACTGCTCAAGGAACCCACCCATGAAACAAGAGTCTCGCTTCTGGCAGAAGCGGTTGCTACACTCACCAAAAAAGACATCACCGTGATGGTGGAAGCCGGTGCCGGTGAAAAAGCCTTTTGCAGCAATAATGATTATGAAAAAACAGGGGCGCTGATCAAATCCAGGCAGGAAGTACTGGGCGCTGCTGATATTATTTTAAGCATTCATGCCCCCGAAACATCCGAAATAAATAACCTGCGTTCAAAAGTGTTGATCGGTGTTTTTCAACCGTTGTTCAATAAGGAAGCTATGCAGCAATGGTCGGTGGCAGGACTTACATCTTTCTCACTCGATATGCTGCCCCGTACCACAAGGGCACAGTCAATGGATGTGCTAAGCTCACAAGCGAATATCGCCGGGTATAAAGCAGTGTTGACAGCAGCGAATTCTTACGGAAGGTATTTTCCCATGTTCATGACAGCCGCCGGAAGCATCGCGCCGGCAAAAGTGCTGATACTGGGCGCCGGGGTGGCGGGTTTACAGGCTATCGCGACGGCCAAAAGATTGGGATCGGTGGTGGAAGTGTTTGATACAAGACCAGCAGTAAAAGAAGAAGTGATGAGCCTTGGCGCAAAATTCATTGAAGTAGAAGGCGCCGCAGATGCGAGCAAGGCAGGCGGATACGCAGTGGAACAGTCAGAAGATTTTATGCAACGGCAAAAAGCAAAGATCGCCGCAAGCATCGCTAAAGCAGACATTGTGATCACCACTGCGCAGATACCCGGTAAAAAAGCACCGATACTGATCACGGAAGAGATGATCAAAGCCATGCGCAATGGCTCGGTCATTATTGACCTGGCTGCGGCTACCGGTGGAAATACTCCTGTTACAAAAAATAATGAAACGGTTCAGTATAACGGAGTAAGCATTATTGGTAATTCCAGTTTGCAATCGACCATGCCCAGTGATGCCAGCAAATTATACGGGAAGAACGTATTGAATTTTTTACAACTGATCATTTCGAAGGAAGGCGCTGTCAATTTGAACTGGGAAGATGACCTGGTGAAGGGAAGTTGTATAACACACGACGGAGCAATAACGAATGAAAGAGTAAAATAAAATTGAAAGTAATCCCGGATTTGATCGGGGAAGGAAATTTCGAAATTTTCCAATTCAACAATTTCAAAATAGTAAATTATGGACTCAGTACTGAATTGGATCACGGCAAACCAGCAGATGATCTATATCGTGATCCTGATGATCTTCGTCGGTATTGAAGTGATCGGGCGGGTACCCAGTGTATTGCATACTCCCCTGATGAGTGGCGCCAACGCAATACACGGGGTGGTCATCATCGGGGCCATTATCGTAATGGGTAAGGCGGAGAGTGATAATTACCTGGCGTTGGTGCTGGGTTTCCTCGCGGTGATCGTGGGAACACTGAACGTGGTGGGTGGATTCGTGGTGACAGACAGGATGCTGGAAATGTTTAAGAAGAAAAGGCCTCCCCAAACCCCTCCAAAGGAGGGGCTTTAGGAAGATCCTGTCAGGGCAAAAGGTTTTTACTCTTTTAAAAATATCAAAACAAAAATTCACTTCGACCCTGGTTGCAAGTGATAAGCCTCCCCTAAGGGGAGGTTTGGAGGGGCTTTTATGGAGTTTAATATTCTTACCATTTGTTATCTTATCGGCTCGGTCACTTTTATCCTCGGGCTTAAAATGCTTTCCAATCCTGCTACCGCAAGAAAGGGAAACCTGATCGCTGCTGGCGGCATGGTCATCGCTATTGTCGGAACTATTTTCTTATATGAAGAAGGTGGACAGAAGCTGGGCAATTACGGGTGGATATTCGGAGGTATTGCTGTAGGAGCTATCATCGGGACACTGGCCGCCAAAAAAGTAAAGATGACGGCGATGCCGGAAATGGTGAGTATGTTTAATGGAATGGGGGGTGCTTGCGCTGCGTTGATCTCTATTGTGGAATTTAATCACCTGCTCCATGCTTCCCATGATGCACTTCCCGTTGGCATCATTTTAATAATATTGCTGGGGCTGATCATCGGCTCAATTTCATTCGCCGGTAGTATGGTCGCCTGGGGTAAATTGAATGGGAAAGTGAAAGACTTTTCCTTTAAGGGTCAGCATATCTTCAATATTTTATTGCTTGTTGTGATCGTGGCGTTGGCTACTTACCTTATCGGCTGGAGCCCGGCACAGGCAAAAATGATCTTCTATGCCATTTTTGCTTTGTCCTTATTATATGGTATCTTCTTTGTGTTCCCGATCGGGGGCGCCGATATGCCGGTGGTGATCTCCTTATTGAACTCGTTTACCGGTGTAGCGGCCGCCTGTGGTGGTTTCTTATATGATAACAAAGTTATGCTCACCGGTGGCATACTCGTAGGAGCAGCAGGTACCTTGCTCACGATACTGATGTGCAAAGCCATGAACCGATCGCTGGCCAATGTATTGATCGGTTCCTTCGGTGCTACTGCCAAAGCAGGACCCGCAGGATCAAAGGAACAGGGACATTATAAAGAGATCAGCCTGAGCGATTCCGCCATGGTGATGAGTTATGCCAACCGGGTGTATATCGTCCCGGGTTATGGATTAGCGGTAGCCCAGGCCCAGCATGCCTGTCATGAGCTCGAAAAATTGTTGGAAAACAAAGGTGTTGAGGTTAAATATGCGATCCACCCCGTAGCGGGACGTATGCCCGGACACATGAACGTATTACTGGCCGAAGCGGACGTGTCTTATGAGAAATTGCTGGAGATGGAACAGGCCAATGATGAATTTCCCAGTACGGATGTAGTATTGATATTGGGCGCCAATGATGTGGTAAATCCCGCAGCCAAAACAGACCCCGCTTCTCCGATATACGGAATGCCTATACTTGATGTGGAACTGGCCAAAAATGTGATCGTCAACAAACGAAGCATGAAACCCGGTTATGCAGGTATCGAGAACGACCTGTTCTTCCAACCCAAAACTTCGATGTTGTTTGGTGACGCGAAAAAAGTGCTGCAGGACCTGATCGGGGAAATAAAGAACCTTTAGTATGAAGCAATTTGTTTTACTCCTGAATTTTCTTCTTGTATTCCTTGCTGTAAATGCCCAGGAAGAGAAAGAATGCAAAACGATCAGGACAGGTACTTTCAGGTCTGTTTTGAATATCGGGGGCGAGGAATTTGTGACAATGATCTATAGAAAAAAGGACAAGCAGGTCGAAGAAAGTACCGCGCAAGGAATTAAAATGGAATTTGATGTGAAATGGACTTCGCCGTGCACCTATGAACTGTCAAAACCAAAAGTGATAAAAGGAGAGGTTCCCGGGGTCTCCTCCGACCAGTTGTTGTATGTAAAGATACTTTCAGTAACAAAAGAATCCTATACAGCAGAAGTTTCATCTAATTTTTTTGCCGGCACAACGATTTTTGATTTTACGATCATCAAATAAAGATAGTATTGCTCCTGTGACACTCCCCGGAAAATTAATTGACGCTTTAAAAGGTATAAGCGGCTTTGAAAAAATTGCTTTTGAAAAACTGCATTCATCCGGAGAACAGGTAACTTCGATAAGAATAAACCCTTCCAAAATATTACAATACCCGGAAGTCCACTGCCTGGGAGGGGATTCAGGGGAGCCCATTCCATGGGCAGCAAACGGATTTTATCTTTACGAACGTCCTTCTTTCACCTTTGACCCACTTTTCCATGCCGGTACCTATTATGTGCAGGAAGCCAGCAGCATGTTCCTGGAGCAGGTTTTGAAACAAACCACTGACCTGTCGAAACCATTGCGGGTACTTGATCTTTGCGCAGCCCCCGGGGGTAAATCAACCCATATCCAGTCGCTCATTTCAAAAGATAGTTTGCTGGTGAGCAACGAGACCATCCGTTCGCGTGCGAAAATCCTGGAAGATAATATCATTAAATGGGGCGCAGAGAACGTGCTCGTTACGAGTAACGACCCGAAGGATTTTTCGATACTCGAAAACTATTTTGATGTAATTGTCGTGGATGCACCCTGCAGCGGCAGCGGTCTTTTCCGTCGTGACCCCGAAGCGATCGGGGAGTGGAGCGAAAATAATGTGGCGCTATGTTCACAACGGCAGCAAAGAATCCTCGCGGATATCTGGCCTGCTTTAAAAGAAGACGGGATATTGATCTATTCTACCTGTTCTTATTCCGAAGAAGAAGATGAGGATATTTGTAAATGGCTGGAAGAACAATATTCAATACGCAATATTCAATTATCAATAGAAAAGGGATGGGGAATAACCAGCTCGGGTGGGGGTTATCGTTTCTGGCCTGATAAAGTAAAAGGGGAAGGATTCTTCCTGGCTTGTTTTCAAAAAAAAGAACCCGGGACAGCATCGCGAAACACTCCCAGGGCTTTTCCTGTCCGGCTGGAGAAAAATGAAATCAAGATCGTTGAGAAATGGATTGTTACAGAAGAGAGGTTTTTCTTAAAACACCTGAACACTGTCTACGCCTGGCCCGCAGCACTCGTGAATGATATGGCTTTCCTGCTGGAAAGACTCAGGGTGGGCTACTCGGGTATTCTTATCGGAGAACTGGTCCGTGATAAACTGGTACCTGCCCATTCGCTTGCAATGAGCCTCGCTACCAGTCCACTTGTTGAAAGAACTCCCCTGGAACTGCCCGGGGCGATCAACTACCTGCAGAAGAAAGAACTGGGGATGATTCCTTCCAACAAAGGCTGGCAGATGGTCACTTATAAGGAGCATCCGCTTGGATGGATCAATGCATTGCCCAACCGTATCAATAACTACTATCCAAAAGCCATGAGGATATTAAAGAATAACTGATCCGTCATTAAAAACAAAAAAACCACATCTTTGTAGCAAATCCATGGTATGAAACGTTCCCTCCTTTCTATTTTCCTGTTTTTCGTCTTTGCGCAGTCACTGTTTGCTCAAAAAGCAAACCTGTTCGTGAAAAACAGCGACAAAGGCTTATACCTGGAGCATAAAGTAGCCCCGAAGGAAAGCTTTTTTGCCATCGGCCGCCACTATAATGTGAGCGCAAAATACCTGGCCGCTTTTAATAAACTGGATCTTAGTAAAGGTCTCCTCATCGACCAAAAACTCCGGGTCCCGCTTACCGACACGAATTTTACCCAGCAAGGGAACAGTGGCACACCGGTCTACTATAAAGTGGGTGAACAGGAAGGATTAATGACCGTAAGTAACAAGCATAACAAGGTATCGCTGGCAAACCTGAGAGGTTGGAATGATCTTGCAAGTGATCAGTTGAAGAAAGATTCCCGGATCATCATTGGTTTTTTGCAGAGTAAGGAGATGCCTTCGGTGACAATCAATTTTAAACCAAAACAGGAAGAGCCTGTTGCCAAAGTGGAGGAGAAAACTGTGGTGCCCGACCCCCCACTGACAAAGGACGAAAAGAAGGCAGAGGAGAAAGAAGCCGAAGCGGAAGAGAAAGCAGAGAAAAAAGAAGAGAAGAAAAAACCTGAGCCTGTTGTGGTAAAAGAGAACACGGTTGTTCCGCCTGAACAGGGTTATTTTAAAACGCATTTTGAAAAACAGGTCAGGACCAACCCGGTTTCAAAGAATGAGACGGTTACATCCGGTGTTTTTAAAACAACCAGTGGCTGGGAAGACGCGAAATATTACTTGCTGATCGATAAAGTGCCGCCCGGCACCATCGTGCGGATTACCAACCCCAGTAATAACAGGACTATTTATGCCAAAGTGCTGGGCGAAATGAGTGGTATCCGCCAGAACGAAGGGCTGAATATCCGGATCAGCAATGCGGGTGCTGCGGCGCTGGTCATTACTGAACAGGATAAGTTCATTGTGAAAGTGAATTACTAGTTGTTTGCTGGCTGTATTGTCGCAACTTTTAAAAGGGCTCAAAAATCTTGCGTAATACAATCTAAATAATTGAAAGCCAAGCAAACAATTCTCCATCCTTCAAAAATTCAATGTTCGTATATTCGAGAATACAAACGTTAGCGGCAATAAGTCGAACGAACCCTATACTACTTCACCTCAATTAGAAAAAAGAAACTGGTATGGAAGTGCATCATCATGGTCATGTTAATCATGACAAAAAATGGAGACAGTATCTTTTTCAATTCTTCATGCTTTTTTTTGCTGTATTCTGCGGATTTTTAGCAGAATATAAATTGGAGAAAACCATTGAACATCATCGGGAGGATGAATACATGGCATCGCTACTGCAAGACCTTCGGTCGGATACCGCCGCTTTTCGCTTAGCAGTAAATCGATTTAATAACAATGCTGATATAATTGATTCAATATTTGCTTTATTGAAAACTGGCAACAAGTCGAATACAACAGAAATTTACTTCAAAGGCCGGGAAGTGTTATTCGCCTATTATCGCCTTTGGTATAATAGCAGGACGTTTGACCAAATGAAAAACTCAGGCAATCTTCGTTTGATCAGGCAAGATAATGTAGCGGATAGTGTCACAACATATTATCAAAGGTTAAAGTACCTGGATGAATCAAGAGAGTTGCTAAATCAAAGACATTTAGCTGTTTCCCAGAATTCTAATCTAATTTTTGATAGTTATATCTTACAACAGATGGTACAGAGAAGGCCTTATAAATTGGTTCGGTTTGACGGGAATCCTCCCTTGATGAATTATACGCCGCAAGATCTGAACAAATATCTGGAGTCTTTAACAATGATGTACGGCCTTGAACTTGTACAGGCAAAAAATATTGAGGAGAACTACTTACCCCGAACAGAGAGACTGATAAAATTGATTGAAGAAAAATATTAAAGAGAAGATTATGTAGCTCCTCCATAATACTTCCGCTAGCAGGCAGTTTTCTTCTATGCTGGCTGACGAATAGATACTAATGCACATCTCAATATCAGCTGCAGTTCGGGCTGACCGAACAGGGATGAGCAGTAGAACCTGCCTGCCGGCAGGTATGTTTTCAACTGTTGTATCTTCGATCGGTTTCACCGCCATTACTTGCTCCCAGGCTCACCGGAGCGGTAACCTCTCAGGAAATCACCAATACTCATTTTCTTTTTTCCTTCCAGTTGTACCTCCAGCAAATGAAGATAGCCATTGGCACAGGCAAATTTTAAAAACGATTTTCCATCCGTTTCATATTCACCCTCTGTATGTGTTGGCGCAATGATCTCTTTTTTTGCTTTATAGATCTTTAGCATTTTTTCGTTCATCACAATAAATGCAGCAGGGTAGGGGCTTAAGCCACGTACATGGTTGTAAACGGATTCCACCGGCTGGCTCCAGTTGATCCGGCAGGTGTCGGTATGGATCTTGGGGGCGTGTTTGAGCGCTGATTGAATATTTACTATTGAAGATTGAATATTTTCTTGTGCCACCTCTTTCAATGTTTGGTCTGCAATACCTTTTACTGTTTTTACCAATAAGAAAGCCCCTATCTCTTTCATTTTATCATGCACATTGCCGGCGTCATCATTCTCGCCGATAGGAAAGCTTTCCTGGAGCAGGATATCCCCCGTGTCTATTTCGTGTTTTAGCTTGAAAGTAGTCACGCCAGTTTCTTTTTCACCATTGATAACCGCCCAGTTGATCGGGGCGGCGCCGCGGTATTGAGGCAGCAAGGATCCGTGCAGGTTAACGGAACCCATGGGCGGCATATTCCACACAATCTCGGGAAGCATACGGAACGCAACGATGACCTGCAGGTCTGCTTGTAAGGCTCGTAATTCTTCAAGGAATGCCGGGTCTTTTAATTTTTCGGGTTGCAGGATATGCAGGCCATTTTCGACGGCATATTTTTTCACCGCTGTTTGTTGCAATTGCAGGCCTCTACCGCCGGGTTTATCCGGAGCTGTAACAACTCCCACGATATTGCATTCTTCCTTTATCAAAGCATCCAGTGAAGCCACGGCAAATTCGGGGGTACCCATGAAAACGATCCGCAAATTTTTAAAATCTTTTTCTGCCATCCTGAAATTCAAAGCCCCCATTAAACTGCCGGGGGCTTATGCCTGCGAAGATAAATGAAAATTAACGGCTGTTATGTTGGCTTAACGGGGAGGACTATATTTTTGATTGTTCAGCAACAAACCCTTTGCAAGATCGTACGTGATATTATAGCCCATAAAACCTGACCAATACGGCGTAGGTAATTTGTATTTATTGGAGGCAATGGCCATATTATTGGTATATTCTCCAAGGGTCGCCTGCAGTGCATATATCGCCTGCACTTTTTCTTTGGTCCCATCCTGGCTAAAAACTCTTTTGGCTGGCTGGTCTCCATCAAAATGCCCCCCGGCAATAGAGCTGGAAGTAAGAAAGGTCGCATCGAGTTTTGTCAGGAATTTTTTCAGGATCATATCCCCCTGTATGGAGTAGGCTTTTAACTCACCCCAGGGAACGGAAGGTACTGAGTCAACCAGTCTTTTTACCCAGTCGATCGAAGCCCGCTCTGCTGCTTCCACTGCTTCTTTATTGTATTCCCGGGTAGAACAATCCTTGTTTAATTGATCATGCGGTACATGACCATTGAAAGGTTTTTGATAAATACCGGTATACAGGTTTAATTTTTGCCTGTCTGCCGGGGCAACATCGAACCAGGTGGGGACAGGACTGCTGTTTTGCTTGATATAAAGATTTACCCAATTGGAATGCGAATAAAAATCCTGTATAGCATGCAAGCTCGCCCCGATGATATTGTAGAAAATGATGAGCCTGAAACCCGGTTCGGTTAGGTTGCCCGCGGAATACTTTTTTAATGCCTGGATGGTATTGTTAAGGATCAGCTCCCAGTTCTTTTCAATATCTGCTTCGGTGAACACGGCATCAAAGTGCAGGAAATCATAGGAATGGTCGCTGCGGAAACGGATCGCCTGGATTCCCACCTTGGTCAGTTCTTCATTGGGCATATTCAGGACCGCAAGGAAATCCGTCAGGTAATTGGAGACCTGTGTAGCTAAACGGGCATCGGCGGAGAATCCATTTGCTGTCATAGCTTTCCGTGTGCACTCCGCATGCCACCAGGTATCGAAAGCAAAAGAGTTAGTTCCAATAAAAAGAAGGAACAACGGGAGAAGCAGTTTTTTGCTGAGTTTTTTTTGTTGCAGTACAGGCATGGTATAAAGATTTAATTAACGAAAAATCATTTCCACCAGGTCAGCAGAGGATTCAAGTGGTCCCGGATCGCAACATAAGAATATTCCAACAGCGCATACTTAAAAGTAAGCGTTTATTCAAAGTCATCGTACAGCAGGTATTTTTTCCGGATTTTTTTGAACTCCGACAGTTTGGGTTCCCAACCAGCCCTTATTTCAGCCTCGTTTTTACCATCTTTGATTTGCTGCCAGAGTTCATTATTGCCGGCCAGCTTATCAAAAAAAGAATCTTCCATCTTACCGGATTTGGGCAGGAGGAAAAATTTATCTTTTTCCGGGAAAAGTTTATACGCTTCCATCAGCCATTTTAGCTGCACTTTATTATCCACTTTTTTCAGTACATCCTCTGCTTTGCCCGAAAGATCCCAGCCGTAACAGAGCTGGCCGTATAATTTCGAATTCTTTGCTCCTTCATTGGGGTTGGGTGTAAAGGAATAGAGATCTTTTGGCAGGGAAGGATGGCCAAATACCTGGAAGGGTTTGTTGGTGCCTCTTCCTTCACTCAATACCGTGCCTTCAAAAAAGCAAGTGGAAGGATATAAATAAATGGACTGGATATTCGGAAGATTGGGAGAAGGTTTTACAGGCAGCACATATTTTGTCTTATGGTCATAACCTTTGCATTTGATCACCTGGAAATGAAAAGGCGTGTCCACTGAATTTCCTGCTGTTTTATAATAGGCATATTTAGCATTGGCTTTCTCACTCAGCCATTTTTCACCTGCTATCATGAATGCATATTCGGCAATGGTCATTCCATACACGATTGGAATAGTCTGCCGGCCTACGAAGGAACGGTATTTCAGGTCGAGCACCGGGCCATCAACATAGTGACCATTTGGATTGGGACGGTCCAGTATCATCAGTGGTTTTTCCAGTTCCATCGCTGCTTCCATGAATTCTTCCAGCGAAGAAATAAATGTATAGAAACGAACACCCACATCCTGGATATCGAAAATAAGTATATCAACTCCCTTTACATCTTCTGCAGAAGGTCTTCGCTTGCTTCCATACAGGGAAACCACAGGGATGCCGGTTTTTTCATCGGTATAATTACCTACTTTCTCTCCCGCATCAGCCGTACCACGGAATCCATGTTCGGGCCCGAAAATGACTTTGATATCGATGCCCAGTTTTCGCAGCGTGTCCACAAGATGGGTATTGCCGACCATGGATGTCTGGTTGGCAAAGATCCCGACGGTCCTTCCTTTAATCAAAGGCAGGTAGACATTGATCCTGTCGGCGCCCGACAACAGTTTTGTGTCTTCATTCGACCGGGGAGGCGGAACAGGTGTTTGGGCAAGGCAGCAATTGGCCGCGAGTAACAGGGAGAACAGGGTGTTGAAAATTTTCATTAAAACTCTTTTAGCTGATTTCAAAGTACAGAAAATATTTATTCAGACAGCTTTAAATATTTAAACGGTTGCATTGCGGGTTTTGCGCTACCTTGTGGCCCTGTTTTTTTACAATTTAAACCCAAAAAATTGAAATGGCACAGGTAAAAAGCGGCGATAAAGTAAAAGTACATTACCATGGTAAATTAACTTCCGGAGAGACATTTGACTCTTCCGCCGGCAGGGAACCTCTCGAATTCGAGGTAGGGAGTGGTATGGTAATAAAAGGATTTGACGATGGTGTAACAGGCATGGCCGTCGGCGAAAAGAAAACGATCAATATCCCATACAACGAAGCATACGGTGCCAGGAATCCGGAAATGGTCATCGAAATGCCCAAAGACCGTTTTCCCGAGGATATGGAAATAGAAATAGGTATACCCCTGATGATGAGTGACCAGGAAGGACAGCAGTTCCAGGTTTCGATCGTGGAAATAAAGGAGAACAGTGTGATGCTGGATGCCAACCACCCACTCGCGGGGCAGGACCTGGTATTTGATCTTGAACTCGTAGAGATCGTTGGCGGCAAACCGCTAATCATCATGCCTTGAAAGGTGGGAGAAGTTTAAGAGGTTTAAAGGGTTTAAAAGGTTCAAGAGGTTCAAAAGGTTAAAGATGTTCTATGGTTCAAGGTTTCTCCCTGAACCATTTTCTTTTGCTGTATATTCGATACCCCTAAAAGAAAAAAATGTTTCAAAACTACTCCTTTACTGCGGCAGAGCGGTTCCAGCGATACGTGCAGATCGATACGCAAAGTGACCCCTTATCCTCATCTAATCCCAGCACGGAAAAACAAAAAGATCTAAGCAGGTTGCTGGCTGAGGAGCTGAAAAAAATGGGTATCGCAGATGCCCACATGGATGAGTTTGGCTATGTGTACGCCACGATTCCTTCAACATCAGACAAGAAAGCGCCGGTTATTTGTTTCTGTGCGCATGTAGATACCGCTCCCGATTGCAGCGGCACAAATGTCAAACCACTGCTCCATAAAAATTACCAGGGAGAGGATATCATCCTCCCAGATGATAAAACCCAGGTATTAAGAATGAGTGAGTACCCCTACCTGAAGACCCAGCTCGGTAACGATATCATCACTGCTTCCGGTAATACTTTGCTCGGCGCTGATGACAAAGCAGGGGTGGCCGAAATTATGGACCTTGCCAATTTCCTGATGGGCAATAAGCAAGTCAGGCATGGTGAAATAAAGATCTTGTTTACACCGGATGAAGAAGTTGGGAAAGGAACTGCCAAAGTAGATCTTAAAAAATTGGGTGCTGATTTCGGATACACACTTGATGGAGGAGAACTGGGCTCGCTGGAAGATGAGACCTTTAGTGCTGATGCCGTGCAGGTGATCATTCATGGAGTGATCGCTCACCCGGGTTATGCGAAAGATAAAATGATCAACGCGATGAAAATTGCGGGTGAGGTGCTGGCCGCTTTACCCAAAGACCGGCTTTCACCAGAATCTACCGAAGGAAAAAGGGGATTTATCCACCCGGTAAGACTGGAAGGAATCGCTGAGAAATGCACGATCGATTTTATTATCCGTGATTTTGATACAGATGGACTTGTAAAAAAAGAAGATTACCTGAGGACGCAGATCGAAGAACGGATGCGGACCTACCCGAAGGCAAGTTTTGAGTTCATCGTAACGGAACAATACCGCAATATGAAAGAAGTACTGGATCGGAACCCGGATGTGGTGGAATATGCAAAAGATGCCATTGCCCGGGCGGGGCTTACCCTGAAGATGGAAAGTATCCGTGGCGGAACGGATGGCAGCCGCCTGTCCTTTATGGGTCTGCCCTGTCCCAACCTGTTTGCAGGGGAACAGGCGATCCATTCCAAACTGGAGTTCATCAGTGTGCAGGATATGAACAGGGCCGTTGAAACAATGGTCCACCTGGCCATGATCTGCGAAGAAAAAAGTTAATCGTACATTGCTTTAAATTATTATCTATGGACTTCTCCAAATGGCTTGCCGAGTACTGGTGGGTGATCGTTGCGGTCATCATTTTCTTTGGGTCCCTGTTCACGGTCAACCAGGGTTTTATCGGTGTTATCACCATGTTTGGTAAATACCGGAGAATTGCCCGGCCGGGATTGAATATGAAAATTCCTATCCTGGAATCGGTGGCGCGGAAAGTGTCTATCCAGAACCGTTCGGTGGAACTGGAATTCCAGGCGGTAACAGCTGACCAGGCCAATGTATATTTTAAAAGCATGCTGCTTTATTCAGTGCAGAATGCCGAAGAGGAAACGATCAAAAAAGTGGCGTTCAAATTCTTTGCGGATAAAGACCTTATGCAGGCATTGATCAGAACGATCGAAGGGAATATCCGTTCTTTTGTGGCTACCAAAAAACAGGCAGAGATACTCGGTTTGCGCAAAGAGATCGTGGAATATGTAAAAGCGGAGATCGATCATACCCTGGAGACCTGGGGATATCATTTACAGGACCTCCAGATCAACGATATTACGTTTGATAAAGTGATCCTCGACTCCATGAGTAAGGTGGTTGCCTCCAACAACCTGAAGGCTGCTGCTGAAAATGAGGGCCAGGCTTTGCTGATCACGAAGACAAAATCTGCCGAGGCGGAAGGAAACGCCATAAAGATCTCCGCGGAAGCCGAAAAAGAAGCAGCGAGACTGCGTGGACAGGGTGTGGCGCTGTTCCGCCAGGAAGTGGCAAAAGGTATGACCGAGGCCGCTGAGCAAATGAAACAGGCCAACCTGGATACGAACGTGATCCTTTTCAGCATGTGGACAGAAGCCATTAAGAACTTTGCGGAGTATGGAAAGGGCAATGTTATTTTCCTGGATGGCAGTCCCGACGGAATGGAGATGACCATGAAACAGATACAAGCCCTGATGGTAAAACAGGCAGGAGTAAAAAGCTAACAGAACCCATGCCAGCACTGAATTACAGGACCCCGTGAAAACAATTCCGGGGTCTTTTTAGTTTTATTTGGCTGTTAAAGAACTCTAAAACTTACCCGCCTCATACAACGTGGCATTATTTTTCTCGTTCAAGGAAACGTTATCACAGATGTTGATAACCAGTCAAAAACAAATTAATAGTCAACACCTACTTTTACACCCAACAAACTAATCTATGATCGACTTTTTACAGATCGCGGACACGGTAACACAGGTAACAACGTATGCCGCAGGAGACAGCAACCATGATGGAACCTTAAGTTTTTTTGAATTGCTGAAAATGGGCGGATGGATCATGATCCCCCTCGCCATTATGTTATTACTCGCCGTTTATGTTTTCGCGGAACGTACCATTGCTATCCGGAATGCCGCGAAGATCGACGCCAATTTCATGAATATTATACGGGATAATATTGTCAGCGGCAATATCACGGCCGCCCGCAATTTTGCGAAGAACAACAATACCCCCGTTGCCCGGATCATTGACAAAGGTATCCAGCGGATCGGCAAGCCGATTGACAGCATCGAAAAAAGCATGGATAATGTGGGTACGCTGGAGATGTACAAACTGGAGAAGAACCTCGGTGTATTATCAGTTGTTTCCAAAGCAGCTCCTATTTTTGGTTTCGTAGGTACCCTGGTGGGACTGATGCAGCTTTTCTCCCGCATCACCAGCACCAATGAATTTGAAGTAGGTACGATCGCCGGGGGTATCTATACCAAGCTGATCACTTCCATCACCGGTCTTGTGATCGGGTTAGGCGCTTACCTTGCTTATAGCTACCTGAACACACAGATCGATAAGACCTCCAATAAAATGGAAGCCGCTTCATCTGATTTCCTTGATATATTACAGGAGCCCACCCGCTAAACCAGTACCCGATGAAATTCAGAAAAAAACATAAAGGAGAAACTTCAGAGGTCTTCACAGATTCGCTGAACGATATCCTCTTCATCCTGCTGATGTTCTTCCTGATCGTGGCTACCCTCGCAAACCCGAACGTGGTAAAAGTTGGTCTGCCAAGGGGAACCAAGGATACCAAAGCCAAGCAGAATATCATGGTATCTATCGATAAAGACCAGCAGTATTATATTGGCACGACGAAGATCGAATCCAGCCAATTCGACTCCCTGCTACGGAAAGAGATCAGGCGTTATAAGGCTTTCGTGGATACACCTACTGTGGTGATCAATGCAGATACCGCCGCTTTTTATGGCGAGGTCTTCCGGATCATGCGGATCGCGAAGAAAGACACTGCAAAAGTGGTCGCGAGGATAGATTAGTAAGAGGAGATAAAAGATAAAAGTTGAATAGATAAAAGATGGGGTTCTGGGCAGATCATAGAGAGTCCAAATTTTACCCAACTATCAGCTTTTAGTTTTTATCTGTCAACAGCTTTTATCATCCTGTCTTTCTGCTGCATATCTTTTTTCAGTTCTGTTATATAACCAGCACCCTGGAATAATCTACTGGTTGCTTCTCCGAGTTCTTCGTGAAGCTCAGCATAAATACTGCCTGTTGCGGAAAGATGGTCTTTGCCGAATTCAGCCATCGCTTTGTAAAAAACAAGTGGATCATTATCCGGAACAAAAAGCGCCGTTGCCGGTTCGTTCGCCAGGATATTGGGTGACATGGAGCTTTTGTCCTTTTCAGGAACATAAGGCGGGTTACTGACGATGATATCAAAGGAGGGGAGGACTTTCCAGGAATCCTTGTCAAGAAAATCCATTTCAACAAAATTCACTTCTGTTCCGAGGGATGCCGCGTTCTTACCTGCAACAGCTAATGCAGACCCGCTAATATCACAACTCCATACTTCCGCCTTGCGGATCCTTCTTTTCAGGGTGATGGGAATACAGCCGCTGCCGCAGCCGATATCCAATATCTTTAATTCATCTACCGGGAATTTGCAGTTACTGATGATCCATTCCACGAGTTCCTCTGTTTCAGGTCTCGGGATTAATACATTCCTGTCAACATAGAATTTCAGCCCGCAAAACCAGGATTCATTTAATACGTATTGCAGCGGTTCTTGACCAAGTATCCGTAGGGTGAATTCCTTTATTTGTGTTGCTTCCTTTTCCGTCATCACCGCGTTCTTATACAGCATCCGCTCCGTTTTTTTGGAGCCGGTAATGTATTCCATTATCCAGTCGGTCATCTGGGATGCTTCTGTTTCTCCGAAAGCAGTTCGTAGCTGGTTCAATAAATAATAAGTGGCTTCCTGTACTGTCATCGTGAATCGTGAATCGTGAGTCGTGAATCGTGAATAGAGAGCGCTAATGTTAAAGAATTATCTTTACGACATATTCACCATTGACTATCGGCCACAAATATATGCTACGCTGTCTTGAGTTGGCGAAACTTGGGAGCGGTCATACAGCACCAAATCCCATGGTGGGAGCTGTGCTGGTATTCGAAGATCGAATCATCGGCGAAGGCTGGCACCGGCAGTATGGGGAAGCCCATGCTGAAGTAAGATGTATTGGTCAGGCCACTTTCAGTGGCCTGACCAATATAATTCACCGTTCAACTTTATACGTATCCCTGGAACCCTGCGCTCATTTCGGGAAAACACCCCCCTGCACGGACCTGATCATTCAGTATAAAATTCCGAAGGTCGTTATCGGTTGCCTGGATCCCTTCAAAGAAGTAAATGGGAGAGGCATTGAAAAATTAAGGGCAGCGGGAGTAGACGTGCAACTTGCAGACGGACTGCTTGCTGATGAATGTAAAAAACTGAATAAACGGTTCTTTACTTTTCAAAAACAGCAACGGCCATATATTATTCTTAAATGGGCGCAGACGGGGGACGGGAAATTAGCCCACCTGAAGCCCCCCCTTAGGGGGGATATAGGGGGGCAGGACAGGTTGCTTATTACTAACGGGTATTCAAACAGGTTGGTGCATCAATGGCGCACTGAGGAAGCTGCGATATTAGTGGGTACGAATACAGCCTTGCTGGATGACCCGGAACTGACTTCAAGATTATGGCCGGGGAAATCGCCCATAAGATTGGTGATCGATATGGATCTCCGGTTGCCGGCCACACTCAGGGTGTTTAATGGGGAACAGGCGACGATCATTTTCAACACACAAAAGCATACGGTGCCGGAGAATATGACAGCGTCATTGCTGAACGAGAAAAAAAGAGTTTGGTATTACCAGCTAAAAAAGACGGGGTACCAGTTAAAAGGGATACTGGATGCTCTTTATGGGCTGAGTATCCAGAGTGTGCTCGTGGAAGGTGGTGCTAAATTATTAAAGTCATTTATCGATGAGGGTTTATGGGATGAGATAAGGGTCATAACAAATGAAGACATGCTGATTGGGGAGGGGCTGGCTGCACCAAAACCGGAGAACGCCGTTCTTACCCTCTCGGATAAAATATTTTCTGATACGATCGATACCTATTTCCGCCTGGAGGAAGACTATTGATGAACAAGGATCTCAGATAAAAGACAATTCCCGGAAAAATCAGTCTATTAAGTCTTTCAGTTTCGATTCGCTTTTTAATTCATTTGAACCGGTTGCTTACCCCAGCTTCGCACTAGCTCCGGCGGGCAGGCACCAGTTCCTTGCTCCCCGCTTTATACGTATAAAACCCTTCCCCACTTTTTACACCCAATTTACCGGCCGCTACCATATTTGCTAATAATGGACAGGGGGCGTACTTAGAGGTTCTAAAACCATCCTGTAATACTCTTAATATCGAATAGCAAACATCCAAGCCGATAAAGTCAGCAAGCTGGAGCGGCCCCATGGGATGGGCCATCCCGAGTTTCATTACGGTATCAATTTCCTCTACCCCGGCCACACCTTCGTATAAACTATAGATAGCTTCATTGATCATCGGCATCAGGATGCGGTTGGCAATAAACCCGGGATAATCATTTACAACGCAGGGAACTTTCCCCAATTGTTTGCTGAGTTCAACAATGGTATCGGTCACTTCTTTCTTTGTGCCGTATCCATTGATAATTTCCACGAGTCGCATGACCGGCACCGGGTTCATAAAGTGCATCCCGATCACTTTGCCTGCTCGCCCTGTAACAGCCGCAATTTTTGTAATGGAAATGCTCGAGGTATTGGTGGCTAGTATGGCTTCTTTGGGAGCGTAGACATCGAGTTGTTCAAAAATATTCAATTTCAATTCTTCATTCTCTGTGGCTGCTTCTATTACCAGCGCAGCGTTTTTCACCCCATCGATCAGGGAAGAGCTGGTGGTAATATTCGCCAGGGTCTCCTCCTTCAGTTCCTTGCGGATAAGGTCTTTGGCGATCATCCTGTCCAGGTTTTTGCCGATCGTTGCAATGGCTTTGTCGAGTTGAGCCAGTGAAACATCGACGATGGTGACCTTAAAACCCGACTGGGCAAATACATGCGCAATACCGTTGCCCATGGTGCCTGCGCCGATAACTGAAATACCTCCTGAAAATGCCATAAAGATTAATTTTTCCTTGTAATGATCTTTGTCGGAGCAAATGTACGCAGATTGAGTTGGTTGTTTGGATGTCGGGGAGATAGGAAGTCGGGAAGACGGAAAGACCGGAAGTTCCATCAATGGCAGCGTTCTTAATTCTTATTTTTAAAGTCTCCCCGTTTCCAGGCCTCGATGAATTCCATCCAGGCGGCAGGGTTGAAGATATTTTGCGGAGGGGTCTGGCCCTGGTAAACAGCCCTGTTAGCAATTTTATTGAATTGCATTTTCGTGGCTTCACCAGCGTCGCCGGGAACGGTCCGCAGCAACACACGGCGTTTGGCGGTACTGGTATTCTGGCGGGCTACCTCAATATTATCATCCGGTACTTTGCTGTTTACGAAATCCCTTGCAAACTGTTCAGCTGTCGGCCGGGAACGGATGATCGTAGCAGGAAGATAGACCGTATCTATTACCATCAATTGCACCACGCTATACTGGTTGCCTTCAAGATTGCGGGGGATAGTGATCGTCTTTGGTTTATAGGTAACGTGCGTGAACTCCACCTGGTCGCCTTTTAATACTACGATCGAGAACACACCCTGGGCATTCGAGATGGTACCGCGGTTCTGTCCTTTGACCATGATACTCACCGCCGGGACACCTACAAGGCTGTCGGCCGTCATCACTACACCATATAATTGCACGACTGAATCACGGGAAGTTTCAAACTGGGCTTTTGCAGTTTTGGGGAGGATAAAAAGCAGTATACCTGTATAAAGTAAAAATTTCTTCACTGCGCCAAAAATAACCACAAGTTGCTGATTTCGTAAAACAAATTGCCCCTTGTATTGGTTAACTTTGCTGCTTGTAAAGATTTTAACAAATACTTGGAAAATGACGAAGGAAAAAGTACTGGAAGCGTTGAGTAATGTGCAGGAACCCGACCTCGGAAAGGACCTGGTGACGCTGAACATGATCAGGGATATTGTCATTGACGGGAACAATGTTTCTTTTACACTGGTACTCACCACGCCGGCCTGCCCGATGAAAGATATGATGCAGACAGCCTGTACCAATGCCATCAAAATACTGGTCAATAAAGAGGCCGTGGTAAACGTGAATTTCACTTCAAATACAACAACAAAAAGAACAGATGCAAAGACCATTTTGCCTAAAGTAAAAAATATCATCGCAGTAGTGAGCGGGAAGGGTGGCGTTGGTAAATCGACCGTGGCCGCTAACCTTGCATTGGCGATATCGCAGGGTGGCGCTAAAGTGGGATTGATGGATGCGGATATCTACGGGCCAAGTGTACCTATTATGTTTGGAGTAAGGGGAGAACGCCCGATGATGATTGATGTGGGAGCAGAAAAACCCATGATCGCCCCATTGGAACGGTATGGAATAAAACTGATCAGTATTGGGTTTCTTGTGGATGAAAAAAATGCCGTTGTCTGGAGAGGACCGATGGCCAGCAGCGCAATCCGGCAATTTGTGACCGATGTTTACTGGGATGAGCTCGATTACCTTGTGGTAGATATGCCACCTGGTACAGGTGATATACATTTGACGCTGATGCAAACCGTTCCTGTAACCGGTGCGATCATTGTTACCACGCCACAGGATGTCGCCCTCGCCGATGCCAGAAAAGGGATCGCTATGTTTGGCCAGGCACAATTGAATGTTCCGGTGATCGGGCTGGTGGAGAACATGAGCTATTTTACCCCGGCAGAGTTACCCGGTAATAAGTATTATATTTTTGGAAAGGATGGTGGTAAACGTTTAGCCGATGAGTATGACCTGCCATTCCTTGGCCAGATCCCACTGGTGCAGAGTATCCGCGAAGGAGGCGACCAGGGCATACCTATCATGATGAGTGATGACCTTGTAACAAAGAAAGCATTTGAAGAATTTGCGGCACATGTAGTAAGAAGCATTTCCATGCGGAACGCCAATATCTCCGCGGAAAAGATCGCTGAAACGGTGTGAAGTCGGAAGACCGAAGACAGAAGTCCGGGAATAACAGAACTCTTGCTTTAGAACAGATTGGCAGGTTTAAGGGTTTAAAAAGTTCAAAGAGTTTAAGAGGTTGTTTCTTAATCTCTAAATCTTCAATATTCAATCTTCAATCTTAAATAGTCTACCGTGTACAATCTTCCCTATTATAAAGAACCGGATGCAGAAGAGATCATGCAATTTATCCGGGAACATCCTTTTGCTTTTTTAGCAGGCAGTGATGCGGCCAACAAACCCGTGGCCACGCAAATCCCTGTATTTATCGATGAGAAGGACGGAAAGCTTTTTCTTACCGGTCACATAATGCGGAATACGGACCATCACAAAGCATTTGAACAAAACCCGGATGTGCTTACCGTATTTACCGGTCCCCACATCTATGTGAGCGCTACCTGGTATAGCAATCCTTACCAGGCAAGTACCTGGAACTATATGAGTGTTCATGCAAAAGGGACTATCCGTTTTGGAGACGGGGAGGAGTTGATAGCTATATTGAAACGACTCACCTTGTATTATGAGAATAATGATACGGCTTCTACAACCGTCTTTGATAACTTGCCTCCGGAGTACACTGAGCGGCTGATGAAAGCGATCGTGCCATTTGAAATTGAAGTAACCTCCATGGATCATGTTTTTAAACTCAGCCAGGACAGGGACGAGAAAAGCTATGATAATATTATCCGGGAACTGAAGCAAAAAGACAATGACGCAAAAACGATTGCTGATATAATGGAGAAAAGAAAATCAAAAGTTTTCCCTGTATGAAAAACGGTTTCTCATTAATTACACTAGTATTCGCTATGGCCTGTTCGAACACAAAGACTGCTCAAACCCCCCCTTTAGGTGGTATGGGGGCATTTGATAAACAGGGTCATCGTGGTTGCCGGGGGCTGATGCCCGAAAACACGATCCCCGCCATGCTCAGGGCGCTTGATCTTGGTATAACTACACTTGAAATGGATGTGGTGATCACCAGGGACAAGAAAGTAATTCTATCCCACGAGCAATGGTTCGGCCAGGAGATCACGACAAAGCCCGATGGAACTTATATGGGTGAAAGAGAGGAGCGGAAGTACAATATTTACTGGATGGACTATGAGCAGACCCAAACATTTGATGTCGGGATGAAACCTCACCCGCGTTTTCCCCGTCAACAAAAATTAAAAGTGACCAAACCGCTGCTCTCGGATGTGATCGACAGTGTGAATAAAGCCATGATGACGAGAAGAAGACCTTTCCCTTACTATAATATCGAAACAAAAAGCAACCCCGAATTTGATAAAGTGTTCCAGCCGGAACCTGCTGAGTTTGTTGAACTGCTGATGGCGGTGATCAAAGAAAAAGGAATCGAAGAGCAGGTGATCATCCAGTCATTCGATTTCAGAACCCTGCAATACCTGCACCAGCATTACCCGGCAATAAAAACAGCGATGTTGATCGAGGATTTTGATAAGCGCAGCCTGGAAGAACAAATAAAAGCATTGGGATTTATACCAACTATTTATAGCCCCGCTTACAAACTGGTCAACGAAAAATTATTGAAGAGCTGTCACCAGCAGAAAATAAAGGTCATCCCCTGGACGGTGAATGATAAGGCGAAGATAGAAGCCTTAAAATTATTGGGAGTCGACGGGATCATTACCGATTATCCCGATCTGTTTAATGAGTAGGATCAAAACTCCGGCAGGTTCTTCTCATCCAGTCCCAGCCATTTCAGCGCATTCCTGTAAAGTAATTTTCTTGTTGCCTTTTTGCCCAGGTCCATTTTTTCGATGAGTCTTCCGGGTTTGTGTTCACCAAGGGGAAAAGGATAATCACTGCCGAGGCAGATACTGTCTTCGCCCATCAGGTCCAGGATATATTCAAAAGCTTTCCTGTCATGTACCAGGCTGTCGATCCAGAATTTTCCTATGTAATCACGGGGGTTGACGGGATTGTCAACAGCTACCAGGTCAGGTCTTACCTTGAACCCATGTTCGATCCTTCCAAGCGTGAAAGGGAATGAACCACCACCATGTGCAAAAGCTACTCTTAGTTTGGGGTATTGCTGGAAAACACCGCCGAATATCATGGAGCAGATCGCCCGGCTTGTTTCTCCCGGCATTCCCACCAGCCAGGGAAGCCAGTATTTTTCCATCTGTGTCTCGCCCATCATTTCCCAGGGATGAACAAACAAAGAGCAGCCCAATTCTTCCGCCGCTTCATAAAAAGGAAAAAACTCTTTGTCTGAAAGGTTTTTTCCGTTGATATTGGTGCCGATCTCGAGACCGGGCATTTTCAATTCTTTTACACAACGTTCCATCTCTTTTATGGCCAGTTTTGTATCCTGCATCGGTACGGTGCCCAGGCCGATAAAATGGTGGGGCTCTTTACTGACAGTCTCTGCAATATGATCATTGAAGAACCGGGAGGTTTGGTAGCCATCCAATGGCTTTGCCCAGTAGTTGAACAAAACAGGAATGGTAGAAAGCACCTGTACCCCTACTTCCGTTTCTTCCATTTGCTTTAACCTTAGCTCAGGCTTGTAGGCATTTTCTTCCACTACCCGGAAGACTTTGTCGCCCTTCATCATACAGGCATCGCAATTGCGGTGTTCCAGGTGAATGAATTCGCCATAGCCGAACTTTTCGGTCCAGTTCGGCATTTTTTCCGGCATGATGTGGGTGTGTATGTCGATCTTCATAATTATATTGATAATTGAAGATTGAAGATTTAATATTAATGCTGCATGAAGTGCTCAATATTCAATCCTCAATATTCAATATTAAATTCATCGTTTAACCGGCGGTTGCATCACGGTTCCGCATTTTTCACAGGTACGGTGCATGCTGTCTTCCCAGAAACGATTCATTACAGGAGGAAGTTGTTTTACAATATCATCCACATGCAGTGTTTCCTCATACAATTTATTGCCGCAATTTTCACAGAACCATATAAAGCCGTCGTCCTCCGTTTCTCTTTTCTTTTCTATCACCAGTCCGACGGTATTCGGTCCGCGTTGAGGTGAATGAGGTGTTTTTGGAGGCAACAAAAATATTTCGCCTTCTTTGATGGGGATGTCTTTGAATTCTCCCTTGTCGATGATCTTTACCACGATATCGCCCTCCACCTGGTAATAGAGTTCTTCGGTCTCGTTGAAATGGTAATCCTTCCGGGCATTGGGTCCGCCAACGACCATGACGATAAAATTCTCCGCGTCTTTATATACACACTGGTTACCTACAGGAGGTTTCAGCATGTCGCGGTTTTCGTCGATCCATTTTTTGAGGTTGAAGGGAGCTATAACGGCCATATTGAAAAAGTTTAAAGGGTTTAAGTGGGTTAAAAATGTTTAAGGTTTAAGTCCTGGTTAGACGTCGAAAAATTACAACTTTTTGGCGTAGGTTTGAGTACATGAATTTATCGCTGGAAGGAAAATATGCAGTGGTTTGCGGAAGTACCCAGGGGATCGGCCTGGCGATCGCGGAGGAGCTGGCCCTGCTCGGCGCCAGTTGCACGCTGGTAGCGAGAAATGAGGATGCCCTGAAATCCGCTGTACAAAGCCTTGATATCGCTCTCCGACAGCAACATGGCTATATCGTGGCGGATTTTAGCAAACCGGAAGAACTGAAAAAAGTGATTGATGCTCACGTGGCGCAGCATTCCGTAGATATTCTTATCAATAATACCGGCGGACCTGCAGGCGGTCCGATCATCGATGCTGAGGTTGAAGCTTTTATTGATACATTCAACCAGCACCTGGTCTGTAATCATCTGCTCACACAGGCGGTTGTTCCTTCTATGAAAAAAAGGGGCTACGGCCGCATCATCAATATTATTTCCACTTCAGTGAAGATTCCCCTGAAGAACCTGGGCGTTTCCAATACCATCCGGGGGGCCGTTGCAAGTTGGGCGAAAAGCATGGCCAATGAACTAGGCCAGTTCAATATCACGGTCAACAACGTGCTGCCAGGTTTTACTTCCACGCAACGGCTTTCTTCTATTATCGATAACACGGCAAGAAGAGGGAATGTGCTGGTGGATATTGTAGAACAGAATATGAAAGAAGAAGTGCCGATGAAACGGTTTGCCGATGCCTCTGAGATCGCTGTTGTGGCGGCTTTTTTAGCATCACCTGCGGCTTCTTATGTGAATGGGGTAAGTATCCCGGTGGACGGGGGAAGAACGGGAAGTATCTAGTTGCTTGTTACTGGGTTGTTTGTTGCTGGCAACCTGTAAAGAGATTTCAAACTGAAAGTACCAGCAACCAGTCCCGGCTTTCGCCGGTATGACAAGCAACCAATAACCAGCAACTAGCAACCATTGCAACATGAAACTTGAGATTCCATATCACTTAGAAAATTATATCGGCGGTAACCTGATCGGGCCACTGAGCGGGAATTTTATAGATAATACCAATCCCGCAACGGGTGAAGTTTGTGGAAGGATACCCGACTCCAACGAAAAAGATGTGAATGTAGCCGTCCTGGCGGCGCAAAAAGCATTTACCGTATGGAGTACGACCCCTGTTGAGGAAAGATTCAAGGTTCTCAATAGTATTGCAGAACTAATCGATGCGAACCTGGATGAATTAGCACTGGCAGAAACAAATGACAACGGCAAACCACTCTGGTTAAGTAAAAAAATAGATATCCCAAGAGCGTCTGCTAATTTCCGGTTCTTCGCAACCGGTATCATGCACTTCGCTACCGAGAGTCATCACATGGAAAACAAGGCGGTGAACTATACGCTTCGTCAACCCATCGGTGTGGTCGGCTGCATTTCTCCCTGGAATTTACCCCTGTATTTATTTACCTGGAAAATAGCTCCCGCGCTGGCAGCAGGCAACTGTGTGATCGCGAAACCTTCGGAAGTGACGCCTGTAACGGCTTTCCTGCTGGCAAGGATCTGCAAAGCAGCGGGCCTGCCCGAAGGGGTGCTGAATATTATACATGGCACGGGCAGCGTTACCGGGGAAGCCATTGTGAAGCATCCCGATATAAAAGCGATCTCGTTTACCGGGAGTACAAGAGCAGGAGAAAGGATCGCTTCTATTGCTGCTCCGAAATTCAAAAAGCTTTCACTGGAACTCGGCGGCAAAAATCCCGCGATCATTTTTGCGGATTGCGACTGGGAAAAAATGATGACCGATACGATCCGCTCTTCTTTTTCCAACCAGGGCGAGATCTGTTTATGTAGCAGTCGTATTCTTATAGAAGAAAGCATATATGAGCAATTCAAAAAGGAATTTGTAGAAAGAACAACTGCACTATCAGTCGGTGATCCATTGGACGAAGGATCCAAACAGGGTGCGATCGTAAGCAAGCTTCATTTCGATAAGATCATGCGCAGTATCGATACAGCTAAACAGGAGGGAGGGAAGCTATTGTGTGGTGGTCGTGCGGTAAGACCGGAAGGCCGCTGTGCCAATGGTTATTTCATCGAGCCCACCATTATCGCAGGATTAGGCCCCGATTGCCAGACCAACCAGGAGGAGATATTCGGACCGGTGGTTACCCTGCAATCGTTTAAAACAGAAGAAGAGGCATTACAACTGGCAAACGCAACACAGTATGGACTGGCGGCCACTATCTGGACACAGGATGTTTCCAAAGCAAACCGGGTAGCAGCCAAAGTGGAGGCTGGTATCATTTGGGTAAATTGCTGGCTACTGCGTGACCTCAGAACTCCTTTTGGCGGATTAAAGAACAGTGGTGTAGGAAGAGAGGGTGGTTGGGAAGCGCTAAGATTTTTTACCGAGGCAAAGAATATTTGCATCGAACTTTGATAGATTGAATATTATGTCAGGTATTATCAATACAACAAATGCATCAACTCCACTGGGTGCTTATCCGCACGCTAGAAAAGTGGGCAACCTCCTGTTTCTATCCGGTATCGGACCAAGAAATCCGAAAGACA
Organism: Chitinophagaceae bacterium; assembly: GCA_039930245.1. Taxonomy (GTDB): domain Bacteria; phylum Bacteroidota; class Bacteroidia; order Chitinophagales; family Chitinophagaceae; genus JJ008. The sequence goes on along the minus strand of JBDSPR010000027.1, from coordinate 58,256 downwards.
ATTCCATTCCGGGTTTAGAGTTGGATAAAGAAGGGAATATCTTGAAATATGATATCGAAGCTGAATGTCATTCCGTTTTTGCCAATGTAAAGGCGGTGCTGGAAGCCAGTGGGAGCAGTTGGGATAAGATCATTGACGTGACCGTCTTCCTGACCAATATGAAAAAAGATTTTCCCATTTATAATAAGATTTATGCAGATTATTTTACTTCGGTCCAGGCCTGCCGGACGACTGTGGAAGTAAAAAGTCTGCCGACACCTATTTCGATCGAACTAAAAGTGATTGCTACTGTAGATTAGAACGCCGGTTATTATGATTTCGATGATTGACGCAGGCATAATTCATAATACATCATAACCAGTATTAAGATATGCGTTCAAATTTATTAATATGAATTTTCAAAATACACTTGAATTTGCAAAAACATCGGACGATAAAGACCCGCTGAAGAAATTCAGGGAAAAGTTTTTTATCCCGCAACATGATGGCAGTGATTGTATTTACCTGACGGGTAATTCGCTCGGTCTGCAGGCTAGAACAACATCAGCCTATGTTCAGCAGGAGCTGGACGATTGGGCTAAACTGGGAGTTGAAGGCCATTTCCAGGCGAAAAATCCTTGGATGCCTTATCACGAGATCTTCCCAAAACAGTTATCAAAGATCATCGGGTGCAAAGAGAATGAAGTGGTGGTGATGAACCAGCTGACCGTAAATCTTCATTTGCTAATGGTCAGTTTTTATCGCCCAACCAAACAACGCTATAAGATCATTTGTGAGGCCAGGGCCTTCCCCTCGGATCAGTATGCGTTTGAGACCCAGGCAAAATACCACGGGTTTGATCCGGCCGATGCTGTGATTGAAGTTTCACCCCGGGAAGGAGAACATACGTTGAGAACAGAGGATATCCTTTCAACAATACAACAACACGGCGACAGCATTGCTGTCGTATTATTTGGGGGAGTGAATTATTACACCGGTCAGTTATTCGATATAAAATCCCTCACTGATGCCTCCCATGCTGTAGGTGCTTATGCAGGCTTTGACCTGGCACATGCCGCCGGGAATGTTGAATTGAAGCTGCACGACTGGGATGTTGATTTTGCTTGCTGGTGTTCTTATAAATACCTGAATTCGGGTCCGGGTGGAGTAGCCGGTGTCTATATCCAGGAGAAGCATGCAGCCAACAAAGAACTGCCCCGTTTTGCAGGTTGGTGGGGCTATACAAAGGGAACCCGTTTCAATATGGATAAAGGATTTGAGGCGATACCAACCGCCGAAGGCTGGCAGTTGAGTAATGCGCCAGTTTTATCCATGGCAGCCCATAAAGCATCCCTGGATATTTTTGATGAAGCAGGAATGGACCGGTTGCACACAAAAAGAAAATTATTGTCCGCTTATCTTCATTTTATTCTCCAGGATATTAACTGCCGGCAAAAAGAAAAAGTAGTTGAGATCATCACACCGGTAAAAGAAGAAGAAAGAGGCTGCCAGGTTTCTATGCTGATGCTGAAAAGCGGGAGAAATATCTTTAATGAAATGACTAAACAAGGAGTGATCGCCGACTGGAGAGAACCTAATGTGATACGGGTAGCACCCGTGCCTTTGTACAATTCTTTTGAAGATGTTTGGCAGTTTGGTCAAATCGTGGAAAAAACCCTGCAGTTATGATCGAAAAATGGCTCTGGATTATCGCTTCTGCGATCTTTATCTTTCTCGCTTTACTTCATTTGCTCTATACTTTTTTCACCAATAAATTCTCGGTACGTGACAGGGATACCGAGGCTATGATGAAGAGAAATTTCCCTGTTCTTACCAACAAAACAACTATGTGGAAAGCATGGATCGGGTTTAATGGAAGTCATAGTATCGGTGGCATATTTTTCGGCGCCATCAATCTTTATTTTGCCCTTTGCCAATTCGGGTTACTGGAAAATTCGTTATTCCTGCTGCTTTTCAGTTGCTCCACCAGTTTTTTTTATCTTTTCCTGGGATTTAAATACTGGTTCAGCATACCTCGTACGGGAATATTGATTTCTTCCATATGCTTTGCAACAGCAACTGTCATAATTTTACTTAAATGAAAAAAGATGTTGCCATAATCGGGGCGGGCCTGGTAGGTTCACTGCTTTCGATCTATTTATCCAGGCGTGGGTACAAGGTTAGCCTGTTTGAACGCCGTGGCGATATGCGGAAGGAAAAAATGGTAGCCGGGCGATCTATCAATCTCGCTTTGAGTGACCGGGGTTTACTCGCGCTGGAAAAAGTGGGGCTGGTGGATGAAATTAGAAAGATATCCATTCCCATGCATGGCCGCCATATCCATAACCTTGACGGCAGTACTGCTTTCCAGCCCTATGGCAAGCAGGGTCAATTCATCAACTCCGTTTCAAGAGCAACGCTGAATATGAAGCTGATGGATCTCGCCGAAGAACAAGGAGCAACGATTTTTTTTAACCACAAGTGTTCTTCGATCGATTGGAAGAATAATGCAATTCAGTTTGAACTTCCGGACTCCCAACTCACGACTCACGACTCAGGACTCATCTTCGGTTCCGATGGCGCTTTCTCGGCAGCCCGTCTCCAGCACCAGCTACAGCACGATAAATTCGATTACCAGCAATACTATATTGATTGTGGGTATAAAGAACTCACGATCCCAGCTACTGCCGCAGGTGATTTTGCCATGGAGTCCAATGCGCTGCATATCTGGCCGCGGAAGAATTATATGCTGATCGCTTTACCCAACCTCGACAAGACCTTTACCTGCACGTTGTTTTTCCCTTTTGAGGGGGAAGCCTCTTTTTCGGGTCTTAAAAAAGAAGAAGATGTAAAAGATTTTTTTGAGAAAACCTTTCCGGATGCAGTAGCGCTGATGCCGAATTATATCAATGAGTTTTTTAATAACCCCACTGCTTCCCTGGTAACAGTAAAATGTTATCCCTGGATACGGGAAGATCAATTTGCACTGATCGGCGACGCGGCGCATGCGATCGTTCCTTTTTTCGGACAGGGGATGAACTGTGGCTTCGAGGATTGCCGGGTACTGGATGAACTCATCGAAAAGAACGGGGAAGACTGGATAACTATTCTACAGGAGTACCAAAACCTTCGCAAGCCGGATGCGGATGCCATTGCTGACATGGCAGTAAATAATTTTACGGAAATGAGGGAAAGAACCGCCGATCCGAAATTCCTCCTGCAAAAAAAGATCGAAGCAAGACTACAGGAGAAATACCCGGATAAATGGATACCTGCTTATTCACAGGTTACTTTCAGTCCTCATATTAGATATAGCGAGGCATTGCAAAGAGGGCAAAAGCAGGAGGAGATCATGCAGGAAGTGATGAGCATGCAGGGTATTGAGAATAAATGGGAGAGCGATGACCTGCACAGTGCTATTATTACCCGCGTTTAATGTTGCCCGTTGCTTGTTTCTGGTTAATTTTGGAATGTGTTTTAACAGCAACCAGTCCCGGCTTTCGCCGGGATGACTAGCAACCAATTATGACCCGCCAGCAACTCGTCGAACAGATCTACAAAAAGAAATCCTATTTATGTGTGGGTTTGGATACAGATATTACAAAAATTCCCAAACATCTTTTAGCTGAACCCGACCCCGTTTTCGCCTTTAATAAAGCAATTATTGATGCTACAAGTGATTTGTGTGTCAGTTATAAAATAAATACAGCTTTTTATGAAGCGGTTGGAATAAAAGGCTGGGAGGCGATGGAAAAAACTTTGCGATATATCGGCGATGAACATTTCAAAATTGCCGATGCCAAGAGGGGTGATATCGGAAATACATCCGACCAGTATGCCAAAGCTTTTTTTGAAACAATGCCTTTTGATGCGATAACTGTTGCACCCTATATGGGAGAGGACAGCGTCAAACCTTTTTTACAGTATCCCGGTAAATGGGCGATCGTGCTGGGGTTGACCTCGAATAGAGGGGCAAGCGACTTTGAATTAAAACGAATTGCCGTTGATCAGATGACCAAAACCACCCGGGAAGAAGTTGCAGATATTAATGAAGAATCAGGGTCCCGGATCGATGAAATAATCATTGATACTGAATACATCAGTTATTTATATCAATATGTTTTAACTACTGTTTCAAAATGGGGAAATACAAATAATCTTATGTTCGTGATAGGTGCTACGCAGGCAGAAGAGTTTGTCAATATCCGTAAATTGACACCTCATCATTTTTACCTGGTGCCAGGCGTTGGTGCCCAGGGTGGTAGCCTTAAAGAGATCTCCGAAAAAGCCATGACAAAGGATTGCGGCATCCTGGTGAATGCCAGCCGGGCCATTATTTATGCTTCGGATGGAGAAGATTTTACGGAGAAAGCAAGGGCTGTTGCAAAAACTTACCAGGAGGAAATGAGCACTTATCTCCAATAGATTTCCTTTGGCAAAAAAGGGGATGGGTGGCAGGAATTTTTGCAATCATTCCTTCTTTTTAGGTTTCCCTGGTACAAAACTCCCGCTGGCTTCGCTGTACCAGGGCACAATATCAACGATAAAAATACCGGCGGCTACTGAAGGATCTGTCTTTACATAATTCTCCGCTTCTTCTTTTGTTTTGCAATCAAGGATAAAAAGACCCCGCCAGGTAAAATCATTTTTTCCAAAAGGGCCGGCGGCTTTCAAAATGCCTTCATTGTACAATCTTTCCATATTTCCAAAATGACCCGCGAAGATCTTATTCCGCGTTGCGGTGTCGGTTATTTCCTTGTCTTGTGGCCCGGTTTTGAGAACAACCAGCCAGAACTGTTTTATTTTTTCTTCTTTTTTAGTGGTAGAATCTTTCTGGCAAAAGCAGGACTGGCTGAACAGGGTGAAGGCTATAAGGACGATCAATGGTTTCTTCATAAATCAAAACTTTGACCGAATTTATTCATTTTCAAACTCAAAAAAACAAGAATGGGATAGGGGGTAAATAAAAAGGCCCGGGACCTGCAAGGCTCAATAAACAACCAACAATAAACTACCAACTTTCTAATACCTTTGCGACACCATTCGTCAATCAACAATCTTAAATATTCAATCTAAAATCTTCAATCCAAATGGCCGTCCGCACCGATCTTTTTACCAGTCCTGATTATTTTGCAGTAGATGAATTACTGACGGAGGAGCATAAGCTAATCCGCGAATCGGTGCGCAATTATGTCAAAAAGGAGATATCTCCGATTATAGAAGATTATGCCCAGAAAGCGGAATTCCCGGAACAGATCGTCAAGCAGCTGGGTGATCTCGGCTGTTTCGGCCCGACCGTTCCTGCTGAATACGGCGGGGGTGGATTGGACTATATCTCCTACGGCTTAATGATGCAGGAATTGGAAAGAGGCGATAGCGGTGTCCGTTCAACGGCTTCTGTGCAAGGTTCGCTGGTGATGTTCCCGATCTACCAATACGGGAGCGAGGAGCAACGAAAAAAGTATTTACCCAAATTAGCCAGTGGTGAATGGTTGGGTTGTTTCGGTCTCACAGAACCCAATCATGGCAGCGATCCCAGCAGTATGCTGACCAATTTCAAGGATGCAGGTGATCATGTAATCCTGAATGGTGCAAAGATGTGGATCAGCAATGCTCCTTTTTCACAGGTGGCCGTGGTTTGGGCGAAGGATGAAACCGGTGAGATAAAAGGGTTGATCGTAGAAAGAGGAATGAAAGGATTCAGTACACCTACCACCCATGGCAAATGGAGCCTGCGGGCATCGGCAACCGGGGAGCTGGTGTTTGACAATGTAAAAGTCCCCAAAGAAAGTATTTTTCCCAATGTAAAGGGATTAAAAGGTCCGCTGGGTTGTCTCACCAAAGCCCGGTATGGTATCGCATGGGGAGCGATCGGCGCGGCGATGGATTGTTATGACACCGCATTGCGTTATTCAAAGGAAAGGGAACAATTTGGCAAGCCCATCGGTGCCTTCCAGTTACAGCAGAAAAAACTGGCTGAGATGCTGACAGAGATCACCAAGGCCCAATTATTGAACTGGCGGTTGGGTGTATTGATGAATGAAGGGAAGGTAACACCTCAGCAGGTGAGCATGGCCAAAAGAAATGCCTGTGAAGTGGCCTCCAATATTTGCCGGGATGCACGGCAGATGCTGGGTGGAATGGGGATCACGGGGGAATATTCCGTCATGCGTCATATGATGAATCTCGAAAGTGTGATCACGTATGAAGGAACGCATGATATTCATTTGCTGATTACGGGGATGGATGTGACAGGGTTTAATGCTTTTAAATAGCTCACCCAAACCCTCCCCAAAGGGGGCTTATAAAGGTCCTAAATGGTTGAGTTTTTTTATATAGTTGATTTTGCAAATCTTTCTGCCAGCTTGTGCAGAGGTTTGGAGGGACCAAAATGAAAATATTTCTGATCGGATTCATGGGAAGCGGCAAGACCCACTGGGGCCGTTTGTTAAGCCAGAAACTGGGTATCCCTTTTTTTGACCTGGATGAACAGGTCATGGAACATGCCGGCAAATCCATTGTCGAATTATTCAATATCGAAGGAGAGGAGCAATTCCGCCTCAAAGAGAAAGATGTGCTGCATATCATTACGGAAAGCCATGATAGTTTTGTTATGGCCTGTGGGGGAGGATCACCTTGTTATTTCAACAATATAGAATACATGAACCAGGCGGGTACAACGGTTTGGATAAATACCCCGCTGGCCGAACTTTTTCATCGCCTGGTTGCAGAAAAGGACCAGCGTCCCCTTATCAGGGATCTGACGGACGATCAATTAAAAAATTTTATCAGTAAGAAATTTGCGGACAGGCGTATCTACTATGAGCAGGCAACTATTAGCGTAGATGAAGAACCTGTGCAGGTGGACACGCTGATCGGAAAAATATTTCATGCATAACAACCAGCTCATCGCCGCCTCCCTTTTCGGAGGATCGGCCGTCGCCTTAGGCGCTTTTGGTGCACACGGGTTAGCTAAACTTACTGCTGATACCAGCATCCTTCATGGTTTTGAAACGGCTGTCCAGTACCAGCTCTACCATGCCATCACGTTATTGTTCGTGGGACTATGGGCGGAAAGGAACCCGGGCAAATGGTTAAAATGGGCATCTATTTGTTTTATCGCGGGGATCGTCCTGTTCTCCGGTTCTTTATACCTGCTGACATTCCTGAAAATACAGGAAAGCAACGGGGTTAAATTTGTCGGACCGGTTACCCCGGTAGGAGGTCTTTTATTTATTATAGGCTGGTTGTTTTTACTGATAACTGCGCTGCGGAGAAATTGATTACAGGGGCAATGCAAGGGTGGTCAAAGTTCCGTTCTTGTTCTCGATAGTAAAACTTCCCCCGATACTTTCCATCCGGCGTTTTATATTTTTCAAACCATTGCCGAACTGCCGGATATTCTCCAGGTCGATCCCCTTGCCATCATCCGCAATACGAATCCGGAGCTGGTGATTGTATTCAATATCAATGACCACGTTCGAAGCAGCTGAATGTTTCAATACATTATTCAGGGTCTCCTTGATACTGAGAAATATGTTCCGCCGTTTATCACCGGTCAGTTCCATGCCAGGTATCGTATCGGGAGTATGCACTTTGCACTGTACAGGTGTATTGTCAAAATATTCCTGCGCATAAGCACGGATATAAGAGATAAGATTGTCCAGGGTATCATTCCCGCTGTTCATGCTCCAGATGATCGCGTTCATTTTATTGAGCACATCATTGGCAGACTGAGAGATCTTTTCGATCTCCACAGGCGTGTTCTCTTTCATTTTATTCCGGGCTATTTCGCTCATCAGCCGGATGGCCGTCATCCCCGCCCCGAGCTCATCGTGCATATCGGCTGAGATACGATCTCTTTCCTCCTGCTGTGCTTTGTATACAGCGATCTCTTTTTCATATTCTTTGAGAAGATTCTGCGCTTTCAGGGTTTCTCTTTCTTTTGTCTGCGAGATCAGCTGGCGGCGATTCTTGTGGTTCAGACCCGCAAGGAAAAAGACCAGTTCCAGCAACAGGCCTATCTCGTAGTAAACAACAGAAGAGCTAAAGACGCCGGGAAGATTCTTGAAAAAAGTTCCGAACAAAACCGCCATCTGGGATAGCAGCGCGAAAATGAACAGGCAAAGATTGCCCCAGAACAGGTAGCGCAGGAGTTTGTCTTTCCATTGACGCAGGCTGTACACAAGGAAGATGATGATCATCAGCAAGAGGGAGATCTTCGTGCTGTTTTCAACGAGATTCTCTGCGTTGTAATTATTACTGAAATAATGGAACCAGGTATAGCTGAGGATAGCAATCGTGAGCAATGCTATACCGGCATTGTAAAGCTTGTATAGAAACGGGTGTTTCTCCCGCGTATTGAGAAACCGTTGCATGAACACCATGTAGAACATAATGCCAAGTCCCTGCAGGATGAAATCAAGATAGCCCTCCACGAAAAAACTGGTTCGGGTGGCATGGAAACTATGCCTTGCCTGTGCAAATAACATCCCTCCGAGAAAAATTGCATAACCGGAATAATACAGGAATTCCGGGTTGGCGCCCTGCAGGAAACTCGCGATGGAGAAAAGTATCATCATCAGTAACAAGCCGCAAAAGATATACGTGATCATGTTATTGCGGTTATGAATACTGAACAGGTTGGAAATATAGGACTCCAGGTATTCACTATTTACCAGTCTTGGCCTGACAGCGTTGTTATAGGTCTTTACAAAATGCAGTTCCGCAATAATGATCGCTGAATCCCCCGGGGGCAGATTGATCTGCCGGTAACCAACACTATCGGTTATAGGTGGAAGAATAGAGGGAAGTCTTTCAACTGCCTCTCCCTTGACGCGGAAGAGCCGGATATCATCATAATAGAATCCCGGGAAGAAATAAACGGATATGGTGGAATCAGCTGAGTTGTTAAGATTGAACCGGAGCAGTATCTTTTTTGTAACAAAACTATTGGGAACCGTGCCCTTATGCAGTATGCCTGGTTTAAAAGCCGCGCCGGGAATTGTGCCGGGCTCTTCATTTCCGCCAATATACACGGTGCTCACATTCTTGCCGATGTTTTTTACCAGGCTGATCCTACTGATATCTGTATACTCCGTGTAACTGCTGTCGGGAAAGCCTTGCGCCAATACATGTCCGCTTATACAGAAAGCAAGCAGGAAAACAAGAATGGACGGGATGCAGTTTTCTTTTTTCATGCGAGCGCTGGCTTGTCCTCAAATGTAATATATCGGTGTTGGTTTTGGTAGTCTGGGGGATACTACTTTCAGGTAATATTTTGACAACAAACTATTTATCTTTGCATTCATGGCTACCAAGCTGAAAAAGAAACCAAAGAAGAATCCTGAGAAAAAGCCAGCCAAATCCGAAGCGAAAGCCTTCAGGGCCGAAAAGGAAGAGTCAATCGACTGGAAGTCGCTGGCCCGGGATGAGCGGACTTGGAAGATCGTCGGTGCGATTTTTCTGCTGATCGCTGTTTTCCTTGCCGTGGCTTTTGTTTCCTACCTGTTTACCTGGAAAGAGGACCAGGCTGTGGCACAGCAAGGTCTTGGGGCGCTGCTGGATAATGATAAGCCGGTTGCAAACCTTTTGGGCCGTTTAGGCGCAGTTGTCTCCCATTTCTTTATTTTCAAAGCCTTTGGACTTGCTTCTTTCCTTATCTGCACTTTCTTTTTTGTTGTGGGGGTGAACCTCTTATTCCGCCGCAGGGTGTTTTCCATCTGGCGGAATCTTAAATATGTTACTGGTGGATTACTGGTACTCTCGGTTTCGCTTTCTTTCCTGTTTGCAAAAAGCGATTTTGCCTTCGGCGGCGGGGTAGGCGATATGATCAACCGGAAACTGATCGGCGCCCTGGGAACCATCGGCACGGGCGCAGTATTGTTATTGCTTGCCCTTGGTTATTTTATCTGGCAGTTCAATCCTGTTTTTGGCGCGCAAAAGCAGGAAGAGATAAGCGGCGATGAAGAAGGGTCAGCAGATCCGGAAGCAGTGACGGTAACTCCGGGGACTACGATCAATGACCTGTACGGTGATAACGCAGCAACAAAAGGGAATAATGTAAAACAGGATACGGGTCTTATCATCAATTTCCCCGATGAGCAACCCCTGCATGACCTGAAAGTGATCGAGAAGCAAGAACCATTGGAAGAACAGGTAGAAAAGATCGAAGACCTGCAGCCTGGCTTTGAAAAGGCGATCGTGAACGACCTCCTGCATGAACATGACTATGAGGAGAAGCCAGCGCCTGTTAACCCAATACCAGAAGAACTGATTATCCCTCCGAAACAAAAAACAAAGAAAGAAGAAGCGCTTGAACTGGAAATAAAAGCAGTGGATAAGGTAGCCGGGGAGGAAACCCTGCTTCCCGAGAACCTGGCGCCCTATGAACCCACGCTGGACCTTCGGGATTATAAATACCCGGTATTGAACCTGCTTGAAGCCCATGGCAGTGAAAAGATCATCCAGGACGCGAATGAACTCGAGAATAATAAGAACCAGATCATCGCAACCCTGCGGAACTATGCTATCGAGATCCAGAAGATCAGCGCTACGGTGGGTCCTACCGTTACTCTTTACGAGATCGTACCTGCCGCTGGAATCAGGATATCCAAGATCAAGAACCTGGAAGACGATATCGCCCTGAGTCTTGCAGCCCTTGGCATTCGCATCATTGCCCCGATCCCTGGTAAAGGAACCATCGGTATCGAAGTCCCGAATGTAAAGAAGACCGTAGTAAGCATGAAAACTTTGCTGGCATCGGAAAAGTTCCAGCACAATACGCATAGCCTGCCGATCGCGATCGGGAAGAAGATCGATAACGAGAACTTTATCGTGGACCTTACTTCCATGCCCCACCTGCTGATGGCCGGGGCTACGGGTCAGGGTAAGTCGGTTGGGCTGAATGCGATCCTTGTATCGTTACTTTATAAAAAACATCCTTCCCAGCTAAAACTGGTATTGATCGATCCCAAGAAAGTTGAGCTGAGCGTCTACCGGCATATTGAAAAACATTTTCTTGCCAAACTGCCCGGTGAAGAAGATGCGATCATTACGGATACCAAGAAAGTGGTGCATACCCTTAATGCACTTTGTATAGAAATGGACAACCGTTATGACCTGCTGAAAGAAGCGGGTGCAAGGAATATCAAGGAATACAATGAGAAATTCGTCAAACGCAAACTGAATCCCCAGAAAGGCCACCAGTATCTCCCGTTTATCGTGCTGGTGATCGATGAGTTTGCCGACCTGATCATGACGGCGGGTAAGGAGATCGAGATGCCGATCGCCAGGCTGGCCCAGCTGGCCCGTGCGGTAGGTATCCACCTGATCATCGCGACACAGCGTCCTTCGGTGAACATTATTACGGGTACGATCAAGGCAAACTTCCCTTCCCGTATCGCGTTCAAGGTCTCTTCCAAGATTGATTCCCGTACGATCCTCGATACAGGTGGTGCGGAGCAACTAATCGGGAAAGGAGATATGCTTATTTCTCACCATGGGGAAGTTACCCGTCTCCAATGTGCGTTTGTTGATACACCGGAGGTTGAAAAGATCGTTGATTTTATCAGCGAACAAAGGGGATATCCCCAGGCATTCTTATTACCGGAATATATTGATGAAAAAGAACTGGAAGGAAAGGATTTCGACCTGTCCGACCGGGATTCTTTATTTGAAGACGCAGCAAGACTGATCGTACAAAACCAGATCGGCTCCACCTCCTTATTGCAACGCCGGATGAAGCTTGGCTACAACAGGGCAGGCAGGCTGATGGATCAGCTGGAAGCAGCGGGGATAGTTGGCCCCAACCAGGGAAGTAAAGCAAGGGATGTATTGATAAAAACAGAGATGGATCTGCAGCAGCACCTCGAAGCCATGGGCTAAGTTAGTGGGTTGTTAAGAAAAAGGGCAAAATGCAACCCGGTATGGCGATTGCCTATCCTTAGCGGCATTCGCGTTCATTTATTACCTTTGGCCACTGTTTGAGAGGTTGCCACACAACTTATTCATAATGAAGAAATTATACACGTCTCTTTTTTTGCTGGCTGTCAGCCTTTTAGGTATTGCCCAGGCCAGTGATCCTGCTGCAAAAGCGATCCTGGATGGAGTAAGCGCCAAATTCAAAACATATTCTACGGTACAAGCTAGTTTTTCCTATAAAGTGGAGAATGCTTCAGGTAAATCCCTTTCGTCCAAGACCGGAACTATCCTGATGAAGGGAACAAAATACCGCGTTAGTTTCAGTGGACAGGAAATATTCTGCAACGGTACCACCGTCTGGAACTATGATAAATCATCCAACGAAGTTACGATCAGCAAACTCGATGCTTCCAGCGGCATGATTACCCCGCAGAAACTGTTCACCAATTTTTACGACAAAGATTTTCGATACATCCTGAACGGCGAAAAGAAATTGGGTAAAAAGACCCTGCAGGAAATTGAATTGACACCACTTGACAAAAGCAAAGCGTTCCACAAAGTATATGTGCAGGTTGATAAAACCGCCAAGACAATTTATAGCACCAAAGTATTGGAGAATGCGGGTAACCGTTATACATATACTGTCAGTAGTATGAAAACAAATCTTGCCCTGGCAGACAACCAGTTTGTTTTTGATAAATCTAAATACCCGGGGGTTGAAGAAGTGGATCTCCGATAAAAGATAATAGCGAAAAGATAAAAGATAAGTCCCGCTGATTGCGGGATTTTTTTATACAACAGCTTTACGGAGTTTAACCAATTGTTGCAGCAGGTTTTCGAGCAGATCCAGTTTCAGCATATTAGCCCCATCACTTTTAGCGACAGCCGGGTTGGGATGTGTTTCGATAAACAATCCTTCAGCACCTGCAGCAATGGCAGCTTTAGCGATCGTGCCGATAAGTTGTGGGTTGCCACCTGTTACTCCCGATGTTTGGTTGGGTTGCTGCAATGCATGAGTCACATCCATTATTACCGGCACGCCATGCGCCTGCATCGCGGGTATATTTCGGTAATCCACCACCAGGTCCTGGTAACCGAAAGTGGTTCCTCTTTCCGTCAGCATGATCTTATCATTGCCGGCATCAAGAATCTTATCCACGGCGAATCGCATTGCTTCCCCGCTAACGAACTGGCCCTTTTTTACATTCACGATCTTTCCTGTTTTTGCGGCGGCTTGTAAAAGATCGGTCTGCCGGCACAGAAAAGCAGGTATCTGCAATACATCCACAAATTGCGCAGCTTTGACGGCTTCTTCGGGAGAATGAATATCGGTCACAACCGGGATGGAAAATTTCTTACCAGTCTTCTGCAGCATGTGCATGGCTTTATCATCACCCAGCCCTGTGAACGATACCCCGCTGGTACGGTTGGCTTTGCGGTAGGAAGATTTGAAGATATAAGGGATGCCGAGATTTTTACAGATCCCCGATACTTTTTCAGCCACTTCCATCAGCAGCTCTTCGCTTTCCACAACACAGGGGCCTGCCAGGAGAAAGAAATTTTTTTCGTCGTATGACTGGCTGGCAAAAATGTCTTTGAGCATTTTATCCATGAAGGCAAATGTAATTAATATCCAATTGCTTTCATAAACTCTTCTTTCTTGCGCCTGGCTACATCGAGTGTTACACCATTTTTCATTATTACCTGCCCGCCTTCTCCTTTAATGTATTTTTCAACTGCAGTTCTGTTGATGATGTGGGAATGATGTATGCGGATAAAAACAGCAGACGGCAATAATTCTTCAAAATCTTTTAATGTTTTTGAAACGGTGAGTTTGTAGGAATCTTTCAAATAGATAAGGGTATAATTGCTTTGCGCCTCCAAATAAATGATATCATCCATGTTAATAAACTGCAGCCCTTCCATAGATGGGATGGCGATCCGCTGGTGTTCTTTTTTTTCATTCATTAAATTTTGTAACAGGAGGTCTATACGCTCATTGCCATGTGAATGCTTTCTTTTTTGTCCCGCTTTTTCTACAGCTGCTTTTAAATCTTCTATATCTACGGGTTTTACCAGATAATCCAACGCGCTGAAACGGATGGCCCGTATAGCGTAATGATCATAGGCGGTAATGAATATCAATTCAAAATTCCGGGTTTGTAATTGCTGGAGCATAGTAAACCCGTTCATACGGGGCATTTCCACATCGAGGAAGACGATATCTGGTTTTTTTTCTTCAATATTCTTTATTCCTTCTTCAGCATTCTCACACTCTGTAATGATTTGAATACTGCTGCAATGATGCATTAGTTTTTGTTTCAATGCATTGCGGCTACTGGTTTCATCATCTATGATAATGGCGGTAAGCATTTTGTGTAATTTCTTCTATTGGTTAATCAATTCCACTTCCACTTTCGTTCCTGCCGGTTGTTGTTCAATATAAAGGTCAGTAATTTTTACCGAACCGTTTTTGTTATGGTTAAACAGATTGATCCTGTTGGTTGTTATCTGCATTCCCATTGATTCATGGGAGGGTCTATTTAATTGTGTATACAAAGCTGCTTTTGCACGGCCCACGCCATTGTCTTGTATGCAATAGCGGATATAATTATTTGAAACGGACACGTCAATTTTTAGTTTCCTGTCTGAGCCTGTTTTATTTAATAAGCCATGATGAATGGCATTTTCCACGAATGGCTGGATGATCAACGGGGGTACTTTATAGTCCCCATTTTGTATTTCATCAGCTATAGTGATTTCATAAGAAATTTTTTTATCCCAGCGTAGTTCTTCCAGTTCCAGGTAAAGCGTCAGGGTTTCCATATCCTTCCAGCAGGGAACTGTATTATTTTTGGATGTTTCCAGGATCGAACGTATCAGTTTGGCAAATTTGGATAAATAGAGAGTGGCTTTTTCTTTTTCATTGGTTTGGATAAGGTTATCTATGGAGTTAAGGCAATTAAAAATAAAGTGAGGGTTCATCTGTGCCCGCAAGGCCATCATTTCTGTTTCGGCAATTTTCTGTTTCATTTCGGCATTGTGACGAATGAATCTTATCCTTCTTTTTAACAGCCAAAAAATACCTCCCCCGGCTAATAATAAAAGCAGCGCTTTGAACCACCAGGTCTTCCAGAAAGGAGGTGAAATAATGATTTTGAATGAATTTATTTCCGTTGTCCCGTTTTCACTATCTGCTTTTACGGAGAAAGTATATTCTCCCGGCTGTAGGTTTGTGTAACCAGCAGATGGTTTTATATCAGCATTTACCCAATCCTTATTTACCCCGCTTAGCTGGTAATAATATTTGTTTTGATGGAGATTTGAAAAATTCAGCGCTGCAAATTCAATTGTAAAAAAATTTTGTATGTAAGTAAGCTCTACCGGTTTGTTGGTTGCCAGTAAAGAATCAATAAAAAAAGAAGTCTCGAAAATTTTAAATCCCGTAATTTCTACTTTAGTCGCGGACCTGTTATCATAACCAGAATTCTCAGGGTTGAAGCTGATGATTTCTGTAGTCGTGGCAGTAATCCAGTTGCCATTTTTTAGCACATAAAATCCAGGTAACTTAAAGGATGAATTGAGGACGCCTGGTTCTATATTGTAGCGAATGATTTTTTTACCAGGCGGCATAAATTTAAACAAGCCATAATCAGTAGTAAACCACAAAAAATCTTTTATGTCTTTCTTTATGGTATAGATGGTATTAGAGGGAAGGCCATCCTCGGTGTTGAGGTGTGAAAATGTTTTTGCATTTGTGTTAAAAAAATTTATGCCACCATTTACCGTGCCAATCACCAAAGTTGTATCATTGTATTGCTCTATGCCCTGTATGGTTCTGCCCCGGATGGACGCGGGGTTATTCATGTCAGGCTGATAATATTCTGTATATGTTTTTGTAGCTGCGTCAAATTTTTTCAATCCATATACGGTACTTACCCAGCATCGTTCCTGCTTATCAATAAAAATATACTGTACAGGGTTTATTAAGCCATTTTCAAATTGGCTACCGGAAGGAAACGATTCAAATTTATTTTGCGATTTATCCCACCTGGCAATTTTCCCATTGTGTAACCCCAGCCAGATATTTCCTTTTGGGTCTTTTGTCATGCAGCGGATGGTATAATTGTTTAACTCAGGCGGATGAATAGTTTGTATGGATTGATTGGAAGGGTTATAAATATGAATGTACCCATGCTGGCACCCAGCCCAAATATTCCCGTCATCGGTTTGAACAAAATCCCAAATAAGGTTTTGCTCGGCAGTGCCGGAAAAAGTAATGGTTTTTTTGAAATTCCATAAACTGTCAAACAGGGTAATGCCACCACCCCAGGTGCCTGCAAGTATATCCCCGGATTTTGTTTGAATCAGCGCATTAATTTCACTTTTAGGCAGTGATGCTATATTGTCTTCCTGATGCTGGATGGAGTGAAAGTATTGCCGGTAAGGATTAAAAATACTAACGCCTTTATCGGTTGCCAGCCAGATGTTTTCTTCCCTGTCCTGGAAAATGGAATAAATCTTATAATTGTACCGGCGGCCTGTTTTATCTTTTTCGTCAATAGAAATAATTTCAAATTCATCTTTTTCTTTGTTGAATTTTAATAACCCTGCATTTTCAGTGCTTACCCAGATCGTTCCATGGTTATCCTTATACAAACAATGTACAGCGACAGGGGGATTGTTTTTCTTACCTGTTTTGGATTGCAGGATTGAGGTTATGGAATAAGTATATATTTTATGGGTTGTTTGATTGTACCTGTAAAGAATATCACTCCAGGTAGATGTCCAGGTATTCTCATTACTATCCTGCAAAATATCCTTGAGGGATGGAATAATTTTCCCGAATTTATTCCGGAATGCTTCCAGTATGGGGTGACGGAGGGGATTATAATTTTGCGTATAGATCTTTTTTGTTTGTGGGTCAAACAATAGTAGTCCGTTTGTGAATGCAGTCATCAGGGTGCCTCCAGTAATATTGTCTTTTGCAAAACTGCTGCTGGTATTTCCCATTGCGGGCCGTATGTTAAAACCTGCCAGCTCAAATTTTCTTGTGCTGTTGTTATAATCATATAGCGCATTATCCGCCAGCAACCTGGTTTCGTTCTGTTCACTTGTGTATTGCCTGAATAAACCAGGATTATCTTTTAATAGTTGCCCGGGTTCATATACGGTTAATCTCCTGTTGGCCAATTCTAATTTTTCCAGTTTGGCTGCTTTGCTTATCCACAATATATTATTTTTATTATCGGCATATAGTGTAGCCCCTTCGGTAATTATCTCACCGGGGTCGCTTATCATATCAGGGATAATTAAAAACCTGCTGCCATCATAGCGCTGCAACCCGGCGGAAGTTACTATCCAGATAAAACCTTTATGATCCTGGGTAATGTCATACACATTGTTGTGCGCCAGCCCGTCCTGCTGGTCTATATGACGGAAGAAATAATTATTGTTTTGTTGGGCAAAAGAGGCAGAGCATTGACTTAGCAGGAAAAAAAATATCCAGAATTTTATTCGTGAAACTTGTTTTTTGCAAACAAAGTTCAGCAAAAAAAATAGTCTGAGCACCCAGAATTTGGGACGACTGGGAGAAGGTAAAATATCCAGTCCCGGGTATTCGGGACTGCAGAACATATTGCTCCCAATTTTTAGCGGGACTTTGGAGTTTATTCTTGTGAGTCGGTTATTTATTTTTACTGAACTGTTATGTTTTGTTCGATTGGTCATAGGAAGTATAAATACATATAAGATGATTTATAAATGTACAACTGTTAACTTGTTGGTAGAGTTATTTTAATAAGTGATATTCATGAGGTCCGGAGGACCTGAATATACGTTGTAAGCAAGAACCCAATCGCTTAATTTAGCCCCAGAAGTGACATATAGAGTATTTCACTTTTGATGAGTTCTGAAAATCATATAAATTGTAATCCATTTTGCTACTAATTTTTCGCCTCTTTGGGGCTATAAAATTTAACTCCGGTAAAAGATATGGTCACACAGAATAGGGATTCTTATTTTTTACCCCCAATACCTTTCTGCCTCTCAATAATCGAGAGGCAGAAAGGGGGTATTTAATATTATCCTTTCATAAACGTTCCTGTTATCACACCTGAATCATTGAACAGAATCACTTTGTAAATTCCTTGTGCAAGTGCAGAAATATTTATTGAATAGGTCTGCCTTCCTTTTAATTCAACGGTATGGAAAATAACCTGCTGACCAAGAACATTTACAACTTTGAGATTCCACTTCCCTTCATAGCCGCTTACATTAAGCGAAATCTGCTGCGAAGCCGGATTGGGATAAACAACTAAAGCGGTAGGTGTAATTTTTGATGTTTCTTCTTCAGTTGTTGCCTCGCCTGAACGTGCCAATGACGATGAAGTAGTAAAGGTGACTAAACTGGTAAACGCACTATACACAGCTCCGGGATTGTTAGAACATTTTGTTCTCACCTGCCATTCATACGTTAAGCCTTTTTTTAAGCCTTTAATATCTAAAAAACCAATATTGCCGCTTGTATTTTTACTTGTCCAATTCGTAGTTCCTACTTTACGGTATTGAACATTGTAGCTAATGGCACAGGTATTTGTTTCCCAGTTTAACTGTGCAGTCGATCCGGTGATAAGCGATGTAACAGGATTTGTTGGAACCGGGCAAAGAACCGGTGAACTAAGAGTAATTTGAGCATTCGAACTACAGCTATTTGCATCTGTAACTGTTACTGTGAAAGTTCCGGCTGTGCAAGATATGATTGAACTGCTTGTACTTCCTGTTGACCAAAGATAGCTAACACCACCGGAAGCAGTTAGTGTAACACAGCCTGTTATGCAAGCAGGCAGAGATGCAGTGATTGAGGCAACAGGTAAAGAATTTACTGTAACTGTTGTGGATGCATTACCCGTATTTGCGTTTGCATCGGTTATCGTAATAGAATAAATTCCTGAAGCTGCTGTTGTCACACCGGCTATTGACGGGTTTTGTAATGTAGATGTAAATCCGTTCGGTCCGCTCCATGAATATGAATAAGGCAATGTTCCCCCCGAAGCTGATACCGATAAATTGAGTATATTCCCGGCACAAACAGGGCTATTGCTTGAAGGGCTAACGTTGATCGTTACAGCAGTTGATAATCCCAGTTTCGTTACAAAGACATCAACATTTCCAATAAATAACTCGTTATATGCCCCTGCAGTAGTGGGATAATCGGATAAATATGTCCATCCCGTTATGTATGCATTACCGCTGCCATCTATTGCAATGGAAGTACCAATATCTCGGCCATTTCCTCCAATAAATGTAGAATAGAGTAATGCTGAACCACCACTGTTCAATTTTGTTACAAAAACATCCCAATCACCATTCCATGTCTGATCGTAAGACCCAGCAGTGGTTGGAAAATCAGGGGGGTTGAACACATCGGACTGTGTATATCCAGTAATATATGCACTACCGCTGCCATCTATTGCAATGGAAAAACCATAATCTACCCACCCACCACCGATGAAGGTGGAATATAGCAATGCCGTGCCACTGCTGTTCAATTTGGTAACAAAAACATCAGTATTATTCCATACCTGGTCATAAGCCCCAACAGTGGTTGGAAAACCGGACGAACTTGTAAATCCTGTAATGTACGCATTGCCACTTCCATCTATGGCGATGGAATAACTTTGATCTTCTCCTGCACCACCAATCAAAGTGGAGTAAATTAATGCTGAGCCGCTCCCGTTTACCATGGTTACAAAAACATCATAATTACCATTAGGAGTGATATCATAAGCGCCGACAGAAGTGGGGAAGTTTGATGACCCTGCTCCCCCGGTAACATAAGCATTACCACTTGCATCTATTGCAATGGAATAGCCAATATCAGTATCTGCTCCTCCAATAAAGGTGGAATAAAACAATGCAGTGCCGGTGCTGTTAATTTTTGTAACAAAGACATCAGCCTGTCCGTTAATTGTCTGATCTAAAGCTCCCGCAGTAGTTGGGAAATTGGTGGAATATGTATATCCGGTGATGTATGAATTGCCGCTGGCATCAAGAGCGATAGAATACCCTAATTCATACGCAAGGCCCCCAATGAAGGTAGAATAGATTAATGCATTGCCACTATTGTTCAGTTTTGTTACAAAGACATCGCCATCTCCACCGAGACCCCCAGCATCATTCTGAATCTCATCAAAAGCTCCGGAAGTGGTGGGGTAATCAGTTGCTTTTGTTAATCCGGTAATATATGCATTACCGCTTACATCTATTGCTATGGAAAAACCTCTATTTTGGCCAGTGGCGCCTCCAATGAAAGTGGAATAGAGCAATCCGGTTCCACTGCTATTTAGCTTTGTAACAAAAACATCAGCACCACTTAATAGCTGGTCATAAGCTCCCGGAGTTGTGGGATAGCCTGTGGACTCTGTATATCCTGTAATGTAGGCATTTCCGCTGCCGTCAATTGCAATAGATCGGCCTTCCTCCCCGGCAGTTCCGCCAATATAGGTAGAATAAAGAAGAGGATCAATAAACAAAGGTTTCTCTTTGTCATAGTCTCCGATTTCGAATGATATTTTTCCTTTACTATCTTTTTCGAACCGGCTTGCCACTTCCTCCTTATTACCGTTATTTTCCTGATATGAGTAAAGCCCCACTTGTTTTACTTTCCCAAACCGGGTAGTAAATACTAATTCACCAGCCTGATTAATATTTGTTTTGTCAACTCCTTCAAATATCATTTTTACCCGGTCAGCATTTGCACCTGGCTGCACTATGTAATCATATCTTAACTTACCTTCCTCAAAATAATAACGGGCATCTATACCAATGTAAACATTTTTCACAAGGGCTTCTTTGTATAATGCTACATTACTTGCCCATTTACTAAGGTCGTTGCCAAGAAAATAATTATAATAGGCAACGCTTTTTTCTATTCCTTCAGAACTTGGAGTAGGGTTGGCGTTCTGCAAAGTCATTCTCATCACCTGACCGTAGCGCTCTGACTCTCCCTGGTTTGCGGGATCAAACTTACCAGGAACTTGTATATTCTGTTTCTCTGTTTGAGTATTATTTCTTTTCCGCATTTTGTAAAAATCATAAACAATGCCATTCTTGGTTATCCAGGCATCTAATCCATTAATGCGGGTCATAAACAAAACTTCACTGGGCCATTGACCTTTGTTTTCAATAAAAAATTGCCTATCGGCTTTTTGTAATGAGGATTGGGCATCCCTGGTCAGTTCTGATGCGTCAGGGCTGCCTTTTATGAATAACTTTCCTCCTGACAAGGTTGTGCCTACCTCCGCACTTTGTCCAAACAGAAAAGAATTTGTCAAAAAAGAAAGCAGAAGTATAAATGATTTTTTCATAATGAAAATTTTTATTAAACTACTATTCCCGTTTTATCCTTGGAACCGGCTTTTAGCAACTGGCAGGCCATTTTGAGTAAGTGGATTAAGAATTGTTTTTTATATTGCATTCTGGAACATTTTATATGCTTAAAGAAAAGATCCTCGTTATCGGCGCATCCGGGCAAATAGGGGTGGAACTTACACTGGCGCTTCGTAAGATCTATGGAAATGCGAATGTGGTTGCTTCTGACCTGCGGGAACAAAATCCTTTGCTGGAAGGAACAGGTCCTTATGTTAGCCTGGACGTAATGAACAAAGAGATGCTGCACGTACAGGTGATCCGACAGAACTTCACCCAGGTGTATTTACTGGCCGCCATACTTTCCGCGACCGGGGAAAAGAACCCCAATCTCGCCTGGAACCTGAATATGCAGGGACTGCTCAATGTACTCGATATAGCGAGGGAAGAGAAACTGCACAAAGTGTATTGGCCTTCTTCCATAGCTGTTTTTGGACCTACATCGCCAAAAAAGAATTGCCCGCAACAAACCATTATTGAACCCGCTACAGTGTACGGTATCAGCAAATACGCCGGTGAGTTTTGGTGCAATTATTTCCACCATCGCTTTGGCGTGGATGTGAGAAGCATCCGCTATCCCGGGCTGATCTCCTATAAATCGGCCCCCGGGGGCGGTACCACAGATTATGCCGTGGAAATTTACCACGAAGCGCTGGAAGAGAAAAAGTATGAATGCTTTTTAAAAGAGGATACCTATCTACCCATGATGTATATGCCGGATGCAATCCGGGCTACCATCGAGTTGATGGAAGCTCCGGCATCTAAAATATCCATAAGGACTTCCTATAATGTTTCGGGTATGAGTTTTTCACCAAATGAGATCGCAGCGGAGATCAAAAGACATATCCCGGAATTTTCCATCACTTATAAACCCGATTACCGCCAACCGATCGCGGACACCTGGCCCCAAAGCATTGATGATGCTGTTGCCCGCAAAGACTGGGGATGGAAGGAGGAGTTTGACCTCGCGGCCATGACAAAAGATATGCTGGAGAATTTGAAATAGAACATTAGTCAACAATACCATTCTTAACGGCAAACATTACCAGCCCCGCTGAATTGCGTACACCCACTTTTTCGATCAGGCGCTGGCGGATACCTTCTACGGAGCGGGGACTTAAAAAGATCTCTTTCCCGATCTCGGCGGCAGTTTTTTCTTCGCAGATCAGTTTGAGTACTTCCTGTTCTCTTTCAGTGAGTTCAATATTCTGGTTAAAAGATGGTTTCAGGTTATTCTTCAGCACCAGTTTTTTCAGCAAGGCTTTATTGACGAGATCGTTAAAATAGTATCCATTCTCGTGGAGGGCATAAATGGACTTTCTTATCTCATCCGGCTCCGCATTTTTCAGCAGGTAACCATTGGCGCCATTTTCCATTAAGTGGATGATGAATTTATCGTCCTCGTACATGGTCACCACCAGTACTTTGATGGCCGGGTATTTCTTCCGTACGGCTTTGGTAGCTTCCATGCCATCCATGATGGGCATTTTCAGGTCCATGATGATGATATCCGGGGAATTTGTTTCCAGCAGTTTCATCAGGTCTTCCCCGTTATCTGCTTCCGCGATCACGACCAGGTTATCATCCGCGCCCAGGCCCACTTTCAACCCATCCCGGTATATCTTATAGTCGTCAGCGATGGCAATTTTGATCTTATTCATTGGTTGGCGCTTTTACCGGGACACGAATATTAACGCGGTAACCTTCATTCCCGCTGGTAAACTGGATCGATCCTTTCAGCAATATAACCCGGTTCTGGATATTTTTCAGTCCCAATCCTTCTTTCTGGTAGCGCAACTCTTCAAACTGTTCCTGGGTGAGCCCGTCCCCGTTGTGGAAGATGACCAGGTCTAGCATATTCCCTTGCAAAGAGGAACTGATCATAAATTCAGAAGCATTGGCATATTTCAGGATATTGTTAACGATTTCCTGCACCATCCTATACATGCTGATATCGTTTTCGGGGTTTTCGGTCTGGTAGTTATCATCCAACGCGGTAGTGGCGCTGATCAGGGTGCCCTGTGTCACTTTGCGGATAAAATGACGGATCGCTTCATTGAGGCCAAATTCTTTCAGGATATTTGAATGCAGGTTGTGGGAAATGCCCCTCACTTTCTGGATCACATCATTCAGTAATTCCCTTCCTTTTTCGTGAAGCCCCCAGTCTCTTTCATCCAGTTTGTCAGCCTTGATACCCAACAGGTGCAGTTTGGCGGAAGAAAGTATGGCCCCCACTTCATCGTGCAGGGTCTCTGCGATCCGGTGGCGTTCGGTTTCCTCGCTGCGTACCGCGGCCTCGATCAACTGGTTCTGCTGCTGTTCGCGGAGTTTTTCCATAGCCTGCTGGTATTTAAGTTTTTTTCGCTGGCTGAAGATCAGGGCCATTAAGAAACTTGTAAAGAGCAATAACATTACCGCAATACCAATTATTACTAGGTATCTTATATCAGTTCCTGGATTCATAAAAAGCTTTGGCTAAGAAAATACAAAACAAGAGAAATGCCATATTGGAAACATCCCAGATGTTGATGGCAAATTTCTCGAATTGTTTTACGAATGACATATAGAATAAAAAGACCGGGAAATTGACTACGACATAGATACTTAATCCTGTAACCACCCAGAACGAGGGCGGCCTCCGATCTTCGCTGTAATCCTCCCGCAGGGTGAAGAAATAGTATTGAAGGCAATACAGGAGGAGGATGCCTGTCTCCAGGGATAATAATCGCCCGCTGAAACTCTGATAATAAAAGAAATCTTCAAAAAATAGAAAATTAACGCAGACGAAGACCACAAATAATAACGGTAATGCTTTTTTGAGGCCGGAGAGAAAAGGTTGTTTTAATAGTATAAAAAACCAGCTAAAAAACAGGAACCTGGCAATGGAGTGGATATTGTAAAAGAAGTTATTGCTCCACCAGAAATCACCTGGTTTGAAACCCAGGTCGTCTTTGAATTTCCATAGTAGTGTAGCGGCCACATTCAAAACGAGCGCCACGATCACATAGAACTTAACGGGTTTAAGATAAGGATAACGGGTTTTATACCGCAGCATAAAAGCAAGAGGTATAAGTAATGCCCATATTTCAGACCAGTCTGACGCGAAGTGTAAAAACTTTTCCATGAACTATGCCTCGGGCGGAGCGGGTGGTGAAGGTTTGGTAGATACACTCAGGGCTACACCATCCACTTCCAGCGTTACATTGTATTCCAGGTGCGGGTTCTCTGAAACGGAAGTTTCGAAATGCAGCAAACTCTCTTTCATATTTTTCTTATCCTTGCAAACTTTCTTCGCCAGCTTCATCAGATCGTTCCACCTGCCTTTGCGGGGATCTTTCTTATGCTTTTTCCCCTTTGCTTTACCTGATTTTTCGGACATGCTGAAGGAGAAGACCACTTCGTTATTGGCAAAAGCCAGTGGGGGTACAAAGGGTTTTGCTACAGCTGCCCCTGCATCTGAACCGGAAACTTTAGTTCCTATTACCCATTTCCCACTGTCCCTCCACGCTGGGTAGGCGATCACACCAAACGAAGCATCCCCATTGGCCAATGAACGCAGTTCAGCCTGGAAGAATACTTTTTTCTTGGGTGTGCCTGTTTTAGGGAACTGATCGGTAATATCTGTGAGTTTGAATTTTTGGGGCGGTAGTAAAAGTTGATTTGCCATTGTTTTATTTTTTTAAAAGCAGCCCGGAGTTCTGCCGGGCTGGGTATGTTGAGATCATTTGTCTTTATCTTTTGCTTTTTCAGCAGCAGGAATAAATGCCGGAGGTGCTGGCGGTGATGGTTTTGATTGATTACCTGCCGGCACTGTTGGCGGAACAATTATTGGGGGAAGACCACCCTGGTCGTCGTAGGCAACCACGTTAAAGCTAAGGTTGTCCACGCTACGGGTAGGTTCCAGTGTGATATAATCAATATTTGTCCAGTCAAAATCGGCCAGGGTGATCTCGTTATTGGTGATCATGATACCCATAGTACCAAAAGCCGCTGCAGGATCAGGAAGCGTTTTAGCTCTTATCGGGGCACCTACCAATGGTAGCCCTGCACTTCTTTCTGGGAATGAATATAACGACATAGCGGAGGGATCAGCAAGATTATCCAGCACCGGGACGAGTACCAGTTTGGTATAAGCGAAATCTATCTGGGCTTTTGCGATTTTGTATTTATAAAAAGTTCCAATAACGGCTTTTACCGGGCCTCCCCCGTTTGCGTTAGGATCAGTAGGTACAGTGGTTGTATCCGTTCCTGTTTTTTTCTCTTCTTTCGATCCACTATTGCAGGAATTCAAAATAAGAATAACGGAAATGATCGCAAGATAACTTCCGATCCGGGATAGCCATGAATGGCGTTGATTCTGTGATGATAGTTGGCAGTGTTTCATAATTTCATTTTTTGGTGGTTAACAAATGAAAACTGGGTTATTCATTGGCCCATTATGGTTCTGGTGGTGCAGGTGGTGATGGTTTGGTGTCATAATTCGTAACAGCCATCGTCCCCAGATTTTTAGGTTGGTTTTTATCATCATAAGAAGTGATGTTAAATACTAGTTGATCCCTGCCCTGGTCATCCTTTACTAAAATTGGCATTAATATCAGGTAGGAGAAATCCAGGTTCCCGGTGCCATCCAACAGTTTTGAATAATCAAACTCGCTGTTACCGAATATAAAGCCTTTTGGAATTGAGATTGTTCCCTCCGATTTGTCAACGATCTCTTTCGGGTCATCTTTCTCCGCATGCTGGGCATGACTTTTTGCTGAATAAAGCAACAGCGTCATTGAACCTAAAGGGTTTGCAAAATTGGTGAACCTGAACTTGATAATGATTTTACTCGGTTTTTTCCCATGGGGTACAGTAAGGTCGGTCTTGTCGATCTTAAAAATAGGAAAGTTGATATTTGGAGCAGCCGCAAGGGCAGCGGCCTGGTCTGTAACAGTTTGATCTGTAGCTGCTGAAGTATCTGTTACAGTAATACTGTCGATGTTGGTTTCCTTTTTTTCAGCAGAGTCATTGCAGGAAGCCATCACCAGCAATGAAAAAAACAGGAGGAAACATTTAGCCAGACCTCGAAATACAGGAGAATCGCTTTTCATAACTTTCAATTTAGGTGGTTAAAATTAATAAGTGCAGTTCTCTTCTGGCAGGATCAAATCTTTAACTAAAATAAGTTTACCCCCGCAACTTTCAAAGACCTGCTGCCAAGAATGCGTAGATACTCCTGCATAATGCGTAGAACTACGCAGCTTCGGCCATAAGGCATTCATACGCAGTTGTTAAGAAGCTTTACCCGTTGAACTACGGGTTCTGTTTTTTACGCATTTCCTACCTTGTTTCCGGGTCATTGCTGCATGCAAATTTGGGTCATAAAACAATCTTTATGACACGATATTTCATCCTCAGCATCATCTTCCTGGCAGCCGCTACATTCAGCTGCAAGACCAGCCTGGCGGCAGCCGATAAAGCTATTAAAACGTCTGTGAGTGATAATATTGATATCGCTGCGGCTGCACCCGGCACCCCATCGGAGCCTGTTAAGAATGTTCCTGCATTGCCGGCTGCCCAGGGAATTCCACCCGTGCAAAAAGCACATGGTCATGTGCCCACCATGGACGAGCTGGCGCATATCCACCGTTTCCACAAAGGAAGGGTGAAGAAGATCAAACGCCATCACGGGAAATTCTGGGCCCTGAGCAAGCTACTGCTTGTCATTTGTCATATCGTTTTGCTCGTGATCGCTTTTATGCACGTTACACATTAAGTGGAAAGATCAGGAGCGTTCGATACGGAATTGTCCGAACGACTGTAAAGGGAGTTCATTTACTTCTACCTGTTTGACCACCGCCCTGGGTGGACCCTGCCGGCACCATTGTATCAACTGTTCCAGTTGTTCTCTGCTGCCGGTTGCTTTTATAAAGACCATTCCATCAGGAGTATTTCTTACTTCGCCGGTTATTCCCAGCTTAACAGCTTTTTCTTTAGTGCTCTGGCGGAAGAAAACGCCCTGCACTTTACCGCTCACGGCGATGGAAAAGGTTTGCAGCATGGCTTAGAATTCAAGAAGACTCAAAATTTCTTCCAGGTAATGCTGGTCGGTCTTATCAAACTGGTCGTATTCGCTGCTATCAACATCCAAAACACCGATTACTTGCTCGTTGCGGATAATGGGAACAACGATCTCTGATTTCGATAAACTGCTGCAGGCGATATGCCCGGGGAATTTTTCTACATCCGGTACGATCAATGTTTTGGACTGGGCCCAACTGCTGCCACAAACACCGCGGCCTTTTTTAATTCTTGTACAGGCGACGGGTCCCTGGAAAGGAGCGAGTACGAGTTCGTTGTTTTTGACAAGATAAAAACCCACCCATAACCAGTCGAACTGTTCTTTTAAGGCGGCGGTTATATTGGCCATATTGGCGACAAGATCCGGTTCGCCTTCCAGCAAAGCTTTTATTTGGGGCACCAGGGATTGGTATTGTTCGGCTTTATTGCCGGTGATGATATTCAAGTCTTCTGCCATGGGGCAAAGATACAGATTCAGGCAGGCTGACCTGACTGGCGGTTGTTCAAAAATTTACAGATGATTGTCAGGATAAATTTTTCTTGATATCTTTTACCAGCAGCCTTGACTGAAGTCTTAGCTCGATCTGGTCCATAACAATTCTTCCCAATTGCATCAGTATTGAGGATTCCCGGGCAGTGAGACTTCTTGAATGCTTATCAATTATACAGATCGTCCCCAATCTATGTCCATCGACTGATATTAATGGAGCGGCTGCATAAAACTCCAATCCCATTACTCCGGATACCAGCGGATTTGATAAGGTACGGGGGTCAATTTTGGCGTTTTCTACAATATAAATATCATCCGACATAATTGCAGAACTGCATAGACCGGGGTCCCTCGGTATTTCTTCTGTAGTAATTCCATAGGAAGATTTAAACCAGATCCTATCGGTATCTACCAAAGTTATAATTGCAATGGGCACGTTGAAAATCTTAGATGCCAGGGAAGTGATCTCATCAAAAGTCCCATCAGCTGGAGTATCCAATATATCGTACTTATGTAAACAGTTCAATCTCTTATCTTCTACTGTTTCTTTCATCGTGTAAAAGTATAAATAATAACTAAGAAATATCGGCATTGAAGTATTTTAAGATTTGGTTAAACTGAAGAATTCTATAAGGATTATTTCTAATTTATCACATCCACCACAAGCATTTCCTCCGTAACTTCCGTTAAAATATCCCACGCTATGCGAAAGCTAGTTCTTGCTGGTTGCTGGTTACTGGTTGCTGGTCCCCTTTTAGCCCAACAGTTTGGAGGTAATCCGCCTTCCGTAAAATGGAAACAGATCAATACAGATACGGCCCGTATTATTTTCCGGCCGGGTACCGATAGTCAGGCCAACCGAGCCGCCTCGATTGTACATTATTTAGCGGCGCAAAAACCGGTTTCCCTCGGCGACAAGCTCAAAAAGATCGATATTGTATTGCAGGACCAGACGACCGTGGCCAATGGTTATGTGGGGCTAGGTCCTTTCCGGAGTGAATTCTTTCTCACTCCAGCCATGAACAATTTCCAGGAAGGCAGTATCGGCTGGACAGATCAACTGGCTGTCCACGAATACCGGCACGTACAGCAGTTCAATAATTTTAACCACGGCATCAGCAAAGTGATGAAATTCCTTTTTGGTGAGGACGGGTACAACCTTGCCATCAACGCGGCGATACCCGAATGGTTTTTTGAAGGCGATGCGGTGTACAACGAAACCGTACTGAGCAACCAGGGCAGGGGAAGACTGCCGCTTTTCTTAAATACCTATCCATCCTTATGGCAGGCAGGAAAAAAATATTCCTGGATGAAGCTGCGGAATGGTTCGTTGAAAGATTATGTTCCCAACCATTATTATCTGGGTTACCTGCTGGTGAATTATGGAAGAGAGAAGTATGGCGCGGATTTCTGGACAAAAGTGACCCGGGATGCCAGCGCTTACAAAGGATTGATATATCCCTTTCAACATGCGATAAAAGAACATGCCCGGGTTGATTATAAAACCTTCCGCGACGAAGCTTTTGCCTATTACAAACAGAAATCAGAAAGAGTTTCCGTCACCAGGGAAGAATATGTTTTCCCGATGAAGAAAAGTTATGTTGTCAATTATTCTTTTCCCTATAATGCCGGAACCGATTCACTGATCTACCTGAAAGATAGTTACCGGAGCCGTCCTGCTTTTTATATTAAGGACGCAAATGGGGAGCATAAATTAAGGATCCGGGATATTTCCACCGATGACCAGTTCAGTTACCGTAACGGGAAGATCGTCTATGCAGCTTATGAGAAAGATGCCCGCTGGGGCTGGAAGGATTACAGTGTACTGAAACTACTGGACGTACAAACAGGGCAGCAGCAAACGCTCACAAAGAAGTCAAAGTACTTTACCCCGGATATTTCGGCAGATGGTTCTATCATCGCTGCTGTTCAGGTGGCGCCGGGAGGTAAAAGCGAATTACATATAATAAATGCCAGCAATGGACAAGTAATTAAAGCCATTCATTCTTCGGAGATCGTTCTTTTTACCGATCCAAAATTCATTGACGAGCATTCAGTGGTTACAGCGGTCAGGCTAAGAGATGGTAAAATGGCCCTGGCGTCAGCGGAGATCGAAACAGGTAATACCATGCGGCTGACAAATCCTTCTTTTAATATTGTCGGCTATCCCAGCGTGAACAATGGTATCATTTATTTCACGGCGAACTATGGTGGCAATGATGATGTGTTTGCCCTGCGGTTGAGTGACAAAAAAATCTTTAAGGTCAGCGATGGACCACTTGGTAATTATTTTGTCAATGCCGGGAAAGGAAAGATCAGCTGGTCGGCTTTTACCGCGGAAGGCTACCAGTTAAAACAAATTGCTGAAAAAGATATTGTATGGACAGAAGTGGCAACGGCTGTTACAGATAATCTTACTGAAAGATTTTCACCCAATCTGCCTGCTGGTACGGGTGATATACTGCTCGGGAAAGTTCCCGAACGGAATTTCTCTACCAGTGATTACAAAAAAGGAACCCGCCTGCTGAATTTCCATAGCTGGCGCCCTTATTATTCTGACCCTGTATTCACGTTATCGGTATACGGTGAGAATGTCCTTAATACGCTGTCGACGGAGCTTTATTATCTCTATAACCAGGATGAGCATACAAACGCGGCAGGTTTCAACGCCACTTACGGGGCATGGTTTCCCTATTTGAGTGTGGGCTCCGAATATACCTTTGACAGGCAAGGAATAGTTGCCAATAAATTACGCAAGTGGAAACAACTGGATTCAAGGATCGGGCTGACCATTCCCCTGAGTTTTACGAGCGGACAGACACATAAGAGTTTTAGTGTAAGCAGTTTTTATGTGCGCCGTAATGAATTCAATACAGGGTTCTTTAAAGATTCACTGGGAAACACTTCATTCAGTTATCTCTCGCATTCCATTTCCTGGACACAACAGGTGCAGCGGGCTGTACAACACATCTATCCCCGCTTTGCTTATTCATTTTTCTTTGGTCACCGGCATATCATCACCAAATACGATGGGTACCAGTATATCGCCAATGGATCATTGTATGTACCGGGGGTATTGGCTAATCATAATCTTATACTGAATGCTTCTATCCAGCAACGGGATACCCTGAACCAGCTGTCCTTCAGCAACCGCTTTGCCTATTCAAGAGGGTACGAAGGAAGGTATTTCTCCCGGATGTGGAGATTGTCTGCCAACTATCATATGCCACTGATCCATCCTGACTGGGGATTCGGAAATATCCTTTACCTGCAACGGGTGCGGACCAATTTCTTTTATGATTTCACCAAAGTGTATTCGAAAGACAAAACAGAAACAAGGGATCAGCGGAGTTTTGGCGGAGAGTTATTTGTGGATACCCGCTGGTGGAACCAATACCCGCTTACTTTTGGTATCCGTATTAGCCGCCTGATGGATATCGATCAGTTTGATGGGTTTAAGGGAACTGTTTTTGAATTTATTATTCCGATAAGTATTATACCGAGGTAGTATATAGGGTAAATAGGTATTTAAAGTAGAAAGGTATATAAAGTATATAAAGTATATAAAGTAGAAAAGGTATCTGAGGTATATAAAGTAGAAAAGGTATATAAGGTATCTAAAGTAGAAATGGGATCTAGGTTTCATATATACCCTATAAACCCAATATACTTTATTTCCTTATTCACTGCAAAGCAGCAAGGCTCTCTTCGATCAGTTTGATCTTTTCCTCTGCGTCTGCTTTTTTCTTTTTCTCCGACTCGAGAATATCTGGTTTGGCGTTCTGGACAAATCGTTCGTTACCTAATTTCTTTTCAACTGATATAAGAAATCCTCTCAGGTAGTCGAGATCCTTTTGCAGTTGGCCTTTTTGAGCCGTAGTATCCAGCACCGTTGTGGTCTCGATAAAAAATTTATCTTTTTGTACCACCACGGTGATACTATTGTTTATAGTAGCAATTGTATAAGCAACCGATTCGGCATTGACCTGTTTCAACAGTATGTTCTCAATTGGTTTATAATTACTGCTATCCTCGGTTTGAACATGAAGACGTATAGAATCCTTTGGCTTCAATTGGTTCTTGTTTCTTGCATCCCGGATAGAACTGATCACTTCCTTGAGTAAAACCGCTGTTGAAAGGATCTTTTTATCGGGGTCGGCGGCCGGCTTATATACTTTCACGGTGAGATCATCTGTCCTTTCTTTCAATTGGTGATAGATTTCTTCGGTAATAAAAGGCAGGAAGGGATGCAGCAACTGCATCAGCTCTTCAAAGAACCCGACCGTCTTCTCATAGACAGCTTTGTCGATGGGTTGTTCAAATCCAGGCTTAACCCACTCCAGGTACCAACTGCAGAAATCATCCCAGATAAGAGAATAGATAGTTTTTAATGATTCGCTTAACCGGAAATCCTTGTATTGCTCATCTACCTGGAGCTTTACTTCACTCAACCGGTTCTCAAACCATTCCACCGCGAAGCTCGGGGCTCCTGGCTCATTGCTATCGGCTATTCTTCCTTCCCACATTTTCACCAGCTTCAGCGCATTCCACATCTTGTTGATGAAGAACCGTCCCTGCTCATTCCCCGCGGGATCCCACATCAGGTCATTCCCGGCGGGAGAGGAGATCATGATCCCGAAACGAACGGCATCGGCGCCATCCTTATCGATCATTTCCAGCAGGTCAGGAGAATTGCCCAGGCTTTTGCTCATTTTTCTTCCCTGTTTATCCCTTACGATACCTGTAAAATAAACTTCGTTAAAAGGCTTTTCGCCCTTGTATTCAAATCCCGCCATGATCATCCTGGCCACCCAGAAGAAGATGATCTCCGGGGCCGTAACGAGTGAATTTGTTGGGTAATAGTATTTCTCATCCTTGTTACCTGGGTTGCTGTATCCTTTGAACACTTCAAAGGGCCAGAGCCAGGAGGAGAACCAGGTGTCCAAACAATCTTCGTCCTGCTTCAATTGGGCATCGGCTATTGAATATTGAGTTTTGAATTGCTCCTTCGCTTCTTTTTCGGTTGCAGCAACAACAAATCTTCCTTCATCATCATACCAGGCTGGTATCCGGTGTCCCCACCAGAGTTGGCGGCTGATGCACCAATCCTTGATATTCTCCATCCAATGCCGGTAAAGATTCCTGAATTTGGCAGGATAAAATTTTATTTCTTCATCCAGCACGGCCTTTAAGGCAGGATCGCTGATCTTTTTCATATCCACCCACCATTGCAGCGAAAGCCGCGGTTCCACTACCGTATCGGTTCTTTCACTGTGTCCCACTTCACTGGTATAATCCTCTGTTTTCAGCAGGAATTCTTTTTCTTCCAGCTCTTTTACAATTTTCTTCCTGGCTGCAAAACGGTCTTCACCCACATAGATCTGCGCATCGGCATTCAGGGTGCCATCCTCGTTGAAGATATCCACCACTTCCAGGTTATGTTTCTGACCCAGTAGGTTATCGTTCATATCATGTGCCGGCGTCACTTTCAAAGCTCCCGTTCCAAATTCCATCGACACATATTCATCCGTAATGATGGGAATACGGCGGTTGATCAGCGGTACAAAAGCGTATTTGCCATGGAGATGGAAGTAGCGCTCATCTTTAGGGTGTACGCAAATGGCGGTATCGCCCATGATGGTCTCGGGTCTTACAGTAGCGATTGTAATGTAATCGTGCGACGTAGGATATGAGTTGTTAGTTTTGTTCTCATGATTCACGCCTGTCGATTCATTCTCAAGAAAATATTTTAAGTAATATAATTTCTGCTGCGTCTCTTTCCTGATCACTTCTTCGTCACTCAAAGCTGTTTTGGCGATAGGGTCCCAGTTGATCATCCGTTTGCCGCGGTAGATATTGCCTTTATTATAGAGATCAATGAATACGCTGATCACCGAATCATAATAATCCGGGTCCATCGTAAAACTGGTACGTTCCCAGTCGCAGCTGCAACCCATTTTCTTCAGTTGCTGGAGAATGATCCCGCCATATTTTTCTTTCCATTCCCACGCATATTTCAAAAAGTCTTCCCGGCTCAGCGATGATTTGGCAATCCCTCTTTCACGTAGCATCTGTACCACTTTTGCTTCGGTAGCAATAGAGGCATGGTCGGTACCAGGTACCCAGCAGGCATTCTTTCCCTGCATTCTTGCACGACGGATAAGAATATCCTGTATGGTATTGTTCAGGCAGTGACCCATGTGCAGCACACCGGTCACATTGGGAGGGGGAATAACGATCGTATAAGGTTCACGCCCATCCGGCTCGCTATGAAAATAACTTTTATCCAACCAGTGCTGGTACCATTGCCTTTCTGCCGAATTGTGATCAAAGTTCTTGCTCAGTTCCATGCTGCATCGCTTACTGTTTTAATCGTACAGCCTGCCATGCCGGCTGGATAGTCAGTAAGGCGGCAAATTTACCGGGTTTTGGGTAGACGGCGAAAAGCCGATGGGTCGCTTATTTTGCTAGAGGCATGTATTGTTTCACTTCCTCGCAGATATAAATATTTCCTTCGTGAACTTCAATGATACCACGAAGGATCTCTTCGAGCGAGGAGGTCTTTGTCAGGTAACCCGAAGCGCCCAATTCCAGCATTTTGAGTGCATATTTTGGCTGGTTATTTACAGAGAGCCCGATAACTCTAATTGGTGGGAGAATCTTTGCAATGCTTTCGGTGACAGAAAAACCATTCAGGGGCGACATATTGATATCGACGAGTACAATATCCGGGTGTTGTCGGTTGGCCTCAGCGATCGCGTCAGCACCATTATCGCAATCGGCGATTACCCGGAAACGGGGGTTATTCTCCAGCAGTGCTTTCCAGGATTCGCGGACAATTTTGTGATCATCGACAAGTATGATACGGATCGGGTCATTTTTCATCTCGGTGGTAAATTAAGCAATTTAAAGGTTACAATCTGAAAACCATTACTTTAAGGGGGGTGTCCGGCACAGAATGGATGGGTTTTGACAGGATAGGCTCGGTTTAAATAGTAAAAATACTGAAAAACTAAAGTAGTATTACCTGTTGAAATTACCAAGCATTTTTACTAAAATTTTCTTTAGCTAAGAGTTTCTGCTTGTTTTTCCTGTTTAAACTGGGTATGTGATTTACAATTATATTCGCATAAAGAGCCTTCTTGCCCCAATAAATACCTATGTAATGAAAAGAGAATTATCCTCCTGGTTTAGTCCATCTCTGAATAAGGAAATGCCCATCGCCAGTTATGGTGAACAAGGCTTTGCCCTGTTGCTGGTACCCACTGCAGCCGCCGATTACCTGGAGTATGAAAGATTTCAGCTGATGGACCACCTGGCCACTTTTATTGACGCAGGGAAAGTAAGGGTGTTCTCGATCGACAGTATCAACAATGAAAGCTGGCTGAACAATACGATAAGCCCACGTGACAAATCTGTCCGTCACCAGCAATGGAATGACTATGTCTTCAATGAAGTAGTCCCTTTTATCCGGACCAATACCAGTGCCCAGACGCAGATTATTACCTGCGGAGCTTCATTTGGCGCCCTGCACAGTATGAACCTGTTCTTAAAAAGACCCGACCTGATCAATGGAGTTATCGCGATGAGTGGTGTCTACGATCTTTCAGAGTACACCAAGGGGTATTTTGATGACGATACTTATTTCAACAGTCCCTGGCATTATATGCAGAATCTCACCGATCATAACGTCCTGGAAGAGATCCGTAAAAGCAGACATATTCATATTCTTACCGGTAGTGGCTCCTACGAGGATCCCGCTGCCAGCGGGAAATTTGCCAAGATCTTATATGAAAAAGGTATCTGGTACGAACTGGATGTATGGGGGGAGGATTGGCCGCATGACTGGAACACCTGGCGGGCCATGCTGCCCCATTACCTGGGCTCCAGGTTCTGATATGTAAATTTCCCCGGGCAGGCATCTTTTTCAAAATTCTTTATGAGAAAGCTGCTTTTTGTTTTATTGTTTATTCCCGCAATTGCCGGGGCACAGCAAGATAAAGAGGGGAATAATTTATTCCTGCGCAAGACCGATAGCAGTTGCCGCTTTATTTCCTTACCTCCATTATGGCGAAGTGATCTTACTAAGGTTTATGAAGTTGGCGGGAAGTCTTCCTACCAGTATATCATCAACCATGATTCTGTTTACTACAGGATATTTTCCAGGTATTCAAAGGATTCATTACCTGTCTTCGATTTCAGCAAACAGGAACTGCTGGTCCGTATCTCCTGCTCATACTGTATTGGCATGATGGCGATGAATAGAGAGCCCGCCCACCGGAATGCCTGTTCCTATAACGATTCATGGTGTTTGCGGGATAAAAAAGAGATAGTAGTGAAGTAATATTAAAGTTTTTTATGGGTAAGATATTTTTTCTCCTGCTTGGCTGGCCGCTTTTTACAGCCGCGCAAAAAAATGAATATGATATTGCTTTTGCTAAAAGCATTCCTCCGGGGCTGGGCAAACCGGTTCGCTTACCGGAACGGGAGTACAATTCCAATTTTAGTATAGTTGACCTGGTGGATTATGACAAGAGGGAACGGGTGTTCATTATTAAAGAAGATTCAGTTTACCGGGCCTTGTTCTGGCGATATGTTTATACAGAAGATTCGCTGAAAAAATACAGGAAGACCAATGACAATAAATATTTCTTCTCCTGGATGGAGAAACATATGTCAGATTCTCTTCCGCAAATTGATTTCTCGAAGAAAGAACTGGTGCTTTATTCTGCCTGTGCCCAGTGCCTGGCTTATTGCGAACATGACGAAAAAAATGGTTACAATAGTTGTCACCGGAATGTTTGCATGTTCCGCGATGCATGGTTTATCAGGGAAAAGAAAACAAGTTACGTTAAGGAGTAAACGGTCAGGAGCCGGGTATCAACTCTTTTAACTGCGCTATAAAATCCTCCCTCGGGATCATTTGAGCACCCATACTTTCCAGGTATTCCGTGTACACCTGGCAATCGACCAGTTCCACTTTTTCTCCTTTTAACAGCGCTACGTATTTTATAAAAGCATACCTGGAAGCATTACTTATTTTGCTGAACATGCTTTCGCCAAAAAAAACCTTTCCTAATCGAATACCATATAAACCGCCCGCGAGTTCGCCATTCTTCCATACTTCCGCGCTGTGCGCAAAACCCATTTCATGAAGCCGGCAGTATGCTTTTTCGACTTCATCAGTGATCCATGTACCCTCTTGACCCTGGCGTTTGGTTTGTTTACAGTGATGGATCACCGCTTTAAAATCTTTATTGACAGTAAACTCAAATTCATTCCTGGTTAGCAAAGGCTTGATGCTCCTGCCCACTTTCAATTCTGATGGAAACAGCACAAAACGGGGATGCGGGCACCACCATAGGATGATATCCCCATCATACCAGGGAAAGATGCCGTTACGGTAGGCCAGTAATAAACGTTCGGGTGAAAGATCACCGCCCATGGCAAGCAAACCATCGGGTTCTGCAAGTTGAACAGGAGGGAAGAGCAGTTCTTTATCAAGGGCAAATAGCGGCATACAACTATCCGTTTTATAGGAGAGCTTGTAAATTAAGAAACCCGGCCGATGATGTGTTGGGTATTTGCCGGATGGTGAAAATAAAAGGATCAGGCAGCCACGAGTTCTACCGTAGCATTAATGCCTCTTTCCGTAATGGCATCACAGAGGGGTTTGAGATCATCATAGGTTCCGTTTTTTACCGCGTATTTCCCACGGTAATGGATGATATAAGAACATTGTTCAGCTTGTTCGTAGGAATGACCGCAGACTTCCATCAGTGTTTCGATCACCCATTCAAAAGTGTTCACTTCGTCGTTCCACACCACGAGATTGCAGGGGTCTTCAGTAAGCGTGAGCAGATCAGTTTCTTCTAAGGTCTCCGTTTGTATATTTGTTTTAATATCACGCATCCGCTGCAAAAATAAAAAATATTAACCGATATTAGTAGCCGGTTAACCCGGTTTCACAATTTTATAAATTAATTCAAATCAATATTTATGGAACGAGTAACCGGCCTTGGAGGGCCCTTTCTAAAAGCTAAAGACCCTAAAGCCCTGGCGGCCTGGTATGAAAAGCATTTAGGTATTCCGTTCAATGGAAGTGTATATACGGTTTGGCAATTCACCAACAAGGATGGAACGAAGAAGACCGGTTATAATATACTTTCTTTTTTCAAGGAGGATGCAGATTATTTCTCACCAAGTGAAAAGCCGGTGATGCTCAATTTGATCGTAAAAGACCTTTTTGCCCTGCTGGCTGTTTTAAAAGAAGAAGGAGTGACCATCGTCGGAGAGCCCATGGATGAAGAGTATGGAAAATTTGGGTGGATCCTTGACCCCGAAGGGAACAAGATCGAACTATGGCAGTCGCCGGAATAGATGAAAACTCTTAGAAACAAAGATGATAGCCGGTTTCTCCTGGCTTTCTCTCACTTCGTTCCCGTAAAACCACAACTTAACTTAATGGTGTTGAGTGAATGGATAAAAACGCCGGGGAGTTCACTAATTTCATTGAATTTTCTTTTCGGGACGCGATTTCTTTCTGGATCTGGCTGATGGTTATTCTGCAGGCGCTGGTTTCATCCCCTGTCAGTAACCTTCCATAGTACGCTTCATGCGCTGCTACCATGGTGAGTAAAACGGAGGTTTCAATTTTTTTAAAGTCTGGCATAACTCCTGTAAGGCAAGAGCCGTGCTCAATTTAATAATCTTAACGTAACTCGATCTATTTGCTCAAATGAGTTCCTAACTCACGCTATACGCAACTATTTAACAGTTCTCTTCCCCTTTATCTAGTTCAATGCTAATTTTGCCTGCTGGGCAATAAGGGGAAAGGTTACTGTTTAGTTGCAACCCTTCGAGGGGGCTGTGTCTTTCTTCAAGTCAACCGGATTGTTCTTATTTACTGCAAACGGTAACAGGAATTCATTTTTGCCAATGATTCTACCGTCAATGTATAAATTAAACAAGTCTTGCGCTTCTGGTTGCATGAAGATGCTGTAGACTTTATGTGTCTTTCTTTTCCTGAATACCACCCGGCCATCTACAAGATTTTCGTGGTTCAAGGTTGGTAAGTCGGCAAAGTTGGCACCTATCAAGCAAAAAGATAGCATGGAGCGGATTTACAAGCAGAACCATCCTTTAGGTATCAGATGATAGATATACCAGAAACAAAAAACCTCTAAAACACTTGTTATCAAAGTATCCTAGAGGTCTTATTGGTGGGAGTTGACGGGTTCGAACCGCCGACCCTCTGCTTGTAAGGCAGATGCTCTGAACCAGCTGAGCTAAACTCCCTTTTGGGACGGCAAAGATAGGGGTGCAGGGCTTTTCAGACAAATAATTTTGATCTATTTTTAGCCAAAATTGATTGGATGGCAACCACTTACTGCGCATTCGTCCTCGACAAAGGAAAAGACACGGTTCACCGGGATTACCATGATAAGGAATATGGTTTCCCGATCGTTGATGATAACCTGCTTTTTGCCCGTTTAGTGCTCGAGATCAACCAGGCCGGCCTGAGCTGGGAAACGATCCTCAAAAAAAAAGATAATTTCTTTAAGGCTTTTGACGGGTTTGATATTGACAAAGTAGCCCGCTACTCTGATAAGAAAAAAGAAAAACTCATGCAGGATGTTGGCATTATCCGTAACCGGTTAAAGATCGAAGCAGCGGTACATAATGCAAAATGCATCAAAGCGATACAGAAAGAAACAGGCTCCTTTAAAAAATGGCTGGATCAGCATCATCCTAAAAACAAAGAGGAATGGGTGAAGCTTTTCAAAATGACTTTCCGCTTTACCGGCGGCGAGATCGTCAATGAATTTTTAATGAGCACAGGATATCTTCCAGGTGCACATGCTGAAAACTGTCCTGTCTACAAAAAAGTGATGAAGCTAGCGCCGATGTGGATGAGGCAATAGTGAATATTTAAGATTGAATATTTAATATTTTAAACATTCAATCAACAATCTTCAATATTAAATCTTAAATCCTAATTAGGGTTGACTTCCGGAAAACGGTAATGCTGTCCATCCAATACAAACAGCTCGTCAATTTCAAAGGTCCAGAATTTGAAGAGGGGAGATTTCTTCAATAGTTTTTCCACTTCTTTTTTGTTCTCCGCATTCAGGGTGATCCAGGAACGTTGGGTTTCCATACTGACCGCATAATGATCGATCGCGCCTTTATTGATCAGGCTATTGATATAATTGCGATGTTCCGGGACAAGATCCATGAACTCATCGCTCATTTCAAAATGTATGGTGACCTGGTATTGCTGCATCTGTATAAAGGACAATTCAAAACGAGGAAAGTTGCACCGGGTTAAAAGAAAGCTGAAAATACCTAATTTTACTGCCCCGGAACGTTAGCTCAGTTGGTTCAGAGCACTACTTTGACAGAGTAGGGGTCACTGGTTCGAGCCCAGTACGTTCCACTAATCGTTGAAAAAATATTATATAGGAGTAGGGGTCTCCCGATATTTATCGGGAGGTTCGAGCCCAGTACGTTCCACTTTTTTTCATTATGAAATTCTCTACTGGAACTGTTATGATTAGTACTATTTTACTTGTCGGGGGTATTTTTATATTATTATTCCTCTACTTTTTTAACCGGCGCCGAAAGAAATTTATCAATATGGGTCACCAGTCAATGGGGAATGTGAGTGATATTAAACAACGAATTGGCATCAAAGGGAATATATACTATCAATTTATAATTCGCTATGATACCCTTGCGGGTAGCCCGGTTACAATCAATCATTATTCAATAAAAAAGCCCAAAGAGAGTAAAGTGATTTTGTATTATGATCCTGCAAAACCGGAAAAGTTTGTTCTTAAGAACGACGGTCATTTCCGGAGTGTCAATATAATTTTCGGAATTTTTGCTGTGTTATTCCTGGCAGGAGCTGTCTGTGCATTTTTTCTCCTCTAATTAAATCTTCCACTCCACGATATTATTCGCCCACGCTGCGCGGTAAGGCGTGGAAATGCGGATATAATTATCAGTATATCCTTCCATCATCCCGTTTTTATTATGACCCTCAAATAATATTTTCCTGGTCTGTCCCAGCTGCTGCCCGGTAAAATATTGCATTTTCATATAGGAAAGATTCCGCAGTGTTTTATTTCTTTCGTTGCGGATATTGACAGGTATCACCGGCTTCAATTCCAGCGCATGCGTATTGTCACGTTCCGAATACGTAAACACATGCAGGTAGGTGATATCCAGGGAATGCAGAAAATCAAACGTTTCCTTAAAATCAGCTTCCGTCTCACCCGGGAAACCCACGATCACATCCACACCAATGGCGCAATGGGGCATCAACGTTTTTATCAACTTCACTCTTTCCGCATAAAATTCTTTTTTATACCGGCGTCGCATCGATCCCAATATCTTATTGCTGCCGCTTTGCAGGGGAATATGAAAATGCGGCATGAATTTGTCGCTGTTCGCCACCAATTCAATGATCTCGTTCGTAAGTAAATTTGGTTCGATGGAAGAGATACGATAGCGTTCAATTCCTTCCACTTTATCCAGCGCTTTTACCAGTTCAAAGAAATTCCCCCGCTTTGAGATTCCCTGATCCCCCATTTGGGAGATGGGGGGGCCAAAATCTCCAAGATTTACCCCGGTCAGGACGATCTCTTTTACGCCCTGCGCTGCGAGCTGTTCCACGTTTGCGATCACATTGACTATGCTATCGCTCCTGCTTTTACCTCTCGCCATCGGGATAGTACAGAAGGAGCAATTATAATCACAGCCATCCTGCACTTTTAAAAAGGTTCGTGTACGGTCATTGACCGACCAGGAAGAGTGAAACTCGGAAACCTCGCCGATATCACAACTACAGATACGGGCCGGGTCGCCCTTGGCGAGTTCACGGATATGTTCGGCGATATTGAATTTTTCAGCGGCGCCTAATACCAGGTCTACCCCCGGGATTTCTGAGATCTCTTTTGGCTTTAACTGGGCATAACAACCGGTGATGACCACAAAACTTTCGGGGGCTTTTCTTTGTATGCGGCGCACCAGCTGACGGCATTCTTTATCGGCATTATCTGTTACCGAACAGGTGTTGATGACATACACGTCGGCCAGCTCGTCAAATTCCTTTTTCTCAAACCCCTCTTTCTCCAAAATGCGGGAAAGTGAAGAGGTCTCAGAGAAATTGAGTTTGCAACCAAGGGTATGAAACGCCACTGTTCTTGCTGTTGCCATAGAACCTGCAAAGTTACCGGGTTTATTGTTTATGGGTTATAGTTTATTGTTATGTCTTACGGCTCAAGCCCAAAGCCACGTGGCTATGGGCTAACTGTTATCAGCTAAAAGCTAACAGCTAATACCTTATTTTTATCCAAACATCTGAAGGTGAACAAGAAATGGTTGCCGATACTCCTTATCATCCTGCTGGCAGCTGCTATACTTGTTATTAAACTGTTTAAAGGAAAGAACGGACCTGCTCCTAAATCTAAAACCACCACGACAAGACAAACTGACCCTGCCAGTAATAAAACAGACCGGGATAATGGATTTGACCGACGAATATCTTACCTCGAATACAGCAAGCATGCAAAATGCCGGATGCAGTGCCGGAATATCTCGCAGCCGGAAGTGGAAGAGATCATGGTGGATGGGAAGATAAATTACAACAAAAGCGATCTGCAGAACTCCCGCTGTCCGAGGTACGCAGTGGAAGGAGTGACGCAAGACAACCAACGGGTCAGGATCGTTTATGCACAATGCAATGAGGCGACTACCGTGGTCACTGTGATTGATCTTGAGACAGAATTCAGGTGCAGCTGCCCCGGAGATGATGATAAATACAAAAACAAGAATTGATGGGATGGCTGCTGAAACCACTGCAATGGATCTACTGCATTTATGCCTTCACTACTTTCATTAGCATCATGCTGCTCCTGTTCCCTTTTGCCATCATCGTGAGTTTTTTTGGGAGGATCAGGGGTGGTAATATGACGATGAGGATATGTATGATCTGGGCGGACCTATGGTTCCCCCTGATCTTTATCTGGCATAAAAAGATCTATGAAGCACCGCATGATAAAACAAAACCATATATTTTTCTTTCCAACCAC
Source organism: Chitinophagaceae bacterium (assembly GCA_039930245.1). Classification (GTDB taxonomy): domain Bacteria; phylum Bacteroidota; class Bacteroidia; order Chitinophagales; family Chitinophagaceae; genus JJ008. Next base: position 15,275 of record JBDSPR010000027.1, on the reverse strand, counting down.
ATCTCATACCTCGATGCTACCATAATTCCCAAGGCTTACCGGCAGCCTATCCGCCCGTTGGGGAAGGTTGAGATGAGCAAAGTGCCTGTCTTTGGTTTTATATACCGCAATGCGATCGTAACAGTTGACCGCAGTAGTGCGACCAACCGGGCCAATAGTGTGAGGGTACTGAAATCGCTCATCAGTAAAAGCATCTCGGTGCTCGTTTTTCCCGAAGGAACTTTTAATATGGGCACGACTCCCCTGAAAGAATTCTATGACGGGGCATTCCGGGTGGCAATCGAAACACAAACACCCATTAAGCCGGTCTTATTCCTCGATGCCTACCGGAGAATGAATTACAGAAGCTTTTTCTCCATGACACCCGGTCGCAGCCGCATCCTCTATCTCGAGGAAATACCAGTTAGTTCCTATACACTGAAAGATGTAAGCAAACTAAAGGATGATGTCTATGCGCTCATGGAAAAGAAATTGATCCAGTATGATGCAGGATGGAGATCGCCCGCCCCTAAAGGGGTGACTACAAACTCTGATATAAGTTAGATTTGCTATCCAATGCACGAAAATTACGATAATAAAAATATTTCCAACTTCCCTTTAGGGTTGGGGGGTGAGGGTGGGAGCTACGCCGAGATCATTATACCCGCCGCCTTGCCAAAAAACTATACCTGGTCTATTCCCTCTCATTTGCTGGAAGCCGTAAAACCCGGCTGCCGGGTTGAAGTAAACCTGGGTAAAACCAAAAAATATGCAGGAATTGTTAAGCGGCTGCACCAGGAAAAGCCTGATCTTTTTGATACCAAGGATATCATAAATGTGCTGGACGCGGAACCTGTTGTTTTCGAACAGCAGCTACGACTATGGGAATGGATCGCTTCATACTACATGTGCAGTGAGGGGGAAGTGATGGCGGCGGCCTTGCCGGCCCATTTCAAACTATCCAGTGAGACCATCCTGGTTTATAATGAAGAATATGGGGAAGATTTCTCCGCACTCGATCACGATGAATATATTGTAGGAGAAGCATTGCTGATCAAAAAAGAACTCAGCCTCGATGAAGTGCAGCAATTGCTGGATTCATCCCATGCCTATCCTGTCATTAACAGGTTGATCAATAAGAAAGTTTGCTTTGTCTGGGAATCGCTGAAACAAACCTATACACCGAAAAGGGAAACTTATATCATCCTGAACCCGGAATATGATAACGAGGATAAATTATCAGAACTGCTGAATAACTGGACAAGAGCGCCAAAACAAATGGAATTATTGCTCAGTTACCTGCACCTGCTAAAAACCGAAGGGGAGGTGGTTAAATCCATCCTGCTCAAAAAATCCAATGCTTCGGATGCCCAATTAAAGGGGCTGATCGATAAAAAAATACTCAGATCCGAAAAGAGGAATGTCGATCGTATTACTTATTTACCAAAAAATGTGCAGATCGATTTTGAACTCACAGCAGCCCAGCAAAATGCTTTTGAGGAGGTGAAGCAGCAATTGCAAAACAAGCCTGTTTGCCTCCTGTATGGAGTTACTTCCAGCGGCAAGACAAATATTTATATCAAACTGATCGAAGAATATATCCGTCAGGGTAAACAGGTCCTGTATATGTTGCCGGAGATCGCATTGACCTCCCAGGTCATCCGCAGACTGCAAAAGCATTTTGGCGGCTATATCGGTATCTATCATTCCAAGTTCTCACAAAACGAACGGGTGGAGATATGGAATAAGGTGAAGAACGGGGAACTGCGGGTGATCTTGGGAGCCCGGTCATCAGTTTTTCTCCCTTACCATGATCTCGGCCTGGTGATCTGTGATGAAGAACATGACAGTTCGTATAAACAACAGGAGCCTGCGCCGAGATACAACGGGAGAGATGCAGGGATCTATCTTGCTTCCTTATTTGGAGCCCAAACTTTACTGGGCAGCGGGACACCTTCCGTGGAAAGCTATTTCAACAGCACTACCGGTAAATACGGGCTGGTTGAATTGATGCAACGCTTTGGCGAGTTGCGGTTGCCACCGATCGAAATGATCGACACGCGGAAGATCATCCAGAAAGACCGCTCAAAAGTGATGCTCTCGCCCCAGCTCGTTGAAGCGGTGAATGAAGTGGTGGGTAGGCACAGGCAAGTTATACTCTTCCAGAACCGCAGGGGTTATGCGCCCTACCAGGTCTGTAGTATATGTGGCTGGATACCCCAATGCAAATACTGCGATGTATCGCTGACTTTTCATAAGCTCAGTAATAAACTGGTTTGTCATTACTGCGGCACCACTTACCCACCGGTGCATACCTGTGCGGCCTGCGGCAGCGATAAATTCGTGCAGCGGAATTTTGGTACAGAAAAGATCGAAGAGCAGTTACAGGAAATTTTTCCCGATGCCAGGGTGGCGAGAATGGATATGGATACGGTCCGGGGAAAGAATGCACACGATGTACTGATTCAACAATTCGAGCAGCAACGCATTGACATATTGGTTGGGACGCAGATGGTCGTGAAAGGGCTTGATTTTGATACGGTGGACCTGGTAGGGATCCTTGACGCGGATGGTTTATTGCATTTCGCGGATTTCCGGGTGAATGAACGGGCTTTTCAGCTGATGGAACAGGTGAGTGGCCGTGCCGGAAGAAAGGAAGCAACCGGAAAAGTGTTGGTACAGACATCGCAACCGGCCCACCCGGTTCTGCAATTTGTGCAGCAGCACGATTATAAAAATATGTTCGTGGAAGAGCTGAAGAAACGGAAAGAATTCTCTTACCCACCTTTTTCCCGTATCATCCATCTTACGTTCAAACATAAAATAAAAGAAGTCGTCGAAAGAGCGGCGCATGTTTACGCAGATGCACTAATGAATAAATACGGGTCGTGGCTGGTTGGTCCTGCCGAACCAGTGATCGGTCGTATCCGGAACCAACACCTGATGGAATTGCTGCTCAAACTCCCCCGTGATGGCAAAACGATCAGTCAATGCAAGAAAGACCTGCTGGAACAGGTGGCGATCCTTCACCAGCAAAAGAGTTTCCGGAGCGTGACGATCGTCGCGGATGTAGATGCGGTATGATGGTGAATGGTGAATGGTGATGCTGAATAATGAAACTTCCCTCTGCATTTCATGCCTGGATTGATCTTGTTCTTTGTGAATGGTTAATTATTTACCCGGTACCCGAAAGTTTTAAAACCTTCCCTGTCAACCCAGGTAAGGGTGTCCATACTTACGGACATTTTTCCGAAAGGCGTTAATGTGTCACTGTTTGGAAATTTTACAAAGAAGGTATCTTTAATAAAATAATAAGGATAAGAAGTATTGTTGTGTAAATAGTAAATCGAGTCTGTTGTAATTTCTAAGGTAGTCTCCCCCTTATAGCCCCATTTCCCAATAATTTCACGTTTTAGACTGGCATAATTTTCTTTTTCATTTGTATCAACTTTACGATGATTACAGCTTAAAGACAGAATAAATAGGACCAATATCCTTGTAATGGGTTTAGGCATAGTAAAAAAAGCATCTATTTCAAATATTTATCAAACCAATCCACGAATTGATTGAATTCGGGCAACATGGTCGCCGGGTTGTGTATCCCGCCTTTTTTAATGATAAAATTATTCGGAACACCGGTTTCTTTCAGCCGGGCAACAAATATTTCTGATTGCTGCAAAGGAACCACCCTGTCCGCATCACCATGAATGATAAAGATGGGCGGGTCATCTGCTGAAACAAAATAGACCGGTGATATCTCATTGGCAATTTTATTTCTTGCAATAGTATCGGTTACATGGTCGTAAGTATTGGTTAAAGCGTTCCATTTCCTGAAATCCAATGCCCCGTAGATTGAATTGGCCATCTGGAGTTCCTTCATATTAACAAAACTGGCACCCGCCATTCCCCAATTCATAAAATCGGTAGGTGGGTAAAGCACGGCAGCTGCCTGCACCCGCGATGATACCCGGTCTACAGGATCTTTGGCTTTGGGATCTGTTTTTTCATCTGCTGTTGCTACACAGAGCGAAAGATGGCCGCCGGCAGATCCACCGGTGATACCAATATGACCAGGATCGATCTCCAGTTTTTTTGCATTGTACCGGATATAGCGCACAGCTCTTTTCAGATCCTCGACTTCATCGGGAATAGCATACCGGGGTTGTGATCCGAGCACGACCAGGAATACCGTGTAGCCTTTATCGAGAAACATGGATGATGGCCGGATGGTCCTTTCAGCCTGCTGGTAAGAAGAGAACCAGGAACCGGCAATGACCCAGATGATGGAACGGCCATTTGGTTTCGATCTTGGTTTTACCTGGAGCATCGTTAAAGCGATCCCGTCCTTTCTGCCATAGATCCATTCATCAACTTTATAATTAGCGGCTGCCCGGGTATTCATTTTATCCACCACGCTTTCCCATCGTTTATCCGTACGAACAGAACTGAAATCTTTGTCATCAGCTATCCCGTTTACATCTCCAACTGAAACATCGGGTGAATTGGCCAGCATATCAAGAAAGTAAAAGGAGCTATCTGGCTCACCCGCCATCGCCCATCGGCCGGCTGCCCGCCAGTAATTATTCAGGTCCGTTTTTCCACCCTGCATTTTAATCCCGGCAGAATATGCCAGGGCAGCGTTTTTATAATCTTTGGCCCGGTAAAGAGAGTCACCCTTTTTGTATAAAGCATCGGCAGACTGGCCGAAACAAATATAAACAAGCAGAGAGCAACTGGCCGAAAGGAGGAACTTTTTCATGCGAACTTTTTATGCGTTAGCTGGTGAAAATAAAGCAATATTACTGGGAAATATTTTTTGGATATTTCGGCTGGTATAACTGGATATAGAAATCTCCCGGCACTTTGAAATAGGTCACAAATCCATAGCCGTGATCTTCGATTTCACCCTTGAAAATAACCCCCTTTGATCTCAGGTCATCTACTGTTTCGTTGATATTATCACAGAAGAAAGAAATATCATGGGTGCCGGATAAAGCCCCTTCCTCACCAGTGGTATCGGCTGGGTGAACACCCAGGTCAGCTTCGGGAATATCAAATATCAGCCAGCCCTTGCCGATATCGGTTGCTTTCAGCCCTAATTTGTTTTTCAGGAAGGCCCGCAACCCATCAGCATCTGAGCTGTAAAACATGGTATGAACGCCGGTTATCATGGTTTGATGTTTGAAGTTCGATGTTCGAAGTTGGGCCTGGCTAACAGCTTAAAGCTAAAGGCTTAAATTCGCATATGCAAATTGAGGAAAATATTTCACTCAGGCCCTGGAATACTTTCGGTATCGATGCAAAGGCTAAATATTTCGCCAGTTTCAACAGCACCGATGAGTTGGCAGAGGTATTAAACATGAAATTGCAGAAAGCAAATCTCATCCTGGGCGGGGGCAGTAATATTCTTTTCACAGGCAACTATGACGGTCTGGTGTTAAAGAATAATATTCGCGGTATTAAGCTGCTGAAAGAAGATAATGAATCCTTGTATGTACAAGCAGGTGCAGGAGAGAATTGGCACCAGTTCGTATTGCATTGCATAGAAAACAATTGGGCGGGGGTGGAGAACCTATCACTGATACCCGGTTGCGTGGGGGCATCGCCGATGCAGAATATCGGTGCCTATGCTGTCGAACTCAGGGAAGTTTTCCATGAACTCAAGGCTTTTCATTTACAGGAAAAAACCAATTATACATTTGGTTTGAAGGATTGTGATTTTGGTTACCGGGAAAGCGTTTTCAAAGGGAAATACAAAGGACAGTTCGTGATAACACAGGTCACCTTCCGGTTGCGAAAGCAGCCCCTGTTCAATACAAGCTATGGGGCGATAGAAGAGGAATTGGAAAAAATGGGGGTGAAGGAATTATCCATCAAAGCCATTTCGGATGCTGTGATCAGGATCCGGTCTTCCAAGCTGCCCGACCCGGCCGAGATTGGTAATGCGGGAAGTTTTTTTAAGAATCCCATTATTACGAATGAACAATTCCTGCAACTGCGGTCAAAATTTGAAGGCATTATTGGTCATGAAACGACAGATGGGAAAATAAAACTCGCTGCTGCCTGGCTGATCGAACAATGCGGCCCTGCAACAGGCGGAACAAGCTGGAAAGGATACCGGAGAGGCGATGCCGGCTGTCATGCCCGCCAGGCGCTGGTCCTGGTGAATTACGGGAATGCGACAGGTAAAGAAATAAATGATCTTAGTGAAAAGATATTGCAGAGTGTGAAGGAGAAATTTGGAGTCATTCTTGAGAGGGAAGTGAATATTGTTTGATTGGGAAATTTCGAAATTTATTTAGAAACTGATTTTAATCTCTTTTCCCAATTTCCCATCCCGGATTAAATCCGGGACCCAATTCCAAAATTTTCTATGCTTCTTCGTCAAACTCAAAATCTTTCTCGCTGAAATTCATCATGCTTCCTACCAGGTCCTTGAACTCCATTTTATTCTCAAATATTTTTTTACTGATAAGCGAATAGGAGGAAAGCCCATGCAGGATGAATTCCATCAGTAAGGCCGATTGCTCTTCATTGGCCTTGGGAAAATATTTTTTGGCAAGGGCATGCAATCCATCCACTTTATACAGTGATAATATTTTGTCTTTATCCGATGTATTAAAGGACATATTCAGGGTATTGCCTTTATCAAACCATCCCGTGATCGAACGATAGGGATTTTCTTCTTCCTTCTCCAGTTGTTGCGAAGGCTTGCCTGTATTCCTTCTCTTTTTTAACGAATCGGGATTGGGAAAGTACTGGACAAACTGCGAACGGATAGCTTTATCCACCAGGTTCATGGCTACCTGGTAAGGTCCTTCCTGCTCACCCTCGTACACCAGTTCTACTTTACCAGTGATGGAGGGGATAATGCCGACGAGATCACTCATCCAGACCTGTGTCTGCTTTTCCTTGTTAATGATCGCTCTTCGCTCGGCGGAACTGACCGCATTTTCATAGGCGGAAATGGTCAGCCGGGCGCTGACCCCGCTTTTTTTATCCACGAGTTCACTGGCTCTTGCTTCAAAAGCTACCTGTTCGATCAGTCGTTTTACCAGGTCGCTTACCCTCACTTTTGCTTGCTGTTCTTCGCTGAGACTTGCTTCCTGTTCAGTTATCTCCAGTGCATGCTCGAGTGATTTTGGGTAATGCGTTAATATCTGGCTTTCGATCCGGTCCTTCAAAGGTGTTACGATCGAACCGCGGTTGGTATAATCTTCGGGATTGGCAGTAAATACAAATAATATATCCAGCGGCAATCTTAATTTGAATCCGCGGATCTGTACATCTCCTTCTTCCAGGATATTGAATAAAGCCACTTGTATCCTTGCCTGCAGGTCGGGGAGTTCGTTGATCACAAAAATGCCCCGGTTGCTTCTTGGAATGATTCCATAGTGGATCACCCGCTCATCAGCGAAACTTAGTTTTAGATTGGCTGCTTTTATCGGGTCAATATCACCGATCAGGTCGGCAACGCTTACATCAGGTGTTGCAAGCTTTTCGCCGTAGCGCTGGCTGCGGTGGATCCAATGGATGGCTGTTTCATCGCCATGTGTTGCGATCTCTTCCTGCGCATATTTCGATACGGGTTTGATCGGGTCATCATTGATATCACTTCCGGCGACCGAAGGAATATATTCATCCAGCAATTCGATCATCTGCCGGGCCATCCTTGTCTTGGCCTGGCCCCGCAAGCCCAGGAAAAGTATATTGTGCTGGCTCAACAAAGCCCTTTCCACATCCGGTATCACGGTATCTTCATAACCTACGATACCAGAAAATGTAGGTTGCTGTTTTTGCAGTTTGGCAATAAGATTCTGGCGGATCTCTTCCTTAATGCTTCTTGGTTTGTAACCCGAAGCTTTTAATTGACCGAGGGTTTTTATATTCTGTATGTTCATTTTTATTGCGAGGCATCGCCGAAGCAATCTCCTCAGACTTTTATGATTAACTATTTTTATTTACCTATCGCCTGTGCTACTATCGCCGTCCCTTGCGTCGCACTCTTGTACGTTCTGTTCGCTACTCAACAATTGTTGAACCCCGAAGGGGTTCTTCAAAAACTGATATTACGCAGACGGTTTACACCGGCTGCTACCAATATTTTGCCCCTCTGGGGCAATGCCTGTATTTCGATGGCCCGTGCTCTTTTTGTTAAATCACTGCCTGGAAACCATTGCCTAATGTTGCATGAACTTCATGGGCGAACAAATGAACTTTTCTGTTATCTCCTTAAAATTATAATCTGCCATATCCCCAAAATCTTTTAATCCTCCCAAATCATGGTTCAGACTTCTTCCCGGCTATTTCTCAATATACCGTCTTTCTCTTCCCGCTTTCAAAATCTTTAAATATAAATGCGCCTAATTTATCCAGCGAGGCGAAAAAAGCTTTGCCATTATTTGTTTCCGTGAATTCCTGCACAAAACGCTGCAGGTAAGGGTCCGTGGCGATCATAAAAGTGGTGATCGGTATCTTTAGTTTTTTGCACTGGGCGGCTAAATTGATACAACGGTTCACCACTTTACGGTCCAGCCCGAAACTGTTCTTATAATAGCGCTTCCCGATTTTCAGGCAGGTCGGCTTGCCATCTGTGATCATAAAGATCTGTTTGTTCGGGTTCTTTCTCCTGCGAAGTATATCCATGGCCAGTTCCAGTCCCGCGACCGTATTGGTATGATAAGGCCCCACCTGCAAATAAGGAAGATCTTTTACTTCGATCGGCCAGGCATCATTGCCAAACACGACTATATCAAGGGTATCCTTTGGGTATTTTGTTTGGATCAGTTCGCTCAGCGCCATGGCCACTTTTTTTGCCGGAGTTATCCTGTCCTCGCCATACAATATCATGGAATGCGAGATATCGATCATCAGCACAGTGGATGTTTGTGCCTTGAAATCCGTTTCCCGGATGCTCAGATCATCTTCCTGCATGCGGAAACTGTCGATGCCATGATTGATCTGTGCATTGCGGATGGATTCAGTAAAATCGATCTGCTCCAGCATATCGCCGAACTGGTACTGTCTTGTTTCGGGATTCAACTCGTCTCCCTGCCCGGGTTTAAAACTATGGTGATCTCCCTGCTTTGTTTTTTTCAGTTTGCCGAATATTTCCTCCAGGCTTCTTTTGCGAATGCCCTGTTCTGTTTTCGGGGTAATCTTTATCTGTCCTTGTTGATTATCGCCGGTGATATAACCTTTTTCTTTGAGCTCATCAATGAAATCGCCCATGCCATACTCCTCATCGGTAAGCTGGTATTTTTTGTCCAGTTCGTTCAGCCACTGCATGGCTTCACCCACATCGCCGCTGGTATAGGTCAGTAATTGCATGAACAGGTCAAGCAATTGCTCAAACTTGCTTTTACCGCTCTCGTCCGCATCAAACCTGGTGAAATGAAATCCGCTCATTTTTTTTCCTGCTCCGGGGGAGAAATTTAGTCATGTAATTTACGATAAATACGATCCGGGCAGATCATCTTAACAACAACTTAAACTACTGGAAGTTCAAATAAAAAACCTCCCCGAATTAAATCCGGGAAGGTTTTTGATATAAGAGAAAAAAACGTTACCTGTTTTTGGAACTGTCAGGTTTTGTGCTATCTGGTTTTGCTGAATTGGTAATGGTCGTAGGCCCTTCCGTTGCAGGTTTGGCCTGTGTTTGAGGTGCATAGTGCTTTTCCACTGCCTCCAGTACCAATAACATAGCCTCATTGATCGGGGCTTCTGACCTTTCAAAACCACCATACAGTTCAGGCCGGCTTTCCCGGATATAATCATAATATTTTTTCTGCTGTTCAAGGTCCTTGCGTATCGCCACCCTCACTTTTTCGGCCATCTCAGTCATCCCTGCCTTATAAAAGGCTTCGAGGTAGATCAGTGCGGCCTGGTTGTGACTGTTGTAACGGCTGACCATCGCATAAGGAAAATTTGAAGGATTGATCCCGGCTTCTACTTTTTCCAGCAGCTTCTTCGCTTCGTCTTTTCTTCCTGCATCGGCAAGATTACCCGCCGCTTCAGCATACAATGACCGTAAGTTGAGAATATGCCGGCGATTCTCTTCATCAAAATAAACCCCTTTCTTATTGGCCCCGCCAAATTCATATTTGGTCATCAGGTTATTGTACATCGTATCACTGTTGTTATCCCTGATCTGCGTGCCTCCCAGGCGAACCTGACGAAGTGTTTGGTCGGTCACCCAGTTTTGTTGTGGGGATTTACTCAGTATCGGCACAAGTCGATAAGCCAGTCCGTCTTTGCGGAGGTATTGGCTAAATCCTAATTCGCCAAACAAGGAAGTGAAATAGATCGGGCGTTTCCAGCCATTGGAGGCGATGATATTCAGGATCATGAAATCACTGCGCACCAGGCCTCCATCAAGTTTGCTCTTTGGTATCTCGAAGCGCAGTTCCGAAACAAGACTGTCGTTTGCATTCACGGTGCCATTTTTCCTTACAATATCAAGATCCACGGGCAACCTGAATTTCGCGACTGGGAAACTACTATAGCCAACATCCCTGCCTGTTTCCGGGTCTAGATTAACCTTGCCCAGCACATTTTTCATTACATCATAAAGGTCATAGAATTCATTAGGGTCTCCCTGTGCATTGTAACGCAGGTATTCCCTGTTATGTCCTTCGATCTGCTCAGGGGTCCAGAGAACGTTCAGCGAATCGGCACTGTTTACTTTATAACGAAGCTGGTTGATATACCAGTCGATACCCAGCAAACTGTTATTGATAATGCGGATATCAGGACGGATACCTTCCACTTCCTGTGCATACCACAATGGATAAGTATCATTGTCTCCAAAAGTGAAGATGACGGCATTGGGGGCGCAGCTTTCGAGGTAATCTTTTGCCATGTCCGGGGCCGTTGTTTTTTTACTGCGATCATGGTCATCCCATTCCTGCTGTGCCATGATCAACGGGGCTAACAGGCAAATTGCAGCGGTGGCAAGGTTCAGTGCCCCTCCATTCTGTCCTCCTGAAGAAATGGCCCTTACCAGGTAGGTGATGGCGGTAGTTGCAATAGCAAAAAGCGCTGTTACGTATATCGCGGTCATGAGCATATCACCAAAGGGTCCAGGAGCTGCGCTCATCAAGGTGACCAGGAAGGTTAGTACACTTCCATATACCAGGGTATTCTGGAAACTAAGTTTATCTGCTTTATCTCTTGCCAGCTTAATAAAGCCAACTACGGCGAGACCGATCCAGATTGCAAATGCATAAAAAGATCCCACATAGGCATAATCCCGTTCACGGGGTTGGTTACCCGGCTGGTTGAGGTAAAGCACTACGGCAATACCGGTAAAGAAGAAGAGCAGGAAGCTGACGACCCAGTCTTTCCGGTTCCGCAGGAACTGGTACACACAACCCACGATGCCCAATATGAATGGCAGCATGTAAAGTTTATTATGCGCCTTATTATTTTTTATACTGTCGGGCATATTGTCCTGGTTACCCAGGCGTTTATTATCGATAAAGGAGATACCGCTGATCCAGTTGCCATCTCTTTTATTACCTAATCCCTGTATATCGTTTTGCTTACCGGCAAAATTCCACATGAAATAGCGCCAGTACATCAATCCCATCTGGTAACTAAAGAACCAGTTGATATTATCCGAATAGGTGGGCGCTTCATAGCGGCCCGATTGATCCTGTCCCAGGCCCAGCCATTCCGCATAGAACTCCGCATGGTACTGGTCATTACTGGAATCCCAGACCCGCGGGAAAACCTGCATATCACTGCTTTCGTACTGGGGTTTTCTTTCACGGCCGATAGGAATATATTTATTCTTCCCTTTCACGTACTTCATCTCGCCGTCTTTCATATCGACCATATTGTCACCATCGGCATCCCGGTACTGGGCCGCGAAATGCGGTCCATACACCAATGGCGCTTCACCATATTGTTCACGACTGAGATAATAAACGAGGTTGATCGGGTTGTCAACATTGTTCATGTCAATGGCCGGGTTGGCATTGGAACGGATCAACGCCGTGAAATACATGAAATAGCCCAGCATCATGAATACATAACACCACAGGGAGAGTTTGATGATCTTTAGCGCGGAGGCTTTCAGGAAATAGCCGATACCAGTTGCCAGTGCCCCTACCAATAACAAACGGAAGAATTTCAACCCTGCTCCTGGTACGATTATAAAAGGCAATACAGATAATAAAAGGAAAGCCACCAGCCAGATGATCATCTTTGTCTGTGTGATACTCTTTTCAGTGAAACGGAGTGCCCAGGTGATCACGGCGGCCAATAGAATAAAATAGATCGCAAAACCTGAGAAGAAAGGAAGACCAAATTTGTTCACGAAGTAAACATCAAACTGTCCTGCCGCCTTCATTGAATATTGAATGATAACCAGCTGCACCAGCCCGGTGATCAAACAACCGATCAGGAAGGCCCCTATAGCACCTTTGGTCGTCGATTCGTAGCGACGGTAATAATATATCATTACGATGGCGGGTATGCTCAACAGGTTCAGCAAGTGGACACCGATCGACAGACCCATCATAAAGAATAGAAAAACGATCCAGCGATCGCTGCGTGCCCTTTCATGAGGGTCGTTACCCGCATGTTCATCCGCATGTTCCCATTTGAGCATACACCAGAAAACCAGGGCAGTAAAAAAAGAAGACAACGCATACACCTCGCCTTCCACAGCACTGAACCAGAACGAATCACTGAATGTATAAGCAAGACCACCGACCACGCCGGCAGCCATAACACTGAAAGTTTGCTGACTCGTTAACTGTTCCCCGACATTCACAAACATTTTACGGGCAAAATGGGTAACTGTCCAGAAAAGGAAGAGGATCGTCGCAGCACTGGCCAGTGCACTCATAAAGTTGACCGCGTTGGCGGCTGTGCTCCCCTTATCGCCAAACAAGATGATAAAGAAACGACCCAGCAATACGAAGAGCGGGGCACCGGGAGGGTGGGGTAACTGCATTTTGTCAGCACTTGCCACAAACTCACCACAATCCCAAAGACTGCCCCTTGCCTCGCGGGTAAGAAAATAAGTAAGGAAGGCAATGAGAAATACCGCCCAACCAGTAAGGTTATTGACTTTTCTGAAATTCATAAATAGACGATTGGTTTTTTATACCCTGGAATCCCTGCTTGTCCCGGTGAAAATCACGGGGATAACGGCGGATTGAAGGAAAGCAAAAATAGGGATATTCAGTTCACGGTCAGCAGGGGATAACCGGTTGTTTTACAGTACTAAACCTTAAAGAGGAAGAGCGGTCGCGGCCTTATTCAAAGTACACTTTGATCGTTTGATAGGAAAGTTGACCCTGCCGTAGTTTTTCAGAAAACCCCTTGAGGCCAAATAGCCCGGCAGCATTTCCCTTGTTGATGGCGATCTCGAGATAGCCCGCGCTGTTGAACAGGGCCAGTTTTTCCCCCTCGGCCACATCTGCATAGCTTTCACTGATACGGTCGATCATTTCATCCCGTTTGAAGACAATCCGGAAACTTCTTCCCTTACGCTGTTCTTCAAACTGTTCACGGGTGATATTGACGATCACGTTCTCAAAACTGTCGATAAAAATGATCTGCCCTTCGATCGAATTCTTATCCAGCATGGGTCGCAAATGTCTTTTCTCCAGGTATTTCACGTCGGAGATACCGATGTTTTGAATGGATTCACCATTCACCAGTTGGTTCACCACTTTGCCCATGATGGAAGTAAGGTAGATCGTGTTCCTGATCGCGGTCTTTTCCAGTGGGATACCGATCATGATCTCGGGAGTTTCTTCCAGTATCATTGTCAGCAAGCCATTGTCCGCGCAAAGCAGGTACTGGTTCTTGTGAAAAGCCAACAGTAATTGTTCTGGTTTTTTTTCAAACAGGTTGACCAGGATAAGGTGATACGTGTAATCGGGGAAATTTTTTATCGCACTCTGGCAGACATAAGCCGCTTGTGGGTAATTAAACGGGGGAATATTGTGCGAGATATCAATGATCTGGAATTCGGGATTGAGTTGCAGTAGTTGTGCTTTTATCGCCCCGACGAGGTAATCGGGGCTGCCAATATCAGATGTAAGGGTTAGTAATGGCATGAGTAGAAAAATAAGAAATAAAAAATGAGCAATAAGAAATAAGAAAGGAATGCTTCAATTCGGATCGGGCAAACTTCCTCATTTCTCATTCCTGATTTATTATTTCTCATTTAATAAGCTTTCCGTCTCTGAAGAAAAATTTATGTACAAATTTATCAGCGAGTTTCGGAAAAAATTTCTGCATAAATACAGTCCGTTTCCCGGTGAAGGTCAGTACCAGTGTTCTTTTCTTCTTCCTTACCGCTCTTAAGATATGGTCCGCGCATTCTTCTGCTGTCATCATTTTACTTTCATCCATCGGTGTTTCGCCATGCGAAGTTCCATCTTTGCTCAGTGCAGCATTCCTGATATTGGAACTGGTGAAGCCGGGGCATACCCACATCACGTGGACCCCGTCGGCCATCAGTTCTGTTTTAATCGCTTCCAGCCAGCCCTGTACCGCGAATTTACTGGCGGAATAGCCGCTTCTGCCGGGCAAACCCCGGTACCCGGCGATAGATGAAACGCCCACGATGGTGCCTTTTCTTTCAATGATCGAATCCAACGCATATTTCGTGCAATAGACAGTACCATAAAAATTGATGTTCATCACTTTGTGGATCACTTCTGTGTTAGCTTCTTTTAAGAGGGCCCGCATAGACACACCAGCATTGTTGATGAGGACGTCAATTCCGCCAAATACCTTGATGGTTGTTTCCATGAAACGGCGGCAATCGTTCTCGCTGCTTACATCAGCCACCATGGTGTGAAGCGGTGAGGAGGGATATTCGGCCTGAAGCCGGTATAATTTATCGTGGTTGCGACCACAGGTAGCCACCCGGGCGCCTCCTTTCAGCAAAGCATCAACCAGGGCTTTGCCGATACCATCGGTTCCGCCGGTAACGACTACAACTTTATCTTTGAAATAGGTGGACATGATCAGGCGCTTAATTCGCAAACCTAAACCAATTTTGGGTTTATTCAGAGGCGAAATCCTGTTGATAACTGTTTGAAAAAGTTTTGGTAGCAAGGGTGTCAGCCCGTATTTTTGCACTCCCTAAAAAGCAAAGGTTTCTGCCTTCGCTAAAGCTTCGGGGGATGAAGATCTTGTAGCTCAGTTGGTAGAGCACAACACTTTTAATGTTGGGGTCCTGGGTTCGAGTCCCAGCGGGATCACGATAAAAACCTGGCGAATAGCCGGGTTTTTTCATTGAATGTAGTGGACGAGAAGTTTATCCC
>JBDSPR010000026.1:0-65053 GCA_039930245.1 Chitinophagaceae bacterium | reverse complement strand
CCCACGACAGGAGTCTACCAGATCTGCGCCAATATCTTTTCATCTATTTCCAGTTCTCCCATAACTGAACCAAGAATATTTATTGCCAGTTCCCTGTCACACAATCCATTTTCAAATGGCTCATTGTATTCCTTCCACGATGAATAGATCCAATCCGATTTATTTTTACAGAGACCCGCCTTAACAGGGTTTTCATGAATATACCAGAAGCAATGGTGAAGGTAATTCCTGTTTGAATCTAAAGAGAAGCTGCTTTCTGCCAGGCATTTGGCCTTTGTTTTCTTTTGAAAAAGCGTCCCGGATGTTCCTCTTTGAATATTAATTGCCTGCGCATAAGAGCTCAGCGTCTTACCAATTGTTTTTGATAACACCTGTAAATGAGAGACCTGCCCCTGGTGAGGGATATAAGCACATCCTCCGGATTTTGGCGATAGCATGAAATGAAAATGATTGGGCATCAGGCAATAGCAGAGAATATTGCAGTATTGAAGCCATTCAGCCTTAATTTTTTCCAGGAAGTAAACATAGTTATCGTGCGAGAAAAATATTTTTTCTTTATTATTTCCGCGATTGTAAACGTGATAGATATGATCTGCTTCAAAATGCATAACGAAAAGCCAGCTTAAAATAAATAATCATTTTAAGCTGGCAGACGTCTTTTCATCGCTGGAAAATGTTTTTTTCTGACAAGCAGGGGTGTTCTTCAGGACAATTAGAGTAGAATACTTATTCGTCAGGCCACTTAAGTGGCCTGACGAGGTACTACGACGTACTAATTCACTTCGAATTCATCCACGAAAAGCCAGGCTTTGCTGCCAGCTCCGGGATTGTCTTCGGGAATTGTGCCTTTGTTTTTTACGATCACCTTTATAAATCGTCCCGTGTTGGTTCCTTTTACTGTCATCGTTCCATTCTTCCCATTTGTTAGCACGGTCTTTTCCGTCTTGCCCAGGCTACTGAAATACTGCCCGTCGTCGGAAGCAAATGCTTCCATGGAGAGAGGAGCCCATATCCAGGAACTTCGCTGTTCGAAAAAATGAATAGTAACTGAAGTGACTGTTTCGAAAGAACCTAGATTAATGATGACTTCACAATCATTGCCGTTAAAGCCGAGAAATTCTTTTGTTCTTGCCAGCCCCTTGCTGTTCTGCACACCGTTCACCAGGGTAAATGCCCCATCACCCGGGTATTTATCAGCGGGTGGATCCCGTATTGTGATCTTTTTCGCGGTAGCTTTATTAAAGTAAAATTTTTGCCTGATGGATGCACCCGAAGGTTGCGCACTGATCCACACTTCCTGTGTACTGTTAATAGAAAATGTTCCCGGGGGATCAGGGTGAAAGTCGCCAATCGTATCAAACCTGTTATTTTCCTGCACCACCCTGAAAGCGCTAAGATCCTGTTTGTTTTTTGATTCGATCTTCCAGTATAAGCCCGAATTATTTTCGTTAGGAACAAGCGTCCCTTTTAAATCAAAATAGGCTTTACTGTAATTGATCTTCCAGCGTTCATATCGTTTGAATTGGACCAGTAATCTTTTCTCAAAATCATTCCAGTTTCGATTCTCTTTTGAACCCCACAATACTTCGCTGAGTGCTGCCAGACGCGGGAAAAGCATGTACTCCACTTTTTTTGTATTCTTCATGTATTCCGTCCACATATTGGCCTGCGCACCAAATACCTGTTTGCCCTGCTCATTCGTTAATTCCTTTGGCACCGGTTCATAGACATACACTTTTTCGATCGGGTTATAGCCGCCGATCGTGACAGAATCTTCGTTGTCGCTCTGGGTATGATCAAAATAAACAGGATTCCCGGGTGTCATGATCACTTTATGGTTTTGCTGAGCCGCTTCGATCCCGCCTTTCTCACCCCGCCAGCTCATCACCACTGCGTTGGGAGCCAGCCCACCTTCCAGTATCTCATCCCACCCAATCAGTATCCTGCCTTTTGCATTTAAATATTTTTCCATGCGCTGGATAAAATAACTCTGCAATTCATGCTCATCTTTTAATTTATTGTCCTTCATCCGCTGCTGGCAGGCAGGACATTTTTTCCAGTGTGCTTTCGGACTTTCATCGCCGCCCACATGGATATATTTTGAAGGGAACAACGCCAGCACTTCCTCCATTACCCCTTCCAGGAATTCAAAAGTCGTTTCTTTCCCGGCGCAGTACACATCATCGAATACTCCCCATGTCTGCTGCACCTGTTTGCCTTCCGTAGGTCCGCTCCAGGTGCATTGCGTTGGGTATTCGGTTTTTTTATCAGGGAAACAACTCAATTGAGGGTAGGCCGCAATGGCGGCAGAAGAATGCCCGGGCATTTCTATTTCAGGAACTACCGTGATATAACGCTCAGCAGCATACTTAACGATCTCCTTTATTTGTTCCTGTGTATAGAATCCTCCGTACCTGGTACCATCGTTCCCGGTACCGGGGTAACGACCGATGATCGTACCATTTCTCCAGCCACCTACTTCAGTGAGTTTTGGGTATTTTTTTATCTCGATCCGCCAGCCCTGGTCCTCTGTGAGGTGCCAGTGAAAAAAATTCATCTTGTGCAGCGCGATATAGTCTATGTATTTTTTAACAAAATCAAGCGGCATAAAATGACGGCCCACATCGAGATGAAGTCCCCGGTAAGCAAAACGCGGTGCATCTTCGATAGAAACATAAGGGATGCTCAATTTAGAAGGACCTGTCTTTAAGCGTGTACTCTGGACAGGCAACAACTGGATCAAGGTCTGGATGCCATAGAAAACCCCATCTTCATTATCCCCGGCAATATAAACACCATTACCACCGACAGTCATATTATAAGCGCCGGCGTTTTCATTTTCCATCTTTTGATAATTCAGCCGGATTGTATTTTTACTGCTGCTGTTCTCCAGTACTTTTAATTTAAACCCGTAAAACCGCTCCAGGTAATCGTTAAAAAAATTCACGGCATTATTCATATTACTTCCTTCCAGCACAATCTGCGTGGTGGGATTGATCACAAAGCTGGCCGCGATCTTTGGTTGTTTGATGGTCCGTGGTTGCGGAACAATATTGATCGCCTGCGAAAAAATCGTATTCGCAATAAATAGCAGGAGTAATGTTTTGATAAACCGCATAGGGGTAAATTTAATCCCCTAATTTAGCCTTTCTTGTATAAACAACGATTATGGGCACACACGAGGCCGTCATAACTGAATTTTATAGCGCTTTCCAGCGGCTGGATCACCAAACAATGAACAGTTGCTACAGCGAGGATATCGTATTTAATGACCCTGTTTTTGGGTTATTAAGAGGTAATGAAGCAAAAGCGATGTGGGAAATGCTGTGTAAGAACGCTAAAGATTTTTCATTGACTTTTACCAATATTCAATCGCTGGATGAGGAATATGCGACCTGCAACTGGACCGCCCGTTATACTTTTTCCAAAACCGGCAGAAAAGTTGTCAACCATATCAAGGCTTTCATGAAGCTGAAGGACGGAAAGATCATCGAACACAGCGACGCATTTAAGATCAGCAAATGGGCGGCACAGGCGCTGGGTTTTAAGGGCGCCCTACTGGGCTGGACAGGTTTTATGAAAAGAAAGATCCAAGATAATGCGCGGAAGAATCTTATTGCGTTTATTGAAATGAAGTGAGTGGGTAAATAAAGTTTATAAAGTATTTAGGGCATATAAAGGAATATTCATTTCACTAGAAACTCTATATCCCTTATAAACTCTATATACTTCTTACACTCCAGCAACAGGAACTTCCATTAACAATAACTCCGCGTTTGTATCAGCTTTAATGTCCAGTTGCTCAGCACCTGTTATCCCAAGACCGTCCCGCCTGTTCAATTTTTCACCGTTGATCGTCACATCACCTTCGATAACGAATGCATACACGCCATTTGCTTTATTCTTCAATCGGTATGAAGTTGTAAAACCCTTGTCCAGCTTACCCAAACTGAACCAGGCGTCCTGGTGTATCTGTACCCCGCCATCATTGCTGCCGACAGGTGATACCACTGTCAGTAATTTATTCTGCTTGTCAGCATCGCTGAAACTTTTCTGATCGTAACGGGGGAGTACATTTTTCTTGTTCGGGAAAACCCAGACCTGGAAGAATTTTACTTCCTTATCCTTGTTGTTGTTCCTTTCCCCATGCTGGATGCCTGTACCGGCGCTCATGGCCTGCACATCTCCCTGACGGATTACCTGTGAATTACCCATATCGTCTTTATGCTCAAGGTCGCCCGAAGTGGGAATAGAGATGATCTCCATATTCTCGTGTGGGTGTGTGCCAAATCCCATGCCTCCCGCAACCGTGTCATCATTCAACACCCTCAACGTGCCGAAATGAACTCTTTCGGGATCGTGATACCCGCCGAAACTGAATGTGTGATAAGAGTCAAGCCATCCATGATTGGCATGACCTCTTGTATTTGCTTTGTGAAGAATGGTCTTCATACAAACTCCTTTTTTACCCGCCTAAGTCGCGTATTCAAGGACGAAGGCTGGTTTATTTTAAATTAAAAGATTATACAGCTGCGGTCACAGGTTCACTGACCAATTTTTCAGCAAGCCACAGGAACTCTGTCACAAAATTATGTACGCTGTTCTGAAAACTTTCATCCAGCAGGTCACCATCAGGACTGAATTTCTTGTCCACAGCAGGGGTGATCAGCATATAGGGTGAAACAAGTCCGAATAAAGCCGGCACCAGTAACAATAATTGCTGCGAAGCTCTGATTCCACCCATCGCTCCCGGTGATGCTGTTACGATCCCAAAAGGTTTGTGATGGCGTTTGGGAAAATGGTCGAGCAGGTTTTTCAAAGCTGGAGAGTAGCCACCGTTATATTCAGGTGTAACCAGGATATAGGCATCCGCATTGAATATCCTTTCGGCCATGGGTTGAAACTCAACCGGTACTTTTTCGGGTGATACCCAAACAGATTGTACAACCGGGACAGCCCAGTCTTTCATATCAATGATATTCACTTCATGACTGGTATTCTGGGCAAACCAGTTTTTTAGGTGAAGCGCCACCCGGCGGGTAACACTATTCACTCTTGGACTTCCTGATATTATTTCAATTTTCATTTTTTCTGTTTTAGAACACAAAGATAATAAATCAATGTTTAAACATCAAATTATATTTCTGCACGTATTGTTAAGGTTTCTCCCCGTTTTTAAAACCGGGAGCATGCAGAATGCCTAATTTCGTCCCAATTAATATTAATCGGAATAAAACAGGAACAATGTTCAATCGCAGAAAGTTCATCAGGGCCTCCGCTTTTACCGGATTCGCAAGTTTGCTTACAAAAGGAGCCTGGTCATTGCCGGGAAACGAGACAGTTAAAGGCCAACCCATTGTCATTTCTACCTGGGATGCCGGGTTGAGAGCGAATAAAGCAGCCTGGGACATACTTGGCAGTGGTGGCAGAGCCCTTGATGCCGTGGAAAAAGGTGTAATGGTCACCGAATCGGAACAAAACTGTTGCGTGGGTCTGGGCGCCAATCCCGACCGGGATGGATTTGTAACATTGGATGCCTGCATCATGGATGAATTTTCTAATTGCGGCAGCGTAGCATTCCTGGAAAGGATCAAGCATCCCATTTCTGTGGCAAGACGGGTGATGGAAAAAACACCGCATGTGATGCTGGTCGGAAGCGGGGCTCAGCAATTTGCGGTTGCGGAAGGATTCCCGTTGGAAGAACAAAAACTTTCTCCCGATGCACAAAGGAATTATGATAACTGGCTGAAGAAGTCAGAATATAAACCCCCAGCTATAAATATTGAAAGGCAGCAAGAACATGGTCCCTTTGCACCGGCTAGACTTGATAATGGCGAATGGAACCACGATACGATCGGGATGGTGGCCATGGATACCAACGGTAATCTCAGCGGCAGTTGTACCACCAGTGGGGCTGGCTTTAAAATGCGGGGGCGACTGGGTGATTCTCCGATCATTGGCGCCGGTCTGTTTGTTGACAATGAAGTAGGGGCCTGCACGGCAACCGGACAGGGTGAAGATGTGATCAGGGTGGCTGGTTCACATTCGGTAGTGGAATTAATGCGTCAGGGGTTGTCTCCCGAAGCCGCTTGCAAAAAGATCATCGAGCGGATTGTAAAAATAAAAGGAGCTAAGGCGAAAGATATACAAGTGGCTTTTTTAGCAGTGAATAAAAAAGGGCAGGTAGGAACCTATGCGATCCATAAGGGATTTAGTTATGCGATTAAGACAAAGTATGTGGAGAAATTGGTGCCTTCTAAATATATGATGGAGTAGGGAATTGAAGATTGAGGATTGAATATTTTATGAAGTATATAATTGAAATAGCGACATCGGATTTTGCGACTACGCAATCGGCAGTGGAGGGCGGGGCTGACCGCATCGAGCTTTGCGCCAACCTTGCCGAAGGTGGAACGACTCCCTCGCAAGGCTTACTGATCAAGTGCAGGGAAAAGTTTGATATTCCTTTGTTTCCCATCATCCGCCCGCGGGGTGGCGATTTTTTGTATGGCAAGGATGAGTTCGGGATCATGGCCAATGACATCAATTTCTGCAAATCACTTGGCTATGACGGCGTAGTGCTGGGGTTGCTGAATATCGACGGAACGATCGATATGATCCGTACCGCCGACCTGGTTGAACTGGCCTATCCCATGAGCGTTACTTTTCACCGTGCTTTCGACCGCTGCCGCGATCCATTTGTGGCCCTGGAAGAACTGATCGAGATCGGTTGCGAGCGCATTCTTACTTCAGGACAACAGCCGTCCGTAGTCGATGGGGTTGAACTGGTCGCCGGATTAAATAAAGCAGCAGCTGACCGAATCATTATCATGCCCGGAAGCGGGGTACGTGCTGATAATATTAAAATGCTGGCAGAGAAAACGGGTTGCATTGAATTTCATTCTTCCTTGAGAGGGAAGGAGAAGAGCAAAATGGATTTTATACATCCGGCTTTTAAAGATTCAGCGGAGAGTTATATGAATAATGCGGTAGATACGGAGGAAGTGAGAAGGCTGAGAGAGGCGTTGGTATAACTTATTTATAATATTAAAGTTGAAACAGTTCTTTTAGTTTCTGATTTACAATATCCCTTTCAGTTGCATCCAGTTCGCCAATTTTTCCAATGATCAATTCTTTGTCAATCGTTGCAAGTTTATTCAACCGGATAAGAGATTCTTTCTTTAAGCCATTTGAATCTGTGGGCCTGATAAGTGCGGTAGCATTATCGTTCCATCCTGTCTGAGTAGTGATAAAGGAAACGGTCACATCATATTCTGCCTCTATTAATACGAGGCAAGGGCGGATCTTTGTATCTGTCAGGTTGGTAAAAGGAAAGGGGATTAAAATGATGTCAGCTTTTGCCATTGTAAGGTGCTTTCACATCATTGATGCTATAGAGGTCTTCTTCCTCTTCAAGGAATTGATAACTTTTGGACTGTGCAGATAGTTGTACAATACCGGACAATATCTCCTTGTCTCCACTGCGTTGCAGGATAAAGTCGGTAAAGTCGGATACTTCGGCCACTTTATCTACGGGCAGTCTTTGAAGGGCTGCGATTGTTTTTTCTATCAGTTCCTGTTTGCTCATGCATTAAAATTACAAAAAAAACGTAGATTGGAAAAGGCTCCACCAGGGTTTATTTCTGCAGGCCCAAGAAAAAATCTACACCCGCCTTTTGCGGGTTCGGGAGGAGTTTTTGTGATGATGCGATTGATGCCGGGATGGTGATAGCGCTGAAAAATGCTAAAGGCAGAAAAGTAGAGTCCGTCTCAAAAGGTCTGTCAGCCTGATGAGCTGGTCGAAGGCTATCAGTTAGATTGCCAATATTTCGACTCTTCTACAAGATCAGAGCTCAATATAACAATCAAAAATACTTTTGAAACTGCCTCAAGTAATGCCAAGAAAAAGTCGGACTTATATCCTCAAACTCCTCATATACTCCGCATCGGCTTCCGTGCTTTTCATCGGAGTAGAGTTGGGATAGTGCTCCTGCTCGGCAATAAAATATTCCATCCCGTTCTTTCTGGCTGTTTTTAAAATAGAAGGGTAATCAATACTGCCGGTGCCGAGATCGCAGGTGTCTTCTCTTTTTGTACTTCCCTTAACCCGGTCTTTAATATGACAAAGACGAAAACGTTTGGGGTATTTTTTGAGCCAGGTTTCGGGGTCCTGTCCTGCCGTTACTACCCAGTACATATCTAGTTCAAAGTCCACCAGGGTGGGATCAGTATTTTCCAGTAATACGGTCTGTGGTACCTGCCCCTCTCGGGTCTCAAAGGAGAAGAAGTGATTGTGAAAGGCGAATTTTATCCCGTTCTTCCTGCAGATCTCACCATAGCGGTTAAAGGCGGCAGCGAGTTTTTTATAATCATCAATGTTCTTATCAGGGCCTTCCCATGCATGTATCAAATACTTCATACCGATCTCCGCAGCCTCTGCTGCTTTTTCCTCAAAATCTTTTTCCGCATCGCAATGAGAAGAAAGGAACGACATGCCCAATTCATCGATATATTTTTTAAACTCGGTATTTTTCATTCCCCAGAATATTCCCCCCGCTCTTTCATAACCCTCCACTTGTTTATAGCCCATGGCCGCCACTTGTTTTAATGCCCCTTTTGGATCTTTTTCAAAAACATCCCTGATAGTATAGAGTTGTATTCCAAAATTCTTAAGTCTTTTCGTGTGCTCAAGATCAGTAAACAGCGGTGATAAAGCCATAGCGCCAACCGTGCTCCCGCTTAATTGCAGGAATTCTTTCCGTGTATATCTCATTTTCTTCGTCAGGCTTTTTTTTGTTTTGTCTCTTTAAAGAAAAACAGGAATAAAATTAAAATAACAGCAGCAATGCCTGCCGGGATCATCCAGATGCTTTTCCAGTCGTGTCCGGCTGCTGTTTTGTACTGGTCAGCGATCAGTCCCGCGATCCAGAAACCGATCAGCATCCCTACGCCATAAGTTGCAAGGGTGATCATACCCTGTGCAGACGAACGGATCTTCACACCGGCTTGCTGGTCGGTATAGATCTGGCCGGTGACAAAAAAGAAATCATAACAGATACCGTGGAGGATGATTCCTCCGTACAATAACCATATACCGCTGCCTGCATCGCCAAATCCAAAACAGAGATAACGGATCACCCAGGCCAGCATTCCGATCAGCAGCATTTTTTTAACGCCCAGCCGCGCAAAGAACAGGGGCATCAGGAAAAGAAAGATCGCTTCACTCATTTGTCCCATGGTCATTTTAGCAGCCGCTTTTTCTACGCCCGATTCATTCAGGAACAGGTTTGTGTGCTGGTAATAAAATGCGAGCGGTATACAGATCAGCATCGAAGAGAGAAAGAAGATCAGGAAATTCCTGCTCTTTAATAGTCCTAACGCATCCAGCCCGATAATCTCGCCGAATGTAGCTTTGGTACCGGCTTTGGGTGGTGGAGTATTGGGCAGGGTAAAACTAAAGATCCCCAATGCAGCTGATACGCCAGCGGCGATCAGGAAGGTTTGTTCCAGGTTTGCTTTTTTCTCAAGCGCCAGCCAGCCGATTACAAGACCGGCCACGATCCAGCCGATCGTTCCCCAGAGACGGATAAAAGAGAATTCCTTTTCAGGGTTGTTCATTTGCTTAAAAGAAATGGCATTGACCAGCGCCAGCGTGGGCATATAAACGATCATATAAATAAGGAGAATGGGATAGAATGAGGAAAAATCAGTCAAGGTAGAGAGATAGTACATGAGTCCTGCTCCAGCCAGGTGCAATACGCCCAGTATCTTTTGCGCGGAGAAATAGCGGTCGGCTATCAAGCCGATGATAAATGGCGCTATGATAGCGCCGAGGGATTGTGTGCCATAAGCGGCACCGATCTGTACGCCTTCGGCTTTCAGGGTTGTGCCAAGATATGTTCCCATTGTGACGAACCAGATGCCCCAGATAAAAAAGTTCATGAACATCATCAGGGATAACTGGAACCGGGTTGTGTTTTTCATGAGCAGGCTGTTTAATAGAACGGTGGTTGCAAAAATTCTCGTTGAAAAACTAAATGTACTATTTTTAGATATATTAAATACTACTGTATACAAGTAATGGAATACAGCGGTCATGGAGGACACGGCGTAGTGTTCTTTGTGTGATCTTTGTGCGCTTTGGGTTCCAAATAATATTTTTACTAAATGTTGAACCGTAAACTAAGAATGGGGATGATTGGTGGCGGCCCCGGTGCTTTTATCGGTGCGATCCATCGTATGGCTGCGATCATGGATGGGGAGATCGAACTGGTTTGCGGGGCATTCAGCAGCGATCCGGAGCGATCAAAACAAACAGGCGCTGCTTTATATCTCCCTGCAGAACGGGTGTATGGTTCTTATAAAGAAATGATCCGCCGCGAAGCGGAACTCCCGGTGAATGAACGGATGGATTTCGTGAGCATCGTTACACCCAATTATCTTCATTTCGAACCCGCCAAACTGGCCCTGGAAAATGGCTTTCATGTAGTGCTCGATAAACCGATCACCTTTGACCTGGCAGAAGCAAAGGAATTGAAAACAATCGTGGAAAAAAGCGGTAAACTTTTTTGTCTTACCCATACCTATACCGGTTACCCGATGCTGAAGGAAGCAAGACAGCAGGTACTGGGTGGAAAATTTGGTGCCATCCGTAAGGTTTATGTTGAATACCCGCAGGGATGGTTGAGTACTTTGCTGGAAAGCAGTAGCAATAAACAGGCTGACTGGCGTACGGATCCCTCCAGAAGCGGTGCGGCAGGCGCGGTAGGCGATATCGGTACCCATGCTTTCAATATGGTCGAGTATGTAACAGGATTACGGGTGACACAGGTTTGCGCAGATGTAAATATTATCGTAGAAGGAAGGAAATTAGACGATGATGGGTCTGTCTTACTTCGTTTTGATAATAGCGCAAGCGGTATCTTGTTTATCACACAGGTTGTCCCCGGCGAGGAAAATAATATTCGCTTAAGAGTTTTCGGGGAAAAAGGCGGGCTCGACTGGTCGCACAAAGAAAACAATACCTTGTATATAAAATGGCCCGACAAACCCACGGAGATATGGAGAGCGGGAGAGAGTTATCTTGGTTCTCTTGCCAAACATAATTCCCGGACGCCCGCAGGACATCCGGAAGGATATATCGAGGCTTTTGCCAATCATTACCGGAACTTTGCATTATGTGCAAAAGCACAGATGACAGGAGAAAAACCCCGGGAAGAATGGCTGGATTTCCCTGGGATAGAAGAAGGAATTCGGGGAATGCTATTTATCGATGCGGTTTTAAGGAGCGCCAGGTCTGAGAACAAATGGACATTTTTTGAATAAAAAATATTCAATATTCAATCAACAATATTCAATGACTACACTTAAGGGCCCCGGAATATTCTTAGCGCAGTTCATGAATGAAAAACCTCCTTTTCATGAATTGAAAGCGATATGTCTCTGGGCAGAAGCGTTGGGGTTTAAGGGCGTGCAAATACCAACCACTGACCCCCGTTGCATCGATCTGCAGAAAGCGGCAGAGAGTAAGGGCTATGCGGACGAGATCAAAGGGATCGTGAATGAATGCGGTCTGGAGATCACAGAACTTTCTACGCATTTACAGGGACAATTGATTGCGGTGAACCCGGTCTATGATAAATTATTCGATGGCTTTGCCCCGGAACAAGTCCGTGGAAATTCCAAAGCAAGGACCGAATGGGCTGTACAGCAATTGAAATATGCGGCGAAAGCTTCACAGAACCTGGGTCTCGATGCGCATGCTACTTTTAGTGGTGCACTGGCATGGCCGATGGTATATCCCTGGCCCCAACGGCCTGCGGGATTGGTCAATGAGGCTTTTACTGAATTGGCAAAACGATGGATACCCATTCTGAATGAATTCGATCAATGCGGTGTCGATCTTTGTTACGAGATCCATCCCGGTGAAGATCTCCACGACGGGATCAGTTATGAGCTGTTTTTAGAAAAGGTAAAAAACCATACACGAGCCTGCCTTTTGTATGATCCTTCGCATTTGTTATTGCAATGCCTCGACTATCTTTCTTATATAGATATTTACCATGATCGGATCAAAATGTTCCATGTAAAAGATGCGGAGTTCAATCCAACTGGTAAACAAGGAGTGTATGGAGGTTACCAGGACTGGATCGACCGGGCCGGCCGTTTTCGTTCAGTGGGTGACGGGCAGGTGGATTTTAAATCCATCTTCAGTAAACTTGCGGAATATGATTACCAAGGCTGGGCAGTGCTCGAGTGGGAATGCTGTCTCAAAAATGCAGAGGACGGAGCCAGTGAAGGCGCAGCTTTTATCCAGCAGCATATCATTAAGGTAACCGATAAAGCATTTGATGATTTTGCATCAACCGGTGCCGATGCTAAAATTAATCGTTCCGTTTTAGGTCTTGAATAATAACTTTGGTTCCATATGAAGAAAATAATTATCGCTTGTTTTGCAGCCCTTGCATTGATCTCCTGTAACAGCAGCAGTTCAAAAGATGAGAAAAGTGACAAATCAGCCGATATTACCCAGGACCCGGATTACCAGAAAGGATTGGCACTCGTCGCTAAAAATAAATGCCTAACCTGCCATGCCATTGACGAAACGATCACCGGTCCGCCTTACAGGGAAGTGGCAAAGAAATACGCGGATCTCCCCGATACGATCCTGTCGCATCTCGCGGGCAAAATCATCAGCGGCGGGAATGGGGTATGGGGCGAAATATTCATGACACCACATCCCGATGTGTCAAAAGAAGATGCTGAAACGATGGTGAAATATATTCTCCTGCTTAAAAAATAATACATGTTCAAGTATTTTTCATTGCTGGCCCTGGTTGTTTTGTTCTCCTGTAATTCATCAAAACAATCTACCGGCAATAACCGCCTGACCATAGAAGAAAAGAATGAAGGCTGGAAATTGTTATTTGATGGTGAATCTACCAGGGGATGGCATAAATATGGCAATAAACCAGTTGGCGCAGCCTGGAAAGTAAAAGATGGTTATTTGTATCTTGATACAACCAATAAGGACGGAGGCGATATCGTAACAGAGGAAGAATACGGGAATTTTCATTTCCAACTGGAGTGGAGGATATCAAAGAACGGGAATAGTGGTATTATCTTTTATATACACGAGGACAAAAGCAAGTATAACTGGCCCTGGGAAACAGGTATGGAGATGCAGGTGCTGGACAACGAAGGTCATCCCGACGGGAAGATAAGGACCCATCATGCCGGTGATCTTTTCGACCTGGTCGCCTCTTCAAAAGAAACGGTAAAACCTGTGGGAGAGTGGAACCTTGCCGAGATCAAATGTATCAATGGCAAACTCGACCTATACCTGAACGGTGAAAATATTGTATCAACTACGCTTTGGGATGATGGCTGGAGAAAAATGGTCGCCAACAGCAAATTCAGGAATATGCCCGGTTTCGGAACTTTTAAAAATGGCCGGATCGGTTTGCAGGATCATGGCAATGAAGTTTCTTTCCGGAATATCAAGATCAAAAGGCTGTAGATGATGGATAAAAGATGATTGGCAATCTCGCAGCTAATAGCTTAACTTCCACGTAAACCAAAACATCTCTATATGGACACTTCTTTTTTATCCCATCTCAACTGGCTGGCCATTGCTGTTGCCGCGGTAGCTTATTTCGCATTAGGAGGACTCTGGTATTCCGCCTTGTTTGGTAAAATATGGATCAAAGCGACCGGTATCGATATGAACAGACCCGATGCGAAAAAAGGCGCAGGTGGAATTATGGCTTTGACCTTAATCCTGGAATTTGTAATCTGTTTTGCACTGGCGATACTTGCATACCGCATGGTATTGCAAAATGGGGTAATGTCAGGTATCAAATTGGGATTATTGACGGGCATTTGTTTTTCCGCCATCGTCATCATGATCTCTTATCTCTACCAGGGCAAACCCAGGGTGCTGACCCTGATCGATGCCGGGTATCATATTTTCGGGAATATTATTGCCGCCGTTATTATTTGTGCGTGGCCCTGATCGAAATAAGGCGGGAGACTCCGGTCTTCGGACTCCCGACTTCTTACTCCACTGTAGTTACCTTTATTACGTTAGTAGGCATATGAAGAAGTACCGGCGTGCTGCCGGTGTTGATTACGATATCGCCGGTCTTCAGGAATTTTCTTTCTTTCAGGATATCGATCTGGTCAAAAATGATATCGTCAAGACTTTCTTCTTCGCCGTAATAAAAAGCTCTTACGCCCCAGCTTAAGGATAATTGATTGACCAATGTCCTTTCTTTGGTAAAAACATACAAAGGAGCTTTCGGACGGTAACTGCTGAGTATAAAACCAGTGTACCCACTTTCCGTCATCCCAATAATGGCATTGGCATTGACGTCTTTCGCAAGTTTGCACGCATTGTAACAAATAGCATCGCTTAAAAAAGAAGGCGAGTGGGGTTGGGGCGCCAGTTCATCCTCCCGGTTATAGTGGTAGCCGGATTTCTCCACTTCCATGATGATCTTTCTCATGGTCTCTACCACCAGGGTCGGGTGTTCGCCGGTAGCTGTTTCCGCGCTGAGCATCACGGCATCGGCTCCTTCCACTACCGCATTCGCTACATCGGTGATCTCGCTGCGGTTGGGTTTGTTCAGTTCGATCATGCTTTCCATCATCTGTGTGGCAACGATAACGGGTTTGGCGCGGTGCAGGCACATGCGGATGATCTGTTTTTGCAGCAGGGGTATTTTTTCAACAGGCAGTTCCACACCCAGGTCGCCGCGGGCGATCATCACGGCATCTGATTCCACGATGATATCCCGGAGATTTTCCAGTGCTTCGGGTTTTTCTATTTTAGAGATGATCTTGGTCTTGCTTTCCCTGGCTTCCAGTTTCTCCCGTAATATCTGTAGATCTTTTACACTGCGTACAAAAGAAAGCGCTACCCAGTCCAGCTGCTGCGTAATAATAAAGTCGAGGTCAGCCAGGTCTTTTTCGGTTAATGCCGGGAGCGAGATCTTTGTATCCGGCAGGTTGATGCCTTTTTTTGAAGCGAGTGTACCACCCATCGTCACTTCCACCTGTACATCTTTGTTCTTTAATATTTTCCTGACCTTTACTTCCAAACGACCATCGTTGATCAGGATCGTGTTCCCGATAACCACGTCATCGTGAAGATCGGGGTAGGAGACATAGATCCTTGATTTATTCCCGATCACTTTTTCATTGGTGAACGTGAGTATATCACCTTTCTCTACTTCGATCTCGCCGCCTTCGATCTCACCAACCCTTAATTTAGGGCCCTGCAGGTCGCCCAGGATCGCGATATTAAAAGGTTCTGTCTTATTGATCTTTCTTATATGGGCGATGATCTTTGCCTTGTCTTCATGGTTGCCATGAGAAAAATTCAACCGGAATACATTTACCCCCGCTCTTACCAGTTCAAGGAGTTTGCTGTACGTGTCACAGGCGGGCCCTACTGTCGCGATGATCTTGGTCCGGTGATTCTTATGCGCCAGGCCGGCTTCCCGGTCCATGGATTCGTGGTAATACTTCGAAGCGTGTTTGGCCATCTGGTTATTTGTTGTTCCGAAGGAATCCCTTCGGGATTGGTTTACCCGCCGAAGTCCCGATACTTCGGGACGAAAGCGGGATTCTGGTTGTTATGAGGCTAATATTTTAACGATCTTCATCCACTCTTCACTGATCTCTCCCTTGTTTTTGACTGCGTCGGCAAGTGGAATATAATGCATCTTATTGTTTTGTATGCCTACAAAGACATTGAACCTTCCTTCGAGTAGTGACTCCACGGCATGATAGCCCATCCGGCTAGCGATCAGCCGGTCGAGACAACTTGGTGAACCACCCCGCTGGATATGCCCAAGAATACAGACCCTGATCTCGGCTTTTGGGAGGCTTTCTTTCAATATCCGCTGTACTTCGTTGGCTCCGCCAAAATCATCACCTTCTGCCACCACGATCAGGTTCACCAGTTTTTTACGCCGTTCTTTTTCAAGCAGCGAAGAAATGATCGCTTTCATATTTGTTTTGCGTTCAGGTATCAGTATATTTTCGGCACCTGTGGCGATACCACTGTGGAGGGCGATATAACCAGCATCACGACCCATGACTTCGATAATGAAAATGCGGTCATGCGCATCCATGGTATCCCGGATCTTATCGATCGCTTCCACGGCCGTGTTCACTGCTGTATCAAACCCGATCGTGAAATCGGTACCATTGATATCCTTATCGATCGTACCGGCTATACCGATACAGGGGATATCGAATTCCTCGCTGAATTTTACCGCGCCGCGGAAAGAACCGTCCCCGCCAATGATCACCAGCCCGTTGATACCTCTTCTTTTAAGGTTATCATAAGCGAGTTTCCTTCCTTCGTATTCAAAGAATTCCTTGCAACGGGCGGTCTTGAGCATGGTGCCACCGCGCTGTATAATATTGGCCACCGACCGGGATTCCATTTGGTAAATATCATCTTCGATCAATCCCTGGTAGCCACGCATAATACCATGCACCTCCAGCCCATGATAAATACCGGTGCGGACAACTGCCCGGATAGCGGCATTCATGCCGGGTGAATCACCCCCTGAAGTGAGTACGCCGATCTTTGTTACTTGTCTAGTCATATATCAAAACCAGTTCTTCTTTATTTCCCTGCTAACAATTGTTAGGGTATTACGCTTTCAAAAAGGCGTTCAAAAATAAGCTTTTGTTCGTAGCTCTGTGTTAACTCATTAAGACGGCTGGATCTGAACCAGGATAACAGAATACCCTCCAACACGGATAAAAAACAACTGTTTATTGGAGTAGGTTGTGTTGCAAAGAACCACTATGAAACGGATATTGTTGATCGCGGCTATTTTTCTTTTTGGAGAATGCTATGCACAGCCAGATACAAACAAATGGCTAAGGGCTTTTCCTATTACGGATTATATGGTCGACCTGAACGATAGCATCAAGCTGGTCCAGGTGCTGCTCCCGGATGGATTGTCTCTGCCTGAAAAACAATTGGGACTTGTCCGGGGTGTTTATAATGACTCACATGCCGATACAGTACAAAAAGGGTTTGGACGCTGTAATCTTATTAAAGGCGATTATTATTATTTCACTATCGGCCACAATATAAGTGGCGTTTCTTTAAAGGAGGGTGACCTGCTGTATACCTTTATGGATAAGACGCCTGTTTATTATGGTAATATCCCAAAACTTGCAGCTCATTTTATCGGATTGGTGAATGTCTATGAAGAACCATTCTATGATCGGTACAGTGTCTTTACCCGGTGGACATTGGATAATGAAAAAGCCGCGATCGATTCAATGGTAAAGGATATACAATTTACCGGGAATTATTTTTTACAGAATGATGCTTCCATGGACAAGCTTATCACGAAAGGAACTTTTAAGGGCAAAAAGATCCTTTCGGTAATGATCAACTGTCAGCCTGACGAGGTAAAGGATTTTATGAACTATGTGATTGCCCGCCCACGATTGTACGCAGGAAAGAAATGGAAGATATCGGAAGTGTTCGCAACATGGGCCGTAGAAGGAGCGCCGGCCGTTGTAAGTGATTGACCGCTTTGCTTTATCCACTATTTTCGCCTTTTACAAGCCCCGGAAGCCTGCAACCCTGCAGGCTTTTTTTTAAAGCAAGTTTAACCTAATTTAGCCCTCCATTTTGAAGGGCCCTTTCCTGCTTATTCATTAAATTATTTTCAGATGAAGAAACTGGTTTTATTTATCCTCTTGTGTCTGTCATTGGGAGTCGATGCACAGCTTGTTTATCCTGCGGCAAAAAAAGTAGATGTTGGTGATGGATATAGTAATGGTACTATAAAAATACCTGACCCATACCGCTGGCTCGAGGATGACAATAGCGATGAAACAAAAGCCTGGGTGCAAGCCGAGAATAAAGTAACCTTTGGATATCTCGCAACGATCCCAATAAGGGATAAGGTTAAAAAAAGACTGGAAGATCTCTGGAATTATGCCAAGTATTCGTCGCCTTTTAAAAAGGCCCAGTATTATTATTTTTTTAAGAATGACGGGTTACAAAACCAATCAGTTCTTTACCGCCAGTTGGGAATGGCCGGTAAGCCCGAAGTCTTTCTTGACCCCAATAAACTGAGCAAAGATGGCATCGCAGCCATCAGTAGTTATACATTCAGCCAGAGCGGTAAGTATTTTGCCTATGCTGTTTCAATAGCAGGGAGTGACTGGCAAGAAGCTTATGTGATGGAAACAGCTTCAAAAAAATTATTGAAAGATACCATCCGGTGGACCAAGTTTGGCGGATTTAGCTGGAAGGGTGATGAAGGATTTTACTATAGCCGTTACGAAGCACCGGATGAAAAATCAAAGCTAACCATGCAGAACGCTTTACAATTCGTCTCCTATCATAAATTAGGGAACCCGCAGTCAGCGGACGACCTGATCTATGCGGACATGGCCCACCCTTTGCGCTACTATTCTGCCGGTCTTACGGAAGACCAGCGATTTCTTATCCTGAATATTTCCGAAGGTACCAGTGGTTCCGAGTTATGGTTCATTGATAATAAAAATACAGCGATGGTCCGGTTTGAACCGGTCATGCGCGGGTTTAATACAGAATCGGATGTAATTGATAATAAGGGGGGCTCTTTGCTTATCCGCACGAATGACGGGGCTCCGAATTACAAAGTAATACTCGTAAAACCAATCAGCCCGCAGGAAGAAGAAAGGAACAAGGAAAGGATGGTGGAAGAAGCGCTCGAAAGATTTAAAAGAGGGGAGGATACCACCCAGGTGTTGAAAGAAATGGAAGAAGAGGAAGAAGAAGAATACAGGAAGGAATGGAAAACCGTTATCCCCGAAAAAACTATGGCACTGCAGGGCGTGACCATTTGCGGTGGTTATTTGTTCGCCAGCTACCTGAAAGACGCTTCCACCAAAGTGTTTCAATATACTTATGATGGCAAACTGGTTCGGGAAGTGAAATTGCCCGGTATTGGGACAGCCAGCGGTTTCAGCGGGGAGAAAAAGGACCAGGAACTGTTCTATACCTTCTCTTCATTTAATACACCGCCTGCCATTTACCGGTACAATGTTGCGACCGGTACTTCCACGCTATTCCGGAAAACCGAAGTAAAGATCAAAACGGATGATTTCGTGACCAAACAGGTTTTCTTTACCAGCAAGGATGGTACAAAAATCCCCATGTTCCTTACCTATAAAAAAGGGATCGTACTGAATGGCCAGAACCCTACGCTGATCTATGGTTATGGTGGTTTCAATATCCCCATTACCCCGGGATTCAGCACCAGCAATGCCTTCTTTATTGAGCAGGGCGGTATTTACGCAGTCGTGAACCTGCGTGGGGGAAGTGAGTACGGTGAAAAATGGCATAAAGCCGGCATGCTGGAGAAAAAACAAAATGTCTTTGATGATTTTATCGGCGCAGCCGAATACCTTGTTAAAGAAAAATATACCAATAGCCAGAAGCTCGCGATGCGTGGTGGCAGTAATGGTGGATTGCTGGTCGGTGCAGTCATGACACAGCGACCGGAATTATTCAAAGTTGCTTTACCAGCGGTGGGTGTGATGGATATGCTGCGCTATCATCGCTTTACGGTGGGCTGGGGTTGGGCCGTTGAGTATGGGAACGCTGATTCAGCAAGTCATTTTCCTTATTTATTCAAATACTCTCCCTACCATAACCTGAAACCGGGTGTCAACTATCCCGCGACCCTGGTGACGACGGCGGATCATGATGACAGGGTGGTACCGGCTCATTCTTTCAAATTCGCTGCACGCCTGCAGGAATACAACAGCGGTAACAACCCGGTGCTCATCCGTATTGAGACGAATGCCGGTCATGGTGCTGGCAAACCTACCAGCAAGCAGATCGACGAAGCTGCCGATATATGGAGTTTTGTTATGCATAACCTGGGAATGCCTTACAAGGAACCACCGGCGCCGCCTGTAACACCTAAAAAGGCGTTTTGATACATGGCGTAAAAATTTAATGAGAAAAAGCGAACAATCGTTTGCTTGTTGTTAAATATTTGAACGGTGATTTTTTTATTTGAGCGTGTAATATATTTGCACACTCAGCCAGATAAAAATATGATTAAAAGCAACTATGCCTCAAAGTTATTAACCGGCTTTTTTCTTTTTTCCTTTGCTGCCCTGAATACATTTGCGCAGGAGGGTACTACCCCCGGGTCCATCGATGACCTGAAGACCTCCGCCTTCCGTGTACCTGCCCTGCAGGAAGTGGGAGGCTCTCCTTTTTATACGACAGATTTCAAAATGGCCACGATCCGGACAAGTACTGATAAGGTCGTTTCGGAAGTACCTGTGAAATTTAATATTTTCAGCAATGCCATCATGGTGAAAATGGACGATGGCCAGGAACTCCGCCTCGAAAGTTTTAAAACCGTTTCCTACGATGAAACCGATGCCAATGGTACGGTGAAGCACTATACATTCCAGCAGGGACTTCCTGACGTGGACAATCACAACTCGAATTCTGTTTACCAGCTTGTTTCTGCAGGCCCGAAAGTCCAACTGCTTAAATATGTTTCGCAAAAAATCGAGGACGTGAATACACCTGATAATTCGAGCCAGAAAGAACTGGTAAAATCTGAGCAATTGTATGTGTATGTGCCCGGTGCCGAGATCAAGCGCATCAAGGCCAGCAAAAAAGATCTGGTAGAAGCTTTGCCTTCTATGTCTGCGAGGATCGATGAGATCGCCGCTGCCAATAACCTGAAGCTGAAAAGTGAAGCGGAGATCGCTGTCCTGGTGGAAGCCCTCAATAGACCCTGACCTTATTTGACCGCATATAAAAGTCCTGTCTTATAAAGAGACAGGACTTTTTATTTCCCGGGACTTAAATTTGATCAATGAAAATACTGATCACGGGAGCCAATGGCTTTCTCGGCTATTATCTTACAGGACAATTATTACTACGAAACTACCAGGTGATCGCGACAGGCAGGGGAGGGGACAGACTTCCTTATACAGGACAGGCCAATTTCCATTATGTCTCAATGGATTTTACCGATCCTTTTTCTGTGCACGATGTGTTTGAACAATACCAGCCTGATGTGGTCGTGCACGCAGGCGCCATGAGCAAACCCGATGAATGTGAGAAGAACCAGTGGCAGGCCTATGTGACCAATGTGGAAGCAACGGTTACGATGTTGCTGAACGCTGAAGAACAGCGAAGTTTTTTTGTTTTTCTTTCCACCGATTTCGTTTTTGATGGGGATATCGGTATGTATGCTGAGAACGACAAACCCAACCCGGTAAATTTTTATGGCAGAACAAAATTGGAAGCGGAAGAAGCCGTAAAGGAATATCCATACGGATGGGCGATCGCCCGGACAGTATTGATTTATGGAAAACCTCCCACCAACCGTAAAACGATCCTGTCGATCGTGAAAGAAAAGCTGGTGAAAGGCGAGGAGTACAGTGTTGTAAATGACCAGTTCCGCACACCTACTTTCGTGGAAGATCTTGCAGCCGGAATTGTAGCGATCATTGAAAAAAAAGCTACTGGGATTTTTCACTTGTCCGGCCCTGATAAATTAACACCTTATGAAATGGCCTGCCAGGTAGCTGATCATCTTGGGCTTGACAGGAGCCTGCTCAAAAAAGTGACTGCGGCTGATTTTAATGAGCCTGCCAGGCGACCGCTGAAGACAGGTTTTATTATTGAAAAGGCCCGGAATGAATTGGGATTTGCCCCGCTTTCATTTAAAGAGGGGCTTCGCAGAACATTTGATCAAAAACTATAGCTCAACCCGGCTTTGAAAAAAAAGGAGCTCCCGGGAGTATAATGCAATTCTGAAACAGGCGCCGGCTCGTTCTGTAGCCTTGATTCGGTATCAAACTGTGCTTCATTCCATTTGATATTGAAAAGATTTTCGGCAGAACTTTTCAATTCCCAGTTTTTCCATTGGTAAGAAAGCACAGCATCCGTAATAAAATATCCTCTCGCCGTAACGGAATAGTTCTCATTGGCAGGTCTGTCACCGATAAAACGGTACCGCAGGGAACCGCTTAAGCCATTCTTTGATTTAACCGTTAACCCGCCAATACTGGTAAAAGAAGGAGCAAGGGGAACATGATCCTCACCTTTTGCTTGACCGATCGCTCTTGCCCTTGTAAGATTCAGATCCAGGTCGCCGAATAACCAGCTGGCAAACTGGTAACGTGCTGAAACATCGATCCCCATTCTTCTTGTACTGCCACCCGCTTCCACGATACCTGCATCACCTACGTAGACAAATTCCTGTTCGGAATATAGGTGCCACAACGCAGTTTTAAGGACGAGATGTTTATTGGGCTTGGCGATCAATCCAAGATCAGTTCCAAAAACCCGGGGTAAAAGGTCCTTTGCATCGTTACCCAGTATTACCCTTGTATCATTGGAGTGAAAACCGATCCCGTTGTTCAGGTAGATCTTTATTTTTTGATGAGGCGCATAGCTGATATTGAGTTTGGGGCTAAGTATTCCGCGGGTTTGCTTGCTGAACCCGGTTGCGCCGGTCAGTTTATCCCTGTATTTAAAAACAAAGTAATCGTAGCGTAGTCCTGCATTCAGGTTGAATTTATTACTAAGTTCGATATCCTGGTTGACATAACCGAACCCATTGGCTTCTTTGATATCGCCTTTCTGGATATCGGTTAAGAATTCTCTCTTAACCGTATGTGCCAGTGAAATGTCTTTGATATCATCATTGCGGAAACCCGCCCCGAATTCTGTTGAGCCCTTCCGGTTTCCCAGCAGGTAGGATTTAGCTGCGGTGGTTGTGTATCCCCATAAATCTCTTTTCTCCCGTTGATTGATCTGGTCGCCATTGATATCGTCCTCCAGGAAAAATGTAAAATTCGAATAGAGATTAAAATTATACCGGCTATAGTAAAGTTGGTCGGTCGTTTTCCAGTTGCTTTTCCATTGACGGTTGTATTTGATGGTGATATTGGTTCTTCCGGTATACCCACCTTCTGTATCGTCTATGGAACCAAAACGGGAGATCATACCGCTTTGCACCGCCCTGCCAGGTACCTGGCCGGAAGCATTCCATTTGCTGTCCAGCACGGATGCAATAATGCTGAGCTGCGACTGGTTACCAAACCAGGCATTGTATTTCGCCATCGCATTAAAACGGTGAAAGTTCTGCGGACTTTTAAAATACCCATCGGAATGAGAATATTCGGAAGCGATATAGAATTGCTGCCTGTTCTTTTTTGTTTGTTTATTAAGAAGCTTAAAAAGTCCAACAGCCCGCTGGGTATTGAACTGGCCGGCTTCCAGTTTAATGCTGTTCTTATCTAAAAACTCTTTGGTATTAAATTCCACCCAGGCTGCCGTAGCGAGGTTCCCTTTCGTGGTGGTATAGGGGCCTTTGTCAAATCCAACTTTTTCCACTGTTTCCGGGATAAGAAAATGAAGGTCTGCATAACCCTGGCCATGTGCGTGACTGACCATGTTGACCGGAATACCGTCCACAGTAATATTAATATCGGTGCCATGATCAATATCATAACCTCTTAAAAATATCTGTTCGGCTTTTCCGCCACCGGCATGCTGGGCGATGAACAATCCGGGGACGATCCGTAATACATCCTGGGAGGTACTGATAGGTCTGAGTTTAATATCAACCGCGCTGATCGCATTGAGGACTGAACTCTTTTTGCTGTTCACCCTTACCTCTGAAAGATCAAGATCTGCTTTTCTCAGGTTGATGGTAACGGAAGAGAGCATGCTGGGTTTTACTTCCACTGGGATGATCTCGGTTTTATAACCGATATGGGAAACGATCATCTCGTACTGGCCTGCACTTACCTCAGGAATGCTGAAACGTCCAAAAAGGTCCGAATTGTCGCCCTTGTTACCAGCGATATTGATGCTGGCTCCATTCAGGGGTGATTTTGAATCAGCATCGTTAATATAACCTTCAATTTTCCCTTTTTGGGAAAAACTTTCCACTGATATAACTAACAGGAACAATAAAAAGATGGAGTAATTGTATCCCATAAATGTTGGTTGAGCGGGTCTATTTACGATACATAGAAAAAAGAAGTTTTTTGGAGCTTGGTTTATTTTTTGATGGATGGGAGAGGAAAATTCGGCGCTTTCAATCCAAACTGAACTGCCCCCCGTATTTGTGTAAGATTTCCTGTTGACCAGTACCTGAAAAGGCTATAGGGCTGAGGAATAACTAATTATTTAATCATCTTTTAAACTAATCTCATTTATTATGAAAAAGAAAATTCTGCTTGGCGGTTTGCTGGGTATTGTACTTGTCGGGGGTATTATCTATGCGGCTGACCATATTGACGCACCCGCTGTAACAGGCGCAGGCAATACAAGTCCTGGTCGTGATATCACCGATGTGTACGCCTTCCAAAGCCCGGCTGATAACAGCAAAATGGTCTTTGTTCTGAATACCCAGGGCCTGATGTCCCCGGCTATAAGCGCAACGGCTACTTTTCCCTCCAATGTGATGTACGAGCTGAATATCGACAACAGCGGCGATAATGTAGAAGACCTGGTGATTCAGTGCCTGGTACAAGGCGGAAAAATGCGTGTATATGGTCCTGTTGCTCCCGGTACGACCGGCCTTAACAGCACCGTAAAAACCACTGGCCCTGCTACAGAAGTATCGGTCACTGCGTACGGCGCTGCTACAGTAAATACTACTGTGAATGCCAATGGTACCAGGATATTTGCTGGTCCACGTGACGATCCTTTCTTTTTTGACCTGGCCCGTTTTAAAGAGATCATTGCAGGAACTCAAACTAGTTTCCGTGCAGTTGGTGTCGATGCTTTTGCCGGTACCAATGTAATGTCCATCGTGGTGGAAGTTCCAAAGTCATTGCTCGGAGCTGCCGCTACTCTTAATGTATGGGCTGAAACAAAAACCAAATAATCATCTCTCAACTATTTAAAATAATTAATCATGATACGTATTAATAAATTTTCTTCTATCCTTGTTGCGGTCTTGTCCATCGGATTTGTCAGCTGTGACAAGAACGATGACCCGGTGGATACATTTGATACATCGGGCACTTATACCCAGAATGATCAGATGGCACGTCCTGCTATAAACACAGTGTTTGTGAATGCAGCCCGTAAGGATGAATTCAATACAACAATACCCTCTGCCATGAATACGGCATTCAACGCACAATTTCAGAGCGTGTTGACCGGGTTTGGTTACACAACAAATATCCTGGGTCTGAATAAGGCAAGTTTTGCAGGTGTACTTGTAACCGATGTATTGAACGTCAAGACATCAGGAACAACTACATTTTATGACGGTACGAATGTATTGACAGGAAGAGCACTTGCTGATGATGTAATAGACACAGAACTCACGCTGATCTTTGGCGGAGCAGCCGGTACTTCAAATCCTGGCCTTACGAAGGATAATGTCAATGCTAATGACAAAGCATTCCTGGGGACCTTTCCGTTCCTGGCCGCACCCTTCTAATCATAAACAGTCAGTATCTTACCAACTCCTTATACTTTGAAAGTATAAGGAGTTTTTTAATAAAAAAACGTGGACCCAATAAAGGAAATACGAACCAGGAAAAGAAGGATCTCTCAGAAATACTTATTACCTCTTTTGCTGTTGATCTTTCTGGCATCCCCGGTATTCGCACACGATGTGGTTGGGGAGCTGGAAAATATGTCATCTACGGATACTGCTTTCCTGTATTTAAAGCTGGGGTACAAACATATTCTTCCCCTCGGGCTTGATCATATACTTTTTGTGTTGAGTCTTTTCCTGCTCAGCTCAAAACTGAAACCTGTGCTCTGGCAGTCACTGGCTTTTACGGTGGCTCATTCGATCACACTGGGGCTTGCGATGTATAAGGTGATCACTGTTCCGCCATCGGTGGTGGAGCCGCTGATCGCGTTATCGATCATGTACGTGGCGCTGGAAAATGTTTTCATACAAAGGCTGCGGCCATCACGCGTCGGGGTAGTGTTTATTTTCGGGCTGGTCCATGGCCTGGGATTTGCCAGTGCCCTGAATAATCTTGGGTTACCGCAAAATTCCTATCTCGGTTCCCTGGTGATGTTCAATGTCGGCGTAGAACTGGGGCAACTGACGGTGATAATACTGGCCTTCCTGCTGTTTGGGAAATGGTTTGGGAAGAAGACCTGGTACCGCAGTCATATCGTTATCCCTTTATCACTGGTCATTGCAGCGATCGCACTGTACTGGGTGATAGAAAGAACTTTACTCTAAATTCTTTTCGAGGTCTTTTATTTTGGCAGGACTGAGATCATAGCGGTTCTTATAAGCGGCTTTATAAAATTGTTGCGCATTGTATCCTTTGTTCAATCCCTGCATCATCTTTCCCATATAATAAAGCTCCAGTGCTTCCAGCGGTTTTTGTGATACATAACCTTTGAATATCCCGTAGGCTTTATCGGGCTCTCCGTTACAGAATAGGCTCCAGGCATACCAGGCATATACCTGCGGGGTGGGACGATTATACGTATCCTTCTCCGCGATCTTTACCGCTTTCGCCGGATCATGCATTATACCCGTATAGAGGTCAATAAGATATTTGCTGTACATCCCGCCATAGGAGCTGCTATCAGTGATCCTAACAAATTCAGCCGCATATTTTTGCTGGCTTGCTGTATCATTTCGGTTTTCGGCTACTTGTACGAATTTCAGGAGAACATCCGGAGCCTTGCTAAACCGCTGTACCAGGCGGAACAGTTTTTCCGCGAGGGAATCCTTTTTATCATGTACCAGCGCGATCCAGCCCAGGCCCATAACACTGTGCAGGTCGGCGGGATCGGTTCGGATACTTTGGATATATAGATCGTTGGCTGCGTCCATATCACCTTTGTGTACATGGAGATCCGCCGCATTGGAAAGAGCTGCCTGGAGTAAATGCTTGTTATTGTCGGATTTCCCCGCAGCTTGTAACATATAACTGATCGAACTGTCGAGCGAACCGTTATAATGCTCGTATTTCGAGCGCCGGAAAAAATATCCATAAGACCTGTCTTTCTCAAGAGAGTTCAGCAAGGCACTTGCTTTTGCATAATCACCCCGCTCAAAACGGATATCGAAATCGAAATAAGTATTGGCAATATTCCGGCCATCGATCCTGGTGGCTTCTTGTAAGAGGCTATCCGCCCTGGAAAACTGGTGCTGCAGCAAGGCAAAGGAGACCAGCGATCTCCAGATATCGGGTTCTTTTCCCTGGTTGGCATCGTTCGAACGTTGCAGCAGGCTATCAGCTTTTAACAAGTCCCTGATATCTCCATACAGGCGGAAACGGGCTGCAAGTGCAGCGGCATATTTTGGCCCGTTCACAAAATTCTCCGGTTGTGCTTCCATTCTCCGCAGCCAGAACAGCAGGTTGCTATCGGCAGACTGCATGGAAGGGGTTGAGCTGTAATTTTTGATAAGGCTATCGGCAAAAACAGGATCAATGATTGGGGCAGGGGAATTACGACAGCCAGTAACCAGCAAGAACAGGGAAAGGGCCGCGACTATGCTTTTCATTCTATAGTTTACAAAACATACGATAAAAGGTTCTACTCAGTTCATCATCAGCACGTTCACACTTCGTTGAAGAATATTAAACGCGATCTCGGCCATCAGGTTCTCTTTGTCAAGGGTCGGATTCACTTCGGCAACCTCGAAACAACATACTTTGCGGTTCTGCATGAATTTGCTGATCAGGTCTTCGGCTTCTCTTTCTTTCAAACCGTTACCGACAGGAGTGCCCGTACCTTTCGAGATAGAAGAATCCAGGCTGTCCACATCAAAGGAAATGTAGATATCTGTGCAATCAGCCAGGTAACGGAGCACCGCCCTAACCACATTCTCCGCTCCTTTATTCCTGACCTCCTTAGTGGTAACTACTTTCATCTCGTATTTTTCGATCAGGTGGCGTTCCTCTTTTTCGTAATCCCGAAGGGAGATAAAGACCACATCTTCGGGTAATACCTTGGGTGATATCTTACCAATATTCTTCAGGTAATTCCAGTGTTTTGTTGTTTCATCATCCACATCATGCACGCCGCATTCCTCGTTATCTTTACTGATGGAGATGGCCATGGGCATACCGTGCACATTTCCTGAAGGCGTTGTATACGGCGTATGAAGATCGGCATGCGCATCGATCCAGATAACACCCAGTTTACTTTTTGGTTTGGCCATTTTAATACCGGCGATGGTAGCAGCGGCCGTGCTATGGTCGCCGCTTAATATTACGGGGAAGAAATTATTCTTCATTGAATCGCTGACGGCTTTGCTCACCCGATCATAAATGGAGGCAATGCCTTTGATCCGTTTGGCATAAGGCGATTCGATCGGTTCGTATAATAACTTGTTCTCGGTAGTGACCTTTTCTGAAGGGAAATGAATAAAAAAATTACTCATGAAGTCAAGCGCCGCGATCTTGATCGCTTCGATGCCGAGACTGGCGCCACGGGTACCTGCACCGATCTCCGAAGGGACCTCTATCAGTTTGATATTTTTCATAAACAAGAATCGTTAAGTGCATTAGCCAGGCCGATAGTCAGCCTGCAAATCAAATGGGCAGTTAAGTAAACCGGGAAACCGCTGATCAATCAGGGATATAAAAATTTGCCGGCAAAGATTGCTCGGCAAAAGAATAGATACAGGCCATTTTTTTGGTAAAGGAGCTCATAAAAGAAACGGGAACAAAGTTAACCTTTTGTTCCCGTGCTGTCAAGTGGCAGAAATAATGAGTTTTAACCTATTCGTGCAGGGCCAGTATTGGGATAGAACTGTGATAAATTTGGTTTTTGGTATGGCTTTTAATAAAAAGTTTGGAAAACAGGGTCTGTTCCTTGTGCACCATGATGATCAGGTCAACATTTTTATCCTTTGAAAACTGGCTGATCGCCTCATCCACATCCTGCAGTCCCAGGAAATAGAATTCGGGATTAAACTCACTGAACATATCCTTCAATTTGGCCCTTTCTGCCTGGTAAGCTTCGGTCAGTGCCACATAATGTTCACTGTCCACGTTCATGATATGCAGGCTCGGGCGGAAGGTTTTCAGGATCTTCTTGATCGGAATAGAAGGGGTGGAAGATATGACATT
Organism: Chitinophagaceae bacterium; assembly: GCA_039930245.1. GTDB lineage: Bacteria > Bacteroidota > Bacteroidia > Chitinophagales > Chitinophagaceae > JJ008. Next base: position 35,953 of record JBDSPR010000026.1, on the reverse strand, counting down.
TTTAAAATCAGAGGTCAGCAATACATTTTTCACTTCCCGGAACTGGCTGTCCGGCGGAACGATCAGGATAGGACAAACTTTTTCCCCCACCATTTTCAGCGTGTTACTGCCGATGAATGTCTGGCCGATAGCTGAGCGGCCGGTGATACCCATGATGATCAGGTCGGCGGCGCGGTGACGGGCTAGTTTTTCCAGTTCTGTAATAAAATCAGCGCCTTCTTCGGCGAGGAGTTCGGTCTTGACGACACCATTTTCACGGAGGGAAACGCTAAGGTCTTCGAGGTTTTTCAGGGCTTCAGCTGCATGGCTGGCTTTGTCGTATACGTGGTGAAGTATCATATTCACCCCGTAATGACCGGTCAGCAACTGGGTGGCATAACGGGCTGCGTTCAACGAGGTTTCCGAGAAATCAACAGGGACAATAACAGTTTGCATATTTTCTATTTTTCGTAGATTAAAAGGTGTGCAAATCTACGAAAAATAAAGGGGCTGGCGAAAGATAAGAAACGGTGTTTATTCGTGCGCTGCAAGTATGGGAATATGGCTGTGGTAGGCCAATCGCTTGGTATGTGTGGTTTTGAACAAGGAGGTGGAATTGCTCTGGTGTTTTGGGACCGTGACGAGAATATCGATCGAATGATCTTTAACAAAATTATCCAGGGCCTGGAAAAAATCACCCATGGTGATAAAATAAAATTCTGTCTCGAATTGGCTGAACATTTCTTTCAGCTTATTCTTCTCCGTTTCCATTTCGGGGGGGATAGACATATAGCTGTCTTTGTTCACGTGTACGATATGCAGTTTGGGGTTGAACATTTCCAATACGGAAGAAATAAGGGCAGCAGGGGTATGGGCTTCTACATTTTTCAGATCGGAAGCAAAGACCACGTTTTTGATCTCTTTGTACTCGGCATCCGGGGGAATGATCATGACAGGATATAAATTCCGGTCGATCAGTTTCAGGGTATTACTGCCAAACATCACCTGCCGGATTGCGGATTTACCGGTGATACCCATGACGATCAGGGTGGCCCTTGTGGTATGCGCAAGACGCGATATATTTTCGATCAGGTCGCCGCCCATTTCGTTCTCGCATTCCACGGACTTCACCCCGGCCTTGAAAAATTCTTTTTTCAGGCTTTCCTGGTAATTGAGACAGATATCCAGATCATCAGAGCTTTCGTAATTGTTGTAGATCACGGCAGTGGTATTCTCTCTTCCTGCCAGCATTTTTGCGGTGAAACGGGCCGCATTAAGGGATGTTTCAGAAAAATCCACAGGGATGATCACTCGGTGCATGTATCGGTTGGTTTGATTTTCAAAGGAATAAATTTACAGGATTTGATAGGGAAATCTTCAAAAGTTTTCCTCAGTGCTGCGGGCTATTTTATAACAACGACCGTTCCTTTTTCCGTTTTGACTGATTCTCCTTCAAGCTGGTAGGTACAATACCATACAAAGACACGGGCATCCTGTTCCTGCCCTTTATATTTTCCATCCCAGCCTTTGAACAGATCTGTTGTTTGAAAGACAAGTTCTCCCCAACGGTTGTACACGGCGAATTTGTATTGTTTTACGATTCCGCCCAGATAAGGTTTGAGCAGATCGTTTTTCCCGTTATTATTTGGGCTGAATGCGGTGGGCATGTAAAAGCCTTTCAGGCATTCTTTCGGCGTTACGATCACGGTATCGCTTCCCGGGCAATCATCATTTGAAATGACGTTTAGCCAATAAGTGCCCGGTTGGCTGACTGTAATAGTCGGAGTAACCGCATTGGTATTCCAGAGATAGGTTTTGTAGGTGCCGCTTGGTTTTAGTTCCAGCTTTTGAAATGAACATATTTCCTGGTCAGGAGGAAGGAAATTTTTTGGAAGCAGGGAAGGGTCAACTTGTACGGTGATCTGATTAGAAAGGGCAGTCGGTATATTCACACAGGCAGAACTACTGGTCAGCACACAGTTTATCATATCCCCGGTATTGAATACATTGATAAAAACTGTGTCATTGTCAGTCGCCGTATTCATTCCATTCAGTTTCCATTGAAAACCAGGATTCTCGCCGCCATTCACCGTAGTAGCAATGAATCGGATGGCGCCACCCGGGCAGGTAATGGTTTTATTCGCGGCAATAGTGATGGAAGGAACAATTGCCGTACCGGGAAACTTGAATTTCGTCATCCAGAGATCATAGCCACCATGGTTTCCGCTGACATCTCCATCTTTTGATTTCGTGAAACCCGCTACCATATACCCCCCGTCGCTGGTGAGTAAAATTTCACGCGGATTTTCATCATCACTCCCTCCATATCGTTTTTTCCATTCCAGTGTCCCACTTCCATCAAGCTTTAACAGCATCAGGTCATACAAACCTTTATTGTTACAGGAATCCATATCCGGAGAATTGGTCTCGGCCATTAATATATAGCCCCCATCAGCTGTTTGTTTCAGACCCAAAACCCTCTCATATTTCTGCCCGGTAATGGTCTTCTCCCATTGAAGGGTTCCCCCGGCAGTTATTTTCATGACCCAAATGTTTTGACCACTGGGATCGTTTATGATCCAGTTGATGCCATGACCGCCAATAATATAACCCCCGTCAGAAGTTGTCTGTATTATATAAGGAACCTGGCCCTGGAGGGAGCAGGCACGCCATACGATTGTTCCATTGTTATCAAATTTGGTTACCTGAACCTCCTCAAAAAAATTATTGCAAAGAACATCTCCATCGGATGACTCTTCAACAGAGGCCATTACATAACCTCCATCAGTGCCCGCGACAATGGAACACACATCATCAGAGCCGGACCCGCCGAAAGGCCGCTGCCATTCAAGATTACCAGCAGCATCCAGTTTTAATATCCATGTATCATTTTCCCGGGTGCTGTGAAGACCGACCACATCACCATCACTGGAATTAGACTGGCCGCCGATGATATAACCTCCATCGTTTGTGAGTTCAAGACTATAGGAAACTTCCGTGAGAGTGCCGCCAAAACATTTCTGCCATTGAAGAGTACCAACAGCATCCAGCTTTACTGCCCAGATATCATACCACGGAAAAAGACCATGCTGACCTCTTACATCTCCATTAAAGGACCGGGTGTGGCCTACAAAAAAATAGCCACCATCGGGGGTAGGTCTTATCCGGATTGCAATATCCGCTTCAGACCCGCCATAACATTTTTGCCATTGGATAATGCCAAGTGCATCTGTTTTTACGATCCAGGCATCACCTTTTCCATGATTACCAGTGATTCCATTATCAGTGGAGCTGGTTCCCCCGGCAAGGATATATCCTCCATCCGAAGTAGGGTAAATATCATTCGCACCATCGGCTGCAGAACCTCCTAAACATTTCTGCCACTGGATGGCAGGAGGAACCTGTGCATGCACGGATGCTAAACAAGCGGTCAATATGATTGCGAGCAGGAACCTCATGCAGGGACAAATGTAATTTTAATTACAAAGAAATTCATGACCACTATTCCATTCAATTGTAAACCAATTTGTTGATTAGATGGTTCACCAGGAATTGAACTTCCTGTCCACTACCAGGAAGAGGTCTTTATTGGTAGGCCAAAGCCTATCACTGTTGGCATTGATATAGGAAAAAGGTGTTTGCCCCTCTTGTCCTACAGCGGGGAAATTTGCCTGGTTTGACAGGGCATAATCGGTGGAGGAAATGGATGAAGCATTCCTGCTTGCCCAATTTCTCCTTACAGGCAACATTTGCGTTGGAGGAGGGGCATAGGCAGCGAGGGTGACACGGTGGGTAACGGTCCATTCTTCCATACTGTCCACCACAATGAACTTGGTCAGCAGTTTATCTTTTTCATCAAACAAAAGCAGGTAACACTCAAAACTGTAATGGGTATTAAAATCCCATGAATCGGTTGGTTTCTTATACACTGTATTGGTATAATCGGCCGAGATATGATTGTAGGAATGGGAAAAAACGGCTGGCGGGGACATTTCAAATTCGATAAAATATCTGGGATTGCAATTATCCCCGCAGAGTTCCTTGTCTTTTAGTTCGTCGCAGACATGTGGCAGCTTGTCCACAAGTATCTGCCAGACCTTATTGCCGGGTTTCCAGTAATCGGGAAGATTGATCCTGTATTTATTGGTATCAAGGGACGACAAACGCTGTCCCCATGCTCCCGGGAGGATGCATGCAAGAATACTGAGACAGGTTATGAGCTTTTTCATTGGCTATTAGCCTTATAAAGCTATCGTTTTTTTGATCATCCCCTTCCCAGCAGCGGGAATGACCGGGCACGGCAAGCTCTGTCCCGGTCATTACACCACTCACCTCAGTAGATCGATTCAAACGTCTGCTGCTGGAGCAACATTGAAAAAGAGGGCATGTCCCCGCAAAGAGATGCCAGCTGCTGTATATACTCCCGAAAACCCGCTGATTTGAAGTGGTGATTCGCCACCGCTTCCTTTTTAAAACTCTTGATATGCACAAACCGGCATTCGTCCCTGTTTTCTGCGTAGCATTGGCTGCGCATACCACCTGGACCCTGCTTGTACAGGTTGTCAAAATAATGATCGATCACTTTCTGGGCTGAATGTTGCCGGCCTTCCGGAACGGAAAAGGACATGATATACCTTACCATAAAGCATATAGTTTTTGGTTTAGCACAGCCGGTATACCTATGGCAGGAGATAGTAAAAAAATGCTGCTTCTGTTTTAAAAGCAGCATTCATTTATGATGAGCGGTTTAAATCCTGTTTAATTCTCCCCGATCGCTGTAGTATTACCTGTCCCCGTTGTATTGGTGTTTTGGGGGACGCCCGTAAACATTTTTTTGATCAGTTCCTTATCATGTCCGTATACATCATCCCTGAAATTAAGGGTACCGTCGTCAGCGACCCAGGATGTGTAATAGATAACGAATACCGGAACCGGGTCTTTAATTTTCACCCCTTTTTCGGTGGTTTGGTTCATCGCGTTTACGATCTTTTCAGTGTCCCAGGCCGGATCATTCCTCAGCAGCCACTCAGCCATTTTCTGGGGCTCCTGCAGCCGGATACAACCATGGCTGAAGGCTCTTTTATCCTGCCCGAACAAACTTTTTGAAGGCGTATCGTGAAAATACATATTGAAGCTGTTGGGAAAAATGAATTTCACTTTACCCAGTGCATTGCCAGGTCCCGGCAGCTGGCGAATACCGTTGCCAACCCTCTCCATGTTTTTATTGGCCAGGTAATTGGGATTCCTTGCAATGGCAGGATTTATTTCTTTTTCAATAATGCTGGCAGGAACATTCCAGTAGGGGCTGAAATAGATCTGGTTCAGATCCCCGTTAAACATCATGGTATTATTGCCCACTCTTCCAACCACCACCACCATGTCAAAAAGAAGTTTTTTCCCGTCATAAACATGCAGCATAAACTCGGGGAGGTTTACAATGATGAGGTTACCTACAGGTTTTTGAGGCATCCATCTCATCCGGTCCATGTTCAGTAATACCTGCATCAGTCTTTCCCGGGCAGGTACGTTCATGTCTTTGATCAGGGTAGCTGTTACTATGCCGTCCTGTTTATAGCCATGTCTTTTTTGAAATAGTTTTACGGCTGTTTCCAGCGTATCAGTAAATACTGAACTGCTGTCATTACCCGGCATATCCTGCGTAAGCTGCAATCTTTTCTTAATAGCAGGAATGGCTGCATTTGTTTGGCCATTCTTAATGGATTTTGCTGCCGGTACCGTGGGCCAGCCCCCCGCTTTTATGATATCAACATAGGACTGGAGTTTCGTTTTCAGGCTGCCATACATATCGTTCACCTGCTCATAATATTTTTCATCACTGTGCTTTTTAGTCAGCAGCGAGTCGGCGATCTTGACCGGATCTTCTTTTTTTATGGGGATGAATTTTTCCTGCTCTTTTCTTTTTACATAACCCTTTTCGTAGGTGCTGTTGATATAACGGATGAAATGCTCGGTAAACCCGAATTCGGTATTCAGTATAGCGGGATCCTTCATGTTTCCTTTCATCTCCTCCTGGTTGATATAACGTTCCGCTTGTTTATAGAAAGCCGTATTGGCCAGCGTGGTATCTTTCAGGTGGTTCAATGCGTAATCATACTGGTTCCAGAAAAAGCGGCTTTGTTCGGTAAGCCCTTTCGTGGAGAACCAGGCATATTGATAATTCCGTGCATTGTAAAAACTGCGGATAAGCTGGGATAGTCGTATCTCACCCAACTTTCTGTTACTGATATAATTTTCCATGGTCATGCTGTCAAGGAACATATCATTATAGGCATTCTCTTTTGTAACATTAAAATCTCGGGCGGTTATCTTGTTGGCCGGGGTGGCCGAGTCACTGTTGGCAGAATCCCGGATCAGGGCATTTACATCCACTTTTTCTCGGTCGCTGGTGGTTACTGCATCCTTTTTTTTGTTGTTGTCACAACCTGCAAAAAAAATAAGGGCTGCAAGGCAAAGGGCTTTCATTTTCATAGTATAATTCTTAAGTTTTAAGGCGGACCAAAATTACAATATGTACAGGATAAAATGATGCCGCATACCGTGGCGGGCGGAATAAATAACAGTCAATTATATAATTTCATTTCGCAGGAGTAAAGCTATTTTACTTCCCGGTTGGGCATGTTTTTCCCCTTGTATTTTGCCCAGGCAAAGTTCTTCTATAGAAGGAAAGGATCCTCTTGAAGAAAAGTAAGCAACAGGCATCCGGGTCGGTCCAACTGAACCGAAAGAAAAATAGGGGCGTTGGGAAATAAATGCGTGGGAACTAGATTGCTGCCAGTTTCGTGATCTCCACACCGTTGAATATCCGGGCAAGATTTACATCTTTTGATTTATTGTACTCGTCAAGACTTGCGCCATTGACGATGCGCCAGAGATTCTTTGATTTTAACTCAGCAAAATCCGCTGTTTTGATGAACATACCGGTAATGGACTGGCGGGCTTTAAAATTGATCTGGACGGCTCCCTTGTCAAGATGTTGATTTGATACAAATTTTTCGATCTGGTCGTTTGTCATAAATTGATTTTTAGAATAAGGCAGGGTATATTTATACGCTTGCAGTGTTAAAGGCTTCTCTCAGCCAGTTGAAAACTGATATCTCGCTTTTCGCTTCCAGGGGTAACTGGCTCCCGATGAGTTCTTCCATCCTGCGTCCTTCCTCGATGGTGAATTTCTCGGAGAGTGAGCCATAGAAATTTATAAGGAATAATACCTGGTTACCGTTGAAGCGATTGAAGGGACGGCGGCTCGGGCTCCCGGTAAAGAGCGCATCACCCGTAGTATCCCAAAGATATTGGTGGCTGGTAAGATCTTCTTTCTGAAATGGCATACGTGGGTTTTAATGTTGAACAGAACAGTTGAAAATACAGGAAGTAAAAAAGCGAGAAGTGAGCTTACTATCCGAAAGAATTCAACCGGTATTATCGTAAAGGTAAGCTTTTTATGGGCAGTATGATTGAAAATGTTCATGTATTAACAGGTCATGTTATTATTAAATGCAGCAGTCTGGAATAAAATGACTACCTTCGTAACTCTTATATGTTACTGCTCCACTGAGTTTGTTTCCATTCAAATGCCGTGATGGCTTAACGTAAGGCAGGTAAAGTATCCTCGATTATTATTGTTGATAGCCTTACCACATTTATTCATCAAATTTTATTCAATTGTCATTTAACAATTTGCAGCTCATTGCGCCTGTATTAAAGGCCCTGAGCACTGAAGGCTACACAACGCCTACACCGATCCAGCAACAGGCTATTCCTGTTATTTTAGAACAAAAAGACCTGTTGGGCTGTGCCCAGACAGGAACCGGCAAAACAGCCGCTTTTGCAATCCCGCTACTGCAATTAATGCACCAGCAACAATCAGCCGGTAACAACGGTCGAAGAAATATCAAAGCATTGATCCTGACGCCCACCCGGGAACTCGCGATACAGATCGAAGAGAGCTTTAAGGCGTATGGACGATACCTTGACCTGCGACATCTCGTTATCTTTGGCGGTGTTTCTCAATTCAACCAGGTAAATGCACTCCGTCGTGGTGTTGATATACTGGTAGCAACACCCGGTCGCCTGCTCGACCTCATGAATCAAAATCTTCTTTCACTCAGGGATGTAAAATTCTTTGTGCTGGATGAAGCCGACCGGATGCTCGATATGGGATTTGTGCATGATGTAAAAAAGATCATCACTAAATTACCCGCGCAGCGGCAGACATTATTCTTCTCCGCAACCATGCCACCCGAGATACAGCAACTGGCCAACAGCCTGTTGAAAAACCCGGTCAAAGTTGCGGTAACGCCTGTTTCATCAACCGTTGAGATCATACAGCAGTCATTGTTTTTTGCTGAGAAGCAGGACAAACCAGGCTTGTTAACTCATCTCCTGTCTGATGAGGCTATTAAAAACGTGCTCGTTTTCACCCGTACCAAACACGGGGCAGACAAAATAGCCAAAGGCCTCAGCCGGGCAGGTGTCAGCGCCGAAGCCATCCATGGTAACAAATCGCAGAATGCGCGGCAGGCTGCTTTACAGAATTTTAAATCACGTCGTACAAGAGTATTGGTAGCAACAGATATTGCTGCCCGTGGAATTGATATCGATGAGCTGACACATGTGATCAATTATGATCTGCCCAATGTTCCGGAGACCTATGTGCACCGTATCGGCCGCACCGGAAGAGCCGGAGCCGGTGGGACCGCCATTTCGTTCTGCGACCAGGAGGAAAAAGCATATCTGAAGGATATCCAGAAGTTGATTGGTAAAACAATACCGGTGGTACAGGGTCATCCTTTCGAGATGACGGGTCGTGTGAATACTATTCAGGTAGTGAAGAAGCCACAACAATCTTCTTTCCGTGGACGTGCAGGTGAAAATAACAGGAGGCCGGCAAGATCCTATTCTTACCGCAGGGCCTGATAAATAAAATTAAACCAGGAGATACTACCGCGGAAACAGCGGTAGTATTTTTTAGATATGTGGTACAAGGCATTCCCTGTATATAGTTGCGTCTACGCCTGTTCTGCCCTTCAATTGCTGCAATAACCCACTGCTGTCCTTTTCGGAGGGAAAGAGTTCTACAATGAGCCCATAAACACAGTTTTCATAATATGCCTGGTAAATATTTACCTGGCGTGCCGGTAATAACTGCCTGTAAAAATCAATATCCGTTTCGTTGTGACTGATAAATGCGATCAACCGGCTTTCGTTGTTCTCATCAGAGCGAAGATTGCCTGCCTGGAGAACGGTATAGCCACCCAGGTTCACCACTTTTACTTTCTGGTCGGCGAAATGTTCAGAACTTCTTCCTTTCATAAAGGAAAAACTGATACTATCGTTCTTTACTTTATGATGCGAAACATACTTATAACGCGACTTTGCTTCTGTTTCCTGTTGCAATACAGCAGAGTGATGACTGCTGCTTACTTGTTTCGCATAAAATTCCCATTTCTGGATAAAATCATCGAAACCGGTGTCTGTAATAAAACCGACAAAATAGACGGTACTGTCTTTTTTCATACTTATTTATTGTGGCCAGTAAGGCTGGCCTGTTTTACTTTTCTTAAGCGGGGATCTCTTCAGGAAATGGTGTACTTACAGCGTCCACTGAATGGACCACACCATTTGAACCCTGCCGGTCCTTCGACAATATCCTGGCCCCATTGATGCGTACTTCGCCATCTTTTATACTTACTCCCAGTTCTTTGCCGTGAATGGTTTTCAATTTCTGGCCATCATAAAAATCTTTCACCAATCTTTTCTCCACCAATACATGGTAGGAGAGGAGATCAGAGAGTTTGCCACTGTTCCCCGATTTTACCAGTTCTTCATAATCAGCAGGTCCCAGTTTGTTAAAAGCCAGGTTGATAGGTGCCAGGATCGTAAAAGGCCCGTTCCCGCCAAGGGTCTCTTCCAGTTCCGTGGATTTTAAACCCCTGGTCAAAGTAGTAAGGTTCCGGTCTGCCGTTACAAGTTGTAAAATGGTTGACATAAAGTGTTGGGGATTTTTATGCAGAAAGAGTGTTCTGCAAGTCATGTAATGTAAGCTATATTAGGCGCATTGGCTGTTTTAAATTCCACGCTATTGCGCCTGCAGCGCCCTTCTTAAATTAATTGAGCTGTTATAGAAATAAAAACGGACCTTTGCACTTCTTGCCTATCTCCTGATCTGACAAATAAAATTTATGTATACATATACCTGGAAGAAGTACCTGCCTGTAATCAGGATACTTTTAAAACGTTCTGCTGCTGTTGAGCAGACGGTCAACCTGAACAGAACAGATTTTGAAAAGACAACCAAACTCCGGAAACCGGCCTGTTCATTTGCCGTAGACATCGTCAAAGGCCGTTTAAGTGCGGGCAACTTGTCTGTACCTGCGAGGGACCTGGTTGCCATCCTGCAGGAAGATGAAGTGATCAGGGGGTTGCTCCGCGATAATCATTATGCTGTCAGTCTTAATTCAGATTTCTTATTAAGTATCCGCAACATCACCCCGGTGCTTCAGCCCGAACAGCAGGAAGACAAATAAAAAAGAGCCCATCAGGCTCTTTTAAAATAAGTGTATCGGGTGCTATTACCATCTTTTGTTGTCTGCCCGGGGAGCTTTCTCCCTTGCTACCGTAACTGACATAGCTCTGCCTTCGATCTCTTTGTTGTGAAGACCTTTGATAGCGGTATTGGATTCATCATCCGATCCCATTTCGACAAAACCAAATCCGCGGCTGCGGCCTGTTTCCCTGTCGGTAATGACTTTAGCAGAAGATACTGCTCCGAATTGCTCGAATAATTTTCTTAAGTCATCATCACCAGTGTGAAAACTCAGGTTAGAAACGTACATGTTCATAAAACAATAATTTAAATAAAACAATAATAAAATACCTGTGATAAAAGGACTGCAAGCAAGGAGTAAAGAGGAGATTAACTATTACTGTGTTGAGGAGTAAGAATTGATACTGATCCGGACTGACTGTAAGAAGAACTTTAATTCACGCTGTGAAGATAAACTATTAATCCGGAAGCAGGGTATTTATCTTTTCCGTGCAGGGTGACGGTATTAACTGTCATTCAGCACTTTAGTTATGAAAGTTTCTCCCTCTTAAAAGTAAATGATACATTAGTACATGATATACGCCATTTCTATGCGATATAAATTATTTCTTGCCGTTTTGGGATGTCTTTTTTATGGCTTGGCTTACGGTACAGAGCCACCAGGTTACAAAATAGTATACCTGGACAGAACCTTCCCTCTTTCCTCCAAAAACTATATTTTTTTTGTAAGGGGATTTAAGCCCGATTCCGCGGTGCTGGTCTTTAAACAACCCAAGCAAATAACTTTTAGGGATACGCTGGGGGGGATTAAGGAAACGAGTACCCGGTCATATTTTATTCGGGATGATCATTTTATTCTCACCCCTGGTACCTTTTATATCCTTCGTAAAAATCCCATGAGCAAGTTCCCTGATCTGCCGGATTCTGTTAAAAGTAGAAAGCAATGGGAAGAATACAATGCTGACACAGCTTTGAACAGGCGGATCATCGCAAAGACAGTGGAATCGGGGGATGCTGCTTTTTTTCGTTGTTACTACAAAAATGCATCGGGGTCCATTTACAAATACCAGGATATTTCCGGCAAAGGCAAACTGATCAAAGAATGCCTGCTAACGGATGCCGTAAACCTGAGCCTGGAGATCCAAAAATTTTATGAATCAGGTGTAACAAGCAGCCGTACACAATATTTAGTGGGTCTTAGAGACAGCCTTGAGCGAACGAAGTTTGACAGTGCATGGTTTGATCTCAACCCCAAACTGGTGAAGAGCGGGAGGGAGGATATTTATTATATCAACCAGAACATCCGGTTATCAAGGTTCTTTGCAAACAATATTTTAAAGGATACTACTTACAAAGAGTTTTACAGCACTGGACAAATAAAGATCATTTACACGATAAAAAAAGGGGTGCTCGACGGAAGATCCCAAACTTTTGGAAAGGATGGTGTATTGCAACGGGAACTGGTATATGAAAAAGGGAAAGTAATTGACACCTTGCTGAATAAGACCGGGTTTGATAATTATAAAAAAGCCTTCCTGGTTGGTATTGATAAGTTTGATCGGCCTGCCGGTATTCCTCGAAAAGGAACATTCGATTGGATGAGCCTCGCTGGTTGTGTCAATGATGTTCGCCTGCTTTCAGCCACACTCCAAAATGCCAAGCGCTTCAACCCGTCAAATATTTACCAGGTAACTGATGACGGGGCCACCAAAGAAAAAATGCTGAAAGCTTTTGCGACATTTTCGGCAGATTTAAAAAAAGGCGATGTTGTTTTCATCCACTTCTCGGGACATGGTACGCTAACGGGTAAACTACCTGATAACCTGAAAAACTATGAAGGGCTGGCCATTCCCTGCCGCGATGCAAATTATGGCGGCGATACTACATTTGCGGGGGGCAGCTATATTTTCCAGTTTGAGTTGGAGAATTTTCTTAACAGCGCAAAGAAACAAGTTGGCAGGACCGGGCAGGTGATCGTTTCACTGGATGTGAGTCATTCCGGCGAATTATTGTCGTATGGTGAAAAGGACACTGTTTCAACAACGGGCACTAATAATATTTCCATGCGGGGCGAAAGTAATACGATGCTTTTTAAGCTGGTCCAGGACGAAACAGCTCCTGTTGTAATCTATACAGGTACAAACCAGAACGAGTTTGGACAGGAAATGCAGGATGAGATCAACATGGTTTACGGAGCGTATTCACTGGCACTGGCAAAATCCTTTGCTAATCCAAGTATCCTGAATACGACGGAGCTGCATGAGGATGTTACTTCTTTTTTGAAAAGAAATGGAAAAAAGCAAAACCCGGGTTATCTCGCCAGTGAAACACAATTCCTTTTCGAGGAGAGTGAATTAACCGGGAGCGCTCAAATGGCAGTGCTACCCGTATTAAAGCAATCCGGGAATTCATTTATGCTGTCAGTGGGAATTTCTGAATACCCGGATAAAAGCAACAAGGCGTTAAGTTTCAAGAACTGTGAAACCGATGCCCGGGCCTATGCCAGTTTCTTTGAAAAACAGTTTGAAGAGATCGCGGATGGTAAAAACCGGAAAAAGCTTTTTTCTTCCCTGCTGATCAATAAAGATGCTACAAAGGAGAAAATCCTCATCGCCATCAACAATGCGATCTCCAATACCAAACCGGAAGATTATTTCATCTTCAATTTCTCGGGTTATTGCAAACCCCTAAGGGATACTTCGGGAAAACAGGTCACTTATTTTGTACCTTATGGATTGGACCGGCTGAATGATTCCGCGGAAATAACGAAGAAAGGAATTCCACTTAGTGAACTGAAAGACCTGTTCCAGATGATACCGGCCAATAACCAGTTATTTATAACCGAGGCGGGATCGACGGATGATTTCCAGAAAGAGTTCATACAAGCACTGATCGAGACAAGTCCTTCAATTGCGTCCCTGTCCAACAAGAATCGCATCTTTATCGTACCCAAGGGCAGCGGACTGGATAAATTTTCCTGTAACAACATCGGGAAGGAGCATGGGCCGATCAATTATTTTGTGACGAACCTCGCGGATGAACTGAATATTTTCGGACTGTTCGAAGGAGGTGTGTATACCGAAGCTGTAAAATTTTCCCTGAACAAGACCGAAATGGATTGTGATTATTTCCGGACGGAGTATTTTGATATTTTCTTTGAACGCGAATTTATCAGCAGTCTCAAATACCTCTTGCCTGATGATGTGATGAAGAGCCGCGGGCTGAAAGTGCGGGAAAAAGATAAGGCAGCCGTTGCCAATGCTATTTCAAAGCGCTATGCGCTGGTGGTAGGCACCAATGTATATACCGGCAAGCCGGATTGGCAGGACCTTGAAGGCGTACCCGACCTGGATGCGAAAGATATAGCCCGTGAGTTGGAAAAGAATTATGGATTTGATGTTACCACCCTTATCGATAAGCCAGCAGACAGTATTTATGAAAATATACTGCGTTTATCCAGGATACTACAACCCAACGATCAATTACTGATCTACGTGGCGGGTCATGGAGATTATGATGAAAAATTATTTGATGACGGGTTTATCGTTTGCGCCAGTTCCAAACCGGCTAAAGATGATCCTTACCGGAACACTTACATACAGTATTCTAAATTGTCCAGGATGATCAACAAGCTACCGGCCCGGCAGATATTGATGGTGCTGGATGTATGTTTTGGCGGAACTTTTGACGAACGAGTGGCCAGGAACCGGGCAAGGTCCAAAACAACTGTATATGATGACCTGACATCGGAAAACTATATGGCGGAAAAATTGAAAATCAAAACAAGACTTTACCTTACTTCGGGAGGAAAAAAAGAAGTTCCGAACGGTTATAAAGGCAGTCATTCACCCTTTGCGCAAAAATTGCTGCTATGCCTGCAGACAAAAGGCGGGGCCGGGAAGATCCTGACATCTGCCGATTTTTATGAGTATGTAAAAAAACTTCCTTCGGGGCCTTTATTGGGAAGTTTTGGTGATGATGAACCCGGTAGCGAGTTTATTATCCTGGCCAAATAATTATTACCGGTTTTTCTCTGCGAGCCAGGCCACCAATTCTTTCTTGATGGCTTCACCGATAATCTTCTGGTTGGCCGGGTTTTGTAAAAAATCATGACTGGCCGCATTGTCGCCTATTTCGAGTAATACGCGATAGGGCGCTGTGTTGACATTCTCGTCCAGGCTGTAAAAACCCAGTTTGCCTGTTACTGCGCAACGATAATCATTACGTCCCGTGCTGCTGTCCATTAATACACCGCGGTTTTCCATATTAGTGACCGTACAGATAGCTTTTACCAGCCGGCCCGCCAGGTCCCGGTTAGCGGATTCGTATTTATCACCATAATGAATAAAGCCCCAGACAGCATGGCGTTTGGTACCGCCATTATTGTGCACCGCTATAAATACTTCAGGATCTCTTTTATTCGATTGCTGCAGTTCATACGCATAACCCGATATTTTCCCATCGATCACTGCCGTGGTGTGCGATAGCTTGGTATTGCTTCCTGAATCGGCATGATGGTATTGCGATTTGCCGAGACTCCATACTTTGTATTCCTTTAAAGCTGGCTCCATCGCCATGGCTGCTTCCACGATACCATTGCAGGTGGCGGCTTCGCTGAAATCCTTTCCAGTATCTGTCTGGTGGGAGGGTTGCCAGACTATTTTCTGTCTGGGCCGCCCCGTCGCATTATAATGGTTGCAGGACAACTGGAGCAGCAAAAAGCTAACTAATAAAGTTGAGGAAACCTTTTTCATGCGGGATGATTCAATAGGTTAAATGTACTAAGACCTGATGAAAAAGTAAGTGTCTTGGTTCAACAACTACGTGGCAGTCCCTTATACCATATTTACGGTCATGCACAAACGTGGAACCAGTATTTTTTGAGTATTGTTATTTCCTGTTTCGGGAAGGAATTAATTTCTGCTGAACGCCCTGCGGGAAGAACACTTAAAAGGCGTATCGAAAAAAACTGCCAGCGCCCGTTGCCATTCATTGTTTATTTTTCCCAACGAAATGATCTCCTGCAGGTACAGGCATCTTTTCCGGTAATCAATATTCTCCAGAATAAAGCGAAGGGCTAATTTTTTTGTTGCTACTGATGAGTAAGTGCGAGTCATAGAAAGCTGGTTTTACACTAAAAGGTAAAAACTGTGCCAGCTTTTTTAACTGATATTAATATTAAGATTTCTATGTATGCCTTATGGGGTGTGGCTAAGCGATTCATGATATTTAAATATCGAAATCGTGACGAGTTATCAAGACCTGTTTGTAAGTTCTTAATCCCTGAATTCCTGGCTGATCATAAGACCATAATAACCTCCATCGAGAATGCCGATCCCTAGCCGGCCAAAAGAGGGGCTCAGGATATTTGCTTTGTGTCCCGGTGAATGCATCAGGTTGGAATGTGCCATTTCCAATGTTTGAGCAAGTGCCAGGTTCTCCCCGGCAGCCCTGAACTTTACTCCTGCTGTTTTCATCCTGTCAAAGGGATCTTTTCCATCCAGGTTCAGGTGGGCAAAATAGCCACGCACAAACATATCAGAAGAATGTGCCCTGGCAACTTTGGTCATTTCCGGGTCGGCCATCACCGGTTTCAAACCTCTTGAAGTTCTTTCTTTGTTCACCAATACCAGCATCTGCGCTTCCAGGTCAGCTCTTACTTCGGCTTCGTTGAATTTAAAGGGCAGTGAAACTTTATCTCCCGACTGTGGGTGAACGGTCAGGCTGTTCATGGTCTGCCGCACCGCTTCTTCAAAAACAGGGGCCAGTTTCCTATTGGCCCATTCGGATCGTATAGCGAGCGGCCCGGCGAACTTGCTGCTACGTGTTGCTTCCGTGATCCCATGTTTCAATGGCAGGGATAATAGCAGGGCAGAAATGATTATCGAGTATACCAGTCCATTGACCGCTCCCGGAATAATGCCCAGGATCTTATTGATCGGATTGTGATTAGCGTTCCCGGGTATGGAACGGATAAGATAACCTGCAAGAAACCCAATTCCGATCCTTGCGATGAAAGTAGTGAGCAAAAAAGACAGCGGTAATAACCAGACAGCGAGATTAAGGATATTATCGAGTACACTGGCTGTATAAGGATAAAAGCAATAACCGAGTACAAGACTCCCCAGCCAGCTAAACAGGGTAATACTGCTATGGATAAAACCGCGGCTCCAGCCGGCGATCACGGCGAGGAGAATGATCACCAATAAAAGAATATCTATCCAGTTCATTTGTTTATACAGGAAGAAATAAGAGTTACAAATAGTATGCCTTTAATGGAGAGATGCCTCAGGGATCTTGTTAAGGCTTTGTATGGAAAGCTAAGCCGATTTGGGGATCGAGTAAGAGAATGTACTTCCTTCTCCAGGCTCGCTTTCAATATGCAGCTGGCTGCCATTGCGGGCCAGGAATTCTTTACAAAGCATTAGTCCCAGCCCGGTGCCGGATTCGCTTGCAGTCCCTTTAGTGGAATAAAAATCGGGACTGTTGATCTTTTTCATGGCTTCAGGACTGATACCCGTTCCACTGTCCTGTACATAGACTTCGATAAACGAATAATGTTCGTGTGCGCCAATCGCGATCGATCCATACTCGGGAGTGAACTTAATTGCATTCGAGAGCAGGTTGCGGAGCACCAGGATATTCATGTTCTTATCGATCAGGCCCAGCAGACCTTCTTGTGCATGATGGGTAATATGAATATTCTTATTTTTTGCCTGCAGGCTGAGCAGCATCAGCACTTCATGAATGGATTCCTGTATATCCACTTCCTGCGGGTGCACTTTGTCGGCTTCCATTTGTGTTTTTGCCCATTGAAGGAGATTGTCCATCAAACCGACGGTATAGTTCAGGTCATTGACGATATCCGGAACCGACAGCTTCAATTCGGTGGCGGTCATTTTCTTTTCCTGCACGTTCCTGAAAAGAGTACGCAATGCATAAAGGGGCGCTTTCAGGTCATGCGAGATGATACCGAACATCTTATTCTTTAAGGCATTCAGTTCGCTAAGTTCCCCGGCCTGTTTTTTCAGCAGGTCGCTGTCCTCGTGGATACGGTTTGCTTGTTCCTGTATCTGGATATTTTTTTGTTCGAGTATGGTATTTTTGGAAAGTATGTTCAGCTGGTAATCCGCGTTCTCTTTTTTAACGAGGAAGAGGCCATAGAATATAAAGAGAATGGCCAGTGCCTGGTTGAACAGGTAAAGGCCATAATTAATGGTCTGTAATTCGTAAACATAATGTTTGATGATCACGGTGAGTAAGAAATAACTCACCAGGGAGAAGCAAACGGAGAACAGCATGAAACCAATATCCTTTAAAAAGAAAACAGAAAGGATGCCGTAAAGAATATAGAAAAGCCCGATACCGGGATTAAAGCCATACATATAAACCACCGATGTGATGAAGGGGTATAAAATAAAGTAAGCGATAAAAGCAGCTTCGTTCTTTTGCTTTTTTACAAGCCATAGTACCAGCAGGCTTACAAATGCAGGCAGACATGTAACGACATATATGCTGCCAGGTAAAAGTTTACTGGTGAAAAAACCGGATACCGGTACGAGTATACCGCTGACCAGTTGGAAAAAATTCAGTTGATTAAAAATGCTTTGTTTCCGTTGTTCGTATTCCTCCATACCCTCTTTAATTCCGAGCATCCTGATATAGCTCAATAAAAAAAGGGACCTTTCTTTTACAGTAAAAGTAAAGCGCCTGAAGCGGGGGAAAGTTAGTTTTCCCGGTCTGCGGAGTAGGGGATGGCTGAATTCCATTGGTTTTTCGTTTGCCAGGTTATTGGGATAAACTAAATATAGAAACATAACCGTGGAATTACCAAAATTTTAGCAGGAAGATTGCCCTTAATCGTAGAACTACTAGGGGTGCCACATAGAAAATTCAGCAGGGCAGTCGGTAGCATGATTTAATAATGCGAAACAGCTCCACCAAGGTGCCGGAGATAGCCCTGTAAATTTTATTGATGTGCGGTCAATATCGGTATATGGCTGTGATAGGCCAGTTTACGGGTATTCGAAGTTTCCCAGAGCCCGGAATGCCCGCTGTGGTGCCGGGGGATTGTTATCAGCATGTCAATGGAATAATCTGTAAGGAAACTACTGATGGCTTCCTGGAAATCATACAGCGTCAAAAAATAAAATTCTATTTCACGCCCTTCAAACATGGCGGCCAGTTTTTCCTGTTGCTGGCGGCATTCCTCGTTTATGGAGATATAATGATCGGGATTTACATTCACCACATGCAATTTTGGGTTGAATAGTTCCAATACTTTATTGATAAGGGTAGAAGGGGTTGAATTTTCAACATCCGTAAAATCAGATGCAAAAGCTACATTTTTTATACCGGCGAAACTGGCATCGGGTGGAATGATCATAACCGGGTAAAGGGAGCGGTCCACTGTTTTTAATGTATTGCTGCCAATAAATTTTTGCTGCAAACCCGACCGCCCGGTAAGCCCCATAACAATTAACGTGGCCCGCCGGGTATGTGCAAGCCTGTCGAGGTTATCAATCAGGTCACCGTCTTTTTCCAGTTCATACTCCACGGCTGTATCACCTTTATCCAACAACTCTTTTTGCAGGGACTCCAGATGGGTCTTGTTGGGTTCATATTCGCTGTCATGCGAATAATTATTGTAAAGTATCACCAGCGTATCTGGTTTACCGGAAAGCATATTTGCGGCAAACCGTGCTGCGTTCAATGAGGTATCCGAAAAATCGACAGGGATAATAATTCTTTGCATGGAGTTGTTTTTATTTCTAATTAAAGAAGCAGTTACTAAGATAGCATTTGTTTGCCGGGGTACACAAGAAGTAGTTATTTTATCATTTAATCAGGCAGGAACAGCATCGAAGGATGGGCGGTGAAGGAATTCACTTGCTTGCCTTACTAAACAAATCAAGCCTTTTAGGGTTGTGTTACGACCCTGAGAGGGTCGAATATCCCCGTCGCTTTTGGTTAAGCATTCAATAATAATTAGTACAACCTGCATCGCAGGGTCGTTATAAAAACTTATTGAATTCTCATTGTGTATGCATCTATTTCCTTGGTATCTGCTATAATCGCTGTTCTCACACAGCTTAATTTTTTGATCCATCCTGTCATTTTCATAATGATGTATGAATTGGAATCGTTGATCTTGAGACCAGTTAGTTGCTTTTTCATTTCATTGATCGAACTGTCTGGAGGGAGATTCATTTTAGTAAGTATGTCGTCCATCATACTGCCAATATTCAAACTATCCATTTCCGATTTGAATGTGAGGTTGAAACTATCTGCTTGGGGATCAATTTCTGACAACTGATATTTAATGACTGCTGGTAAAGCCCCGCCTCCGAAAGGGTTCGGGAATGTTGTGTGGGTTATTTTTTCTGTAGTGGAAAAATTGCCACCAAACGGGCTATGATATGCCTGGATTTCTTTTATAAAAGCAACTTCAGCCATTTCCCTGGAATTAAACAATAAGTATGATTTAGTAAGGGCTGTTTTAATTGAATCAGTCAGGTTGTCTGGAAGGGATTCTTCAAACATAGCTATATAAACGTCCCTAACCTCTTCCCAATTGAGCAGTTCCTTAAATGAGCCGCTCTCATTAATAGTAAAAAGCATTCTCATTCCTTCATACACAGGCATTACCTTTTCGATACCCGGATTTGCTTTTTTATATTTTTCAGGCAGATGAAAGATCCATTGTATAGTATCTGCCCGTTTACCAAAACTTATTACTGAAATATGAGCTTCATAGGAAAGACTGAATACCGAGCTTATTTTCCCGGATTTGAATTTTGTTTGGTTATGTGTTATTAGTAAAATTTTGTTCTCACCTTTTTCCCAATTAGCCGTAATTTTTGTCGTGGAATCCTTCTTATTTTCTTGAGAATTGACCGGGAGATAGAGCAGTAAAGAAATGAGGGGTACTAAAAATTTCATTTCTTAAAAATACGCCACCTGTTTCTATGATTAAAATCAGTTTGTTGTTCGGAAAATTTAGAGGATAATAAAATGCCTGCCCGGAGCTCTAAGCAAAAGCTGTTAACAAAAGAGGGCACCTATTACAGATCGGATCATACATAACTCGCCCGGATGATATTCTCTTCACATTTTTACCCCCTCATTGTGAATAACTGCTTGATAGCCAAACCTTATTTTCCCACTGTTTAATGTAAATTCGCGGCTACTAAACACCCATCACCGTGAGATTAAAGAGCTTAGAGATCAAGGGATTCAAGAGTTTTGCTGATAAAACGATCGTCAATTTTGACGACAATATCACCGGTATTGTTGGCCCCAATGGCTGTGGTAAGTCCAATATCGTGGACAGTATCCGCTGGGTAATCGGCGAACAGAAGATCAGCCACCTCCGCAGTGAAAACCTCGATAGCCTGGTGTTCAATGGTTCCAAGACCCGTAGCGCCAGTGGATTAGCCGAGGTGAACCTGACCTTTGAGAACACCAAGAACCTGCTTCCTACCGAGTTCAGCACCGTTACCATCACCCGTAAATTCTATAAAAGCGGCGAAAGCGAATACCGCCTGAACGATGTTCAGTGCCGCCTGAAAGATATCCAGAACCTGTTCATGGACACCGGTATCAGTACCGACAGCTATGCCATTATCGAACTGGGTATGGTGGACGACCTGATCAAGGATAAGGAGAACAGCCGTCGCCGTATGCTGGAACAGGCTGCTGGTATCTCCATCTACAAAACCCGGAAAAAAGAAGCTAAGCTGAAACTGGATGCCACCGAGCAGGACCTGGCCCGTATCGAGGACCTGCTTTTCGAGATCAACAACCAGCTGAAATCACTCGAGAGCCAGGCTAAAAAAGCAGAGAAATACCACGAGATAAAAAAAGAATACCGCGAAGTAAGTATCGAACTCGCCAAAGCGGCACTCGAAGGTTTCAATCTTTCTTACAAAGAATTGAACGAACAACAGGAGATAGAGACCGATAAAAAAATAAAACTGGAAGCAGCAATCGCACTGGACGAAGCAGCGCTCGAACAGGAGAAACTTGGTTTTATCGAAAAAGAAAAAGCCCTGCAACAAATGCAGCATGCTTTCAATGATCTGTTGCAAACTGTTCGCAGTAAAGAAAACGATAAGAATCTTTCCGCGCAGCGGCTGGAACACCTGAAAGAAAAAGAAAGCAGCCTGAAAGATTTCCTGCAAAAAGCGGAAGGCAATTTAAAAGGGATCGAAGAAAGCATCGCCTTCACCGGGATGCAGGTGGAGGAGGAAGAAAAATCATTAAGCGGACTGAATCAACAACTGGAACAACTGCGCCAGGAAGTGGATGCCAAAAGAAATGTGCTGGATGATAAACGCCGTTCGCTGGATACACTCCGCCAGGAGAACCAGCAGGTACAGCGCAGCCAGTTCGATGCCGAGAAAAAAGTTGCTGTGGCCGATACATCGGTACAGAACCTGCAACGGGTTACCGCCCAGATCGAAGAAGAGAGAAAACATCGCGAAGAACAGCGACATCATCTCGACCAGGAAAGAATGCTGAAAGAAAAAGAACTCGGCATTAAAAAAGTGGACCTGGAACAATTACAACATCACCAGGAAAATACAAAAGACCAGATCCTGCAAACACAGGCCTTGCTGGATGGTCTTCGTAATAATCTCGCCGAAGAGAACCGGAAGCTGGATGCCAAAAAGAATGAACACGACCTGCTGAAAAGCATGATCGACTCGATGGAAGGTTACCCGGATTCAGTGAAATTCCTGCATAACAATACTAACTGGAACCATCATTCACCCATTCTTTCCGATGTATTGTATGTGAACGAGGAATACAGAACGGCACTCGAGAATGTACTGGAACCTTATCTCAGCTATTACGTGGTGAATGACCTGCAGGAAGGTTTACAGGCGGTACGCCTGCTCGATGAGAATAAAAAAGGGAAGGCCAACTTCTTTTTACTGAATAAATTTCCTGAGCAAGAGGCAGATATTTCTGCACACCAGCTGGAAGGAGCTATCCCTGCGCTGAGCGTGGTAGAAGTGGAAGAGAAGTACAGGAAACTTGCCGAATATTTGCTGAGTAATGTTTTTATCGCCGACAGTGAAGATGCTTTGCAGAACAGCAATGGCTTCGTGGTGATCGAGAAGAACGGCAAGTATGTAAAAGGGAAATATTCGCTGACCGGTGGTAGTGTTGGATTGATCGAGGGGAAAAAGATCGGCCGTGTAAAGAACCTGGGAAAATTACAGGAAGAGATCGCTGCACAGTCGACCGTTGTTGAATTGCTCCGTTCCGATATCCAGGCGAGACATAACGAAGTGATCGCCTTTAACGAAGACCTCCGGGAAACAACCATCCGCGATACCGAAAAAGAGATACAGCAACTGACCAATGAAGTGTTTTCCCTGCATAATAAACTGGAGAACCTGCATTCCATGCAGATCAGCAGCCAGCATCGCCTGGAAGAGCTGAACCTCCAGATGCAGCAGACGCAGAGTTCGGTGGAAGGTGTGCGGAACCAATTGGGACTGTTCAATGAACAGTTACAGGTGAACGCGGCTAAACTTGCAGAAGCCGAAGAGGCATTCAAAGTCACCGAAGCGAATTATAGCGAAGCCACCCGACAGTATAATGAATTCAACCTGCACGTTACTAAACAGTACAGTAAGATCACGGCGCTAAAACAAGAACTGGATTTCAAAAGCAACCAGCTCAATGACCTGGTAGGACAGATCGAAACAAATACTTCCCAACTCGGTGAAACGGGCAGCAGTATTGAGCAATCGATGAGCTCATTGAAAGAATTGGAAGAAGGGCTGTTGCAGCTGTTGAAAAGCAAGGAAGAAGAAGAGCATAAACTGAATGAAACTGACCAGGCTTATTATAATCTCCGCAACCAGCTCAGTGAAAAAGAAAGCGAGATCCGTCATAAAACAAAGGACAAGGAACAGGTTGAACACATGCTCGCGGCTATCAAGGACAGGCTGAATGAATTAAAACTTCAACTGGCAGGTATGAAGGAAAGACTGGATGTTGAATTCCGGATCAACCTGGAGGATATACTTGGGGAGTCAAGAACCGGTGAGATACCCGTGGAAGAATTGCAGGAAAAAGCCGACCGGATGAAAAAGCGGCTGGAGAACCTGGGTGAAGTGAATCCTACAGCTATCGAAGCTTTCACAGAAATGAAAAAGCGGTATGACTTTATTGTTGAGCAAAAAACCGACCTGGTCACTGCCAAGGAGAGTTTATTGAAGACCATCGAGGAAGTGGAGTTGACCGCCAATCAGAAATTCCTTGAAACATTCCATCTTGTAAGAGAAAATTTCCAGAAGGTTTTCCAAACCTTATTCACTGAAGATGATCAGTGTGATCTTGTATTGGAGAATCCAGATAATATCGCGGAGACGGGTATTGATGTGATCGCAAAGCCCAAAGGCAAACGTCCTACATCACTTACACAGTTGAGCGGTGGTGAAAGAACATTGACTGCGACGGCATTGCTGTTTGCGATCTACCTGATCAAGCCAGCCCCGTTTTGTATACTCGACGAGGTGGATGCCCCGCTCGATGATGCCAACGTGGGCAAATTCACCAATATGATCCGCCAGTTCAGTGAGAATTCCCAGTTCATCATTGTAACCCACAATAAAATGACCATGAGCACCGTGGATGTGATCTATGGTGTGACAATGCAGGAGCCGGGTGTAAGCAGGCTGGTGCCGGTGGATTTCAGGAACCTGGAGAAACAGGATTAGTCGGAAGTCGGAAGACCAGAGTCCGGAGCGTGAGTCTGGTAAGGGAGCAAATATTTGAAAAGCCTGGATCTGCCGGGCTTTTTATATTGAAGCATCAATTATGATAGCCAGGATCAACAGTAAAAGAATGATGCTTATTGACCATGTCCATAAAGGATGACGGATTTTTTTTGAATGTTCCTTATATTCCGAAAGTAGCTTTGGCCCGAATTGTAGTTCGCTCCTTTTAGTTTTACAGTCAGCGCATAAAGCATAACCCTCTTTTAAATAAGGGAAGAATGGTATCCAGAATATATGGTAGTACCAACTGTATACGGAAAGTATGGTTGTATTATTCTTTTCACAATAAGGGCACTCGTACATGAACACATCGATGGAGTCGATCATTGTTTTTGTTTTCCCATAGAAAATAAACATCTCTTTTTTTTTCTAAATTACATTTTTACCCTAATTAAATGATTATTTATGCGAACGATTATCTTACTGGTAGCATCCAACATTTTTATGACCTTTGCCTGGTATTATCATTTAAAACAGGAAGGATGGCCGTTATGAAAAGCTATTTTGCTTAGTTGGTTGATTGCTTATTTTGAATATTGCTTCATGGTGCCGGCTAATCGTGGCGGTTCTGTAAAAGGGATGTCTGGTTTCCAGTTAAAGATGATACAGGAAATGATCACGCTGATCGTATTTGCATTCTTTGCGGTGTTGTACCTCAAAGAGCCGCTTCACTGGCGTTATCTGGTCAGTTTCGCTTTTCTGCGGGGAGCAGTTTATTTTATGTTCAGTAAGAGATTTGGATAAGATCACTCGTCGGTAGGCGTTTTTTGCTGCTCCCTGACCTTTTGTCGCCTGCTGAAATCAGCTTTAATTTTATGCACAAAAGCCTGCATAAGGAGAAAAAGACCCGCGCATAAAAGAACGGATGCAACCAGCCCCCAGAAATACCAGTCACCTGTCTTTGTTCTTTCAAATGCAGCGTAGATAAGGACAAAAATACTGGAGATCACGGCTCCGAAGCCAAAAAGCAGTTTGGAGAGATATTTGTCGGCATGACTGGACATAGGTGTTGGTTTAGGTTAAGGTTAAGGTCGGGTTTTCCTTATTTCAAAATTAAGGGAAAATGGACAGCCAGCACTTTCAGTTTTAACGAAGAAACAGGATAATAGTCCGCCTGCTGACTAATAATAAGTAGTTGAATTTCTAATTTTACAAAATGAAAAAGATCATTACTATCGTTGCTATACTACTATCTGCCATTGTTGTTAAAGCACAACAGGCCCCGGAAGGATTGTTCATTGCCTCAAAGGCGCCGGATTTCAAGGCAAAGGACCAGAACGGGAACGAGATCCGGCTCAAAGATCTGCTGAAGAAAGGAAAAGTGGTGCTGGTTTTTTACCGTGGTCAATGGTGTCCTTATTGCAACAAAGAATTATCCAGGTTGCAGGATTCTTTACAGCTGATCATCGACAAGGGTGCTACCCTGGTCGCCGTATCACCCGAAAAGCCGGAGAATATTTCCAAAACAGTGGGGAATACAAAAGCCACTTATTCCATCTTGTATGATGAGAAGCTGAAGATCATGAAAGCCTACGACGTGGAATATGAATTACCGGAGAATACAGTTACCCGTTACAGGAATTCCAATATTGACATTGAAAAGAACAACGGGGACAATGGCCGTTACCTGCCCGTGCCTGCAGTCTATATCATTGACCAGGAATCAACTGTTATTTACCGTTTCTTCGAACCGGATTATAAAAAAAGACCGAGTGTAAAGACATTGCTGGAAAATTTGTAAGAGAAGTTGGCCTCCCCCAGCCCCTCCGAGGGAAGGGAGCCAATACAATCTCTCAAATATCCAGCATCAAGCATCAACTATTTCCAAACCAGTTTTCCAATCTTACCATTCCCTCCCGCAAAATAAACGGCGGCTCCGAGTTTTGCCGAACGGCATACATGGAAACCTTCCTTGCTGATCCATTTCCAGTTCTTGCCGCCATCCCAGGAAAAGTCAACGCCGTTCAGTCCACAAGCGAATACTTCGGCCTTTGAATAATATTCCACGCAGCTGCGGTAACCATGAGGGGGAGTGTTGGGGCTGTTCCAGCTATTACCACCATCATTGGTATAAAAGCAGTTCTTTACCATGGATGAGTCCGCATTGAAATCGCCGCCAACAACGATCATTCTTTTTCCCCCTTTCATTTTGAATTTATCCCAAACCGCTATCGAATTAGCGCCGGTAGTTTCCTTGCCCTGTATGATCGGTATTTCCTTTGCTTTGTCACGGGTAAAAAGTCTCGATCGTAAACCACCGCTAACAAATACCGCTTCGTCTTTATCCAGCACCCTGATATTGGTTCCGCTCGCGGCAAAGCAGGCTTCTCCACTGTCGGCCACAGGTCTTTTATCCATGGGTATTTCCTGCCAGCTCGATCCGCCATCGAAGCTACGGGCCACGAAGAACCTTCCTCCAAGCGGGTCCCCGATGACGATACCTGATTGCTCGTTCCAGAATTCCATGGCATCGAGGAACATGCCTTTTGTCTTATTCTCGTATACCACTTTCCAGGTATCACCGCCATCATTTGTCTTTAAGATATAAGCAGGATCGGCCACAGCCATGATCACTGCTGTGGAAGCATCAAAGGCTTCGATGTCGCGGAAATCATTTTTTTCAAACCCTTTTACGGTCATCCATTTCCAGGTCTTGCCCCCATTGGTGGTTTTGCCCACTGAACCATTACTGCCACTCACCCAAACGACATTGTCATTCACCACGCTTAGGCCACGGATACTTGTTTTGGTACCGGAGGTGAGCAGTTCCACCCGCGGTGCCTGTGCCGATGATACCAGCCCTGTAAACAATAAAACAAAGAGGGAAATGTTATTCAGGGAAGCGACTTTAATCATGCAATAATATTAAGTAAAAAACCTGGCTATTCATATTTCATCATGGTCCTTTTGGAGGAGCCGTCATCAAATAATTCCATTACCGCATAAGCTGGCGCGAATTCCTGGTAGGAGCCATTCCACCAGTTACCGGAAACGGCGCCATTGCAATAATACTTGATACCGAGATAATCCACTTCGTCCTGGAGATGGATATGACCGCTGATACAAATTTTTATATTCGGGTATTTCGAGAAGATCTTTTTTAGTGCCAGGAAATCAGTATGCATCAGGTTGCGTTTGATCAGCAGGTCGCCGTTGGCTTCTGTTTTATTAAAGAAAAGTCCGGAGCAGATCGAAAGGATGGGAATATGCGATACGATACAGATGAATTTTTCCGGCGAAACTTTTTGCAATTCCTGCTGCAGCCAATCCAGTTGTTCCGTATCGAGTTTGCCGATATACCCACCGGCCGGGTTTAGTTGGGTGCTGTCGAGTACGATAAAATGCCAGCCGCCTTTATCAAAACTGTAGTACCTGTTGCTCATCCCCAGTGTTTCTACAGCCCATATTTTACCATAGAGCCGATCATTTTCAGGTTTATTCGTTTTAAGGAACCATCCCCAGATATCATGGTTGCCGATGGTATGATAAATGGGAAGACTATTCTCTTTCTGAAGCAGGGTTTTAAAAAGATCCCATTGTATTTGTGTTTTTTGTTTATCCGCCTCCAGTGCATCCATAATGGAATCGCCGCCATTGATGATGAAATCAATTTTATCCTGTTTTTGTACATGCTGTAAGGCTTTGGCCATGCCTGTTTCGGGAATAGTCCCTGGCTTTACATGGATATCGGTCAGGTGCGCAAAGCGCAAGGACTTTTTTTTCTTTTCTTCTGCGAAGGAAAGGGAGGGGAGTAAACTACTGCCGATCACTATCGCGGATCTTTGGAGGAATGCTTTTCTTTTCATAGCAAAGAAAAAATAGTTACAGTTTTTTAATTATGCTTCTTTCTTTTGCGTTAAAGCAAATGAAAGAACATACAGTAAAGAAAACTTTTGGAGCCCCTCCCGATGAACATCTGGGTCAAGACAAAAAGTGGAAATGAATAATGAATGAGGGTACAAACATGCATTGATTCGGCTTGACCTTTCCCCACCTGCCCGAAAAGCAAAAGGAATTTATTTTAACTGCTCTTTTATTTCTCCAAAGCTTATGACTCCTTCTTTCCTCCACACTTCTTTTCCCTCTTTATAAATAATAAAAACAGGAATAGCGCCAATAGCCAGTTCTTTCATCAGGTTAGTATGGAGGCCCGCATCAATTTTAACCAGTTTGAACTTCAGTCCTTTGGTATCCTCCAGGGAGTCCAGTACAGGTTGCATTTTCACACAGGGCGGGCACCAGGGGGCGCCAAAATCCACCAGTACCGGTTTATCTTTTGATATCTTGTCGAGGTATTTTTCCATGGTCATTTGCGGCTCATCAGGGCTACCTTCCAGCGGAAGGCCGCCCTGTTTCCAGGCATTGATTCCGCCCCGGAGCTCTGTCACTGTTTTAAACCCGTTTCGCCTCATCCAGTCGGCGGCGGCTGCGCTTCTGCCCCCGACAAGGCAATAAATGTAAACCGGCTTGTCTTTATCCACATATTGTACCCGCTCATTAAACTGTTTCTGGTTGTTCCAGTCTGCCTGTAAGGCATTTTTAATATGCCCGTTTTTGAATTCAGCGGCTGTTCTGACATCCAGCACCTGGATCCCCGTTCCCTTGATAGCTTGCTGAAATTCCTCCGGCCCATAACTAAGGGGGTCACCCTGGGCCCGGCAGTTGATAAAATTGAAAAATAAAAGAAGGAAAAAAACGTTTTTCATTGGTTCTAATTGATCTTAAAATTAGGGTTTAGTTTCCACCCTGTTTAAATGACAAATAAACCGGTCATCCCGGGCAGCCATCAGTAAGCAAAATAGTCTTATTTTTAACGGCTAAAATCATATTCCCCTTTTATGAAAAAACATATCCTTTATTTCCTGTCCCTGGTCATCATTTTGTCGATGGGGTGCCAGAAAGAAGTCAGCTTTGAAGGCAGTAATACCCCTGCCAGGGGAGCGCTCCAGGCTGAATTGACAGGAGATTGCCTTCCCAAAACAGTGAACGGCGCCTATATTGCCGGAACGGCCCTTGTGCCTGCGACCAATACCATCTCGGTACAGGTCAATATCAGCCGCACGGGTTCTTACACGGTCTATACGGATACGGTGAATGGTTATTTTTTCCGTGCAACCGGCACTTTCACAACGCTTGGTTTGAATACGGTGGAACTCCGCAGCAGCGGTACACCATTCGCAGCAGGGGTGAATAATTTTGTGGTGAATTTCGACACTACGGTTTGCGATATACAGGTGACCGTATTACCTGCGGGAACAGGCCCTGCTACTTTTACGCTCGTCAGCGGCGGCACGCCTGTAAACTGTGCCAGTGCAGTTGTAAGCGGTACCTATGTCAAAGATGCCCCATTGGGCGCTACTCATTTTGTGGATGTAGTAGTAAATGTTACCGCTGTGGGAACTTATACGATCAAAGCAACCGGTGGTGGCATGACTTTTCAAAAAACGGCTGCTTTTACTACAACAGGTAATCAAACAGTGAGGCTGAATGGTTCCGGTACGCCAACAGTCCTGGGAGCAAATACGGTGACCTTCGATCCGCCTTTTGCCTCCTGTAGTTTCACGGTGACGGTACCAGGCCCAGCTACTTTTACCCTTGTCAGTGGCGGTACGCCGGTGAATTGCGCCAGCGCTGTAGTTACGGGTACTTATGTAAAAGATGTTCCATTGGTTCCTGCTTCTCAATATGTAGATATCACCGTAAATGTTACCGTAGTGGGAACTTATACGATCAAAGCAACCGGTGGTGGCATGATTTTTCAGAAAACAGCTGCTTTCAGTGCAACGGGTAACCAGGCAGTAAGACTGGATGGAACGGGCACTCCGACCGTCCTTGGAGCCAATACGATCACATTTGATCCGCCTTTTGCTTCCTGTAATTTCACGGTAACTGTTGTAGGACCAGTTGCCGGAACCTTAGGTGGGGCAGGAGGTGCCTGCGCACCGATAACTGTAAATGGTACTTATACCCAGGGCGTGGCCCTGGTGGCTGGAAACACGGTAGTGGTGCAGATCACCACCCCAGCCGTTGGTCCTTATAGTATAACAACGAATACACAGGCCGGGATCAGCTTTTCTGCGAGTGGTACTTCTAACGGGGCCACCCAATTGATCACCCTGACCAATAATGGCGCAACACCCAATTCCAGCGGAATCAAGACATTTACGGTAACATTCGGTACGAGTACCTGTACATTCACGATCAACATACTTCCTCCGGCAGCCGGAGCCTGCACACCGGATTGTTCTACTGCTATTGTAAATGGATTGTACGAGCCCGCCCTGCAGCTTAACTGTTCCAACACGGTTGATATTGATGTTAATGTTACCTCCCTCGGTCCTATAACTATTACAACTGCTGCTGTTAACGGTATGACCTTTACCTGGTCAGGAACATTCACAGCACTCGGTATTCAAAATATTACACTTGCGGGCTCAGGAACACCGGTGACCGCTACCACTTCCAATATTACCGTACCCGGTCCACCTTCCTGCACTTTCCCAATAACGGTTACTCCACCATTCGGCCCGATCGGCTGGAAATTCACAGTAACAAATGCCCCATCAACAATTTATGCAGGACAGTTTGATTTTGGGGATCTTAGTCCTACACCTACTCCTGGAATAGGTATGCTTTATACTTTTGAAGGTTCTAACAGTGACCCCAATGACTTTTTTACATTTGGCATAAATGATATCAGCGGGACCATTAATGTCGGAGAAACCTACAGCTCTTCAGCGAACCCATTGACAACGAATGCGGCGGCATTCGAGTACGACACGCCAAGCCCATTTGCCTGTTCTGATATTTATAAAGCAGATCCAACGATCACCGGTGTCACCATGACCTTCACGGTAACATTCCACGATGCAGTGACCCATGTTATCAGGGGAACGTTTTCCGGTACGGCGAAAAATGCCGCAAACCAGACCATTACAATAACGACCGGGACTTTTGACGGACTCTATTAATATTCAGTAAACTTTATTTTAAACAAATGCCGCTTTAAAGCGGCATTTGTTATTTAGAATCCTTTTTTCTTTCCTGATTCGAGGGGAGGTAATTTGAAATCATCCACGGCACTTTTCTGGGAGATCATTTTCTCGATCTCTTCGATCTTGCGGGGTGCAAAATGGGAGAGCAGCTCGTACCCGTCCTGTGTGATCAATGCATCGTCTTCGATCCGCACGGCAATACTCCACCATTTCTTATCGCATTTGCTTCCTTCGGGAATATAGATACCGGGTTCAATGGTGATCACCATACCTTTTTTATAGGTTGATGAATAGCCCCGGTCGTGCACGTCCAATCCTATATGGTGGGAGAGACCGTGCGGGTAATATTTGCTCACTTCTTTTTTGTCTTCAATGATGCCCAGTTTTACCAGGCCTTCAGCTATCACATTTTTAGCAGCAGCCCCGGCATCTGACCAGCTGGCGCCATCCCTCAATATTTTGAAGGCAGCTTCCTGCGCATCGTATACTAATTGGTAGATCGCTCTTTCTTCAGTCGAGAATTTACCATCCACCGGGACAGTTCTTGTTACATCGGCCGTGTAGCCATGGTATTCCGCACCTACATCCATTAGCAGCATGGAAGTACCCACTTTTGTTTTGGCATTTTCCATATAGTGCAGGATACAGCCATTCTCCCCTGCGCCAACGATAGAACCATAACCCACTTCTTCAGCGCCGTATTTTTTATGGACATATTCGTGCAGGCCCTGTATCTCCAGTTCGGACATATTCGGGTTCACTGCCTTCATCACTTCGTTCTGCCCCTGGCAGGAGATCTCCACGGCCTTGCGGATCAGGTCCATTTCTTCTTCTGTCTTTATTTCGCGGAGCTGGCCTGTCAGTTCCCGGAATAATTTATTGTCAAACTTTCTTTGCTGGGTGAGTTGTTGCGGCATAGCTGTTTTCTGCTTGAATTGTTCCATCAGGTCATAGAGATCGGCTTTATCATACTGGTTATTGGCCACATCGGTCGGGAAACGGTCAATGATCAGCTTTTCGAATTTGGAGAAATCGATCCCCATTTTCTGGAAATCCTCGCCGTTGAAAGCGTTTTGAATACCCAATCTTTCTTTCACACCTTCGGTACCCATGCGTTTCCCCGTCCATTGTTCTGCCTGCGCATTTCTTTTTTGAACGAATAAAAGTTCCCTGAATTTATTTCCGGCCGAATCGGTTTGTTCTTCTTTAAAGATCAGCAGCATGGAATGCGGCTCCTTGTACCCGCTGAAATAATACATATCCGGGTTCTGGTGGTAGAGGTATTCCACGTCGTTGGAGAAAGTGCGGGTGGGATAGGCGAATACCGCCATCATCGAATTGTCCGGCATTATTTTTCTTAAAGCTTCGCGGCGGCCGGCATGAAAATCCTTGCCCAGGTAATCGGTGGGAAGGTTATCTTCTTTATCGGGGGCTGGTTGGGCATTCACCGTTATTCCTGCGGAAAGAATGATTATAAAAAGCAGGAAGCTTTTGAGTAGATTGGGTTGCATAAAAAATGATGATTGAATGAAGCTAAAATAGCTTATTTCAATCATCATCCGAACTAATTTACATGAACGGGTCAATCTTCGTCATCTTCTTCGTAATAAGCATCCTGGTTGTTCTGGTAATGCTCTTCCCAGGCTTTTACCGCTTCATCGCTCAGGCATTCGATGATATCATGGAGATTATCCTTCTTTAATTTCCATGCCGTCGCCATCGGGTCATCAAAACGTTGGATGAACAGGCAATGATCAGATTCCACCGCTACTTTGATCAGCGTGATCTCCGTGTCCTCTTTTTCTTTAACCAGGTAGTAGCAACCGGTTTCCATCAGGTCATAGGTATACATAAAATTTCCTCCTTTTAATGTTCATTCATCTACTTACACCGGGTTAGTAAGTTGAATTGCCCTTCTCAGTTGCAGCGGAAATAATGGGAGAATTTGGATGGGTTAATCGCAGGAATCAAAATTAAGGGATTGCTGAATTTTGCGGGGGGAATTTTTGTAATAAAAATCAAAAAATTACACAAATCCTGATTTTCAGCAGATTGCAGGGTTTGGCGGGTATTTAAAATCCGCTATTTCGGACAAGAAACGGTGCCGGGGTATTGACCGTGCCGACTGCGGCTCTCCTGGCTGACGGTGAACTCGCTGACACTTTCATCAAAGGATTTGTTCACCAGCCGCTGATTCATATCCAGTGAAAAATTGAGAAATGACCCCGCCACATTGCCGGTCCCTGCCTGGTTCATATCCCAGGCTTTTGAAGGAGAATGACAGGCGAAATCGAATGCGCTGAAAGCTATATTTTTTCCCTGCGAAAAACCAAGTGTTTTGAAGTAGATCTTTTTATTGGTTATATCGTATACAATGCTCCATTTTGTATGTGATCCCTGGGCCACTTTATCCAGTATATTGAATGAATAATCGATCAGTGCTGTGGAGATGGACGAAACCTGGAATTGGTTTACCATGTTACAGGCTTTTGCAAAACGGTCGATCGAATTATTGGTAAAGGACTGGCTCCCGCCAGCACCGGTAGTAACCGCAGCCTTTGTTTGTTCTACCGAAGCAGCATACATATCATTGGTAAGTACCGGGAAGGGCAGGTCCTTTCCTTTGTGCACTACCATTTCGCCTTCAAGGAATTCGATCGTAGCTACATTACCGTTCGCATCCGCCACGAGATAATGAAGTGGAGTGTTTTCCCCGATACGGATTTTTTTATCACTGGAAATAACCTCGTCGATCGTAACACAATTATCCAGCTGGTATTGTATCCATTGCAACACACCTACGGCAGGTCGGTTATCCGCAGCAGGATATTTAGTACCATCGAGCCACATCATTTCCACCACAAGCCCTTTTTCATTCATCCCGCCTGTAGGGAATTCTTTCCCGTATTGGTTAAAAGTGATACTTCCATACTGTGATACCCAGCTGATTGTTGTACCATCTTTTGTTTTATCGGATGTTTTGGAAAGCCCGCGTTGGTTAGTACAAACCATTCCGTTACCCGTGATCCAGTCGTAATTACGGCCAAAGACCATTTGCCCCTTCTTATTGATAAAAAAAGTGGTACAGGCAAAGCAAACCTGCACATGAAGAAAAACAAGAAGCAGGGAGGCAATTTTTTTCATATACTAAAATTAACGTGCTGTCCTTCGGGCAGCAACTGAATTGGGACAGGCGGCGATAAAAAAACCTCCCGCAAACCGGCTCACGAATTGCGGAAGGTATTTAGTTTAACTACTGGCATTAACTGAAAGGACAGGTATGTTTACATTCTTTCTTCTCTACCTTTTTTTCAGGGTCTGCCTTTTTCGGGCTGTTATTAAAGCTGGCAAATGCTACTGCTGTAACACCTGCCGCAAAAACCAGCGCAATCACCAATCTTTTCATGGCTGAATGTTTTAGGTATAAAAGTTACGAAGATTTTATTTCCGCCGGAATGTCTTTTGATGAATGGTAGTCACTAAAACGGGTGCAGGTCAGGAGTTGATCACCTGTTTCAGGTTATTATTTTTATTCCGGAGGTCGATCCCGCCTTCCAGCACCGATTTCAGGTTGGCCATATAAAACCCCCAGCCGGCCCCGCATTCAATAAAGAAATGCTGTTGTTCAATTTCATCTTCCATAGGCATTTGCTGTACTAGTTCGCAAATCGTCTCCCCGTCTTCCTGTTTAACAGAGACGGTAACAATACAGTTACCGGAAAAACTGAACTGGAGCTTGTCCCAGCCATTGGCGGCAAGGATCTCTTTTTCTTCCGCTACGGAATCCCCGTATCCAAACCAAAGCCATTTGTAACGGTCGCCTTTTTCTACAGGACTGCTCTTTTGTCGTTGGATACCGTCCGGCCGGGTGAATTGTGCGAGTCGCAGGAACCAGCTTTCCAATCCCTGCTGGGTAGTCCATGCTTCGTAGATCGCTTTCGGCGGTGCCTGGATGGGTATCCGTTTGGTGAATTGTTTCCAGTTATACGACATGGGACTGTATTAGTGTTTCGCGATCATTGATCTGGTATATTCAAGGTATGAAATTTTCACAAAGCCGCTTAACGTGACTTGTTCATTCAATAGGTTATTTTTTTTACAGTTTAAACCCGGATACTCCCGGTTTTTTATTGGCTGCAGCCATCATAACTGTTTGGTTGATCCTTGCGGTACGGGTGCTGGTTTGTTTGGCGGTATCGATCCAGAATAAGAATTGCTTGCGATAGCCGGGAGGAAATGCGATGAAATTGGCCAGTGCTTTTTTATTCCTCTTCAATGCTTTTTCCAGGTCGGGGGGAAAAGTATTGTTTTTTGCATGCTCGTCACTGTTGTTTAATTTATCCCAGCTACCGTCTTTTTTAGCAGCCTCGATCAGGACAAGCCCGGCGGGGGTCATCAATTTTTCTGCTATCAATTTTTTTACCCGGGTCTTATTCAAACTGCTCCAGGCGCTGCCTCTTTTCCTTGGCGTGAATTTCAACATCGTCCTTTCATCGTCCAGCTTTCGGGATAAACTATCGATCCAGCCGAAGCAAAGCGCTTCCTCAACGGCTTCGGGGATAGGGAGAGCAGGCTTGCCGCTTGCTTTTTTGTAATAGATCAGCCAAACCCCTGGA
>JBDSPR010000025.1:0-174566 GCA_039930245.1 Chitinophagaceae bacterium | reverse complement strand
CGGATTTTTATCCTGTTTCGCGTTTTAAAGAACAGTTTTACCGGCCCGATGTGATTGATGCGATCTTTGAGACTTATAATGAAGAACAGGCCATCACTCTTGCTGATAGCCGGAGCACCAAAAAAATTATCGCCCAGGCACAAGAGATCCGGCAAAAACTTCCACCAACTGTTATTATCAGCAGCCCGGCCAACGGAACTACGATCAGTAACAATACAGTTAGCATAACTTATTCCGTGAATAGCCCCATTGATGCGCCTGCAAAAAATCTAAGGGTGCTGATCAATGGACGGCCTGCAGCAACAGAACGGGGGTTGAAACCAATTGCTGCTACCGAACAAAAAATTATTGTTACTGTGCCATCACAGGATTGCACCATCACACTATTGGCAGAAAACGACAACGGTATTAGCCCGGAAGCCAACCTATATTTGAAATGGGCTGCCCCGGCTATTGTTAAAGATGAATTTATTTATAAACCAAAGCTCTATGTACTGGCTATTGGTGTAAGTGATTATAATAAGTCTGAGTTGAAATTAGGTTTTGCGGCCAAGGATGCCGGCGACTTTGCTTCTACCATGGCCCTGCAAAAAGGGGCACTTTACAGTGATGTTGTTTTAAAAAAACTGATCAATAAAGACGCTACCAAAGATGCGATAACAGATGGACTGGAATGGATTCAAAAACAAACCAGTCAAAAAGACCTGGCGATGATATATTTTGGCGGACATGGGTTGAATGATAACAATGGTATTTTTTATATGCTTCCTGTAGGTGCCGATATTGATAGAATACGAACCACCTGTCTGAACTTTGAAGAGCTAAAACAAACCGTCAGCAATATTGCCGGAAAAGTAGTGGTGTTTATTGATGCCTGCCATAGCGGCAATGTAATGGGCAGCACCCGGAAGGGTAATATTGATATCAATGCCATTGTGAATGAATTATCCAGTACTGAGAACGGTGCGATTACTTTTACCAGCAGCACGGGTAAAGAATTCTCCCTGGAAGATCCCAAATGGGGTAATGGCGCTTTTACCAAAGCAGTCATTGAAGGATTAACCGGGAAAGCGGCGATACCCGGCAAAAACAAGATCACCATCAAAAGTCTTGACGCTTATATTTCAGAACGGGTAAAAGAACTTACTGGTGGAAAACAACATCCCACTTCTGTAACCCCTCCTAATGTACCCGACTTTCCAATCGGTGTGGTAAAATAAAAAGCTAGTGCCCGGGAATTGGTAGTGGCTCAGTTTTAATTTAGCCGACAACGATTCTATTGAATGACCAAGTTGTCATCCTGAGCTCAGCGAAGGATAAGATGAAGATTTTAAAGCTTCTATTCCGACGAAGGAGGAATCCTGTCTTTAGATTCCTCCTTCGTCGGAATTAATTTCATCGTCAGCCCATCTATTCCTCACTTCGTTCGGAATGACATATAGTATAATTCAAACTGACCTACTACCCAAATTAGCTATAATTCTCTAATTTTCAGGGCTATATCTAAGATGCTTTTTTCATTTGAATTTTTTGAAAACAAGCCTTCAAACGGGGTCCCTGTTAGCCCACAAACCCTTACCTTTGCCATCCTTTCACAAACAGCGGGTGTGGTGATCTGCTGGTGAAATTTGAAACCTGGTCCGTTCTCCCGGTCCGCATTTCAACACTTGCTTCGGCAGGTATAACGTGAAAAAAGAACAATAAAAATGAAACGTACATTCCAACCTCATCGCAAACGCCGTAAAACAGTTCATGGCTTCCGCAAGCGCATGGCTACAGCTAATGGCCGCAAAGTGCTGGCCAGCCGCCGAGCCAAAGGCCGTAAGAAACTGTCAGTTTCCGACGAGAGTAAATTAAAATAATCTCTGCCCGGTAAAACGGGATGGTTAATTACTGGATGGTCCCCGCGGTTAACGCAGGGACTATTTTATTTTTGCAACATGACAGGCAAGCTGACATTGGGAAAAGACGAAAGACTGAAAAGCAGGAAAGCAACGGAGCTTTTGTTCAAAGAAGGTGAACGTTTTACTGTCCCACCTTTCAGGATCTGTTATATCAGTCCCGGGGGCAAGGGATTGCAATTCGGTGTGGGGGTCAGCGCGAAGAATTTTAAAAGAGCAGTTGACCGTAACCGCATCAAGCGGCTGACAAGAGAAGCCTGGCGTCTCCAGAAAAAAGGACTTCAAACAGCATTGGAAGAAAAACAAAAAGCCTTGCAGATTTTTTTGATCTATACCGGGAAAGAAATTTCTGACTATGAAATCGTGTTTAAAAAAATGACAATGATCTTAACTAAACTGCTAAGCCTCGTCAATGAAAACACTGCTTCGCATTCTTAGTCTTCCTTTTATCGCCCTGATAAAGGTCTACCAGTTGATCATTTCTCCCTGGCTGGGACCTAAGTGCCGGTATACACCCACCTGTTCTCATTACGCGGCCGAGGCCCTGAAAAAACACGGCGTTTTTAAAGGGATGTGGCTGGCCATCAAACGGATCAGTCGTTGCCATCCCTGGGGTGGGAGTGGGTATGACCCGGTTCCCTGACCGGATTATTTTGTATCCCTGGAAATTGCTGTATTTTGTAGCTTCTATATTCCTCAATTTTAAAAACTGAAACCATGAAGAAAAACATTTTAGGACTGGCTATACTGGCCCTGGTCATAGGAACTGCATCTTGTTCTTCGTCTTCCTCCGGTGGGGGATTCGAAAGTGATGTGAGAAAAATGGCCGACTATCGTTGCAAGGTGCAAAAACTGGAAGCAAAAGATCCGGCAGATGAAAAAGCAAAAAAAGATCTGGAAGACCTGAGAAAGGAGATGGATGAATACCGGGATAAGATGGCTGCAAAATACAAAGACAAAGAAAATGATAAGGATATGAATGAAAAGGCGGATAAGATCATGGATGAAGAGATGGCAAAATGCAAATGATATTTTAGCACACTACGATTAAAAGCATCCTGTTTTTAACAGGATGCTTTTAAATTTTTTTAATTACCAAAACGTTCTTCTACTTTCTTCCAATTGATAACATTCCAGATCGCTGCGAGGTAATCCGGTCTCTTATTCTGATATTTCAGGTAATAAGCGTGTTCCCATACATCCACTCCCAGCAAAGGAACACCGGTAGTTTCCGCGACATCCATTAATGGGTTATCCTGATTGGGGGTAGAAATAATATCCAGTTTGCCATCTTTTTTTATAACCAGCCATACCCATCCACTCCCAAAACGGCCTACACCTCCGAGGGCGAATTTTGTTTTGAATTCATCAAAGGATCCAAATGCTTCGGTGATCGCGGCTGCTAATTTGCCTGATGGAGATCCCCCGGCAGCAGGTGCCAGGCTGTTCCAGAAAAAAGTATGATTCCAGTGGCCGCCCCCGTTATTACGGACTGCGGGTGAAATGGATCCTGCATTTTCTACAAGATCTTCCAGAGATTTGTTTTCGTGGGGAGTACCCACGATAGCCTTATTCAGGTTGTCAACATAAGCCTGGTGATGTTTGCCATGATGTATCTGCATTGTCAATGTGTCGATATGCGGTTCCAATGCATCATGTGCATATTGAAGCGGTGCTAATGTGAATGCCATAGTTATTTTGTTTAAGGTTAAAAGGTATTTATAAGGATAACAAAAGTAAGCAGGGAGGGTTTAATAAAATTCCGGGAACCAGTATTTGTTTCTTATTTCGCAACCGGTTTGATGCGGTTCATTTTTTTCCCCTTTTCGGTAAATGTTTCCACGATGCCCCGGGTCTCCAGGTCAAGACGAATGGAGATCGTATACCAGGGAACTGATTTTTGCATCCCGGGCATTTTAATTTTTAGGATGGCCACCACATCATCAGCCAGCTCCGTGAACGTTTTACCTTTACTTCCTTTCAGGCTTTGCAGGATGGCAGCTTTGACAGGTTCATAAATGGCAGCATCAAATTTCCTTTCCGTACCTGTGACCGGGTGTGTCACAATGATTTTTTTTGATTTGACTGCTTTTGCCATGGCCTATCTTTTTTTCTTGAAAAAATCTGTCATGAGTTTGGCGCATTCTTCCTTCATCACTCCCCGCACCAGTTCAGTTTTAGGATGAAAAGGCCAGTTGGTCCCGGCTGTTTTTTTATAGCCATTCTTTTCATCATCAGCGCCATATACGATCTTCCCCAATTTGCTCCAGTAAACAGCTCCCGCACACATCAGGCAGGGTTCGACGGTCACATATAATATGGCTTCGGGAAGATACTTGCTGCCCAAAGAATTAAAAGCCGAGGTGAGGGCGATCATTTCAGCATGGGCGGTGGGGTCATTGAGCCGTTCGGTCATGTTATAGCCTCTTGCAATGATCCTGTCATTGATAACGACCACGGCACCAATGGGAATTTCATCGTCTTCCAGCGCTCTTTTGGCTTCCTTTATTGCCTGCATCATGTAGTACTCATCGGTCATTGGCGGAGGGATTTGCCTAACTTCAAACAAAATTACAGTTAATGGCAGATATAGCTACAACCGATAGCCATCGGTTGGATAAAATGCGGCAATTCTTTAACAGCGGTAACAGCAGGACCTATGCTTTCCGGAAGGAGCAATTGAAAAAATTGAAAGCATCCATCCTGGGGCATGAACAGGATCTTTATACGGCTCTTTACACGGACCTGAAAAAAAGTCCCGAGGAAAGCTGGGTAACTGAAACGGGTATGGTGATCGCGGAACTGAATGTGGCCCTGAAACATCTCCGCGGGTGGATGCGTTCCGAACGCGTTGTCACTAATTTATTGAATATGCCATCTGCCAGCCGGATCATGAAAGAACCATTGGGAGTAGTGTTGATCATCGGGCCATGGAATTATCCATTCCAATTGCTGTTCAATCCCCTGGTCGGCGCCATCGCGGCGGGAAACTGTGTCGTGCTAAAGCCAAGCGAGTTCGCACCAGCCACAGCAGCGGTCATGAAAAAAATATTGGAAGAGGTCTTTCCTCCTGAATATATTTTATACATGGAAGGAGACGGGGCAACTGTCATACCGGGCATGATGAATCATTTTACTTTCGACCACGTGTTCTATACAGGAAGCACAGCGGTAGGGAAGATCATTTATAAGATGGCTGCCGAACGACTGGTTCCTGTAACACTGGAACTGGGGGGCAAAAGTCCTTGCGTGGTAGAAAGCGATGCGAATATCAGTGTTGCGGCCCGCCGTATCGCGATGACCAAATTCTCCAATGCTGGACAGATGTGCGTGGCGCCCGATTACCTGCTGGTACACGAATCGGTAAAAAATAAATTACTGGATGCTTTGAAAGAAACAATTCCAAAGTTTTTCGGCAACAATGCCGAAGAGAGTTATAATTATGGCAAGATCATCAACCTACGGCAATTCGACCGTATTGCAGGATACTTATCCAGTGGCACAAAAATATATGGAGGCCGCACCGACAGGGAAAAGCTTTATATCGAGCCAACCATCCTTACCAATGTTTCACCGGATGCGTCTGTGATGAACGATGAAATATTCGGCCCCGTATTGCCTGTCATACCATTTACTACACCCGAAGAAGCAAAAGCTATCATCAGCCGGCACCCCAATCCGTTGTCATTCTATATTTATACATCGAGTAAGAAGAAAGAGAAGGAATGGCTGGACGCCGTGCCCTCCGGCGGAAGCTGCGTGAACAATTCCAGCTGGCACCTGACCAATCACCACCTGCCTTTTGGGGGAAGGGGTTTCAGCGGAACCGGTGCATACCATGGAAAGTTTTCTTTCGCGACCTTTAGCCACCAAAAAGCGGTCATGAAAACACCTACCTGGTTCGATCCCAATATCAAGTACCCGCCGTTCAAAGGGAAACTTAAATTGTTTAAATGGGTGATCCGGTAAGCATGCGAAAACTAAAACGGATATTGATCGTTATCCTCCTGTTTATCCTGGCATTCGGGGTATATGTAGAGATCGTCAACCGAAATTCAACAAATATGAACTACCGGCAAAAAGTGCTGAAAGCTGTTTATCCCGTTTTAATGTGGATGACAAAAAAAATGGGAAAGAACAGTACCGAATTATCCAACCAGCATAAACAACCACTTGTTTCTTTTTATTCACTTGGGGGTGTTCTGAATAATGGGGACAGCCTTGATTTTGCCAGCCTGAAAGGGAAAAAAGTATTACTGGTCAATACCGCCAGCGAATGTGGCTATACGGAACAATATGAAAGTCTGCAACAACTGAATGAAAAATATAAGGATAAACTGGTAGTGATCGGTTTTCCTGCCAATGATTTTAA
Organism: Chitinophagaceae bacterium; assembly: GCA_039930245.1. Taxonomy (GTDB): domain Bacteria; phylum Bacteroidota; class Bacteroidia; order Chitinophagales; family Chitinophagaceae; genus JJ008. Next base: position 168,293 of record JBDSPR010000025.1, on the reverse strand, counting down.
AGCGCAGGAAAAAGGAACCGACGAGGAGATCGCGGCATTCTGCAAAGTCAATTTTGGCGTTAGTTTTCCCCTCATAAAAAAAAGCACCGTGGTCAAATCTCCGGAGCAGAATAAAGTTTTCCAATGGCTCACCGATTCAACAAAGAATGGCTGGAACAATAAACCACCTTCCTGGAACTTTTCAAAATACCTGGTGGATGAGCAGGGTGTGCTGATCAATTATTTCGGTCCATCTATTTCACCCATGAGCAAAGACATTGTAGACGCTATCAGTAAATAAAAAGGAACGGGGATGCCGGAATGGTTTTGGCCTCGCTCTTGCTACGCTACCCGGGATTGCCCTAAGCGCTGATCTTTTTTGGAGAAGCAAGAGGGAGGGTCTGCCCAAACGAGCTTAAATCTTCATCATTAAAAAATAATTGCCATGACTTATTATGATCTTATCGGAAGCATCGGGGTCGGTCTTATCCTTGTCGCTTATTTTCTGCAGACCGAGAAATTATTACCAAAGGATGAGAAACTGTATTATGTATTGAATATCATCGGCGCAGGGCTGGCCTGTTATGCTTCCTTCCTGATCAATTACTGGCCTTTTGTGATCCTGGAAGCCACCTGGACACTTGTCTCTATTTATGGGTTGATGCGGGCTATGAGAATAAAAATGACCTGATCAGTTTAGTCCACCGGGCATTTCTCATGGTAGTTCACCAGTTCGATGGAAGATTTCTCAAATTCATAGCCGCTGTACGTGCGGGCGATCTCATCAAAGACTTCGTTGATCTCTTCTTCTGTTTTCAAAGTGACCAGTTTGTTCCGGAACTCTTTGATATTAGGCAGACCCTTTAAATAGTTGGCATAGTGACGACGCATTTCATTGATTCCTACAACGGGGTTCTTCCATTCAATGGACCTGCGTAAATGTTTGCGGCAGACAAAAAGCCTGTCTTCGATAGTGGGAGGAGGCAGGTGTTCACCTGTTCGTACAAAATGTTTGATCTCGTTAAAGATCCAGGGATAGCCAATTGCGGCACGACCAATCATGATACCATCCACGCCGTAACGATTCTTATATTCCACTGCTTTTTCGGGGGAATCAATATCGCCATTGCCAAAAATGGGGATATTGATCCTGGGATTATTCTTCACTTTGCCGATCAGTGTCCAGTCGGCTTCTCCTTTATACATCTGTGTCCGGGTGCGTCCATGTATGGCGAGTGCTTTGATCCCCACATCCTGTAATCGTTCTGCTACTTCTTCGATATTCCTTGTTTTATCATCCCATCCGAGTCTTGTTTTTACGGTAACGGGCAGCGAGGTTGATTTAACAACAGCGGAAGTAAGACGAACCATCAGGTCAAGGTCTTTTAACACACCAGCGCCGGCACCTTTGAGGGCCACTTTTTTTACAGGGCATCCAAAATTGATATCCAGCAGGTCGGGATTGGTCACTTCAACGATCCTGGCAGCCAGTGCGAGGCTTTCTTCATCACCTCCAAAAATTTGTATGCCGACAGGGCGTTCATAGTCGAATATGTCCAGTTTCTTGCGGCTTTTGATGGCATCGCGGATCAGGCCTTCACTTGATATAAACTCCGTATACATCAGGTCGGCCCCGTTATCCTTGCAGACAGCCCGAAAGGGAGGGTCGCTCACGTCTTCCATAGGAGCCAGAAGCAACGGGAATTCAGGAAGTTGTATGTTCTCGATCTTTACCATTCAAAATGCAATTACCTATTTTTGAGCCTGCAAATTTACAACCTTATTGCCAGAGTAGTAAAGGTTATCGCTAAAACAGTTCAACAGGGATAGTTAATCAAAATCAAACCAGGTGAAAGGATTATTAAAAGGGAAACCGGCGGGAACACAATTGTTGATCCTTATCAGTATTGCGTTGCTCAGTCTTTTCATCCTGGGACTGGCCGGCACCATGATCCTTTCAGCGATGACGGGGATCAATATCACCGAGATCAGCGAGCCAGCAAAATGGGATATGTCCAAGCCAGGGTTTCTCGGATTTCTTCGTGGCATGCAGGTCGTCCAGTTCATCGCTCTTTTTTTGATACCAACTTTTTTGTGCGCAAGACTTTTCAGTACGGACACTAATAAATACCTGGGATTAAAAAAACCTTCCACAGCTGTTTATTTCCTGGTGGCGACGGCTGCTTTTTTGCTGGCGATACCATTGGTGAGTTGGCTCGGGGAAATAAATAAGAGCATCGATATTCCCGGGGAAATAGGAAAATGGATGAAACAAAAAGAGGACGAGATCGCTATACAGCAAAAAGCTTTGTTGTCCCGGCACACGATCAAAGATCTTATTTTGAATATCGTATGTATTGCCGGGCTTGCTGCTATAGGTGAAGAATTATTGTTCAGGGGGATTGCGCAGCGCTTATTGATAAAAATTTTTAAAAGCCCGCTTGCCGGTATCATCGTTGCGGCTTTTCTTTTTTCTGCCATGCATCTCCAGTTCTACGGCTTCTTCCCCCGCTTTGTGCTGGGAATTTTACTGGGATTGATCTACTGGTATAGCGGCAGCCTCTGGGTGCCTATCCTGGCGCATTTTATGTATGATGCTGTATTGGTAACCTTGCTTTATTTTAATCCTTCCATGGCAAACGAGGATACGCCGGTACCGGCAGCCAATATCGCATTGATGGCAGCGGCCAGCTTCCTGGCGATCGTGGGACTGGTTGGCTGGATGAAAAAAAGATCAACCGTAACCTACCAGGAAGTGTACGTGGACGATGCAGTCCCCGATCACCCCTTTTAAAAATTTGTATGGCATTCAACTGGCAGACCTTTAGAACAAGAACGCTCAGCTCCATCATATTTGTGGGGTTGATGCTGGCAGGCCTGTTGTGGAACCAATGGAGTTTTTTAGTTTTATTCTCCCTTATTCATTTTGGCTGCTGGTGGGAATATCTAAAGCTCACAGAAAAAATTCATCAAACCAGTTTTCATGCTTATACCAAACTGGGATTAATGGTGATGGGTTATGGATTGCTGCTCTGGTTTTGCGGACCTGCTTACCAGGTGAATGGTTATGGATTAAAAGAGAATCTTTCTCTCCCGGTTTCGGCAGCGGGGTTTGCTTTGTTGTTGCTGGGTATCTTTCAAAGAAAGCCCGTTAAGTTGAAGGCATTCGGTATGGCCGCGCTGGGTCTTCTTTATATCTCATTAAGCTGGGGGTTAATGATGGACCTGGCGGGGTTTACAACCAGTCTGATTTATAAAAATGGTATGCCAATAAACCCGAAGCCTTTTGATTATTTACATATTCTTATCCCACTAGTTGTCATTATATCTATTTGGGTGAATGATACCATGGCTTATTTGGTGGGATCAATGATCGGTAGAACTCCTCTTTCTAAAATATCCCCTAAAAAAACCTGGGAAGGAACTCTTGGTGGTATCATACTTTGCATAATTGGAATCGGTTACTGGTTTTCCGGGATGACATTTAACGGGCAGATCTGGTTTATCATTGCGGCTATCACTGCAATTGCCGGCGTTTCAGGCGATCTGTTCGAATCAAAACTAAAGAGAATGGCCAATGTCAAAGACAGCGGCGCCATCATGCCGGGTCATGGCGGTTTTTTAGACCGGTTTGATTCTTTACTCTTTGCAACTCCATTTGTTTGGCTATATATCCAGCTATTCATAAAGTAATCATGATTTAGCTTTCTCACTGCTAGATTTTTGCCATACCTTACTACCTGCCTACTATTACCGATTGCAAATTCCAGATTGCCTTACCTATAATTGAATTTTAAAATATTCAATTATCAATATTCAATTTGCAATGCCCTTCCCCACTGGCTATTTACTTATATTTGCCACATGACGATCCACAGAGAAGGCTATAAGACCATCGCGATCAGTACGATCCTGTTTGGTATAATCAATTTGCTTTCTTTTTATTTTATCAGCTCTTCGATCCCCTGGCTCAGCTGGCTGATCTTTGTCGGTACGCTTGGTCTCTTTGTTTTCATGATCTCTTTTTTCCGCATACCTAAAAGAACACACACGATACAGGAAGATGCGATCGTTGCCCCTGCTGATGGCAAAGTTGTCGTCATTGAAGAAGTGCAGGCAGATGAATATTTCACCGACCGCCGCATCCAGGTCTCCATTTTTATGAGCCCGCTGAATGTACATGTGAACAGGAATCCTGTCAGTGGTGAAGTGACTTATAGCCAGTACCACAAAGGCAAATACCTGGTAGCCTGGCATCCCAAATCTTCAACAGAGAATGAACGCCATTCCGTGGCTTATCGTAAAGACGGAAAAGAAATACTGGTAAAACAAATTGCCGGCGCAGTCGCAAAACGGATTGTAAATTACCTGCAGCCTGGCCAACAGGTGAAACAAACCGAAGAAATGGGCTTTATCAAATTTGGTTCAAGAGTTGATCTCCTGTTACCGCTAGATGCAAAGATCCATGTGAAGATCGGGGATAAACCCCTGGGTGGTGTTACCGTGATAGCCAGCTGGTAGAAGTGGACTAGTAAGCTGCTTCCAGCGTTAAATCAGCAACATTCGTAAATTGGCTTATTATCAAATTAGCTAATTAAAATATTCCTTCTAGCTCTTTCAGTGAATAAACCGTGTACGTGGGTAGCGTATTTCCTGTTATTGGTATGGGTTCTTTTGTAAGATGATTGACAAATACCTGGTCAATCCCCGCATTCATAGCGCCCTGGATATCCACTTCAATGCTGTCGCCGATCATAATACTTTCTAAGGGGTTGGCACTGGCTTTCATAAAGGCGTAGTCAAATATCTCTTTATGAGGTTTCAGGCTATTACTGCCTTCCGAAGTGATTACTTCAGTAAAATATTTATCGAGACCCGAATTCTTTAATTTACTGTGCTGTGTTTTCTCAAAACCATTTGTGATGAGGTGAAGCCGGTAATCTTTTCCTGCGAGGTAATCCAGTATTTCGATCGTATGTGGGAAGAGGATCTTCCGGGTAGGCAGCAGGTCAAGGAAGACATTCCCCATTTCTTTCGCCATCGGTTCATCGGCGATCTTGAAATCAAGCAGGGTCAGCCACATTCTTTTCCATCTCAATTCATCCACTTTGATAAAGCCTTTGCGGTAACGGTCCCAGAGCTTGTCATTATGCGCCAGGTAATTCTTATGGAACAGCGCAAAATCATTTACGCCTTTCACGGCAAGATCCATAGTATGGTACAATTCGTCCAGGGTCTGGCGGCTGTTGGCTTCAAAGTCCCAAAGAGTATGGTCCAGGTCGAAGAAAAGGTGTTTGTACTTCATTACAGGTTGTAGATTTGCAAAGAAAATGGAAATAATCGGAAGTGGGTCAGTTTCAAGTAGTCGACAACGATTCTTTTGAATGACCAGGTTGTCATCCTGAGCTCAGCGAAGGATAAGATGAAGATTTTGAAGCTTCTATTCCGACGAAGGAGGAATCTGTCTTTAGATTCCTCCTTCGTCGGAATTAATTTCATCGTCAGCCCATCTATTCCTCACGTCGTTCGGAATGACAAAGAGTATCATAATTCAAACTGACCCATTACCAAATAATCATAGCATGAATGTAATTGTCACTGGCGCATCTAAAGGAATTGGTAAAGCTGTAGCAGAGATATTTGCCGCAAACGGCCATGCTATTTTTCTGTGTTCACGGGGTGAGCTGGCTTTATATAAAACGATGGATGAACTGGGGACGAAATTCCCCGGTGCTACGGTTAAAGCAAAGCCATTTGACCTTAGTAAAAAAGAAGAAGCGGTTGATTTCGGCAACTGGTGTTTATCAGTTGGAACGCCGGATATACTCGTAAATAATGCCGGTCTTTTTGAACCGGGAAGCGTTCATAATGAACCGGCTGGTTTATTGGAAAATCAACTGGCCACCAATCTTTACAGTGCTTACCATCTTACCCGGACTGTTTTACCTAAGATGATGGAAAGAAGAGCAGGCCATATATTTAATATGTGTTCTATCGCCTCGCTGGATGCATATGAAAATGGAGGTGCTTACAGTATCAGTAAGTTTGCACTATATGGATTCAGTAAAAATCTCCGGGAAGAAATGAAACCTCATGGAATAAAAGTTACGGCCATACACCCGGGGGCGGTCATGACGGATTCCTGGGGTGACTTTGACAATTCAGCCAGGCGTATCATGGAAGCAGGCGATATAGCTAAAATGATCTATGCCGCTTCACAACTTTCTGCCGCGGCCTGTGTAGAGGATATTGTCATCCGCCCCCAACTGGGCGATCTCTGACCTGCCGGCTGACCGCTGAAAACAGCTTTTTCCCTTTAATATATTTTAAACCCCTTTTCACAAAGGCTGTTATACTTTAGGGTGTATTTATGAAGCGATGGGCCACCATATTTGCTTTCCTGTTTTCGGTACCAGGGCTGAACGCACAGCTTGATTTTAAGACCATTGTGCCGCAGCAACCGGTCGTTTCAGGGGAATCCTTCCAGGTACAGTATATCATCGGGAATGGCGACAAAATGACGGTTATCAAACCTCCGATCTTCAGTAATTTTCGTTTTGTCACGGGTCCCAATATTTATATAGGCTCGGTATCCACGATCAATGGTTTAAAGCCACTCAAGAATACCGTATTTACACTGGAAGCAGGGAGACCGGGAAAATTCATGATCCCGGGTGCCACGGTGAATGTGAACGGGAAAATATTCAGGAGTAATAATGCCTGGGTGGAAGTAATCTCGAAAGAGGAGGCGATCAAACGGTTCAACAGGGAGAACGGTTTCGCCAATTCTGAATATTTCCTGCGGCCGGGCGAAGATGTGTATGAAAAGATCCATAAGAACCTTTTTATTAAAGTGATGGTGGATAAACGCAACTGTTATGTGGGTGAACCGGTATTGGCCACTTTCAAATTATATTCCCGTCTTGAATCCAAATCAGACATTGTCAAGAACCCTGGTTTTTATGGATTCACGGTTTATGATATGGTCAACCTCGCCGATAAAAAAGTGGCGGTGGAAAATATCAACGGGAAAGCATTCGATGTGCATACTATACGGAAAGTACAGTTATATCCCCTGCAGGCAGGGGAGTTCACGATCGACCCGATGGAGGTAAAGAACAAGGTAGAGTTTTCCAGGAGTGCGGTCAACAAGAAAACTGAACAGGAGATCGTAGAAGGAGTTTTAAATGATACGGGCAATGAAACTCCCCGCGAAGGGACTGAAGTGGTGGAAACGGATATTCATACCGAGCCACTGACCATCCGGGTTAAGCCAGTTCCCGAAAAAAACAAGCCGGCAGGTTTTAATGGGGCAACCGGGAATTTTACTATTGCTTCAATAGTCCGGGATAATGAACTGGATAAAAACGAAGAAGGCTTTTTCGAGATAAAGATCAGCGGGAAGGGAAATTTCATCCAGATCAGCGCACCGTCCGTACAATGGCCCGAAGGCATCGAGGGATTTGACCCGGTGGTAACAGATGCCTTTGATAAAACACAAACGCCACTGACAGGTAGCAGGACATTCCGTTTTCCTTTTGTCTCATCGGCGCCAGCTACTTACACGATGCCCGCAATCAGTTTCACTTTTTTTAATACCGATAGCGGGAAATATAAAACCGTATCCACGGACAGGTCCGGTGTGAATGTGAGCAACACGGAAAAACCGGTTACCACAAAAACCCGTGAAACAGCTGGTACAATAAGAAAAACCGGGTGGATTTATTATATATTTGGGATCGCGTTAGTCCTGGTCGGGTTCACCGGCTTTTACTGGATGAATAGAAAAAAACAAGTACAACTACCGATGCCAGCAACGTCTGTAAAACCTGTTCTTTCAATTGATGAATTGCTGGAACCGGTTAAACAGGTCCAGGATGACGACAGGAAATTCTTTACTTCACTTCAGCAGGCGGCCTGGAAATTCTTTGGTGATCACCTGGATCTATCCGGAAGTGGCATGGACAAAAAAATATTGATGCGGGCTCTAAAAACTAAGGGTATAAAGGACAGCATGGCCGATCAGTTACTTGGGATACTAAATACCTGTGAAGCAGGGATGTTTACCAATGCCCGACTAGGAACGGATAAAGAAGGGTTGTTGTGGGAAACAAGACAGCTGCTCCTGGAAGCAGAACAATTATTGATCTGAGTATTTATAACCCACCCCTCTTACCGAGTGAAAATATTTGGGGTTCCGGCTATCCTCTTCAAAATATTTGCGGAAGTTGAGAATAAAATTATCGATCGTCCTCGTGGTAGGATAAACATTATAACCCCAGACCGATTGTAATATCTTTTCGCGGGGCACCACTTCATTCTTGTTTTCGATCAGGAGTCTGAGCAGCATGGTCTCTTTCTTGCTCAGTTGTATCTTTTTCCCGTCATTCCTGGTTGCTTCTTGTGCCTTGAAGTCGATGGTATTGCTGCCAAAACTGTAGGTATCTGAAACAGTGGATTTGTCCTGGATTTTTTTGTTCTTGTTAATGAGCTTGTGTACCCGTAAAAGAAGTTCTTCAAGGTTAAAAGGCTTGGTGAGGTAGTCATCAGCGCCTTTTTTTAAACCCAACACCCTGTCGGCACTGCTATTCTTTGCACTGAGGATAAGAATAGGTACTTCATTATTGCTGATACGTACTGTCTCGGCAACGGTGATCCCATCCATTTCCGGTAACATTACATCCAGGATGATCAGGTCGAAGTATTCGCTTTGTACGGCTTTTAATGCAGCGGCGCCATCAAATGCGGAGGTTACATCATAGCCTTCCAGTTCAAGGTTCAGCTTCAGTGCTTCGTGGAGATTCTCTTCGTCCTCAACCAATAAGATGGATGTTTTTCTCTCGGGGCTCATGTTTTAAAAATGACGACAAAATTACTGCCGCGGGGAAGATTCTTTGTCACCGAAATGTCGGCATTGTGGTCCCGGGCGATTTTACGGCAAAGATACAGGCCCAGGCCCGTGCCCTGTTTTTTCCGGGTAGCTTCGTTACCGATCCGGTAAAACTTGGAAAAGATCATTTTTTCTTCCTCTTCGGGGATACCCGGTCCTTCGTCCTTTATTTGTAATTCGATACCCGACCTGAACTTCTTAAGCACAGCGGTTACCGGGCTCTCACGGGGGGAATACTTTACCGCATTCTCCAGCAGGTTATTAATAAGGATCTGCAGCAATAAGGGGTCACCTTTTACGTCGGCATCCTCTTCAATATCACAGGGGAATTTTCTATCCGGGAACCGGTCACGGAAACCCTGCAGGCAATCTTTTAAAAGAGTGGAAAGATCCAATTCTTCCTTGGCAGATTCATAAAGACTTCCTTCCAGTTGCGATACGGTCAGGATATTATTGGTCAGGAAATCCAACCGGGTTGTTTCATCCAGCGTAGTACGGATCAGTTTTTTTTGTTTTTCGGGATCGAGATGGTATTTCTGTAAGGTTTCAAGATTAAGGCGGGCGACAGAAATCGGGGTCTTTAATTCATGCGTCACCGCCATCATAAAATTCTGTTGTTGCTGCTGCAATTTGAACTGGCGTCTCACGGACCGGTAGACAAAGGAGGCGCCGATCAGTATCAGGATAAAAAAAATGCCACCTTCCCCGATATATTTCGAACTGTTCCTTGAATGCTCCGTATTGATCTTTTGTATTTTCTGGCGGAATAGAGCAGGGGCTGTTAAACTATCCACACTTGCCCGCAGGCTGCTGATCTCGAAATTTTTCATCACATTGTTCTGCTTGTTCAGCGAGATGAACCACCAGACCAGGGCGGCGATAATATAGAACAAAAGCATCCAGTAGATAAACGTTGTCCGGCGTAATCTTTTGCGGTTGGCATCATCCATAAAGCAAAGATGGCTTATTATTTTTTCTCGATCCGCAGACCTACATTGAAAACATTCCCGAGGGGATCTTCCCGCATGATCTGCTCAACGGTGAAGGTATAATCCCCCGCGATCCTGAACTGCCCGGCTGCAGGAGTAAGCGGGATGCGGTGTTCATAGATATCGTCCATACCCGTACCCAGCCAGCCTTCAGTGTCCGTTGCCAGCCGAAGATCATAACGTCCTGTTCGGGTACTGTCGCTGCCGAGTTGTTTGGTTGTAAGATTGATAAAGATATTGTTGTAATTGTATTCATCCGTATGTCTCAAGACCAGGAAGAGCTGGTAAGAAGCGGCGGTATCCTTTATGGTGAAAGTAAAAGAAGGTTTATAACTGCTTTTCCAGGCATGACCGGGAATGGCAACTGATCTTTCGTAGAGGTCAATGGAAGTACAGGAAGCCAGCAAGAAGATAGACATCACAAGAAACACCAGGAGCCGTTTCAGGAGGTTCATAGTACAAATATAAGTGTAAGGGCTAAGCCTTGTGCCTTGTGATCTTGTTTCTTGTTCCTTTACTTACAGCACATTCAATACCTGCTCCTTGGCTTTTTCCAGCTCATCCTTCATCATCACCACGCATTTTTGAATGGTGGAGTCATAAGCTTTGGAACCCGTTGTATTGATCTCGCGGCCGATCTCCTGCAGGATAAAAGAAAGTTTTTTCCCCTTTGATTCTTCTTTATCTGACAACAGGGTCCTGAAATATTCGCAATGGTTCTTCAGTCTCACCTGCTCCTCGGTGATATCTATTTTTTCAATATAATAAATGAGTTCTTGTTCAAGCCGGTTACCGTCGTAGTTCTCCTTGCCTACATTTTCCTCCAGGAGACGGGTGATACCCTCCCTGATCTTTTGCTGGCGGAGAGGTTCCAGTTTGATCACTTCTACCTGTTGTTTCTCTATATTACCGATCCGTAGCAGGAGGTCTTTTTCCATCATCGCCCCCTCGTTGAGCCGGTGGTTGTTCAGGTTCTCCAGGGCGCGCTGCAAAACCTGCTGGAAATCACTCCATTCCTTATCGGTAAGGGTCTCACTACTGGGGGTAATGACCTCCGGGAGCTTCACCAGTGTACTCAGGATATGGGAAGGATCAAGGTTCAGGGCCGCTGATAGTTCTGCCAGGGGTTTATAATAAGCTTTGGCCAGGTCGGTATTGATGGTTACCGGTTTGGCATTCCCGGTATCTTTCAAACTGATCATACAATCCACGCTGCCCCGCCCGAGACGTTCCGAAAGAATCCGGCGGATATCAAATTCAAATGGTTTCAGGATCGCGGGCATTTTCAATTGCAACTCGAATTGTTTCCCGTTGAGCGATTTTATATCAATAAGAAAAGTCTTATCACCTACATTTTTTTCGGCTCTTCCAAAACCGGTCATTGATTTCAGCATGGACTAATTTTTAAGTTGCGTAAAGGTATCTTAATTATTCAACTTGGTTCCAGGAGGACCGGTGACAGTTTTTTTTGCAACACGCAGTTGTCCTGAATCAAAAAAGGGCTATTGCGTGATGAAAAAAATAAAGGGTAAAGAGAAGTTGGAGATAAAAAAACCCCCCTGGAGTACCAGAGGGATTATTATATGGATGGGTTAGTAAGTACCGGGAAATAAATTCCCAACACAATATTATAAAGAATTTTCATTAACCAAAAAATATTTCCAAGATATTTTATTAACATTTTAAACATAGCTGTGGATAAACCGGTAGTTAAATCATGGCTGGTTGATCGATGATGAGCATAATTCAAAATGATGATTCCCCCATTGATGCTGGAAGTAATCGTTTGGAAACCTTTGCTGTCAAGCATTACAGGGCTATTGTTTTTTAATTCAATAGTTATATTGATGGCATATTTAATTTTCGACCAGTATGAAAGAAAGCTAAAAAGATGTATTAAAACAGTTTGTACCTGGTTAAAAATATTTTTCAATAAGGGGTCGTAAAAGCATGCTTTAGCCATAAAACGACTTTTTTTTGCTTTTAGCTTCATTCCGCAGGGATGCTACCTTTGACAAAACTTATCATATGCGGTTTGAAAAACCTGTCCCGGTAACTACCATCGCACAATTGATTGGCGCTGAAATAACCGGGAATGAAAAAACAAATGCCACCGGTATCAATGAAATACATAAGGTCGAACCCGGAGATATTGTCTTTGTCGATCATCCCAGGTATTATGATAAATGCATCAATTCCGCGGCAACTGTTATCATCATAAACAAGAAAACGGATTTCCCGGATGACAAAACATTACTACTCGTAGCTGATCCTTTTGAAGCTTACTTAAAGATCGTTAACTTTTATCGCCCCTTCCAGCCATCAATGAAAATGATCAGCGATACGGCAGTAATTGGTGAAGGAACGGTCATCATGCCCAACTGCTATATCGGGAATCATGTAAGCATCGGGAAGAATTGTATCATCTATCCCAATGTCACCATCCTCGATCATTGCCAGATCGGAGATGAAGTGCTGATCCAGTCAGGAACCGTTATCGGCAGCGATGCCTTCTATTATAATAAAAGGACCAACCGCGAGATACATTATAAAAAAATGACCAGTTGCGGACGGGTAGTCCTTGAAACGGGAGTGGAGATCGGGGCTAACTGCTCGATTGACAGGGGGGTAAGTGCCGACACGGTGATTGGAGCGGGCAGCAAAATGGATAACCTGGTCCATATCGGCCACGATACCGTGGTGGGAAAAAACTGCCTTTTCGCAGCCCAGGTAGGTATTGCCGGAGCTACCAACATCGAAGACAATGTGATACTCTGGGGCCAGGTGGGTGTCAGCAAAACACTGACCATTGGGAAAGATGCTGTTGTATATGCGCAAAGTGGTGTGAAAGATTCCATTCCAGGTGGCAAGGTTTATTTCGGTTCACCAGTAGAAGATGCCAGAGAAAAGATGAAGGAATTTGTCTGGATCAAAAGAATACCCCAGCTGTGGGAAAAAGTAATGGGAAAGAAAGTTTAATGTTTAAGGATACAGGATTAACGTTATTTCGCTTTACCGTTCTGCTAAGAGAAACCTTAAACTGTTCTAATCCGGCACATAGTCATAAGGCAACAGGTCCGCCACATTTTTCCAGCTCCAGTATCCCTGGTTCACCCAGTCCTTCTGTTCATAATAATAACCGTTCTGGGTAATGGCGATCGTTTCTTTGATATCTATATAAGAAATTGGATAGGGTACAGTTTTCGGTAAACCCATTTTCCGCAGGTATTCCGCTTCCGGTCTTTTCTTCGTGTAGGTCACACTGATCTTTCTGGGGTAAAAGATCTCCACCTGCAGGGTGCTGTCTAGGGCGCCGTAATAAAGCGAATCATAGACATCTTTCACCTTTTTGAATTTCTTATCATTTTTCTCATCCAGCAGGTCAATGATCCATCCATCCTCTGTGACGGTACTGTCGTAATAGCTGCGCATGAATTGCAGTTTGGATCCCTCGTACGCATTGTTACGTTTGATCGCCCATGTTCTCTTTAAACTGTCATCGCCTTCCATTTCCGTGTAAAGACAATAACCGCGATAGGAATTGATATTCGTGTTGTAGTAATAAACAAAGGAATCAAGCTGGTAACGTAAATGATAACCCAATGCATTATTAGTGACCTGCAGCGGTTCAGTTGCCAGCACTTTCAGGCGATTACTTCTTTTATAGAAATAGAATTTCAGCACTTCGGGGTTGGTGAGGATGCATTTGGCTGCATTAGGTGTAGCGCCGATGAAATTCTTAACAAAGAAATCCCCGTATTTCTCCCAGCCATCCGTTACTTCATAACTGTTTTTCAGGAACACCTCACCCAGGCTTTTATCTTCCTTGATCATCAGCACTTCCAGCTTGTTGTTTTCCGTTACCCGGACCGTTTGAGTCTGGTAACCGGTATAACTGAAAATAAGATCGTAACCGCCGGATTTCAGCGAGAGCGAGAACTCACCATCTTTGTTCGTTACCGTACCCAGTGTAGTATTCTGGCAAAATACTGAAGCCTTGGCAAGGGGCTCCCTGCTGGCTGAATCTATCACGGCACCTGTTACAACAAACTGTGCCGGGCTAAGGAACGGGAACGCGGATAAAATGACCAGGAAGAGAAAACGAATATTTTGCATAGATATAGATTGGCCTTTAAAGATACATGCTTGGTCGTTAAAGCTTTTGAAAACTCAACAAGAAGCGGCGTTTTTAAGACCCTGGTAGTATAAAGACAGTTGCATCATGAGGAAATCCCCGGGTCCCACTTAGCGGGGATTGGAGTGGCTGTATTTCTCACAGGCTTTTTTAATTGTTTCGGGAAGGGAGGTAAAGGAGAATCCCGGCAGCGCCTTTAGTATTTTCCCATTCTCAAACCAGGTCTTGCTTTGTGCTACCCTTGCGCTCTCTTTGGTAAGCAATGGTTTTTTGCGGCTGAATAATGATTTTATTTTTTCCCATCTCCAGGCAACAGACATGAGGAAAGGGGTTGTTTTTTTCCCCGGTCTTTTTTTGCCAAACGCATCCGCTATTTCTTCCTGCAATTTTTTGAACGGCCAGCTATCGCCATTCACAATGAAACGTTGTTCGTTGATTTCATTTTCTAGAAAAAGAATCGTTGCTCTTGCCACATCTTCCACATCAACGAAACCATTGATACCCGTGCTGTACCAAGGGAACTCTTTATAGATATTTTTGAAGATGGCGCAGCTCCCATTGTTCCAGTCTCCATACCCGAGGATGGTGCTTGGGTTCAGGATCACTGCTTCCAGCCCTTCACTGATGCCCCGCCATACATGTAATTCCGCCTTATACTTACTTTTGGCATAATGGGTGTTCACTTTGCTTTCTTCCCATTTTTTCTCTTCGTTCACGTGCCCGCCATCCGAAGTTCTGCCAAGCGCTGCCACGGAACTGATATGAACAAGCCGGCGGATATCTTTCTCCAGCGCTATATTCACCACGTTGGCCGTGCCTTCTACATTCACCTGGTACATGTTGGCCCGGTCTTTCTTTACAAACGATACCACTGCCGCTGAATGGATGATACTGTCGACACCCTCCATCGCATCTTCCAGTGAGATAACATCCAGCACATCGCCTTCCACCCACTCCACTTTATCCAGTATTGTTTGAGGGATCCAGGAAGGAAGGGTCTTACTGCGCCGGATAGCCCGGACAGCATGCCCTTTTTCAACAAGGAGTTTGATGATATAGGAACCGAGAAAACCAGAACCGCCCGTGACTAATACCATAACTATTCCCGGTTTGAATTAATATTTATAATACCCCTCACCCGATTTTCTTCCCAACCTTCCTTCCTTAACATGCTGTTCCTGGATAAAAGATGGTTTTAGCCGTTCCGGGTTGCCCAGTTGCTCGAATACCGAACAGCTCACCGCGTAATTGATATCATTCCCGATCAGGTCCATCAATTTGAAAGGTCCCATACGGAACCCGCTTGCTTCCATTAACCGGTCGATGGAAGCATGATCTATATTGTCTTCGGCCATCCGCAGTGACTCGATATAAAAAGGCCTGGCCACGCGATTGACAATAAACCCTGGTGAATCACGGCAGATAACCGGCACTTTACCCATTTGTTTTGCCAGCGAAATAATGATTTCCGTCGTTTGCGTATTGGTTTGCTCTGTATTGACCACTTCCACAAGTTTCATGATGGTGGCAGGGTTAAAAAAATGCATGCCGATCACCCGCTGCGGACTCATTACCCCGGCCGCTATCTTCGAAACGGATAGGGAGGAAGTGTTGCTGGCAAATACCGCTTCACTATGATTGAGTTCTGCCAGCTGGTTAAACAGGGCGATCTTTATTTCGGTCTTTTCAATGATTGCTTCGATGAATACATCTGCCAGGCAGGTTTGAATATCGCCGGTGAACTGGATCCGTTTGAATATTTTTTGCTGATCTTCCTGGCTGATCTTCCCTTTCTCTGCCAGCGAGCGCAGGGTCATGTCAATGCTGGTTTTTGCGCGGTCCAGTACAGCAGGGTTCAGTTCATATAAAAGCGTATGAAATCCCGCCTGCGCGGCAGCCTGTGCGATCCCGCTTCCCATTGTGCCGGCCCCGCAGACACAAATGCTGTTTATGTTCATTCTGAGTGGATTGTAACTGTAAAGATATTGGTTGTGGATTTTAAGGTTACGATTTATGATAAGTTTCTCTTATCTTATGCAAAATTTTTATCTATGGATTCAAACCAACCAACTTCTTCAACACCCCCTCCTTATGTTCCGCCTCCATCGGCACCCGTCTATGCTCCAGCTCTGGCTGCCCCGGGAATGTTCGGAACAAAAATTCCTTCAAGCGTGGCATTTGCGATCGCCATCTTGTTGTTTTTTCTTCCATTTTCAGAAATAAGATGCGGAGGTTCCGCCCTGATGAATAATACCGGTCTCGGGTTCGCCATGGGGCAGGAATGGAAATTGTCCGGCGGGTATGGAAAGGATATGCTGAAGGACATGGATTCAAAGACCGGTGATAAAAAAGTAGGGAACACCCAGTATTTTATTATCGCGGCAATGGCCTTGGGCCTGATTGGTTTGCTGTTGTCCCTGACCAACGGGAAAGTCGGGTCAAGAATTGGCCTGGTTGCAGGTATCCTCGGTGCGGGCGTGTTGGTTGGATTCATGTTTGACCTGAAGAAATGGTTTAACGATGGTATGGCCAAACAGGCGGTGGATAAAGCCAAGGATGGGACAGATTCCCTTGGACTGGATAAATTAGGAGATGTAAAACTTTCGCTTGTATTTACTCCCTGGTTCTATATTGCCATTGTTGCCTTCCTGGCTGCTGCTTTTTTCAGCTACCGGAGAATGGCGGCAAGCAAGTCCTGATCATCCGGGACAGGATAATTATTCACCAATAAACCAAACTAACATGAACAGGAGAATTCTGACAATCGTTTTAGCCGTCATTCTGATAGGCTGTTTCTTTCTACCCTATCTTTCTTCTAGGGGCAATCATATTTCTGGTTATGATTTTGTGTTTTCAGGTGCTGATGATTGGAAAAAATATATTCCACTCCTGATCCCTATATCAGGCGCATTCCTGCTGATCGGGGCTCTGAACAACGGTAATTATATCCTGGGAAGAGGCCTGTGGGCCTGGTTACCATTGCTTACGTTATTATATATGATGATCGGGGAACCCCTGATAAATGGTGTAGCCTTTGGAGATATTTTCAAACATATAGGGGAGAATTTTGGTTATGGTCTCTGGGTCACAATCGGCGCATCACTGGTGCTGGCTGTCTATAATCCCCGTAATTAATATAAGCATAAAATTGATTTTGAACAATGGCTGTCTGCAAAGACGGTCATTGTTGTTTGGTATGGATCGGAACAACTAATTTTATCCCAACGATAAGCCGATGAGATCATTTTTTACTTTTCTTTCCTGTTGCGTTTTTCTTTCTGCCAATACCCAGACTCCTGCCGAATGGGCCCAGACGGTGAACTGGGACGGCGTTTCCCACTGGTCAAAATACATCCAGGTAAGAGCCGCCTGGATGGGACCCAATGCCCTGGCAATTCCCGCTATCGCCAACGGGAGTATTGATAGCAGTCGTTCGGCGGCCATCACCGCCCAGCTTCATTTTTCACCGGGTGATAAATCGCAGTCAATTGTTTTATATGGCAACTACTGCCTGGTAAAAGATCTTATCTCCTTTGATGTTTCTTATATACCGGTCGAGTTCTATACTATGAGCGATGCTGTTAAAAAAGACCGGCATGTTTATTATAAATACTACAATGATAAAAAAGCAAGAGGAGATGTATTGCTGGCGACCACGATCCAGCTTTTCAACAAATGGCGAAAAAATATCCATCTTGCCCTGAGGGTCGGTTACCGCATGCCTTCTTCCTCGGGCTTTGGCGCTGCACGCTTTATAGACGGGATGGGTTATCATATTGATATCTCGATGGCCAAACCTTTCCATGGCGTTCCTTTGAAATGGCTGGCGATGGCCGGTTTTTACTGCTGGCAGATCGAACAGGAGGATTTTCGCCAGAACGATTCTTTTTTATTCGGGACAGGAATGGAATGGAACCCGCGAACCTGGCATCTGCAAACCTATATCGCCGGTTATCTCGGTTATTTGGAAAACAGCGGAGATAAACCCGTTGTCTTTAGAACAACAGCGGAAAAAAGATGGGGCAAGACAAGTTTGCTGCTAAAATTCCAGCAGGGGTTACATGATTTCAACTATAGCACAGTAGAATTTGGCGGGAGATATTTTTTTAAATAGCTATTATTTTTCCTTTATTTCAGCAGAAGAGATCGCCTTGTACATATTGTCAATAAAGCCGGTAGTATCTTTGGCCCCACATTCCCCAATGATAAATAGGGTACGGTCTTTAAGATTGGTGGCAGCAGTTACAAACAAAGTTTCTTTATTGGTTAGGTACCCACGCGGCGTAGTAAAAGCATAGAGCAGAAAGGAATGTCCATTAATAGACTTAAAATCTTTTCTTAAGTATTCGAAATCATCAGAAGACACGAGATCATTTTGTTGGCTGAACCAAATATTATCCAAATCAGATTTTTTTAACTCTCGCAACAGAACAGAATCGGCCGCTTCTTTGAGTGGTTTATGCCTGATAGTTATTTGATAAACCGAATCAGGAATATAGGTCCATATAAATCCCGCTTCAGCAAACTGTGGATAGTCTTTATCTGCAAAACGATATTGATTCCATCCGCATTGGGTACAATCCGACGTTCTGTGCCATTGATAAAAGGTATCCAGCCTATGAGGTATTTGTATGCTTAAGGTGCCAAGGGTATCGTTTTGAGTATCTGCCGGGTTAAGGCCTTGGATAAAGATGATCTTTTTAGAAAAATCCGAGTAATCAATAACTGGAGCTGTTGCTTGCTTGGTCTTGCAAGAAAAATTAAATATAAAAACGAACGGAAGGAAACATAAGGCTTTCATCCATATATTTATTGAAGAACGGTATGGCTTTTAAAATGTTGTATGCCTTTAAGTTAAATAGCCGAAGTAAACTGTCTCAGGAACCGCACATCATTTTCACTAAAGAGACGGATATCATTGATCCCGTATTTCAGCATGGCTGGTCTTTCGATTCCCATACCAAAAGCAAAGCCGGTGTATTTAGCAGGATCGATATGGCAGTTTGATAACACATTCGGATGTACCATGCCACAGCCCAGGATCTCCACCCACCCGGTTTTCTTACAGATATTACAACCACTGCCGCCACAGATAAAACAACTTACATCCATTTCAGCACTGGGTTCGGTAAAAGGAAAATAGGAAGGACGGAACCGCACTTTTACATCCTTGCCATACATTTCTTTTACAAAAAAGTAAAGGGTCTGCTTCAGGTCGGCAAAAGAAACATTCTCGTCGATATACAATCCTTCCACCTGGTGAAAAAAACAATGGCTTCTCGCACTTACCGTTTCATTTCGGTATACCCGGCCCGGTATCACCATTCGGATCGGCAGCTTGCCTTTTTCCATTTCACGGATCTGCACATTACTGGTATGTGTCCGCAATACCCAGTCGGGATTTTGTTGAACATAGAAAGTGTCCTGCATATCCCTGGCAGGATGATGTTCGGGCAAATTCAGCGCTCCGAAATTATGCCAGTCATCTTCGATCTCCGGACCTTCCGCCACGGCAAATCCGAGTCGCTGGAAAATAGAAACGATCCTGTTACGCATCAACAGCACGGGATGACGGGAGCCTATCGGTAACTCATCTCCGGGGAGAGAAAGATCTAACTTGTTGCTGGTCTTAGGTTGCTGGTTATCTGTATTTGCCTTGAATTGTTCGAATTTGTTCTCGACAAATAATTTGAATTCATTCAACAGCTGCCCGGCTTCTTTTTTCTGTTCCGAAGTCACATTTTTCATTTCACTCATTGTGGCTTTCACAAGACCTTTGGTGCCCAGCCATTTGATACGAAATTCCTCCAGTTCATTTTCATTGGCAGGTGTAAATGCAGCGATCTCTTTTTTGTGCTCCTCTATTTGTTTCAACAGCTGTTCCATAAGTCGGCAAAGATATGCCATGCATCCAAGCCATGGCAAACCTGGCTACTCTTTTAACGGGTTAAAATTTGACTTTGAGGCTCAGGTTCAGCACCCGACCGTCGATGGGTGCCCATAATTGTTTGAACCGGGGATTAATGGTAGGAAGGATCAGGATCGCTTCTTTCCTTGTCTGGCGATAGTCCAGCAGGTTCTCCATATTTAGAACAAAAGTACAGCGACCCACATCATAGCGCAGCATGGCGGCAAGAAATAAGAAGGAGGGGGTTTGGCTGCCATCATCCAAATACTGCCGGCCCGTATAAGAGGCTTCTGCAATGGCCCGGAAATTTGGGTTGATCTTATACGAAATAACTGTGGCAAATTTATTCCTCGCACTCAAACTTAGCCTGGGATGAACAGGATCATATTTTTTTCTTGCATCGGTGAGGGTATAACCAAGATAGGCTTCCAGCTTATTATAATCTACCTGCACCCAGGTCTCCATGCCTTTTGTCGTAATTGGTTTTGTCTCGGAGTAATAAAAAACCTCCACCGGCTGTGTACTGGTCACCAACGGATGAGCGATCCTGGTATAAAAAAAGGATTGATTGATGGCCAGTTCAACTTCACCGATCTCCTTTTTAAAATTGATATCCCAGTTAACACCAGCTGACCTTTCAGCAACAGCATCATCGGCAAGCCGGAGTTTCACATAATCCCTTTCATCCACGGCATTGTTGAAAACGGTCGGCGTCTTGTAACCTAAACCTCCACCCAACCTGCTGAGCAGGTGAGGATTGATCTTAAACAACAGGGATACCCTGGGTAAGAGGAAGAAGCCATACTCATTGTGATAATCACCCCGCAAACCGGTCTCAAGAGTGAGACGTTGATGAAAACGCCAGTCGTCCTGTATGAAGATACCAGCCGTGAAATAATTGTAATTGCGGATAGAACTGCTGTCGGGCAGCTGCTTTTTAAACCGCTCACCGGAAAGATTGATGCCTCCCACGATATCATGTTTATCTTTTTTCTTCAGGTAAGAAAGTTCTGAAAAATAAGATAACTGGTTGGCCCGCATGCCGAAGGTATTGGTACTGATATTCCTGTTGAAGGAACTGCTGGTACCCCTGGCAGATAGCTTATCGCTGCTATTGATCTTTTTATCCCAGTTAAAGGTCAGGGTATTGCGGTATGACTGGTTCTCGATATAAAACTGGTGGGTACCCGTGGGATGCCTGTTCAACACATGCATATCGCCACCCCGGCGGTCCTCGAAGAAACTATTGATACCAAAAGAAAAAGTATTTTTTTCATTCGGGTAATAAAAAAAAGTCGGGTGTATGAAAAAATTCTCATTGGCGGCCACATCACTGAATCCATCTTCGTTCACGTCTATTTGGTGCTGGTAACTGCCGCCACCAAAGAAGGTATATCCCATTTTCTTATCTCTCTCTGACAGGTAGATGTTGATATTGCTTTCTCTTAGCGTTGATTGGTTTAACAAAAGATATCTTTCCTTCTTTCCGGTTATTGGTTTTTTCGAAATGATATTAATCATGCCTGCGATAGCGCCACCGCCATACAGCGTAGAACTTGCACCCTTTACGATCTCAATTTGTTTAAGATCCAATGGCGGAATCTGCAATATGCTGAAGCTGCCCGCATAGCTTCCAAACAAAGGCATGCCATCCCTTAGTAACTGGGTATAATCGCCCGGTAAGCCCTGTATCCGCAGATTAGTATTGCTGGTAACGGCAGATGTCTGCTGCGCCTGTATTCCTGCAATATCGCCCAACAGGCTGGCCACATGTGTAGGTTTTATACCGCTTTCCTCTTCCACTTCTTCCGTGCCCAGCACTTCCACACGGGTGGGATTGTTTTCGATCCTTGTATTGGTCCGGGTGGAAGAAATAATGACCTCATCCATTTCTTTTTCATCCGGTTCCAGGTTAAGGGTAAAAATTTTATTGGAAGAAATAAGCGGGAAATCGATCTTCAGCGATTGGGTTTTAAATCCTGCGGATGAGAATACGATCGTTTTTCTTCCATCGGGAATTCCTTTAATTACCACTTTGCCATTGCTATCCGTTACGGCTGTTTGGTCACCTGTTATCAGCACGGATACATTTGCTGCAGGTTCACCTGTACTGCTGTTCTTTACCACGCAGGTAAAACTGTTCTGGCTAAACGCGGCAATGGCCCACAAAAAGATGATATGGAAAAACAGGGTTCGTTTCATTGGGAAATTTAAAGGTACATAGGTTTGGCGTCCTCCAACGATTCCTGTTTGAGATTAAACCAGTAGGTTTGTAATAAATTCAGTTCCATGTCCGATTGCCTCAATATTTCCGATTTCCTTACCCCGGTAAACCTACACGAGATCACACACGATGAAGGGTATAAGGAGGGTCAACTGGGCAGTATCATCGCCATCAATAACGGCGAATTCCCGGACCTGGATGAGGCGCAGCTGGTGATATTGGGTTGCGGCGAACAGCGGGGGAGCGGACTGATACACGGCCAAAGCAATGCCCCGGATATTATTCGCCGCCATTTCTATTCGCTTTATTATTGGCACCAGGACATTAAGATCGCAGATATCGGGAATATTACGACCGGTTCTTTGTATACTGATTCCTACGCTGCTTTGAAGACCGTTGTCCAGGAGCTGATCAATGATGGAAAAACCGTGATCATTCTGGGTGGTTCGCACGACCTGACCCTTTCGCAGTATAATGCTTACGCGGAAGCCAAAAAGACCATCGAAGCCAGCTGCGTGGATGCCCTGATCGATCTCAACCTTGATTCCCCTTTCAAACACGAGAATTTCCTAATGGAAATGCTGACGGGTGAGCCGAATTTTATCCGTCACTATAATCATATCGCTTTCCAGAGTTACTATGTACATCCGCGGATGCTGGAGACAATGGATAAGCTCCGCTTTGATTGTTACCGGGTGGGAAGTGTAAAAGAAAATATTGATGAAATGGAACCGGTGATCCGTAACAGTCACCTCTTTAGTTTTGATATCACGGCGATCGCCAATGCCTATGCACCGGCCAATACCGTTTCTCCCAATGGTCTCAACGGCGAAGAAGCTTGTGTGCTGATGCGGTACGCGGGGATGAGCCCCAATGTGAATACCATCGGTATCTATGGCTATGATGCACAGCACGACCGGGACGAACTCACTGCCCGGCAGATCAGTCATATGTTATGGTATGTGCTGGACGGCCGCAGCCGGGGAAGGAGAGAAGCTGCACTGGATGAAAGAGATTCATTCAACGAGTACCATACCGCTTTTGCTGAAGTGGAAACCACTTTCCTGCAAAGCAAGAAAACGGGAAGATGGTGGATGCAATTACCCGATAAAAAATTTATTGCCTGTAGTTACAAGGATTATTTGCTGGCCAGCAGCAACGAAATACCGGAAAGATGGTTGCGTGCGCAGGAGAGAGGCTAGGAAATAAGAAATGAGAAATTAGGAATAAGGAATTAGAAAGTGATTAAGCAATCGATCAATGTCACACTGGATCATTGAATTCTTCCCTTCCTTGTGAGGGGAAGGTAGATGGGGAGGCCGTTTGAGAAGAATTTTCAAATTTAAGACTATGACTGGGGGTATTCGCACAGGGATCTGTTCCTATGGTATGAGCGGAAAATTATTTCATGCTCCATTTCTCGATGCACACCCTGGCTACGAATTAGCCGCAATTGTTGAAAGACATAACCAGGATTCAAAAGAAAGATATCCCAATGCAAGATTATACCGTTCGGTAGAAGAGCTTTGTGCAGATAAAACCATTGAGCTGATCGTTGTCAATACCCCTACCCATCTCCATTTCGAACAGGCCAAAATGGTATTGAATGCGGGAAGGAATATGGTGATCGAAAAACCATTTGCGATTACGGTTAAGGAAGCAGAAGAACTGGCTGTGCTGGCTGAAAAAAATAACCTGTTTCTTTCCGTCTACCAGAACAGACGCTACGATGGTGACTACAGGGCGGTAAAAGATGTGATTCAAAAAGGATTGCTGGGAGAGATTCGCGAAGCAGAGATCCGTTATGACCGCTACCGGCCAATGTTTGGCGGTAAGGAGCACAAGGAAGGCAACCTCCCCGGCGCGGGGAATATCTATGATCTTTCTCCTCACCTTGTCGACCAGGCTATTCAATTATTCGGATTTCCAAAAGCATTATTCGCCGACTTGATCAAAATGCGGGATGATGTGGGTGTACCAGATTATTTCGAACTGTTATTTTATTACGACCGTTTAAGAGTGCGTTTAAAAGCCACAGTCATCGCCCGTGAATCAACCTATGCGTATGTCATTCACGGTATGAAAGGCAGTTTTTTACAACAACGTTCCGATATGCAGGAGCAGCAATTGCAGATCCCCGTAAAACCTTCGCTGGAAACCTGGTGCCCCGGTCCTTCGGCACCCGATGGAATATTGCATACAGAGATCAATGGCGAAGTGGTCCGTAAAGAAACGACTTCTTCACCGGGAAACTATATGGGCTACTATGATGATGTTTACAAAGCATTGACGGGCCAGGGACCCAATCCTGTTCCGCCAGCGGATGGCATCAAGAACATGCGAATCATAGAAGCTGCGCTGGAAAGCGTGTCAAAGGGAAAGATCATCTCGTTCTAAGTTAACTTTAAATGCTCAATACGCAATTTTCAATGCTCAATAATCAATCCTCCGGGAAGCGCTCCACTTTTTTCATTACTTATTTCTTATTCCCTGCCTACCGGCAGGCAGGCTTATTTCTCATTCTCCTGTCTTCTTGTTCAATTCAAAAACAGATCGCCCAATCTGCAAAAACCGATGTGTTGGAAACAAAAGCCTTGCAGGCCGCACACGTGGGTATCAGCATCTTCGATCCTTCTACTAATAAATATTTATACAATTACCAGGGTGATAAATATTTTGTCCCCGCCAGCAATACCAAGATCCCGACCTGTTATGCGGCAATGAAATATTTGGGAGATAGTTTGGTAGGATTGAAGTATAACCTTACAAAAGAAGGAGTTATACTTTTTGAAGGAACCGGCGACCCCACTTTTTTGAATGCAGAATATAAGAGTCAACCAGTTTTTGAATTTTTAAAGCAAGGAATTTTTTTTTCAATAGGAACAAGCGGTCTCTTTCCGATTGAACCATTGGGAAGTGGCTGGTCATGGAATGATTATGAAGAAGCATATATGGCTCAAAGAAGTAGCCTTCCAATCTATGGAAATATTATGAGGATAAAATGGCTGAAAAATGACTCAGTAATAGTAGAACCAAGTTTTTTTAGAGAGAATATTCATTGGGTAGGGCACCCTTCTAATCAGGGATTTGATTTAAAAAAATCGTGGGATGATAATAATGTCATACTTAATCCTGGCAAAACTAAATATAAAGAACTTCCCTTTAGGCCAGATTCGGAAACTGTTACGGGACTTTTAGGTGATACACTAGAAAAAAAAATACTGTATAATCCTAATAATGAGCAGATTAATCTTTCGAAAATCATCCATTCCCAACCCACTGACTCCCTGCTCAAGCCCATGATGCACCGCAGCGATAATTTTTTCGCGGAGCAATCCTTATTAATGGTGAGCAATGAACTACTAGGAGTAATGAATGATGAAAAGATCATCGACACCTTATTAAAGACAGATTTTAAAGACCTGCCCCAGAAACCAAGATGGGCGGACGGTTCCGGTCTCAGCCGCTATAATTTATTTACTCCACAGGATTTTGTGGCCATCCTCAATAAAATGAAGAATGAATTTGGCATGGAGCGCATCAAAGTCATTCTTCCTACCGGTGGTGAAGGCACCATCAGCAGCTATTACAAAGCCGACAGTGGTTATATCTATGGTAAAACGGGTACCCTCTCCGGTGTGGTCGCTTTTAGTGGATTTTTATACACTAAAAAAGGAAAGCTACTCATCTTCTCAACCCTCGTTAATAACCATCAAGCTTCAGCGACTGAGGTAAGGCGTGCGATTGAGAAATTCCTGCAAGGGCTTCGCCAATCGTATTGACCTCACCCCAAGCCCCTCTCCAAAGGAGAGGGGAGTTAAAAACCATTCTCCCCTCCTTTGGAGGGGTCGGGGGAGGTCATTTGCCAAACATTTTCTCCAGCTGCTCCTGTTTGAACTCGAGGTAAGTGGGGCTGCCATCCGCT
The DNA here is from genome assembly GCA_039930245.1 of Chitinophagaceae bacterium. Classification (GTDB taxonomy): domain Bacteria; phylum Bacteroidota; class Bacteroidia; order Chitinophagales; family Chitinophagaceae; genus JJ008. Next base: position 142,243 of record JBDSPR010000025.1, on the reverse strand, counting down.
GTTATATTCGGTTGCTCACAGGCAAAGAGATTGGTGATCAGTTGGTGCATTTCTCTTTCTGACAACCGCGCACCGGTTTTGATAGACTGTTGTCTTGCCAGCGCCCTGACGAGCTTTTCTCTTTTGGAGAATTTTACTTCATTACTGAAATGCTTGTATTGCTCGAGCAGGATATCAATGATCTGTTTTTCATTCCCGGTTTCTGTATCCGCCGGGGTGCCCTGGATCACAAAACTGTTCTTGCCAAAAGGTTCAATAAGGTAACCAAGTTGCTGCAGGTCGTCCAGGATCTCTTCCAGGATAGCCGCGTCTGCCGGTGTTAGCTCAAGTGTTACCGGAAACATGCTTCGTTGTGTGGCAACGGGCTTGTTTTTATTAGCTGCTTTTAGTTGTTCATACAAAACTCTTTCATGGGCCGATTGCTGGTGTATAAGAAGGAAGCCGTTGTTGGAGGGAAGAGTGATATAAGTATTCAACAGTTGTGTCAGTTCAAGATCAGTCGTGAGTGTGTTTCCGCTCTTGGCTCCTGGCTCCTGGCTCCCGTCTCCCGTCTTCGGACTTCCGACTTCGGACTCCCGGCTTCCCCCTTCATAAAAATCTCTCCAGTGTTTCAATTCACCACGGTCGGTCTTTTCAATAAAATGCGCCTGGTGTTTTTGGGTAAAGCCTTTATAAATCGATCCCGAAGCGGCAGCCAAACGTTTTTCATCAGTAAAAGGTTGCTGGATCGAGGGAAGTTGCTGTATCGAAGCATCCAGGTCGAAATCAAGGGTTGGTGTTACGCTGAATTGCGCCAGCGCATGTTTGATCGCTGACTGTATAAACGCATACACGATCTTTTCATCCTCGAATTTTATTTCCTGTTTAGTTGGATGCACATTTACATCCACCACCGTTGGGTCCAGGTCAATAAACAATACATACATCGGGAAACTATCCGTGGGGATCATCTCCTGGTAAGCATTCATCACCGCATGGTTCAGGTAAGCGCTTTTGATGAAACGGTTATTGACAAAAAAATACTGGTCGCCTCTTGTTTTTTTGGCGGTCTCTGGTTTGCCCACGAAACCATAGATATTCATATAATCGGTCTCTTCTTTTACAGTTACCAGCCGGGCATTGTAATTATTACCCAGCAACTGCACAATACGTTGTTTTAAACTGCCGGATTCCAGGTGAAAGATTTCCTGACCATTGCTGTTTAGTGAAAAGAAGACCTCCGGGAAGGCGAGTGCTACCCGGGTGAACTCATCCACGATATGCCGCAGTTCGGCCGCGTTACTTTTTAAAAAATTTCTCCTTGCAGGAACATTGAAGAATAAATTCTTCATCGCGATACTGGTGCCCCCGGCTATTGCGACGGGCTCTTGTTTTTTTACAACACTATTCTCTACTTCAATATACACCCCTGTTTCGTCCTCGTTTCTTTTCGTTTTTAATTCCACCTGTGCGACGGCCGCGATAGACGCAAGCGCTTCACCCCGGAAACCCATGGTCCGGATATGGAAAAGATCATCGATCGTTTTGATCTTGGAAGTAGCATGCCGCTCAAAACTCATCCGGGCATCGGTCTCGCTCATCCCGCTGCCATTGTCCACCACCTGTACCAATGATTTGCCCGAATCGTTGATGATGAGTTTGATGATGGTAGCGCCGGCGTCCACCGCGTTTTCCAGCAATTCCTTCACAGCGCTGGCTGGTCGTTGGATCACTTCACCGGCAGCAATCTGGTTAGCAATATTATCGGGTAAAAGGTGGATCTTATCAGGCACAAATTCCGGTTTAGCCGCCAAAAATAGTCATTTGCCAGCCCCCTCCCAACCCTCCCCTTTGCGCGGAGGGCTTTTATTTTCCAATACAGAATGGATTGGTAAAACTTACTATCATTAATCAACACTTTGCGCTAAAAGGGCTAATTTTAAGACTCATTTTTAATAATAGCCATATGTTCAGAATAGCCCGGAAGATTGCATTGGTTTTGCTGATCCTGCCTGCCATATCCCAAGCCCAGTATAAAAGTAAACTGACCGCCCAGCAATGGACAGACAGTGTTTTCAACAGCCTGGGCGATGATGAGAAGATTGCACAGCTGATGGTGATCAGGGCACATTCCAACCTTGGACCCGATCATGTTGCCAAAGTGGTCGATGATATCAAAAAATACAATGTAGGAGCGCTTTGTTTTTTCCAGGGAGGACCGATCCGGCAGGCCAATCTCACCAATTACTACCAAAGCATCGCTAAAACACCATTGATGGTGACGATCGACGGGGAATGGGGATTGGGTATGCGGCTCGATAGCGTCACTAAATATCCTTACCAGTTAACACTGGGAGCTTTGACGGATGAGAACCTGGTTTACCGGATGGGACTGGCGGTAGGAGAACAATGCAAACGCATCGGGGTACATGTAAATTATGCGCCGGTAGTGGATATCAATAACAATCCTAATAACCCCGTGATCGGTTACCGTTCCTTCGGGGAAGACAAAAATAAAGTCGCGAAGTTCGGGGTGGCCTATATGAAAGGCATGCAGGATGCGGGTATCATGGCCTGCGCCAAACATTTCCCCGGTCATGGTGATGTGGACGTAGATTCTCATTACGATCTGCCGGTGATCAATAAGAGTATCGCACAACTTGATTCGATGGAACTGGTTCCATTCCGTGCTGTTTTCGATGCGGGCATCGGCAGCGTCATGATCGCTCACCTCTATATTCCATCTATTGATAATACTGCCAACAAAGCCACTTCCATTTCAAAGAACAATGTAACGGACCTGCTGAGAAAGAAAATGGGTTACAACGGGCTTACGTTCACTGATGCGCTGGAGATGAAAGGGGTGGCAAAATATTTCCCGGGTGGAACGATCTCCGTGGAAGCTATTATTGCCGGCAATGATATGCTTTGCCTTCCAGCCAGTGTAGCGGAATCGATCGAAGAGATCAAAAAAGCGATCAAAGACAAAAGATTGAGCTGGGATGATATCAATGAAAAAGTAAAAAAAGTGCTGCTCGCCAAATACCAGCTGGGTCTCAATAAATGGTCACCCATCGAAACAAACAATCTGCTGAATGACCTGAACTCGAAAGCGGATGCAATAAAAAAAGAAGTGGCAGAGAAAAGTATCACCGTGCTTACCCTCGCGGCCCGCACCGCATCGAGGGTTGATTATGCGCAAATACCACTGACAGGCAAAATGAAAAAAATCGCTTATATCGGTATCGGCACCACCGAGTTAAACACTTTTGGTAAAAGATTGAAGGAAGACCTGGATGCAGAAGTTTTTTTACTGGGTTATAAGGACGGGCAGGACAAAGCTGATGAGATACTTAAAAAAGTAGAAAAAAATGGCAAATATGATGCTATCATCATCGGGGTACACAATTATTCGCTTCGCCCTTCGGATAATTTCGGACTAAGTCCTGTGGCGGTCAATCTTTACAAGAGTTTGAATTTTATCAAGACGATTACCCTCACTTTCGGGAATGTGCTGGCTACAAAAAATTTCTGCGATGCTTGGACGCTGGTTGCCTGTCACCAGGATGATCCCATCACACAAGTTGCTGCAGCTGACTTTCTCGAAGGTAAGTTTGAAGCGAAAGGAAAATTACCCGTAACGGTTTGCCGCTATAAATTCGGCGAGGGAATCGTCAGGGAATCCTTTGACAAACCGGCACCTTCATTGAGCAAACTCCTGGCCATTGATTCGATCGTGAATGATGCCCTGGCGCAGAAAGCCTTTCCCGGTTGCGTGGTGCTGGCCGTGCACGGGGGTGAGATCCTTTACCACAAAGCATTTGGGAATTACAAGTATGAAGATTCACCGCCGATGACGGTGGAGAGTATTTTCGATCTCGCATCGGTGACCAAGATATCCGCCACCACCGTCTCTGTGATGAGACTCTATGATGAAGGAAAGATCGATCTGAAAAAAAAGCTGGGAGATTACCTGCCCCTGGTAAGGGGAACGAATAAAGCCAGCCTGGAGATCGGCGATATCCTGCTTCACCAGGCGGGACTGGTGCCTTTTATCGCTTTTTACAAAGAGACTATTGATCCCGCTACCGGTATACCTAACCCGGCCATTTATTCCGATAAAATGAAACCCGGCTTCACCATCCGCGTAGCAGAGAATATTTATATGCGTGACGACTGGCAGGATACGATGTTCCGTAGGATACTGGAAAGCAAACTCACCGCGGAAGGAAAATATGTGTACAGTGATAATGATTTTATTTTTCTCGGGAAGATCGTAGAGCAGCTGACTGGGATGACGCTGGACCAGTATGCAGCCAAAACTTTTTACCGGCCAATGGGAATGACGACAACTGGGTTCAAACCCCGTGAACGCTTTCCGGTTGACAGGATCGTTCCCACGGAAACAGAAAAACAATTTCGTCGCCAGACCACTCAAGGCGATGTACATGACGAAGGCGCTTCGATGTTCGGCGGAGTAGCCGGTCATGCCGGTTTATTTTCCGATGCATACGATCTGGCAATGCTATACCAGATGTTATTGAATGGAGGAGAATTCAATGGCGAACGCTATATAAAAAAAGAGACCATCGATCTGTTCACTGCTTATCATAGTAAATCAAGCAGGAGAGGGTATGGGTTTGATAAACCCGAAAAAGATAACAGGATTCGTAAAGATCCTTATCCTTCTTCGCTGGCATCCCCGGAAACCTTTGGCCACACCGGCTTTACCGGCACCTGTGTCTGGGTAGATCCAAAATATGACCTGGTGTACGTATTCCTATCCAACCGGGTATATCCTACAAGAGATAATAATAAACTGGGGCAAATGCTGATAAGGGGAAAAATTCAGGATGCTATTTATAAAGCTTTAGGAGTTTCCAACCCGTAGCAAGTTTAATATGTTGAAGAGGTTCAATAGGTTTAAGATGTTATCACCAACCCTTGGAATTTTTTAAACTCTTTAAACTTTTGAAACCTTTCCTTAATTCTTCTTATCACCCTGGTTTGGATTGTCCGGCCGCTGCTGGTTGCCGCCTTGCTGATTCCGATTAGGATTATTAGGTCGCTGCTGGTTCCGGTTAGGATTATTGGGCCGCTGCTGATTTCCTTGTTGACCTCTTTGACCACCCTGACCTCCCTGGCTTCTTTGACCGCCTTGACCACCTTGACCACCTTGACCGCCTTGACTTCTTTGACCTCCTTGACCACCTTGACCTCTTTGACCTCTTTGACCTCTTTGACCTCTTTGACCACCTTGTCCTCCTTGTCCTGTTTGTTGGTTACCCGGCTGGTTCTGCCGGCGTTTTTTATCCGCAGCTTTATCAAGACTTTTCAAACTTATCTGGCCTACCAGTTCAACAAACTCCGGTTCTTTTTCCACTTCTTTCGAAGAAACAAGCTCAACCGGTTCCAGTTCATCAGGACGCGTACCCTGCTGGTTCATTGATTTGATGATATTTACTCTTTCAATACTCAACGGGTATTGTTTGTTGCTGTCTGGCAGCGTGTACCACATCAGGTTCTTGAAAATATCTTTTTTAACGAGGAAGGCATTTCCTTTTGCTACCTGCAATACATCACAATTATCCGGGAAATGCTGTAAGGCATCGAGATAGGTATCGAGTTCATAGTTCAGGCAACATTTCAAACGGCCACACTGGCCGCTGAGTTTGGTCTGGTTGATCGAAAGGTTCTGGTAACGGGCTGCCGCTGTATTCACCGATTTAAAATCTGTCAGCCAGGTGCTGCAGCAAAGCTCGCGGCCGCAACTGCCGATACCACCCACTTTACCCGCTTCCTGCCGGGCGCCGATCTGGCGCATTTCCACTTTCACCCTGAATTCGGAAGCATATACTTTAATCAGTTCCCTGAAATCCACGCGGCCATCAGCGATATAAAAGAAAGTCGCTTTTCGTCCATCAGCCTGCATCTCCACCTGGCTTATCTTCATATCCAGTTTCAATTGCCGGGCAATGGCGCGGCTGCGGATCACCGCTTCCGGTTCTCTTGCTTTATTCTGTTTCCAGATATCAATATCGCGGTCGGTGGCCACCCGCAATACTTTTTTCATCTCGGGATTTTCTTCCTTCACGTTCCTTTTCTTCATTTGCAGGCGGACGATCTCGCCTGTCAGGGAAACTTCCCCTACATCAAATCCGCTCACTCCTTCAACAGCGATCAGGTCGCCTTTTTCATAGGGCTGTAAGGCAGGGTTGCGATAAAAATCCTTTCGGGTACCCTGGCTAAAACTTACTTCCATCACTTTGCAGGCACTGGCCACATCACTGATCGGCATATTCCGCAGCCAGTCATGCGTATTCATGCGGTTACACCCGCCGGTACTGCACCCGCCATTGCTCTTACATCCTCCCGGTTTACCGTTTGAAGCGGTACTGCAACTTGTACAACTCATTATCAGATGATAGATAAAAGATAAAAACTGATAGCTGGGGGCCTGGTGTAGAATTATTATTATACCTGCTCACCCGCGGGATGCGGGACTCTTTTATACTTGTTCGCTAAGAAGCAAAGGCGATTTCCTTTGAACAGCAATACTATATGTAAGAGTTTTCGAAGACATATTTAATAATCCGTCACGTTAAGGTTTTCCCCTGCTCAACACTCGCCATTCCCCACTCACCCTTTTCAATCAACCAAAAATACTACTTTGTCTTGAATAATATGGTATAGCTTGATCGTCAGGGCATGAAACAGTATTTTGCTATGGGCGTTGCGCTCAATATAGTAGCTGGCCCGGTCCAGTTCCTCGATTATGGCTTGTTGCTGCTCGATCCCGGCTATTTTGTTCAGTCGTTCCGTAAAATCCCGTTCAGAATCAGGTCTGGCCGCCCCTGTCTGTCCAGATTCAGTCAATATCCTGAGGTGGATCGCCTGTTCCAGTAAATGGTTGAAATACCGCAGGAACTGTTTCTGCTTTTCCCGCCCCAACCGGCTGATCTCTTCCACCCATTTCGTTTGCGCCACAGGTCCCGTCTTTAAAATTGCATTCAGCCATTCCCGGAGCAGGGCCTGCCAGTCCTCTTCGGCATGCTGAACCAGTTGAAGCGCTTCATGGTAATTGCCTTCACTTATACCCGCGACTTGTCTTGCTACCGAAGTTTCGGTCTTGTTCCTGCTGATCAATGCCTCCTCGATCTCCTTTGTTTCCAGTGCCGGGATCTTTACCAGCTGGCAACGGCTGACAATGGTTGGCAGCACCTGCGATTCGTTTTCCGTGACCAGGATGAATAAAGTATTGGGAGGCGGCTCCTCGATCAGCTTTAATAATTTATTGCCTTCGGCTCCCAGCATCTCGGGCATCCACATCACCAGTATCTTGTATTCACTTTCAAAACTTTTCAGGCTTAGCTTACGGATTATATCATTGCATTCTTCGGCGGTGATCTTTCCCTGGCTGTTCTCTTTTTCTTTGATCTGCTCGATCCAATCAAATAAATTGCCATAAGGACTTAACCGCATGAACTCCCGCCATTCGGCGGCAAAATCAGTAGCGACAGGTTTGTCCCCCGGTTTCTTTGTTACTGTCGGGTAAGAAAAATGTATATCAGGATGGACCAATTGATTCCCTTTCAGGCAGGCTGGACATACACCACAAGAATCGATAACAGATGCTGGGGTAATGGTTGTAGGATCATCACCAAATAGAGAGGGCTCCGGACTTCTGTCTCCGGACTTCCGGCTATTCACTTTCTCACAAACGACATACTGCGCAAAAGCCAGTGCCAGCGGAAGCGAGCCATTTCCTTCTTTGCCAAGAAACAACAAAGCATGACTGAGCCTGTTATGTTGCACCAGTTCTGCCAGTTGCTCTTTTACGGCTGCTTGTCCTATGATATCAGCGAATCGCATCAGGTAACGAAAATAATACTTACCGTCAGTATGACATTTATTTCCTTTGGGGGGCTTAAAAAAAAGAGGCTGTTTAAAATAACAACCTCTTTTTTTATGAAGGAGTCTTTTAATTCAAATACTTTAATACTTCTGCGCTCATCGGGCTTACTTTGTTATGGAACACAGCTACCAGTTTCCCCTTTTCATCTAACAGGAACTTAGTAAAATTCCAGTCCACGGGATCTTGCAGGAATTTTTTCCAGGCAAAATCCTTTGAATTTTCGGTAGGAACGCTCTTCGCCATTTCTTTGGATTGCTGTACCAGCCATTTGTACAAGGGATGCATATCATCGCCTTTTACTGAAATTTTCTCGGCCATTGGAAATGTGATGCTATATTCTTTCGTACAGAATTTTTTTATTTCTTCATTGCTGCCGGGTTCCTGGGCGTTGAAATTATTGGCTGGAAAACCAACGATCACCAACTTGTCCTTGTATTTTTCATACAGTGTTTCCAGGTCTTTGTACTGTTTAGTATTGCCGCAATTAGAAGCGGTATTGACGATCATGATCTTTTTGCCCTTGTACCGGGAGAAATCAATTTCACCATCCAATCCCGGCACTTTAAAATCATAAATAGTTCCACCAGTTAACGTGGCAGATAAGATCAGCGAAAGCAACAATGTTTTCATGACTTAATTTTTTCGTAAAGAAGGATAACAAAGCTACAGTTAATTAGTTTGCAAAGCAGCTCCTGTTTGATTTTTGGTCAGTCGATTTTTAGCTGGTAAAGGTGGCTAAAAGCTAACAGCTAATAGCTAATAGCTAACGGCTTCTCTTACTGTTTTTCAAAAGCTCCGAGATCGGGAAGCCCAACAGGCCTTGGCTTACCAGCTAAGTCAATAGTTACTCCTGCATTTACGCCTTTGTTGATGGCAGGGGATCCTGTTTTCAGCCTGAAATCATAAAAATTGCCCGAAGTATTGATGCTGTCGAAAGCAGGAGCCTGGTTATTAATGATCTGCGTGGCGGTAACATTTGCGGGTGCCGTTTGCACTTTCCAGAGATTATAATCAAAATTCACACTAAAAGCTGTCGCCCCGGTTTTTGCCACTACCACTTCATCGTCCACCAGCCCGTTCTCTCCCCAGAAAATGCAATTACGGAATACGGCAGCAAGTGGGGCAGTGACAGGCGCATTATTAATATTAATATAATTACTGACAAACAGCACGGGGTCTTTATGATCGATAAAACGATTGGCATAGGTGACTGCGGTGCAATGGGTGAACTGGTAATCGCCCCCTTTTGCCAGTAGTATATTCTTCCCGCAATTACTGACCAGGCAATTTCTCGCCCGGATACTTGAATTTAGAGAAATGATGCCGGCATCATAAGCATTATCGATCACGCATTCGTTCAGGACCAGTTTGGGATTGGCATTGGGAGAAGGATCCTGTAAACCGATCGCCTGGAAAGCATTTTTTATCACAGCATAATTAAGGACATTGTCTTTTGAACCCGGCTGAAAGAAAATACCCGGCCAGGCTGCGGGATAATCTTTATAGGGATCATCCATCCTGTCACCCCGGAACCAGACCCGGTCGATCGTATCTTTTAAACCATTGACGACTAAACTACCACTCACAACGATCGGCGCATCCGCGTGTACAAAAATGCGACAACCTTTATTGATGGTCAATGTTTGGTTAGTATTGATCAGGAGGGAGCCAAGAATAACATAAGGGAGGTCATTGTTCCAGGTTTCATTTGCTGCGATCATTTTATCCCGGAAAAAGTGTGCATTCTGTCCCCACGCTTCTAACTGGACAAGTCTTTTATTTCCATTATAACTTATTTCAATGCTGTCGCGGAGAATAAAAGGAAGGCTGGCCGCATTCGGATCTACATTTACCTGTGCAAATACATAGACACTATCATTCGCCTCGATCTCGATATTATTGAACTGCGTTCCCGGTACAGCATCCACATTGATCTTATATACTGAGCTGGCGCCGCCCATTAGCTTCAATGAAACCCGGAGTTTCTGGTTATTCTCGTTAATGATCCTGAATGAGCGGTAAGTGGAACCGGCAGTCACAAAGAGGGTATCATATTTCAATGTATCCGCTGTGATGGTTATCCTTGCATCGGGCGAGCTGATAAAAGAATCTTTCCGGCAGGAAAAAAGAATGAACAGTAAGGATATGGCCAGGATTCCGGGGATCTTCATTGAACTCAAAAATAAGAAATTTGAAGAGGATGTTATATAAAGTAGCTAAGTATGTAAAGTAATAAGGTCCTATTACAAAATACCAATCACCTTATTTACTTTATAAACTCTAACAGACTTTACCTCGCAGCAACACAAAAGGTCGCCAGGCTGAGTTGTACATGCTCTCCCTTTAGGAGTTCCATCCCGCAAGCTTCGAGAGTAGCACCGGTTGTCACTACGTCATCCACCAGCAGCAGGTGTTTATAACGAATCGCATCAGCATCTCTCAACAGGAACTTACCTTCTATATTCTCCCAGCGCTCGATCCTGCCCTTCCGGGTTTGCGTTTCGGTATGCTGGGTACGGATGATCGCTTTTTCAAGAACAGGTAGTCGCATGGTTTCTGACATGCCCAGGCAGAGAATACTTGCCTGGTTATAGCCCCTTTTTCTTTCCCTGGCGGCAAAAAGCGGCAGCGGCACCAGTGCATCCACTTCAAAACGGCCCGAACGGCGAAGCTGGTCACCCATCATTCTGCCCAATTGTAGCCCCAGGTCCTTGTTCCCTTTGTATTTGAACTGGTGCATCAGGTGCTGCATCAGTGATTCTTTTGTAAAATAGAACTGCGCGGTTGCTGCAACCAGCGGCAATCTTCCCCAGAAGATCTTCGCTACAGGGTTAGCAGGAAACAATTCAAAATTTGTTTCAGGCAATGCATTGATACAACGCATGCACAAGAGACTGTTCGGTTTAAGGATATCAGATCCGCAACCTGTACACACATGCGGAAACAGCAGGTGTAAAAAAGAATCCCTTATTTCCTTCAATCCTGTCATCAGAATAAATATTTGTAAACTTCCTCCACTCTTCCCATCAATACCACATCGATACCTGCCTGCCGGTCAGGCAGGTTGAATTTTTGTTTAGCAAGACCTTTCTGGCTGTATTTAGATACAATGATCTTTTCAAAACCAAGCCGCTCCGCTTCGGCGATGCGCTGATCGATCCTGTTCACGGCTCTTATTTCACCACTCAATCCAACTTCTCCGGCGAAACAGATATGTTGGGACAGGGGAACATCTTCATAAGAAGAAAGAAGGGCACAGAGAACAGCGAGGTCGATCGAAGGATCTTCCACCTTGATACCCCCGGCGATATTCAGGAACACGTCTTTCATTCCGAAATGAAAACCGCCTCTTTTCTCCAGTACGGCTAATAATAATTGTAATCGGCGCAGATCAAATCCTGTTACTGTGCGCTGGGGTGTTCCATATACCGACTGGGTAACTAATGCCTGCGTTTCAATTAATAAGGGCCTGATCCCTTCGATGGTCGCAGCAATGGCGATACCACTCAGTTGTTCTTCTTTTTGGGTGATCAGGATCTCGCTGGGATTCAATACCCCTCTCATGCCATCTTCGGTCATTTCATAGATACCCAGTTCGGCGCTGCTGCCAAAACGGTTCTTGAGTGTCCGGAGGATCCGGTACGCATAATGACGATCACCCTCGAACTGCAAAACCGTGTCCACCATATGTTCCAGGATCTTTGGCCCTGCAATGCTTCCGTCCTTGGTGATATGCCCGATCAGGAAAACCGGGGTATTTGTTTCTTTCGCAAAACGCTGGAATTCGGCGGCACATTCTCTTATCTGGGATACACTACCGGGCGAGGAATCAATAAATGCTGTGTGCAGTGTCTGGATAGAATCAACAATAACCAATTGCGGTTTTAATTTTTTTATCTCCTGGAAAATTGTTTGGGTTGATGTTTCGATCAGCAGGAAAAAATTATCGTTGTTCAGTTTCAGGCGCTCTGCCCGCATTTTTATTTGTTGTTCACTTTCCTCGCCACTGATATAAAGTACCGAAACATCTTTTAATTGTAAACCGGTCTGTAAGAACAAAGTTGATTTCCCTATCCCCGGTTCCCCACCAATCAATACAAGACTTCCCGGAACGATCCCGCCACCGAGTACCCGGTTCAATTCTCCATCGGGACTTAATAATCTTTTTTCCTCATTGCCGTTGATTTGGTTGAGGGTTACGGTCCGGCTGTTTCTTTTTTCTTCCTGGTAATCTTTCCACTCATTGCTGTTTTTGGAAAGGTCTTTTTCTATCAACTCTTCGACGAAAGTATTCCATTGATTACAGGAGGGACATTGTCCTGCCCATTTCACCGATTCGTACCCGCATTGCTGGCAGAAAAACGCTGTCTTTAACTTACTCATTGGATAAAATTAAACCATTGAACGATCAGGATAATAAAGGGATTAAAAGTTTAAACAACGAACCTTACAGCAAGAGGGGTTACTGCAAAAAAATATTCGACAAGGCGGGGCAAATTGGAGTAAAAAATAATTGCCTGGAACGGGTGTTTCCTAAAATGTAAAAAGGGCCAATCTTACGATCAGCCCTCTTACTTACTAACCCATTAAATTCTATTGCTAAGTTACAATTAAGACCCACATTTCAAAATAAATTTTTGTCCCTGTGCATAACTTCCGCTGTCATGATTTTAAGAAAGAGTGCATGTAGATATGAAGGTGTCGCACTAGTAATATATTGATAACTAAATACTTGCGAACATGTCAAAACTGAACCAGCGCTGACTTGAAACCCAGCTGAAAGCCTCCTGGAGTCTTTTTGGATGACAAAAAGGCTGAAAAAAACCCTGTTTTCCGAATGGTAATAAATTTGATAGAATACCCGCAACTAAACGTATTTGTATAATGATATCAACTGAAATTTTTCTCGTTTCCCTTCTGTTTTTGGGGATCAGTTTTATCGTATCGGCCATCCTGAAAAGCAAGTTTACCCGGTACAGCAAGATTCCCCTTTCTAACGGCATGACAGGGCGGGAAATAGCTGAAAAAATGCTCCGTGAAAATGGTATTCATGACGTGAAAGTAACTTCGGTAGAGGGCTTCCTTTCCGACCACTATAACCCCGCCAATAAAACAGTCAACCTGAGCCCCGATGTGTACAAGGGAACGAGCGTTTCGGCTGCTGCCGTGGCTGCCCACGAGTGCGGTCATGCGGTTCAGCACGCTACATCGTACGGGCCCCTGGTCATGCGCAGCAAGCTGGTCCCGGCGGTTCAGCTAAGCTCCATGCTGGTAAACTGGATCCTGCTGGCCGGAATGGTAGTTTTGGCCACTACCAGGAATCCGACCATCCTGCTTATCGGGATCATCGTGATGAGTTTAACCGTCCTTTTTACCCTGGTAACCCTGCCCGTGGAGTTCGATGCCAGCAAAAGGGCCCTGGCCTGGCTAAATACCACCAATGTGACAAATGCGGAGGAATACCCGAAGGCAAAAGATGCCCTGAAATGGGCGGCGACTACTTATGTCGTAGCAGCCATGGCAGCTGTCGTAACCCTGATCCAGTATATTATGATCTATTTAGGGAGCAGGAGGAATTAGATAAAATTGGGTTCATTCATCAAAACAGGGGGAGAAATCAGCCTTAAAAACTTTTATCTGCAAAACTTTTAGTTTTTATCTGCCTACAGCTTTATCTCTTCATCATGCTGATCGAAGAACTTATACTCGGTCAGGTGGTAATTGGTATTTTCTTCGAGTCTTGTCTTCTGCCCGAATTTCTTTTTCCATTTTCCCATTTGTGTATTCCAGGGCCAGAATCCCTTGGTGAAGTAGGCGTAAAGAATGGGATTCACCACCAATTTCAGGTTGCTGTTCTTATGGGTAACCAAATAACTGAGATTCTTTTCAATTTCATCTTCGAGCAACAAGGTTGATGATATCTTGCCGGTTCCATTACAACTGGGGCAAACCTCCAGTGTATTGATGTTCATTTCCGGTTTCATCCGCTGCCGGGTGATCTGCATGATCCCGAACTTAGAAATGGGTAGTACGGCATGCTTGGCGCGATCGGGACTCATGAATTCCTCCATTCGTTCAACAAGCTTGCGTTTGTTGTCCGGGAGTTTCATATCAATAAAATCAACGACGATAATGCCGCCGAGATCTCTTAATCTTAACTGGCGGGCGATCTCTTCGGCTCCTTCCAGGTTTGTTTCCAGGGCATTCTGCTCCTGGTTATTGCTTACACTTTTATAACCGCTGTTGACATCGATCACATGCAATGCTTCGGTATGTTCGATGATCAGGTAGGCGCCACTGTCCATGTTCACGGTCTTACCAAAAGAGGATTTTACCTGCTTGGTGATACCAAATGAATCGAAAATGGTGGAACCATTCTGGTAAAAAGAAACGATATCGGCTTTTTCAGGCGCGATACGCTGGATATAATTTTTTGTATCACTGAAAATATTGCGGTCATTCACTACGATCTTATTGAAATCTTCGTTCAAAAGGTCGCGGAGGATACTTGTCGTCTTTGTTTGCTCACTCAGTATCTTGGCAGGAGCAACAGCCCCTTTCAGGTTATGCTGTATGCTCTTCCACATTTCCACCAGGGCGGAAAGATCTTCGTGCAGTTCGGCGGTATTCTTTCCTTCTGCAGCGGTGCGGACGATGACACCAAAATTCTTTGACTTGATCGCCTCAACGATCTTCTGCAATCTTTTTCTTTCTTCAGAAGAATGGATCTTCCTCGAAACGGCTACGATATCATTGAAGGGGGTAAGTACAACAAAGCGGCCGGGCAGGGATATTTCACAACTTAACCTGGGCCCTTTAGCGGCAATAGGTTCTTTCAGGATCTGTACGAGGATATTCGGCTTGCCACCCAAGACCTCATTGATCTTCCCGGTCTTGATAATCTCTGGTTCGATCGTAAAGCGGCCAAAATCCAAACCGGTTTCACTCTTATCCTGCATGCACATATTGGTGAACTTCAGCAGGGATTTCGCATACGGACTCAGGTCGGTATAGTGAAGAAAAGCGTCTTTTTCAAATCCTACGTCCACGAAAGCGGCATTCAGCCCCGGGATGAGTTTTTTCACCTTACCCAGGTAAAGGTCGCCCACGGCAAACCGGGCATCGCTTTTTTCGCTATGCAGTTCTACCAGTTTCTTATCCTCCAGCAGGGCGATCTCGACACCCTGAGGGGCAGCATTGATAATAAGTTCTTTGTTCATTACAGCTTACATAAAATGAATCACCTTTTGCTGTGCCGGTTGCTATCAGACTGGCTGTTGAAGATCCATACCTAATGCGGGGACTATCTTGCCGGGAGTACTGAGAATAAATGGGTGAAATGCTCCAATGGAACCCTTTCGGGGCAAACTAGTAGGTCAAACAACCAGTGGACTGAAGATAAGTAGCTGGTATATAAAGTATATAAAGTAATTTCTGAGAAGGGTCATTTACTTTATATACTGTATATACTCTCCTTACTTATTACGTTTTTTATGACGGTTCTTTCTCAGTCTTTTTTTACGCTTGTGCGTCGCAATTTTATGACGCTTCCTTTTTTTACCACAAGGCATACTCAAATAATTTTTTAATCTTGTTTATAAAATATGTTTACTTAACTACTTTTTACTTCTTTAATTCCACGATTCTCTCCGCAATGGCTTTTCTTAACTCCGCCTGTTTAATGAAAGGAAGGCTTTTCTCATACCACTGTACTGCTTTATCCTTATTGTTCGTTCGCTCATACACTTCTGCCAGCAGGAGAATGGCGTCGATATCTGCCGGTCGCATCCTGTTGACGGATTCTAAACGGCTGATCGCTTTATCATATTGCCCGGACAAAACAGACCCTTTTGCCAGCATGAACTGCGCATAGGTATTGTTGCTGTCCTTTTCGGCCACCTCCCTTATTTTTAATATTCCTTCCATAGGATTGGAAGAGATATTACCAAAGAGATAGCAGGCCCCAAGGCCAACTTTGGCTGAATCGTTCGACGGATTAATCTTCAAAGATCTTTCAAACAGGTCTTTTGCCTGTACCGCTTTCCATTGCCTCCGCTGCACCACTTCATCGGCCTGCAGGTTCTCCAAAAACAAATGGGCAGCGAAGGTGAGGTTTTTTTCTGAATTTTCCAATCTGGCAGCTTCGGCCGTATACCAGGCGTAAGGTTCAAAAGCATGCGCCGAATCAGCCCAGAAACGGGCAAGCTGGTGATAGACATGCAATTGCTGTTGTTCTACATCACCCCTGGTAATACTATTTTCCAGTGTATTTATCCTGACCAATTGATCGGTTGTCAATTGTTTTTTGGCAAGTATCAGCAAAGTATCAATTGTAACGGCACCCGCTTCATTTTCATGGTTGTGCCCGTCATCCGGACCATGTTCTTCCACCACGATCGGTTTTTTCCTTGGAACGGTCCTGCCAAAAATAAAAATGCCGCCGGTCAACAATACGGCTGCACCCATAGCGATCCATTGAGATTTCTTCAAGTGTAAAAATTTCAGGGGCGAAGTTACCCACAAAGACCTGTAATAAAATGGTATAGAGAAGGTTTATTACCCTTCTTCACCGGGACCCGCGTCAGGTTTGACCTCTTTGAGTTTTTTTACTTCAGCAACGAATTCTTTTGCAGGTTTGAAAGCAGGAATATAGTGTTCAGGAATATGTACAGCAATGTTCTTCTTTATATTACGGCCAATTTTTGCAGCTCTTTTCTTGGTGATAAAACTACCGAAACCACGGATATAGATATTCTCGCCGGCAGCAAGGGTATCTTTCACCTCCTTGAACATAGTTTCAAGCGTAACAAGCACATCAACCTTAGGTATGCCTGTTTTCTCAGAAATCTGATTGACCAGGTCAGCTTTTCTCATTGTTGGATGATTTTAAGTGTTTTTACGAAGCTCAATTTATAACAAAATAATATGATAGTCAACTAAATAGGAATAAATATTTCAACTCGCTCTATGCCATTCTATCGAAAATGACGGATATTTAGAGGCCTTTATCAAGTCCCTAGCTGTATTTTTTCATGAAGAAAACCCTCCCGGAAACACTAAAAAAGCGATTTTCCACCCTTTTATTAAAGTGGAACAGGGAAAAAAATGGGCGGCAAATGCCCTGGAAAGGGGAGAAAGATCCTTACAAGATCTGGCTCAGCGAGATCATTTTGCAGCAAACAAGGGTGGAACAGGGGTTGAACTATTACCGGAATTTCATCCGGGCCTACCCGACCATTCACCGACTGGCCAATGCCCCGGAACAGGAAGTGTTCAAACTATGGGAAGGCCTCGGTTACTATACAAGATGCAGGAACCTGCTCGTGACCGCGAAACATATTTCTAAAGCACTAAAAGGCCAGTTCCCGGATCAATATGAGGAGATAAAAAAATTGAAAGGGGTCGGTCCTTATACAGCCGCAGCTATTTCTTCCTTTGCTTACAATCTGCCCCACGCCGTGGTCGATGGAAATGTGTTCCGTGTGCTCTCCAGAGTCTTTGGGGTTGCTACCCCGATTGATACAAGTGCGGGGAAAATTTTTTTTACCGCGTTGGCGGAAGAATTACTCGATAAAAAACATGCGGGCTTATACAACCAGGCCATCATGGATTTTGGGGCAGTAGTCTGTAAACCAGCCCTGCCATTATGTTTAAAATGTCCATTTAAAAAACTTTGTTTTGCTTTTCTCCACAATAAAACTGACCAGTTACCGGTAAAGGAAAAAAAGATCCGCATCAGGAAACGCTGGTTCTACTATGTGATTCCGGAATATAAAGATCAGGTCGCCATCCGCCAGCGAAAGGAAAAAGATATATGGGAGGGGCTCTACGAGTTCCAGTTGATCGAGTCACCCGTTGAACTCAGCCAAAAGGAATTGTTGAAAGAGATGGCGAAAAGAAAATGGTTCCCCCCTCAAACTGATGAACTGCTCTCTGTTTCTCCCCTCTTCAGGCAACAGCTTTCCCACCAGCTGATAGCCGGCCAGTTCATACGGCTGAAATTTAAACGGAAACCAGCCCGGAAAAATGAATGGTTTTGGGTATCCCGGGACAAAATCGGGCAGTATGCTTTTCCCGGGTTTATCAACCAGTACTTCCGCGGGGGAGCAGGCCAGCAGGCACTATTTTAAGAACAGCCCCTTGCTGCACCGGTTTTTACACTAAAAATATTTTAACTTTAAAGAGCATTAAAGCCGGAGACGATTTTCATTACCTAAAGAATAAATGTATGAGAGGCGTAAACAGAGTAATGCTGATTGGCAACCTGGGCAAAGACCCGGATGTTCAACACCTGGAAGGGAATATTGCAGTAGCTAAATTTCCACTGGCAACAACGGAGACCTTTAAAGACCGTTCGGGCAAACTGGTATCGCAAACCGAATGGCATACTGTGGTATTGTGGCGGGGACTGGCGGAACTTGCACAGAAATACCTCCACAAGAGTAGCCTTGTCTATATTGAAGGAAGACTAAGAACGCGGAGCTGGGATGATAAGGACGGCAACCGCAAATTCGCAACCGAAGTGGTGGGGGATAACCTGATCATGCTGGACAAAAGAGCCGATGGTCATGGCTCTTCTTCCGAAGCTGGGGGAATAGAAGGCGTGGGTGGCGATATGCAAATGGGAGATCCTTCAGAGAACCTGCCGTTTTAACGATAGTTTTTAATACGATAACTTTGTGCTGAATCGCAGGGCAGGCAGTGTAACCTGCCTTTTTTCATAAAAAACCCTTTGCTTTGGAAAGTCACCCGATACTCATTTCCATTACCGATTACTTTTCTCCTGTTTTTCTTGCGGTGAATCCGCAGGGAACTACTTTCCTGGTCATCACCCTGCTTGTATTGCTGCTGCTCACTTTTACGATCTCCGGAGCGGAAGTGGCCATTTTCTCCCTGAATAAAAAGGATGTGAATATGCTGAAGACAAAACAGCATGTCTCAGCCAGACGTATCGTGAACCTGCTGGAAGAACCAAAAGAGGTCTATGCTTCCCTGCTGATCGCGGGAACGCTGGTAAACATCTGTATCATCGTTCTCTCCAATTTCCTTATCGGGCAGTTTATTTCGTTTGGCAAAACAGGACCGGTCCTGGAAATCCTGATCAAGGTCATTGCCATTGCCTTTATACTGGTGTTTGTGGGAGGGATCTTTCCGAAAGTATGGGCAACTCAAAATAATCTCAGGTTTGCATACGGATCTTCGTTTGTCGTGGAGACTTTACACCTCCTGCTCCGCAGGATCAGCAAATGGACCGTAAAACTTGCCGACCAGGTGGGCAAACGGACCGGTGCTGATAAAACGGAAGCTATGAGTATGCAGGAACTGGATGAAGCTATTGATATCAAAACCGACGAGGAGGCATCGCCCGAAGAAAAAAATATCATGAAGGGGATCGTTAAGTTTGGTAATATCTCGGTCAAACAGGTAATGAAGACCCGGCTTGATGTAAGTGGTATCGAATACAAATCATCATTCGGGGAATTGATCAAACGGGTAGAAGAACTGCATTATTCACGTTTGCCGGTTTACAAACAAAGTCTTGATGAAGTGGTAGGCATTATCAACACAAAGGACCTGATCCCTTACCTGGGAGAAGGTGAAAACTATGACTGGCATTCCCTGATGCGGCAGCCTTATTTTGTACCTGAACTGAAACTGATCGAAGATCTCTTAAAAGATTTCCAGCAAAAACGGATACATTTTGCGATCGTAGTTGATGAGTTTGGTGGTACCAGCGGTATCGTGACGATGGAGGACATCCTGGAAGAAGTGATCGGGGATATCCGCGATGAATTCGATGATGAAGAAAGCGCCAACCGTAAGCTGGATGACCGGAATTATATTTTCGACGGCAAAACAATGATCCATGATATGTGTAAGACCATGCGACTGCCGATGGATATGTTTGATGATGTACGCGGTGAAAGCGAATCGCTCGCAGGCCTGGTACTGGAGCTGGCCGGTGAATTTCCTGCCGTCAATTCTGTGACCAGCAGCGGCGATTTTGATTTTACGGTGCTGCAGGCGGATAATAACAGGATACAACAGGTAAAAGTGACGATCAATGCTCAACGTATTTAATGAAATCTCTTATGATTAAAGTTTACAGGTTTGCGGTGTTGCTGGTTACTGTCCCGATAGCTATCGGGAGCTCGTTGTTGCTTGGTTGCAACAGTGATTATTCCGTCGGGAAAAAGAAAGGTTATTTCCATATTGATCTCCCCGAGAAGAAATACCAGGTGTTCGATCAACCCGGGTACCCCTATACTTTCGAGTACCCTGTCTATGCCAATGTATCCAAAGACAGCACTTTCTTTGATGATAAAGCAGGGGACTGGTGGGTCAATATCGATGTACCGCAGTTTGGGGGCAGGATCTATATCAGCTATAAGGCCATAGGAGGACAGAATAAATTCGATTCATTGGTAAGAGATGGTTTTAAAATGGCCTATAAGCAGCACGTGGATGTGTCAACGGGGATCGAAGAGACACGGATCATGACACCCAACAAGGTAGAAGGAATCTATTTCAGTTTGGGTGGCAACACAGCGACGGCTAACCAGTTCTTCCTGACGGACTCGACCAGGCATTTTCTCCGCGGGGCCCTGTATTTTAATGCGGCTCCCAATTCGGATTCACTTGGATTGGTGAATGATTTCCTCAAAAAAGACCTGCAACACCTGATCAATACACTGCAGTGGAAATAAAATAACAGCGGATCTTGTCGGGCATAAAAAACCCCGGCGGACACGGCCGGGGTTCAGAGCAGACCACTGTATGCATCTTACTGCTCTTTATTTTCAGTTTTTTTAGCCTCCTCTTTGGTCGGTTCTGTTTTTACTTTTGGTTCGATATATCGCTCATCCAGGGCACCCCTGCTGAATAGTTTGGTATTGAGTTTTCTTTTCTTCACTTTTTTCGCCACGTTATTTTCTTTGGCAGGAGTAACGTCAACAGATGTGTTGCCGATCTTTTTGGTTTCGGTGGCCGTGATCTTCTCTTCTTCGGGGATCGGTTTTATGGAGGGGAGGGTCTCCTCTTTTAGCGCAACAGCTTTTTTAGAAACGGCTGTTGTCTTTTTCGCTACCGCGTTATTCACCACGGATGGCGTTGTTTTCTTTTCAACAACAGGAATTACATCGGGTTCTGTTAGCTTCTCCTCTGCATACATGTTGTTGAATTCTTTTTTTTGGCTTGTTTGTTTGTAATCAACAAACCCATAAATACTGGCAACGATCATTAACGTGGCGCTGACGTACAAGATTGATTTCATTTAATTAGTTTTTATTGTTAAATGGCCAAATGGATTTACAATTCATGGTTGTTTATTTTATCGTTTAAAATGGTTTGCATCTTTATATCGCAAAGGATCTCAGGTAATTCTTGCTCTGCCGGTAAATGACCCATTCCGCGAACAACATATTACCGATCACACTGATCCAGAGCGACAGCTCATAATTTTCCAGGTGTCCCCAGTCCAGCAGGTAAAAAACAATATGGTAAACACGAAAGGTCACCGCTGTCATCGCCATCGCATAGCTGCGCATCATCCATACTTTATGGGCGATCACATTTTTCTTGTGAATGGTGCTTAGACCATACAGGGTGGTGATGAACCAGAAAGCCGCCATGAACATGAACAAAGCCCTTTCCCAGAAACTTCCTTTGGCAAAAAAAGACATGTACAGACCCGTGGGGGCACCCAGGAATAAAACAACGAAGACATAAATCTTTCCGGAGAAACGATGGATGGCTTTTGATTTTTTGAGAATATACCGGGAGAATTGAATAAGGGCAGTGAGTATACAAAGCGAACCTGCGAAAATGTGGATATAAAAACAGGTATTATAGATATTGCTTTCGAACAGTAAACTCCGCTCTTCTATAAAACTGAAACCCTTGCTGAATGAAAAATAAGGGAGCGTGTTGTAGATAAGTAATAAACTGAGGGCGGCAACCGGAATCCAGAACAGCATCTGGAAAAAAACCTTAACCGATTGCTGAAGGGTTATCATTCTTGTATTACGCATACAGTGGTTTGTGATAACACGGAGATGCCCCGGTCAAAATCTCTCCATAAGCAAGTGCTGTTACAAGTTTGTTAAAGCAATTTTCACCGGCTATGGGAATGTTTCTTAATTTGAGCAAGCAATAAACCCCGGTATGATAAGCCACCTCAGAAAGATTTTTCTCCTTTTCTTTTTCTCGTTGATTGGTCGGCAGGCTTTTACACAGGACCCAGCCGCCCTGGATTCTATGAAAACAGCCCTTGCAAAAGCTACTACCCCGGCTGAGAAAGTGTACTGGTATGATAATCTTTCCCGCACTATGATGAATGTCAGTCCGCCTGCAGCTGATTCGATGGGCCAGGAGCTTATTCTCTATGCCGAGGAGACCCGTGACAGGGTATTGATGATAAAAGCATATATGTCCAATGGACTGCGCTGCAGTTATTTCAAGGGACAGAAGAACTATACAAAGAAAAGTATCGAATTCTATGAGAAGGCGCTGGCGATTGCCCGGCAGAACAGAATGGAAAAGCGGACAGGCGCCATACAACTTCAACTGGCAGATGTGTACCTCTCCATCCCCGACAAGGATATGTCATTGAAATATGTTGCCGAAGCTTTTTCAAGGATCGCCACCACAAAAGATGACAGCCTACAGGTAGAATCAAATAATATTTACGGCAAGGTCTACCTGGCCCGCAATGAGAAAATACTGGCCTTGCGTCATTACCTTACGGCCCTGCGACTGGCCGAAGATATCAAGGCGGAGAATGCAGAGACAAAGAGGATGAAAAGCGAATTGCTGCGTAATTGTTATATCTACCTGGGATCTTTTTACATCAATATCGAAGATTATGATAAGGCGGTAGATTATCATTCAATGGCCTATAAAATGCTGGATAAACTTAACGACAAAAGAGTACCCTACCAGCGGGTAATTGATATCAACACCATTGGCAACCTCTTCGCGGCCAAAAAGAACTATGATATCGCCATCAGTTATTTTGAACGATCGATCCGGATGGCAGACTCTCTCAAATTCGCAACGCTTAAAATGCCGGGCTATATCAGCTTGCTGAACCAATACCTGCGGATGGACCAGCCACAAAAGGCAATGGACTATCTTAATTCTTCCTCCGGGAATAATCTCCGTCAGTACCTGACCAATTTTGGTATGACCGGTATTATCGACCAGGCCTATGCTTTTATATTTATGGAACTGAACCAGTTTGATTCAGCCCGGGTCTATTTTCTCAGGGCATTGCCTTATTTCGAAAAGAACCTGAATGAGAGCAGCAAGCTCGGGTTTTATATGCAGCTGGGGAGATTCTATTACAAAACGGGGGAGATGGCAAAAGCAGCCAGCTATTATACACAGGTCAAAGAGATCGGGGAGAGGAATGGTTCTCTTGATATGGTCATGATGGCGGCAAAACACCTCGATAGTCTTTATGACAAAACAGGGGATTACAAAATGGCCGGTCTGTACGGCGGTATTTATTACCATTACAAGGACAGCATCGAGAAGCTGAACAAAGAAAAAGAGCTGGCCCAGGTGGAAGCCGCGGATGAACAGCAGCGCCAGGAAAGAATTCTCCGCGAACAGGAAGAGGTAAGAAAGCGGAAGAACAATATCCAGTATATGTCGATCATCATCGGTATCGTAGTACTGTTCATCGCCCTGGTCGTGCTGGGAATGTTCAAGGTCTCGGCCGGGTTGATCAAAGCTATCGGGTTCTTTGTCTTTTTGATGCTTTTTGAATTTGTTTTCCTGGTCTTCAAAAAGAATATCTATTCCATCACGCATGGCGAACCATGGAAGGATCTTGCTTTTATGATCGCATTGGCCGCCCTGCTCGTGCCTTTGCACCATTGGCTGGAACACCGGGTATTAAAATACCTCACTTCACATAACCGGCTGACAGCCGCGGGTCACCATATAAAGAATCGTTTATTCCGGCGCACAAGAGAACAGGAATGATCAGACACTTAACTTTGCACAAACAAACACTTGATAGTAATAGATAATATCCTGGTGAGCGACGCGGTGGTGGACACACAGTTCGTTTGTGATCTCGCGAAATGCAAGGGCGGCTGCTGTGAAGATGGGGATGCCGGCGCCCCGCTGGAAACCGAAGAACTCGGGATTATTCTTGAAATGTATGAAAAGATCAAACCTTATCTCACCCCGGCATCTATTGCCGAGGTCGAAAAGAAAGGAAAGTATGTATACAATAAGGAATTTGGCTGGGTTACTCCCACCCTGGATAACGACAACGAGATATGCGTGTATGGCAGCAGGGATGAAACAGGAATGATCAAATGTGCATTCGAACAAGCTTATTATGAGGGGGTGATAACCTGGAAAAAACCGATCAGCTGTCATCTATTTCCCGTCATTGTGAGTAAAGGTAAACGAGGTGATCATGACCGCGTTAACTATGAACCACGGGAAAAACTTTGCAACCCGGCTTGTAAACTCGGAAAAAAACTTGAAGTGCCGGTCTATGAATTCCTGAAAGAACCCCTGGTTAGAAAATATGGGGAAGGATTTTATAAGGCCTTGGAAAAAGCAGCAGCTATGCAGGCCATCCCTAAATAAAAATACTATAGTGAAAGAAACAGCCGCCACATTTATTGCCAAGAGTACTATAAAAGCTGCCGACAAAGAGCATCGTCGCAAGATCAATTTCAATATTGGTAAATACAATGCTGTCGTACCACAGGGTAAATCCCAGTTCGCCCAGCTTGAACTGGCAAGAGAGAAGGCCAAGAATATTAAATGGAAGGCTATTGAAACACTGGATAAACAGCTGGAGATCTTTGAAGCCACGATCATCCGTCGCGGTGCAAAAGTGATCTGGGCCGAAAATGCGCAGCAGGCCCTGGATGCGATCCAGAAGATCTGCCAGGAGAAGAATTGCAAAAAAATTGTGAAGAGCAAAAGCATGGTCACGGAAGAGATCCACCTGAACCATTTCCTGGAAAAGAATGGAATAGAAAGTATCGAAACGGATCTTGGTGAATATATCCAGCAATTGGATGGTGAGCCACCTTACCATATTGTTACCCCTGCCATGCACAAAAGCAAGGAAGATGTAGCAAAACTTTTCGCTGAAAAACTGGGGACCGATCCGGCAGCAACGCCGGAAGAGCTGACACTGACCGCAAGGAAGATACTGCGTAATAAGTATACCGAGGCAGAGATTGGCGTAACGGGTGCAAACTTTATCATTGCTGATATTGGTGGAATAGCCATAACAGAAAATGAAGGCAATGCAAGGCTAACTTGCTCGATGCCCAAAACACATATTGTTATTGCCGGTATTGAAAAACTTATTCCCTCGATGACAGACCTCGCTCTTTTCTGGCCATTGCTGGCGACTTATGGAACGGGGCAACGCGTAACCGTGTACAATACCATTATCACCGGTCCCCGCCAGCCTCACGAAAGTGATGGTCCCGAAAACATGTATGTGATATTATTGGATAATGGGCGAACGAATATCCTGGCCAATGAAAAGCAACGTGAAAGTCTTTATTGCATCCGTTGCGGGGCCTGTTTGAATGCTTGTCCTGTTTATAAGAATATCGGGGGCCATACTTATGCGGCAGCCTATAGTGGTCCTATCGGGTCTGTGATCACACCACAGCTGCAGGATATGGGTGAATGGAAACACCTTAGTGATGCTTCATCGCTTTGCGGCAACTGCACCGAAGTTTGTTCCGTAAAGATCAATATCCATGAATTATTGCTGGAGAACAGGCACGAAGCAGTGGACGAAGGACATGCTTCTTTTTCAGAAAAGATCGCCTGGAAAATGTGGAAACAGGGAATGCTCCGCCGCAAATGGATGAATTTGGGAGGTGGCAAAACAAAGAACTGGGTCGTCAATACTTTGGTAAAGGGATGGTCAACGCATCGGGGTAAAATGGAATTTCCCCAAAAGTCCTTTAATGAGTTATGGAAAGAAAAATACGGGAAAGAAAAAAAGGGTATATAAGAGCTCAACAATTCCGCTTACCTTATATACCCTCTATATGTTATTTACTTATTTCCTTTTCTTTTGCTTTATACAATACCTCCAGAATCCCCTTTACATCCTGTGGTTCTTTATTTAATTCAAGGGCTCTTTCTAAAAAGCTCACCGCTTTTTTATTATCCCCGTTTTCATAGTAGCCTTCTCCGAGACTGGATAGAATATTTGCAGATTTTGGATAGAGATGATAATTGACCTGGAAGATCCTTAGTGCTTCTTTTTTTCTGTCCTGTTTGAGTAAAAGATAACCAAGACTATTCAATTCATGTTCTCCGCCTACCAAAGACCTGAGTTGCTCTGCAAGCCCGGCCGGGCTTGTATTCTCGTCCGATAAGCTCCCATCCTCCAGCCAGCCCCTAATCAAGCCAAAGGAATGGTAGTTGGGAATGTAAGCCTCCCCACCCAGGATATTCTGCAGGTCTTTTTCGAGAGATAAGACCGGGAATTCATTGATCCGGTTGATCTCTTTGCCATTCTTATAGATAATAAATACAGGTACCCGGAATATTCCCAACCCCGCTTCTTCATGTTGCGGACTTTGTTTCACCAGTGAATCCCCGTTACCGACAGCGATCAATTGTACGTTTTTAACAGTAAAAGAAACTTCCGAAAGTAATTTTAAAAACCGGGGGACTTCCCGTTTACTATCACCACACCAGGTGCCAAAAAAGATAGATATCCTTATATTTTCAAAACCTTGCTTTTTTAGAGAACTAAGAATTGTTTCTTCAGGATGATAATTATCATAACCAATGTTGAACCATTTATTAAAAGGGGTGGCGGTCAAACTATCTTTTGAGATGGAACCATATAATATCTTAGGTTTTTCTGCGGCTGTCTGCGCAATTGCCGGGGAGCTGAATAAAAGGATTATCAAACAGAATATCTTGTTCATAAAATGTTTATTAAGAATTGACTGAATAATTAATGAGGGTTACGCGTTGGCGTACAGTTGTAATATAATATTCAGCAATTGGGTGGCTCCCAGGGAGCAGGAAAATTACCGGCTAGTGCACCAGGAGTTTGATCGCGGCTAAAGAGCGAATGAAGATCTTTAAAAAAAGGATCGGGTGCAATATTCTCCAGGTGCGAAAAGAAATCATCCGGGTGAATATGTGTATGTGTTGTTGAAACAGGAGTCGGGTTGCTGTCTTGTTTATCAAGACCTGCTTTTTTTACGCAATCGCACTGGGCTGCACCGGGGTTGAAAATCTTGGAAAATTCGCACCCGAGAAAACCTAAATGGCGGGCATACTGGGAAAAGATAAACAGCCCGGTAAGCAGTATGACAGATAATTTTCTCACCTATTGGTAATGGTTTTTGGGAAATAGTTTCTCTATTTCCTAGCGGAATAGACGACCGGCAAATGGAAAGGATGCACTAGTAAAAAGAAATTGGGGCCGGATAAAGTATATTCGTTTGCGAAAGAATACAATATGCTTGTTTATAGTTCTACGATATCAGCAAGACTGCGCTATATCAGCGACTTTATTGGACAGGAACTTACTGGCAAGCCTTTCCTGCTTACGACGGATAAACAGGAATTCCTGGAATACCCTGGGGCTAAAATCAATTATAGTGAGAGCAGGTTTGGCCAGGAAAAAATATGGCTGCAGCCGCATGATTTGCTATTCGAAAGCGATGTCCACCAGCAAAAGATCGCCTGTTTTGAAGAAGAAGGGCAAAAAATTTTCTTCCGGACAGCGGGAGATCTCCCCTTCGATATTTTCGCCGCTTCTTTTTACCTGCTGAGCCGGTATGAAGAATATCTTCCCCATGAAAAGGATATGTATGGAAGGTATGCACATGAAAACTCACTGGCTTTCCGGGAAATTTTTTTGAACATCCCTTTAATTAATACCTGGTTGCAGTGGTTATCAGCGAAATTGCCACAACAGTTTCCCTCCTTCGCTATTCACCATTCACCATTCACTTTTCTTCCCACCTACGATATCGACGAGGCTTTTTCTTACAAACACAAAAGCTGGTGGAGAAGTACAGGAGGCCTAATAAAAGATATACTCAAAGGAAACCAGGAAAATAATTCTCTTCGCAGAAAGGTTACCAGGGGAAAACTGAGCGACCCTTTTGATTCTTATAAATGGATGGATGCATTGCATGAACAGTATAAGCTTTCGCCCAGTTATTTTTTTCTGTTGGCGGGCAAGACAGGGAAATATGACCGGAATATTTTACCGGGGGAACCGGCTCTCCGGCAGCTCGTCAAAGAACATGCAGCAAAATACGAAACAGGGGTACATCCTTCCTGGCAAAGCGGGGATAAACCATCATTGATCCGTGAAGAGATAGCAACACTTTCATCGATCGCTGGAAAGGCCGTTCATGCTTCCCGGCAACATTTTATCCGGTTTAATTTACCACAGACCTTCAGGCAATTGATCGAAGCGGGTATTACGGATGAGTATTCCATGGGATACGGTAGCATTAATGGTTTCCGTGCATCGGTCGCTTCCCCTTTTTACTGGTACGATCTTGAAAAGGATGCCCCCACACAGCTTCGCCTCTGGCCTTTCTGCTATATGGACGCCAATTCTTTCTTTGAGCAAAAGTTCTCTCCTTTAGAAGCACTGGAAGAAATGCGCCATTATTACAAGGTGGTGAAAAAAGTAAACGGAACTTTTATCAGTATCTGGCATAATACTTTCCTGGGAACCGACGGTTTATTTGCCGGTTGGAAAGATATCTATGAGCGGTTCATCCAGGAATCAAGCACTTAAATTCCCTCAGTTTCGGGTTGTTCAGGCGGGGGTATTATTTTAAAGGCTTTGTTGACAAGATATACTCCCAGTAGTGTAACGAACCCGCCGACAATGATGAAAATGCTCACTCTTTCATTGAACACCAACCATCCACACAATACAGCTACCATCGGGTTGATATAAGCATAGATAGATGCCTGTTCGGTAGGAAGATTTTGGAGGGCATACAAATAAGCGATAAATGCGATCAGTGAACCGAAGAGGATAAGATAAGCAATGGCCGCCCAGGATTGCCAGGCGATATGCCCGAGGGGGATCGCATTGCCCGTGATCCCTGTAAAACTGATCAATGTAATTCCGGAGATCAGCATCTGGAGACCCAGGCTGAAATAAGGATTGAAATTTGCTGCTTGTTTTTTGGTATAAAGTGTGGCAAAGGCCCAGGTCCATGTAGCTATCAATGATAACAATATACCGAAACGGAAATCCGGCACCAGGAAGTCCTGGAGGTGTTCATAGAAAATGACGCATACTCCGCCAAACCCCAACAACAAACCAAGTAGGGCTTTTCCCGGAAGTTTTTCTTTGGAGATAAATAAACCGATCACGACCAGCCACAATGGGAATATCGCCCCCATGATCGACCCAAGGCCCGCAGAAATATATTTCACTCCCCAGGTGCTGAGACCGTTGCTCATGATGAAATTGAGAAAACTCAACACAAGAATAGGGATCCACTCTTTTCCTTTTGGTAAAGGGATTTTTTTGTAAAGGAAGAAACCAACATACAGTGAACCGGCGATCAGTTGGCGTATACCGGCCATTTGCAGGGCGGGCATATGCCGCACACCTTCCTTGGAAGCGATCCAGGTGGTACCCCATAACACACAAACCAACCCCAGTGCGAAAAGGGCTTTTGACCTGGTCCCTTTTTTCCGGATCGTAAGAGGATTGAATACCGCCAGTTTCCTTAATGAATCAGCAGAGGACTGAATGATCGCTTTATGAAAATCGAAAAAATTCATTAATGTTTGAAATGTCTTAAGCCTGTAATCACCATTGCCAGGTTATTTTTTTTACAATATTCTATTGAATCCTTGTCACGGATAGAGCCACCTGGCTGGATAAATGCAGTGATTCCGGCATCATGCCCCAGTTTCACACAATCATCAAAAGGGAAAAAAGCATCGCTGGCCATAACGGCTTCGGTAAGGTCAAACTTAAATTGCTTAGCTTTTTCCACAGCCTGCCGTAGAGAATCGATACGGCTGGTTTGCCCACATCCTTTACCGATCAGTTGTTTATTTTTCACCAACGCGATCGCATTCGATTTTAAATGTTTACAGACCAGGTTGGCAAAGACGAGATCATCTTTTTCTGCTGCTGTAGTTTCCCTGCCACCGGCTTCTTTCCATTCAGCAAAATTGCCGTTGTCTGTTCCTTGTATCAATACACCATTCAGCAACGACCGGTACATTTGGGACCTGGCTTGTTCCTTGTTCCTTGTGCCTTGTTCCTTGTGCCTTGTGTCTTGTTCCTTGTGCCTTAATAATATCCTGTTCTTTTTGGATCTTAAAATGATCAGTGCCTCTTCATCAAATGATGGAGCGATCAAGACTTCAAAAAATATTTCATTGATTGCTTCAGCAGTTGTTTTGCCGATAGTGCCGTTACAAACCAACACACCACCAAATGCGCTTTCCGGATCACCAGCCAGGGCTGCATCCCAGCTCGCTTTCACCGTTGCTTTCTGGGCCACCCCGCATACATTGGTATGCTTGATAATGGCAAACACCTCAGCCCCAACCCCTCTCCCGGGGGAGAGGGGAGTATCAAACTCCCTTATCAACTGTAAAGCTGCATCCACATCAACCAAATTATTGTACGAAAGTTCTTTCCCATTGAGCTGCTCAAATAGCTTATCCAGGTCTCCATAAAAAAACCCCGCCTGGTGAGGATTTTCACCATAGCGCATCGCTTTAGGATGGGCGATCGATTCTAAAAAATACTGGGATTCAGATGAGCCTGCCTGTCCGGCGGGTAAATTGAAATATTTCGCGATCGCTACATCATAATGCGCCACTACTTCAAAAGCTTTTGCGGCAAAATCTCTTCGTTGGTCAAGAGAGGTTTCGCCATTTTGCTCACTCAGTAATTTTTCCAAACCGGCATAGTCTTTTTTTGCGGCGACCACAACCACATCTTTAAAATTCTTTGCTGCGCCGCGGATCATGGAAGGACCGCCGATATCGATCTTTTCAATAATTTTTTGTTCGACCTCCCCCTGACCCTCCCGCTTTTGCGGGACAAGCTCTCCAAAGGAGGAGGAAAACACCTCCGCAACTGTTTCTTCAAAAGGGTAGAGATCCACGATCACTAAATCAATTTCAGGTATATTATACTCTTTCATTTCCTTTACATGGCTGGTATCGTCTCTTTTTCCAAGAATACCACCAAATACTGAAGGGTGTAAGGTCTTTACACGACCCCCGAGTATGGAGGGGTAGCTGGTCAGTTCTTCCACCGGGACAACTTTACCACCCAGCTTTTCAATAAATTCCTGTGTGCCACCGGTTGAATAAATGGTAATTCCTTTTTCGGACAGCAGGCGGATGATATTTTCCAGACCGTCTTTATAAAAAACAGAAATAAGTGCTGATCGGATCTTTTTATTCATAAATTGATTGGGGCTTCTTTTAAGCTTTGGCAGGCAGGTCGCAAAGGTAGGTCACTGCAGGTTCATTACAAAAGCTCCGCTCACACTCACATCATGCCAGGGGATTTTTAATGAATCGCAATCTTTTTTATAGTAGTTGGACTTCCAGGATGGTACCGAACCATCTATGACCACCTGTTTGATCTGCAGGGATCCAGCCAGTTTTTTTATGTATAATTTTGAGTTGTTCGATAGGATCAGCAGATCTATGATCGGTTTTTGTACCTGCTCGGGAAAATAAATTGCTTTGCCCAGCAACAGTATATGTTTTCCCCGGTAGTCCAGGTAATTATTCTGATGTACCAGCTCAGCGGGAGCATTCATTGATGATATCCTTTGCAATATCCTTGATGGCTTTAAGTGAAAATTTCCCGCAAACTCACTACCGACCAGTTCACTGTCACCCAGGAAATAATAGTTTCTTCCTTTTATGATATCTACTGCCCTTTTTTTTGGCACATTGTAAACGATCAGTTTTTCCTGCTGTTCACTTTGGATGAACGAGTGAGAACGGATAGCAACAAAACCCAGCAGGGCGAGTAATCCCAGTTTCAGACCCGTTACTGATCGTTCCATCAGCCAGTAGCTGGTGAATGATGCAAAAAGAATAAGCAGGATAGCTTGCAGCAGGCTGAGCTGTAGTCCATTCCAGACAGCAAACCGGATCGTTTCAATGTGTTGGATATAACGGTTCATAAGGCCAATCAATACGGTGATGAGTTGGCCAGTTAGTAGGGCGGCAGATGGGATCACCGAAAGAAGACAAAGCAAGATCTCCGCGAGTAAGATGATGCTGGAAAGCGGGACGGCCAGGAAATTGGTAAGCAGGAATAGATTGGGGAACTGGTGAAAATGATAAATGCTCAATGGTACTGTCAAAACCTGCGCCGCCAGCGTGACAGCATTCATTTTCCATAGAAAATCCAATGCTTTGTTTTTTATGTAGAACCAGTTGTAAATAGGCCGCATAAAAATAATAATGCTCAGCACCGCAGCATAGGATAACTGGAAACCCACATCCCATAGCCAATATGGATTGATAAGTAAAAGAATAAAGGCGGAGAGCGACATCGTATTATAAATGGAGGTCCTTCTTGTCAATGACTCGCCCAGTACAATGCAGGTAAACATCAGTGCGGAACGCAGGATGGAAGGTTGCGCTCCCGCAAGCAGACTGAACAACCACAAACCGGCAATAATTAGCAGGCTTCTCAGCCATCGCATCTTTCTTTTTTGCTGTAAAGGTTTCAGTAGTAAGGCAAGCAACCAGTAGATAAGGCCAAGATGTAAGCCCGAAATAGCAATGATATGCACCACGCCGGTATTGGTGTAAGCTTGCACCAGTGATTGATCCAGGTCGTTCTTGTACCCGATCAGCAATGCTTCGGACAGGCCCAGTTCTTTTTCTCCTTTGATATAGCTGCGGAGGATGGCCAGTACTTTCTCCCGGGATGAATAGATGAATTTCCTGAACCGGCTTCCTGTATTGCTCTCTATTCTCTCAAACTCACCCTGTTTAAGATAAACCTGGTGGGTGATCCCCTGGAAAAGAGCATATCGTTTATAGTTAAAGCCACCCGGATTTCCTGCATTCCGTATCTCCTGGACAGGTTTTTTGAAAATCAGCTGCTCACCATAATTTATTGGAGGTAACGAGTCTTTGCTGAAATAAAGGATCAGTTTTCCTTTTACCGGGAGCGTCTTGCCATTACGGATAAAATAATTGACCCGGGCAACTGCCTTGACCGATCTTGTTTTCTCTACCGGGATCTCATCTAAACTAACAACGAGCGCATCATCTCCCCCCAAAAAATTACCGAACCATTTTTCATCATTCCTGGTATCCCTGCTCCAGGCCAATATAGCACCGGTTGAAATAAAGAGTAGGGCTGTTACAACAGCATTTACAAAAGAAAAGCGATAGCGATTGAAAAGAGGGATAAAGAAGAAGGCCAGTAACAGGCTCAACCCTGTAGGGAGAATAATTATCCAAACGGAAATATCGAAACGGCAATACCATTGCAATAATATCCCCGTCATCATTGCCAGTAAGAGCTTTAAAAAGGGAGTCCTCTTCCACAGGTCCGCACCATACCGCCTCATGCTGAAAAGTTAGGAACCCTTTGGTAAATTAACAATACCACTTCCGGGTTATATCAGTCCAGTAATTTTTTAAGGTAAGCAACCTGGCCAAGGTGATAAATATTGTGCTCGATCAGGCCGTTGATGAGAAAACGATAATCGTATTTCCGGTAATCGACGTTCTCCTTTAAAAAATCATCATCCTTTGTTTTGAGCAGGTCCGTTATTTTTTTATGGATGGATTTGAATTCCACGAGACCTTTTTTCCAGGTATGGATCTTTGGGTCGATCATTCTCCAGTCAAGTTCTTCTGCCGCGGCCAGGTCATTTATTTTGTCGCCCTCGATCCTTTTCAGGGTAAAATCCGCCCAGGTGATCATATGGTAAAGGAGCTCTGCCAGTGAATGCTCCGAATTGTTCGGCCGGGTAAATGTTTTTTTTGGATCTATTTCTTCAAGGATCGAATAAACAGCTCTGCCAAACCAGGGTTCGCCGCTATTAATATTTTCCAACCGTCGGATGATCGACTGTATCTCTTTATTCATACGATCAAGGTACAAACTATCCCTCTACTACTATTCCCTGCCGGACCTTTTTTTCTACGTATTCGCGGTAGGAGATCCGTTGCGTTTTGCTGATCAGCCAGCCGGGATAATTAAAAATACTGAAACTCATCCGCTGCACCAGGTCATCCTTATTCTTATCAAACACTTCCAGTGCTTTCTCGTATTCTTTGATCTTTGCCTTATTCTCTTTCAGGTAAAAGCTGCGGTGCAGGCATTGTACCAGGGCTGTCTCAAAAGGATTTTTTTTCTTTTGCTTGTAAAAATAGGTGTACGTCGTCCTGTATTGCGCATCAAAAAGCCTGGAATTGTCAAGGTTATACGTGATCAGCAGTAAAAGAATATTTGCCATGGCGGAATGCTCTTCACGGGTGCCGTCCTTGAAATAGGTAATGCCTCTTTTGGTAAAGTACAACGCATCATTGTATTGCTCCAGCACAAAACAGGCTATGCCCAGGGAAAGATTGACCGTCCTGTTGAGATCGGAATTCAAGGCAGGTTCCCATTGCCGGTATTTCTGTTTCATAAAACCGACAAGGTTTTCCACTTCATCGTATCGTGCGGTCTTATTGAATATTTTATTCAGTGCGAGATACTTAATGGCTTCAAAATTGGCTCGTTGGGAAGGGTCTTCAATTCCGTCATTGATCGGGTCATTAAAAGCATTGCTTACATAATTATACGATCCATGGAGGATGCCGGCATAATTGATCATATACATCAGTTCGATATAATATTCGCCATTAGTTTTGATGAAGCCTGGTTTTTTTTTCCAATCGTCCAGCACTTTCTCGAGCAATTCCATGGAGCCCGGGATATCATTCATCAGGTACAACAAGGTGGCTTTGGTCATCCGGTAATAATGCCGGAACCAGAATGACTGATCCTGTAATAGGGTCTTGCTGCCATTTACCTGTTTCAGCAGGAAAACGATCTTGGTCTTTGCTTCCTCATCGAGGTCAAAATGAACTTTTCTTTTTAGCAACAACGTTTCGGTGTAAATATCCCGCAGGGTGATCATCTCCGCGTATTGATTGTAGCTGATGATATGGCCTTTAAAAACGGAGTGGAGTTCGTCGTATTTTGTATGAAGACTGCTGAACAACACCATTTTCTCGAATTCTGTCTTTAAGAGGTTTAGCAGGGCAAAGGATTCGGTTTCCCTTGCTTTGGCGACGGCTTTCTTCCAGATGATATGCGCTTCATCCAATAATCCTTTCTTCCTGTAAATGCGGATGAGACTAATCTGGTTATATATGTCCTGGCCTGCATTGTTGCGGTTGTCATATTGAACAATGGCATCGCATACCTGTCGCTGCAAGTAATGTTTTTGTGAAGCGATATTCTTTTTTGCCAGGAAGGGATGAAATTTATCCAGGATCGCCTGTTCGTTATATTTTTTTTGCGAAGCAATGGCGTCAAACAGTTTTACATATACTCGTTTCTCGGAGGAACCGGGTCCGGCGAAATTCCTTTTAAAAAAGAGTTTTTCATTGCTGCTCAGTGAGCGGATCAGCTGCCAGAGGAATGCCGATGATGTTTTCATGGTAGTTTATTTAGCCAGGATAGTAAAACTGAGGCTAAATTAGGGGAGGAATGGTACAAATCAATAAGGCAAATACAAATCAATAATATATTGTAAATCAGTTAATAAGAAAATTAATGTCAACATTGATAGCCGGAGTAGAGCCAATTATAGAAGAAATTAAAACCGGAAGCCGATCACAACGGGCGTATTTTTATTACGTAGTAACGAGTTAAGATTATTTGCCGGCCACCACCATATTCAAGAACAGGGACCAAAACCAACTGCCAGAATTTCGAGGGGTCCTGATCAACGACCATTAACCATTAAACTTTAAGCCCATCAGCGGAATAGATCCCGTTGGTGGGTTTGCCTTTTTATGGGCTATTTGCTCAAATACATGCTCCTGTCCTTGTACAATTGCCGGAAATAAGGATCCCGCAGATCTTTGATAAAACGGATCGCCTCGCCCGTGCTTTTCATTTCGGGTCCCAGCTCCTTGTTCACACCCGGAAATTTATTGAAACTAAAAACAGGTTCCTTAATGGCAAAACCTTTTAGCTTTTTCTCAAAGGTGAATTCTTTCAATTTATGTGTGCCGAGCATGACCTTGGTGGCAATATTAAGATAGGGTATCTGGTAGGCTTTGGCGATGAAAGGAGTCGTCCTGGAGGCCCTTGGATTGGCTTCGATCACAAATACTTTATCATTCTTAATGGCGAACTGGATATTGATCAGCCCTTTTATTTTTAATTCCCGTGCGATCTTTTCTGCATATTCTTCCATGGTATGAACGATCAGTGGCGTAAGATTAAATGCAGGCAACACGGCATTGCTGTCGCCAGAGTGGATACCTGCCGGCTCGATATGCTCCATTACTCCCATGACATGAAAATCATCGCCGTCAAAGATCGCATCGATCTCTGCTTCCTGGCAGCGGTCAAGAAAATGATCGATCAGGATTTTATTACCGGGTAAATGTTTTAATAAGCTAACAACCGCTTTTTCGACTTCTTCATCGTTCAAAACAATCCGCATTCGCTGCCCGCCAAGTACATAGGAGGGGCGCACCAATACAGGATAGCCAACTTTATTGGCAACAATGACTGCTTCATCTACCGACCAGGCTGTGCCATAATCGGGGTAGGGGATATCCAGTTCTTTCAACCTGTCGCTGAAACGACCACGGTCTTCCGCAATGTCCAAACTGTCGTAAGAAGTGCCGATGATCTTGATTCCTTTCTGGTGTAGCTTTTCAGCCAGCTTCAAAGCCGTCTGCCCGCCCAATTGCACAATAACGCCATCTGGTTTTTCGTGTTCGACGATCTCCCAGAGATGTTCCCAGTAAACCGGTTCGAAATAAAGCTTGTCCGCCATGTCGAAATCCGTACTCACCGTTTCAGGATTACAATTCACCATAATGGCTTCATACCCGCATTCCTTGATGGCCAGTAGTCCGTGTACACAGCAATAGTCAAACTCAATACCCTGGCCGATCCTGTTCGGTCCCGAACCAAGAACAATGATCTTCTTTTTATCAGATACTTTGCTTTCGTTGTAGTTGCCTTCTTCAAAAGTGGAATAGAAATAAGGGGTCTTTGCTTCAAATTCGGCGGAACAGGTATCCACCATTTTATAGACACGTGTAATCCCTGCCTCTTTCCTTTTTTGGTAGACATCTTCTTCATCACCATGTTCGGTGATCCGGCTGATCTGTTCATCACTGAATCCATTAACCTTGGCTTCCCTTAATAATTCAAGAGGAAGCGTATCCAGGTCGTATTTCGCAATTTCTTTTTCAATCGTGCAGATCTTCTGGATCTCGTAGAGGAACCAGCGGTCGATCCCATTGGTGGCTTTGGAGATCGTTCCTACGGAAATTCCTGCCATCAGGGCATCCTTGATCCGGAAAAGCCGATCCCATTTAGGTATTTTGATATACTCGAGCAGTTCTTCCGCATGCATCATGCTCTTGCCATAATAGCCCAGGCCAATAGCATTATTTTCAAGGCTCTGGCAGGCTTTCTGGATCGCTTCGGTAAAACTTCTCCCGATCGCCATTACCTCGCCCACGCTTTTCATTTGCAGTCCAAGCGTATCATTCGCTCCTTTGAACTTATCGAAATTCCAGCGGGGTATTTTGACGATCACGTAATCCAACGCCGGTTCAAAATAGGCTGATGTGGTTTTAGTGATCTGGTTTTCCAGTTCGTCCAGGTGGTAACCAATGGCCAGCTTAGCGGCGATCTTAGCAATGGGATAACCTGTCGCCTTACTCGCAAGCGCGGAGGAACGGCTTACCCTCGGGTTGATCTCGATCGCGATGATCTCTTCTGTATCGGGGTTGAGTGCAAACTGGACATTACAACCTCCGGCAAAATTTCCCAGGTCCCGCATCATCCGGATAGCAGTATTCCGCATCAGCTGCATCGCCGTATCACTTAGCGTCATCGCAGGCGCTACCGTAATGGAGTCACCGGTATGCACGCCCATTGGGTCAAAATTCTCCACGGTGCAAATGATACAAACATTATCAGCTGCATCTCTCAGCAACTCCAATTCAAATTCCTTCCAGCCGAGTACGGCTTTTTCCACCAGCACTTCATGGATAGGGGATGCCTGCAAACCGCGGTTCAGCGCTTCGTCTAGATCATCTTTATCATGTACAAAACCACCACCGGTACCGCCTAAAGTAAAAGAGGGACGGATAACAAGAGGGAATCCTATCTCCTGTGCAAATTCTTTTCCCTCCAAATAAGAGTTAGCCGTTTTTGCCTGTCCCACAGGTACTCCCAGGGCGATCATCCATTGCCTGAACTTTTCCCGGTCTTCTGCTTTATCAATCGC
The DNA here is from genome assembly GCA_039930245.1 of Chitinophagaceae bacterium. Lineage (GTDB taxonomy): Bacteria > Bacteroidota > Bacteroidia > Chitinophagales > Chitinophagaceae > JJ008. Next base: position 103,846 of record JBDSPR010000025.1, on the reverse strand, counting down.
TTTGATATCAACTCCGATCAGCCGGACATTGTACTGCTTCCAGATACCAAGGTCCTCCGCTTCTTTGGCAAGGTTTAGCGCTGTTTGTCCTCCCATGGTCGGTAACACCGCATCGATTTGGTTCTCCTGCAATATCTGTTCAATACTTTCGACGGTTAGGGGCAACAGGTAAACCCGGTCAGCCATCATCGGGTCCGTCATAATGGTAGCTGGATTGCTATTGATCAGAATGACCTTTACTCCTTCTTCCCGTAAACTCCGGGCAGCTTGCGTTCCCGAATAATCAAATTCACAGGCCTGCCCGATAATGATGGGACCCGAGCCAATAATCAGCACCGAAGTGATCGAATTGTCTTTTGGCATTTTTTGTTTTTAAGTAAAATGGCAGTGATCGTTATGAAAAAATCCCGACGAGCATCGGGACAGTGAACCAAAAATAAAGCTTTGGTCAAAAAATGATATAGAAAATCCCGATGACTGTCGGGACGCAAAACTAAGGGAATGCAGGGAAATAAAGAGCTAATTTCTGTTGGAAAATGTTAATCTATGCATCGACTTTTTGCTTTCACTTACATTTGAATGATTAAAGCAGAATGGTACAAAGCCTGGTAAGAAATACGGTCAGGGACATATTGGTATACCTGCTGCTGACTGCCGCTACATTCCTGATGCTGCGGATCATTTCCGATCATTTCAGCTTCCGGCCGGATGCCGGTTTCCTGAAAGTGAAGCAGGAGCATATCCATAACAGGGTTTGGCGTACCGCTTTTTATATTCATGTTTTTACAGGCATTCTAACCCTCCTTGCTGGCTTTACGCAATTTTCTTCCACTATCCGGAAAGAACAGAAAAAGCTTCATCGTATTATGGGAAGGGTTTATGTATTCAATATCCTGTTCATCAATTTTCCAGCCGGCATGTTGATGGCTTTTTATGCGAATGGTCTTTTTCCTGGGCGGCTCGCATTTATCATCCTTGATAGTTTATGGTTTTGGTTTACACTGCGCGCCTTTTTAGAAATAAGGAAAGGAAATATCAACGCACACAAACAGTTTATGATACGTAGCTATGCGCTCACTTTTTCGGCGATTACCTTGCGTACCTGGAAAGCTGTCCTCTCGGGACTATTTGTGATCGCACCACTTACACTTTACCAGGTTGATGCCTGGCTTGGATTTGTACCCAACCTGTTATTCGCGGAATGGTTGATCAGGAGAAAAAAGTTGACGAAAAATCGATCAGCTATCGCGTGATCCGGATATTTTTAATGACCAGGAAAAAAACAGCGGCAGTAAGAATCGCAAAAGCAAGCAAGAAAACAAGCGTGGCCGCCAAGGCGGGATTTTTGTATTCATTTCTTACCTGGCTCCGGTATACAGACCGGGAAATAAAATAGGAGCAAACGCCGATGACCAGGAGGATTAAAATTAAGATTAACACGAGGGCCATCTTTGTTTAACGTTAGAAGGATTTTCCCGCCGGAGGCCTGGGTATCTTCCTGTATTTGAGAGAATACTGGTCGTCAAAAACATTTTTCTGCTGGTTCAGCTGGTTGCTTACAGCCTGTTGAAAATCCTCCGGGCGGTTGAAAAATTTCTTCACGGAGAAATTCTCTGTGATGGTTTTCACTTCCAGCGTATCATGACTCCTGTCTATCACAGAGGCATAATAGACTTTGGAAGTGATCATTTTTGGTGATTTTTTACTTTTTGTATCTCTCATGGTGACAGTTCCTTCGATATTCATGAACCGCATCTCCCCGATACGGGAGATATAACCGGTGAAATAAGCTGTATCCGGCAGGATGATATCCCCTTTTACCGCCTTCCCGTAACGGGTGATGGAATACACCGAATCGGATCGCTGCGTGATATCCAGCGCTTCGATACCGAAAAAATCACTGCCATCTTTAACAATGCCATACCAGTAGCCCACCAGACTGCTATCAACGGCCTCTTGCGGGACAGGCGAAAGCGGTACCGTTGACTCGAACGGGCACGCACATAATATCGTGGCGAGTGGCAACAGCCACAAAAGTTTTTTCATCGTCATAATCAAGAACGAAAAGATACAAACAACAGCGGGTTTGGCCTATTACTAATACGGGTGTTTTTGATATACTTATTTTTGCATATGCAGTTGAGGGTTTTATTACTGACGGCGCTGGTTTTGGTTTCGTTGTACCCCGGGGCACAACTACCTTCTTTTCCCCGTTATTATTTCCGTCACCCGCTGGGAATACCGATGGAACTGGCGGCTAATTTCGGGGAACTCCGGCCGGATCACTGGCATATGGGACTCGATATCCGCACCGGTGCCAAAGAAAACCTGCCGGTTTATGCAGCCGCCGATGGATATATCGCTCATATCGGCATACGACCTCAAAGCTTTGGGCGTTTTATTATAATTAATCACCCGAACGGTCTTTCCACCCTGTATGCCCACCTCAATGATTTTTTTCCTGCGCTGGAAGAATATGTTACAGAGCAACAGTATAAACAGGAAAGCTGGGCGATAGAACTGGACTTTAATAAAGATAGGTTCCCCTTGACAAAAGGAGCATTCATTGCGTATAGTGGTAACACGGGCGGTTCACAGGGGCCACACCTGCATTTCGAGATATTTAATACCAAAACGGAGAAACGTTTCAACCCCCTTCTGTTCGATTTTCCGATCGGGGATAATGTAGCGCCAAGCATTGTCAAACTGGCCATGTATGACCGCAGCAAAAGTGTATATGAACAAACGCCGGTATTCTTTTCTTTGAAAAATACGGACAGCGGCTATATCATTCCCAAACTGCCGGTGCTAAAAACAGGGTTGAGTAAAATAAGTTTTGCAATACAGGCTTACGACAGGATGAGTAGTTCCGGCAGTCCTGACGGGATCTACTCTGCCAAATTTTACCTGGATGAGGAGCCACAACTGAGTTTTGTGCTGGATAGTATTGACTACAATGAAACGGTTTATATCAATTCCCATATTGACTACCGGCTTAAAAAGAACGGGGGCGCTTATTTCCAGCACCTTTCCCTGCTGCCGGGTGAAAGGGGGACTGCTTATAAACCTATAAAGGGTAACGGGATCTTTGAATTAACTGATACACTTATCCATCTTATCAGCGTGGATGTAAAAGACGCATTCGGGAATACGGCTCAGCTCAACTTTACTATTCAGCATGATGATAGCCTGGTCAAAGCCCCCACTAATTATTCTACGATCCAGTTTGCACCCAACCAGGAGAATGTTCTTGAAAAAAATGATTTTGTCCTGCGGTTACCCGAAGGATGCCTCTATGATACGGTGCCTGTTTTATATTTTAGGAACAATGCAGCAACAGGATACACCGTATCCGCCCAGCACCAGGTGAATGATGCCAGCTACCCGGTGCATGAAGATTTTAAGGTCCGGATCAAACCGGCAAGAGAGATCCCCGAAGAGTGGAAAGATAAAATAATGATCATCCGAAGCTCCAAAGGCAATACAATCCGCAAAGCAAAATGGGAAGGGGAATGGCTTACGGCATCATTTGCAGACTTTGGTACATTCCAGGCAGTGGCGGATCTTACAGCACCGTCCATTAACGACCCCGATAGCTACCGGGGGGGAAATGGTGATACTATTAATTTAAGTGCGGCCAGCCGGGTCCTGTTTACCCCAACAGATAATTTTGGCATCGTTAAAAATTTCCGGGTAGAACTCGACAGCCAGTGGATCCGCTTTACCAATGATAAAAGCCGCAACTGGATCTATCAATTCGACGAACGCTGTCCCTACGGTGTTCATCATTTAAAAGCAACCGCTACCGATCATGCTGGGAACATTACAACAAAGACATGGTGGTTCAAGCGGGAGCCCTATACACCGCCTCCCCCGAAGAAGAAAACAGTAAAAAAGGGAAGCAGCAAGAAAAAAGCGGGAACTGTAAAAAAGAAAGCTTCGGCAAAAAAGAAATAAACCAGTAACGAGAATCCAGAATCAAAGAACATGATTACACTAAAAGAAGGCGAGAAAGCTCCCTCATTCTCCGGCACCTACCAGGATGGGAAAAATGTATCGCTGGCCGATTATAAAGGGAAAAAACTCGTGCTCTATTTTTACTCCGAAGCCGGTTCACCTACCTGCACCGTCGAATCCTGCAACTTACGGGATAATTATACCTTCCTTTTAAAAAACGGATTTGAAGTGCTAGGGGTTAGTCCCGATATAGCCAGCACTCAAAAGAAATTTGAAATAAAATACAAACTGCCTTTTCCCTTGCTGGCTGATTCCACGCATGAGGTACTTGAAAAATACGGGGTCTGGGATATGAAAAAACTTTTTGGCCGGGTGTACATGGGTGTGCTGCGCACCACTTTCGTGATCGATGAGAAAGGTATGATCCGGAAGATCTTTAAAAAACCAAAGAATAAGACGCATGCTGAAGAAATAATAGCAGCGTTCAGTTAGCTTATGCACAGCCGTGCAAAGAGTTTTCTTGCAGATTATCAGTGGATTACTTTAATTTATCAGGCGGTTACAGGCAACCAGTTGCGGTTGACAAACGATTACTCATAAAAAAACAGAGAACCGATGAAACGAATTTTTACCCTTATCACATTACTGGTTTCCCTTCAGTTATCCGCTCAGGATGAAAAAGAGAAAAAACCTGTACAAATATTCAGTTCGGACAAAGTCATCAATGCCAATACCCCTGAAGTCACCGGTAAAGGTAAGATGGCATTTAAGGTCACCCATAATTTTGGCGACCTCGCCGGGAGTAATGGGGGTATCAAACGTTTTTTCGGGCTGGACAATGCTTCCGATATCAGGATAGCATTTAATATCGGGTTGGGTGATCACTTCGACCTGATCGCGGCCCGTTCAAAAGGCGCGGGTCTTGTGCAAAATCTCTGGGAACTCGGTTTGAAATACCAATTATTGCAGCAATATGAGAATGATCCTTCTCATCCCCTGGCCATCACCCTTTTCGCGAACACCGTTGTTTCTTCCCAGAAAGCCAATGCCTTTCCCGGGCAGGAAAACAGTTTTGAAGATTTTGGAGACAGAACCAGTAACGTTTTCCAGCTGATCATCGCAAAAAAAATGGGGAAAGTAAGTGCCGAACTGCTGCCCACTTTTATGACCCGGGGCTATTCCATCTCTTACGATCAGAAAAGCATGTTTGCTCTTGGTGGAGCGATCAAAGTTCCGCTGGTGCAAAACAGGCTAAACCTGCTTGTCGATTATTTCCATCCCTTCCGCAAAGAGGCGGTGGAAGATTCGTTTAGAATAAATGATAATATCAAATTCTACGATCCACTGGGTATCGGATTCGAGATCATCACCTCCGGCCATATCTTCCGCCTGAATTTCACCAATGCTACAGAGATCCTTGAAAATCGTTTTATTCCCCGCACGATCACATCCTGGGGCAAGGGCCAGTTCCGCTGGGGATTTACTATTTCGAGGAATTTTGTATTATGGAGAGGGGTTAAGAATAAGAAATAAGCCTGCCTGCCGGTAGGCAGGGAATAAGAAACCAGGAAGGATTTAGATTAGCCATTCCACTTCCCCGAAACCAAATTCTTCTTCGATTGCATGTTGTACAACCAAACGCCCAGCAGGGGTTATGGTTTTTATAATCGCTTCAAAGACGCGGTTGTCTTTTTTCAACCTTACTTTTTCATTTTTTTTGTAGAGATGAAGCAGGTATGTTGAATAAATTCTATCAAAACCATGATTGATCAATTCATTGAATCTTTCATCGAGCACCGTACACAATTCTTTGGCGAAATCAACCGCATTAAAATTTTTCCCGGTAATTTGTTTTAGTGAAACTGGGTTGGGCAGCTCAGCCGGGAAAACCGTTTGATTGATATTTATACCCATGCCGATGATTGCCCATTCCCATTGTGCCGCACGTTTCTCTTCCCGATAGCTATCGGGACCCGACGCTGAACTTCCTTTTCCTGACTCCCGACTCCTGACTAATGACTCTATTAGAACACCCCCTGCCTTTCTGTCCTGCCAGTAGAGATCATTGGGCCATTTTATTTTTGTATCATCCCCGGCATATTTCATAAAAAATTCATGCACCGCCACTGCTACACAGGCATTTAACTGGAATTGTGCCGCAAGCTGCAATGGCTGTGGCTTTATGACCAGGCTGAGGATGATATTGGAGCCTTTTTCCGAATTCCAGGTCTTGTTCCGCTGACCTTTTCCCGTCAACTGTTCATGGGCAAAAATAGCGGTTCCGTGCAGGGCCTGTTGGTAGCCGCCGGCATTTTCTGGCAGGCTGACGGCCTTTATCTGTTCCCGGGCATAGTTGTTGGTACTTTCAACCGATTGCAGTTCAAGGAAAGGGGAACCAAGGGGCTTTGTGGAAGGAGGTTCTGGCAATTAATTGCTATTTTTGACAAAGTAACAGAGTTTATGGTTTAGGGTTGAATAAATAGGTGAACCCCAACCAAAACTATTCCGAAGGGATTCCTTCGGAATAAACAATAAACGAAAAACAACTACATATTTGGAACATTTGGCAGTACTGACCAACCGCAAGAAAAGTGCAGCACGGTTAACGAAGAGCTCAAAAATCATCAAAACCATCATTGCAGCAATCCAGGAGAAAAAGGGGGAATATATCGTCTCTCTCAACCTGAAGAAAATAAATGAAGCGGTCGCTGATTTTTTTATTATCTGCGAAGCCAGTAACCAACCCCAGTTAAGGGCCATTGCTGATAACGTGGAGAACAGGGTAAGGGAAAAATGCGACGAAGGGCCTTATCACCATGAAGGTTTCCAGCAGCTGCAATGGGTATTGATCGATTATGTGAACGTAGTAGTACATATTATGCTGCCCGAGAGCAGGAAATTTTATAAACTGGAAGAAATGTGGAGCGATGCGATCGGGGAAGAACACAGGGAGAATGTTAAATAGCGCAATGCTGCCAACTTTTTATAGTAATTATCATTAAATAGCAGGAACACAGGAGAAAAATATATGGCACAAGAACCCAAGAGAGAAGATAACCGGCCACAACGAATTGGCAACCGTCCGGGGGATGACCCCAACCAGCCGCCCCGCAAGGGTCCCCGGTTTAGTATTTACTGGATCTATGCCATCATTTTTGCCGTACTGATCGGCTTCCAGTTGTTTGGCCCCTTCTCGCCCAATGCTGCGAAAACAAATAGTGTTGCTTTTAAGAACATGGTACTGGCTGGTGAGGTAAGTAAATATGAAATAATAGACAACCGTAAGAATGTAAAGGTATACCTGACCAAACCGGCTGTTGAAAAATACAAGACAGCGCTAAAAGAGGGCATCACCGGCAAGATAAGTGAGAAGGGCCCACATATGGCGTTTAAATATTCCGGTGATTTTGAAAAGCAGATGGATGATTTTTATAAGGAGAACAATGTGACGAATGACAAAAGAGTTTTGTACGAGGTGAAAAGTGAAAGGGATTGGTTTGGCGGAATACTCCAATTCTTATTACCGGTGCTTCTTTTTGTCGGTCTCTGGATATTGCTCATGCGTAAAATGGGTGGTGGGGCCGGTGGCGGCGCCGGGCCCGGTGGTATTTTCAATATCGGTAAATCAAAAGCTACTCTGTTCGATAAGGGAACAAAAGTGAATATCACGTTTGCTGATGTTGCCGGCCTCGATGAGGCTAAGGTGGAAGTGATGGAGATCGTAGACTTTTTAAAGAATCCAAAAAAGTATACCAACCTTGGCGGTAAGATCCCTAAAGGCGCTTTACTGATCGGTCCTCCCGGCACGGGTAAGACGCTGCTCGCAAAAGCTGTAGCGGGGGAAGCCCAGGTTCCTTTCTTTAGCCTGAGTGGTTCCGATTTCGTGGAAATGTTTGTCGGTGTGGGAGCTAGTCGTGTAAGAGACCTTTTCAAACAGGCAAGGGAAAAAGCCCCCTGTATCATATTCATTGATGAGATCGATGCAATCGGTCGTGCAAGAGGAAAGAATGCCATGATGAGCAACGATGAAAGAGAAAGCACCCTGAACCAGTTGCTGGTGGAAATGGATGGATTTGGAACGGATGTAGGCATCATCGTCCTGGCAGCTACCAACCGCCCGGATGTACTGGATACAGCCCTGCTCCGCCCGGGACGTTTCGACAGGCAGATCTCTATTGATAAGCCCGATCTTGTCGGTCGTGAAGCGATCTTCAAGGTGCACCTCAAACCGATCAAGATATCCAAGACACTCGATATTCATAAGCTTGCGGAACAAACACCCGGTTTTGCCGGTGCCGATATCGCCAATGTTTGTAACGAAGCGGCACTCATCGCGGCCCGTAAGAATAAAGAAGCGGTGGACATGCAGGATTTCCAGGATGCGGTGGACCGTGTCATTGGTGGGTTGGAGAAAAAGAACAAGATCATTTCACCTGAGGAAAAAAAGATTATTGCCTTCCATGAAGCCGGTCACGCCGTCTGTGGCTGGTACCTGGAGCATGCTTACCCGCTGCTGAAAGTAACGATCGTACCAAGGGGTACCGCGGCTCTGGGTTATGCCCAGTATACACCAAAGGAACAATACCTCTACAATATTGACCAACTTACTGACCAGATATGTATGACACTGGGTGGCCGGGCCAGTGAAGAGATCTTTTTCAACAAGATCTCCACCGGTGCGCAGAACGATCTCCAGCAGATCACCCGGATCGCTTACGCCATGGTTACGGTCTATGGAATGAATGATAAGATCGGGAACATTAGCTTCTACGACCCGCAACAGGAAACGACATTCACCAAACCGTATTCCGACGAGACAGCAAAAATGATCGATCAGGAAGTGAGGAAGCTGATCGATGATGCCTATGAAAAGACCAAGCAATTGCTCAGGGAAAAGAAAGGCGATGTGGAAAAACTGGCAAACGCTTTGCTAGAAAGAGAAGTACTCTTCCAGAGCGATGTGGAAGCGCTGATAGGCAAACGGCCGTTTGAAGAAAAGAAATCGCTGGCAGTGGATGATGTGCCTTCGGTGCAACCGGCAGAAGAACCCTTGATCGCCGGTGAAACGAAGAAGCAGGATGAAAAGTCAACGGGCGAACAGACCGGTGGCCTTGAGTTGGCACCATCTATCTAATAAACCACTTTATGAATATTTCCCCATCAAAGGAAAATATTTTGAAAAAGATCCGCAAGGCGTTGAGTCATTCAACGCCTTTGCCTTTTCCCCAAAGCGAGGGCAACCAATCAGTATTCCAGCCACTGGAGCAGGAACCGGAAGTGGAATTTGCCGAACAGTTTACAAAACTACAGGGCAAGTTCATTTACTGCATCAACCAGCAGGAATTTGCTTTCCAGTTAAGCAGCCTGGTAAAAAAACAGGATTGGCAGAAAGTTTATTGTGTCGAAGATAAACTGGTAGCGCCCGTCGCTGCCCAATTGGATGATCGCCTTGTAAAAACGGGACTGGGCGACTGCGATGTCGCCATTACCGGTTGTGAAAGCCTGGTGGCAAGAACAGGAACGATCGTGATGAGCTCAGCCCAGCCAACCGGTCGCACCGCCAGTGTTTATGCCCCCATTCATATCTGCGTAGCTTATACCAGCCAGCTGGTCTATGACCTGAAAGATGCCTTGCAGGCGGCAAAAGATAAGTACGGAAGCAATCTTCCTTCACTGCTTACTTTTGCCACAGGCCCAAGTCGCACCGCCGATATCGAGAAAACCCTTGTCGTAGGGGTACATGGCCCGAAAGAAGTGTATTTATTCCTCCTCGAAGCCTGACCAGGATAAGGTCTGCGCTGCTTTTCTCTTTTGAACGCTTAGCTTATCTTTAGGCCATGACAGATTCCGGCGTTTACAAGTTATTTGTGTATGGCTCACTCCGCAGCGGCTTTCGCAGCCCTGTATATGAATATATCAGCCGTTTCTTCAACTTTATTGGTGAAGCAAAAGTGCAGGGTAACTTGTTTGACATGGGAACTTATCCTGCTGGTATGCCCACGATTGAAAATAATTTTATCGTTGGTGAATTATACCAGGCCAAATCTCAGCATGAATTTTCCTGGGCCATCGGCCAGTTGGATGATTACGAAGGCGTGTCTGTAGAGGTGGATGAAGTGCAACTTTATCGCCGCGAAATAACAGAAGTGCATATAGCGGAGCAATTGACCCATGCCTGGATATACTGGTACAATGGCGATGTAAGCGGCCGCACATTGATCAGCTCCGGTGATTTGCTGGAATACCTGGGTAAAAAAATATAATGCATGAGCCGTCTCCGTTCTTTCCCCCTTTTTATTGCAGTCATCACGCTTTTTCCATCCTGTGAGTTCAGTTGCTCTATCGGGCAAAAAGATGAAATAAAAGGAACCGCAGAGGTAAAAGACGGCACCAGGCTGTATAATGGGATAAACCTTGAAACCAATGGAGTGCGGGTTGATAAAGCTTACCTGCTCTTGGGTGACGGGAAGCGGGTTAGCGATGATAATTTCGTTGATTTTAAACAAACGGTCCGTCTTCAATTGATCATTGACAGCGGTTGGGTGGAGCAGGAAGGAAAAGTGCTGCTGGGTGCAGCAGAAAAGATCACGGCAGAAAATGGCACTACAGTTTTACAGGAAGACGACCTGTTTCAAAACTATCCATCCGGTATCACCGCCACCGATGCGAGGTCCATTTATTTATCAGCGACGCTTAAATTAAAAGAGAATACATCTCCCACATCTTTCACCGTCTCCTTTCATGTATGGGATAAAAGAGGAGCGGGGTGGATCAAAGGCAGTTATAAATTGTATTCGAAGTAATACCAATCACTGATTTTCTAAATCAACCAGGTGGCCGATAAAATTTATTTTCTTTCGGATTTTCATCTCGGCGCTCCCGATCATGCCAGTAGTCTCGAACGGGAGAAATTGCTGGTAAAGTTTCTTGATGAGATCAAAGCGGACGCAACGGAGATCTTTCTTGTGGGCGATCTATTCGATTTCTGGTACGAATACAGGAGGGTTGTTCCAAAAGGGTATGTGCGGTTATTGGGTAAGCTGGCGGAATTGACCGACAGGGGCATCCCGATCCATTTTTTTGTAGGCAATCATGATATGTGGATGAGGGACTATTTTCAAAAGGAACTAAATATTCCCGTCTATTTCCAACCGCAGGAGTTTGAACGTAAAGGCAAACGGTTTTTAATCGGTCATGGCGACGGACTCGGCCCCGGTGACAACGGGTACAAACGCCTGAAAAAAGTTTTCCGAAACCCGCTTAGTAAATGGCTGTTTGGCATATTCCCCCCAAGAATGGGGATGGGCCTGGCAAATTACCTGAGCCGGAGGAGCCGGGCGCAAACTGGCGCTACCGAAGAGACTTTTCTTGGCGGGGAAAAGGAATGGCTCATCCTCTATTGCCAGGAACAGCTTGCGCAAAAAAAGATTGATTTTTTTGTGTTTGGTCATAGACACCTTGCCATTGATTATCGTCTTTTACCCGCCGATGCTTCCGGCTTCGCTAAAGCTCCGTCGGATAAATTAACAAAAGTGAGTGCAGATACCCCGAGATATATCAACCTGGGCGACTGGATACGCTATTTTACCTATGCTGTATTTGACGGCACGACAATGGAATTGAGATCCTACCAGGGAAAAGAAGAAAAGATCATCAGGAATTGAATGAAACAAATATTCGCCATATTATTATTAGCCTGCCTTTCTTCCCGCAGCCTGGCACAAGGCGATTCCACTTTCCAGCTATTGAGGGTCTTGCAAGGGGACATTGTGGAGTTTACCGTTGACAACCTCGATAATGTCTACACACTTAACAGCCGTAACCAGGTAAAAAAATATGATGCGAACGGAGATTCCGTAGCCGTATTCAATGATATTAAGAAATTCGGCAAAGCCACGTTGATCGATGTTTCCAATCCACTCAAAGTATTATTGTATTACAGGGATTTTGCTACCGTGGTGATGCTCGACCGTTTTTTGAACGTGGTGAATACGATCGACCTGCGAAAGCAGGATATCCTCCAGGCAAAAGCGATCGGCCAATCCTATGATAACAAGGTATGGGTGTATGATGAGCTGGAAAGCAAACTCAAGAAGATCGGGGAGGACGGAAAACTCCTGCTTGAAACCCCTGATTTCCGGCTTTTATTAAGCCAGTCACCCGCTCCGCTGAAAATCTTTGATGAGAATAAATATGTCTATATCTACGATTCTCTGCTTGGTGTTTATGTTTTCGATTATTACGGCGCCCTGAAGAACAATATCATGATCGATCACTGGCAAAACTTTAAGGTCGCCGGTAAATTTATTTTCGGCTCCCGTGGGGAAACACTTTATCGTTACGGGATCACTACTTTCCGGGTGGATGACTGGAAAATGCCCGAAGCGATACGCAACAGCAAAGCCTTTAATTTTTCATCTTCCCGGCTTTATGCTTTACGCAGCAGTTGCTCGGGTACGGAGAATTGTATCTTAATTTATACCATCCGCTGAACCATTCCCTCCAATTCTATATTTTTACGGATTAATGCAAAATTCGTAGTTGAATGAATGATTTCCTCGAACAGGTATGGCTGGATAACCCCGTAAAAAATTACCTGGTCGTTGCCGGGGTTATCCTGTTTGTCATTATCCTGAAACGGGTCATCTCCCGTTACCTGGCCGGTTTATTGTTCCGGCTGGTCAATAAAATATGGAGTGATGTGGACAAGAAATCATTTACCAGCCTGGTGATTCAGCCACTTGGTTTTTTCCTGCTCATTTTTGTTTCGATCATCAGCCTGCATAAACTAAATTTCCCCACCGACCTGAATGTGGAGATTTACCAGTACAGCGTCAAACAGATCCTGCACTCTATCGCAACAATCGTACTGATCGTTTCATTTATCTGGTTTCTCCTGCGTATCATTGATTTTGTAGCGACCATTTTGGAAAAGAAAGCAGATCTCACACCCGACCAGTCGGATAACCAGCTCATTGTTTTTTTCCGAGATTTTTTTAAAGTGCTTATCTCGATCGTAGGGGTGATGATGATCCTGAATTACGCGTTTGACCTGAATGTCGGCAGCCTGATCACAGGGTTGAGCATTGTGGGTGCCGCCATAGCGCTGGCCTTGCGGGAAAGCCTGGAAAACCTCATTGCATCTTTTATTATCTTCTTTGATAAACCATTTACTACCGGTGATCTCGTGAAAGTACAGGGTGTTACTGGGACCGTAGAAAAAATTGGTCTGCGGAGCACCCGGATCAGGTCGGATCACAAGACCCTTGTCAGTGTGCCCAATAAACAAATGGTGGACAGTGTGCTGGATAATCTTTCACTCCGCACCCAGCGACGCGGTGACCTGAAGCTGGAGATCGGGTTAACGACTAACACAAGCAAACTGGAACTGCTGATAGAAGAGGTGAAAAAAATACTGGAAAGAAAAGAAATCGAGGAAGCCAATACCCTGATGGCTGATATAACAGGCAATGCTTTTTTGGTCCAGGCGGATTATTATACGGCCCCGCTGACCATTAAGGAATTTAATAATATCCGCCAGGAGATCAATCTCCAGGCCCTGAAAAAAATGGAAGAATTACAGATCGCGATAGCTGGGGCAAGCACCGATGTCCGTATCAGCAATCAATAGGGATCATTTATCTATGGCTTCAATGATCTCGCCTAATTCCTTGTCGAACACCCCGTACTTCCCGAATTCTACTACCCGGCCAGCTTCTTTGCCTTTTTTCAGGACAATGATCGTGGGTACATTTGTTACATTCAGCGCTTCGGATAAATGGCTGAGTGTTTTTTTCTGCCGGTCAACCCCGACCAGGGTGATCCGGTCTTGGGAGAAACCGGCCGCATCCGTCAATGCAAAGAACTTGGGTATAATGAAATGGGAATCTTCGCACCAGGTACCCATAAAAACAAGCAGCTGGATGGAATCGGCATTTTTTTTCAGCGAACTTAAAGCGAGGGCATTGGGTGTATAGCCTTTCAGGTTCTCCGCGTACCATTTAAAAGCGGTATCGCTTTCGATCACTTCCCGGGATAGGATACCTTTGAAAGTTTTTTCTCCCGGTCTTTCGGATAATACCTGGAACGGGTTTTGCGCCAGGGCCATAGTGGCCAGGAACAGGCCCGTCAACGCCAATACAATAGATTTCTTCATGTTGTGGAATAAATAGATGGCAAAAGTAAAAGGGTGCAGGCAAAGGATGAAACAAGCGGTGTTAAAGTTGCAAATAGACGGTGGTCTATAGTTAGTCCTACAAATTGGCCTTCAATTCCAGCAGGAACCCTTTGATCTTTTCCAGCGACTGGATCGTGGTAAATTTTTGCTCAGCTTTCTTATTTTTCTTCAGGTAATCCTTGGCTCCCTCGATCGTGAATTTGCGCCGGCGCAACAGGTCATAGATCATCACCAGGTTCTTGATATCGACAGGGCGGAAAAAACGGTCACCCTTCCTGTTCTTACGTGGTTGAAGGATATCAAATTCGGTCTCCCAATAGCGGATCAGGGACTGGTTTTCCCTGAACATGACCGCGACCTCCCCGATCGAATAGTACTGTTTCTGGAAAAGGATCTCATCTGGCGGTACATTGACCAATTCAAGATTGCTGTCGGTATCTTTCAGGGAACGCCGTCCTCTCGCCGAAACCGGTTTTTCTTTTTTGATTGACATCACGGGCTCTTTTACTGTAATTATTTCTTCAATAGCAGTTGCCGTGGGTTTCTCTTCCCGGGTAACGGGAGGAGCAGTTACGGAAATATTATCATTCTCTTCCGGGGCAATAAAATCAAATGTTATTTGTGACAATTGCTTTCCCATTCCTGTAAAGGTACAACCCAATAAAATGGTTAACAGCAGTTATACATCAATGTGGAAAAATCAGCTTAGTCAAAGCTTTGGTTGCTCGCCGCCGCTTTTTTCAGCAGCATATCGAACTGTTCAGGAGTAAGATCATTATAGAAGAAGTAGATGGGGTCGATCTTTTCCCCGTTTTTATGTACTTCATAATGGCAATGCGGCCCGGTGGATTTACCCGTACTGCCTACCCAGCCTATTATTTCACCTCTCTTTACAGACTGCCCGTTACGCATTTTCACCCGGACCATATGTCCATATAGTGTTTCGTAACCATAACCATGTTTGATGATCACATGATTCCCGTAACCGTTACCCGTGCTCCCTGCGGTGGTCACAGTTCCATCGGCAGTTGCATAGATGGGAGTTCCCTGTGGTGCGGAGAAATCAAGACCGGCATGGAATTTCGTGGTCTTGTACACGGGGTCGATCCGGTATCCGAACCCGGAGGCGATCCGGTTCAGGTCTTTGTTGCTTACTGGTTGAATGGCTGGTGTATGCGAGAGTAATTGTTCTTTGTTTTTTACAAGTTCTTCCACTTCGTCGTAGGATTTTTTTTGTGCGAATACCCGGCTGCTAAGATTGTCGAGTGTATTAACAATGGACGCCACCAATTGATTGTCCCGGAGTTTTTGTATCGTGGCGATCTCCAGTTTGTTTTCCAATTGCCTGGCCCTGGCACTGTCAGGTATCGGGCTGGCCTCAAAAATGGCACGGTATACAGCGTTATCCCTTTTTTCCAGCTCCTGCATTTGTTGCTGGATAGATTCAATGCGGTCCTTGAGCTGGCGGTAATTGTCCCGCAGGTCCTCGTTCTGTTGTTGCAGTATTTTTTCCTTGGGAGACCCGATGAACTGGAAAGCGACATACGAGATCAGGCCGGCAGTAACGAGTGCGGCGGCGATAAAACCAAAGACCCGCAGCAATTTCACCCTGAAAGGCGTTTCGAGCTTTTCGTAGCGGAGTGTATTGGTATTATAGTAATATTTGATCTTCTTCATGAAGAAGGGCCTTAGACCTGTTCCGGGGAACAAATGCCGCCTGAATATTTTACCTTTGCCTGCCTTTGCGAAACCGGTAATAACCGGTCAGCAGGAACGGGTCAGATACGACAGGGCTGACAAATATAGCCCGATAAACCACAAAAATCAACCCAAGCAGAGCAGCAATTATGATGACCAGCGCAGATATACGAAAGGCTTTCCTGGATTTTTTCCGTAGTAAAGCTCACACGATCGTGCCTTCCGCACCCATTGTGGTAAAAGATGATCCGACGCTCATGTTCACCAATGCAGGGATGAACCAGTTCAAGGACTATTTTCTCGGGAATAAAAAAGCAGCCAACCCAAGAGCCGCTGATACGCAAAAATGTTTACGGGTCAGCGGCAAACACAATGACCTCGAAGAAGTGGGAGTAGATACTTATCACCACACCATGTTCGAAATGCTGGGTAACTGGAGCTTTGGCGACTATTTTAAAAAGGAAGCCATTGCCTGGAGCTGGGAACTATTGACGAAAGTGTATGGACTGGATAAGGACAGGTTATACGTTACCATTTTTGAAGGCGATGAAAAAGAAGGATTGCCCCGGGATGAAGAAGCATACAATGAATGGAAAAGATGGATACCGGAAGACAGGATCCTGAACGGGAACAAGAAAGATAATTTCTGGGAAATGGGTGATACAGGTCCCTGCGGCCCCTGCACCGAAATACATTACGATACCCGTAAAGAGGCCAATAGTAACGCACATTCTTTAGTGAACAATGATGATACAGGGATGGTGATGGAAATATGGAACAATGTGTTCATCCAGTTCAACCGGAAAAAAGACGGAAGCCTGGAACCCTTACCTGCCAAACACGTGGATACGGGTATGGGACTGGAAAGATTGGTGAGAGTGATACAGGGAAAGCAGAGTAATTATGATACGGATATTTTTTCCGACACTATCGCAGCTACAGAAAAGATCACCGATAAAAAATACAATATTGATCTTTCAATTGTTGAGAACCCCCCTTTGGGGGGCAGGGGGGCTATAGCGTTCAGGGTAATTGCAGACCATATCAGGGCAATCAGTTTTACGATCGCCGACGGTCAGCTGCCATCCAATACCGGTGCAGGTTATGTAATACGCCGTATCCTTCGCCGTGCCGTTCGGTACTATTATTCCTACCTGGATTATAAACAACCCTTGCTGGTACAATTAGTACCTGTGCTTGCAAAACAATTTGAAACCGTGTTTCCCGAATTACAACAACAGTTGGATTTTGTAAGCAGGGTGGTGAAAGAAGAGGAAGAGGCTTTTCTGCGAACTCTTGAAAAAGGATTAAAAAAGGTTGACGATTATGTTGCGATAATGAAGAGTACGCATCCGGGAGCATCTAAAATTGATATTGATGGTAAAATAGCGTTTGAGTTGTTTGATACTTTCGGGTTTCCTTTAGATTTAACTCAGTTAATAGCAAAAGAAAATGGATCTGAAGTTGATGTACAAGGGTTCAATCAGTTTATGGAGCGACAAAAGACTCGTTCCCGTGCCGCCGGCACAGTCGATGCAGAAGATTGGGTGATCTTAAAGGAAGGAACCAATAAATTTGTCGGGTACGATTCATTAGAAGCAAAAGCTGTTGTTTTAAAATACCGGAAAGTAAAAGCCAAAGGGAAAGAACTTTACCAGCTCGTGCTGGATACTACGCCATTTTATGCCGAAAGTGGTGGCCAGGTTGGCGACAGAGGCGAGATCATTCTCCCCTCTCCTTCAGGAGAGGGGCCGGGGGTGAGGTTAAATGTAGTCGATACCAAAAAAGACAACGACCTGATCATACATTTCGCGGAAACTATCCCGGCCGATCTGTCCGGGCAACTGATCGCGAAAGTGGATACGTCCAAAAGAGAGAATACCGAACTCCATCACTCTGCTACCCATTTGCTTCACGCCGCGTTAAGAAAAGTATTGGGAACACATGTGGCACAGAAAGGTTCGCTGGTCAACGAAGAACATTTACGATTTGACTTTTCTCATTTTGCCAAATCCACCGATGAAGAGATCAGCCAGGTGGAAGCATTGGTCAATGAGAAAATAAGAGAGAATATCCCTGTTGTCATTAAGCAAATGCCAAAGGAAGAAGCGCTGAAACTTGGTGCTATGGCTTTGTTTGGCGAAAAATATGGCGACACAGTAAGAGTAGTAATTATAGATCCTGCTTATTCTGTCGAATTATGCGGGGGCACCCATGTTGGCGCAACAGGTGAACTGGGCTTATTCAAAATAACCAGTGAATCGGCGGTGGCAGCTGGCGTTCGCCGCGTAGAGGCAATTTGTGGCAAACAGGCCGAAGAATATATCAATGAACAATTCATCCTGCTTCGTGCGGTCCGGGAGTCGTTAAAGAATCCAAAGGATATCCAAAAAAGTATTGAGAACCTGCAGGCGGAAAATGCTGACCTGAAGAAACATCTCGATTCCATGGAGGCGAGACAGCTTGTTGTTATCCGCAATGAGCTTCTGCAAAAAGACGAGATCATCAATGGGGTGAACTTTATCGGCGATATTGTTGAAGTGAGCAACGCCGATGCGCTGAAGAAATTATGCTTTGACCTGAAGCATCATTTGCGTGATCATGTTGCTGTATTGTGCGTGAATATTAACGGCAAACCATTTGTTGCGGTAGGGATATCAGACACAGTTGCTGCAGCAAAAAAACTGGATGCAGGGAAGATCATCAAGGAACTGGTAGCTCCGTTAATCAAAGGTGGTGGCGGCGGGCAAAAAACGCTTGCCACGGCAGGCGGGCAAGACATCAGCAATTTGCAAGAGGTGATCGATGCAGTAAAAAAACTACTCGGATAGACTCACCTTGACATGAATATAATTTTAGAAACAGATCGTTTGTTGCTGCGCACTTTTACCATGGATGACGCGGAACTTGTTTATCAACTCAACCTTGACCCGGAAGTGATCCGTTATACCGGTGACCCGATAAAGGATATCGAGCAGGCAAAGCAGGTATTGGAGCAAACCATCCTCCCGCAATATGCGCTCTATAATCATGGCCGCTGGGCAGTACATGTAAAACCTGGACTTGACCCGGTAGCTATCGGGTTCATTGGCTGGTGCGGACTAAAAGCAAGACCTGAAAGGAACGAGATCGATCTGGGTTACCGGTTCGTCAGATCTTCCTGGGGAAAGGGATATGCTACTGAAGCCGCCTGGGCCTGTATCCAATACGGGTTTGATAAATTAAATCTTCCCCGGATCGTCGGGAGGGCCATGCCACAGAATATTAGCTCGCTTCGGGTATTGGAAAAGTGTGATATGCAATATGTTGGAGATGAAATTGTGGATGATCACCCCGCTAAGACCTACGAGATACTGAACCCGTTCATCACCTGATTAAGCCCCTTAAAAAGCTTTGGCATTTAACATTTCCGAAACATTTCGTATTTCAGAAAATGTCTTTATATTTGGTCTACGAAACTCAACGTAGATAAATTATAAAAAACAAAAGTTTATGAAAAAGTATTGGTTAAAATTTTCTGCCTTCGTGCTTGCAGGAGCCTTGTTTGTTCCTGCTGCTGTCTTCGCCCAGGAAGAGAAGGAAAAGGAAAAAGAAGTGAAAGAGAAGAAAGATGTAGAGCAGATCATAATCACCCGCAAAGGGGAGGAGAAAGAGAAGGTGGTGGTAGAGATAAACGGGGACAAGATCACTATTAACGGAAAACCACTTGACGAGTACAAAGACAAGGACGGGAATGTTACGGTAAGACGGAGTCGCTATAAAGGAGACTATGAAGGGTTGTTATTGGATAAGATCCGCGTTCCCCGCAGCGGCACCTTTTTCAACGGGAACGATTTGACTGGTTTTTCTCACGAAGATGCCAACCATGCTATGCTTGGGGTAAGTACCGAGAAAACAGATGAGGGGGTAAGAGTGACCGATATCACCAAAGAGAGCGCAGCTGAAAAGATCGGTCTGAAGGAAGGGGATCTCATCACTAAAGTGGATGATAAAAAGATCGAAACGCCGGATGAACTCTCCGATGCGATCCGGGCACATAAACCAGGTGACAAAGTAACTATTACTTACCTGCGCGATAAGAAAGAGCAAAAAGCTACCGCAGAACTTACTAAATGGAAAGGGATGAACTTTGAACCTTTCAAAATGGATATGGGCAATTTGAATTTTGATAAAGCAATGCCCCGCGTATTTTCAACTCCCGGCGTCAGAACTCCCAATGGCCAAAGCTGGAGTTGGTCTGGCGGAAGCCCCAAACTAGGTTTATCCGTACAGGATACCGATGAGGGCAAAGGTGTGAAAGTGATCGAAGTCGACGAAGAGAGTAATGCTGCAAAAGCCGGGGTGAAAGAAGAAGATATCATCAGCGAAGTGGATGGTAAAGCAGTGAACAGCACAGATGATATGGTCAAAGTGATCCGGGAAAGTAAGGACAAAACTTCCGTGATGATCAAATTATCCCGTGCGGGTAAAACACAGAATATTGAAGTGAAAATGCCGCGTAAGATCAAAACAGCGGATCTCTAAAAATAATTTTCATTGTGTGAGCAAGGCCCCTGTCAACGACAGGGGCTTTGCTTTTGACCAAGTCATAACACAGCTTTAAATGGTCTATTTTTGCACCGTCCGCCAAAGCTTTAGCGAAGGCGGACCTTATATAGTTATATAATGGATCAACAAGGATACGAGATAGTAGTGGGACTTGAAGTGCACGCCCAGTTGCTGACAAAAACCAAGTTATTTTGCGGAGACAGTATCGCCTATGGGGCTGAACCCAATACACAGGTCAGCCCGATCACGTTGGCTCATCCCGGTACTTTACTGAAAATGAACAGAAAAGCGATCGAGTTCGCCGTAAAAATGGGATTGGCCTGTCATTGTGAAATTGAAACCGACAATTATTTTGCCCGTAAAAATTATTTCTACCCCGATCTGCCAAAAGGTTACCAGGTTTCCCAGCATACAACACCTATTTGCAAAGGCGGAACAGTGAAAATAAAAACTCCCGGTGGAGAAAAAACGATCCACTTAAACCGTATCCACCTGGAGGAAGATGCAGGAAAAAGCCTGCACGATGTGGATGAACACAGCACCTGTATCGATTATAACCGGGCAGGAACGCCTCTTATCGAGATCGTGACCGAGCCCGACCTGCGAAGCGGGGAAGAAGCATTCGCTTATTTGTTGGAAGTGCGAAAACTTGTCCGCTATCTTGAAATATGTGATGGCAATATGGAAGAAGGCAGTCTGCGTTGCGATGCGAACATTTCTGTCCGCAGGGTAGGGGACACAAAACTGGGAACCCGGGTGGAGATCAAGAACCTCAATTCAATACGGAATGTAAAACGGTCTATTGAAGCAGAAGGCAAACGTCTTATCGGCCTGTTGGAAACAGGAGAAAAGATAATGCAGCAAACAAGAAGTTTTGATGCCAGCAGCGGTACAACATCAGCGATCCGGGAAAAGGAGGATGCGGATGATTACCGGTATTTCGCGGAACCGGATCTTGTTCCTTTCCGGTTAGAGGAGGAATTCATCGGGTCTGTCAGGAAAAGCCTGCCCGTATTACAGGAGCAAAGAATAAAAAAATATGTTGATGAACTGCAGTTATCAGCATACGATGCTGAAGTATTGACGGAAGAAAAGGCTGTTGCCGCTTATTTCGAACAGATCATTCAGCATACAACAAATTATAAGGCGGCGGCTAACTGGATGATCGGCCCTGTCAGGTCATGGCTGAATGATAACAACCAGGAGATAGCTTCATTTCCAATACCTCCGGCACAGCTTGCTGCCCTGGTAGAACTGATCGATACTGGCAAGGTCAATTTCTCTATCGCCAGTTCCAAAATATTCCCCCGCATGCTGGAAGAACCGGGTCGTTCACCAGGCGAGATCGCCACGGATCAGCAAGTACTCCAGAAATCGGATGAGTCAGTTATCGAACAAATGGTTAATGATGTGTTGAAGAAATTCGCCGGGAAAGTAGAGGAATATAAAAAAGGGAAAAAAGGGCTGCTGGCTCTTTTCGTGGGTGAAGTAATGAAGCAATCGAATGGCAGAGCCGACCCGAGGATCACGAAAGAAATATTGCTTGAAAAATTAAAATCATAAATACCAGTATGAAAAAATTAGTAATTGTTTTGTCTGTTGCAACAGTATTCATATCCTGTAAAGACAAAGGATCGGAGAAGAGTTTTGAAGTGAACGGGGTGATAAAGAACAATACCGCGAAAATGATCTACCTCGAAGAGATCCCCATGACCACGATGCAACGAATAGTGGTCGATTCTGCTTCCCTTGGCAAGGACGGCAAGTATAAACTCGAAACAGGTATAGCTGAAGCGAGGGTTTATAACCTGCGCCTTGACCAGAACAGTTATCCTCTCGCGGCTATTATCAATGATGTGCAGAAGATCACCGTCAATGCTGTATTCAGTAAAGAGAATACACAGTTTGTTGAAAACTATGAGGTAAAAGGCTCTGTTGCCAGCAGCCAGATGAAGAATTTTATGACGGCTTTTAACACAAAACTCCAGGCCATTTTTTTTAACGATAAAAAAGCCGATAGCCTCCAGCAAGTGGGTGCGGGGGACAGTACGATCATGGCGCTCAGGGATGAAAAGACCCGGATCGCAGATGAGATAAAAGAACTAGTGGTGAAATCTATCAATGAATCAACCAATCCCGCGCTTTCGATATTTGAACTGGGCTATTATCAATCCACGGCCAATAACCAGGCTTTCCAGTTAACGGCGATGGATAAAGAAGAAGTCACCGCGATCGTAAACACAGCTGCAACAAAATTTCCGCAACACCAGGGTCTTGCTGCTATACAAGCTTCCCTGGGTGGATGGATAGGAAAACAAGCGCCCGAATTCAGCCTGCCGGATGTAAATGGAACTGAAGTAAAACTGAGTTCCTTTAAAGGCAAATATGTGTTGGTAGATTTCTGGGCCAGCTGGTGCCAGCCCTGCCGCCAGGAAAATCCCAACGTGGTAAAGGCATGGAATAAATTTAAAAATAAAAATTTTGCGATCCTGGGTGTTTCGCTTGACCGCCCGGGACAAAAAGGCGAATGGACAAAAGCCATCATGCAGGATAACCTGACCTGGACACATGTAAGCGACCTGGCGTACTGGGATAGCAAAGTGGTTCCCCTTTATAAGATCGAAGGGATTCCCTATAATGTGTTGCTGGATCCGCAGGGAAAGATCATTGCAGAAGCCTTACATGGGGAAGCTCTGGAAAAAAAGTTAGCCGAAGTATTGCAGTAAGAGTTGTTCACTAAATAAAAAAACCCCGGATTTGATCCGGGGTTTTTTTTTGCATGGTTGAATGCTATTAATTATCCCAGAATACCCTGCCCTGCAGACCAGCATCTTTCTGGCCTGGGTTATTTGGGTTCAGGTCGATCTCAGTTTGAGGGTAGAAAAGTGTACGGGGAATTGTTCCTAAAACAGCATTTGCAGGCGCTGAGATAATAGGATACCCGGTCCTTCTCCAGTCCGTCCAGGGCTCCACCGATACCCCGAAGGAAGCAACATATTTTTCCTCGATAATCTGTCTTAATTTTTGTGCGTTCGTACCTATTAATGTGCCATTAGTAGTAAGATAGGCCGTGATCTCTGCAGGTGTCGCACCTACTTCCTGCATAGAAGCAGTAATCCCATCGGTGAAAAATGTCTGGGCAGTACCAGGAGCTCCCATCAACGCAGCTTCTGCACGGATAAAATTGTATTCAGCAAACGAAATCATACGCTGGGGTCTATCACCCGAATACGTGAAAGGCTGCACAGCCCCGGTATAAGGAGCAGGTGCTGCCACACCAGCTGTAATAGCTCCACGTAAAAAAGTATGAATGCGGCTGTAATTATTATTAGGGGCAATAGGCGGTTTAGCAGCTGATACACCCCTGTACGCAGGTTGGAAAGTGATGGCAGTTGCCGCAGGAATCGAAGGAATTGCATAACCTACTGTCTCATCATCATTCAAAGTGATTGTCGTGGTTGTGGGCAAAGTAGCAGGTGTATGGGCAACAGACTTAACAATAGTATTGGGGCCGATACCTCCTCCCGTTACTGTCATTCCCGATATGATCGTATTTGTATAAGCAAAAGTGAGAGTATTACCACTTGATGCTGCTGAGGTCGATACACTGAATGGTGTAAAGCTGAATGGGAAGATTGCGAAATAAAAAGGCAAACGAGGATCCGTTTTGCTGAGCATCAGGTTGACCATACTCCGGTCAGCAAATAAATAGTTAGGACGGCTTACTTCAAATGCAGAGATGGGATTACGCTGTCCAGAGACATTATAAAAATTTACCTGTAAGTTATCAGTGTTAGAAGCAAAAAAAGTGATACCCGGAGTATTTACCAGTGCAGTTATTTGTGCAACAGTGAAAGCCGGGTCTTTTTTACTGTAATGCAGCAATAAACGAAGCTTTAATGTGTTTGCCAGCTTGATCCACATGGCCCTGGCTGTAGCGAAAGTTGTATTAGTGTAAATAACTGAATTGGTTCCGGGTGTAAGTACACTCGAAGTGGCATTCAGATCTGTTATAGCTTCGGTAAGCAGGGAAATTAGTTTTGGATAAATCACAGCGTCATCATCATAATGAGGCTGGGTGTTAGCTGTTAAAAACTGCGCTTCTGTATAAGGAACATCTCCCCATACATCTACTACCAGCGAATATTCATAAGCCTTCAGGATCTTGGCAATCCCGGAATAATAGGGGCTAGCTGCGCCCTGCTTAATGATCAGTTGGAGATCGCTCAATGTCTGAGCATGGATACTGCCCCATACATTGTTCTGATCACTACCGGTGATATTATACCTGTAATAGTCCCAGGTCTGGTTGGCCTGCGAAGCTCCACCCGACATGTGCTGCATAATAAGGGTAGTGTACCTGAAAAGATCGCTTCCCCCTTCAAAACCCAGGTTAACCTGGGCAGCTGTCAGCAACTGGGCAATGGGACTGTTGGAATCAGGTATACGATCCGGATCATAGTTGATGTCCAGCTTTTTCTTACAGGAAGCGATGGTCAGCAAACCTGAAAAGAGCAGGATCATTTTAATATAGCTGAGTTTCATATTTTTTTTATTTATTGATTAAAAACCAAGTCTTAATGATACACCAATACTACGTGTCTGTGGCAACGCATTGAACTCAAGCCCCTGCGCATTGCTGATACCAAGAGCGTTTTGCTCCGGGTCCAGGTGTGGGTAATGCGGTGAATTCAAAAACAGGTTACGGCCAAAAACAGAGAATTCCATACTGCCAAAGGGCAATTTGCTTAGTACAGTAGACGGAACTGAATAACTAACAGCTGCTTCTCTTATGCGGAACCAGGTTGTTTCATAAATAAATCCTTCTGCGGCAGCATATTTCCCACTATTACCCCAGTACTGCTCGGCTGTAACCTTGGTAGTATTCGGTGTGCCATTAGCATATACTGCATCAAACATATAAAACTTTGTGGCAGCGCCGGTTGCATCGAAACGGGGGAATTCGGCTGTTTCTTTCGCTACACCATTCCGTTGCAGATCAGCGATATTACGGGAATACTGGTCTCCGCCTTTCTTGTAATCGATAAGGAAGGTGAAGCTCAGGTTTTTATAAGAGAATGTATTGGTCAAACCGATCAGGTATTTTGGGTTAGGGTTACCGATCTTCTGCACACCTGTAGTGATCAGGGGTAAACCATTGGCGCCAACAATCATCTTGCCTGTTTTAGTATCCCGCTGGTAAGCATTACCATAAATCTGGCCATACTCATCACCAACAACAAGGCGAACGTTTGGTGTAGTAAATCCTCCCAGGAAGATATTAACTACACCATCTTCCAGTTTATCAACATAGCTTTTAAACTGTGTGTAAGAGAAATTAAGGTTCCAGCTGAATGATTTTGTCCTGATAGGTGTGGCAGTAATACCAAGTTCATTTCCAACATTGGAAAGGTTCCCGGAATTCCTCACCACGGAAGTGATACCTGATGTGGCAGAAACAGGAACAGCAAAAATAAGTTTCTTCGAATTTTGCCAGTAGTGTGTGAATTCAATGTTCAGCCTTCCTTTGAAGAAACCAAGTTCAGCAGCGATCTCCTTGTTCCATGTAAATTCAGGACCCAGGTTGGGGTTTCCCGCTGAGTTGCTCAGGGTGAAACCCTGTATGCCATTGAAAGGAAATGAAATATTTGGTCCAAAACCATCGGCAGAAGCGGCACCGGCAAAATAAGAATCGGTTGCATAAACAAAATCTCCCGCTTTGCCTACTTTAGCAATGTTCCCGCGAATTTTCAGGGATTCAATCACTTTGCCTTTCAGACCCGGAACCCATTCGGTGAAATTGATCGAAGCGCCTATTCCATTATAGAGGTAAGAATTCTTACCAATCTTGAAAGTAGAGGCCCAGTCATTTCTCAGGGTTACATTAAGGTTGAAGATGCTTTTATAACCTAAAGCAAAGTCTGCATACAATCCAAGTAACCTAACTTTTGATGAACCGCTGGAAGGTGGGGGGTTTGTAAAAGTTGTGGTATTACTTAGTTGTTCAAAATCCCGAACGATTATCCCTTTTCCGTCCAATTGGGCACCAGCACTATAGGTTTGGTTGAATTCAGTTCCGATGATCGCTGTTCCTGTAAAATTTTTGAAACGTTTATTTGCGGTAAAGTAACCATTGGATAACATGTTACGATACTGGTTGCGCGTCTCGCGGATACCACCGATTGCATTCGCGGTTGTATTCGCACCGCCACGGGCACCGACCTGGTCATAAGCATGACGGAACGTAGAGTAAACGTCTGTACCAACTTTATAATCAGCCTGAAGCCATTTGGTCAGCCTGAAATTTAAATTGACGTTACCGAAAAACCGGTTGATCTCATCCTTGAAACGGTTGTGTTTAATTGTCCAGAATGGATGATCTTCCCCCAGGGGATATAATTGGTTACCGGCTGCATCCTCAAAAGCAAGACCTTTAAGGTCATAGCTGCGCGGAGTGAACCAGCCACGGAAAAGCGGGTTGCTCAACTGGTTGCCCTGCTGAGTTCTACGGGATGCGTTATTGGAATAGTTTGCACTTACAGAAACGGTGAGGTAATTATTCACTTTTGAACTGCTGTTCACGGAGAAGTTATGACGCACAAGAACATTGTTCGCAATCACACCCGTATTCTTCAGGTAACCATAAGAAAAACGGAAAGTGTTCTTATCGGTACCGCCGGAAAAAGAAATATTATTTTGCCAGTTGGTACCGTGCTGCAGGATCGAAGCCACATTATCCGGGTAAGCTGTCAATACTTCTGTTCTAGTAGTGGTATTCGTGGCCGGATTGTATGCATTGGTAACAGTAACTGGCTGTCCGGTAACCGGGCTGATAAATGCTGGCCCCCAGGAAGAGGAAGATGTAGGAGAGAAAACCCCGCCAGTACCCTGGGCATAATCATTCTGGTAATCAGGCATGCGGTTCACACTTTCCACCTGGTAACTGGTAGAGAATTGGACCGCATTTTTCGGACTAGCTTTACCTTTTTTAGTTGTGATCACGATAACCCCATTTGCACCGCGTGATCCGTAGATAACAGCTGCAGAAGGACCTTTCAAAACACTCATGCTTTCAATGTCTTCCTGGTTTATGTCGATCGCCCTGTTGGAAACAGAGGGACCGTTTTGAAGAGGGCTTCCACCACCGCTGTTATCGATGGGAACACCATCAATGACAAACAGGGGCTGGTTGCTTCCTGTGAAAGTAGTATAACCACGTATAAGAATGCTGGAACCGGTGAAAGAACCACCGCTTCCGCTAACTCTTACGCCCGGCACTTTTCCTGCCAGTGCGTTCGTAACATTGGTTGTGTGAGACCTCGTAAGTTCCTCAGCGTTGATCTGGGTAACACCATAACCAAGCGTTTTTTTATCTTTCTTGATACCCATCGCGGTCACCACTACTTCAGACATTGTTTTGTCTTCGTTTTTCAATACCGCATCAAGCGTCTTTCCTGAAATAGCTTTCTCCACAGGACTCATATCCACGGAGGAAAAGACCAGGGCTTTTGCATTTGCTGGAACAGCAAGGGAATAGGTTCCATCTTCTTTGGTAGTAGTACCAATAGTTGTACCTCTTACCAACACTGATACATTGGGAAGGGGTTTGCCTTTGTCGTCGGTAACTTTACCGGTAACAACGCTTTGTGCCAAAGCCTGGGAGGCAAAGAACACAATACCCCATAGGAGTAAAAACAGTTTTCTCATGTGCGTTTAGTTTTAGTATATAAAAGAATCCAAGCCTCCTGAGCAATCCGAGAAGGATCAGAGGGCTTGAAATTAGTTAACCTTGAACAAATTCTTCAAAAAATACCCGATTTTTTGAAAATACAGCCTGTTAGTTGAAATATGCCTTAAACCGATTGAGGATCCCGTCTCTTTACTGACATACCAATGCCTTGTTTTGCTGCATTTATCCAGTTTTCTGCGGTTGAAGGCTGGCTCATAAAGATACAAAAAGCCCTATTTTTTGATCTTTTCAAGTGAGATCAGGATCGAGGGGAGTAAGACAAGGTTAGTAAAGGTCGCGGTGACCAGTGTAAGGGAAGTAAGCCAACCAAGAGCCTTGGTCCCGTCGAAACCGCTGAAACAGAAAATGATAAACCCGGCGATCAGTACCAGCGAGGTGTAAATAATACTGATCCCGGTGCTGTGGATGGTTTCGATGACCGTTTGCTTCGTATCATAATTATTGTGCGGCAATTCCTGCTTGTAGTTTACCAAAAAACGGATGGTCACATCAATGGCAATACCCAGCGCTACGCTAAAAACTAGTACAGTAGAAGGTTTTAGCGGTATTCCACACCAGCCCATGACCCCCGCAGTGATCAGCAGGGGGATAATATTGGGGATTAGCGAACAGACAAGTATCCGCGCCGACCGGAACAGGTAAAGCATGCAAAGAGCGATCAGGACAAAAGCCCATAAGATACTATCCTTTAACCCGTTGATAATATAGCCACTGCCTTCCAGGAAGGTGACGCTTGTTCCCGTCAGCTGCACATTGTATTTGTCTTTTGCAAAAAGCTGGTTGACCCGGGTCGAAATGCTGTCCAGCATCTGTGGCAGACGCTTACTGCCCACATCGGCCATACTCACGCTGATCCGGGCCTGCTGTTTATCGCTGTCCATGAAAGTGGCTACCAACTTTGAAAACGAATTACTATTACTCCCCGGCTCTCCTTTCATACTCAGGTATTGGGAAAGTGCGGGCAGGTCAAATTCGGACGGCATGGAATAATTGCTGCTGTCGCCTTCAAAAAAAGCCTGTTTTGCGAACTTAAGACCCTCTGTAATGCTTAAGGGGCGGGCAACTCCGGGCATTGCTGCAAGGAATTGGGAGAGAGAATCGATGCGGATAAGGTTATTGAAATTACGGGAGACGCCTCTTTTTTCCTTTGTATCCACCACGATCTCCAGCGGCATCACTCCTTTGAAATTGCTTTCAAAAAAACGCAGGTCCGTGTATATCTTGTCTGATTTAGGAAGATCATCGACGATATAACCCAGTGTTTTCAGTTTAAAAATGCCCGCAATGGAAATCATCACGATCGCTACAGTCACTGTATAGATCAGTTTGCGGTGATTGAGCGACCATCTCTCCAGCCGGTCCAGCCAGCGGTTGAGGCCTTTGTTATCGAGGTATTTGGTATGCCTGGTTTTTGGAGGAGATAAATAACTCAGCATGGCCGGGATGAAGATGAGCGAGATGAAAAAAAGCGCAATGATGTTGATACCGGCCACGACGCCGAACTCTTTTAAGATCTGGCTTTGGGTCAGCGCGAATACGGCAAACCCGATCGCGGCGGCAAGATTGCAGAACAACATGATCACACCCATGCGGTCCACCATCATCACCAGGGATTTTTTCTTGTCGCCGGTCTCGTTATAAGCCGTATGGAATTTATTGAGAAAGTAGATACAGTTGGGTATTCCGATCACAACGATCAACGGCGGTATCAGCGCATTCAGGATACTGATCTTGTAGCCCATCATTTCAATCGTGGCAAAACTCCAGATCACTCCCATCATTACAACAGTGAGCGAGAGCAGCATGGCGCTGATTGAACGGAAAAAAAGCAAGAGGATGAGTGCAGAAAGAATGAGCGAGACAACAATGAACATCTGCATTTCCTTTACGATCCTTACAGATAACTCTGTGCGGATATGCGGGAGACCGCTTTTATAGACAGTAAGCCCGTTTGCTTTTCCAAATTCATCTGCCAGTTCGCTGATCCGGTGCACAATGCTGATCCGCTGTTTGGAAGCCATCAGGTCTTTATTGATGCGCACTCCCATCAGCCAGGCATGCGTGGAAGGATTGTACAAAAGTTGCTGGTAAAAAGGCAGGTTCAGGAAAATTGCAGCAGCAGAATCGATCTCTCGTTGCGTCAGCAACCGATCAGGAAAAATGGTCTCGACCCTTAATTTTTCCGTAACAGTGTCTTTCACAAGGTTCACCGATGTAGGAATGCTGATGATATCGTCAACCCCCGTCACTTTTTTCAGGTTGCGTTGCAGATCGTAATAGGCATTGAATGTTTTTTCTTCAAACAGTTTTTCTGTCTGGATGCCTATGACAAGCAGGTTGCCATCCTCGCCAAATTTTTTCTTGAACTCCTGGTAAGCTTTGTATTTGGGATTATTGATGGGGATCGCTCTGGAAAAATCATAACTCAGCTCCACTTTGCTGGCATGGTAAGTCATAAAAGCAGTGACCCCCGCCAGTATGATCAATAACGGTAAACGATATTTCAGTATGAATTGCCCGAGTCGGTACCACATATGGGATCAGGAATAGTAATCGCGGCAAAGAAACGTAAAAAACAGGTGCTACCGCCAAATTGTGTATTCGCATTTGCAATACTTTTGACACATCAGCTGTTTTTTTATGTTGATTCTTTTGGCTAGCCACTCCCCCTGTTTGAATAAAGAAGAAAGGAGCGGATCGCAACAAAAATCTTTTTTAGAAGTAAATAACTGTGCCAGACAAACTATATAAAACAAAAGGGATAATACTCCGCACGGTGAAGTACGGGGAGACCAGTATTATCGTGTCGGTCTTTACTGAATTATTTGGCATTCAATCTTACCTCGTCAACGGGGTAAGAACTTCTGCGAAAAAAGGACCGGGAAAGGCCAGTCTTTTCCAGCCAGCGGCGATCCTCGACCTGGTGGTTTACCACAATGAATTAAAACAACTGAACAGGATCAAAGAGTTCAGGTGGGGGCATTTGTACCAGCATATTTTATCTGATGTGCAGAAGAACGCAGTCGTTTTATTCATGGTCGAACTGCTGACAAAATGCTTGAAACAACCGGAGGGCAATCCCGATCTTTTTCATTTTACCGAGGAAGTATTTATCCAGCTTGATACAAGCAGCGGAACGATCATGGCCAACCTGCCCTTGTTCTTTGCACTCCATCTTTCTCATTTTTTTGGGTTCAGGATAGAGGATAATTACAACGAAGCCTTCCCTTACCTGGATATGAAAGAAGGAAATTTTGTACAGGAGCAGCCCCCTCACCCGAATTTCCTGGAAGGGAAGCAAGCGGAACTTACTTCGCAATTATTAAAAGTTCAGCAGATAGCTGAGCTGGCCGACATAAAACTCCATCACGATTTCAGGCGTAATTTATTGTTCGCTTATGAGACTTTTTACTCCTTGCATATCCCGGATTTTGGAACGATGAGGAGTTTGCCGGTGTTGAGGGAGATATTGAGTTAAAGTAGTTTAGGTTTTATAAGATCCTTTCTGATTTATCAAATGATGGAGAGAGAAATACTATACCGGGCTTTTTACCTGTCTTAAAACTCCCTAATAGAGAATCCATCTGTAAAGCCTTGGCACCATTGCTGGTGGCCCATTTCAGCATAGTTGCCGTTTCTATTAAAGGAAAATTCTTCTGAATGGTCCTCATTTCCTCCAAAATACTCAGCTGGTGATTGGAGGCAAGACTGTCTGTGCCGAGGATGATCTCACAATTTTGGTTTATAAGCAAATTGATATCGGGAAATTGGCCAGTAATGTATTGATTGGCATTCGGGCATAAACACCAGTAAAGTTGTTTGCCGCTATTCTTTGCAAAAAGGATATCTTCTTCTGATGTATACACATTGTGAACAAGAATAACTGATTGGTTGTGCTGGAACTTGGGCAGGTAAGTTTGTAAACTGCTTTTCCCGGAAGCAGTGAAGTGAGTAACATCGATATTCATTTCTTTATACAGCTCCTCAACTGCTCCCTGTTTTTGGATGAACCATTCATTCTCGCCTTCGGTCTCCTGGTTATGGATTGTCAGTAGATGATTTCCCGGGAAATGAATGACCAGGTCCCATAATTCATCGGAAACAGAGTAGGGTGCATGGGGAACGATGGAATTGTCCCCGATTGCTTTCGGTGCAACAGGTAGTGAATAGTTCCTTTCATATTCACGGAAGTAACCTAAGCTTTGTTCAAACCGCTGCGGTGCGATCAGTGGATTAAAACCGCTAGCCTCAATAAAATTATGATAGTTGATCCGCCCTTTTACTTTCTGGGGTATCGTCAGGGTATTATTGCAGATATCTCCAACAGCAACGATCCCGTTCGCCAGCATTTCAGCTTCTGCTTTTTCAATAGCCTGTAGAATTTCCTCTTCAGGAAAATGTCTTTGCTGAACTACCTGAAGTACAAATTTCACCAATCCTGTTCCTTCCGGGATATACCCTTTCATATGACTCAACTCGAGGTGACAATGGCAATTGATCAAACCGGGAGAAAGAATCCCACTGAGCTCCTGGATATCGCCACCTGCTTCCTGTACCGGAACAATGCCCTCTACTATTCCTTCTTCATCAGTGATCAGTACTTTATCCGCAGGTAAAAATTCATATCCATCAAATAAATTGTCTGCTTTGAATTTCCGGTAGGCCATCTCCAAAATTCTCTAAAGGAGTTCAGACGGACAAATTTCAGGACTCAAAAATCAAATCATTAAATTTGCCGCCCCGGGAAGATAATTATGTTAGACAGATTAGAAGCGATAAAAGCCAGGTTTGACCAGTTGGGTGTGGCATTGACCAACCCGGAGATCGTGAGCAATAATAAAAAGTTCGCCGAGACCAGCAAAGAATACCGCGGGTTGGAAAAAATTGTTTCAGCGTACAATGATTATAAGAAGGTACTGGATGATATAGAATTTTATAAAGAAGCATTGGCTGGTGAGGATGTGGAAATGAGGGAACTGGGAAAAATGGAAGCCCCCGCCCTCGAAGAAAAGAAAACTCAACTGGAAGCGCAGATCAGGCAGTTGCTGATACCAAAGGACCCCCAGGATGAAAAGAATGCCATCCTGGAGATCCGCGCAGGAACAGGTGGTGATGAGGCCAGTTTGTTCGCCGGTGACCTACTCCGGATGTATATGCGGTATTGCGAAAGAAGAGGATGGAAAACCGCATTATTGAGTGAAAGCGAAGGAACGGTCGGTGGTTATAAGGAAGTGCAATTAGAGGTCATAGGAGATGATGTTTACGGCATATTGAAATTTGAAAGCGGTGTGCATCGGGTACAGCGGGTTCCCGATACGGAAACATCGGGCCGCGTTCACACATCGGCAGCAACAGTGGCCGTAATGCCGGAAGCGGAGGAAGTGGATTTTGAACTCAACCCTGCTGATGTAAAAATGGAGACGTCGCGGAGTGGTGGTGCCGGCGGGCAGAATGTGAACAAAGTCGAAACAAAAGTGATGCTCACCCATATTCCTACGGGTACTGTTGTAATATGCCAGACCGAACGGTCACAGTTGGGTAACCGAGAAAAAGCAATGCAGATGCTTCGCACCAGGCTGTATGAAGAACAGGTCAGGAAGCAGGAAGATGAGATCGCCCGTCACCGGAAAAGCCTGGTCAGTACGGGTGACCGCAGCGCAAAGATCCGGACCTATAACTTTCCGCAGAGCCGTGTAACAGATCACCGGATCGGTCTTACTCTTTATAATCTTGATGATGTATTGAACGGGAATATCCAGGAATTGATCGATGCCCTGCAGTTTGCCGAAAACTCTGAAAAACTGGCAAAACAAAACTAATTTTTCTAGCATACTTATTGTTTGTTCAGGTCATCATTCACTTAAACCAATTGGTATGTTAGATCAACTTTTTAACCTCGTAAAGCAATTTGGAAAAAATACTGTTGTAGAGAATTCCGATGTTCCCAACGAGCAAAATGAAGCTGTTATGGCGGAGGCGAGCAATACGATCGGGGGCGGGCTGCAGAATATTATGGCTGGCGGTGGATTTCAAAACATCCTTGATCTTTTTAAAGGGGGCGGCAATACAACCAGCAAAGGAGGTTTATTAAAGAACCCGATTATTACAATGATGATCGGTCATTTCATCAGCAAACTGGTGAATAAATTTAAAATGAAACCTGCTGCCGCCAGCAACGTCTCCAACAACCTTATTCCTAATGTTCTGGGCAACCTGATCGATCGTACAAAAAGCCAGGACCCAGAGAACGACGCGTTCGATTTTAATGACCTTATAGGCTCCCTAACGGGTGGCAAAGTGGCCACATCCGAATCAAGCTCCAAAGGGTTTGACTTCCAGGGACTGCTAAACCAGCTTGTGGGCGGTAAAGAGGATGAAGGTTCAAAAGTCCAGGACATCTCCAGCCAGGTCACCCAGGGCGCACAGCAGCACCAGGAAGAGCAGGGTGCTGGGGGATTAATGAACCTGATCAAAGGCTTTTTTAGCCGGTAAACATAAGCGCCTGGTTTGTGTGACCGTACGAAAGAAGAAATTTAGTTGGCCGTTTATATTTTATCAGAAAAACCGGGTTTTGGCATGAATTTTTGAAGGTATAGAGAAGATTAAACGTCCAATAAGCTATTAAGTTCTTTGTTCATTGATTGTCAGCTTTTCACCTTTATCCTGCCCAAAAAATTGTTCTGGGCTTATGCAATCCTGTTAGTATAAACATCGTATGTTTTGTACAGTTACAGGAGATTTACCAATGGGGATCCAGGTGGAATTACTGAACTGGTTCTTTTAAACTTTCATTAACAGCAAACATCATACTACCGGCAGTAAATTTGCGTTATAAGATAACAACAAAGCGATTATTTAAACTCATTATAAAGTCAGTCAATTTTCTCATAAGCAGTTAGTTTTGGTTGCGACCCCTGTTTCCACAGGGGTCAATTTTTTATATACCTGCCAAGACTGAAAATAAGCCCCAGTACACATCCTCCAGCATCAGCTACGATATCCCCCGTATCAAAAGACCGGTTAACAACAAAGTACTTTTGTACAAACTCCATCCCGATACCATACCCCAGCGCCAATATTGCTGTTAAAAGAAATTTTTTTCGAAGCATTCCCTTATTGTTCTGGATCCTTAAGACCCCCCAGCACCATAATGCAACGAGGGCGGCAAACATTCCTATATGGACCCATTTGTCGAACCAGATCTTTCCCAGCCAGTCATCTTTGGGAAAGGAAGACCCCGGTATCACCAGTAGAACAGTGGAAAGAATTAACCAAAGGATTCCGGGAACAAAAGAAGGTTTGAGCTTTTTCAGGCTGAAAGATTTCAGCAATATTAAGCAGATGGAAATAAATTGAAAGGGAGCCCCGAAAGAGGCCCCCTTATTTTAACCAACTATAGAACCAAAACTACTATAGCAGTAGTCATCTGAAATACGGGGAATCCTGGTTTTTAGATTGACTTAAAAAGGAAGTTTTAAAGAGGGCCCATTACATAGACATCCCCGCCGGGTGTAGAAACATCGGGACGGCCTTTCTTTTCGAGGGTAATGGCAAAAGCCTGGGCTGCCTGTGCTTTTTTAAGACGGTAGAGTTGTAAAGGCTTCGCTGTTATTTCGATCAATCCCATATCGATCGGTTTTCCATCCAAAAACGCCCAAAGCTGGTATTGCTTGTCAGAAGGAGGAACAGGCATATTATTGATCATCAGGTAGACATCCTGCGAAGTGGTGTCCCAGTATACAGTGGCGAAGGAGGCCGGGGATATATTTTGTCCCTTCATCGAAGCCATCTTCACGTTGGGGTTTTGCTGGAGGACCTTGATATCATTTTGCAGGTCGTTCAGCTTTGCTATTGTGTTGTCATAACTGCTTCTCAGTTCCTTGTTTTTCCTGGACAAAGAAATATTCCAGTATAAACTGCCGGCCAATAAAATAATACAGGCCGCGGCAGCATATTTTAACCAGCTCATTGATCTTACAGGAGCCTGCCTGGCAGTACCGGCATCAGCTATTGCGGCGAATACCTTGTCTCTTAGCAGTACCGGGGGCATGATCGCATTTTCCATGGCCTGTTTTTCCAGGGCCAGTTCAAAGGCGGTCCTTGCTTGTAAAACCTCGGGGTATTGCTCACACATTTTCTCCAACTCATTTCTTTCTTCTATAGAAGCAAGTCCGAGAACATAGCTCTCAATAATTCCGCTTGATATGTATTCCTGAGTGTTCACTTTTTTATTGCATCATGGTTCTTAATTGCATCAAAGCGCTTCGTATTCTTGTTTTTACTGTTCCCAGGGGAATATTCATCGCTTTTGAAATCTCTTCGTGGGTAAATCCCTGGAAGTAGGACATATCCACCAGTACCCTTAATTCTCCTTTTAATTTTGACAGTATCTTCTTAAGTCCAACATCATCAATCACAGGCCCCACAGACATTCCAGCAGTATCTACGTTATCAGTCAATGACTGGTTTTTCTGCGAATCCCTGTATCCTTTTGATCTTATCTCGTCGATCGAGGCATTCCGGGCAACATTCAGCATCCAGGTAAACAGGCGCCCTTTCGACGAATCATACGAGTCCATTTTTCTCCAGATGTTCACAAAAACATTCTGCAGCACATCATTAGCTATTTCCTTGTCCGTAACAATGGAATTAACGATGCCATACAAGGCGCCAGAGTAATTGTCATACAAATAACCGAAGGCTTTTTCGTCACGCTGTCGCAACAAAGCCACCAGCTCCTGTTCGCTGTATGTGGTCCTGGAGTTCAAAATAGTTGGTTAAGATACAATGAAAAACAACTGGATGTATCCTGGGTTAATTTACGGGAATAGTGAATAAACAGATTTAACCTGTCACCGCTTCATAAGCCGTAGCATCCATGAGCGCGGCAACATCAGCTGGATTCTCTACAGTCATTTTGATCATCCAGCCCTTACCATATGGATCGTTATTCACCGCTTCGGGCATCCCTGTCAAGGCTGCATTCAATTCATTAATAGTACCACTGACGGGAAGGAAAAGGTCCGATACCGTTTTAACAGCCTCCACCGTACCAAAAACAGCACCAGCTTCGAGTGTTTTGCCGATGGTATCTACCTCCACGTACACGATATCACCAAGCTCCCGCTGGGCAAAATCCGTAATACCAATAGTGGCGATATTCCCCTCAAGACTAACCCATTCATGATCCTTCGTATAACGGAGATTGGCCGGAAAATTCATATTTAATGATTTGAGTTGCAAACCTAAGGGAAAACGCTGAAAAATGCCACTGGCGTTACTTGCCCGGTTGATTCGCCGATGCTGTCACTTTTTCGCAATTCACCGGAATTTTTATACCGTTCATGGCACGAATTACACCATTGGTCGGGAATGGCTTTTACAATCTTATGACAAAGAGTATCTTTGCAATCGAAAATCAAAAAAGATTAAAAATGAGAAAGTTGTATGTGTTTTTTGGGGTTTTAATGCTGTCATTTTCCGCCGCAGAGGCGCAAAAAGTGACGGGAGTGGTTAAGGATGAACAAGGTAAAGGATTGAGCCAGACCACCATTTCCCTGCTACGGGGCAAAGACTCTTCTGTCGTTAAACTAGCCGTCACAGGAAATGACGGGAAATTTGCAATTATTTCCGGAACTGGTTCCTACCTGGTAAGCATTACACATGTAGGGTATGCTCCCCAATACAGTAAAGTTTTTGATGTAACTGGAGATATATCTCTCCCTGAGATGCAAATGGTAAAAGTTTCTTCCAGTCTCCAGGGAGTTACTGTTACAGCACAGAAACCTATCATCGAGGTAAAGGCGGATAAAACGATATTGAACGTAGAAGGTACGATCAATGCTGTTGGTTATGATGCCCTTGAACTGTTACGGAGGAGCCCCGGTGTGATGGTCGATAAAGACGACAATGTGAGCCTGGCTGGTAAAACAGGTGTCCAGGTATTTATCGATGGCAAACCTTCCCCGCTTTCAGGAGCTGATCTGGCGAATTACTTAAAAAGTCTCCAGTCTGCGCAGATCGAAGCCATCGAGATCATCACCAACCCTTCTGCCAAGTATGAGGCTGCGGGTAATGCCGGTATTATTAATATCAAACTGAAAAAAAATAAATCGATCGGAACAAATGGTTCAGCCAATCTCGGCTATGTTCAGGGCACTTACCCGAAATATAACGGGGGATTAAATCTTAACTACCGTAACCAACATTTGAACCTGTTTGGCAGTTACAATTATAATAATGGAATAAACCTTATGAAGATAAGCTTCGAAAAAGTGCAGTTTGATTCATTATTCATGCAGCGGAATACGATGAAGTTCCATAACAATACGCATGGATTTAAGGGCGGGCTTGATTATTTTATCAATAAAAAGAGTACGATCGGTGTAATGGTGAACGGCAATATTGCGAATAATGACTTCAATACAGAAGGGCCGATGGATGTTTATTACAAACCCAGCGGGGCACTCATTTATACGCTGCGGGCGGCCAATACCAATGACATGAAGAGGAATAACGTCAATACCAATCTTAACTACCGCTATGCCATAACAGGAGGCTCCGAGTTAAATATTGATGCAGACTATGGCTATTTCAAAATCAGGTCCAACCAGCACCTTCCCAGCCGCTATTACTTGCCAGATGGTGTTACTGAGTTTAAAAATAACATTGATGATATGTTCAATGGAACTGATATTGACCTGTTTTCGATAAAAGCAGATTATGAAAAAAATTATAAAGGAGGACGCCTGGGCATTGGTGGAAAAATAGGCAATGTAAAAACCGACAATGACCTGCGGCGTTATGATGTTTACGGAAGCAGTAAAGTGCTCGACACAGCTAACAGTAACGAATTTGCCTATAAGGAGAATATTAATGCCCTTTACCTGAATTATAATAAGCAATATAAAAAAGGTATTATGGTGCAGTTTGGTATTCGTGCGGAGAATACTCATTCGAGAGGGAACTCCACCGGGTTTCAATGGAACGCAGCTCAGGGTAGCTGGAAAAGCTATGATTCAAGTATAAAAAGAGATTACACAGACCTGTTCCCCAGTGCCGCTGTGACTTTTAATAAGAACCCGATGAAACAATGGACGATCGCTTACAGTCGTCGTATTGACCGGCCGGCATACCAGGATTTGAACCCATTTGAATTTAAGCTGAACGACTATACGTTTATGCGGGGTAATATTTACCTGCGTCCTCAATACACGAACAGTTTCAGCCTGACGAATATTTACAAATACAAACTGGTGACCAAGCTTAATTACAGTCATGTAAAAGATATTTTTGCACAGATACCTGACACGGTCAAAGGCGAACCCACCAAAGGATTCCTGCAAAAAAGAAACCTGGCTAAACAGGATGTATGGAGCCTGGGTATCAGCTATCCCTTCCAGTACAAATGGTATAGTTTCTTTGCTACAACGAATGCCAACTATTCACATTACCAGGCAGATTACGGAGTAGGTAACCGCAAAGTTGATCTGAAAGTTTTCTCGTATACTTATTTTATGCAGAACAGCTTTAAGCTGGGTAAAGGATGGAACGGCGAAATTAGCGGGTTGTTTATTTCGCCATCTGTATGGCAGGGGATCATAAAATCAAAAGCCATGGGCAATGTAGATATAGGTTTGTCAAAAACATTATTTAAGGGACAGGGAACTATCAAAGCGGCAGTGAGCGATGTTTTCCAAACGATGAAATGGGGTGGAACTTCTGATTTCACCGGTGTAAAAAGTACTTTCCATGGCCACGGTGAAATGCCACAATTCAAACTGAATTTCAATTACCGGTTTGGTAACAGCCAGGTAAAAGCGGCACGCCAGCGTAAGTCAGCGGTTGAGGAAGAAACAAAACGTACCGAAGGTGGTGGTAACGGAATGGGACAACAGAAACCGTGATCGGTCCTATAAATTTTTTAAAGCCCCCGGACTTGATTCGGGGGCTTTTATTTACTAATGCTTTTTTCGTTTGATGAGTTTGGCTTTAATGATTTTTACATCCGTAAGCGGCCGATCCCGGTCGCTTCCCTTACTGGTAGGAACCGCTGCAATTTTATCCACTACTTCAATTCCTTTCATCACTTCACCATATACGGTATAGGATTGATCAAGATGAGGAACACCCCCGAGCGTTTTATATACTTCTCTTTGCGCTGACGGGATCTTACGCCCGTTCAACCGGTAGGTTTCTAATGAATCTAGACCAGCATCTGTGTAGATCTTGCCCTGGGTAATATAAAACTGGCTGCCACTACTGGCTTTTTCGGGGTTGTTATCCCTGGCCGCAGCGATCACTCCTTTTTTGTGAAACAACGAAGGAACAAATTCAGCCGGAATTTTGTAAGAAGGTCCGCCATTGCCCAGGAGCTGGCCGGGTTGTGCACTTTTACTGGCGGGGTCACCTCCCTGGATCATAAACTGGTTAATCACCCGGTGAAATAAAATGCCGTCATAATAACCTGTCTTGACCAATTTGAGAAAATTATCCCGGTGAAGTGGCGTGGAATCGGATAACCGGATCACGATGTCTCCCAAGGAGGTTTGCAGCAATACATTTTTTTTGCGGTCTTTTTTGGTTACGACCGAATCCTTTTGCGCAAACAATGCGAGTGTAAGGAAAATAGCAGACAACAATAAAGATGTTTTTTTCATTGTATTTATTTAATCAGAAAGATCGTTGCTTTCAAAATAAAGTAAAATATGGTCTTTGAGAAAGTTTTCCTGTTCAAAAGCATTCATGTCCGGCATTGCTTTCAGTTGTTTAAAATGTGGCCAGCCATCCTGGTCAACACTTTCCAGTTCATAATAGCCGCTGGCTGAAAGCAGGCTGCAAACGGCCACGTGCATGAGGTCCTGCTTCTGTTCCTTGGTGAACTTGTCCTTTATATTGCCGAATTCCTGCACACCGACCAGGAATAAAATCGTTTCCACATCCGGCTTTTTGCCAAACCTTTCTACGAGCCGGGCTTCCAGGTTCCACCACCGCTGCTGCAGGTCATCTTTTGTAAACATGGCGGCAAAGATAAGACGGACAGTACTTGTGTGTTCTCCTTTATCTTTGCGGCAAACAAATTGAAATCAAGATGTTGCAGTTACAGGTGATCCGGCAAAACCCCGAGCTGGCCAGGGAAAAACTGGCGTTAAAGCAATTTGCCGAACCCCAGTTGGTCGACCTGGTGATTACACTGGATGATGAAAGAAAAAAATTACAACTTGAAGCCGATACGATACAGTCAAAGATCAATGCGGCGTCCAAAGAGATCGGCCAGTTAATGGCGAAAGGGCAAAAAGAGGAGGCGGAAGCGAAAAAAAAGGAGGTGACTGCTTTTAAAACTGCTTTACAGCCTCTTGCTGATAAGCTTAGTGAAACGGAAAAAACCCTCTATGATAAATTGGTCCTGCTCCCGAATCTTCCTTCCGACCAGGTACCTGCGGGTAAAACACCTGCCGACAACGTGGTACTGAGGGAGGGAGGGGCGAAGCCTCAATTACCTGCCAGTGCAGTTCCTCACTGGGACCTCATAAAGAAATATGATATCATCGATTTTGAAACAGGCGCAAAGATCACAGGAAGTGGTTTTGCTTTGTTCAAAGGCAAGGGCGCAAAACTGCAGCGGGCATTGATCCAGTATTTCCTGGATTTTAATACGGCTGCCGGTTACACCGAATACCATCCCCCCTTTATGGTGAATGAGGCATCGGCATTTGGGACTGGACAGCTTCCGGATAAGGAAGGACAGATGTATTATATGCCCGAGGATAAATTTTACATGATCCCTACTTCAGAAGTACCGGTGACCAATATCTATCGTGATGAAATACTGAAAGAGGAAGATCTGCCCATCCGGATGACGGCATATTCACCTTGCTTCAGGAGAGAGGCGGGGAGTTTTGGAAAAGATGTTCGGGGTCTCAACAGGGTACACCAGTTTGAAAAAGTAGAAATCGTGCAATTGGTAGATCCAGCCAAAAGTTATGATGCGCTGGATGAAATGGTGCTCCATATTGAAAGATTATTGAACAGCCTGGAACTTCCTTACCGGGTACTTCGGCTTTGTGGAGGTGATATGAGTTTTGCTTCTGCCATCACGTATGATTTTGAAGTATACAGCGCTGCGCAGGAAAAATGGCTGGAAGTAAGTTCTGTTTCAAATTTTGAAACATTCCAGACAAACCGTATGAAAATCCGTTTCAAAGACAGTGAAGGCAAATCAAAACTGCTCCATTCTTTGAATGGAAGTTCACTGGCCCTCCCGCGTATAATCGCCTGCCTGCTGGAGAATAACCAATCGGCAGAAGGAATAAAACTACCTGAGGCTATTCATAAATACTTTGGAAGCGGGCTGGTCAACTAAAAAAGCTGCCCGTTGGAGTAGACAGCTTTACTAAATCGTTGTTCTTATCATCCTCTAGGGTTGCGCAAATAAATTCCTTGGTCCTCCCGGCGCAAATATCGCCAGCATTCTTGCTTTTTGTCCGGCAGTAAACATGAACATGCAGGCATCCTCTGTATAATCCATATAGTTCATCGTCATCTCTCTCGGGAATCCGAAAGGATTGGTCGTAGAGTTGTTTGTACAAGTGATCGGGATCACGCCCGGGCAACCAAAATTATAAGTACGATGCGGTGGTGTATCATTTACCAGGTCGGTGCCACAAGTAGCATCTCCCCACATATGCGCCAGGTTCATCCAGTGACCTACCTCGTGAGTAGCTGTTCTTCCTTTATCGTAGGGTGCCTCAACAGATCCCATTGTACCGAAAGCATTATCATCTACTACCACTCCGTCTGCACCCGCCGGGGCAGTGCCTGGATAATAGGAAAAACCGAGATAACCGCTCGTAAGATTGCAGACCCATATATTTAAATTGTGGTCGAGATCAGTTGCATCAATACCACCCGACTGATTTTTTTTCATCGTATTGTTCAGCTGCCATTTTGTTTTATTTGTTTCCCGGCGGTTAACTGGTAACTGTAGAACAAATTCGATATGCGTGTTACCGGCGCGGACAGCCTGGAATACAGCGGGAATGCTGCTGTAATCATCATTCCTTGCGCTGAAATCATTGTTTAATACTTCGATCTGCGATTGGATCTGGGCAAGAGAAATATTCTGGCTGGCTGTATTGTAAAGGACGTTTACCACAACAGGTATTTGTATTGTGCCATTGGAAAGCACGCGGTAAGCAGCCGGGTTTGCGATTGCGCGATTGATAAAATCTTCTATCTGGTTCCTGCGTTGCTGTGTGGTCGGATCGGCTTTCATTTGCTCTTCCACCAGGTCCTGTGTAGCACATTTTCGTCCGCTGGCAACTGTTTCAATGGCAGGGACCGCCGTTGATTCGTTTCCGGCCTGTTGTTTTTTACATCCCGTCATGAACAGGAAGACGCCGGCAAGAAGGACAAGTGATCGTTTCATAAAAAATGTTGATTGAATAAATCGTGAGTTGATTACTAAATATATTTCTTTTTTCTTGTCATACCGTAAACCCCGGACTCTTTTTTAGATCCTAACTTTAATAAGTAGTTTTACGATACATCAAAAAAACCAGGTGCAGGTTATGGGCAGGATTTTCCTTTACACTATTATGATTGCCGTTATTTTCACAGCCTGCCAGAAAAAGGCCCTGCCCGTCATTACCGAAAGGAAAGAAGTACCCAGGGGAGAAGTGACGAATAATTCGATAGCCATTGCCCCGGATACGGTTACCGGCAAATCTGTTTTTATGGCCCGTTGCGGGCGCTGCCATGGTTTGCCTGAGCCCGGGCAATATTCAGCGGGAAGATGGGAGACCATTTTGGCCACCATGATGCCAAGAGCAAGGCTCAATAATGAACAAAAAGTGCATCTTAGCGCCTGGGTAAAGGCGAATGCAGCCCGTTGACCGGGGTCTTGATCATACCGGTCCCCTCACATTAATTTTATAAGCCATTCAATAAAAAAATAAATAACAAATACAGGCGTATTCTAGCTGGAAATTTGCATCTGTTTTAAACTTACTACCTTCATAATAGTCTGAAAACAAAATGTTAGCCTCATGTCATTGACGAACCAGTTGAAAAATCAACACCTGATGTGGCGGGCCGGTTTTGGGCCTGCTGTTGAGCAACTCAAAGACCTTTCCGGATACAGTCCCAAACAGTTTTACAAAGCCCTAGCAAAGGCAGCCGAAAAAAAGCCGGACTATATCGATGTGGCTGACGACTACCTTAAGGGTTTGATGATGGGGATGGAAGAATTCGGCAAGCAACAAAAAAAGGAATTGGATAAAGATGAGCGGAAAAAGATACAGCAGAAGAACAGAGAAGGAGTGAGAAACCTCAACATGTACTGGATGCACGAGATGGTAAATACGGCATCCCAGTTAAGGGAAAAAATGGCTTTCTTCTGGCATGGTCATTTTGCCTGCCGAAACGTGAATGTATTCTATCAACAGGGATTACTGGATGTGATCCGGAAAAATGCACTTGGGAATTTCCGCACATTGCTGAAAGAAGTATCCAGGTCAGCAGCGATGCTGAATTTCCTGAATAACCAGCAAAACAAGAAAGATCACCCGAATGAAAATTTCGCCCGCGAGGTTATGGAATTATTTACGCTTGGCCGGGGTA
This sequence comes from Chitinophagaceae bacterium, assembly GCA_039930245.1. Taxonomy (GTDB): domain Bacteria; phylum Bacteroidota; class Bacteroidia; order Chitinophagales; family Chitinophagaceae; genus JJ008. The sequence goes on along the minus strand of JBDSPR010000025.1, from coordinate 59,096 downwards.
ATTATACCGAGACCGATGTAAAAGAAGCGGCGAGAGCTTTTACAGGCTGGGGTGCAAATATCAAGGGAGAATTCCAGTTTCGCCGTTTTCAACATGACTTTGGCAGCAAGACCGTGCTCGGTAAAACAGGCAGTTTTGATGGGGAAGAAGTACTGGACATTCTATTGCAGCAAAAACAGACAGCCCGCTATATCTCCCGCAAAATGTATAAATTTTTTGTCAATGAGAAGATTGACGAAGCAAAAGTGGAATGGCTGGCTGACCGTTTCTATAAAAATAACTATGATATCGCTCCTCTAATGGAAGATATTTTTACGAGTGATTGGTTCTATGACGAAAAAAATATTGGCGCACAGATAAAATCGCCTGTTGAGTTGCTGGTGGGTATCCAGCGGATGCTGCCCATGAAACTCGAAAATGAGGAAGCATTGATGTTATTGCAAAGAGTACTTGGTCAATTATTGTTTTATCCACCCAATGTGGCTGGCTGGCCAGGCGGCAAAGCCTGGATCGATAGTTCTTCCCTGATGATGCGGATGCGAATTCCCAAACTTATCAATGATGTGGATGAAATGAATGTGAGCCCGAAGGACGATGATGATACGATGATGGGAATGAAGGATGATAATGAACCCGGAAAGGGAAATAACAAGCCCGGTGGAAAGCAAACAGCAGGATCCTATGCAGGCATGCGCAAGCAACAGATCAATGCTGATGTTGACTGGAAGCAATATGTGCAATATTATGAAAGCACGCCAAGAGAAGTCCTGGCAGAGACTATTTCACGCGTCCTGCTTCAGACAAAAAGCGGTGTGGGAATGGATATCATCAAACAATACTCGGACCAGGCAGGGAGAGAAATCTTTATCAGGACAGCTACCCTGCAGGTGATGAGTACACCGGAATACCAATTATGTTAAACGAAGCCATTAGCTGTTAGCCACGTAGCTAATAGCTGGAGGGTAAAAGCTATAAAACATGCTTATCAAACGTAAAGAATTCATCCAGATCGGATCATTGGCAACAGCTTCGCTGATGGTACCAAAATTCCTCAAGGCGTTTGAAGGCCAGCGGATGCTGTTACCTGGTAATAAAGTTGTAGTGATCCTGCAGCTTAGCGGGGGTAATGATGGATTGAACACTGTGATACCCATTAGGAATGACATTTACTACAAATCACGACCGAAGCTGGGTATAGCGAAAGACAAAGCACTATCCCTGACAGACGAGGTGAGTCTCCATCCTGCATTGACCGGGTTCAAAGAATTGTATGATGATGGCAGCCTGGCGATCCTGAACAATGTTGGTTATCCAAATCCCGATCGTTCGCATTTCAGGAGCATGGATATCTGGCATACGGCCAGCCAGAGTAATGAATACTGGACAAACGGATGGGTTGGCCGGTACCTGGATGCGCAGTGCAATGGTTGTGATAAACCCACGCAGGCGATCGAGATCGATGATGTGCTTAGTCTTGCCTTAAAGGGAGAAAATATAAAAGGGATTGCTGTTAAAGACCCGAGAAGATTATATGGCACAGCCAATGAAAAATTTTTCCGCGATGTGATGAAGAACCACAAGGATGAAACTGGAGAGCAGCCGGTAGATTATTTATATAAAACAATGGCGGAAACGCTTTCTTCAGCCGATTATATTTTTAAGCAAAGCAGGATGCATCCCAGCAACGCGGATTATCCTAAAACAGACCTGGGAAACAGTCTGAAGACGATTGCTTCGCTGATCTATTCCGAGATTAATACCAAAGTGTATTATGTATCGCTGGGAAGTTTTGATACCCATATCAACCAGGAGGCGCAACAAAACCGACTGTTTACCGAAATGAACGGTGCGGTAAAAGCATTTGTAAAAGACTTGAAAGAGCAGCATCGTTTCGAAGATGTGATGTTATTTACTTTTTCAGAGTTCGGCAGAAGGGTGCAGCAAAATGCCAGTTCCGGCACTGATCATGGCACGGCCAATAATATGTTCCTGGTCAGCGGTGGCCTGAAGCAAAAAGGCGTCCTCAACCCGATGCCTGACCTTGCCGACCTGAATGAAGGGGACCTGAAATACAATGTTGATTTCAAGAATGTGTACGCGACAGTCTTGAATAAATGGCTGAAAGCGGATGATAAGTCGATACTTACAAAGCAATATGAATACATGAACTTTATTTGATCATACTGCATCGGTAAAAAGAAAACGGTCCCGTTTATGACGAGACCGTTTTTTTATAGAGATCTTTTAAGTTGATTTTGTCTTACTGATAGCAAAGCGATAGAGTATGAATCCCATAACGGCAAAGAAAGCAACCCCCAGCCATTTATAACCTTCGGCTCCCAGTGAACTGGTTACACCATGTTCACCATTGATTTTACCCAGGTTGGCATTGATACTCGGAACGGAAGACAAAATGGCTACAATGACACCTGCCAGTGCACCTCCTGCCACCAGTCCCGTCGCGAATAGATTCCCTTTTCCAAGGTCTTCCTCCTCAGCTGTTAATACTATCTTTTTCCTTTTCTGGCGCCAGTCTACCAGGCCTTTGATCGCACCTCCGATAAAGATGGGCAATGTTGTAGATAAGGGTAGATAGATCCCGATCGCGAAGCTGAGCGCTTTGATGCCGCAGAGTTCCATAACGATTGCGATAAACACACCGACAAGCACAAACTGCCAATCGAGATTGAATGATAAAATTCCCTTAATAAGAGTGGCCATTAATGTGCCTTGTGGTGCAGGATAAGTATCCGTACCAATAGCATGTGGTATGCCCTGGGCAACCATCGAACTATCCAGCACCTTTACGGTCAGCCCGATCGCAATGGAAGAGACGATGGCTCCTACAAATAAGGCGATTTGCTGGTATTTGGGTGTGGCGCCAACGATATAACCCGTCTTCAGATCCTGTGAAGTGGCGCCTGCATTGGCGGCAGCAATACAGATCATTCCTCCCACTACGAGTGCCATGGGTTCATAAAAATGTCCTGTCCATTTTACTGCGATAAAAACAAGACAGGTCCCCATTAATGTAGCGATGGTCATTCCGGATATGGGATTATTGGAAGATCCTATTAATCCCACGATCCTGGAGGAAACGGTTACAAAGAATGCTCCGAAAATGATGACCAGTAACCCCAGTAATAATTTGCTCCCGATATTACTGCCAGGGATAAGTGTGGAAGGCATCAACGCTATCACCAGCAATAATGCGAGACTGCCTATACCCACAACTTTTATTGAAAGATCTCTTTCAGTCCGTGGTATATGGGCATCTCCTTTGACTCCATCTTTTTTAAGCGATCCGATACTTCCTTTGAAAGAAGAAATAATAGTGGGTATGGTTTTGATCAGTGTAATAAAACCACCTGCAGCAACAGCTCCGGCTCCGATCTGCCTGATATAAGCTCTGTAAATGGCAGATGACCAGTCGTTAAAATCATGTGTAACAGGATCCCAGGATCCCGCGTTGCCAGGGCCAGGTTTAGCGAGATCGGGTATATAACCCAGCTTGTGTAATTGAGCCGCAATCACATCCGGGCTGATCAGGGAAGAAAGAAGGGGAATCAGCACAAACCAGCTTAGCACCCCACCCGCTACCAGTACACCAGCGATTCGAGGGCCAATGATGTAACCTACACCCAGGTATTCCGGGGTGATCTCACCACTCACCCGGGCAGATGGGAATATTTTATCACGCTGGGTAGTAAAAAAAGCGGGTGCTTCAGCAATAACGTGAAATATCTTTTGAAGTATTGCGTAGCCAAAAGCGACCACTACACCCCAGATCGCAGTAAGGGCGAGCGTCCCCCCTTTTACACCCGCTTTTAATACAGATGCACAAGCCGTTCCTTCTGGATAAGGCAGTATCCCGTGTTCTTTAACGATCAGGGAACGACGTAACGGAATCATCATTAATGTTCCCAGGATACCCCCGAATATGGCAAGAGTAAGAATCGTGAAATAATTAAAATAATTGGCGCTGTTAGGATCGCTCAAAAAAAGAAACCCGGGTAAGGTGAATACTACACCTGCGGCGATGCTCTCCCCCGCAGACCCCGTAGTTTGAATGATGTTATTCTCAAGAATGGTGGTTTTTAAAAAAAGTTTTCCCAGTAATATGGACATTACTGCAATAGGAATTGAGGCCGAAACAGTCAGACCCGCTTTCAGGGCGAGATAGACCGTGGACGCCCCGAAAATGACACCGAAAATAGCGCCGGTGATAATGGACTTCACCGTCAACTCAGCCATTTTTGATTCGGGGGCAACAAAAGGTTTGAATGGAGGTAGTTGTTCTGCCATGACAAGGAGTTTTTGTTATAGGGAAGATATGAAAAAAGCTATTAGTTGTTAGCGGATAGCTTTTAGTATTTTATATTTAAGAAACAATGACCAGCAGCTAACAGCTATTGGCGGATCGTTTTTTTCAACTCACTCCTTTTTCTTTCATGATCCTGTTTAACCATTTGAGCATGGCAAAGCACATAATAGTGGCCACCATCAATAATCCGAAATTCAGCCAGAAAAAGCCGGCCTTGTGATTATAATTGTCCCACATGGTCGATAACACTCCCGATAATTTATTACCGATCGAAGTGGCCAGGAACCAGCCCCCCATCATCAATGAGGTGATACGAACGGGGCTTAATTTGGAAACCAGGGACAATCCCATCGGGCTTAGTAATAACTCACCGATCGTTATAACTCCATAACTTGAAATAAGCCAGAGCACACTTGCTTTTTCACCACCGTTGTTACTCGCATATACAGCGCCCACCATTACAAGGGCCGACAAAGATGAAATAAAAAGGCCAAAGGCGATCTTTGTGGCTGTGGAAGGTTCTTTATTCCTTTTCCGCATCCAGCTAAAAAAAGCCACTACCAGGGGGGTTAAAAGTATAACCCAGCCCGGGTTGATCGACTGGCTGAGATTGGTTGCCCAAAGACTAAACGACTCTCCGTCGCGTGGTTTTTTCCCCTCCGGAACATTTTTAAAATATACCGGGTAGTTTATTTCCTTCACTACTTTGCCGTTCTCTTTTTGCAGGCGGAACTGGTCATCGTATTTTGCAACAGAATCTTGTTTATAAACGACAGATTGCGAGAATTTCAATTTGTCAAAAACACGTTGTGCCGTTCCTGTTACCTCACGGTTGGTATACCTGTCAGCCCAGGTGGTCAATGCGGATCCGTTTTGTTTGAATACAGCCCAGAACATAACAACAACCGCAAAAATCGAAAGCAGGGCGGCAATAGGTCTTTTTTCTTCTGGTTTTGCACTAAAGTATAAGGAGCCATAAAAATAGATAACAGGGAGACAGGCAAAAATGAAAGCATCCGTTGAATCGGAGCCTACCAACGTGCCCGGTATCATCCAGCCCAGTACCCCTGCGATCACCGAAGGAACAAAAATGGTCAGCACGATACGTGTCATGGACATATCTTTTTCAGTGACACCTTTTTTCACGTCATAGGCCTTATAATGTTTGGTGCCCGTTAAAAAAATAGCCACCCCGATAAACATGCCGATCCCGGCAGCCAGGAAGGCAGCGCCCCAGCCGTACACGATATATAAGGCGGCGCCAAAAAAATTGCAGATAAAAGCTCCGATATTGATGCCCATATAAAAGATGTTATAGCCATCGTCTTTTTGCTTTACATATTGTGGAGTGGTATACACATTACCGAGCAGGGTGGAAATATTTGGTTTAAAAAATCCATTCCCGATGATCACCATGGTCATGGATACATAGAGCGCAGTAATATTATGAACTGACATGAGGCAATATCCCAGTCCCATCATAAGTCCTCCCATGATGATGGAGCGGCGATAACCCAGGTACCTGTCCGCCAGCAGCCCCCCGATAAATGGAGTCAGGAAAACCAATGCGATGAACGTACCATAGAGGTCCGCCGATTCTGCTTCCGTCATGGCGTAGCCAGCTTTTACATCTTTCAGGTAGAGGGTGAAGATGCCGATCATCAGGTAATAACCAAACCGTTCCCACATTTCAGAAAAGAAAAGAAAGGGCAGCGCTTTAGGATGTTTCTTCCACATAGCAAATCGATTATAGAGAAAAATAAGTAATAGCCGGGAAGACGGTAAGAGTTCATTATTTTAAACCTTGTCTTCTCACCATTTTCCCGGCCTATATGAATTAAGCAGAACCTGTCTTGTCTTTTACGATTTGATCTAATGATTTTTTACGTGAGAAAATCAAAAGACCACCCAGTATAGCTGCGATTGTGATAATGCCGAAGAAGATCTTTTTATCAGGCATCTTATCCCAGAAGCTAGCCATTACACCTGCAACCTTTCCGCCCAGCGAGGTGGATAGGAACCATCCTCCCATCATCAGGGCAGTCAATCGTGGCGGAGCAAGTTTTGAAACAAAGGAAAGCCCAATCGGACTTAAGCATATTTCACTGACTGTAAATACACCGTATGTAAGGAATAGCCAGATGGAACCGGTTTTATGTGTGTATATACTCGGTACTGAGATAACTGCAATCACCATAACCAAAGCACTTAAGCCGGAAATGATCAATGCCCAGGCAAACTTGGAAGTCGTCGATATTGGTTTTCCTTTCCTGGCCCGCCATGCAAAAAAAGCAATCACCAAGGGCGTGAGCAAAACGATAAAAAACGGGTTGATCGATTGGTATAACTCCGAATTGGCCAGTTTGGCTGTTCCACTAGCTGGCCATTTCTCTTGTGGAAGGTTATTAAAATATGGGTCTGGACCCATTACAGTAACAGGATTTCCGGCCGTATCATTGACGGCACGTAATAAACTATCTACCTGGCCCACCTCTTGCGGAGTTGTAGTTACGGGCTGAAGCATGTAAAAGAAATCTGCTGGCCTTTCTAATGCTTTAGGCATTTCCCTGTTTGTATGCGATTCAGCCCAAATGGTAAGACCCGTAGAATTTTGATTATAGATCGTCCAGAATATTATTGATACAGTAAAGATGAATAGGAGTGCCCCAATCCCTTTTTTGTCAGCCACATCTCCTTTTCGCCAGAGATTGACATAAAAAAAGATTACAGGTATGCAGGCAAATATGAATGCATCGTTTGAGTCAGAGTTCATAAGATTACCGGGAATGATCCACCCAAGTATTCCAAATATGATCATCGGAAGAAAAACTGAACCAAATATTCTGGACATGGGTACATCCCCTTGCTGCATTGGTTTTTTTACATCATATTCTTTTACATGTTTTAGTTGGAAGGCAAGCCAGATCATCCCTATAATAAGGCCAACTCCGGCAGTTGCAAATGCATATCTCCAATCGTATTTATTACGCATGATCGCTGCTACGAAATTGCAAACAAGGGCGCCGGTATTGATGCCCATATAAAAGATATTATAGGCATTATCTTTTAATGGTTTGCGTTCTTCCGTATTATACATATTTCCAAGTAGTGTGGAAATATTAGGTTTGAAAAAGCCGTTCCCTACAATAATTAATCCCAGCGAAATATACATGGCAGTATCACCCGGTAATGCAAGACATAAATACCCTGCAGCCATTAATGAACCACCAATGAAAATTGATTTAATATAGCCAAGATACCTGTCGGCTAAAAGACCACCGATAAATGGCGTCAGGTACACCAGGGCTATAAAACTGCCTACTACATCTGCCCCCATTGCTCGTGAGAGTCCTTTTCCTCCTGTTGTCGTATTCGTTAAATAAAGAAATAAAATACCTACCATCAGGTAATAGCCAAACCGTTCCCACATTTCCGTAAAGAATAATACATATAGTCCTTTTGGATGTTTGCCGGTATTTGCAAGCTGGTTCATACAGATTTTTTAAGTGATTTAATCAGAGTCTTAAAGGTATGCCGGGGCACACCGTTCGTTAGAGCAACCAAAATACAGAAATTTGGTCACCCAAAAACTTTTTCAATGTATCTTTAGTGAACGTACCCGATATTCGCAAATCATTAATATCCAGCTACGAAACCAACTATGCGTATCCTTTTATTAGGCTCCGGTGGCAGGGAACATGCCCTCGCCTGGAAACTTTCCCAAAGTCCCCTTTGCGAAAGTCTTTTTATTGCTCCCGGTAATGCAGGTACCGGCCAATGCGGCATCAACCTCCCGTTCAATGTTACCGATTTTGAATCCATCAAAAAAGCATGCATTGAAGAAAAGATCAACCTCGTTATCGTCGGTCCCGAAGAACCACTCGTAAAAGGGATCACTGATTTCCTGATCAGTACTCCCGCATTAAAAGAGATCGATGTCATCGGACCCGGGAAAAACTGCGCCCAGTTGGAAGGAAGCAAAGCGTTTGCCAAAGCATTCATGTTGCGGCATAATATTCCCACTGCGGCTTATAAAGAATTTACCGTAGACAATTACGAAGAGGGTGTACAATACCTGAAAGAGCATCAATTGCCGATCGTAATGAAGGCAGATGGGCTGGCAGCGGGAAAAGGTGTTGTGATCTGTGAGAATCACCTGGAAGCCATTGCGGAATTTGAGTTGATGATCCAGCGGGCAAAATTCGGTGAGGCTGGTAAAAGAGTGGTCGTCGAAGAATTCCTGAAAGGAGTTGAAATGTCCGTTTTCGTGGTCATGGATGGAAAGAATTATGTGATCTTGCCGGAAGCAAAAGACTATAAAAGGATCGGTGAGGGAGATAAGGGTCCCAATACCGGTGGTATGGGAGCGATAAGCCCGGTCCCTTTCGCGGATAAAGAATTAATGAACAAAATCGAGAGGAAAGTGATCAGGCCAACCGTAGAAGGATTGCAAAAAGAAGGATTGGAATACCGGGGCTTCATCTTTTTCGGGTTGATGATCATGAACAAGGAACCCTTTATGATCGAATACAATTGCCGGATGGGGGACCCTGAAACCGAAGTAGTGATACCAAGGCTTAAAAATGACCTGGCAGAATTACTGGCTGCAGCCGCCAACCAGCAGCTGGATAAGATTATCATTGAAACAGATCCACGGACTGCCTGTACCGTGGTGGCCGTAAGCGGTGGATACCCCGGAGATTATACAAAAGGTTACGAGATAAAAGGAATGGACGATATCAACCCGGCGGACAGTCTTTTGTTTCATATGGGAACAGTGTCGGAAAGCGGCAAACCTGTCACCAGCGGGGGCCGGGTTTTTTGTATCACTTCCTATGGCAAATCCGTATTCGACGCAGTTGAAATCTCCAAGGAAGAAATGCAGAAAGTGTCTTTTACCGGGATGGAATTCCGCGACGATATCGGCTATGAGTTTGAATAAAGGTTCATTCCGAACGAATCCTTTCGGGATAGTTCATAGCTAATCGTTCATGGGCCCTTTACTGTACATTTATTTATTATTTAAAGCAGGGGACCTATTAATTTTGTTTTACTGTTCAGTGAGTTATGTTCTGCGATGAACGATCAACTATGAACCATAAACATCTTTTATGGAAGTGAATTACCATGATTATTTACAGCTGGATAATATCCTGAATGCACAGGCGCTGGAAAGTGAGAAACACCAACTTGTGTCGCACGATGAGATGCTATTCATCGTTATTCACCAGGCCTATGAGCTTTGGTTCAAGCAATTGCACCACGAAGTCAATTCCATCTTGGGCATTATGAACATGCCGGCGCTGAATGATAACTCACCAGAGCTGCAGACCGTTGTTCATCGGCTCAACCGTTGTGTGACCATCTTAAGGGTGCTTGTTCACCAGATCGATATCATGGAAACCATGACACCGATGGACTTTCTTGATTTCAGGGATATGCTTCGCCCGGCATCAGGGTTCCAAAGCTGGCAATTCAAAGAGCTCGAAGCCAAGCTGGGATTGAAATTTGAACATCGCCACGGTAAAGAATATTACACATCACAATTAAGGACGGAACACGTGGGTATAATTAAGAAAGCCGAAAGCGATAAATCATTACTGGAGTTATTGAACGGCTGGCTCGAAAGAATGCCTTTTTTTAATGAAGAAAAGAACTGGAAAAATTTTACAGTGCATAACGAATCGCAGGGAGTTCATCCTTTCTGGGGAGAATATAGATTCCAGTATGCACATAGCCTTGCAGAAGCCGAAAAAGGGAATAGCGAAGCCTTTGATAAGGTTTTTATCAAACTGGTAGATACTGAAAGAACGATCAGTCCTGCTGCATCAAGAGCAGCACTTTTTATTTTGTTATACCGGGGATACCCGATGCTGCAATTGCCTTTTCAATTGCTGAACGCCCTGCTTGAAATAGATGAACAGCTCAGTTCATGGCGCTACCGCCATATGAATATGGTGCACCGGATGATCGGTATGAGGATCGGCACAGGAGGCAGTACGGGAAAGGATTACCTGAAAGCTGCCGCAGACAAACATTATATTTTTAAAGAGATCGCTCAGCTGAACAGTTTTCTTATTGAAAGAAGAAAACTTCCGGTACTTCCCGCGGCGATCGAAAAAAGACTAGGCTTTGTTATGCCATAAAAAAAAGAACGGGATCACATCGCTGCAACCCCGTTGTCCCTGATAAAAGAGAGGATATATATTAGAAGGTATACCGGATACCAAGTCCACCCCAACTGCTCACAAAACCCCTGTCGTCACCAAATTCAAATGAAGGCTGCCAGTCGATCGACATATTGATCGGAGCGCCCCGGAACTTATAGTCCAGGCCAAGTACGCCATCTATACCTGCAAAACTTCCATCTCCGTATTTTGTATTATAAAAACCTATATGAGCGCCGGGTCCGATGTACCATTGCAAGCCGGTGGCTCCGTTAATAGGGCCGTGTATCTCGTACAAACCTGTTATTCTTGTACCCCTGTTCCAGAAATAACCGATCAGTTCAAGGGCATTATTACCATGCACAAAATGCTTGAAAGAAATACCTCCGCCATCCCAGACCTTCACACCCAATGCTGTTTTATACGTTGAACCGCCGCTGCTTTTACTCTGAGCCTGAGTAACTGAAGTGAACAGGACAAAGACAAGGACAGCAATGATTAGCTTTCTCATTTGTGGTCTAGAATAGTACAGGCAAATATTTACTATTACTGTGCCAAAAATTGCAGGAGACCAAAAACAGGGCTTAATTTACCCTGACCCGGAATAAAAAATAGAAGAAAACCATTATCGCCACTACCGCTGTGGAGAAAAAAGTGGATACACTGCCGAAGCTTGTCCACAAGGCACCGGCAATGATACTGGCCAGTAGGGCACAGATGCTTTCACAACTGGTATAGAACCCGATAGCGGTGGCTGTATTTTTACTATGCGCCAGGTTGGTGATCCAGGCTTTGATAAGTCCTTCCGTAGCTGCCGCATAAATCCCGTAGACAGAAAAAAGGATGAATATGACCGGGATAGAGGGCCCGAAAGAAAAACCTCCATACACGATCGCGAATAAAATAAAACCGAACAGGATGATTTTTTTATAACTGAGTTTATCTGCGAGGATGCCCATGGGGTAGGAAGCTGCAGCGTACACGAGGTTGTAGAAAACGTAAGCAGCGATCGTAATGGTATCTCCTGTGAAAGTTGTTCCGAGTACACGGATGCTGTCATTCCCGATCGTTTCTTTCGTGATCAGTAACAAAAAAATATCAGAACTGTTGAAAAGTGCAAAAAAAAGGAGCCCCGTCACTACTCTCCGGAATTCCGGGGTAGCTACTTTCCAGTAAGAAAAAAAGGAAAAGAAATTCCCCTTTTTCATTGTAGAGACAGGTTGTTTTTTTTCTTTTAATAAAAAGAGAAAAAGAATGGATAGTATGCCCGGGATGAAGGCGAGGTAAAAAAGTGTTTTATAATCCCCGGGATAAAAGTATAAAAACACCAGCGCAGCTACCGGGCCGATGGCGGCACCCACTGTATCCAAACTGCGGTGAAAACCAAATACCCTTGCTTTTGTTTCCTTCGTGGCTTCCTGTGAAAGCAAGGCATCCCTTGCCGCGGTGCGTACTCCTTTGCCTAATCGGTCGATGGTTCGTACAAAGAAGATCCAGATGGGATAAATTAAAACGGCCATCAATGGTTTTGAGATGCTGCTCAGGAAATATCCCCATTTTATAAAAGGCAGGCGCACCCCTTTTTCATCACTTAATTTTCCAAAATAACCTTTGCTGATGCCGGCTGTAAAATTCACCACTCCCTCAAGGATACCAATGCCCAAAACGGAGAAGCCGATCTGTTTTAAATACCCGGGAATGACCGGGTAAAGCATTTCACTGGCGATGTCGGCGAGTAAACTTACCACCGATAAAATCAAGACAGTTCTTGTAATGATCCGCATTCAATGAAGTTAACTGAAATTATTTTTTGTATTGTGCAATTGGAGGAAGGCAGGGTCTGCATCCGGTGCAGGTATCGGAGTTTACTTAAAATTCCTGATGAATACAACCGTAAAATTTCTTTTAACCACAATTTGTCAAAACCGGGAATTAAAAAAAATCCTTACCCCGCAAGGTTTTGCTTTGCTAATTCAAATTATTTCCTCCACCTTTGCCTGCAATAAATCCGATATAAATTAATGGGACTTTTTAACTGGTTTACACAAGAAATAGCCATCGACCTGGGTACCGCCAATACCCTCATCATACATAACGACGAAGTAGTAGTGAACGAACCGAGTATCGTAGCGCTGAACCGCAATAATCCAAAAGAAGTGCTGGCTGTGGGTAAGAAAGCGCTGATGATGCACGAAAAGACACACGAAAGTATCCGCACGGTCCGTCCCCTGAAAGACGGTGTGATAGCGGATTTCAACGCGGCTGAGCTGATGATCCGGGAACTGATCAAACTGGTTTACCCCAAAAAACCCCTATTCCCGCCCAGCTGGAGAATGATGATCTGCATCCCCTCTTCTATTACGGAAGTAGAGAAAAGAGCGGTCCGCGACAGTGCTGAACAGGCCGGCGCCAAGGAAGTCTACCTGATCCATGAGCCGATGGCTGCTGCCCTGGGTATAGGCATCGATGTGGAAGAACCGGTGGGTAATATGATCATCGATATCGGGGGTGGAACCACCGGGATCACGGTGATAGCCCTTGCGGGTATCGTTTGCGACCAGTCGATCCGGATCGCCGGGGATGAGTTCACAGCGGATATCATGGAAGCTTTAAGACGTTATCATAGCCTGCTGATCGGGGAAAGAACTGCCGAGCAGATCAAGATACAGGTAGGGGCGGCGATGAAAGAGATCGATAACCCACCCGATGATTTTCCGGTGAATGGTCGAGACCTTGTTACAGGTATCCCCAAACAGATCATGGTAAGCTACCAGGAGATCGCCGAAGCGCTGGATAAAAGCATTTTTAAGATCGAAGAAGCAATTCTTAAAGCCCTGGAACAAACCCCTCCTGAATTGGCAGCGGATATTTACCGCCGTGGCCTGTATATTACCGGGGGAGGCGCCTTATTAAGAGGGTTGGATAAAAGATTAAGCAATAAGATCAAACTCCCTGTTCATGTAGCAGACGATCCCCTGAAAAGTGTGGTGAGAGGCACGGGAATTGCTTTGAAGAATTACAGCAGGTTCCCCTTTGTAATGAGATAATGAAAGGTATACGGTAACAGGTATAAGGTGGAAGGTATTTCTTAACCTTAAACCCTAACCGTAAACCTTAAACCCTGGTATGCGTAACATATTTCTCTTTATTCGGCGGTACATCACTTTTTTTACTTTCCTCCTTTTCCAGGTGGTGGCCTTGTGGTTTTTGTTCACCTATAACCGGTTTCACCGGGCCCGCTTCCTGGGCATTGCTAATGAAATGACCGGCAGGATCAATTCACAGTATAATAAGGTAGAGGATTATTTTACGCTTAAAGAAGAAAACAAACGGGTTCACAGGCTCAATGATTCCTTACTGAACCTGCTTCCCCAAAATTATTTGCACCGCGACAGTTCCATAAGGATGATACAGGATTCTGTCCCCTATGATACGCTCGGTAATTACCGCCGCTATTTCCTGCGCCCCGCCACGGTGGTTTATAATACCGTAAACGCTCAGAAGAATTATATCCAGTTGAACAGGGGTTCAGTACAGGGAGTAAAAGATAATATGGCAGTGGTCAGTTCGGATGGCAACGCAGTCGGGGTAGTGGTCAATGTTAGCAGCAATTTCAGCCAGGTCATGAGCTTGTTGCATGTGCAGAATTCCGTCAGTGCTTCCCTGAAGAGAAGCGGTGATTTTGGTACGGTCGAGTGGGACGGGAAAGACCCCCGGTATCTTCTGTTGAAAAGAATTCCCAAGACTGTAGAGGTAAAAAAAGGCGATACTATCCTGACCAGCACTGTCTCCTTTAATTTTCCTCCGGGTTATATGATCGGTACGATCGATGAGATAAGGCTGGACAATACAACCGGGATGTACCTGCTGAAACTAAGAACAGCCGCCAATTTTTATAATCTCCAGCAGGTACATGTGATCGAGAATATTGAAAGGGAGGAGCAGGTGAAACTTTACGAGGAGACCAAAAAGAAGATTGAACAAGTCAAAAAAAGCCCAAGGTGAGTGATTTTTTCAGAAATATGCTGCGGCTGTCCGCCTTTATCCTGATCCAGGTCTATGTCTTGAACAAGATCCCACACTTGCACCAGTATATCGTACCCTATATATATTACCTTTTTATTTTATGGCTCCCCTTTTCCGTCAGCAGATTCTGGTTACTGGTGATCGGTTTCCTGACTGGACTGATCCTTGACTATTTCATGATGACGCCCGGTCTGCATGCTGCAGCTTGCGTACTCGTCGCTTATGTGCGTCCTTTTATTATCGGTATCCTTACGCCCAAAGACAGTTCTGAGCTGAATTACCGCGAACCATCCCCCAAGGGAATGCAATGGACGCCTTATGCGGTCTATGTTTTTGTGCTCACCTTGCTGCACCATGGCTACCTGACCTTTCTCGAGTGGCTTGATTTCGGAAGCTTTCTCCAGTTCCTGATCAAAGTGGTGGCAACCACCGGTATCAGCATGCTGCTCATCTTTACCGCCGAACTTTTATTCCCCAGACGATTGAAGTTCCGGACAAATACTGCGTAGTTTAGATGGTTACACGTCGGATGAATAGAAAGATTTCTTAAATCGGTTTTTATTTTCAAATAGATTTGGAAACGGCCTCCTGTAATTCGTACTTTGTATTTTATTTTATTATTCATAACTCCTCCCGGTACCCGCCGGTCTTGTACTTCGCTCCATGCCTGTGTTCAACCAATCAAGAAGCCGTATCATCCGCCTTATTTTCCTGGTTGCTTTTATCATCATCATCGCGCAGTTATTCTATTTACAGGTGATCTCCGGTAAATTCGGACGTCTCGCCGATGAAAATGCCATTTTACGGAAAACGATCTATCCCCCGCGGGGACTTGTCCTTGATAAAAAGAAAAGGGCCATACTCAACAATACACTTACCTATGACCTGATGGTGACGCCCGCACAGGCAAAAGGGATCGACACCGCATTTTTTTGCCGCCTGATGGAGATCGATACGACAGAATTTCACAAAAGGATGATCACCGCGATCATCAAAAACAGTTCTCAAAAGCCTTCCATCTTTGAAGCTTCCCTGCCGCCGCAGAAATATGCCCGGATACAGGAGAACCTCTGGCGTTTCCAGAATGGTTTTTATATACAGGAAAGACCTATCCGCTCTTATCCTTATAACGCCGGAGCCAATATTATGGGATACCTGGGTGAAGTGGATACCAATTACCTGAAGAAATATGCTGACGCAGGTTATGTAAGTGGTGATTACGCGGGTATGACTGGCATCGAAGCCAGTTATGAGAAAGCATTGATGGGGGAACGCGGCGTACAGGTTTTGATAAAAGATAATTTTAGCCGCATTCAAGGCTCCTATGAGAGTGGTGCAATGGATGAGCAAGCCGTGGCCGGTAAGAATTTATATACAAGTCTTGATATAGAATTGCAGCAACTTGGGGAAAAACTGATGTCCAATAAGGTTGGGTCGATCGTCGCGATCGATCCCAGGACAGGCAGCATCATCAGTATGGTCAGCAGTCCGACTTACAATCCTGGTTATCTTACGGGTGCGGAAAGGCGGAAACATTTCTCCGAATTATATACCGATCCGCGTTTACCACTGTTGAACAGGGCTGTAAACGCAAGCTATGCCCCCGGGTCTACCTTTAAAACCCTGCAGGCATTGGTAGGACTGGCGGAAGGAGTTATCACGACACAAACAAATTTTAGTTGTTCCGGCGCTTTTTACGGATGCGGCAGTGGCAATCCAATGGGATGTCTTGATCCCGGTACCTATCATTTATCAACAGGCATTACCCACTCCTGCAACACGTATTTCGCCAACGTGATGCAACGGGTGATCAACAACCCTAAGTTTCCCAGTGAAGACAGCAGTCTCCGTAACTGGAACCGGTACATGTATGCATTTGGCCTGGGACACAGGCTGGGTGTGGATATACCCACAGAGCAAAAAGGAACCATCCCTACACCTGAAATGTTCAATAAAGTATATGGCGCCGGTCGCTGGGGATTTTGTAATTACCGTTCTGTGAGTATCGGCCAGGGAGAAGTAACGGCCACCCCATTGCAGGTAGCCAATGAAATGGCATATATCGCCAACAAAGGATGGTTCATCATACCGCATCTTGTGGACTCCATCGAAGGAGGGGATAAATTCAATTTACTTGACAAGTACAAAGTGCGGAATGTACCGATCAATATACCAGACAGTATTTTTGAAGCGGTGCATGATGGTATGCAGGGAGTAATGGAAACAGGTACCGGTCGGGGCGCCAAAGTTCCCGGCATAACAGTTTGCGGGAAAACCGGTACGGTAGAAAACTATTACCGTGGTGTAAAACAACCCAATCACTCTTTTTTCTGCGCATTCGCACCGCGGGAGAATCCAAAAATCGCTATCATGTGCGTGGTGGAGAACAGCGGTCGTTTCGGGGGTACTTATGCCGCACCGATCGTAAGCCTGATGATCGAAAAATACCTGAATGACACGATCGCGACGAACCGCAAGCCACTGGAAGACAGGATGAGCTCCATCAACCTGATACCCCCATTGATGATGCAGAAGTTAAGGACCAAGGATTCCCTGCAAAAGGTGAAAGAAATGGAGAAAGAACTGAAGAATATCAAGGATACCTTGCAATCAGATGATAATCTTACGGAAGCTGAAATAAGAGCAGGTAAAACAAAGGACAATAAGCCGTCAAAGGATATTCCCAATAAAAAACCGGTGAAGACAGATATGGTCCCTCCCGAAAAACAACGGGAACCGGTTGGGAATAAAAAAGATACGGCGAAGCGATAAAGCATGAACCAGCAAAATCCAGCGATATCAAAAGGAATTGATTGGAGCCTGGTAGGTATTTACCTGCTGCTGGTGGTTATTGGTCTTACGGCCATATTTGCCGCTACCTATAAAGAAGGGGATGCGGTGATACAGAGTTTCCTGAAGTTTAAGACAGATTATAGCAAACAGTTTTTCTTTTTTTGTGCAGCGCTGACAATCTGTTTTTTTATTTTACTGACCGACAGTAAATTCTTCTCAGCTACCGCCAACCTGGGTTATGCGCTGGGTATTTTTCTTTTATTCCTCGTTTTTCCTTTTCACTCCAGGATAAAAGGAACGGAGTCCATCATAAAGCTCGGGGCTTTTAATTTTCAACCGGCAGAATTTTGTAAAGTTTTTGTTGCACTGGCACTGGCAAAATATCTTTCCCGCCCCGAAACCGATTTTTCGAAGACACGTTCCCAATTGATTGCAACGGGTATTGTGTTGTTTCCTGCCGCGCTGACCATTTTACAGAGCGAGACAGGTCTGGCGCTGGTGTTTTTTTCCTTTTTCATTGTCATGTACCGGGAAGGGCTCCCTTCCAGCATCCTGCTTGCCGGGTTCGCGGTAGCCGCGCTGATTGTTGCTACGATCGTTATTGAGCCCAACACCCTTGCCATTATTATTACCACCATCGCCGCGCTGGCGATCTATTCGCTGCGAAGGCAGATCAGGCGCCGCCGGAGGGTATTGACGACGATCATTTTCTTCTGGTTTCTTTGTGTAGGTATCCAGCGTTTTGCAGTTCCCTATATCTTTAAAAATATATTACAGAAACACCAGGTAGAAAGGATCTATGATCTTTTTGGAAAGGATAATCCCTATTTAAAAAAAGGGGAGGGTGAAACGGTGGAGATGACCGCGAAGAAAAAAGAGAGCGGCAGCAGTTATAATGTCCGACAATCAAAGATCGCAATCGGGAGTGGCAGGATCTGGGGTAAAGGATTACTGAAAGCGACACAGACCCGTTATGATTTCGTCCCGGAACAAAGAACCGATTTTATCTTTTGCACGGTCGGGGAAGGTTTTGGTTTCCTGGGAAGCATCGTATTGCTTGGTTTGTACCTGATATTGCTTTTCAGGATCGTGACGATCGCGGAGCGGCAGCGAAGTACTTTCAGCCGTTGCTATGCCTATGGAGTGGCGGCCGTTTTCTTTTTCCATATCGCCATTAATGTGGCCATGACAGTTGGGTTAGCACCAGTTATCGGAATACCTCTTCCTTTTGTCAGTTATGGCGGTACATCACTTCTTACTTTCAGCATACTGCTTTTTATCCTGATCCGGCTAGATGCCGACAGGCAGATGGTGTTACGGTGAGGCCTCCCCAACCCCTCCGAGGAGGGGCTTATAATCTCCTATTTTTGCAAATTCACTCCAATGGCGCAAGCTATAAAATAAGTAATTGAATAATGAAGATCATTCCGCTTTCAGAAGGCAGTTTTACAATTGATAAAACAAAACTTTTTGTCCCTTATGATGAAGAAAAAGACAATTTGAAGGAAAGGACTGCGGGCAGCCTGCTGGTGGAAGTCCAGCCTTTCGTAGTGATAACATCAACGGATATCTTATTGCTTGATACGGGCCTGGGGTTTGAGAGAAACGGTACGCTTCAGCTTCATCAAAATCTTATGGATGCGGGAATCAATCCATCGGAAGTTACCAAAGTGCTGATGAGCCATTTACATAAGGATCATGCGGGCGCGGTCGGGATCGAAAGGGAAGGATTGGGTGGAAGGCTGTCCTTGCCTAATGCAAAGTATTATGTCCAGCGGGCCGAGCTGGCTTATGCCTTTGAGAAAGGGGTTCCTTCTTATATCACAGAAGAACTGGTATGCCTGCAAAATAACGAGCAGGTAATACTAGTGGGAGAAGAAGGGAGCATTGATGATCACATTCATTATAAAGTAACTGGGGCTCATTCACCCTGGCACCAGGTATTTTGGATAAACGAAGACAAGGAAACTATTTTCTATGGTGGGGATGATGCACCCCAGCTTCACCAGATGAAACATCGTTTTGTGGCCAAGTATGATCACGATGGAAGGAAAGCAATGGAGTTGCGGCAGCAATGGTGGAAACAGGGAGAAAAAGAAAAATGGACCTTTTTATTCTACCACGATGTAAAAAATCCTGTCTGGAAATTTTAACCCCGGCTTTAAGCAGGGGTCTTTATGAAAACACCAGTTTTAATGATCAGTGGGAATTTGTTCCAGGGCAATTAATTTGATGATTAAACATTCAGCAGACAAGTCGTTTTAATCGACCATAAGCCGGTTACGCCTGATTGGTCTACGGTCCAGTTGCTCCTGCCGTAATTTTCTTATTTCTTTTATAAAGACCTCCTGGTGCTCGTAGATCTGGTTGGATCTTCTTTCACCAACAATATCTTTGAATTCACTCCTGTAACGGATCCGGAGTTCTGCGATACGGAGTTGCAACATTGGGCGATCATTCTTGTTGCTTTGCATAGTAGTTTTCCATTCCCGGAAATACCTTAAGAAAACAGGATTAAACCGGTCTGCTTCTGCTCTTGATAAGCCCATTCTTTTTTGAATGAATTCGCTCATCTTCTGCCTGATCTTATCCGTATTGACATTGTCATTATCATCTTCCTGTGCAAAACAGGAAAGTGATGCTAACATCGCCAAACTTACTATGATCATTATTTTTTTCATTTCCTCACGGTATTAATTCATGCTACTCTCAACTGTACTGGTTTCTGTTTCGGGTGTATCATTCAGAAAAGTTTCCAGCTCTTTATCAGAAACATCTTTCATCAACTCTTTTATCTCATTCGGTTTAACCGGATTGGTAACAAGATCCGCCTGGTTAGCAAGATCTTCATCGGCCAGTTTAACAAAAGCGTCGATCGTTTTGTTATCCACTTTTTTAATACTTTTCTTCACCCATGCATAAGGTTCCTCAACAGGATCAAACTGGTTATGCGAACCAAAATATTTCAAGCCACCTAAAAGGATCACGCCTGTTACAACTGCTGCGGCTGCATAGCGGAACCATTTACGGCCTGTTAATGAAATAACTTTTGCGGCTGGTTTGTTCTCCTTCACCAGGGAGTCAAAATAACCGGCAGGAACCGAATAAGGTGTTTGCTTTTTTAATCCGCCGAGCAAGGGCGAAAGCATTTCCAATTCTTCTTTCGGGCTCTGGAAATCCGTTTTGTCACGGAGAAGGGCCAGTATTCTCTCTGCCAGGCGCTCAAAATAACCAGCAGGAACAGCAAAGGGCATTTGCCTGGAGACCCGGGACAGTTTAGCAGATAAATACCCTACTTCTTCTGCGGCAGATTTTGCCTCATCGGCTTTGATGCGGTTGAGTGTATTTACCAGCAACGAATCAAAATAGCCAGCAGGAACAGTGTAGGGATTTTCTCTAACTGTATCTCCAAGCGTGCTACCCAATTCGCTTAATTCTTGTAATATGTTGTTTCTCTGTGACATTTTAATCGGTAATAAGATGGATTCTGCCCCTCAAAGTTTAATGATTTAGCATATAATCCTCAATTTTTTTGACCGCATGGTGATAACTGGCTTTTAGTGCACCTTCGCTGGTTTCCAGTACCCGGCTCATTTGCTCGTATGGCATTTCGTCGTAATATCTCAATCCAAACACAACACGCTGTTTATCAGGAAGTTGCTGGATAGCTAACTGGAGTTTCCACTCTAATTTTTTGGGATCAAAATGCTTATCAGCCTTAATTTTATTGCTTAAACCGCTTTCCACATCGTTCAGGCTGACGGATGATCTTTTTTTCTGCTGTTCAAGGTAGGTCAGGCATTCATTGGTGGCGATCCGGTACAGCCATGTATAAAGCTGGCTGTCTTCCCGGAAATTCTCCAACCCGTTCCAGACGCGGATCAACACGTTTTGCAGCACATCATTCGCATCCTCATGTTCCACTACCATCCGCCGGATATGCCAGTAAAGCTTTTCCTGGTATTTTTTTATGATTGCAGTATAGGCCCCTTCTTTTGTAAGGGGGCTACGGAATTGTACAAGCAATTCGCTATCGCTATTGGTAGTCAGAGACATTAATGCCAGGCTTTGGTTCGGTTAGAATACAGGGGAATCAATATGTTTAAAGTTGTTGGCCTCTTAAAAATAGAAAAGCAGGTTCAATTTCGAAAGAACCTGCCCAATTAGTTTAAAACAATCTTTTAACCGTTCTTTTTCCGGTTCATCACCTTTTCTGCTGCCAGCACGATATCGGGGATATCCAGGCCATATTTTTTCAGGAGGTCTTTCGGTATGCCGCTTTCTCCAAAAGTATCTTTGGTACCGACATATTCGATTGGGATGGGGAAATTCTTTGCAGCGGATTGGGCGATCGCATCGCCGAGTCCACCAATGATATTATGTTCTTCGGCTGTTACGGCGCATTTTGTTTTGCGGATCGATTTAATGACAGCTTCTTCATCAAGCGGTTTGATAGTATGGATATTGATGACTTCCACGCTGATCCCTTTTTCCTGTAAAATAGCACCAGCTTGTATTGCATTCCAAACCAGGTGTCCGCAGGCAAAGATGGTAACATCGGTTCCTTCGGAGAAATACTGCGCTTTCCCGATCTTAAAATCTTCTTCTTTAGTAAAGATGGGCCATACGGGCCGGCCAAAACGGAGGTAAACGGGGCCGGTATATTCAGCAATGGCCTGCGTAGCAGCTTTGGTTTGCGTATAATCACAGGGAACGATGACCGTCATGCCCGGCAACATTTTCATCAGCCCGATATCTTCGAGGATCTGGTGAGTGGCACCATCCTCTCCTAATGTAAGACCTGCATGCGAAGCACAGATCTTTACGTTCTTCCCACTGTATGCGATCGATTGGCGGATCTGGTCATACACCCGGCCAGTAGAAAAATTCGCAAAAGTGGTCGTATAAGGGATCTTCCCACCGATCGTCAAACCAGCCGCGATACCCATCATATTCGCTTCCGCGATACCCACCTGGAAAAAGCGTTCAGGAAATTCTTTGATGAACTGGTTCAATTTCAATGACCCGGCCAGGTCCGCTGTTAAAGCAACAACAGCTTCGTTCTTTCTTGCAGCTTCTACGATACCATCACCAAAACCACTGCGGGTGTCCTTATTCCCGGTCGGCTGAATTTCTTTTAACATGAAGGGGTAAAAATTTGTTGGGCAAATGTAAGGTGAAGTCGGGAGTCGGAAGTCCGAAGTCACCAGAAAATCCACGCAGCTTTTTAAAACTTACTAACAGCCAAAAGCTACTGGCTCAGTTTAGTTCCCCTGGCTGGCTTGTAAAAACGGTTTCGTCCGCTTTCAGCCGCAATTCCCATTTCCAGGCCGAGGACATCATGTCTTCGAGTGAAAATCGGGGAATCCAGCCCAGTTGTTCTTTTGCCAGGTCATTGTTGGCATAGATGGCGATCACATCGCCGGGGCGGCGGGGACCAATTTCATAATTGAGTTTTACGCTGCTGACCTTTTCAAAAGCATGGATGGCTTCGAGTACAGAAATGCCATCGCCAGATCCGAGGTTGAATACCTCAGCGGCAGTTTTGTTTTTTCCTTGTTCCAGGTATTGGAGAGAAAGTGTATGCGCATGCGCCACATCACATACATGTATATAATCACGGATACAGGAACCATCGCGGGTGGGATAATCGTTTCCGTGTACGAACATTTTGGGAAGACGGCCGATGGCTGTTTGCGTAATGGCCGGCACCAGGTTTTCTGGTCTGCCAATAGGCATTTCACCAATAGCAATAGAAGGATGGGCACCAACAGGGTTGAAATAACGCAATAATATGATCCTTGTATCGGAACTTCTTGTGAATTCATGAAGGATCTGTTCACCCATTTGCTTGGTACTGCCGTAGGGCGATTCGGCCGGTTTTGAAGGAGTTTCCTCTGTTACCGGGATCTTATCCGGGTTACCATAAACCGTACAGGAGGAAGAAAATACAAAGTGCGGGGTGTTGAATTCCTGTACACATTTTAATAAGTTGACAAGCGAATTCAGGTTGTTCTCAAAATACAGCAGGGGTTTTTCCACCGATTCCGCCACAGATTTATATGCGGCGAAATGAATGATACCAGCAATATCTTCGTTTTCATGGAAAATAGCATAGGTGTCATCAAAATTGCAGAGATCAACCTTGTAGTTCTTGATCTTTTTCCCGGTTATTTGTTCGATACCCAATAACACATTGGGATTCGAACGGGAGTTATTATCCACGGAGATCACCTCGTAGCCATGGTCAATAAGATCCACGATCGTATGTGAACCGATGTACCCGCAGCCTCCTGTAACTAATATCTTTGGCATAAAAAATCCTGACAAAAGTCAGGATTTTTTTGCAATACAGCCGAGTAACTTTATGCTATCCAATTTACTACAAAATAAACGCCGGCAGCAAGCAACCCACTTATAGGAATCGTTAATATCCAGGCCCATAATAAATTTATAGTTACACCCCAGCGGACTGCAGAAAGCCTTTTGGTTGCGCCAACCCCCATAATGGCACCCGTGATGGTATGCGTCGTACTTACAGGAATCTTCAAAGCTTCGGTTACAAACAATGTTACAGCTCCGGCAGTTTCTGCCGCCACTCCTTCGAACGGAGTAACTTTTGTAATCTTGGTTCCCATTGTCTTTACGATCTTCCAGCCACCGCTCATCGTACCTAAACCGATCGCGGCGTAACAGGCGATCGGGACCCAGTTGGGCATGTGTGCAAAATCAGGGATAACGTGACCGGCGATCAGGGCTGCGGAGATGATACCCATTACTTTCTGTGCATCATTACCCCCGTGCCCGATACTGAATGCGGCTGAAGAGATCAGCTGCAGGCGTTTGAACCACTGGTTGGCCCGATGGGTATTCAGGTTACTCAGGTAGAGCGCGAAAATGGCCATGACGAGTAAAATGAATGACAGCAGAATCCATTTAAAATTCTTTGAATAGAAAATGACCTGGGTTACATAACTGTCGTAATGGGTTTTCTTAGCAAGAATTTCCCTGTCAAACTGGAGACTCGAATAAAGGAAAATAATGACGCCAATGATCACGAGAAAGGAAAATATCTTTGATGTCCACCCTTTTTTAAAAGAGTTCAAAAACCAAAGTGACATAATGAACGCCATGAGCATTCCCACGATCGGGGCCAAAAAGATAAAAGCCGCTGTTTTGAGGATGATGGTAGAATTGATCGCGCTAAACCCGCCAGCAGCGATAGCGGCACCCGCAAACCCCCCGATCAGTGTATGGGAAGAGGAGGAGGGAATACCCAGCCACCAGGTTAGCAGGTTCCACAGGATCGCGGCGATCAGGCCGGAGAAAATGACCACCATCATATTGCCCTGGACAAGATCGGGTTTCACAGTTTTGGCCACTGTATCCGCCACACCATGATCTTTAAAAATAAAAAAAGCTACCGAGTTAAATAGAGCGGCCCAGAGTACTGCCTGGAACGGGGTCAGTACCTTGGTCGAAACGATCGTTGCGATGGAATTGGCCGCATCATGAAAACCGTTGATATAATCAAATACCAGGGCGAGAACAATGATGGTGATAAGAAATGGAGTCATAAACGAATGTGATGATGTGCTGATGTGATAATTTGCTAATAGTAGTTCCTGAGATTCATCATTAGCATATTAGCACATTGGCTGATTAGCTAATTGATTTAAGCATATTTAATAATAATAGACTCTATCACATTGCTGGCATCTTCACATTTGTCGGTTACGATCTCCATGACCTGGTAGATCTCTCTTTTTTTAATGACTTCTTTGGCATCATCTTCGGTGGCAAATAATTTTTCAATGCTGAAGTCAAATACATCATCGGCCTGGTTCTCGATGCTGTTGATCTTGACCAGTGCTTCGGTGATGTTGCGCATATTTTTCATATCCCGCAGTTCGGTCACCGCAATTTTTACTTGCTGGGCGGCCTGTTCGATCAGTTCAGCGAATTTCTGCATACCGGTATCATTTGGATTGACGCGGTAGAAATTTATTTTTTTGGCAGCAGCGTAGATATAATCTGCGATATCATCCAGCGAAGTAGCGAGGTAGTGAATATCCTCCCTGTCAAAGGGCGTGATGAAATTGCGTCCAAGTTCCGTAAATACATTGTGGGTGAGTTCGTCATTTACGTGTTCAAGGTCTTCCACCTGCAAGATCAGGGCAGCTCTTTTGTCAAAATCCGGCTCTGCAATGATATCTCTCAGCAACGTACCCATCCGGGCAGCGTTCTCCGCAATTTTTTCAAATAATTCATAGAATATCTTATTCTTCGGCATGAAGATTTTCAGAAAAGATTGTAGTGCCATTGGTTATGTTTTTATTGTTCCTATTTATTTAGACAGGAACAGTTCACGAAATTACCGGGACGACCAGGAAGGCAGCCCGGGAGGGAGAGAATTAATAATTAATTAATATAGAGATAAAATTAAGGTAACGATTGAATAACAAAGATTTTATATTGCATCAATTTTAAGAAATGCGCATGCCCAGGCTAAAACACACACTTTCAAGCCCGATTCTGATCATCCTGTTGATCATTTTTACCTCACCCCGGGCTTTTTCACAACGTTACCTGGCTGATATTGATTCTTCCTTTTTTATAAAGGATACTGTCAGGCCAGTCATCAAAAGATTTGAAAACCTGCGTATCACCGGTTATATGCAGCCCCAGTTCCAAAAGGCACAGGCAGACGGGGCACCATCCTTTGCAGGGGGTAATTTCTCCGCTTTTTCCAGCAGTCGCTTTATGCTAAGGAGGGCCAGGGTGAGGATTGATTACCTGCTTCCTTCAAAAACAAAATATCCAAAGGCACTTTTCTCTTTCCAGATCGATGCTACAGAAAGAGGTGTGGTCGTCAGGGATATGTTCCTGAAACTTTTTGAAACCAATAAAAACTTATTCTCGCTGACAACCGGTCTATTCGCACGGCCTTTTGGTTACGAGGTTAACCTGTCTTCTTCATTCCGGGAAACTCCGGAAAGAGGGCGAATGTCCCAGGTACTGATGCCTTCAGAAAGAGATATCGGTGTAATGGCTTCTTTTGAACCCCAGGAAAAAAAACACAAGCTTTCTCATATCAAGTTCGATGTCGGGTTTTTTAATGGACAGGGTTTGTCCGGAAGCACGGATTTCGACAGCCATAAGGATCTTATTTCAAGACTGTTCATCAAACCTTATATTTTGAACAAAGTGGAACTTACCGGCGGGCTGTCGTACCTGCGTGGCGGCTGGAAAAACGGGACCAAATATGTGTACCGTAACGCAACTGCCGCGAATGGTGATAAGGTTTTTGTAGTCGATTCATCTCTTTCCAATCTTGGTAAATCATCTCCGCGGCACTATTATGGCGCGGACTTACAGGTAAAGCTTCACCATGGCTGGGGAGAAACCGAATGGAGGGCAGAATATTGGTTTGGCACACAACCTGGCACGTCCGGATCCACGAGCAACCCAGGTACGTTGCCGAATTCAAACGGTCTTCCGGTTCCTACGTATGTAAGACATTACGACGGCGCTTTTTTTTATTTCCTTCAAAATATCCTGTCTGCAAAACACCAGTTGCTGTTGAAATATGACTGGTACGATCCTAATATCAAAATAAAAAAAGAGGAGATCGGGAAACCCGGTACTAACCTGACCATGGCAGATGTGAAATTTTCTACGCTGGGTTTTGGTTATGTGTACCATCTCAACCCTCAAACCAAGATCATCCTTTATTACGACCTGGTGAAAAACGAGACCACGCAACTCGGCGGATTTACAGCCGACCTGGAAGATAACGTGCTGACCCTCCGGCTCCAGTTCCGTTTCTGAGGCTGGTAACATTCCGGTAACATGGAGGTTACAATTGCTTAACATGTACGTAACATGCGGGTAACTCTCTGCGGCCACCTTTGCCCGAAATAACAGAATATGTACTCCAGGCTGAGATTAGTGTTAAGTGTGCTGTTTCTTGCTGCAATTTTTTCGCTGCAGGCACAAGCTCAAACAATTAAACTTACGGGTAAGGTGATGAATGCAAAAAATGAGCCTTTACCAGGCGCAACCATTGTGGTAGAGGGTGGAGGCAAACAGGTTCTCGCAGATATCGAGGGAAAGTTTTATGTCACACTTGAAATGGGCAAAAAATACACGCTTACGATTTCTAACGCAGGGTATGAGACCAAATCTGTTTCAGAAGTAGATGTATTGGCTAACCAGGAAAATTACCTGGAAATTGTATTGCAGGATAAGGCAACATTGGAAGGTGTAATAATCAAAACCACCTCCAGGAAACAGGAAAACACAGCAGCCTTACTTTCATTTCAACGCAGTAATACCGCCCTGTCAAGCGGGTTGGCAGCAGATTTTATCCGCCGTACACCTGACAGGAATACTGGCGAGGTTTTAAAAAGAGTCAGTGGCGCCAGTATCCAGGATGGAAAATTTGTTATCATTCGTGGATTGAGTGACCGGTACAATTCTGCCGTCATCAATAATGCGCAACTCCCCAGTACAGAGCCGGATAAAAAAGCTTTTTCTTTTGATGTTATTCCCTCGTCACTCGTTGATAATATTATCATTAATAAAACTGCTACACCTGAATTACCAGGCGAATTTGCGGGAGGGCTGGTACAGATCAATACAAAAGATGTTCCTACCAGGGATCTTTTAACAGTTAGCGTGGCGCTTGGTTTCAATACACAGTCTGTTTTCAAAGACTTTACCAGCAATGAAAGAAATGGGAAGGATTGGTTTGGTTTTGATGACAAAACGAGAAGCTTGCCGGATGGATTTCCTAAAACACAACAGGAATACCGCAGCGGAACCACACAACAGAAACTTGTCTGGAGCAAATTATTTAACAATGACGTGTACAGCGAAGTGAATAATAAAGCGCTACCCACCCAGACATACAGCCTTACATGGGGTAAGAGTATACGGTTCAAAAATGAAGGGGTGTTGGGAACAATATTTTCAGTACAGTATCGCAACAGTATGCTGAAATATGATGTACAAAGAAAATTGCATGAGCAGGATGGGGAATCAGTGGTTGAATTAACGGATAACCAGAATAAGTACAGCGTTAATGTGGGCGCATTGGCCAATATCTCTTATGTAAAAGGAAAACACAAGATCTCTTTCAAGAATTTGTTCAACCAGCTTTTGGAAGATAACTATTATACGAGAGGCGGTTTTAATAATGACCGTATCCAGGATATCAATTTCCGTTCGTCCGTACTTAACCAACGCTCACTTTACAGCGGTCAGTTGGAAGGCGACCACCAGCTTACAAAAAGTGGCATTAAATTTAAATGGAACGGAAATTTTGCTTATAACTGGAAATCACAACCAGATCTTCGGACCATTGCCTATAACCGGCCCAAAGGAACTACAGCGCCTTTCGAATACAATGATGATGACACCCGCCGTTTTTTCAGTGACCTGAAGGATTATAGCTATGGCGCAAACGGGAGTCTTACGATCCCGTTCTCCATGAACAAAAACAAGCAAACATTTAAAACTGGCGGATCAACGCTGATCCGAATCCGGGACTTCCGCAGCCGTATTTTCCAGTACCAGCCAGCGTCACCTACACAGTTTGATCCGGCAAAAGCATCCCTTCCCTATAACCAGATCTTTGCTGAGAATAATATTGCCAACAACGGGTTTGTAATAAATGATTTTACCAATAACCAGGATAAATACTTTGGCGTATCGGCGCTGAATGGTATGTATGGAATGTTCGACAATAAGTTCGGAGAGAAGATCAGGTTGGTTTGGGGTGTGCGGGTGGAGAATTTTCAACAGTTCCTTACTACGAAAGATGTAACATCGAAAAGAGTGGTGGTGAATACAGAAAAATGGGATGTATTGCCATCATTTAATTTTACGCTTTCTCCCAACAGCAAAAATAGTATCCGGGTATCCGGCAGCCGTACGGTGGCAAGACCTGAGTTCAGGGAGATAGCACCTTTCTCTTTCTATGACTATGAAGCCAATTATGGAGTGAATGGTAATACAAACCTGAAGAGAACATCTATCCTGAATGGCGATATGCGCTACGAGTTTTATCCAAAAGGAGGAGAGGCGATCACCTTTGGTGTTTTCTACAAATATTTTAATGACCCGATTGAATTGCGCCTTGACCCCTCCAGTGTATTGGACAGGCGAAACTACGGTTACAGTAATGTAAACGATGCCTACACACTAGGCGCTGAGTTTGAAGTAAGAAAGAATCTTGACTTCCTCAACAAAACACTGGAAAATTTCAGTGTGTTCGCTAACCTTACTTACAGCTATTCTAAAGTTACATTGGCCACCACATCCGCGGGAGGGCAATCCACTTCAGTGAATCGTCCTTTGCAGGGCCAGTCACCCTACCTGGTTAACCTTGGTTTACAATATAACAGCAAGCAAGGTGGGTGGAGCGGTTCTTTATTATACAACCGGATCGGGCAACGCCTGTCACTGGTGGGCAACCAGGATTTTGTTGATATCTATGAGCGACCCCGTGACCAGGCTGATTTTCAAATTGCAAAAAAAGTAATGAAAAACAAGGGTGAGGTGAAGTTTACCTGGGCCGACCTGCTGAACAATCCCTACTATTTCTATGAAAATGTAGGCAGTAAAAAAGCTTTCAATAGTAGCACCGACCGCCTGTTCAATTCATATAAACCAGGTTCCACTATTACAGTCGGGTTCACCTATGATTTCGACCTTGGAAAAAAATAAGATAACTGACCGATAATTATTAAAAAAACAAAAAACAAAGATTGATATGAAAAAGATCCTTTTTGGTACGCTGGCACTGGTAAGTCTCTTCAGTGTTACCTCATGTGTAAAGGTGAATTTTGACGATAGTGGTGTAGGCGTAGCTCCTGTAGACCCAACCAGTAATATTATAACTGGTGTTATATCCTCCAGTAAGTTCTATGCCAAAGGCAAATGGATACTGAAAGGATATGTGTATGTGACAGACGGAGCTACAATTACTTTTGAGGCGGGATGCGTTGTACAAAGTGATGTGACTGAAAAAGGAGCATTGATTATCGAAAGAGGAGCCAAGCTGATCGCATCAGGCACAGCAGCAAACCCGATTGTTTTTACCAGTGGTAAACCAATTGGATCAAGAGCTCCCGGCGATTGGGGAGGCATTATTTTATTAGGCAAAGCGCCAACGAACCGTCCGCTTGACCCCGCCCCAACTATCGAAGGTGGAGTGGGTCGTCAATATGGTGGCACAGACCCATTAGATGAAAGCGGTATCCTGCGGTTTGTTCGTATTGAATATGCAGGTATTGCTGCTGAACCAGGTTCTGAGATCAATGGTCTTACTATGGGTGGTGTAGGTTCAGGTACTATCATTGAAAATATCCAGGTATCATTTGGTAATGATGATGCGTATGAATTTTTTGGGGGCACTGTAAATGCCAAGAACCTGGTAGCTTTTGCTACTGCGGATGATGACTTCGATTTCGATTTTGGCTATACAGGTAAAATACAGTTTGGTGTTTCCTGCCGCAAGCCTGATTTTGTGGATGCGGGCGATGCAGGAAATGGGATTGAGTGTGATAATGATGCTGCCGGCTCATTAGCCATTCCCCGTACAAAGCCCCAGTTGAGCAATTTTACTATTATTGGTCCGAATGATGCTGTAGGTACTGCCGCTAACCATAACTTTTCGAACCGCTGGCGCAGGGCAACGCAGTTTATCCTGAGAAACTCCATCCTGATGGGTCATCCTGATGCGGGATTTTCTACCGAATCGGACGCCACATTAAATGATTATTATGTAAATAATATTTCCGAATTCAAGAATAACCTGGTTCACGCAACCGCTTTGCCTTATAAATCGGCTAATGCGGCAATAGCTACCAACGCACAAATTCAAACTAAAGCGGAAAGCGAAGGATGTATCACCTATGCAGCATCCACTTCCGTTCAGCTGACTAGTCCATTTTATTCCATAACCCCCAGCTTTTTACCGGTTGTCGGTTCACCTGCTTTATCAGGCACCAGTTTCGCCGGTATGAATGCTTTCTTTACAAGCACTACTTACCGCGGGGCTTTTGGGACTAATGACTGGACTGCCGGTTGGACAAACTGGGATCCGCAGAATAAAAGCTATTAATTTATTTTAATTAATTATAATTTTAAACGTCCTGGTCATCTGCCAGGACGTTTTTTAATACCAGGAAAGATCATGCACCTTCTTATGAAACCGTTTATTTTGAGCTTCTTTTGTACGGTACTATTTGCCGGCTGTAAGCAAAAGACGTATAAAAAAAATATGTTGCCGGAATTAGCAGCCAGCGACAGTGCCGTTATTATGTATTATCATTCTCCAGGAGAGCCGCGTTTTTTCAATATGGTAAAATTAAGGAGCCCGAACCCGCTTTCTTCAGTAGCAGCGGACGTTAATCAACTAGTGATCACAGCTAAAGACACTTGCACCACCCAGGGCAAAATATACTTCTATGGAAAGGCGGGGGCAGTGGAAACTGTTTATTTTTCCCGAAATAAAGATTGCATGACATTGTCTTTCATTAAAACCGGGGAAAAATATTTTACCAGCATGGGTAACGAAACCTTGAAACTGCTGGACAGCCTGGAGAAAAATGTAATTGTGCTGCCCGGGGAGAAAGAATGAATTTTATTGGCGGGAGGGGGTATAGGCGTACACCACCTCATAAGCCTCTTTTAGCAGGCTGGGTAGTAGTTGCCCAACTGCCAGGTCTTGTTTTTGCGGAGTTGGTTCACAAACGGAATATTTCATACCGTTATAAATAATGGGTTTCCCGACAGGCTTGGCAAACTTTATAGCTATTGTTACATGTTCGGGATAAGCTAACACGATGATTGGCAGGTTATAAATTTCTTTCACCAGGTAAAAGAATAATGCAGCCCTGTCTTCACAATCACTTTCGTCATACAATAATGTTTGCTCGGGTGACAGCCGTTTTTCTTTGCCAAAGACTTCTGAATCTGTTTTAAAAAGGAAAGCATAACGGGTAAACCTCATCAGGTAGTCAATGCCTTTTTTGGTATGCATCCCTTTTAAATTCTTTTTCAGTATAGGGATCAACGAACTATACGTTTCCTTACTCAGCGGGATATTAAAATAGGATTCATAATCCACCACCGGGTAATTCGCAAAAATGGTTTTTATCTCCGGGTTCAGTTTTACTTTGAAATGGTAGGTGGTTTCATTGTAATTGAACTCCAGATCTTTGTAGTGGTAATCACCGGCCCTAAAGTCGGGTAAATGAGTCACTTTATATGAAAATCCTTTTTGTGCCTCAGGAACCGGAAACAGGACTTCCGTAAATCTTTCTTTTTCAAAGTCAATATTGCCGCCGTAGTCATGATAATTGAGGCAAACATATTGTTTACCATCTTTCAGGTAACTGGGGATGTTGTATATGCTTTCATTTGTCTGAACGTAAAACAACAATTTTTCCCCGTTTGTTTTTAATGTCGCATCATACCCCGACCGCGTCAGCAAAAACCATTTGTAAAGAGTATAGCGGAAATAATTCTCTGCTTTAGGACTAATTTGTTGAGCTGTTTTACGGATAAGCTGGTAATAAAGCCAGTCGTCCAATTGATACTGCTTTTTGTAAGCTGTCAAAGCCTGGATCAGGGGGGTAGCAAAACCGGCTGATATTTTTGCCTGGAACATTTGAAGCGAATGTTGATCTAACGCTGCTTCGTAGCTGATGATACATGAATTATCCACTCTAAATTCAACCAGTTTACCATAAAAATCAAAGGAAATCAAGGTGTTACCCACCTGTCCAACTGAACTTTTGGGCAGGAGGCTTATAAACAGGCTGAAGAATAATAATATGATAAACCTTGTTTTCATCGTAGGCAACCACACTAAGCTACAAAAAATTAACAATAAGGTAATATTAAATTTTCAATTTCCCGTGTTTTATACTTATTAATCGCCTTACCGTATTTAGTAATCCTAACTTAACCCTGTTATAACAGCAGCGTAACATTCAGCCTGCATCTTTACAACAGTTCTTATTCTTACAGACCCGGAATTGCATTCTTATGTTAGTAAGAACAGCCCGGAGCAGATTCTCCTGCAGTTGCCACCCCCGCCGGACAGTCGGGGGTGGTTTTTTATACCATTTCCCCTTGAAAACCTGCCGTATATGCAACCGATCCTATCCCAGATGAAATTTTGTAGTTTTTACTGCTTTCTCTTTTGTAATTTTCAATGTAGGGGAAGAATCAGTATATCCACAGCATAATCAACTGCATACTCATTTTTATCGGCTTACTTATGAGATCACTGTTCTTGTTTGTAGTATACGGTATGCTCATTCTGGCTATTTATAGTTGCAGGAGTAATGTTGCATCTATAAGTATAAATGATACAGACCGTAGAATAATCATACTACCAGACTCTGCTTATGCTATCTCTTCGGATATAAACGATGCCGATGACCCCATCCGCCTGTTTGGTATTGATTTCATCGCTGAGGATCATCTTCCGGTTGGCGATCTTTCGATAAGGGCCATCAGCAGCAATACGAGTGTGGTGCCCAACGAGAATCTTGTTCTTACAGGTAATGGTGTAAATCATAACCTGAAAATCAAACCAATAGCAGCGGGCTATGCGACAATAACCATTGCAGTTACTGATGGGGTGCGGCGCTATTCCTATACGCTGAATTATGCAGTATCGAAAGCGTCAACCCTGACGGGTAAACGCTGGCATACAGGTATTGCCGATGCATCTGCCGCGATTGTTATTGATGAAGACTATATGATCGTTGCGAATGATGAATCTAATTATTTATATCTCTATAACCGGCATCACTCAGGCCTGCCCGTACAAACCTTTGATTTTAACCAGGGGAATATTCTTGGACTTACGGATAGTAGTGGAGGAAAATGGAAAGAGGTAGATGTTGAAGCAGGAGTACGAAGTAGCCGTGACCCATCTGTCATTTACTGGATCGGTTCTATGAGCAATAATGGTAGCTTTTTTGACAAACCTAACCGTAACAGGCTGTTTGCTATTTCCGTTTCAGGGAAAGGTGCTGCTGCCCGTTTTACCAATGCGGGATATTACAGTCAACTGCGACAAAAACTTATCTCCTGGGGCAATGAGCAGGGCTATAATTTCGACAGCAGTGCTGCGGTCGGAAAGGATTCAAAAAAAGTGAACGGTTTCAATATCGAGGGAATGGTGTTTGGGCCAGATAACAAAACTCTCTATATCGCATTCAGGGCACCATTGATTCCTGTTACAAGCCGTAGCAAAGCCGTTATAGCGCCTGTATTGGATTTTGAAAACTGGTTCAATAATGGGTCACCGGCGAGTGATCCCCGCATAGGCGCTCCTATTGAGCTGGACCTGGGTGGAAATGGGATCAGGGATCTCATCTGTTTACCCAATGGTAATTATGTGATCATCGCAGGTAGCTGTGGTTGGGAACTGACTCCCGCTGTGTATGTATGGAGCGGAAAAACGACAGACGCACCAGTGAAAGTACATTCATTTTCGCTTGATGCATTGAATGTCGAAGGCGTTTTGCCTGTAGAGGATGGTGACCAATTATCTTTGAACAAACTGCAATTGCTTACGGATAATGGGAAAGAAATTTTCTATGGTGATACCATTTGTGCGAAAGATCTTTATTGTGATAATTTGAAAAAATTCAGTTCTGTAATTATCGAATTGATCGAGAAGAATTCGCTCCGGTAATGTTTCAACATAAAACTCTGTCTTTCATCAACTAATAATCCTGAAGATCCTGGTATTTTTTTAGCGTTGGCCGTTATCGGCATGAATATATACCCGGTGGGAGGTAAAAGAAAAGCAACAATTATCTTATGAGAATTATTTCATTGCTTATTGCCGGCCTCTTACTGATATCCTGTTCGGATAATTCCGCTGTCAGCAAAAAATTATCGGGCAGCGATAGTCTCATCATTAATTTCAAAGATATTTCATCCGGTAGGATAACGAAATCTCTCGTTACCACCGAACTTAAAGCGATCAAACGACTCCAACAGTTCGTGGCAGGGAAATCAACGGAGGAATATAAATGTGGTTATAACGGCAGCCTGCTATTTTATGAGAAAGGTAATCTTGTAAGCGATGTTTCTTTTAATTATGCAAAAGACTGCGCTCATTTTCTTCTTTCGGTACAAGAAAAACTCGTCAGCACCAAAATGAGTAATGAAGCGGCAGATTTTTTAGTGGGGCTGGAGCAGGGTAAAGATTGGTATTAATCCTTCCTGCTATCCAGTGTAAAACCAACTGTCGTCCCGATATTTTCACGACTGCGTACATGTATCGCCTGGCCATGGGCTTCAATGATATGTTTGCAGATGGAGAGCCCGAGACCGCTCCCTGTTACATCGATACTGCGGCCTTCATCAGTACGGTAAAATCTTTCAAAAAGACGGGGTAAATGTTTTTCCTGTATCCCGATCCCGTCATCGGTCAGCTCAATCAAAATGTGTTTCCCGTCAGTTTTATACATGCTGGCTGTAATGTTCCCTTTTTGTTTACCGTATTTGATCGAGTTCTCAACCAGGTTATTGAGTACCTGTCTTATTTTTTCCTTGTCGGCAAAAACGATCAGGGGAGATTCACAGCCTTTTTTAATACAGCAATAAATATTTTTGGCTTCCGCCTTGACGGATAAACTGTCAAAGACTTCTCTGACAAGGTCCTGGATCACAAAATTCTGTTTATATAATACCAGTTCTCCTCTTTCCAGACTGGAGATCTCATCCAGGTCATGCAGCAAATGGGTGAGCCGGTCCACATTCTTTGAAGTTTTTTCAAGGAATTTTTTATTGACCTCGGGGTTTGCCAATGCCCCGGATAACAGGGTATCCACATAGCCCTGTATCGCAAATACGGGAGTTTTAAATTCATGGGAAAGATTTTGTAAGAACTCTCGCCGGAACTGTTCATTCTTCTTCAGCAATTCAATCTCTTGTTTGTTTTCTTCCGCCCAGGCTTGTACATCCTCTCTTACTTCGTCAATGCTTTTTTGGGGAAGAACATATTTATAATAGGTCTCTTCTTTCCTGGTAGCTTTTGTCTGGTAAATGAATTTGTAAATCAGTTTGATCTTACGGTAAATGAACCGCTCCAGGACAAACGAGATCAGCAAATAAGCGCCACCCGCAATTATCAAAAATGAACCGGCTCCCCAGATCCAGCTTTTTTCCACAAAAAAAACCAGCAAGCTGATCGGGATCGCCAGTATCAGCGCAGTAAGTGCTGAGAGCCGCCTGGGAGAAATGTTTTTGGTGGAGAACATACGCAAAGCTACGGGATGTGAGTTACGAGTTTCGGGAACGACTCCTAAAGAGTTGCGGTATAGCTCGCAGCTAATAGCTCATAACTCGAATTTATAACCAACGCCTTTAACTGTCGTAATACAATCCACTCCCAGTTTTTGCCGGATCTTGCGGATATGCACATCAATGGTGCGATCACCCACGATCACCTCGTTGCCCCATACCTGGTTCAGTATTTCATTACGGAGAAAGACACGGCCGGGTTTCAATGCCAGCAGGTATAGCAATTCAAATTCTTTTTTCGCAAGTACCACTTCCCTGTCGGCCACCTTTATTATAAACCGTTCCGGATCGATCGTAAGATGATCGATCGTGATAATCCTGGCATCTGGCTTATTCAGCCTCCTGAATAAAGCATTCACACGGCTAAGAAAAACCTTCGGGCTGATCGGTTTGCTTATATAATCATCTGCGCCTGTCTCCAGCCCCTTGATCTGTGTTCCCTCATCATTCACCGCTGTCAGGAAGATGATGAGGGTATCTTTAAAAGCCGGTTGTGCACGCAGTAGCTGGCAGACCTCCACTCCCGTCTTTTTGGGCATCATCACATCCAGTATAACGAGGTCGGGTTGTGAGCGGCGGGCCTTTTCCAACGCGTCGTCACCATCTTTCGCCGTAATCACTTCATAGCCTTCATTGGAAAGATTGTATTTCAGGATCTCGAGAATGTCCGGTTCGTCATCTGCAATAAGGACCTTCCGGGCTTTGGTTTCCATGCGGGAAAATTTTGGCAAACCTACGCAGGAAATACTGTCGGAGTGAAATTTAGAAGCTAGTTTACAGAGACTTAATAATTACTTAATACCTCAAGGTTAATAAAAAGACAAAAATTTTGGCTATAAAGTTTATTTACTGGTCCAGACAGCTTTTATGCATCTAAAACAGTCTATATCAGTGTATAAAGTTCGGCGAAAGCTCATTTATCCCGGGCTTCATAACTTTGCCATTCGAATCCTTATGACAGCGATCACCAAATACCTTATTCTACCGATTTTTTTTCTCTTGCCCGGTTTAGCTGTCATGGGCCAGCTATCTTTTGCATCGAGCGCAACAAAGAACAATCCTGATTGCAAACCTCCCAAGAACCGGGAGCTTTTTCATGACTATATCGATGCACAGCAGAAACTGCTCCTGAAATCGGATGGTAAGAATGATAACCAGTATACACCATCTGGAAACGAAGAGATCAACTTTCTTGTAACGCAGGCACTGGTAAGCAGGGTAGACGCCCTGCAATGTAAAATAGACGCCGACACCCTGCTTAAAGATCAAAGTAAAGTGAGGTACTTACGCGGTATCGAATACCTGCTTAAGTTTTTTGGCCAGAATACGAGGTCGAAAAAAGTCAACCCCGCCAGGTTACCCGAGATACTTGCGGCCTATGAAAGATGCGTGCAGTTGGATAGGGTAAACGGATCGATCGAACCAGTGATCGTTCAGTTGCCTTATGAAACGGCGTATTCCGTTGTAAAAGCGGATAACAGCACATTCGAAAAGAACCCGGGTTACAATGCCGGTTTGCAGGCTGTTGTATTAAAGTATTGTATACTTCACCCGGAGAGAACACTCTCAACACTGAGAGACAATCCCAATATGCCTTTTGCCGATAGCCTGGTGCGCAAATTGGACAAAAAGAAATTCGCGGGACAGATATATGATTTCTCACAGGCCAACAACAGCCTCGGCACGGTTATCCGCAACATCAAGGATGATCTTTTTATCGCGACGATCGTAAAAATGTCCCGCAGCAAGAACGGGCAGCAATACTTCCCCTTCCTTGACAATATTGTTAACGGCAAAATGACATTTGAAGAAATAGATGCGGCAAAAGATGATTCACTTCTATATTACAAGCTGCTGGTAAAAACGCAGGTTGAATATTTCTGGAGAGCGATCAACAAGGATACCGCTTTTGAGTATAGCTCACTCCGTGAACGGGTGGAGCGCAAAGCCCGTGAGAATTTTGTCAACGTCATCAATGGTTTGCACAATGAAAACACCGAACTCCGTTTCAGGTCCATACAACCATTAAGCGCGGAAGAATTGTATTATCTCGCTGTTTCAGCCGATGGATCTATTTATACTTCCAGTTTCGTGAAAGGCGTGTACCCGCTGATGATGAAGAAGATCAATTACAAAGGAGACTCCCTGTTGAAGGTGCTTCATTTTGATAAATACAGGAAATTTATCAAAATGACCGCCGGGTTTAATATGCTGAGTAATTTCCTGGGAACCTTTCCCGCGAAAAGAGCAACGGATGATGAAACGGATGCCGAGAAATTGATGAAAGCGTTCGTAGGAAAACTGGAGCAGGGTAATGGACTGGAGGATGGGGTGGATGTGGCCGACTCCTATGCCAGTATCGTGGAAACGATCAAGCCGCTGGCCAGCGAGATGCTGAAGAACATACAGCTCAATTACCAGCGTAACCTTTCGGCCGGTAATAAAAGAGGGATCGCTATCTATAATATTCTGAATAAACTTTTCCTGTCTGCGGATTCGAGTACAAAAACCGACCTGACCAAAGAACTGGGCATCCCACCTGTTTACTCGGTTCCGTTCAAAGCATTGACGACCGACAGCGGCCGGGTCGTCGTGCAGGTATTTATTTATGGGGATAAGGATGGGATCGGTGTTTTTCCCGGCATTCTCAATTTATTCAACAATGCCAACTGGAAAACGGACAGAAGCAATCCCCAATGGGTAACGATCAATTCGGTAAAAGGAAGCCCGGTATCTATTTACCTGAACAGGCCCCTGCCCGAGGAAAAGAACGAGGATGCGAAAGCACAGGAAGCCTTGTGCAAATACCTGGAAGAAAAGAAACTCTATCCATCGGTTACTGTGAACCGGGGTCACAGTTATAATGCACCTTATACAATCGATCAGATGTTCGCTACTTCCAAGATCGTTTTCATGGGTTCCTGTGGCGGATACCGGATGATCCACGATATCCTGGAAAAAGCTCCGGATGCGCATATCGTGGGTACCAAGCAAATTGCCGATGCGCCGGTGAACAACCCTTTCCTGAAATTGCTGGGAGAAAAACTGCGGGGTGGTAATGATATCGAATGGATACCTTTCTGGAAAGAACTGGGTAAAATGGCCACCGATAAGATCTTCGAGGATTATGTTCCTCCTTATAAGAATCTTGGCGCACTCTTCATCAAAGCCTACAAGATTGCGATGGGGGAATAGGGGATGGTTAGTGGGGAATGGCTAGTGGGATGGTTTCGTTGTGTACTTCGTGTTTCGTAGTGTACTTAGTGCTCCATTCTTAGTCTGTTGTGACAAAAGGTTATTTTAATCAGCCCGCTTCTGTTAATTTTATCTTCTCTTAATTTCTTCAACTTGCCGGGAAATAAAAAAAGTTTTTTTGATGTTGCCTTACTCAGGAGAGTATTCCAATACGCCGCTCCTTATAAACAGAAGTTTTACCTCTCTGTCGTACTGGCGATCCTTTTGGCGGTGATCACACCAGTGCGACCGATGCTGATACAGCTCACCGTGAATAAATATATCGCGAATTCACTGACTGCGATGCTGATCAATATCACCCTGCTCCAGGTCGGACTGATCATCGTGGAAACCCTGATGCGTTTTCTTTTCTCTTTTACAACGGCATTGCTCGGCCAATCGGTCGTGAAAGATCTTCGGATTGCTACCTATAAAAAGATTATGGGACTGAATCTTTCGCAGTTCGATAAAACTCCGATCGGCACCCTGACCACCCGGACCATCAATGATATCGAATCGATCAACGATATTTTTTCCGACGGGCTGGTACCGATCATTGCAGATCTGCTTTCGATAGTTTGTGTGCTGGGCTTTATGTTCTGGACGGATTGGCAGCTGACGCTGGTGGCACTGATTCCCTTTCCGATCATTCTGATTGCCACTTATTATTTCAAGGAAAGTATCAACCATTCTTTTTTTAAAGTAAGGAACGCGGTTGCCAGCCTGAACGCATTTGTGCAGGAACATTTAACCGGTATGTCAGTGGTCCAGGCTTTTTCTGCCGAAAAAAGAGAGTTGGAGAAATTTAAAAAGATCAACCGGGAACACCGCAACGCCAATATCAAAGCAATTTTTGCTTATTCTGTTTTCTTCCCGGTGGTGGAGATCGTGCTGGCCCTTTCGATAGGGCTGATCGTGTGGTATGGATCCGGTCAGCAGGCACCTGCCGGAACGATCATGTCATTCATTCTTTGTCTTAACCTCTTGTTCCGCCCTTTGCGTGTGCTGGCGGATAAATTCAATATCCTGCAGATGGGGATCATTGCGGGTGAAAGGGTTTTCAAAGTACTGGATAATGAGGATTATATTCATAAAGAAGGGGAAGTAGATCCTGGTAAGATCAAAGGAAAGATCGAGCTGGATAAGGTTTGGTTTGCCTATACCGGTGATAATTATGTTTTAAAAGATCTTAGTTTTTCGGTGAATCCTGGTGAAACGGTTGCCATAGTTGGACATACCGGCAGCGGGAAGACGACCATCATCAGTTTGCTGAACCGTTTGTATCATATTCAAAAAGGAGAGATAAAGATCGACGATATCCCGATCGATGAATACCAGCTGGATGCACTTCGCAGGAATATCGGTGTGGTATTGCAGGATGTCTTCCTGTTTTCGGGCTCCGTCCTGGACAATGTCACCCTGCGCAACCCGGATATATCGAGGGAAAAAGTGGTCGAAGCGGCGAAACTGATCGACCTGCACGAGTTTATCCTCCGTTTGCCGGGTGGTTATGATTATAATGTGATGGAAAGAGGTGCTACGCTCTCTCTTGGACAGCGGCAGCTTTTGTCTTTTGTCCGGGCCTTATTATATGACCCCTCCATCCTGATACTGGATGAAGCCACTTCTTCGGTGGATACGGAAAGTGAGATGCTGATCCAGCATGCCATTGATACCCTGATCCGGGGCAGAACCTCGATCGTGATCGCCCACCGGCTTTCCACGATCCGGAAGGCCCATAAGATCATTGTGCTGGACAGGGGGGAGATCGTGGAGATGGGAACTCATGAGGAATTACTGCTGCGGCGGGGGTATTATTATAAGTTATACCTGCTCCAGTTTGACGACAAAACAAAGGTTGCCTGACTTTAGGTGTTCCGACCCCTATTTTTCCCGAATTCAAGGTTTTTAAACTCCGCCCCCTTATCTTTGCCGCAAATTTCAGGATGGGTATGGACTTCGGACGTTTAAAATCCTTATTGGTAGCGACTTTCAGCTTATTTTTTGTTGTAAATTCTTCCCCTGTTTTAGCCCAGGAAGATCATGAAAAACATGACCAGCCAACGGCTCAGGAAGGAGAGGTTCCCAAGCTGAAATTATTTGATGCGAATGAGGTCATTTTTGGCCATATAATGGACGCCCATGAGTTTCATTTTTTGTCATACGGTCCCAAGGAGCATCCCAAACATGTGACCATCCCCCTCCCGGTGATCCTTTACTCCCCGCAAAGAGGCCTGACCAGTTTTTCTTCTGCTAATTTCCATCATGGCCATGAAGCTCATAAAGGATACAAGGTCCTGACCGAGCATAACAGGGCCGAGATGAAGCTGGATCCCAAAAAATATTTTGTGGGACAGATCGTGCCGGTTACAGACAGTGGAGAATTTGATCCAGCAGTAAAAGTTTATGATATTTCATTGACCCGCAACGTGGTGCAGATGATACTGGCATTGGCCGTATTGGTTTGGATCATGCTGGCGGTTGCCAAAAGGTATAAAAGAGGCGAAGGTGTAACATCAGCGCCCAGGGGTATGCAGAATACTATTGAGACGGTGGTCAACTTTGTAAAAGATGAAGTGGCTAAACCTAACCTGGGAAAAAAATATCCAAAATACCTGCCGCTGTTACTCACAATCTTTTTCTTTATTCTTATCAATAACCTGTTTGGCCTGATCCCCGGGTCTGCCAATGTAACGGGTAATATTGCTTTTACACTGGTGCTTTCGCTGATCTCCTTTGTGGTCATTATGTTCAGCACCAACAAACATTACTGGGGTCATATTTTCTGGCCACCGGTGCCCCATGGCGTAAAGGTCATCCTGATTCCCGTGGAGATATTAGGTGTGTTCACAAAGCCCTTTGCACTGATGATAAGGTTGTTTGCCAATATGGTGGCGGGTCATATCCTTATTATCTGTTTGATATCACTGATCTTTATTTTAGGGGCCTTGAACCAGTATGTGGGAATTGGTTTTTCACCGCTATCGATCGCATTTACCGTCTTTATTTATTTCATCGAGATACTGGTCGCATTCCTGCAGGCTTTTATTTTCGCCAACCTGACTGCTGTATTCATCGGGCAGGCTTTTGAAGGCGGGCATGATGATGTGGATCACCATACTGACAACGTAATCGTATAAGTCTTTTATTAATCAATATAAAATCACAATTATGGATTTATTTCTTTTAGCAGACATGGCAAACGCAGGTGGTGCAATTGGTGCTGGCCTGGGTGCAATCGGTGCCGGTGTTGGTATTGGCCAGATCGGTAAAGGTGCCCTGGAGGCAATTGCCCGCCAGCCGGAAGCTATCAATGACATCCGCAGCAACATGATCCTTACTGCCGCCCTGGTAGAAGGAGCCGCGTTGTTCGCGATCATCATTGGTTTCCTTGCGATGGTGCTCTAAAAAACTACTGCATCCGAAGCACAGGGCGGAGGGTGCAGTTTTAACCTGATTCAATTAAACGACGAATATTTTTTTTATGCAATTACTTACACCTTCATTTGGTTTGCTGATCTGGACCTTACTGGCATTCCTGATCGTGTTCTTTATCCTGAAAAAATTTGCCTGGCCGGCTATTGTCGGTGGGTTGAAAAAAAGGGAAGAAACCATTGCCGAATCACTCGCTACTGCTGAAAAAGTAAGAGCAGAAATGGCCCAGATGAAAAACGAGAACGAGGCTTTACTGGCTTCCGCCCGCGAGGAAAGAGCGAAACTGCTTAAAGAAGCAAGGGAGACAAAAGACAAGATCATCAACGAGGCAAAAGAACAGGCAAAGACAGAAGCCAATAAAATTGTGGTCGAAGCACAGGCAGCCATCACTGCGCAAAAAATGGCCGCGCTGACAGAAGTGAAGAACCAGGTTGGTAAACTGGTGATCGAAGTGAGCGAGAAAGTGCTGCGGAAAGAGTTATCCAATAAAGAAAACCAGGAAGCCCATATCAGGGGACTGGTTGATGAAGTAAAAATGAATTAAAGGAAAGCTGTTAGCTATTAGCTGTTAGCCATAAGAAGCAGCTGAAAGCTAAAGGCTAAGAGCTAAAAGCTATAAAATGCCCAATCCACGTTTAGCAACGAGATATGCGAAATCACTGATCGACCTGGCCATTGAAAGAGGCGAGTTGGAAAAAGTGTTTGCAGATATGCAATGGCTGAATGCTGTGTGTAAAAGCAACCGGGATTTTGTGAACCTGCTACGCAGCCCTATCATTAACGCAGACACCAAGAAGAAGATCCTCGAAGCTGTTACCAGGGGTCATATCAGTGAAATGACGGCCGCTTTTAACCGGTTACTGATCACCAAGGGTCGCGAAAGCAATTTACCCGAGATCAGCGCCGCTTTTATCAGTTCTTATAAAGAAAAGAAAAATATCAATACGATCCTGTTAACTACTGCAACGCCTGTTACGGATGCAGTGAAAAAAGCGATCATCGACCAGGTAAAGAAGACAGCTGGGTTCCAGAACGTGGAACTGGAAGAGAAGATCGATGCCGACCTGATCGGTGGTTTTGTATTACAGGTGGGAGATAAGCTGGTGGATGCGAGTATCGCGTATGACCTTCGTGCCATTGCCAAGCAGTTTGAGAATAACGACTTTATTTATAAGATACGATAGT
Source organism: Chitinophagaceae bacterium (assembly GCA_039930245.1). Lineage (GTDB taxonomy): Bacteria > Bacteroidota > Bacteroidia > Chitinophagales > Chitinophagaceae > JJ008. The sequence goes on along the minus strand of JBDSPR010000025.1, from coordinate 14,585 downwards.
ATGTGGGGAATGGCGAGTGGTGAGTGGTGAGTGGTGAGTGGTGAGTAGGGGGGCGTGTATCATGAACAAGTGATTAAGAATCACAAACTATAAACATCCCTTCGCCGGGCTCAGGGTGACAAGAAAGAAAGTAGACAAATAAGTACCAACCATAAACAATAAACACCAAACTATAAACATACTATATGGCAGAGATTAAACCAGATGAAATATCAGCGATACTGCGCCAGCAGTTAAGCAACTTCAACGCAGCTGCGGACCTGGAAGAAGTAGGAACAGTGTTGCAGGTGGGTGATGGTATTGCCCGTGTATACGGGTTGGGTAATGTCCGTTATGGTGAACTAGTGGAGTTTGAAAGTGGAGTGAGGGCTATTGCTTTGAACCTGGAGGAAGACAATGTTGGTGTGGTATTGATGGGTGAAAGCAAGGGTATCAAAGAAGGTTCAAAAGTTAAACGTACAGGCCAGATCGCTTCTATTAAAGTAGGAGAGGGAATGGTTGGACGTGTTGTCAATACATTGGGTGAGCCGATCGACGGCAAAGGCCCTATCACCGGTGAGCGTTATGAAATGCCGCTGGAAAGAAAAGCACCGGGAGTTATCTTCCGGGAGCCGGTAAAAGAGCCGCTGCAAACAGGTATCAAAGCGATCGACGCGATGATCCCGATCGGCCGTGGTCAACGGGAACTGGTTATCGGTGACCGCCAGACCGGTAAAACAGCGATCTGTATCGACACGATCATCAACCAGCGTGAATTCTTTGCAGCAGGCAAAACCGTTTATTGTATATATGTAGCGATCGGGCAGAAAGCATCCACTATCGCCGGTGTAATGCAAACCTTACAGGATGCCGGTGCGATGCAATATACCACCATCGTTGCGGCATCTGCATCTGACCCTGCGCCATTACAGTTCTATGCGCCATTCGCGGGTGCTGCTATCGGTGAGTTCTTCCGTGATACGGGTCGTCCCGCGCTGATCATCTTTGATGATCTTTCCAAGCAGGCTGTCGCTTATCGTGAAGTATCCCTGTTGTTGCGTCGTCCCCCGGGTCGTGAAGCGTATCCCGGTGACGTATTCTATCTCCACAGCCGCTTACTGGAAAGAGCCGCAAAAGTGATCAGTGATGATAAAGTGGCGAGAGAAATGAATGATATTCCTGATAGTATCCGTCATCTCGTAAAAGGAGGAGGTTCGCTGACTGCATTGCCGATCATTGAAACACAGGCCGGCGACGTATCCGCTTATATCCCGACCAACGTGATCTCCATTACGGATGGACAGATATTCCTCGAAACAAACCTTTTCTTATCCGGTATCCGTCCCGCGATCAACGTGGGTATTTCCGTAAGCCGGGTGGGTGGTAATGCCCAGATCAAGTCCATGAAAAAAGTGGCGGGTACACTGAAACTGGACCAGGCGCTGTACCGTGAGCTGGAAGCCTTCTCCAAATTTGGTGGAGACCTTGATGCGGCTACCAAGAATGTAATTGACAAAGGAGCGAGGAACGTGGAAATATTAAAACAACCACAATACTCACCTTTTGCCGTTGAAAAACAGGTAGCAATCATCTATCTCGGTACGAACGGGCTGCTGAAAAATGTAGCCGTGAAAAGAGTAAAGGAATTCGAAGAACATTTCCTCATGGAGATGGATAACAAACTCCCTGAAGTAATGGCCGAATTCAAAAAGGGTAACCTGCCGGAAGAAGGATTGAAGAAGATGGTGGAACTGGCGAACGGGTTGATTCCCCAGTACAAGGCATAGTTAACTGCTTATAATATTTACCAAAGGCGGTCCTGCAAGTGCGGGAGCGCCTTTTTGTTTAAGTATTTACCATTTAAAGCTTGTTGGCATTGAATAATATTCCCTTCGTAATATCTACATGTGGTATTATAAAAGCGTAGTAATAACCCGGATTTATCGCATGTATTTTTACTTTCCTGGAATTTAATTTAGCGCCTTTGAATTTTGTAGTCATTGATTATCAATAGCCATCGTAGATATACTACAGAAAATACGGTTTATTTTGCGAAATAATCCGCGAAAAACTTGCAAGTAAAAAGACTGCGTATTATGTTTGTATCAGAATCGAACAATCCCTTAGAAAACGACGAAATCCGACCCTGAAACAAACCTCTCTTACTACGGGAAAATACTTCCCGGCTTGTTTCAACTCTTACACCGGCTTTCATTGCGATCAAAGGGGATTACCCAACAACAACCCGTAACCCTAAAACGAAAAGTGATGAAAACATTTTTACTCTCTGCAACCGCCCTTTTTTCAATCGTGACCGCTAAGGCACAAACTGTCACGGAAGATTTTAATGCTGCAACCATCAACAGTCTTATCGCCAATTGCTGGATATTAAGCGGAGCTTCCATAACCTCACAAAACGGGGAGGCTATCAGCGGAACCAGTATTTATACCGCACCCGCAACAAATGCTAACGTAAAGACTGATATCTATACGCCCATTTATACGATCAGTTCTGCCAACCCGAACGTAAGTTTTGATTACAGGCTTACCCAGGCTTTATCCGGCAATGCTGTTCGTACCATACAGGTTGGTCTTGTAAACCTTTCTGGCAATTTGATTGTTTCCAATACGATTTCTCTGGTAGCGGGAACCACCACGAATATTATGCAATATTCCCATACCTTCTCACCTGTAACACCTGGGAACTACCGGGTTGTTTTCAGACTCAGTGGATCCAATGGTAATGGTAACGTACGTATCGTGCTTGATAATCTTGCGACTACAGGAGCTGCTTTGTATAGTTCCAGTGCTTGTTTTTTCACACCAATTGTCGAGTCGACACTTCCAGTAAAATTAAAATATTTCACTGCAGAGCTGAATAATAGCAAGGTTGACCTGAAATGGGTTACTGTTACTGAATTAAACGCCAGTCATTTTGTGATAGAAAGAAGTAATAATGGAACTGATTTTTCTGATATAGCTGTTATTATGGCTTTCGGAAACACTACGGAGGAAAAAACTTACCAGTTCACCGATAATACCTTTTCTACAAACTACCCCGTAGTGTACTATCGTCTGCGCCAGGTGGATATCGATAAAAAAGAGGATTTCTCTTCTACCCGAATTATTCGCACAGGAAAACAGGTGCAGTCTGCAATCAGCATACTTACCTACCCTAACCCCGTTACAAATGAATTAAGGATCACTGTTCCTGCAAACTGGCAGGGTAAGAAAGTGGTCTATGAAATCTACCAGGTAACTGGGCAGGTAGCTAAAAGGATTGAAGCAGCCAGCAGCAGCCAGACAGAAACGGTAAATTTAGCGAGTCTTGCTCCCGGTTTCTATATCGCCAAAGTGACTTGTGATGGTCAAACTGCCCAGCAAAAGATTGTAAAACAATAAAATAGATTCGATAGGGTTCCGGCCGTCTCGCTTTAAGCGAGGCGGTTTTTTTGTATAAATTAATTTGGTTTATATTATAAACTACTTTATGTTTGTGCTCCAAATGTGATTTGTTATGTGTTTTTTAAAATATGGAGTTAGTTTATTGTTGCTCGCTTCCCTTTCAAAACAGGCAGCAGCGCAGGTTACGGTAAAGGGTGTGGTAAAAGATAATAAGAACAACCCGGTTGCCGGAGCCAGTATCGCCATAAAAGATAGTTATGATGGAGCCACTTCAGACTCTACCGGTAAATACTCTTTTAAGACAACCGAAAAAGGACAGCAGGTACTGGTGATCTCCAATATCGGGTATAAGACAGTGGAACAGAATATAAAACTGGAGGGTGGGGTACTCACTATTGATGCTACTCTTAAACAGGAAATAAGTGAGCTCACCGCCGTGGTACTCTCGGCAGGGACTTTCGAAGCCAGTGACAGGAAAAAAGCTGCCGCCGTCCTGGATCCCATTGATATTGTAACAACAGCCAGCGCCAACGGCGATATTACAGGCGCTTTAAAAACATTACCCGGCGCACAGCAGGTTGGTGAAAGCGAAGGATTGTATGTTCGCGGTGGTACGGCGGCCGAGACAAAAACATTCATTGATGGAACACTGGTGAATAATTTCTTTTACAGCAGCGTCCCAAATATTGCACAGTTCGGAAGATTCTCTCCTTTTCTTTTTAAAGGAACTGTATTCAGCACGGGTGGTTATTCCGCTCTGTATGGGCAGGCGCTTTCTTCAGCGCTGATACTGGAATCCATTGACCTCCCCGAACAATCAACTGCCAACCTGGGCCTTACGGTCCTGAGCCTGAATCTTGGTCACCAGCACCTCGCAAAGAATAAGCAATCATCCTGGGGCCTTAATTATGGCTATACCAACCTGGCACTGGCTTTCGCCGTGATCAAACAAAAACAGGATTATTCCCAGGTACCGGTCTTTCATAATATCGACGGCAACTTCAGGGTCAAGACATCCAAGACCGGTATGCTGAAATACTACGGGTATTTTAATAGCAGCAAACTGGGGTTCATTACCAGGAGCCTTGATTCACTGGGTTACTTCGATAAGTTTTCGCTCAACAATACCAACCTGTACCATAACCTTTCCTGGAAAGAGAATCTTGCAAAAAAATGGAAACTGAATCTCGGGATATCTTATTCCAATAACCAGGATGATATCCAAAGCGTGATGCAGGATATGAACAAAACAGATGTCGTATTGAGCGGCCTCGAATTCAAGAAATTCCATATTGACGGCAAGGGAAATTATTTCAATGCGAAGTTCGTGCTTGAAAAAAAGCTAAAGGGATTGAGTGCGTTCCGTTTTGGTTCGGAATATAATTACAGCAAGGACAAACTGGTTTATGCCGCCTACGACGGGCAGCAGTACCCATCCGGATTAAAGGAAAATATCAAAGCGCTATTCGCAGAAGGGGATGTGTATGCGACGAATGACCTGGCCATCAAAGCCGGAATGCGTTTAGAGCACTCTTCCATCCTGGATAAACTGAATTTAGCACCCCGGTTCTCCATTGCTTATAAATTAGGAAAAGGAAGCCAGGCATCACTGGCCTACGGGATCTTTTACCAAAACCCCGAAAGAAAATATCTTCCATCTCCCAATTCGCTCGGGTTTATGAAGGCGACTCATTATATCGCCCAATACCAGAAAGTGCTCAACCAGCAATCTTTCCGTGCCGAGATATTCTATAAAAAATACGATGGCCTGGTAAAAACGGGGAAAGTAGGATTTACCGAAGCAGCAATAAGTAACAATGGTTTTGGTGACGCCAAAGGGATTGAATTTTTCTGGCGGGATAAAAAGACCATCAAGAACCTGGACTACTGGATCTCTTATTCCTACCTGGACACCAAAAGGGATTTCCTGAATTTCCCCTTTGCCATTGCACCCAATTTCGCGGCAAAACATACCGGTTCCCTGGTGGTCAAGAAATTCGTACAAAAAATTAAAACAAATCTCAACTTCTCCTATAACTATGCCAGCGGCCGCCCGTATTATAATATCGGCTTTGATGGCAGCAATTATAAATTCAAAGACAGGGGAACCATCCCTTCGTATCACAATGTGAGTTTTGCACTTAATTACTTACCGACGATCGGTAAAAAGGACGCCAAATCATTTGCCGTCTATGTGCTGCAGGTAAGTAATATATTCAACATCAAACAAACTTATGGGTACCAGTATTCCTATAATGGTTACAGGAAAGAAGCCATTGTTCCCCCCTCGAGAATGTTTGTGTTCATCGGGGCATTTATCAGTTTTGGTGTCGACCGGTCCCAGGAAGTCATCGACAATGGATTATAAAACAAAAAATAAATCAAACATTAATAATCAATCAAACATGAAAAAGATCAGTTTTATTCTTATCGCATCCCTACTGGCGGTAACGGTAATGGCACAAAGCGAAAAATATGTAAAGGCCATGGAAACGTTGGTGTCTTCGGTCGACACGACTCATAGCCAGCAAGGGCTGGCTGACCTGGCCAATTCGTTTGAACGCATCGCAAATGCAGAAAAGACCCAATGGCTTCCTTATTATTATGCAGCGCTTTGTAATATCAACCAGGCGAATATGTATTTCCAGGCGGGGCAGCTGGATAAGATCGATCCGCTGATGGACAAGGCCGAACCGATGCTGGCAAAAGCGGAAGAACTGGAAAAAAACAATTCCGAGGTTTCCTGCCTGAAAAAAATGTACAACACCGGCCGGATGATGGCCGACCCGATGAGTCGCTTTATGACCTATGGTACTGCAGCCGCACAGGCGCTGGAAACCGCGAAGGGACTGGATCCGAATAATCCCCGGGTTTACCTGCTGGAAGGAATCGACAAGTTCTATACACCCGAACAGTATGGGGGAAGCAAAACAGAAGGGAAAAAACTCTTCGCCGAAGCAAGCAAAAAATTTGAAACATTCAAACCGGCGAGTAGTATTCATCCTACCTGGGGATCAGGACAGGTAAAATTTTTCCTGACACAGGAATAATTTCCGTATCACCTTCATTCAATTTAAATAAAGGTTATGGAAGAAAAGAAACTCACCGAAAAGGAAAGTCTTGACCTGATCGCTACCATGATTAACCAGGCCAAGGATGCTTACCATGATACCGGGATGAGCGCTATTATGTGGGGCATTATTATCTCTGTTTGCGCTCTGGAAAAACTGGCCGAGCTGCAATTTGGTTTCAAACTGCCGGTCGATATTTACTGGTTGACGATTCTGGCGGTCGTTCCCCAGGTATTTATCTCCATCCGGGAAAAAAAACAGCGAAGGGTCAAGACCTATGATGATATCTATATGGATTGGCTCTGGCTGGCCTTCGGGATCAGCATTTTCCTGATGATATTTATTGTCAACGTCCTATTCAATGTGTGGGAACCTTCTGCTGTTGCGTATACCCGGTTGGCGGGAGAACCCCCGGCTTTTGTATTCCGGGAATTCATTGCGCCGTTATTCCTGCTACTTTACGGGATACCTACGTTTATCACAGGGGCTGCCTGTAAATTTAAACCGATGCTTTGGGGCGGCCTTTTGTGCTGGGCCTGCTGCATCATAACGCTATTTACCAGCATCAAGATCGACCTGTTACTGACTGCCTGTTCCGCTGTTTTTGCATGGCTGATACCCGGAATCATTATTGAAAGGGATTATAAACGGGCAAAGAGGGAGTTGGCTCAAGCGCATGTTTAAGGAACTGGACCCCATATTGCATTCACAACTCCGCCTGGCGGTGATGTCACTCCTTATCAGTGTGAAAGAGGCGGAGTTTACATTCCTCCGCGAGAAAACCAATTCCACTGCAGGCAACCTAAGCGTCCAGATCCAGAAACTGAAAGATGCGGGTTATATCGATGTCGTGAAGCAGTTCAAAGACAACTACCCGCAAACGATCTGTAAGATTACCAAACAAGGCATTAAAGCTTTTGAAGAATATGTGGCCAACCTGCAATCTTATCTTGGCAAATCATAAAAAAAACTTTACGTGCTTTTATCGTGCCGCTTATTGTTTTACAAACTTGTTTGTATGATACTGGGTGCCGTCAAACAGATTTACAATATAGGTCCCGTTTTTTAGCCCGGAAGTTAAAGGAAGGTTCACTTCGTTCGTCCCTTTATAAGTATTGATCTTCCCTTGTTGCACCAGTCTTCCCGTCATATCCACTATACTGAATTCCATTGATTGGTTAGCCGCAGCTTCGAAACGAATCATCAGCCTGTCTATAACCGGGTTATTAATGAGCGTAAGTATTTTTTTAGAAACATTTTTGGATTCAAACACCAGTGTTTTTGAATGATCTATTTTCCCGTCTTTATTGTATATTCTTAACTGGTAAACGATCTTCCCGGAAACAGGAGCGGGGGCGTTGAAAGAATATGACTCCCTCCCCGATTTTTCTGTTGCAAATACATTTGCCGCCACCGTAAAATCCTGGCCATTGCTACTTTTCAAAACCTCGAAACGATTGGCTGTTTCGTTTGATTCCACTTCCCATTTAAGCTGGATAGTATTATCAACCTGCTTCCCTTCGAAATCAACGAGCTTAACAGAAAGAACAAGTGAATTGGGAATGAATAATGTTTTGTCCAGGCAGCCCGCACTGGTCTTTACGGCGATCATAATGTTCGCATTGTAGGGATAGAATCTTGTATAAAATGGTCCCTGGCTGATCACGGTCTCGGTATTTGATTCAACCCATATATCACCTGCGTCTAATTTTCCCATACTTGATCCCAGGTCTGTGTAAACCTGCAATTCGATAGGGAAATAACTGGAAGGAGCCGACACTATATCATAGTTTACGATTGAACCTATGGTGGCATTTCCCCGAGAAATTGCTGCAGAAACCGCCACGCTTCCAGTAGTCCCGCTTGCCGAACCATTGGTTACCTTCGGAGTATGTTGAACCTGGGCACTGGATTTTACCCAGCCGGCACAGATTCCGTCCGCTTCCCGGATAAACCCGTTATCACTTCCGGCATCCTGGGCAATACTTTCCAGTGGGAGAGAGCTGTAGCTGGAAAAATTAATCGTGAAGTCAGGAGAAGTCGAGCTCATATCCACGTATAGGGTCGGCATATTGACGATATCATTTATTATCGTAGCATTTCCGCCGGTTCCCCCAAGGAATGTATTGATCAACTGGCCGTTGTTATATAAGAAGACCGTATACGATGCGCCGTAGGCGGTTCTTCGGAAGAAAAAATCATTGAAGTTTGCAGGAAGGGTGGCCAGGTCATAAAATAAATTGCCATCCACCAGGTTGGCAGTTCCTTGTACCCATTTTTTGATAAAACCGTTGTTGGCAATAAAACTGGCGCTATTCCAGCTAAAGTCTGATGCGTTAGAGCCGGTCACACCCTGGTAATTGAAAGGTAAAGCGGCGGATCCAACAAAAAATCCTCTTGGAGCAACCGTCATATTGGGCATATCCATGACATAAAATCCCTTTTGACCGGAAATAACAAAAAATGTTATCAGGGTAAGGTTCTCCGTAGAAAAACCACCAGCCCCCGGGCTTGTGTTATACAGTTCGAAGAATTCATGATTGCCTGAACCGGGGTCCGTGTACAACTCATTTAATACTACCTGTGCATTTGCTTTGGGAGATAACAACAGCAGGGATGCTGTAAACAGGGTAAAGATTTGTTTCATTTTCTTAGGGTTGAATTAACTTATATCAATCAGCAGATGGATTATCTCTGCTTTTACGGATGAAAGGGTGTTGAGAAAACCGCGTGTTCATTTATGAACCGATTAATTCTTGCGAAACGCCGTACTGTAGTGGGAGGAGTTGGTTTGAACGGTACGGAAATTAATCGTAGTTTTTCGAAGGATATAAGTGGCTTTCTGATGATAAACCTACTACGTAGATCCTGCTTATGCAAGCCTTCCGATAATTATTTTTTGGATTTTTTAAGTAGTTAATTATCAGTATGAGACTTTTACTATCCAGTAGTAAATACACGTAGATCAACGATTTTTTTTCACAAAAACGTATGAATGAATTTGAGCGCAAGGATTTTTTTTACGCTTTTATAGCATCCAGGGTTCGGCAATTTTACGAACCGAAGCACCGATAAAATACAGACTTATTGCAGGAAATACCAGGCGGGATCTGCTGAGCGGAAGGTGATTTTCAGGAGTCCCGGAAAAAGAGAAAGCCCTTTGGAAAAAGGGCCTCATTCTCTGTTGGTACTCTTAAGTGTATGAAAACGTTAGTAGAAGAAAGTACCCCTCAAATATTTTCTGCCTGCCTGTTGTTCAGGCTGGTTACGCACAGGCTGTAACACCAACTGTGGTTGTACCTGTTTTTTAGGTTTCATTATTTTCTCCATCGCCTTTTTAAGACGGTTATATCCTTCCTGCCATAATTTTTTTGTAGAGTTATCCATTGTTGTTGTTTTAAGTGGTTGGAGTTATTTCTATGACTGGGGAGTAAAACGCTATCCGGTCTTTATTGATCAATTTGATGCGGTAGGAAACTTTTTGGTTGCCCGCTTTTTCATAAAACTGGTAACTGTCCTTCTCCGTTTTATCTGTACCGAACACCAGGGCCACCAGGGTGTATTGCTTGCCGTCCGTACTTTTTTCCACTTCGAACTGGTAGGCTGTTTCATTGTCACCGACCACCCAGTTCAGCAATACTTTTTTATTGGTGATATTCCCGCTAAAGCTGATAACCGTTGCAGGTGGGGGAGTATGGGTTGTCGAAACAGGGATGGGGCTTGCAAAAGGGGCAATTTCAGCTGATGGGGCTGGATGGTAGCCTATTCTCAAAACAATAATAAGTATAAGGGCTGCGGACTTGATCATTTCTTTGGGTTTTTGAATTTAATTACTTCAAAAAAGGCCCACAGAAATATTGGATGTTAGTTTTTCGGTTGAATATACCAGTGTAGAAATAAACGCTAAAGCGGCCGTAAATGATGGGGAGTAGGTACGGATGTTTATCGTAGTTTTACGAGGGTATATGTGGTTTTCCGAATCATAACAAACGTAGTAACTGGTCCTTGAAATTGCAAGTCTTTTCAAATAAATATTTTCATAAATGCTTCAATACTTCTGCGACCAAGACGATCACTTTAATACATTTGCCTTTAATAATCAGTGATGAGCGCTATAATAGCCGTAAGGAATTTAACCAAGGATTTTAAGGAAGTAAAAGCTGTTGACGATCTCTCCTTTACCGTTGAGGCCGGCCAGGTCTATGGCTTCCTGGGTCAGAACGGGGCTGGTAAATCCACGACGATCCGGATGCTGCTGACATTGATAAAACCAAGTTCCGGGGAGATCGAACTGTTCGGGATGAATTTATCAAAACATCGCCGGGAGATCCTGCGGCAGGTAGGAGCGATCATCGAACGGCCTGACCTATATAAATACCTTACAGCACTCGAGAACCTCCGCATATTTGCTGCAATGAGCGGGGTGAAAGTGCCCGAGAAAAAATTAATGGACCAGCTGGAGATGGTAGGCCTGGCTGAAAGAGCGAATAGCAAAGTGAAAACCTATTCACAGGGTATGAAGCAACGTCTTGGTATTGCTACGGCGCTGGTACATGACCCCCGGCTGATCATATTGGATGAACCTACCAACGGGCTGGACCCGCAGGGCATCGCAGATGTAAGAAACCTGATCATCCGGCTGAGCAGCGAAATGGATAAAACCCTGTTGATATCCTCGCATCTTCTAAGTGAGATGGAACTGATCGCTGATTCGATGATCATCATTGATAAGGGTAAAAAACTGGTAGAAGGCAGGGTCAAAGACCTGTTTGATCCTGCAGAAACGATCGTGGAACTGCAAACTACTGATGATGCGGCGACTTATGAGAAACTACAGGGTACGGAACTTAATAGATATGTCCGGGAAAAAAGAAATGATTGTCTCTTACTCAAGCTGCATCGTAACGAAGTACCTGAATTGATGAGGGAACTGGTTCAGCTGGGAGTGAATGTGATTTCCCTCCATTCCCGGCATTCACTGGAAGATTATTTTTTATCATTAACATCGGGGAAAGAATATGTTTAATGTTTCAGGTTTAAGGTTTAATGTTTTGCTGCTGGGGAGATCGTCCCGGGGAGGGAGCGGCTTTGCATCTATGAACTACTTCAAACGCCAGTATGCTTAAGTTGTTAAGAATTGAATTATTCAAGATTTTTAAAAGGCCCCGTACCTATATTGCTTTCGGGGCCATAGCCGCCATTGTTATCCTGATACAGATTGCGTTGAAATTTGACGGGAAATCCTATATCGATCTCCTGTTGAATAACCTGAAGGATTCTTTTGATTTTTCTGATGAATTCAAGACCAAATTATTGAACGGGTACCTGATCTGTTTTGTCATCCTGAATACTTTATTGATCCAGATGCCGCTGCTCGTCGCGCTTATCTCGGGGGATGCCATCGCCGGGGAAGCCAATATGGGTACGCTCCGTCTTTCCCTGACCAAACCCATCAGCCGCCTGCAGTATATGCAGGTGAAATTTGCTGCTTCGATCATTTATACACTTGCATTATTGGTTTGGATGGCGGTGCTGGCGCTGTTTGGCAGTATGCTGATCTTTGGTACCAATGACCTGGTTGTGCTCCGTTCAGAAGGGATTGAACAAATGAAAAGTTTTGATGTGTTGTGGCGGTATTTTGCCGCTTTTGGTTATGCTGCTGTGGCATTGACAACGGTATCCGCTCTGGCTTTCCTGCTGAGTGTATTTGCCGAGAATTCCATCGGACCTATCATCGCTACCATGAGTATCGTGATCGTATTCACTATTTTATCAGAAATGAACATACCGATCTATGACCAGACGGTAAAACCTTATCTTTTTACCTCGCATATGGTGGCCTGGAAAGGGTTTTTCTATGTAAAGGCGGATGCAGAAGGGACAACCATCAACGGAAGCATGGAGAATTTCGGGGCTATTTTACGTAGCCTGGGCATCCTCCTGGCCTATATCGTCGTCTTTTTCAGCACTGCTGTTTGGGTATTCAGGAGAAAAGATATCCTGACTTAAAAAATGAATATGAAGAGATACATATTATCCCTGGTGCTGCTGCATGCTTTATTGTTCACGGAAGCCCAGACACCCGAAGAGACCATCAGTAAAGTAAAGGCAAAACTGGAGAAAGTGAATGATTACGAAGCGAGGGGTAAAATGAAGACCAATGTTATTTTTATCAAAGCGCCCCTGGCAACAGTGAAAGTATATTATAAAAAACCGAATAAACTTCGGATCAATAATGAAAGTGGTATCTCCTTTATTCCGAAAGGTTCGGTGAACATCAACCTGAATAACCTGTTCATCAATACCACGGGGTTTGATATGATCGACCTGGGGAAGGAAGCAGGTACCGGTTTTCGTATCATTAAGCTGCTTCCAAAGGATGAAAATGCTGAAGTGGTGTTATCCACTCTCTATATCGAGGAAGCCCGGTCACTGATCAGGAAAGCGAAGACCACCACCAGGGAGAATGGCACGTATGAACTGGAAATGAGTTATGGGAAATACGCGGATTACGGGCTGGCCGATAAGGTCATATTCTCTTTTAATACAAAAGATTACAAATTACCCAAAGGCATCACGTTCGATTACGATGACGGGAGTAAAAAGAAAGAACCCCCGGATGCACTAAAAAATAAAAAAGGTAAAGTGGAGATCGTGTATTCCAGCTACACGATCAACAAAGGAGTTCCGGATTCAGTCTTTAAATGAGTAAGTTTAGTTTTCTTCGATGATCTCATCTTTCGCGTTGGCCAGCATCGTCGAACCAATTTTGCGCAACGGGTTAATGCGGTTGTCGGCATAACCATTGCGGCGGTTGATAATGTCAATGCATTCAAAGATCGCCGATAAAAAAGAAGAATTGTCCGCTTTGTTCTTTCCTGCGATATCAAAAGCTACTCCATGATCCGGTGAGGTTCTTACACCAGGCAACCCGGCAGTGTAATTCACTCCTTCACCAAAGGCCAGCGCTTTAAAAGGTATCAGGCCCTGGTCATGGTACATCGCCAGCACTGCGTCAAAGCGTTCAAAACTGCGACGGGCAAAAAATGCATCTGCGCTGTAAGGTCCCACGACCAGCATATTATTGTTCTTCGCTTCTTTGATAGCGGGGCGTATGATCGTCTCTTCCTCGTTCCCGATCAGTCCTTCATCTCCCGCATGCGGGTTCAGTCCCAATACCGCGATTCGCGGTTTGTCGATTCCAAAATCTTTCTGGAGACTTTGGTGCATGATTGCCAGTTTACTCAGGATCTTTTCCCGGGTGATATGTTGTGTTATCTCGGCTACAGGTACGTGCTCGGTTACCAGGCCAACACGGAAATCTCCTGCGCAAAGCATCATGACCACATCATTGACGCCGAAAATACTTTTTAAATAAGGGGTGTGACCGGTAAAATTGAATTCAGCAGATTGGATATTTTTTTTGTGGATCGGTGCAGTAACAAGTCCGTCGATCTGTTTTTGTTTTAAGGCGGCTACGGCAGTTTGCAGGGAAAGGATGGCATATTTGCCACCGGTATCATTTAGTTGGCCGGGGGTGATCGCCACATCCTCTTCCCAGCAATTGAACAGGTTGACCTGTTTTGCATTCACCCGGGTGAATTCTTTGGTGACCTGGTAATTGAAAGGGTTCTCGGAAACTGATTTCCGGTAAAAATTAATGGCTTTATTGGAGGCAAAGATCACCGGGGTACAATGGTCAAGAATACGCGTATCTGAAAAGGATTTAATGATCAGTTCGATACCGATCCCGTTCAGGTCGCCGCAACTGATTCCGATCACAGGTCTTGTTTGGCTCATGCTCATTACTTAAGTCCTAAAAGTACTGATTTTACAGCGATTCAAGGGGTAATTGGGAAAGCAGGTATTGGGTCAGTTTGAATTAGTCAACAACGATTCTATTGAATGACCAAGTTGTCATCCTGAGCTCAGCGAAGGATAAGATGAAGATTTTGAAGCTTCTATTCCGACAAAGGAGGAATCTAACGACAGATTCCTCCTTCGTCGGAATTAATTTCATCGTCAGCCCATCTATTCCTCACTTCGTTCGGAATGACAAAGAGTATCATAATTCAAACTGACCCACTACCTAATTTCAGCAGGACAACTGTTACGGGCACTGGTTTACTA
>JBDSPR010000024.1:0-340732 GCA_039930245.1 Chitinophagaceae bacterium | reverse complement strand
CGGCCCCCGGGTAAAAATATTCTGATTGTGCAAACGCAGTTACTGTAAACAGAAGCACAGTAATTAAATAGAAGATTCTCCTACGCATAGTTTTGGTTTTAAATGAAAAGTAACTAAAGCTAAAGAAAATCCCGTTCTGACGGCGTGGCTGCAGCCGGCATTCTGAAAGTTGTATAAATTATACTTTTCTTTAACTCTCAATTTTTTAATAATCAGCTTTTCCATTTCCACACAGGCCAGTTGGCCTCCATAAATGCAGCAATACTGCGTGTAAGTCTTTCCAGCCGTTATGTCAATGCAACACGTATGTCATAACAAAAAATTATAACAGCACAATAAATATTTTATTTCAGGTGATATTCTTTTTTGATTAATACAATCAGCTCCTCTGCTAAAGTATTCATTTCAGTTTCTGCTTTTGCGAGACCAAGTTTTGTGTTTCTGATATAAGAAAGCATTCCGGCAATTCGCAAAAGTATCTTTGAGTCGTAGGTTAACAAAGCAGGATTACCGGAAGGAGTCATGATGGTGTTACTACTCTCTATAACCATATCATTAAATAGAACAGGGTGAAAAACTTCAATGGCCATTTTCCGATACTCCATTATTTCATCGTCTTCAATTTTCTGTAAGTAATTTATAAAAACCAGCTGGTTGTAATATTCAATGATAGCCTTTGAAACCCGTTCCTTCCGGATAAGCCTTAAAGCCCCGGAATTTTTCAATTGCTGAATAGTGGCATCATGAATGGCGAGACGTCCGCTTCTTGATGCCCTCCGCCCAAGGTGATAAAGGTCAGCACCATGATTTTTTACATCCGCACTGCTTAAAAGCCGGATTAATGTATCATTTCTTTTCTGGCTTTCACCATAGGAGATTATAGTAGCTGAAAGTGCCGACGTATCTTCTGCCAAATCTTCCAGTATGCTGTGGATATATTGTTTTTCCCGGTCTTTCTCAATCTTATGTTCCAACTGATACTCTGCTAAAAATCCGCAGAACACAGCGAGGAACAACATTAAAAACTCCCAGAGGTAATGCGTCCATTTTTTTCGGTGTCCTGAGCTTGGCGAAGGATGGGTGTGAGCATGTACTTCCATAATAAGTTATAAGTTTTAGGTTCTAAGTTTTAAGCTATTGGCTGGTAGCTTATAACTTCCTTTATTCCAGATGATACTCTTTTTTTATAATTCCAATCAAGGTGATAGCTTTTTCACTAAGACCTTTTAGAAACCGGATTCGTGCAGCCGTAAGCCACTTCAGGGTATAGAGGCGGTTATAATATTGAAACAACAGATCTTCGTTCCCCTTCCTGATAGATATGGTTATCGGTTCCAGTTTTACTGCGGAATCAAATTTTTCTACTGTGTTTCTCAGGGGAAAAAATTTTGAACTAAAGAGCTGGTCCTGTATTTCCCGGCGGTCACGGGAAATTTCATTGTAGCCATCCTGGATGTTGCTGATAATGGTCCTGATCCGGGCATCATATTCTATCAATGAGTCTGCTACTACTTTTTTCCTGATAAGCCGGAAGTTACCTGAGTTTTTCAATTGACCGATCGTTCTGTCGTGGTATAAAAAGGTATTATTATTTTGTAACGTGGACACCAGCCGGTATAACTGTAAATGATCTCTTATCGACGGGCTTTTTTCGATTTCTTTTCTTATCGAATCAACACGGCTATTGTATAATTCCCAAAAGGGAATATCCGAGCTTAAATCAAGTGTATCATTTACCAGATCTTCCAGCATTGTTTTTGCATATTTTTTTTCCCGCTGGTTTTCTATTACATGCTCCAGTTGATACTCTGCCAGAAACCCGCAGAACACTGCGAGGAACAACATTAAAAACTCCCAGAAATAATGGGTCCATTTTTTTCGGTGTCCTGAGCTTGTCGAAGGATGAGAGTGGGCATGTACTTCCATAAATGTTATTTAGTCAAACTGGTATTTGTTCTTAAAATAATATATAAGCCCGGCAGCTTTCAGGTTTAATTCTTTTAAAGATAGCAGATGATTGTTGCTGGCTAATGCATATTCACTAAGCACTACAAAAAATTGATTGATTTTCTCTGGCTCTTTGGTAATCAAAAGGGGGATAGTTGAATCTGGCTTATTTAACTCCATGCTTTCGTAATTTCTGATAAAATATAACAATTCCCGTATCCGGTACTGCCTTTCCTGGTAACCGGTTGTTTCATTCATAATAAACAATCTCACTTGTTTGTCATAATCAAGAATACTGTCTGCATCAGCCTGCCTCAGCAAACGAAGACCCCCAGCGTTTTTTAATTGCTGCAATGTTTGGTCAGCATTCACAAAGTCGGGAAAGCCCAGGCAATTTCTTATTATCTTATCCATGCAGGAATTAGAATTTCCTATATTCCCTGAAAGGGAGTCAAAACATTCTTTTCTTTTTGAAAGAGCTTTCAATTTCTTTTCATATCTGTGTATGAGCTTTGTAAACTCAGCAGTGTCCGTTTTCAGGTCATTGTAAAATGAACGGATATATTGCCTCCCTTTTTCTTTTTCAATTTTATGCTCCAATTGATACTCTGCCAGGAATCCGCAGAACACAGCGAGAAACAACATTAAAAATTCCCAGAAATAATGTGTCCATTTTTTTCGGTGTCCTGAGCTTGGCGAAGGATGGGTGTGGGCATGTACTTCCATATTTGTTACTAGTTATTGGTTGTTGGTCATCCCGGCGGAAGTCGGGACTAGTTGCTTGTTACAGACTTATACTAATAGCTAACAGCTAATAGCCGTGTTATATTCTTTTCAACTCGCCTTTCTGCCCGGTATTGATGAACCATCCCCTGGTCACTTTGCCGGTAGCGTCCACTTCAAATTCGATCTGCCGGTCGCTTCCATCGCCATAGAAAAATTTAGTATCCGATTCAGGCTTCAATTCGATGTCAGGACTTCCGTTTCGGTGGCGCCATAATTTCCCGTCCTTCTTGATGAATTCAAGCGTTAGAAAGGCCGAGTATTTTCCCACATAACGGTCGATCAGCGAAGGATCGATTTTTACTTCTTTGTGTTCATAGGGCATGAGTAACTCCTCGCCGTTCAAAATGGATTCAAGCGCTACACGTAGCTGCCCGCTGGCTTTTTCATTGTTCGATAATACAATAAGGGTCTCTCCCGGGTGCTCCCTGCTCATTAAATAAGTGGTATACCCCGGCCAGCCTCCTGTATGCGAAATGATCTTACCATGTGCGGAATCCTGTCTTACCATTATACCAAAACCATAAAAACCCGCTGGGTCCGAGGGAGACATCTGGACGAGCGGGGATAGCATTTCATCCAGCGACGCTTTGCTCACCAGTTTATTACCCCGCAGGGCTGAGGACCATTTGAGCAGGTCCATCGTTGTGGAATTCACGCATCCGTCGCCGACAATGCCATCGAGGTAATAGACCATATCGTCTGCGGGAACCTGGTCCGGTAAAACATAGCGCTTCAGGCTGTCAGAATAAACAAAGCCAAGCGCATAATTATCCGGGATCTTTCCGGTAGAACGGCGTGTATTATAAATAAAGCTATGCCGCATCCCCAGGGGTTTGAAAATAGCTGCGTCCATAAAATCATTGTAACTCTTTCCCGAAACACTTTCGATCACGGAGGCCAAAAGGGCATAACCCGTATTGCTGTACTGCCACCTGCTTCCTGGTTTGAAGAGCAAGCTGTCGTTACGCTTTTGAAGCATGTCGATAACATCCCGGTTATAGGCGATCTTTTTCCGGTCCCAGTATTTCTCAAACTGTTCTTCATAAGAAGGAATGCCGGAAGTGTGCGTGAGCAGGTTTCTTATTGTGATATTATCATAAGGCAGGGCCGGGAAGAATTTCCGGATATTGTCTTCGTAACTCAGCAATCCCTTTTCCTTACAGATCATGATCCCCATCGCGGTGAATTGCTTGGAAACAGAAGCCAGTTCAAAAACGGAACTGTCATTCAATAAGCTTTTCGAATTGAAATCCGCATAACCAAATGACTCCTCGTAAAAAGGTATACCGGCGATCGCCGCCAGTACATTGCCATTAAAATTAAAATACCGATGCTGCCCTTCCATGAACTGTTTCAGCTGACCCGTGATATCCTTCTGCGCGGATACTGATAAAGGGAACAATAACAGGAATACTATTTTTTTCATGACGGCGTTATTTTTTCTCATTTTATTCCGAGTTTTTTCAAGATCAGGTCTTCCATTTCCACGCAGGCCTGTTTTGCATCTCTGAAAGCATCAAGACTTCTTCTTAACCTTTCGAGTCGTAGGGTCAATGCCGCTCCCATATCGTGACGGAAAACAGCCGCTTCAGGCCCGCTGAGCTGATCGCGGTGCTGTACTAATTTTGCCATTTTTCCCGGATCCGAATGATTACTGCTGTCGAGATTAAGCTGGCAAGTAAGGTCATAGCATTTATAAACTGCAGGAATAAAAAGCTCGGTGTAATATTTTTTTTCAAATTCCTGGTTGCGGTATTGGGCGAAATTGCTGATACGTTCATAACTCATCATTTTTTTAAGAAACTCAATATTGCCAATATACCGCAGTGACCCGGATGATTTCATTTGTTCATAGGTCTCCCTGCGTACCAGGAAATTCCTGACCCAGATGGCACCCATCGTACGGGCAAAAGCGGCCCGGTCGATGGTGGTACTATCTTTTAATAACCAGTTCACCAGTGAATCGTGATTGGTGATGATCTGTTTGTCCTGCTTTACCAGCGAATCCAGGTTTTGGATATTGGTCTGAACATCCAGCAGCATGCTTTGCAAAAACTGCCGCGCCCTCTCTTTTTCAATTTTATGTTCCAGCTGGTACTCAGCAAGAAACCCGCAGAACACGGCCAGGAACAACATCAGGAATTCCCATAGGTAATGGGTCCATTTTTTTCTTGAAGTATGTGCGTGGTGATGGACTTCCATATTGGTTACTAGTTACTGGTCATCCCGGCGAAAGCCCGGACTGGTTGTTGGTCATCCCGGCGAAAGCCGGGACTAGTTGTCGGTCATCCCGGCGGAAGCTGGGACTGGTTGTTGGTCATCCCTGCGCAAGCCGGGATTGGCAACCTATTAAGAACCAGTCAACTTATATAATATGCTTTCTTGCTTTTTACTTTACTCCAGACTCCAGACTCCTGACTTTCATTCTATTTCACTTTCACAAACTCGTATGCTGTGAATTCCACAAAATCAGCGACCCGCACTGTCAGTGATTTAACTTTTTTATCTGAGACGGCGAATTCTAATTTCTTCATCCCGTATAAAGGATCGCTGTAAGTACAGAAGAACCGGTTGCCACCCAACGCTTCGAGGGTGCCATATCTTCCTTTGTGGTGCTCGAAACGCATGATGAGTTTACCGCCTTCCAGCTTGATATTCATTTTGCCGTACACATCGTGTATATATTCACCCGTATATTCCATCAGCGGCAGATCTGTTTTCGGGTCAAGGGCAATACTGTCTCTTATTGCTTTCAGTTGTTTCTCTTTTTCTTTTTCATCCGCGAGCTGGTAACCGAGATAAACCTTACTGTAATTGCGGAAAGGCAAACCGAGGTAAGCATCTTCTATTTCATTGCGCAGGGCTTCAAAAAAATTATTGGCATCAGTATTCGTTAATACAACAATGCCGAGTTTCTCTTCCGGCACCAGGCAGACGCTGGTCACAAAACCATTTACCCCACCCGTGTGCGCCACGATCTTGCGGCCGGCATATTCTTCGAGGAACCAGCCAAGACCGTATAAAGCAAAATGAGCTTTGTTGAACTGGTGACCGCCATTCCCAAGGATCGAATGCGGTGTCCTGGTCTGCCCAATGGCTGAAGCAGGTATAATTTCCTTATCGTCCAGTTTACCGTTGTTCAGTTGCATCATTACCCATTTGCTCATATCATTCACGCTGGATGAGATGCTGCCGGCAGGTGCCAGGTTATCAATATTGCCATAGGGGATCTTTCTCAGTTCACCCATCACCACGGTGTGGGCAGTCGCTTTGTTCTTTGCTGTTTTGATATCTTTTGACAGCGCAAGACTGTTGTTCATCCCCAGCGGTTTGAATATTCTTTCAGAAACAAAATCTGCCCAGCTTTTACCGGTTACTTTCGGAATGATCTCCCCGGCTGTCATGAACGCCGAATTGGTATAGCCCCATTTGCTGCGGAAACTATATAATGGTTTAATCTTTCCCATCTTCTCTCTTACTTCAGCTGTTGTCAGGTCGGAATCAAAGAACATAAAATCTCCCTGGAAGGTTTCAAAACCCAGGCGGTGACAAAGCAGGTCTCTTATATTGGCTTCTTTAGCGACCCAGGAATCATAGAGTTTGAAGTCGGGTAGCCATTTTTGCACTTTATCATCGAGGGACAATTTGTTTTCTGCATCCAGCATCGCCAGTGCCGTTGCGGTGAATGCCTTGGTATTACTCCCGATCATGAACAGCGTATTTTCATCGACAGGGTCATTACTGCCTGCCTCTCTTACACCATATCCTTTCATCCACACTACTTTTCCATTCTTTACAATACATACTGCCACACCGGGGATCTTCCATTCGGCCATTGCGTGGTTGATATATTGATCGAGGCTGTCTTTGACAAACGAAGGCATTCCTTTCGTTTGAGAAAAACAGGCTGCGGAGAACAGTAAAGCAAAAAAAGGCAGCAATATCTTTTTCATATAGTTGGTATAAACAAATAACGATTGCCCGGATGGGACAGTTTAGTAAGGGGTGGGATCCGTGGAGCAGTAAAAAAAGTAAAGGGAAATTACCGGTTTTTTTGATTGGAAACGAAAACTATTCTTCTTGTTTTTTTACTTGACCATCGGGTCGCGACCCCTTTTTAAACCGAAAGAAAGCTTCCTTGATATAATACTGGAAATCGTATTCGCCGGCGAATTTGGTGAACGTATAAGAGGGGCGGTAGAGCCGCATGAAACTATCCAGTTCCGATCCTTCCAGCAGGGTGAGTCGCCGCACGAGGGCTTTGTTGAAACGATAATCAATGAATTTTTCCTGTTCCTGCAGCAGGAGACGCTTCTGGAAAGATTCCATGCTGCGGTTGCGCCGGAAACGGAACATATTGATAATCTGTTCCAGATCAAAGCCCATACCCGCGCCGTATTGCGGAGTCACGGGTTTTAGTTTGGGCTTTTCATAGTTAAAGATCTTCGCATAGTCCTTCCGGTTCTGTAAGGAATCGAATTTGTAATTCTTCGGGCGGATCTTCACCTCTTTCAGGGTAGGCACACTGACAAGAATGGAAATATCAAAAGCAAGTGTATTGGCGATCTTTAGTACCGGAAATTTTACCGTGGCTTTGTTCAGGTAGCTGAACCAGATCGAATCTGTTTCCCTGACGGCTATCTGGTAATATCCATCCGCATTGGTCAGGGTACCTGTTCCCGAAGTGGAGAGAACACTGACAGCTTCCAGCGGGTAATTCCTCGAACTGTCATACACCATTCCCCTTACCTGGTAGGTTTGCGCGAAAGCAGCAGCGCTTAGCACAAAAAAAAAGACAATAAGAGTTGTTATGTAAAGAGGGAACCGCTGCAAAATGATTTTATTGGGGGCAAGTAACAAAAGAAAATGCAAAAGGAAATGTAAAGTCACATAGGTCAAAAGAGGTCATATTGGTCAAATGAATATAAAAACAGATAACCTGACACATTTGACTTCCTTGACCTATATGACACATTTGACTTCCTTGACCTATATGACTTTTCTCACCTGTTCTTCGATCACTCTTGCATAATGCTCCTGTTCAAGTTGCTGGATACGCCCCGCAAGGGTTTCAGGGGTATCACGCGGTTCAACGGGACAACAGGCCTGGAAGATGAGTTGACCGTGATCATAGATATCGTCTATATAGTGTATGCTAATGCCGCTTTCTTTTTCTTTATGAGCTATCACTGCCGCATGCACATGCTGCCCATACATTCCCTTGCCGCCGTATTTGGGGAGTAAGGCAGGATGGATATTGATTATCTTACCAGGGTAAGCATCCAGCAGAGCTGCAGGTATTTTCCATAAAAAACCGGCGAGTACAATAAAATCAATCCCGGCTTTTTTTAATTGGGGAACATAGGCATCTCCCCGGAAGAATTTTTCTTTTTCGATGAGGAGAGCAGGAATATTTTCTTTCGCAGCGATCGGCAATACACCCGCTTCGGCTTTGTTACTCACTACCAGCGAAAGTTTGATATGATCATGGCTGCGGAACCATTCAGCGATCTTCGCGGTGTTCGTGCCGGAACCAGAAGCAAAAACTGCAATTTTTTTCACCGGGCAAATATACCTCAGCCCCGACCCCTCTCCAAGTGGAGCGGGGAGCATTGATCAGTATATTTGAAAATAAAATCTTTGCGATGATCAAAGGATTATACGAAACGCATTTGTTTGTTGAGGACCTGGAACGTTCGATCGATTTTTATCAAAATGTACTGGAGCTTGAATTCGCTTTGCTCGAAGAAAAACGAAGGATCGCTTTTTTCTGGGTGGGCCGGTCAAAAGAATATATGCTCGGGCTTTGGGAAAAACCCAAAGAAGAGGTCCAGCCCTGTCATTTTGCTTTCCGTTGCGATGCGGATGATATCCTGAACCGGTCGGTTGATTATTTAAATGAAAAGGGTTTAAAACCTTATAATTTCCTGAGAGATGGGTCCCAACAACCCATGGTCTTTGCCTGGATGCCGGCCATCGCCATTTATTTCAATGATCCCGATGGAAATATCCTGGAATTTATTGCCGTATTGGAAGGTGGATCAAGACCAGAACTGGGAGTGATCTCGTATTCTGAATGGTTGAAAATGAGGTAAGTGGGAAGTCAGGAGACAGAAGTCAGGAGACCGAAAGTCAGGAAGACCGGAAGTCAGAAAGACCGAAAGTCAGGAGAGCGATGAGGAATGTATCCCTTTGACTGGGAGTGGGAAATTTAATTAACTAATTGATAATTAATTTTATAAATTTATTTTTTAACGGCTAACGGCTAACGGCTAACGGCTAACGGCTAACGGCTAACGGCTAACGGCTAACGGCTAACGGCTCAAGGCTCCTGGCTTCTTCCCAATCCCATCTTTGCCCCTATCTTCCGGATATATTTGATAAAAAACCGGAATTGACCGAAAGGAATGCTTACCACCAATACGGCCAGCGGCCAGATAATCGTAATAAGAAGGATATAAACCACCGCCCAGAGCCAGTCTTGTTGAATGGCCAGGGCATTCATGATCTTTTTGCCCACAAAACCGGTGGCGCTTCCCCCGATCGCAAAAGTGGCAATGATCAGGGCCAGCTGAAAGCCATTTACTTTCCATTTTTTCTGTAATCTTTCAAACATAGAAAAGGCAATTGGCGGCAAAAATGCAGAAAAAACTTCCAATGAAACCTTGCCGCTGTGTCATTATTTATTTTCTGTTGAATAGACAGGCTGGATTCTTCACATCTGTTGAATATTTCAACAAGGTTGACTGATTTATGACAAACAATTTTATAGGATCAGTAAAAACCAGTGTAAATCGGTTGAAATGCAGGCTGGTAGCGGGATAAAAAAAAGTTAAACCTCTTGTCGTTTTATTAAGTTCCTGACTTATTTTTGCGGCGAACGAACGGATTTTATCCACATTTTTCAGCATCAATTGTGTCTATGATTCCTTGTAAACCATCGGCCAGTAAACTAACCCTGTTTTTTCTCTCTTTATTTGTTTTTTCAACCATTAATATTGTTTCGGCACAGAATGTAGATGTAGCTGCAGGTAAAACCCTGTTCATGAGCAAATGTGCCAGCTGCCACAACCCTTTTAAGGATGGTACAGGTCCGGCGCTTGGTGGGTTGGAAGAGCGGCACAAATGGTCCGATCATAACGAAATTCTGAAATGGGCACATAACCCGGCGGCTTATATGGCTACCGATCCATATGCCCAGGGGCTGGTCACGAAGTTTGGCACTATGATGACCGCATTTCCCGAACTTACTATCAAGGACGTTGATAATATTGTTGCTTATATAAATGCTCAAGTAGCAGAAAAAGCAGCTGGTCCTACAAATAATGATAATGGTGGTGGCAATCCAAAAGCTTCCAACGACAACGCTATTATATTCGGTGTTATTTCCCTGATTCTCGCCATTATCGCTTTGATATTAATGCAGGTGAACAGCAACCTGAAAAAAATGAGCGATGATGTCGAGGGCATACAGCGCCCCGAACCAGTTCCAGCTTATCGCAATAAAGTATATATAGCGATGGCTGCCATGCTCTTTTTTGTAGTGGGTGGTTATTACGTAACAAAAGGAGCGATCGGACTCGGCCGACAGAAAGGATACCAACCGGTTCAACCGATCTATTATTCACACAAAGTGCATGCGGGCATCAACCAGATCAACTGTTTGTATTGCCATGGATCTGCCTGGGACAGCAAAACAGCCGGTATTCCCGCGGTGAATATTTGTATGAACTGTCATAAGAACATTACGACTTATGAGAAAGGCCCCAAGCTTTACCAGGAGAATGGCGATGAGATCAGCGGGACAGCCGAACTCGCCAAATTATTCAAGGCGGCTGGTTTTGATCCGGCCAAACCCGGCAACTGGGATCCTTCCAAGGCAAAACCAATCGAATGGGTAAAGATCCATAACCTGCCTGACCATGTTTATTTTAATCACTCACAACATATCCGCGCAGGAAAAGTACAGTGCCAGACCTGCCACGGCGAAATAACAGCAATGGATGAAGTGAAACAGGTTTCCGATCTGAGCATGGGCTGGTGTGTGAACTGTCATCGCGAAACCAAAGTCGATTTCAATTACAGCGACAGTACCGGGAATAAATTTTACAGCATTTACGAGAAATTTCATAACGATATCAAGAACCATAAGATGGATAGTGTAACGGTAAAAGATATCGGCGGAATTGAATGTCAGAAATGTCACTATTAATTAGCCAATGGGCTAATGTGCTGATGTGCTAATTGAACATCAGCATCAGTTTAAGAACCGGAAGAGTTAGCATATTAGCAAATTATCGAATTAGCACATTATGAGTAACAAGTACTGGCAAAGTTTCGGAGAAGTGAATGACCCGGAGAACCTAAAAAAATTCGACCAGGATGAATTCCGGGAAGAATTGCCTTTTGAAGGGTTTGATGATAAAGGACTGATCGATGCCAAAGCTCCCCGCAGGGATTTCTTAAAGTATCTCGGTTTCAGTACCGCTGCCGCTACATTAGCGGCCAGTTGTAAGGTCCCGGTGCGTAAAGCGATCCCTTATGCAAACAAACCCGAGAACATGGTGCCGGGTGTGGCAAAATATTATGCTACCACTTATGTGCAGGATGGTGATGTGATCCCCGTAGTTGCGAAAGTGAGGGACGGACGACCTATCAAAATCGAGGGTAATGATCTTTGTTCTTTTACCGGTGGTGGAACCAGCGCAAGAGCACAGGCATCGGTGCTGGATCTCTACGATATGTACCGCGCAAAATTTCCTTTGCACCGCACAGTGGGTGGTAGCGATGGAAAAGAGGTAAAGTTCAACGAAGTCCCAACCTTCGAGCAAATGGATAAAATGGTGGGTGATGCAATGACGGCCGCTGGCGGCCAGGTGGTATTGCTGACGTCTACCATTGTTTCTCCTTCTGCAAAAGATATTATTGCAAAGTTCCCGAACTTAAAGCATGTTCAATACGATGCCGTTTCTTACAGCGGTATGTTACTCGCCAATGAAGCAAGTGGTTTCGGAAGAAAACTACCTTCTTATGATTTTGGCATGGCCAAAGTGATCGTGAGTCTCGGCGCCGATTTCCTGGGTACCTGGCTCAGTCCTGTTGAAAATGCCAGGGGCTATTCAAAAGGAAGAAAGATCGATGAGAAGAATCCTTCAATGAGCAAGCACTACCAGTTCGAAGGACATTTAAGCATGACCGGTTCCAACGCTGACGAACGCTTTACACATCGTCCTTCTGAAACAGCTGCGGTCGCTATGGACCTGCTGAATGCCATCAATGGAACAGAAAGCTCACCAACTATTACCGATGCCAAACTCGAAGCGGGGATCAAAAAAGCAGCAGCCGATCTGAAAGCGCTTAATGGCGAAGCACTTGTTGTTTGTGGAAGCAATGATAAAAACATTCAGCTGATCGTTAACGCGATCAATAATGCGATCGGCGCCAATGGTAAAACGATCGACTGGAGCCGACCCGTGAATTACCGCCAGGGTATCGACAGCGAGATGAATGATCTTGTCGCCCAAATGGATGCCGGCCAGGTGGGTACCTTAATGATCTATGGCGCCAACCCGGCTTACACTTATTTTGACGCGGAAAAATTCAAAGCCGCCCTGAAAAAAGTGAAAGTGACGGTCTCCTTTAATGAGAAAATGGATGAAACAACAGAGCTCTGCGAATACATCATCCCCAATCATCACTATCTTGAAAGCTGGGGTGATGCGGAAGCAAAAGCAGGACATGTAAGTTTTTTACAGCCTACTATATATCCCTTGTTTAAAACCCGTCCTTATCAAACATCTTTATTAAAGTGGGCGGGAAATAACCAGGATTACGAAACCTATTTCAAAGAATACTGGACCGCTAAGTTGGGTTCAGGCGATGCATATAATAAAGCCCTGCAGGATGGTGTGAAAGAAGATGCAGCCACTGGTACCGGCGGCGGATCTTATGGGGGAAGCGGGTTAGCTGATGCAACTACTGCACTCTCTTCTTATAAAAAAGGAAGCGGTAGTGAAGTGCTGTTCTACCAGAAAGTTTCACTGGGTACAGGCTCACAGGCGGGCAATCCCTGGTTACAGGAATTACCTGACCCGGTTTCTAAAGCCACCTGGGACAACTATGCTATGATCTCCATGGCCAAGGCCAAAGAGCTTGGTATCAAACTCGATTCGGATTATGAATACTACCCGCAGAAGCCCGTAGTTGAATTGATGATCGGGAATAAAAAACTGGAACTGCCGATACTGGTCATCCCCGGTATGAACGCCGAGACCATTGCAATAGCAGTAGGTTATGGACGGAATGAAGCAATGGGTGTAACGGCTGCAGGAGTTGGTAAAAATGTTTATCCTTTCACCATTTTCAACGGGTCCACAGTTGATAGCTATGCTACAGGTGTAACAGTTACCAACCTGCACAAGAAATACAAGATCGCTCAAACACAGAAACATAACTCTTACGAGGACCGCGAAGAAGTAGTAAGGGAAACAACCCTGGCTACTTTTAAAAAAGAACCCAACACGATCCCTGACTACCGCCAGCATTTACAGGACGCATTTTATAAAAACGCCAACGGCAATTTCAAAAATGCAACATTGTACCCGCAGCATGAGCAACCCGGTATTAAATGGGGCATGAGCATCGACATGAATGCCTGCTATGGTTGCGGCGCCTGTGTAGTGGCCTGTAACGCGGAGAATAATATCTCTGTTGTTGGTAAAAGCGAAGTGCTTCGTTACCATGATATGCACTGGTTGAGGATCGACCGTTATTTTATCTCTGACAAAAATGATCCGGACAACCTGAAAGGGGTAGTGTTCCAGCCGATGCTTTGCCAGCATTGCGATAATGCACCCTGTGAGAATGTTTGTCCCGTGGCAGCTACCAATCACAGTATGGAGGGCATCAACCAGATGGCCTATAACCGGTGTATTGGCACAAGGTATTGCGCTAATAACTGTCCTTTTAAAGTAAGAAGGTTCAATTGGGCTGATTATACCGGGGCAGATAGTTTCCCCAACAACCGCGATCAGCAACTGGTGGGTAAACTGGATAGTGTGATCGAGCAGATGAACGACGATCTTACCCGCATGGTATTGAACCCGGATGTAACGGTGAGAAGCCGTGGGGTCATGGAAAAATGTTCTTTCTGTGTACAGAAATTGCAGGCAGCGAAACTCGATGCAAAAAAAGAGAACAGGATGCTGAAAGACGGCAACGCCAAAACAGCCTGCCAGATGGCCTGTGCGGCAAATGCGATCGTTTTCGGTAACGCACACGATAAAGAAAGCGAGTTGAACAAGGTTCGCAATGATAACCCGCAGCGTAGTTTTTATGTACTGGAGCAACTCCACGTATTACCGAATATCACTTACCTGGCGAAAGTGCGCAATACCGATGAGATCATCGAAGGGGAAGAACATGAAGCGGCCGGGGGAACACATACAACGGAAGGACATACAACAGACAGTACGGCAACGGTGCCAACGGGCAGCACACCGCAGGAGGTACAACATTAAGAGGTGGGTGACTGGAGATATTTGATAAAAGACTGAAAGTTGACAACAAAATAAAAGCTATAGGCCACCCTTCGACTTCGCTCAGGAGCTAACAGCTAAAAGCTAAATTAATTATGGCATTACTCAGATACGAATCACAGGTAAGACCGGCGCTGGTGGAAGGCGATAAAGACTATCACCAGGTAACCGAAGATATTTGCCGCCCGGTAGAAGCCAAACCATCCAGGTTATGGTGGATTGGTTTCCTGATCTCCGTTGCTATGCTTGGCTTTGGTGTTCTCTCTGTAACCATGGAGATAATATATGGTACGGGCCAGTGGAACCTGAACAGGACTGTAGGTTGGGGCTGGGATATCACCAACTTCGTATGGTGGGTAGGTATCGGTCATGCCGGAACCCTGATCTCTGCGATCTTATTATTATTCCGCCAGGGCTGGAGAACGGGGGTGAACCGTGCGGCTGAAGCGATGACGATCTTCGCGGTAATGTGCGCGGGCCAGTTTCCGATCTGGCACATGGGTCGTGTGTGGAATGCTTTCTTCGTTCTTCCTTATCCGAACACAAGAGGTCCTTTGTGGGTGAACTTTAACTCACCGCTTCTCTGGGACGTGTTCGCGATATCAACTTATTTCACCGTATCCTTATTATTCTGGTACTCCGGTCTTATTCCTGACCTCGCCACATTGCGCGACAGGGCGAAAAAGAAATGGAGAAAAATGTTTTACGGCGTCGCTGCTTTTGGCTGGACGGGAAGTACCAAACACTGGCAGCGTCATGAAGCGCTTTCACTGGTGCTGGCCGGGTTGAGTACGCCGCTTGTATTGTCGGTTCACACGATCGTATCCTTCGACTTCGCCACCTCCGTAGTACCGGGCTGGCATACGACCATCTTCCCGCCTTATTTCGTTGCGGGTGCCATCTTCTCCGGCTTTGCGATGGTGCAAACGCTGCTGGTGGTCACAAGAAAAGTATTGGGACTGGAAGAATATATTACCCTCGAGCATATTGAAGTGATGAACAAAGTAATTGTTCTTACCGGTTCTATCGTGGGTATCGCCTATCTCACCGAATTGTTCATGGCCTGGTATTCCGCTGTGGAGTTTGAGAATTTCGCCTTCTTCGAGAACAGGCTGAACCTGAATAGTCCTTACGGCTGGAGCTACTGGATCATGATGGGATGTAACGTATTGTCACCGCAGATCTTCTGGTTCCGGAAAATGAGAAGGAACCTGGTGCTTACTTTCTTTATGTCCATCCTGATCAATATCGGTATGTGGTTCGAGCGTTTCGTGATCATCGTTACATCGGTTTACCGCGACTACCTGCCAAGTGCCTGGAGTACATATTATACACCGACGATCTGGGAAGTTGGATTTTACATGGGAACATTCGGGTTGTTTTTTACCTGCTATTTCCTGTTCTCCAAATTCTTCCCTGTTATCGCGATCGCGGAGATCAAACATATATTGAAACGAACTGGCGAGAATTATAAAGAGAAAATGGGAGAGATCGAGCAGGAGACAACGAACGAGTTTGTGGATAAGCACGGACACGATCACGGAGCATAACCAGTCCCGGCGGAAGCCGGGATGACCAACAACCAGAAACTAGAAACCAGAAACAAGCATATGGCTGTAAAAAAATTTGTAACGGGAAGTTTTTATGATGAGTCGGTGTTGTTCGCGGCTGTTAAGAAAACACGCCGTGCGGGGTACAAGATCCACGATGTCTTCACGCCATTCCCAATTCACGGGCTGGACAAGGCAATGGGTCTTCGCGATACGAGCCTGCATACGGCGGGTTTTGTTTACGCGATCACAGGTACTGCTACAGCAGTTGGCTTTATCACCTGGGCACTGACCATTGACTGGCAACTGAATTTTGGAGGTAAGCCTTTCTTCGCTCTTCCCGCGTGGATACCCATCATCTTCGAGCTGACCGTGTTATTCGCAGCGGTAGGGATGGTATTGACATTTTGCTATTTATGCCAGTTGGCGCCATTTGTAAGAAAGGATCATTTTAATCTTCGTTCCACCGACGACACATTCGTGGTGGTGCTGGAGTGTACAGAAAAAACTAATGACGAGGAAGCCATCGGCTTTTTGAAAAGTATCGGCGCTACGGATGTGCAGGTACAATATAAAGAAACAGGTTGGTGGCTTGGTCGCTATGACAAAGAGACTAAACGATTTGAAAGAAAAGAAGCAGCGGCTCATTAATAACTTATAATAACAGGCGATGAAAAAAATTTGGATCATTACGGGATTTGCAGCCATCGTTATCGGGATGGTAAGCTGCAACAAGACCCGCCGTAGCCCTGGCAGAGCCTATATGCCGGATATGGCGTATAGCCGGGCCTATGAAACCTATGCAACAACAGAAGGTTTACAAAAAGAGGGGGTGCATTATACGGCACTGCCTGTAAAAGGAACCATTGCCCGTGGCGATATATTGAATATCTACCCTTATGAGAATGACCTGACGGGATATGAGCAATCAGGGAACGTGAAAAATCCGTTTAAAGCCGATAGCATTGATCTGAAAGAATCGGAAAGACTGTACCTGGTGAACTGCGGTATTTGTCATGGTACCAAACTGGATGGAAATGGTCCCCTTTACAATGATGGAAAAGGGCCGTATACAGCTGCGCCGAAGAATTTAATGGGGGATGATATGAAGAAACTTCCCGAAGGAACCATGTTTCATTCAGTTACTTATGGAAAAGGACAGATGGGCAGTTATGCATCACAATTGAGCACAACACAACGCTGGATGGTGATCGCGTATATTAAATCAAAACAGGGTGGAGGAATGGCGGTGGCCGATACTTCGGCGAAAGCACCTGCGGATACAGCGATGAAAATGAAGTAAGATAATTTTTGAGCAATAATAAACGAACACTGATGTCAATACGGGAAAAATTTGTAGTACCAAAGAGATACAATACTATCGCCATTACATTGATGGTGCTCGGTTTGATCGCTATAATTGGTTTATACATTACACATGGTGGAAAGGATGATGCGCACAAACAGGCCCGGTTCTGGGGTTCCCTGTTGCAGAACAGCGTGTATTTCTTATTGCTGGTGAATGTGGCCATGTTTTTTATCTGTATCACTACCCTTGCCTGGGGCGGATGGCAGATGGCTTTCCGCAGGGTCTCCGAAGCCATTTCAACATGTGTTCCCGTGATAGGAGTTATCTGTGGCGTCATCCTTTTGGTGATCTGTTTTGGCGGCAACCATGAATTGTATCATTGGACAGATACCGAACATGTAAAACACGATAAGATACTGAGTTACAAAGCAGGATTTCTCAACAAGAATTTCTTTGCGTTCATGACGGTGTTCACGATCGTAGCCTGGTCCTTACTTGGATGGAAGATGAGAAAACTTTCCAGGAGCATAGATGACAAACCCCTTACCGTAGCGGAAGGCAAAAAGTACATGTGGAACAATACTGTATGGGCGGCTCTCTTCATCGTTGTATTTGCTCTGACGGTAATGTCTTCGATCCCCTGGCTCTGGCTGATGAGCATTGATGCGCACTGGTACAGTACGATGTACAGCTGGTATACGTTTGCCAGCACCTTTGTGGCCGGTATCGCTCTGATCACTTTATTTGTTGTTTTCCTGAAGAACAATAATTACCTGGAGCTGGTCAACGAGGAGCACCTGCATGACCTTGGTAAGTTCATGTTTGCGTTTTCGATTTTCTGGACCTATCTCTGGTTCTCGCAGTTCATGCTGATCTGGTATGCCAATATACCGGAGGAAACAACTTATTTCAAACCAAGAGCACAGGGTATATACAGCGGGATATTCTGGCTGATGTTCATGATCAATTTCCTGGCGCCGTTGCTGATTCTGATGAGAAGGGGATCAAAAAGGAATTATTCAACGATCACGTTTATGTCGCTCCTGATCATATTTGGTCACTGGCTGGATTTCTTCCAGATGGTATTCCCGGGCCCGTCGCCGGACCATGTACCTATGATGCTATGGGATTTTGGGGTGGCACTTGGATTTATCGGGCTGATCATGTTCGTTACCGGCAGGGCATTGAGCAAAGCACCACTGTTGGCAAAGAACCACCCGTTCGTCAAAGAAAGTGTGATACACCATACTTAAGGTTAAAGGGTTAGGGTGGTAGTATTTCGGGATATGGAATTTATTATTTGGAATTTAGATAAAAGAATATGCAAACAATTTTCATCGTTGCGATCCTTGGATTAGGTTTTCTGATAACCTTCCAGATAGCTAAGGCCAGTGAGTATGTGGCCGTATTGAGGGGAGAAGATAAGGCCCGCAAACAGACCAATCGTGTCAACGGTTTCTTATTGTTAATGTTCCTTATTATAGGTCTTATCGGTGTATACTATTGTAATGTGAAATTTCGCGGCAAGATACTGGGAGAGTCGGCTTCTACACAGGGAGAAGATATCGACAGGATGATGTGGATCACCCTGGCGCTTACAGGTATTGTTTTTGTCATCACACAGATCGCCCTTTTCTGGTTTGCTTATAAGTACCAGGAATCGGACAACCGCAAAGCTTATTACTACCCGCACAATAATAAACTCGAGCTGATCTGGACAGTAATACCGGCGATCGCATTGACGGTACTCGTGGGATTTGGCTTGTTTTACTGGTTTAAGATAACAGGAAATGCACCGAAAGATGCAATGGAAGTGGAAGTGACGGGCAAGCAGTTTGGCTGGGAATTCCGGTACCCGGGTCATGATGGTCCCGGCGGCAAAGGAGTTTTCGGAAAAAAATATTTCAAAAAGGTAGACCCAGGGAAAAATAACCCGGCAGGCCAGTTATGGGATGATCCCGCAAACCATGATGATGTTTTCGTAGAACAGGAGATGCATCTTGTCGTCAACAAGCCGGTAAGACTGATCATCGGTTCAAAAGATGTGATACATGATGTGGGGTTGATCCATTTCCGGATGAAGATGGATGCAGTACCGGGTACACCAACAACGATGTGGTTCACGCCAAAGTACACCAGCAAACAAATGAAAGAAAAAACCGGTAACCCGGATTTTGTATACGAGTTGTCCTGCGACCAGATGTGTGGCAAAGGACATACAGGGATGCGTGGCGTAGTAGTGGTGGAAACACAGGAAGAGTTTGATGCCTGGTTGGCCAGCAAGACACCACAATACTTGCGGGCGAACCCTGACAAAGACCCGGCAGCAAAAAAGGATAGTGTTACAGCGAACAGTTCAGCCGCGGCGAATGCCCAGTTGAAAACAAGAAATTAAGAATAAGGGCAAGCAATTGCCGAAAAATAAAAGATTATGAGTGAAGCAATGAATATACATTCCGGGGTGGCTTCCGCACATGCGGTACACCACGATGAGCACCACGGCCATCACAAGGAAACGTTTATTTCGAAGTATATCTTCAGCATGGACCATAAGACGATCGGGAAACAATTCCTGATCACGGGTATCATGTGGGCCATTATCGGGGGTTTGTTCTCGGTACTGTTCCGTTTGCAACTGGGTTATCCCGATCAGTCTTTCCCGATCCTGGAAACATTTTTTGGTCATTGGGCAAAAGGCGGACAGATCCAGCCCGAATTCTATTATGCCCTGATCACCATGCATGGTACGGTACTGGTATTCTTCGTACTGACGGCCGGTCTTAGCGGAACTTTTGCCAATATCCTTATTCCCCTTCAGATCGGTGCGAGGGATATGGCTTCGCCCTTCCTGAATATGCTTTCCTACTGGTTCTTCTTTATGGCCAGCGTGGTAATGATATCTTCTTTATTTATTTCAACAGGACCCGCATCGGGTGGCTGGACCGTATACCCGCCATTGAGCGCATTGGGCCAGGCTTCCGAGGGCTCCAAACTGGGTATGGATCTCTGGATCGTGAGTATGGCGCTCTTCGTGATCTCTTCCCTGCTGGGTGGTCTTAACTATATTTCTACTATCCTCAACCTGCGTACAAAAGGGATGAGCATGACCAGGCTGCCACTGACGATCTGGGCCATGTTCTTTACAGCCGTACTCGGTGTATTATCGTTCCCTGTATTATTATCAGGACTGATCCTTTTATTATTTGACCGTAACCTCGGAACAAGTTTCTACCTGAGCGATATCGTCGTGAATGGTGAGATATTACCAAACGAAGGAGGAAGTGCGATCCTGTTCCAGCACTTGTTCTGGTTCCTGGGTCACCCGGAAGTATATATCATCTTATTACCCGCGATGGGAATGGTGTCAGAGATATTGTCCGTCAATAGCCGCAAACCCATCTTTGGTTATATGGCGATGCTGGGTTCGCTATTCGCGATCACGATCCTCGCCTTCCTTGTATGGGCGCACCATATGTTTGTCACGGGATTGAATCCATTCCTTGGATCCATCTTTGTGTTACTGACACTGCTGATCGCGGTGCCTTCAGCTATCAAAGTATTTAACTGGCTCACGACCCTGTGGCGCGGTAATATCCGGTTCACACCGGCAACCTTATTCGCCATTGGTTTTGTAAGCTTATTTATATCGGGTGGTTTAACAGGTATCTTCCTGGGAAACTCTACCATTGACATTCACCTGCATGACACGATGTTCGTGGTTGCGCACTTCCATATTGTAATGGGGGTAGCTTCCTTTTTCGGCATGTTCGCAGGGGTTTATCACTGGTTCCCGAAAATGTTTGGCCGTTACCTGAACAGCACCCTGGGTTATATCCATTTCTGGGTAACCATGGTTGGTTCTTACCTGATCTTCTGGCCCATGCACTACGAAGGACTGGCGGGTATGCCACGCCGTTACCTCGATAAGAGCAGCTGGGTATCTTTCAGGGGTTTCGGCGACCTGGATAAAATGATCACGATCGTTTCTATCATCGTATTTGCTGTGCAGCTGATGTTCGTTTTTAATTTCTTCTATTCCATATTCAAAGGAAGAAAAGTAACCACGACCAATCCATGGGGTTCCAATACACTGGAGTGGACCACTCCGATCCGCCCTGGCCATGGTAACTGGGAGGGAGAAATCCCTGAAGTTCACCGCTGGGCTTATGATTATGCAAAGGATGGAAGAGAATTCATTCCGCAGACAGAACCGATCGGGGAGAATGAGAGTAAGCATTAGATAGATGATAGTTGAATAGATAAAAGATAAAAGTTCTTTAATACCCGCGGTTAGAATTGTTGCCGGGATTTGGCTTGCCCCGTTAGGGGCAAAATGCCGGTAGCACCGAAGGACAAAATGTGGTTAGCCCCTGAGGGGCGTAATGTCAGTAGCACCGTAGGTGCAAAATGTTTTCAGAACCCTGTAGGGGTTCAACGTGATGAATAGAATTACCGGACGATGAAGAGTGCGACGCAAGGGACGATGCTAGTAGCACAGTCGCCCGGGACATTAAAAAGATGTTCTTATAATAAGCGGAAGCGAGATGAAGAAGATCAAAGATTATTTGCAGCTTGTCAAGCTTTCGCTGAGTATCATGGTGGTGTTCAGCAGTGTGATCAGTTTTTTGCTGACACCCGGTTCGGACAGTTACGTGGACAAATGGAAAATGATACTCTTGCTCTTTGCAGGTGGGATGCTGGTAACAGGCAGTGCCAACGCCATCAACCAGGTAGTTGAAAAGGATACCGATGCCCTGATGAAACGGACGGCTAAACGCCCCGTAGCTGCAGGTCGCATGAGTGTAACGGAAGGATGGGCTTTCGCCATCATTACGGGGGCACTGGGAGTTTTTATCCTCGGTAATTATTTCAACTGGCTGGCAGCGGGTTTAGCGGCATTTAGTTTGTTTCTCTATGCTTTTATCTATACGCCATTGAAGAAGGTTAATTCAATTGCCGTGTTGGTGGGAGCTGTTCCGGGAGCATTGCCTTGTTTGATCGGCTGGGCCGCGGGTGACAATAACCTTGGAACCGGGGGCTGGGTATTATTTGCGTTCCAGTTCTTCTGGCAGTTTCCCCATTTTTGGGCGATCGCCTGGGTGGCACACAAGGATTACTCAACAGCGGGATTCAAATTGCTGCCGGCCGAAGAAGGACCAACAAAGTTTACAGCGATGCAAACAATTGCTTACTCGCTGTTGCTGGTTCCCATTACCCTGGCACCTTATTATACAGGGATGTGTAATTATAATTCGACGCAAGGGTTCATCAGCCTCGGGTTGATAACGGTGGCGAATTTGTTCATGATCGGGAGATGTGTGATGCTGTATAGAAAGATGGATATTGCGTCGGCCAGGAAAGTGATGTTTGGAAGCTATATGTACCTGCCGGTGGTAATGTTAGCTCTTTTATTAAGTAAAGCGTAGAGAAGTCTTTAGCTATGAGCCATTAGCCATTAGGGGGCTTGCTAACAGCTAATCGCTAGTAGCTAACGGTTGATATAAATTTATAGAATGAGTATAAGCACAGTGAGTATAGAACAAAAAAAGAGAATTCATCCTCATAAGTTCACCTTGTGGGTGGCTATCGGGAGTATCTTAATGATGTTCGCCGGTCTGACAAGTGCTTTTATTGTAAAAAGCAACCAGACGAATTGGGTAGCGGTAGCGATACCAAGGATGTTCTGGGCATCAACGGCAGTCATTATTATAAGCAGTATAACGGTGCAGATGGCACTGAGATCTTTTAAACAGCGGGAGATGGGTAAATACCGGTCGCTGATCGGTATAACACTTTTGCTGGGAACAGCATTCGTGGTGCTTCAATGGCTGGGTTTCCGGGAGCTGTGGGCACAGCAGATTACTTTCAGGGGTTCGGGTGCGGGGCAATTCCTTTACGTGATCTTCGGCTTACACGCCATTCACGTAATCGGTGGTGTGATCACGCTTATCGTAATGTTTATTAAAGCTTTCGTGGGGAGAACAAAATTGTACAGTTCCGTCCCGGTGGAAGTAGCAGCAACCTACTGGCATTTTGTGGATGTGCTCTGGGTATATTTACTGGTTTTCTTTTTGATCATCGGTTCGTGAAAAGGATCAGCAGATTAATAAAATTGGAATTTAAAATTTATGGCAACACAGGCAACAGTACATCAGACCAAGTGGTGGAGTGGCGGTAAAAGTCCCTTCAACCTCGAGTATGGCAAGCTGATGATGTGGTATTTTCTGATGAGTGACGCCTTTACATTTGGCGCATTCCTGATATCGTATGGTTCTATCCGGTTCAGCCAGAATTTCTGGCCGGATCCTAACGTGGTATTCAATGCGTTCCCGGGTGCCGGTCATGCTAACCTGCCACTTGCTTTTGTGAGTGTAATGACATTTATCCTGATCATCAGTTCTGTAACCATGGTACTGGCTGTGCATGCTGGCCATAAGGGAGATAAGGCGGGTGTGATCAAATGGATCTTCTGGACGATCATTGGTGGTCTGGCGTTCTTAGGTTGCCAGGCATGGGAATGGCATCACTTACTTACCGGCGAGCATGCCGTGCTGGTGGATGGAAAGATCGAAATGGTTGTTCAAAATATGAGAGGTAACCCCTGGGGTTCATTGGTAGAAGACCATTCAGCTCTTACTGCAGCGTTGACCAATACCTCGCATGAAACGCTGGTACACCTGGCGCATGAATATCCCAAAGTAGGAATGGCAGCATCGTTAGAAGCGCTGGAAAAAATGTCAGGCGGACAATTGGCGGGGATGGTTGATGTGGCCCATGCACATATCCGTTCAAAAGGGCCTGTTGCATTTGGTGGGTATTTCTTTGGTATCACCGGTTTCCATGGTTTCCACGTATTCTCCGGGGTTGTCATCAATATTATTATGCTGATCATGACGCAGAAAAATGTATTCCAGAACAAAGGCCATTACCTGATGATAGAAAAGGCTGGACTGTACTGGCACTTTGTGGACCTGGTTTGGGTATTTGTATTCCTTTGTTTCTACCTGATCTAAATAAGAACTATCATTAATTAATTTATATGCAACACCCGGCGTTTGAAGAAGTAAGTTTTCACCATCATAGTGAGGATGCGATATTTAAGAAGAGGGTCAAAAGAACGACCATCCTGCTTTCTGTCATCACTATTATTGAGCTGGCGATCGGCCTCTCCATCTATACCATTCATAAGGGGGCTAACCCGAATGCTTTGCTCGTATTGATGTTTAAGGGAGTCGTTTGTATCCTTACACTGGCCAAAGCCTACTACATTGTTTCCGTATTTATGCACTTGGGCGATGAGATCAGGAATATGATCATGACCATTGTAGTGCCCTTATTGTTGTTTGTCTGGTTTATAATTGCTTTTATCTACGAGGGTAATTCCTATAAGAATCTTCGTAATAAATTTGATCCGCATTTCAAGGAAACAACAATGCCGAAAAAACATAGTGACCAACAAAAGCCGGAAGAGAAGCCGGTAGAAAAAAGTGGAAAAGAATAAAACGAATATCAAGTTATAGTACCTGAACCATTGAACCGGCAACGGTTTGATGGTTTTTTTTACCACACCCCTCCGGCTCCCCTTTCCTAAAAGAGAGGGGAGGGACAGGCTCCTAAAGAAGTTAAGTCAGATAGTTTGCCAGGAGAGTTAAAACCTGATCGTGAACAAGAAAGCTCTATACGCCATAATGTTGGCAATCGTACTGCCCCTGTCTGCGTATTTTATCGTCAGGCAGAAAAGCGAGAATGCCATCACCATGCCCTCGCATTATTTCCCCGATTCCGTTGTCACCGTTACCAAAAAAGGAAAGCGGGTGAACGAAACGGCCTGGCACCAGGTGGGTGATTTCAACCTGTTCAACCAGGAAGGAAGAAACATCAGCTGGAATGACCTGAAAGGTAAGATCGTAGTGGCCGATTTCTTTTTTACCCATTGCCCGACCATCTGCCCCGGACTTACCCGCAATATGAAACGCTTGTCGGAATCGATCCATAACGGGCAGCGGGTAGGAGACAGGACGAATAAGCAGATCCATTTTCTTTCATTCAGTATCGATCCCGAACGGGATTCAGTGGAACGGTTGAAGTACTGGGCAGATCGATTCCAGGTGAACCCGGAGCAATGGTGGTTACTTAGCGGCGACAAAAAAGAGATCTATGATCTCGCGATCAATGAAATGAAGATCGGGATCGTAGATGGAGAGGGCATTGATACGAATTTTATCCATACCGATCATTTTGTATTGATCGACAGTAACCGCCGGGTGCGTGGATTTTACCACGGGCTTGATTCCGCCTCGCTGGCTAAACTGTCTTCTGATATTGTCCTGCTCACCATGGAAAAGGATCCAAAGGAAAAAAGTTTCTTTGACGGAAAATTGCAACTGATCGCTGTAGTTTTCCTGCTGGCCATACTTGGAGTCGGCCTGCTGCTATATGTAATCAGGAAAAAATAATAATATGTTACCTGCTGCCTGGAAGAAGAACGATAAAAAAGCGAGGATACTGATTTTTCTTTTCTCCGCCATTGTATTTGCGGCTGTAATGCTACTTAGCAGGGTCAAACTGGAAGCAGACCTTGGCTTTGATGTGCATCTTTTTGCAAGCTTCAATGCGATCATCAATTCTATCGTAGCTTTCCTGCTGATCATTGCATTGATCGCTGTAAAAGCCAGGAATTATAAACTGCACCGGAATATTATGCTGGGAGCCATGACGCTTTCCATTCTTTTCCTTGTCAGCTATATCTGTCACCATCTTTTTGCAGGCGAGACACGTTTCGGAGATATGGATCATAACGGCATTGTGACCGGGATCGAAAAGGCAGCGGTAGGTAAAAGCCGGATCATTTATTATATCCTGCTTGGCACACATATTCCACTGGCAGGGATCATCCTTCCTTTTATTCTATTTACGGCTTACCGTGGGCTGACGGGAGAATATGATAAACACAAAAAACTGGCCCGGATCACCTGGCCCATCTGGTTCTATGTGGCGTTGACAGGCGTGATCGTGTACTGGATGATCAGCCCATATTACTGAGGGGTGCTCCAGGGAAAGACTAAAATAAGTACTGAACGATATTTTTGCACTTATTATACCTTTACTGTCAACACAGCCACATGAAAAAAAGCCTTTTTTTCTTTCTCGTTATTGCACCATTATCCTTTATTTCTGCCCAGACACTTCAACAGGTTGAAGCAAAAAGGGTAGGTTTATCCAATGGGTGGAGTATCACTCCGGTTGGTGAAAGCCTGCCCCTCGGTGACCTGCCCCTGAATATGGTCTTTTCATCTTCGCAGAAATATATCGCGGTTACCAATAACGGGCAAAGCGTGCAATCCATCCAGCTGATCGATGGGAAGTCAAACAAATTATTGGATGTCGCTGTGATCCCAAGATCATGGTATGGATTGAAGTTTACCGCTGATGAAAAATTTCTTTATGCTTCCGGTGGAAATGATAACAAGATCTGGCAGTATGCCATTGAGAATAATAAACTGATCGTGAAAGACAGTATACTGCTCGGCCCCAGGTCCGAAGCCATTTCTCCCACAGGCCTTGAGATCGATGACGCCCGGAAACTATTGTATGTTGTTACCAAGGATAATAATTCACTTTATACCATTGACCTGGCAACAAAAAAAATAAAATGGAAGTATCAGTTGGATGGTGAAGCTTATGCCTGTCTCTTGTCTCCTGACCGGAAGAAATTATATATCAGTTGTTGGGGATGTGACAAGCTCGTGGTATTTGATACGGAAAAGGAGAAGATCATTGTCCAGGTAAAGGTGGGTGACAACCCCAATGAGATATGCCAGACCCGTAACGGGAAATATATTTTTGTGGCCAACGCTAATGATAATTCTGTTTCTGTAATAGATATTAAACAAGCTAAACTTATTGAAACGCTGAATGGGGCCTTGTATCCCGATGCGCCGTCCGGATCTACTTCAAATGCAGTGGCGCTCAGTGCTGATGAAAAAATCTTATACATTGCCAATGCGGATAATAATTGCCTGGCTGTTTTTGATGTGAGCCGTCCGGGGTTTAGCCGCAGCAAAGGATTTATTCCTACGGGCTGGTACCCGACCAACGTGAAAGTGACTGCTAAAAAGATCTATGTGGCCAATGGAAAAGGATTTTCATCGATGGCGAATCCTTATGGACCCAACCCGCTGCGCAGAAGGGAGGAAGTGATCTACCAGGGTGGCGATAAGAACAAACCCATTGATGTGCAATATATCGCCGGTTTGTTTAAAGGAACGATGAGCATCATCAATATCCCTACGGAAAAACAACTGGCTGTTTATTCCCAGGTTGTTTACCGGAACACGCCTTATAGCAAAGAAAAGGAAACAATAAGCAAGGGACAGGCGGGTAACCCGGTACCGGTGAAAGTAGGTGAAGCATCGCCCATTAAATATGTTTTTTATGTCATTAAAGAGAACAGGACTTACGACCAGGTATTG
Source organism: Chitinophagaceae bacterium (assembly GCA_039930245.1). Classification (GTDB taxonomy): domain Bacteria; phylum Bacteroidota; class Bacteroidia; order Chitinophagales; family Chitinophagaceae; genus JJ008. The sequence goes on along the minus strand of JBDSPR010000024.1, from coordinate 313,131 downwards.
GGAGATATAAAAGAGGGAAATGGTGATACAAGTCTTGTATTGTTTGGGGAAAGGATCACACCCAACCAGCATAAACTTGCCCGCGAATTTATTCTGCTTGATAATTTTTACGTGGATGGGGAAGTGAGTGCGGATGGTCATAACTGGACCATGGGTGCGTATGCGACTGATTTCCTGGAGAAGACCTGGCCCACGAGTTATGGTGGCCGGGGTGGGGCTTATTCAGCGGAGGGTAACCGTGCTATTGCCAATAACAAAGATGGCTTTATCTGGGATCACTGTAACAGGAATAAGGTTTCCTTCAGGACTTATGGAGAATTTGCCGATAACTACAAACCTAATATCCCGATATTGAAGAATCATTTTTGCCCCTATTTTACCGGTTGGGATATGAACACAAAAGATACCACCCGTTTTACTCAATGGAGAAGGGAGTTTGATTCATTACTATCAAAGAATGCAGTTCCTCAATTCAATTCCGTGCGGATGGGGAATGATCATACAGAAGGGCTGCGGAAAGGGAAACCAACACCCTATGCCCATGTGGCCGATAACGACCTGGCGGTAGGTTTGTTCGTTGAATATTTAAGCAAAAGCCCGATCTGGAAAGAGAGTGTTGTATTTATTGTTGAAGACGATGCACAGAATGGATCTGACCATGTGGATGCACACCGTACCACCGCTTATGTTGCCGGTGGTTTTGCTAAGAGAAACTATGTGGATCACACGATGTACTCCACCTCTTCCATGCTGCGCACGATAGAACTGATCCTGGGAATGCCGCCTATGACACAGTATGATGCGGCTGCTGAACCGATGTGGCGTTGTTTTGATACGATCGCAAATGCCACGGGATTTAGTTCGGTTCCATCAAATATCGATTTGACAGAAAAGAATTTCGCAATCAACGAATGGCAGAGACGTTCAGAGGAATTCAATCTCAGTAAGGAGGATGCGATACCCGATATGGAGTTCAATATTGTGCTCTGGCATGGGTTGAAAGGAAGTGAAACCCCTTTTCCCGCACCCAAACGGGCGGTTTTTTTAAAACTAAATGAGAAGAAAGACGATGATGATTAGGTAAGGGTGTAATTAAAATCCCAGCTCTTCCACCGGGTCCCAGAATACTTTTTTAAAATCCTGTACCTGGTCGTTCTTTACTTTTATCCCTTCTTTTTTCAATAATTTTTCCATTTTGCCGGGTGGGGAGAAATGATGCTTGCCGGATAACATACCGACCCGGTTCACCACGCGGTGAGAGGGTACTTTGGGTCTCACTCTTCCCGCGCCATTCATGGCCCATCCCACGAGTCGGGCGGATGATTTGGCCCCTATAGATGCCGCGATAGCACCATAGGAAGTAACCCTTCCTTTTGGTATCTGGCGGGTCACTTCAAATACGATATCAAAAAAATTCTCATCAGATTTTCCCGAAGGTTTGATGTTCTTTAATTTCTCTGCAGATCTTTTGATGGCCATGCCATGAAGATAAAAAAATAGGAGGATAAAGTATTAATTCGTCGCAACTGCCGCAGATCCGGCCCTTGTTTTTTTCAGGTATAGCAACTCTCCTTTGGTCGAAGAAAAATGGCTGGGTCGTTCTTCATCAATAAATATCTGCCACTTGATCATATCTTCTCCTACGATCATCAGGAGGCTTTTGAATCGCAGTATCGAGCTGGTATCTTTCGCAGAAAAATCGAACCAGGCCGGGTTTTTAGAGAAATCTATTTTACAATCTACCAGGGTCTTTGTTTCGCCCATATAATTCAGGATGATTGTACTGCTGTCGATGATCTGCAGGTAGGCTCCTTTGTTATTATCACCGCCGATTTCCCAGCGGCCGAGAATATCATTGATCTTTTTACCCTGGCTGTTCGCCTGGATGGTTAGCAATGGGAACGATAAAAGGAGGATATATTTTTTCACCTGGTGCCGTTGATATACAAGATGAAAACATAGTTTGTGCCAGAGAACGAGTTGGGAAAGAATAATGAATAATATTTCGGCCACACGCAAACGACTTGTTTTCAACTTGTTGTGGAAGAGTGATTTCAGATTTTTTTTTCCTTGCTTTCTTGATCCCCGGCAAGCAGGGCCGAACGTCGTGGTTCTTCCACATTTTTATAATCAAAGGGACAATTCAGGCATCCGTTTCCACAACAATATCCCCTTTCCAGGTGGTATTCTTTGGTCAGCACCACGTATCCCTCTTTATTGATATAATAATGTATCCCTTCAGTCAGTTCCTTCATTTTTTAATAGTTGTTTTAGGATTTCGTCTTTTTCAATACCGGCCAGTTCCCCGGGTAAGGAAAAACACAGATAATGTATCCTGTTGCCCCCGATATCCAGGTAATTCATAATACGTTTTGATCCTTAACCAAGACAGGCTATTCTTTATCTATAACCAGAAATTTTGATTCCTTAATTTACCCATTGCCATGCAAGTGTTTCTATAATTTGTTTAGGTATATTACAAATTGTTTCAAACTCTAAGGTATATTATATGAAAGGAATTGGGTTATTAGCCTGCGCACTATTTTATTTCATTACTGCCTACACACAAACATTTTCCGAAAAAAAATATAAACTGCCAGTAAAGACCGGCGGTAACCAACCCTTCTCAAAGGAAGATTATGTGTTATCACCAGACGGCACTATGCTGTGCATCAGGAAATCAGACTGGCCTTACGATTATTTATTAATGAACCTGGCGACTGGTAGTATTGAGGATAGTTTGAAATTTAATGGCAATGCGTCCCTGATGAAATGGTCTGCCGACAGCCACAGCATGCTTTTTTATATATACGATCAACCATCTTACTTTGCCCTGTACAACAGGAAAGGCGAACTGCTTAAAAAAATAGAAACACCTTACCCGGTTTTGAATTACGAGGTGGATAGCACAGCAACGCAAATTATGGCAAGTTGTTATTACCTGCCAGAAAGCGGAGTGGAATATGTGTCGGACTTTACCACTGCATACGTCTTCCCGGATGGAAAAAAATACAATTATAAGATATGCACTTTTGATATTGCAAGCGAAAGGTTAATCGATACCCTGACTGTAAAAGCCACTTATCCAAGAATAGAAGGTAGATGGAAAGGCAACTGGTTATTATCGCTCAGTCAAAGCGAAAAAACATCTCAAATCAGCACTGCGATATATAAAACGGATCTTAAAAAAAGACAACTGACAAATATTGGGAATTCAGAAAAATTATTTTCGAATGTAAACCTGTCGCAAATCCAAACGATTCTTAGCGATAAACTATTTATTTCTGCTGATAGGGTTGTGTATGAATTGTCTGAAGATGAGAAACGGTTCGAGCAGGTCTTATTCCTGCCCCTGATGAGCTATAGCGGGATTGAAAGTGTCGGTGTCAATTCAATTCCCCAATCCAGGGGCTTTATCGCTGTAGGTGCAAACGGGCAACGATGGGCGGAGAATGAATTATGGATATATGATAAAACGAAAAAATTAACCTCGATTGATATCAGGGATTTTAAACCTCACTTAATAAAATTGTCTCGCGACTCCGTCACAGTTTTAACTTTTGCCAATGATGAACTGTTTCTCAGGAAATATACTATTGATTTTACACCAAAGCTACAAAAGCCGGAAATGTTGGTGCAAAACAGTATTCAGGCAAACAATAGACTCTTGATCCCCAATTCTGACTTTTTACTGGAATACAATTCCGAGGAATGGCAGGTTACAGACCAGTCGTCCCAGCTCATTGTGCACCGGCAAAGAAACTCCAAAAATTATGGAACAAAATTTACCACCTGCGGAGACAACCCATATATTATTAAATACTCCTCGGATAAGGCAGAATTTATACCAACCGGTAAATGGGATGAAATAGCAACAGCACTGTCATTACAACATTCCCAGCTGAAAGATGGAAATTCGGTGTATAGTGGAGTGGCTAATCTCCTGAGTCTTTCATTCAATCCAACTACTTCTTTACTAACCGGGGTATTTTATAGCACTAATTTTTATTTTGTTGCAGCCTGGGATCTCAATTCTTCCTATTCTCCTAAGTATGTATCGCAGGTTGATCGAAACAAACTATCTTCCTGGGATACTAAATCAGCCTATAACAGTGATGTTGGCGCTATCCCCATATTACTGGCGCATATCATTTATTCCATGCAGGAAGCGGAATGGGAAAAAACAGGTCCGGGGGATTTAGTTAAAAAAATAACCCAGTTAGCCGGGAATTTATCTTCGTTTACAATGGAAAAGTTGGGTGAGTTTAATGATTTCAGCTGGAAACACCATATTCCGGAAGGAAAAGTGACGGGTAATTTCAAATACCAGGATACTTACGGTGACCTCCTGATTGATCTGAAAGATCCTTCCAGGTCTGTTTATTTCAGTAAAAAACCATTGAAAGGAACTTTTCCACGCTATAAGTATGCTCCTTACTTGTTGGCTGATTTTGGTATTCCACATATAGAATTATCTGATAAAGGAAATTTCGTTGCCATGTCAGATCTTGGTAGTGTTTCATTATATGATCTCAAAACCCTGGAAAGTAAGGCTATTCCAAAGGAAAATAAGGAAGCAAGTTTTGATGGCAGTACTTTTTTTTTAGTTGAAAAAAACGGCATATTGGTTAATAATGCCGCCTGGTATGACGCTGCTGACATGAAACCTGTTTATACAAAAGGAAAAACCCTGTATTGTGATTCGGTGGTCTATCTCCCTGAAAAAAAATTAGTTGTAGTTCAAATACCCGGCCGCAGGGGGTACCTGGAAATACAACTTGACAAGATGCGGATCAGGCCAACAGGAAATACGAGTGAGCAATTGAAAAAAAGATTTTTTATAGATACCACATTCAGGTCTTTTTTCCCGGATAAAAAATTATGGGTGATAGCCAGTCAAAAGGGGATTGGGTATGACAGTTCTAAAAAGGCGACTACCACTACTATGGGGAGATCGCTTGTTTCTTCTTTAAGTGGAAGAATAAATTTTGTTCAGCTGCTCCCGGCACAAAACCAGGCACTGGTAGGAAATACCGATGAAGGTAGTTTTGAATGCTGGGATATTGTAGCTGAACAACTATTATTTAAACTGTTCCTGATTGATGAAAACAATTTTTTTGTTCAGAGTAAATCAGGATATTATTATGCTACACCCAACGCCTTGCAACAAGTGGGCTTTTTACAAGACGGGCAGGCAATTCCGGCAAGTTTCCTGGATGCTGGCCTCAACCGGCCAGACATTGTACTGGCTGATATGTTTGATACAACGGACAATCATATAAAGCAACTCGTCAGTATTTACAGAAAGGCGGCAGCTAGAAAAAATAACAAGGCGATTTCAATCATTCCCGGCCTATCCCCCGTTGTGACAGTTTCACAACCTTTAAAAACACTGCAACAGGAAAGTGGATACGATGTAAATTATTCGGTACATGCAAAGACAAATGGAGTTAGCTACTTTAGCATCCAGGCGAACAATGTTTTAATATGGGACACTTCATTTACAAAACCATTACCAGACCTCTCCTTGTCGAAAAGAATTCAGCTCACATCGGGGGAGAATCAATTGGTGTACCTGGCGAAGGATGCTGCGGGCAATACAAGTATCCCGGTGTTTCAAAGAATAGCGTATCAGCCAGCAAAGCCTGTAGAATCCAAAATATTTGTGATTGCGATCGGGGTCAACACTTATAGCGACACTGCAAGGAACCTGAAATATGCTACGAAAGATGGGAGAGACATTCTTGCTGCATTCAGATCGATGGAGGGCGAAAAAATTATAACTGATTCTTTATTTGATACAGATGTAAAATCAGAGAATATCAGGAAGCTAAAACAAAAATTGCTGAAGACCGGCATCGAGGATAAAGTGGTCATTTGCTTTTCAGGGCATGGTATGCTCGACGACAGTATGAATTTTTATCTTGCAACACATAATATGGATTTTACTCAGCCTCAGAAATATGGTTTCAGGTTTAGTGAATTGGAAGAATTACTGGCAGGTATCCCGGCCAGGAAAAAATTGCTGCTGATCGATGCCTGTCATAGCGGTAATATAGAAAAGGGAGAAGAATTGACAGAGAATGAGAAAAAAATGATGGCACCGCAGGTAAAAGCACAATTGGATACAACAAGTTCTGCAAAGGGATTGGATGTGAAAAGATCAGCGGAGGTGAGCCTGCAACAGGTGATCAGCCAGTTATTTGCTTCCTCCAGCAGCACCAGTGGTGCAGAAGTGATCGCAGCAACTGCAGGAAATGCCTTTGCTTATGAAGCGCCGGAGTGGAATAACGGGGTGTTTACCTATGCGGTTTTAAAAGCATTCAGAAATAACTCAGACCTCGATAAAAACTACGATAGCAAGATCTCTATTAAAGAATTGAAACGGTTTGTATATGCTACGGTGCTGGAGTTAACAAATGGAAAGCAACAACCTCTTTCCCGGTATGAAAACCCTAATTACGATTGGGACCTGTTGCCCCAACGATACGACTAGGTCAGGGTTTATACGGGGATCCTTTTATTTCACTTAATAACTCAGTTCGTCGCGGCTCAGGCACGTTCTCATATTGATAAGGACAGTGAAGGCAGCCATTACCACAACAATATCCTTTTTCCAAATGATATTGCCGGGTGAGCACTACATATCCCTCTTCATTGATATAATAATGTATCCCTTCAGTCAGCTCCTTCATTTTTCAATAGTTGTTTCAGGATTTCGTCTTTTTCAATACCGGCCAGCTCCCGGGGTAAGGAAAAACAGAGGTAATGTATTCTGTTGCTTCCCGCTATGTCCAGGGATTCATAATGTGTTTGTATCCTTAATTCTTCTGGAACAGGTTCTTCATTATATACATCGCTAAGATCTTTGTGCAGGACACAGTCGTACAGGGAGATCACCTGATTGGTGAAATCATAGAGATCAGGGCTGTCGGTTTTCAAATGGATCAAACCACCAGGAACAAGGAATTGCTGATAGAGACGAAGGAACTTTGGATGTGTCAATCTCTTCCTGGCTTTTGACATCCTCAGTTGGGGGTCGGGAAAGGTGATCCATATCTCCGCTACTTCGTTTTCCGAAAAATAATCAGCTACCTGGTCGATCTTTGTCCGCAGGAAAGCAATATTGGACAGCTTCTCCTGTAATGCTTTTTTGGCGCCTACCCAGAGGCGGTTTCCTTTCAGGTCAACCCCGATAAAATTCCTGCCGGGGAAAACCCGCCCCAACCCAAGAGCATACTCCCCTTTCCCGCAGGCCAGCTCCAATACGACCTGGTGATCATTTTTGAAAAGCTCATTCCATTTTCCCTTCATTCCCTTTGGATATTGCAACACATTGGAAAAGGTTTCCAGCTCTGCAAACCGTATTAATTTTTTCTGACCCATGGCCCGCAAAGGTAATCCCGGGACAGCAATTATTTGAAGCAATGACTTATCGTGGCACTTTCTTTGGACGAACAGGTATATATAGTCTATCTCCGCATCCACCAGGAAAAATTTACAAACACTTATTAAAAACAATTCTATGAGATTCAGTCAATTAAATTTATCAATGCGGCTCATTTGTACAGCCGCCGTTTTTCTGTTGGTAGTGGCCGCCTGTAACAACGATGCTAAACAGGGTAATAACGCTACAACCGAAACTGTAACAGATACAGCTACGGTCGTTGATAACAATACGGTGATACCGAGCACCAAAACGGATACACTGGGTACCAGGACAGCCAAAAAGATCGGGAAAGTGACCATCAAACCGGTGCCGGTAGATAGAACCACTGCGATGAAAACGGATAACAGCGGCTATTATAATTATACTGAAACTGCACCCAGTTTTCCAGGCGGGCAATCAGCGCTGGAGAATTATATCATCAAGAACATTGAATACCCGCAGGAAGCGATCGATAACAGTACGGAAGGAACGGTTTACGTGATGTTCACCATCGATGAGAATGGCAAAGTGGCCAATGCAAAAACCACGGGAACTGCCCTCGGCAGTGGCCTGGAAGAGGAAGCGATAAAAGTGGTAAACAATATGTCAAACTGGTCACCGGGTATGGTGAAAGGTAAAAGAGCAAAAGCCTGGTACACGCTGCCTATCACTTTCCGGCTGGAAGGTTAACTTATATTTTCTTATCGGCGATAAATGCCTTGATCGCTGGCGAGAGTTTCAGCGGGTTATTCTTATTGATATTGATAATGGTCAGTTTGGTGAGTTTGGTGATGGTCTCGGGCAAGGCAGTGAGTTTATTCGATTCGAGGTAAAGTTCTTCCAGTTTGACGAGGTTACCGATGCTTTCAGGAAGGACCTTAAGTCCATTCTCATTCAGGTCAAGTACGATCAGGTTATTGAGTTTAGTGACACAGGCAGGGAGTGTAGTAAAACGATTGTATGGAAGAGCCAGGTATTTGAGATTGCTGAGTTTACTGAGGCTTTCAGGTAGAAAGCTGAGCAGGTTTCCGCCCAGCCCGATTTCTGTCAGTTTGGCCAGCCTGCCAAGGCTTTCCGGGATCGAAGTAAGCAGGTTGCCATATAAATATAATTCTTCGAGTTTGTCCAGTTTAGAAATAAAATCAGGAAGGGCAGGAAGCTTGTTGTTATTGAGATAAAGTTGTTTCAGGTTGACCAGTTTCGAGATGTTTTCGGAAATAAAAGAAAAATTATTGCCGCTTAGGTCGAGTTCGGTCAATGTAATAGCCCGGGTAATGGTTTCAGGGATACTGTTAAACCGGTTATTACTCAGGTTCAGTTCTGTAAGGTTCTTTAGTTGAAGGATGCTCTCCGGGACAGTCGTCAATCTATTACCAGCCATCTCCAGCGACCTAAGATTGGTAAAACGGGTGATGGTCTCCGGGATCTCGGAAAGTTTTTTGTTATTAAGCGAGAGGATATAAACTTCGGAAGGGTTTTGCAGGGCTTCCTCCAGAGAGGAGTAGACTTTGTCTTTTTGGGCATAGCTTACAAAACCCGATAAAAAGAATACGAGGATAGGAAGCAGTTGTTTCATGAAATGAAATTCGTGTTTCTGCAGGAGGAAATGACAACCAGTTTTCCTCATTCGTGGATAAGATTATCACGAACAGTTAGTCATAGCATAATCCGACCGGACTCGCTTAAAATTCGCAATTGAGCATTTTTCAAAATATTCAATATTCACTCTTAAACACTCAATAATAGAAAAGCCTCCCGTTTCCGGAAGGCCTTTAATTGATGCTGTAGGGGGAGGGATCGAACCTCCACGGAGTAGTTAGCTAAAAAGCAAAATCCGGTGGTCAACCCCGGTCGGTCCCGACTTTGACATCGGTTCCGGCTCTACTTTTCGTTTATCCTAGTTTCTCCACCCCCGAGACAAGGGGGCATGTCTGCCATGCTTGCCCGCCGTTAGGCAGGCTTTCGCGATTTCATCACCCCACAATGTAATCCCGGGCTTGATCCGGGAAAGAGCTTTGCTGTTTTTAGCAGCGTTTGATAAAACAAATATAGGTTGATTGACTATTTCATTCCAAAATATCTAATGATTATTTTAAAACTATATAAATAATTTAAATAATTGATAGTATATTTAGATAATATCTAAAAGATATCGGCAAAATGGTAACTAAATTGAATCTTGACAAACTGGATCTTCAGATCATCCAGCAAATGATGGAGAGTGCGGAGATCTCTTATGCGGAACTTGGTAAAAAACTATTCGTTTCCGGCGGTACCATCCATGTCCGTATCAAAAAACTACAGGAAGCCGGTATCGTTAAAGGCACAAGATTGTCAATAGACCTGAAAGAACTAGGATATGATGTGATCGCTTTTATCGGCATCTACTTAAAAGAAAGTTCTCTATATGATACTGTGGCAAAGGACCTGCAAAAGATACCCGAGATCGTGCGACTAAATTATACTACCGGAAATTACAGCATGTTCGCCGAGATCGTTTGTAAGGATATTACCCAGCTGCGCTTTGTATTGCACGACCAGTTACAGAAAATAAAAGGGATCGAACGGACGGAGACTTTTATATCGCTGGACGAAAGTTTTAACCGTAACGTAAAAGTGATGTAACAGAAGGGCTTCTTTATTCATTCATCTACCACAGCTTTAGATCCTTCCCCTGACATTCAGTGCATCCCTTAGCCCATTTCCCAGCAGGTTAAATGCGAGTACCAATATCATGATGGCAAATCCAGGGGCCAGGGCCAGCATAGGATTTTGTGTGATGATAAAATTATAATTCTCCTTGATCATCAAGCCCCAGCTGGGTTGTGGGGGCTGAACACCTACGCCAAGAAAACTTAAGCCCGCTTCGATAACGATCGCCGATGCAAAATTACTTGCAGCGATCACCATTACCGGCCCCATGATATTGGGCCAGATATGCCGGACGATGATCCTGAAATTCGAAAATCCCAGGGCTCTTGTGGCTTCTATATATTCCAGTTCCCTTACACCCAATACCTGTCCCCTTACCAACCGCGCCACATTCACCCACATAGTCAACCCTACTGCAATAAAGACCTGCCAAAAACCTTTTCCCAATGCGAGGGTGATCGCAAATACGAGCAGGAGCGTGGGAATACTCCAGATCACATTGATGAACCACATGATGATATCATCGGTTCGCCCCCGGAAATAACCTGCCAGTGAACCCAGTACTAAACCAATGCTGAGCGAAATGATCACGGTGATCAATCCTACACTTAAGCTAACCCTTGTGCCCACGATGATACGACTGAGAATATCCCGTCCGTATTTATCGGTGCCGGACAGGAATCTTTTTTGAACGATAGGTGTTTCTGCAGTCCTCGAAATGGCGTGGGCCTGTCTTTCTGTTACGCCCTGGTCGATCAGTTTCCGGACAATGATGCTGTCCCCTTTTTGTTCGTAGGAGCTGATGGGGATATAATAATAAGCATCTTCTTTTCCCGAAATGAGTTGCTGAAAGAAACCAGTATTCCTGACATCCTTTTCCTTTTTTATCTTGATGAAACTTTGTTTGAAACCGGGTTTTTCACCGCCGATCTCGAGGATGATCCTGTTCGCATATGGGGAAGGATCTGGGGCGATAAAATAAGCGAAAATGGCTACCAGCAAAGACAGGATGATCACCACCAAACCTAATACTGCTCCCTTATTTTTTTTCAAGCGTCGCCAGGCAGCGAACTGGAATGATGGGGAGGAACTCATGGGCGGAAGATACTTATTTTACTTTTCTTCCTTTCCATTGGTATTTGCCAAACTGGCCGAATAAGCCGGAGACCACCGTATATAAAATATGAAGTGGCTGAAAGAAGAAAAAAAGTTTTACGGCCCATTGCTTCTCAAAGAAACCAGCGACGGCTATAAAAAAAGGCAGTTCGATGATCGTCTTTCCCACCCAAAACCCGATCAGCCAAAGCCAGTACGGTGACCACCAGCAACCAGCTACCAGTAACAGGACAAAGGACAGGTTGACAAGATAAACCAGCAATAACACGGGCAGTATCCTTTTATCTGTATAATGAGCAGCTTTGCTTGCCCAGCGGATGCGCTGGTTGAAAAAATCCCTCCAGGATCTCATTGGTTGGGTAGAGACGATCGCATCTTTCGATTTTACATAATGCACCCGGTGAGGATATTGTTTCCAGATCTTGTGCATCAACAGCATATCATCGCCGGAAGCAATATGATCGATCCCGGCAAAACCATTCACTTCATAAAAAACTGCACGGTCGTAGCCAAGATTGGCGCCATTGCACATCGATAATTGTTTTTTATAAACAGCGGCACCTGTAATTCCCTGCAGGACCATAAAATCCATTGCCTGGAAGACCTGTAATAAAGAGGAGTTACATTCAATAACGACAGGAGCAGCAATGAATACAGCATTCAGCTCCTGTTTCGCCGCGGCTATCGTTTTTAACCAATTGCTGCCGGGAATGCAATCTGCATCTGTTGTTACGATCAGCTCTCCTTTTGCGGAAGCAATGCCTGTTTCAATGGCTTTTTTTTTGTAAGAATTGATTCCTTTTTCTTTTAATTGAAGCAGTGTTACCCAGCTGTGTTGCTGTACAATTATGGCGGTCCTATCGAATGAATGATCATCAACTACAATTACTTCAACCAGATCTTTCGGATAATCCTGTTCCAGTAAAGCCGGGAGAAGCCGCCCGATATTTTCTTCCTCATCTTTTGCCGCGATGATCACGCTGATCCGTGGCTGTTGTACCATTGCAGTAGCGACAAAAACGGGGATAGATCGCCAGGCCAACCAATAATAGATCAGCAGGATGCCGTAAACAGTAAATAATAGTATGAGAATATACAGAATGATCATGCACTTCAACAAAGCTAACTGATTGCGATCAGGGCAGCAAAGCCGGGAGTATTTCCTGCACATGCTTTTCGTGCAATACCTGGTGACCAGCATGAATGATGCTGATTGTGCACTGTTCTTCGATACCCTTCCGGAACTTTTCTCCAACGGAAGGGAGAATGATACGGTCATGCATCCCATAGATAAGCGAAACCTTTGTCTTATTCTCCCCGATCTCTTTTTTGATCCTGCTTATTTGGGGCCTGATCTTTCGCAAACTTGTCCATCTCGCATAGAGTAGTTGACGAATTGCAGCATCACCGATATAATATTTGACAAATTTGAAGATACTTGCATTCACCAACTTCAGTTTGTTTATCAATTTCAAAAAGCCAAAGAACCAGCCCGGTTTTTTCATGGTAAATGCGAAGAAACTATTTCCCAGCCCCGTCTGTGTTGCCAGCCAGTACCAAAAATTAACTTTTAAACCATCTGGAGCGAGCAATATAATCCGGTCAATTTTTTCGGGCATATCCTGGTAAAGACCCAGCGCGATACGTCCACCAAGACTGAATCCCATTAATATGATGGGGGCAAGGGCCCGGTTATTTTGTTGAAGGATACCAGTTACTATATCAACCAGGTCAGCCGGGCTGAGATCCGGATCCTCTTTCCAGCGGGTTTTTCCGTGAAAAGGCAGATCAATGGAATAGAAACTAAATTGAGTGCCAGCGTATTTCTCCAAAAAGCCAAAACTCTCACCTCCTTCACCATATCCATGGAAACAGATCGCCGTTTTGGGGCCATTGCCAAAACGGTAATACCCAATGAAAGAGTTCTTAAAAGACAGTTGGCAGAATTCCATGCGGGCCAATTATTTTAATCAACAAATACTTGGGAATTTCAAATATAATACTAATTTTGAATAGTTGCACAAACAACTATATGCCAAACAACCAATTTAAAAAAGGCGAATTGTACAGCTTTATCACTGGTAAAGCCTCCACTGCCATTGCTCGTCGCTTGCAGAAGAAATTCAATGGAGCGGGATTGAATATTACCATCGAACAATGGAGTGTGCTTTATCATTTGTGGAAACAGGAAGGCATCAGTCAACAGGAATTGTGTAACGCGACCTTCCGGGATAAACCCAGTATTACCCGCCTGGTTGACAATCTTGAGAAACTAAACCTTGTCAAAAGAGTTCCTTCCGAGCACGACAGGCGGATCAACCTGATCTACCTGACCAAACAGGCGCAAAAGCTCCAGGAAGAAACCATGGCGCTGGCGGATGAGACCCTGAACGAAGCTTTGATTACAGTACCGGTTGACCGGGTGGATGTTTGTAAGGAAGTATTACAGGTCGTGTATGATAATTTGAAATAGGATGGGGAATAGTGAATGTTGAGGAGTGAAGATGAAGCCGATGCCAACAATTCTAAAGACGATAACAGTAAGACAGGTAAATAAATAATAATAAACATTTAAACCTTACTACAATGAGCACTGCAGCAGCAACAAAAAAAGTCCCCATGGCAATCGGGAGAAAGGGCGGTGATTGGCTGGTGAAGGAACCTTCAGCATCAGAAACCTTCATCCCTGAAGAATTTTCAGAAGAACAGTTGATGATCAAAGAAATGTGCAACCAGTTCCTGGAAGCGGAAGTATATCCCATTCTTGACAGGATCGACAATCTTGAACCGGGCCTGATGAAATCATTAGTAGGCAAAGCAGGTGAACAGGGATTGCTGGCGACATCTTTTCCTGAAGAATACGGTGGACTAGGAAAAGATTTTGTCACTTCTACTATCGTCAACGAGTACCTCGGTGCAGGGCACTCATTTTCTGTAGCGGTAGCAGCGCATACCGGTATCGGCACATTACCTATTTTATATTTTGGAACCCCGGCACAGAAAGAAAAATATATTCCCAAACTCATCAGTGGAGAATGGGCAGGGGCATACGGGCTCACAGAACCAAACAGCGGTAGTGATGCCCTTGGCGCTAAATCAACTGCCAAATTGAGCGATGACGGTAAATACTATATGCTCAATGGCCAGAAATGCTGGATCACAAACGGAGGATTTGCCCAGGTGTATACCGTTTTTGCAAAAGTGGACGGAGATAAATTCACCTGTTTTATCGTGGAAAGAGGAACAGAAGGATTTACCCAGGGTCCTGAAGAACATAAAATGGGGATCAAGGGTTCGTCAACCGTCCAGTTGTATTTCCAGGATTGTAAAGTACCGGTGGAAAACCTGCTGGGCGAGGTCGGTAAAGGGCATAAGATCGCTTTCAACATTCTTAATATCGGCCGGCTGAAATTATGTGCTGCGGCTCTCGGCGGGGCAAGAATGGCGTTAACAATCAGTGTCCTATATGCAAAGACAAGAGAGCAATTCAAACAACCCATTTCGAATTTTGGCGCTATCAAACACAAATTGGCTGAAATGGCCATCAAAGTATTCGTGGCGGAGTCTGCATTATACCGCACAGCCAAATGGGTGGATGAAAAGGAGAGTGAGTTGCTGGCTTCCGGTAAACCCGAAAGTGAATCGTTGCTCGGTGGTGCTGAAGAATTCGCCATCGAATGTGCGATACTGAAAGTATATGGAAGTGAAGTGCTGGATTTTGTAGTGGACGAAGGCGTACAGATCCACGGGGGCAATGGCTTTAGTGCTGAGTATAATATTTCAAGGGCTTACCGTGACAGCCGTATCAACCGTATCTATGAAGGAACCAACGAGATCAACCGGCTGCTAATATTGGATATGACATTGAAAAGAGCGATGGGTGGAAGACTGGACCTGATGGGCCCGTCTATGGCAGTGCAGAAAGAATTGATGAGTATTCCCGATTTTGGGGCCGTGGATGAAGCACCTTATGCCTGGGAAAGGAAATTAGTTGCCAACCTTAAAAAAGCCATCTTAATGGTTTCCGGCGCGGCAGTGCAAAAACTGATGATGAAGATCGAGAATGAACAGGAAGTATTGATGAATATTTCTGATATGGCCATTGAGACCTTTAATGCGGAAAGCAGTTTACTGCGGGTAATGAAAATGGTGGACCAGCGGGGTGAAGCGGCCAGCCAGTTACATCTTGATATTATGCGAACCTATTTGTATGATGCCGCAGATAAAGTAAATAAATCAGGCAAAGATGCCGTGAATGCTTTTGCTGACGGTGATGAACAACGGATGATATTAATGGGATTGAAGCGATTTACAAAAGGAGAACCCTACAACAGTAAAGATGCCAGGAGAAGGATCGCCGATAAGATGATCGCCGAAGGGAAATATTGTTTCTAATTCCACTGTTCCCGGTCAAAATCTAATAAAGCTGCCTGTGCCGGGGCGGCTTTTTTTGTGTCCTTGTAGATAACAGACAATTCCTTACGCGTAGTTTTCAGTTCGTTTAATTTGTGTACTCTTCTTTTCTCAATAATGATCCCCGCGCACATGAGTAAGGAAGAGAAAGTGACAACAAGGAAATATACCAGGAAGGTGTCGGCGATATGGGGTGTCTTAATAACATAATACATTACATAAATAATAGCATAACACCCATAAGCAAAAAGAAGCGAGGCGGATATCAGTGCTTTACCGGTCGCCTTGCGGTACATGATCGTGATCTTGGTCTGGCGGATAAAAAGGAAAAGACTCAGGCAAAAAACCAGTAGAATGCCAGGACCCATAATGATCGTCAGCGCCTCGACATTCAGTCCCGTTAACAGGATAATAATAGCTTCAAAAAGGATAAAAGCCAGTATGGCTATTTTCAATCTCCGTGTAAATATTGCCGAAGTGCTGAAATAAGTAAGAAAGGATAGCATCAAAGGAACATCCAGCAGGTTGTTGCTGAGTCCCCAGTAATGGATCACATCATTAGGCGCTTTGATATAGCCTTCCGTAAGCAGGTTATAGATAAAAACGGACGCATAATAAACAAGCAGTGCCGGAAAGCTTTTGTAGCCGCTCAGGCGGAGCGCTATTATGAATAAAATCGGCAGGAAAAGGGCAAATGATGAAATAAAGCCCATTACAGAATTCCAGGTCATAATCAAGTTTGGTTTTTCTAGGATAAGGGTTCAAGGCCGGCAATACCTGGTCGCATTGCCGAATGTTATATCAACGGGTTAGTTTGGTCTATAGTGCTTGGAAATAAGGGTTTATGCTAAAATTCAGTAAAACCATTGGTATATTTCGTAATTCTACGGAAAAGCCAATCGAGGGTTTTTATGTTATCTTGCTGCGATGATACGATGGCTGTTTTTTTTAATTTTTTCCACCTGTTTTTCTGCGGCATCGCAAATCACCAAACCCGCTTTTATCGCGGGTAAAACAACCGGGGCATTGCCCTACCTGGAGTATGGACTGGGATCAGACCGGCTCGGCGGTGCGAAGATGGGCTACCTGGATACCAATGTGGTAGTAAAAGTCATCGATAGTACGATCGGGAACTATAAGATTCAGCTTTCAAAAGACCATTTTGCCTATTTACCCAAAAACAACTTTAAGAAGGATAGCCTGGTAAAGATCCAGCCTTATTACCTGACGAATAGCTGGATGGTGAACGGGGATTCATTATATGATTATGTGATGGTGAATCTGGATGAAAAACTTCCCTACCGCAGCATGCAACAGATCAATCCTTCCAGGCTCGTAGTCGAGGTTTTTGGCGCTACCAGCAATACCAACTGGATCACGCAGCGGTCCTCCGCAAAAGAGATCAAAAATGTTTACCATGAACAACCGGAGGATGATGTATTCCGGATCATTATCGAACTGAAACATGAACAGCATTGGGGCTATAGTATCAGGTACCAGGACAAGCGGCTCATTATAAAAATTAAACGACAACCGACGGAATTAAGTCTTGACCGGATGAAAGTGGCTGTGGACGCTGGGCATGGCGGAGAGAATAGCGGCGCTTCCGGGGTAAAAACGGGGATACTGGAAAAGAACTATACGCTCCTCATCGCCAAACAACTCGAAAAAGAATTGCTCGACAAGGAGGCAAGGGTGTTTATGACGCGTAACAAAGACACTTCTCTCGGTATGATCGAAAGGGCGGAGATGATAAAAAAAGAAGACCCGGATTTTATGATCAGCATTCACCTGAATTCATCGGTGAGGGACAGCATACGCGGGGTAAGCACGTATTACCGCTATATCGGTTTCCGACCGTTGACACAATATATCCTGGAGAGTATGGTGAAAATCGGACTGAATGATTTCGGGAATATCGGGAGCTTTAATTTCTCCCTGAGCGGTCCGACAGATTATCCCAACTGCCTGGTGGAAGTGGCCTTCCTGAGTAATAAAGAAGATGAACAGCTGATTCTTGATCCCGAATTCCATAAAGCCGTCGCCAAGCAAATTGTGGAAGGCATAAAGGAATGGCTGAAAGCCTGTAAAAAAAATGATAACTAATCCACCTACGCCAAGGCTTCGGCGGACTAGTCTTCGGGTGGGAACACATTCCCCCGGTGACAGGTTTTACAGGTGATGGTCCGGAGATATTCCGGGCGTTCCTTCTCATCAAAATAAAAATTGTTCTTATTTATATCAATGGTCATTCGCATCATCTTCCGCGCTTCTTCTTTTATCGGTTCAGCATCGGAAGCATAATCAAGGCTATCAGGCCTGAGCCGTTGCTTAACATGACAAAAATTGCAATTAACACCCAGCGCAACATTATAGGTATGCATGATACTATCGAGCTTCGCGTCACTGATATCCTTGGGGAGTATCTTCAGGTTCCTGTCCTTTTGTAACGGTAGATTGGTTGCTGCTACGCCAAGCAGGACAAAGGCGGCCAGTGCTGAAAAGGCAAATAGTTTCTTTTTATGCATAATGAGTCAGAGACGGTTTTTTTGCTGCCGCAGTGGCATGATTGATCAATATTTTAACAGTCATGGCGTGGCCAGCCTGTTTCTCTATGAAAATACAAATTACCGGGGTTTCCCTTATGGGTAAATGACGAAAGGCGCTATTTTCTACATTTGAAGCATTAAACGGAAAGAACCTCAATGTTAAAACGAAGAATCTAGAGAGACTGGTTGCCAGTAAGTTTGAGCATTTCAATATTTTTGATGGCGAATTGAATATTGGGAATTTCCGGAAAATATTCAATATTCAATCTTCAATGATTACGTAAATTTGTAGGAACCCCAAATTATGAGTGAAACAACAACAGCCCCGGTTCTGACTCCCAAGGATTTTGCCACCGACCAGGAGGTCCGCTGGTGTCCCGGTTGCGGTGATTATTCCATCCTGGCCCAGGTGCAAAAAGTGATGCCCACATTGGGTCTCGCCCGTGAGAATATCGTGATCGTATCTGGGATCGGATGCAGCAGCCGGTTCCCCTACTACATGAATACCTACGGGATGCACTCGATCCATGGGCGGGCAACTGCCGTGGCATCCGGGTTGAAAGCCTCAAGACCTGAACTGAGCGTATGGATCGTTACAGGAGATGGGGACAGTTTGAGTATTGGCGGAAACCATACCATCCATTTACTGCGGAGGAATTTTGATGTCAATATTTTATTATTCAACAACCAGATATATGGCTTGACAAAAGGACAGTACTCACCTACCTCAGAAGAGAACAAGGTGACCAAAAGTACCCCGATGGGTAGTATCGATCACCCCTTTAACCCGCTGGCACTTGCACTTGGCGCTGATGCTACTTTTGTAGCCAGGACAATGGACAGGGATCCCAAACACCTGCAGGCCATGCTGATCAGAACACACCAGCACAAAGGCGCTTCTTTCCTGGAGATCTACCAGAACTGTAACATCTTTAATGATGGGGCATTTGAAATTTTTACGGAAAAAGGAAGCAAACCACAGGAAACCTTATTCCTCGAACAAGGCAAGCCTTTTATTTTTGGTGCCAATAGCGACAAAGGAATTAAGCTGGATGGATTCACTCCAAGGGTGGTTAGCCTTAATGAAGGACATAGCGCTGATGAACTATGGGTACACGACGAACACGATATATATAAAGCACAGATACTGGTCCGCATTTTTGATGACCCGAAAATTGAAGGTCACCTACCGAGACCTTTTGGCGTATTCTACCAAAGCAACCGCCATTGTTATGAAGATGTAATGGCCGCACAGATAGAAGAGGCAAAAGCAAGAAAGCCAGCCGACCTGGATAAACTGCTGCGGGGAAATGAAGTGTGGATGATCAATTAAATGATAAAGCCCCGGTCCGGGGCTTTTATTTTTAACTTATTGCAACGGCTTTGAGTTCTTTGTCTGCGTTGGCAAATACTTTTTTCTGTTTTCGTTTATACCACCATTTCGGAGCTGTCTTTTTCATTAGCGTATCGATATTGCGCATGCCGATCAGGCTCCACATCCCTTTTACCTTCCCGGTAAGTGAAGGTTGCAGGGCCCTTAGGCTCATTGCAAATCCACTTTCGAGGTACTCCATATGATGCCAGTAACCCGCGGGCATGAAAAGCGTATCTCCGGGTTCGAGGATAAAATCAAATCCTTCGGCCAGCTTCAGCGCAGGGAATTTTTCGTAATCAGGTGAGCCATTTTGTTCGTAGTAGTGAGAAAAATCAGCCATGCTCAATACTTCGAAGGGTTTACGGTAAAGTTTTTTCTGCTCATCGTGCGGGAACATCAATACTCTTTTTCTGCCTCCAAACTGTGTATGGAGGATATGAGAAAGATCGATATCATAATGCATATGGGTAATGCTGCCGGCCCCACCGGTGAACAGCATCGGGTACTTTTTGATAAAGCC
Source organism: Chitinophagaceae bacterium (assembly GCA_039930245.1). Classification (GTDB taxonomy): domain Bacteria; phylum Bacteroidota; class Bacteroidia; order Chitinophagales; family Chitinophagaceae; genus JJ008. The sequence goes on along the minus strand of JBDSPR010000024.1, from coordinate 293,077 downwards.
CTTCATCAGGTGTTCGGGCCAGGTAAAATCCTTGATCAGTTGTGGGGCATGATCAAAAATATTGAACAGGAAGATCCGCCAGGCGGCAGGACCGTGGCTGATCATATCAATGTATTCGCCAAAGGTCTTGTAATCATCGGCCGTATTGATGGGGGTGTAAGCATCGCTTTTTACGTTATTATAAAGCGGTACTTTCTGGTTACCGACCAATTGTTTAAAATAGTCCCAGTTCCACTTGCTGAAAGCGGGCCAGTCATGCGACATGTTTTTTATGACCACCGGTACGCCGGGCTCATAAAATTCTTTTCTAAACACCTCCGGCTCAATGGTATCAAAGGTGGCAACCGGTTTTAATTGCATAGCTGCTCTTTAGGTTTTGCGGGATAATCAGGGGTGAAAATACGAATTGCCGGGTAAATCACAACCCCGGCTGAAGTTTGAGGAAAAGTAGCCCTTTTAACATATAGAATCCCATTCCGAAAGGGCAAAAAAAATCATCCCGGTTCACTGAACAGCGGGATGACAGGACAATAGTTTTCCTCAATTCTTCATCTGCCAGTAAAAACCCAGCTTATAAGTACCTCCATGGTCTGAAATACCACCCGTAGCCCAATTGGAGCTTCTTCCATCTGACCCAAAAGTATTTTGGTTAGGAAGGGACACTGTTACCCCATAAGGGTGGAAAGCGTCGTCATCGAAGAAGAAGCTGCTGAATACTTCTACCGCAGCTGCAACCACAGCCAAAGCCGCCCCATAGCCTGTGCCCGCAAGCGCTGCGGCTGCAATTCCCATGACCTCGCTCAAGGCATGAGCTGCTTCCTGTTCATCAGAGTCCGCCTCTATCAATTGGATAATGGCATAGAAAGTTTTGGGATAGCTGGAAGTGCTATTGAGGTTATAGTTGCCGAAAGGGATAGACCCGTGGTTGCAATAACCTCCATCATCAAAATGACAGCTGACAATTGAACGGGCTTTGGCTACATTGCCGCTGGCGCCTATAATGATACCTCCAACGATGATATCATCATCGCCGGGAGTTTCGGGGTTGGTTTCATCCACACAATGTACCGCTCTTAATACCAGGTCAAGTTTATTAAAAGCAGGCAGCTTCTCCCCGGAAATTGAACCACCCACTCCTTGTGATATATTGTCAGCGAATTGCAGGCTAGCCTGATCCTTGTCTTTTATCATCATGGCGGGGCGGGCATCGATCGGAGTTATTCTTCTGATATCAGCATGGATAGACCTTTTCGTGAAATCAATATCCTTGAATTTGCCAAGCAGCAGCGAACGTTTAGTGGCGTCCTTCATAAGCAGGTCAACCCTGTCCTTCAATTTATTAAATGTATAGGACGAAATATCCTTGTCCTTGATGGCAGCCAAAACCACAGACTGTGGGGAGGACTCATTTTCATCCAAAGGGTATTTTGAAGGATTGTCTTTGTAAAGAATAGCCTTGAATGTATAAGCCAGCAAAGCCTGCGCCTTGTCTTTTCCATCTGCTTTTTGTGCCGCGGATAACTTAGCTAATGGATTGTCTAATACGGTTTCGCTGTTCAATTGTTTTAATTCATCAGCGGAAATAGGTTTTTTAACCGGCGTTTGTGCTGATACTGCACAAGGGATTGCCAGGATAAAAAAATAATAAAAGGACCATTTGAAAATGTTCTTTTTCATAATTTTTTTTTAATAGTGAATGATTAGGAATTGATCACACCAAAGATGAACCACGGAGAAAAGGAAGACAATAGCGAAATCGGGTGAAAAGGATCACACAAGACGGTCGCGGATAGCAATAGATACAGCTTCGGTGCCGGAGTGCACATGAAGTTTGGCGTAGATATGGGTTATATGTGACTTAACTGTATCAAAGGATATGAAAAGTTCAGCTGCGATCATTTTATAGCTCTTACCGCTCACCAGCATCTGCAGCACTTTTTTTTCCTGCGATGTAAGACTGTAGTCCCTGGTGGGGTTAGCTGGTTGCAGGTTTTGCTTGAAAAGTTCCAGCACCTTCCTGGCGATACCGGGCGTCATGGGAGAACCTCCTGACTGGACATCATTGATCGCCTCGAGATAGCCAGAAGGAGTGGTTGACTTTAGAATATATCCTGCAGCGCCTGCACAAATAGCATTGAAAATATAATTATCGTCGAAGAAAACGGTCTGGATAAGAATATATATAGCCGGAAATTTTTCCCTGATGATCCGGGTAGCCTCAATACCACTCATGCCGGGCATTTCGATATCCATTAAAACAACATCGCAAGGGGATGATTGCAGGTCTTTCAGCAGGTTGCTGCAATCGGGGTAAGCCCCTGAACAGGTAAAACCGGGAGAATTGTTCAATAAAAGCTCAAACGTTTCCCGCAGGTGATGATTATCTTCAAAAACTGAAACACGTATCACAATGGCTTTTTTACAAAGTTGGAAAAAATAATCTTATTTCAGATAGCGAAATAGGGTGAAATTATAGGGGGACTATCAGTTCAATTCGGGTACCATTTCCTGCTGTTGAGTCAATATGAAGTGTTCCTTTTAGTTCCTTTGCCCTGTTATTCATATTACCCAGGCCATTACCCCCGCTTCCGGCAGGAAGGTGAAAACCTTTACCATAATCTCTCAATAATAGTTTCAATTCTTTGTTTTCAACCGTTGCCCTGACTTCTAATTTTTCAGTACCTGAATATTTTACGGCATTATTCAGCGCTTCCTTAAAAATGAGGTAAATGTTTTTTTGCTTTTCCATGGATAAATTTGTTTTTTCAAGATCATCCAGGTTGATCGAGCTATGAATATTTAGACTGCCCGCCATCTCGTAGGCAAAGCGTTCCATACGATGTTTCAGACTGCTTCCTTCCGAATCACCTGATTTGATCATCCATACTATATCACTCATTTTGTCCACTGTTTCTTTTGCATCATTGCTCATTCTTGATAGTATGTTTTTTTCGGGGGCGTCATCCCCTGCCTGTTGCGAAGCCATCAGGCTGAGTAGATGAATGCTGCTGAGAGAACTTCCCACTTCGTCATGAAGGTCGGCAGCGATCCGGTTGCGCAGTTCGAGTTCTTTCATGCGTTGCCGCAAGCGATAACGGTTTATCAACAGGAATATTCCCAGTAATGCAAGAAGGGCGATCGCAATTGAAGTGAATAATAAAAAGCGTTGTTGTTTCAATTGTTGTTGCTGTAATTGTTTATCCTTGTTCAGCAACAGTATTTCTTTGTCCTTTTGTCCAACCTGGAATTTTGTCTGCAGGTTGGCAGTTTGTTCATTGAATCGCTGTTTAAGTAAACTGTCATTCAGGGTGTTGCTTATGGCCAGGTAATTATAGGCCTTGTTGTTATTACCGGAGAGCCGGTAAGCCTCCGCCAGCAGGGATGCATTTTTTTGTTGCCAAAGAAGGTCTTCTTCATCCTGGGACATTTTATATGCCTGCAAACCCGCACTAACAGCTTGTTGCGCCTTACCCTGTTTTAAATACAGGTTGCAGTACATGCTGTGGACGATGGCCTGCTGCAGCAGATTTTCAGGTTCTATGGCATACTGCATTGCTTTGGGGGCAAGCTGTTCTGCATCTTTTAGACGGTTCAACGAAATGTATACTTCACAGAGGTCTGTGTAATAAGCCGACAAGTTTTTGAAATCTTCTATGCTGTCAGCTATATGTATTGCTGCTTTATAACCGTCAATAGCTTTCTGCGGGTCGTTCATTTTTCTATAAATGGAGGCCATATCATAAGTAGCAAGCCCGGTCATTTGGATGTTTTCTAATTGCCTGTAAAGCTGTACAGCTTTATCCAGGTATTCAATTGCTGGCGTAAACTGATCCTGTGCTGAGTAGATGTCGCTGATATTATGATAGATCCTTGCAAGTCTGTCTTTATTATTTGCCTGTTCAGCATACTTCATTGCCAGGTTACAATCCGTCAATGCCTGTGTAAAATTTTGAATGCGAATATAGGAATCGGCCCTGTTGAGATAAACCAGGGCAAGACGATTAACATCTCCTACCCGGTGTGCATAAATGATGGCAGTATCGCTATATATAAGCGCTGAATCATATTGTGCAGCAAAGGCAAAACCAGCCGAAATATTTACATAACACCTGGCAAGTCCTTCAGTGAAGTTTAGCTTTTTCCCCAGACTGACGCCTTCTTTCCAGTATTCAATCGCTTTGTGAGGATCCTGGTGAACTATGGAAATACCAAGATTACGGTAAAGAGTCACTTTGCTGGTATCTTCCTTCGTTTTTTTTAATTGTAAAAGAAGAGAATCGGTTTTCAAATTCTGTCCTGCTGCAACGGAAGCACTAAATACTAACAGAACACAAAGTCGACAGGATGCTTTTCGCATTTACTAATTTACAAAACAATTGTAACGACCACTAATAAAAACGGGGGAAGATATTCGGTAATAACTAAAACAATTCTGGTTCTAATGCCTGCAATCGGAAGCTGAGCCGGTGATACCTGCATTGTCCATGGGCCGATATCGCATTCCGGTGCTCCTCTGTACCATATCCTTTGTTCGTATTCCAGCAATAATGCGGGAATTCTTCGTGTAGTTGACGCATATGGTCATCACGATAGGTCTTGGCTAATATACTGGCAGCGGCAATAGAAGCATAAATACCGTCGCCTTTTATAATGCAGTGATGGCGGACTTTTTTATAGGGGACAAATCGATTGCCATCTATCAAAAGCAGTTGTGGTTTTTTCGTTAATCCACCCAGGGCAAGATGCATGGCTTTAAAAGATGCTCTCAGGATATTGATCTTATCGATCTCGTTATTATCCACACTGGCTACAGAAAATGCTAGCGCCGAAGATTCAATGACCGTTCTTAACTCGTACCGGGTCTTTTCATTTACCTGTTTTGAGTCATTCAGGAGAGGATGGGAGAAATCACGGGGCAATATAACGGCTGCCGCGAAGACCGGTCCGGCAAGACACCCACGCCCCGCCTCATCACAGCCAGCTTCGACTAATTGTTCCTGGTAAAAAGGTTGAAGCATCAGCCTGCAATTTCATGAATTATAAGAGCGAACAAAAATTATTTTACCCGCTCCCCGCAATTAACTTTGCACCCAGATGGAAGGAATCAATACTCCCCGCTCTTCAAAACCTGTCGCCACCTGGCTGTTGGTAGGGGTTGGGATGATCATTGTACAGGTGCTGCTGGGTGGGATCACCCGGCTCACCGGCTCCGGTCTCTCGATTACCGAATGGAAGCCTATCATGGGCGCTTTACCACCCATGAATGACCAGGACTGGAATACAGCATTTGTGAAATACCAGCAGATTGCCCAGTACAAAATTGTCAATGCCCATTTTACGCTGGGAGATTTTAAGTTCATTTATTTCTGGGAATGGTTCCACCGCTTGTGGGCTAGACTGATCGGCGTTGTGTTTGTGATACCGTTTATCGTATTCCTTTTCCAGAAAAGAATTAAAAAAGAAATGATCAGGCCCCTGGTCATCCTATTTCTCCTGGGAGCCTTACAGGGATTGGTTGGCTGGATCATGGTGCAAAGCGGGCTGGAGGATTCGGAATTATTATATGTCAGCCATTATAAACTGGCTATCCATTTTATAATTGCACTTGGTTTGCTTTGTTATACGGCCTGGTTTGCATTTGGACTCCTGGTACCCGCAATTAAACTCAGCTTCAACACCCCATTGCGAAAATTTGCCACCCGGTTAATTGTATTATTGACGATCCAGCTTATCTATGGGGCATTGATGGCCGGTCTTAAAGCAGCCACTGTTGCGCCCACCTGGCCAACAATCAATGGTGAATGGTGGCCATCATCTGTTCATATATGGGGCGGGCACGAATACCCGGGTCTTTCCTGGCTGGCAGATAATCCGCTGCTGGTACATTTCATTCACCGGAGTCTTGCTTATATCATTTTTGTCTTAATAATTGCCTGGTATTGGAAAGCCATGAAATTTGAAGGAACTAAATTGTTTCAACGGACGAAGATGATCCCTCTCTTGCTTGTAGCCCTGCAATTATTACTGGGGGTCTTCACGGTTTTGTATGCGGCAGAAAGCAGGGTATTTCTCTGGCTGGCAGTGGCACACCAGTTTGTAGCGATGCTGCTGCTGCTTTCCCTGGCAGGGATCGTATTTATTACGCGCAAGGAACGCCCTGGTCCCCTTCGCTGATATCTTCATTTGAAGAAGCAGTGTTTTATCAGTATTTTTAGTTCAACCATTTACTGCGTTCATGAAAGCCTGGTTGAGAGGATTTTTTTATTCCTTCCCTATACAATTGGTGTTCCTGCATTTTCGAAAATACCAGGTGCTGCTGTTGTTTTGGTTCATTATGTTCAGCACCGTGAACGGTACTTTTATGAAGACCTTTGGTGCGGATTCCCTGTTCCTCGCCCCCGAATACCTCGGCAATGTCAATTTATTCAGCGCAGCCATCGTAGGCATGTCAATCGGGATGTTCATCATGAGCTGGAATATTTCCAGCTTTATTTTATTCAGCCGTCATTTTCGCTTTCTTTCGGCAACGACCAACCCATTCCTGAAATATTGCATCAACAATTCCATCATACCCGGGGTCTTCCTGGTCTTTTATTTTATTAAAGCCTACCAGTTTGATCATTATAAGGAACTGATCAGTACCACCGAGATATTTTTCCTGTTTGGCGGGTTTTCGGCAGGGCTGATCTTTATCATGGCGACGTCCTTTATTTATTTTTTCCGGGCCGACAGGTCGATCCAGCGGAGGATGATGCCGGTGATCAATAATCCCCAATCCTATATCACGCATCTTAACCCGATCAAAGAGGTCTATCACGGGGCGGCATTGATGAAAATCGAATGGTATTTTGAATCCCCGTTCAAATTGAAGCCAGCCCGGGATGTCTCCCATTATACGGATGATTTCGTGGAATCTATTTTTAAACGGCACCATTTTGCCGCAATCCTTTCCGTGTTTGCCGCATTTGTATTCCTTGTGCTGATCGGGTTTTTTCTCGACAATCCTTTTTTCCAGTTGCCGGCGGCCGCCAGCATCACGGTCTTTTTTTCGATATTGATCGGTGTCGCCGGTGCGATCACTTATTTTTTACAAAGCTGGAGTATTCCCTATCTCGTGGGGTTGGTATTACTGCTGAATATCTTTTATAAACTTGACTGGATCGATCCACGCAATAAAGCTTACGGACTGAATTACTGGAACAAGAATGAGCGGCCGCTTTATTCAAGGGAAGGTTTGATGGAACTCTGCAAAAAAGAAAACGTAGAGGCCGACAGGAAGAATATGATCCGGATCCTTGAAACCTGGAAAAGCAAGCAGGAAAGTAAGCGACCTTTATTGGTATTGATCAATACCAGCGGGGGAGGGCATCGCAGCGCCACTTTCACGATGAGCGTACTGCAGCAACTTGACAGTATCACGCATGGAAACATCATGAAAAGAACTTTCCTGATCAATGGCGCTTCAGGTGGAATGATCGGGGCGACCTATTTCCGCGAATTGTACAGGCAACAACAAAAAGGGGCCAAAATAAGATTACAGGATAAACAATACGTGGATGATATCGCCGGCGACCTGCTGAATCCCCTCTTCACGTCTTTTTTCGCGAGAGACCTGATCTCACCGGCACAAAAATTCAAAGTAGGAAATTATCATTATGTGAAAGACAGGGGATATGCTTTTGAACAAAAACTCGGCACCAATACAAGAGGTATCCTCGATAAACAATTGAGGGATTATGTAGCTGATGAGACGGCCGCGAATATTCCCCTGATGTTCTTCGGCTCAGTAGTAACAAGAGATGGACGTAAAATGCTGATTAGTACGCAGCCGCTCAGGTTTATGATGCAGAACCCAGGTGATACCAGCCGGATTCCTTCCGAAGACCCAGACGTGGTTGATTTCGTCTCATTTTTTGCCAAACAGGATCCTTACAGTATCCGGCTGCTCACCGCGATGCGGATGAATGCCACTTTCCCGGTAGTGCTCCCCAATGTCTGGCTTCCCTCCAACCCGGTTATTGATGTAATGGATGCCGGTCTGCGGGATAATTACGGGCAGGAAACAGCCCTTCGTTTTTTATCAGCCTTTGATGACTGGATCAAACAAAATACCAGCGGTGTGCTGATGATACAAATAAGGGACAGGACGGCCGGTGGATGGGAAGCGCCTTATTTATCGGATGACCTGAGTGATCATATCACCAAGCCTTTCTTATTGCTTCAGCATAACTGGTTTAAGATGATGGAGTACTCTCAGAACGACCTGTTGAACTATTATACCACGCAAAGCGGCAATCGTATTTATAAAATTGCCTTCCAGTATGCTGCCGATAAGGAAGAAAATAAAGCAGCACTGAGTTTTCATCTTACCAGGAGAGAGGAAATGGATATTATCAGTTCCATTCACTCACCGGTCAACAGGAAGAGTTTCCAGCAGGTACTGAACCTGTTCGCTATCCGGGATTCCATACCACCTGCTTTCCGCCCGTTACCCTGGTAGTATGTTTTATGCTGGCTGCAGTAAGCGGAAGCATTTTTTTCTGACCGTAATATTTATTTCAGGGACAGCTTCAGCAGGGTCGCCATCAATATGCAGCGGGGCAGCAGAAGAATTTTGGATGGTCAGTTTATCTGTTTGAAAATAGATCACCCCTTTTTCCTTTCCTGTTATAAACCCCGGTTGTAATTTATTCTTACCGCGTACCTGCCGGAATGTTTCCAGCAATAAGCTTAGTTTGGGTTGACTGGTTACGATCACGATATCCAACAGGCCGTCATTCAAACTCGCCTGCGGGGCGATCGTGAAATTATTGCCAAACTGGTTGCTATTTGCGATGCTGATAAAAAACGCTTCAACAGCAATTGATCTAGTATGCAACTTCAATTGAAAGGAATAGGGTTTGGCGGAGAAAAAATTCTTGACTACCTGCCTGATATAAGTGGCAAGGCCTCTTTTGGATTGTTTTGCAAAATCATGGGCGACTTTAGCGTCGAAACCCAGGCCACATAACATACAAGCGAATTGGTCATTGACATAAAAACCATCGATGGCTGCAGCTTTGCCGTTAAAAATGATATCCAGCGCCTTACCGGGTTGTTTGGGTATGCCTGCAGTAAGCGCCAGTCCATTACCCGATCCGCAGGGAATAATACCAAAATTCACTTCGCAATGCATAAGCCCGGCTACCACCTGGCTAACCGTGCCATCCCCGCCTGCGATGATAATATCCGTGATCTTTTTTTCACGGATCATCGGGATCAGGAAGGAGTAATCTCCGCTGGCCACGGAAGGAAAAACCAGGAAGGGGATTTTCGCAGCCGTCGTTTTCTTTATAATAAATTCCTCCAGGTCTTTTTTTATCCTGGTGCCTGCAATGGGGTTGATGATATAAATGATGTGCCGGGGCATCCGCTAAGGTAGCTTCAACGTACACAAATGTACTCTACGAATGCGTACCGCGATATCCGGGTTAGAGGGCCGTGCAACAGTATAAATGACGATTCTCTTTTTACCGGTAAATAGTTTCCGGAGTTTAGATAAAGATATTTTCAGCTTGATGGTACTGTCGGCATTGAACAACTGCACATCATTTTCATCTACCAATAAAAATGATCGGATCCAGAAAACGGGATCGGCATCCGTAAAACTAAGCTCGAGGGAGCCGGTCTTTTTCCATTCGGTCAGGCTGATCTTTTTCGTATTGGTCTTTTCGTCCTCGGTGCTGGTAGAAAGCAGGATCTTCCCGTTCATTTTAATTGTCCATTTTCCTTCCTGGGTATGACCAGAAAAAGCGGTGAGCATCAGTGTTATTATAAGTAGAAATCTTTTCATATCCGATACATTTCAATCACCATACCAAATTAACGTATACGCGTTAAAGATGTGAGCTGTTTTATAATTACATAAGGACTACCATCTTAGAAGAGCGCTGGCCCAGGTAAATCCACTTCCGAATGCTGCCAGGCAGACCAGCCCGCCTTCTTTGATCTTCCCTGCTTCCCAGGCTTCGCAGAGAGCAATGGGAACAGAAGCGGCTGTGGTGTTACCATATTGCTGGATATTATTATACACTTTGTCATCACTCAATTTTAGTTTCTGCTGTACAAACTGGGCTATGCGCAGGTTGGCCTGGTGGGGTATCAGCATATCGAGATCTTTTGCCTCCAGGCCATTTGCCGCCAACGCTTCCAGAATCACTTCCGGGAATTTTACTACCGCTTTTTTGAATACTGCCTGGCCATCCATAAAGGGAAAATTCTGTGCTTTATCGATCATTTCATGACTCATGAACATATCCCCGATCTCGTTCTCATTGAAATCAGCCAGTTTTTGATCTATCCAATGATTCGCGTGTGTGCCGGGGTTGTACATGGCCAGGATCTCGGCCGCTACGCCATCACTGTGCAGGTGGGTGGAAAGGATCCCCTGGTTCTCTTTACTGGTGGGTTGTAACACAACTGCCCCGGCGCCATCGCCGAATATCACCGATATATTCCGGCCACGGGTAGTAAAATCAAGACCGAAGGAATGTTTTTCGGCACCGACCACAAGTATGTTCTTGTACATACCTGTTTTAATGAACTGGTCACCTACGCTCAATGCATAAACAAAGCCACTGCATTGGTTGCGTACATCGAGGGCCCCGATCTCTTTCATTTTCATTGCCCGCTGGAGTAAAACACCACAACCCGGGAAATAGTAATCGGGGCTGAGGGTTGCAAAGATGATGAAATCAACATCCTGCACGGTAATACCCGCTCTTTCGATGGCGATCTTTGCGGCTTCCACTCCCATCGTGGTGGTGGTCTCATCGGTGCGGTGGGCATAGCGACGTTCCCTGATCCCGGTTCTTTCCTGGATCCATTCGTCGGTGGTGTCCATATATTTCAGCAAGTCGTTATTGGTGATGACAGTAGAAGGGACATACATGCCTATACCCGCGATCTTTGTTTTATGCATAGCAAACAATTTAGCAATCCCGCCCCGGTACCTACCCGGACCGGCGGAAGGGGAAGATAGCAAATGTGCGGAAATGAAACTGTTTCAGACCGCAACTATTTCATTCTGAACAGGTGTTATGCAACGATGGAGTTCTGCACAGGATCCCGTTATGGCATGGTTTTTTCAAGCTTGTACTGTTCTCTTTTTTGAGGTGGTTCAAACGGGTAACCTGAGAATAAACTCATACTACCTGATACAGGTAATGCTGTCGAAGGGAAAAAGAGAATAAAAGGGGTTTTGGTTCACACCAGAACCCTTTTTTATAGCATTAATATAAAGATGAGATCAGGATGCTTTTCCTTTATTAAACGAAATGCTTTCTATCCAGGCCCTGATATCCTGCGGATCCCGGCTCATTTTTTTGGCAAGCCGCTCCAGCAATTCTTTCTCTTTCCCGGGTTCATATTGAAGATCCGAATCGGTCAGCTCGCTGTTGTTTTCTTTGATCTCTTCTTTTACTTCATTCCAGGAGTTCATTAAATGCAGGGTTATTTTTTCGTTCATGGGTGTTAATTAAGATGGAAAAAAACCAGTTCTTTCATCATTTCAGCGCATTGGTCGCAGGTGGCTCCGCAGGTTTTTATATCATTTTCAGGATACTGAAGGCATTCGTTGTAGCAGCCACGGCAATCAAGAAAACATTTGAAAACATGTTGTTGTACGGTACCGGAATCACTGATAAAACCGCTGACAATCGAAAGGCAGGAGGCCGCACAGGAGGTAAAAGAACGAAGCAGGCTTTCCCTGGGAAAAAGCTTTTGGTGTTCGGCATGCATGCAAGCTTCACACAATAGCCAGGTATTCATACATACTTTAATATAACTATCCTTTTTCCTAAGTAACATAGTGGCTTCAAAATTAATATGATCCTGCACAGGTGATCCGGTGCAGGATCAAGGTTGACTTAATTTAATTACTATTCGGCGTCACGCATGTTCCTGATCCTGTCATGGGATGCCCGGAGTTTTGTTCTTTGTTCGCTGATAATCGTACGAACATTACCGGAAAGCTGGTCATCATCCAGGGCTGTTTTATAGGCTCTTTGTGCGGCATCTTCGCCAAATTCACAGGAGGATAAGATGGCTTTGCGGTTCTTACCAGTGATCGCGGCTTTGATATCCATCCACACCCTGTATACTTTACCCCGGTTCGTAGTTCCTTCTGCAGGAGCTTCCCCTTCGCTGCGTACATGGCTTCTCAATTCTTCAGCATAACCCCGGCTCTCATCTGCCATCTTAGTAAAAAGTGTGCGAAGATCTCCATCATCCCCTGCGGTTTCGCTGGCTGCTTTCTGGTAACCTTCCACCCGGTCATTGTTGATCTCAATAAGGTCATTCAGGACCTCTGTATTTCTTTCATTTGTTTCCATAATTCGTTTTTTTTTTAAACTTAAATAAAAAGTACTGTCACCTGGGAATAGAGAAAAACCATGCCAGCATAAAAAACACGGAAGGCATGGAAAAAGGGATGATTTCTTAAACAATCAACAAAAAAATGAGGAATTTATTTCTCAGCTTTCCCCCGGTTTACTCATAATTCAGGGCAATTAAAGGCTGGTATCACATTTGGATTAGTAAAGAAAAACAAGTTATGAAAACTGACCCCAATTTTCAGTTCATTCGCGACAAGATAGGCCTGCTGCGCAGTGCGGTTATGTACAGCATGAGTAACAGCCTGGTTAAGCTTCCCAATGATATTATCAACCTGGTAAAAATTGATGAAGAAGGCCAGCTCTGGTTCCTGGCTCATTTTCCCCAACAATCCCTTGCGCAGTGCGAACAGGATTTCCCGGTAAGACTTCATTTCTTCAGGAAGGGCTATGATTTTTTCGTTGAAGTAAGTGGCAAAGCCAGCATTGAAAATTCCCTGGATGATCCCGGCGAAGAGATTTCAGATATGGATGCAAGAAAGGCAGTGCTGGTTAGAATGACCATGTGCAATATCGAATACCGCGAACCGCATGCACGGAAAGAGAAAACCCGCCTGCAAGTGCTGGTCGAGAAAAGCTACCAGTGGATGCTGCGGAATATTGGATTACCCCATACAGAAAACCCGTTTTTCGGAAAAATTCATCAATCACATTAATATGAGTAAAAAGCTACACCTGATAACACAAAAGATCGGTGACATCCAAAATGCCCTGCTTCGTTTCGGAGAGGGTGCCGAACAGTATTCCATGCATGTACGGATGTCTATTGACAAAGGCCCGATGCTATTTTGTATCATTAATGAGGATAATGATGAGTTACTGCTTAATAAGCAGGTTAGCCTGATCCAAAAGAAAAATGATGATTATTTATATATATCCGGTCATATTAATGATGAGGTCAAAACAGGCTGTAAAGTGGTTTCGTTGCGAATAGGAAAAGCCTGCTGGTTCACCCGTAAAAGAAAGGGCAGCGCGGTCTTTCTTCAGGAAAAATATATTTACCAGAGTGAGGAGAATAAAATAGAATTGGCTTCCTGAACTGGCACGATATTTTCAGGTATATATCAGTTCTCTTTAATAAAATATATTCAACGGGTAACCGGAGAATAAATTTCGATCATCTTTGAAAATTCATATTTATAAAGAAGATCACTAAAGAGAATAAAAGGGTTTTGGTTAAAACCAAAGCCCTTTGTTTTTTAATATGGTGCGTTGGCTTTTTCAACCAGGCGCAGGATATCCACAGCAAATTTTTCACATTGCTCCTGCACACTGCCGATATCTTTGGATTTTATGTATGAGCCCATCACATGATCCCCGGTATTGGGCATGGCCACCTGTCTTTTTAAACTATCGGGAGTTCCCAGCTGGTTGAACATCCTTTTCATCGCAGATACTTTTACTACCTGGTCCTGGTGATCCTCGTCTTTATAATAATACAACATCAGTACAGGCTGTCGCACTTTTATAAATGTGGATTCTTTCATGGTCGTTTCAAGAAGCTCTTCCAGCTGAACAGTTGACTCTATCCTGTATTTATTATACCAGTACTGTGCATAGATACCGGTAGTATCTTTTGCCCGGTTGTATTTTCCTTTTACCATTTTGGCGATCTGTAATCCCCAATGATTATTGAGTAACCAGGCATTGGGATCATTGATGGCGATATTGGGAGAAAGCAAGATGAGCCCGGCAATCTCCGGGTATTCAGCCGCCAGTTTCAGTGCCAGGGTACCCCCGGTGGAAGTCGCAAGCAGGATCACTTTTTTTCCCAACTGTTTGCCGATGGCATAAGCTTCTTTGGCGGAATTCCATAACCTGTCTGCCGTGAAATTCAGCAGCGGCTCGGTTGTATCCACGCCATGGTCCGACAATCGTGCGAGAAACAGGTTGCACCCGAATTTCTGGGCGAATTCAAAATGTATAGGGTCACCTTCTTCCTGGCTGGCAGAGAAACCATGGAGATAGACCACGGCGTATTCGGTTTGTTGTTTAAGCGAATCATTCAACCACAGGATCCTTGCTTCATTATCTGGTTTTAAACGGTGCCGGGCTTCGCCCGTACTGATGTACTGTTCAAGGGCGACCGCGTCAGCCGGCACGGCCGGCAGTTCGTTGGTCAATTTTGGCCGGGAAGGCTGGGGTCCCAGGAAATAAACGATGATCAGTACTAACAGGATGATGCCGAACCATTTGAGAAATCTCATAAGAGATATTTTGATAAAACTAATATAAATCCCTGTTTTGAACGGTGTTAAGCCTGTATTAATTGCCAGTTCCGTTTGCTCCCCCGGCTGATTTATCGTACCTTCGCCGCTCGTTAAAAAACAGCCATTAGCTGTAAGCTTTTAGCCTTTAGCCATCACATTGGCATCATGCTAACAGCTAACTGCTAAGCGCTATAAGCTTAATTCATGGATATAAGAAACATTGCGATAATTGCCCACGTTGACCATGGTAAAACCACCCTGGTTGATAAAATATTACATGCCACCAAGGTTTTCCGGGACAACCAGGAAACTGGTGAACTGATCATGGACAGCAACGACCTGGAAAGGGAGCGGGGCATCACCATTTTCAGCAAGAACGCAGCAGTGGTGTACAAAGACGTTAAGATCAATGTGATCGATACACCTGGTCACGCCGACTTTGGTGGTGAAGTGGAAAGGGTATTGAAAATGGCCGATGGCGTTTGCCTGTTGGTCGATGCCTTTGAGGGACCTATGCCCCAGACAAGGTTCGTGCTGCAAAAAGCCTTGCAGTTAAACCTGAAACCTATTGTTATTATCAATAAGGTCGATAAGCCCAATTGCCGCCCTGATGAAGTGCATGACGCGATCTTTGAATTGTTCTTTAACCTCGACGCGACGGAAGCACAACTTGATTTCCCGACTTTTTACGGTTCAGGAAAAAATGGGTGGTTCAACGATACGCTGGAACAGATCGACAATATCAACCCCTTACTGGATGGGATCATAAAATATGTACCGCCACCCAAAGTAAACGAAGGCCCTGTGCAGATGCAGATCACTTCCCTGGATTACTCTTCTTTCCTTGGCCGTATTGCCGTAGGTAAAGTAAGCCGCGGTGTATTGAAGGAAGGACAGAATGTGGCATTGGTGCAGGCGGATGGAAGTATTAAGAAAACAAGGGTGAGGGAATTATATGTGTTCGAAGGAATGGGAAAGAAAAAGGTAACGGAAGTGATCGCCGGTGATCTTTGTGCCGTAGTAGGAATAGAAGATTTTAATATCGGGGATACCATTGCGGACGCAGAAGTTCCTGAAGCATTACCCGTGATCAGTGTGGATGAACCGACGATGAACATGCTGTTCTCGGTGAATAATTCACCCTTCTTCGGCCGGGACGGAAAATTTGTTACATCAAGACATCTCCGTGACCGCCTGATGAAAGAAACAGAAAAAAATCTTGCTCTTCGCGTGGAAGACAGCGAGGAGGGTGATAGCCTGATGGTGTATGGCCGGGGCATTCTTCACCTGGGTATCCTGATCGAGACCATGCGCCGCGAAGGGTATGAGTTAACTGTAGGCCAGCCACAGGTAATCGTAAAAGAGATCAGCGGTAAAAAATGTGAGCCTTATGAGAACCTGGTGGTGGATGTACCACAGGAATTTGCCAGCAAAGTGATCGACCTGGTCAGCCGCCGTAAAGGGGAGATGCTAGTTATGGAAACAAAAGGCGAAATGCAGCACCTGGAATTTGAAATTCCCTCCAGGGGCCTGATCGGTTTGCGTACGCAAATGCTTACGGCAACTACCGGCGAAGCTGTTATGGCGCACCGCTTTACCGAATACAAACCATGGAAAGGCCCGATACCCGGAAGAGGTAACGGGGTATTGCTTTCTAAGAATACTGAAAAAACAACAGGCTATTCGATCGATAAATTACAGGACAGGGGAACTTTTTTTGTTGACCCTGCAGAAGAAGTATATGCCGGGCAGATCATCGCAGAGAATATTAAACCAGGCGACCTTGTTGTAAACGCTACGGAACCAAAGAAATTGACGAACCACCGGGCCAGCGGAAGCGATGATGCGACCCGTATCGCTCCTAAGACATTAATGACCCTGGAAGAGTGCATGGAATACATCCAGCACGATGAATGTATTGAAGTGACGCCTAATTTTATCCGCATGCGTAAAGTGATCCTGAATGAGGACGAGCGGAAGAAAGTGCAGAAGAAAATGGAAACAGAAGCGGCATAAGTTCAATTTAATCACAATCGATTTATAATAACAGCAAATGCCACCCGGTATTTGCTGTTTGTTTTTATGCCGGTTGTTCGCATAGGCCAGTCTGCCGGATTGAATTTAACGGTTGCTGCACCGGCAAGACAACGGGCTGTAATAAATTGAAATAGGTATTACATTTGTTCATATGTCAGTTCCTATGGGCTTTAATGATTTGCTAAAGCAGTATTTTGATAAAGTACTGGTACTGACCGTGCCGCGTTTCAAAGAACGGCAGGAGAAAGTTAAACAAAGGTTAGCGGGGATCGATTTCGAATTCTTTTACGGGGTGGATAAGAATGACCTTGATGAAACAGCTATCGCTGCCAGCTATCACTATGATAAAAGGAACACGCTGGCCATCCGTCAATATTTCCCGCCACTGAATACAGGAGAGATAGCCTGTTCGCTTTCGCATCGTAATATCTACCAGGCCATGATGGATCAAAACTGGAAAAGGGTATTGGTATTCGAAGATGATGTAGTACCGGATGAACAGAACCTCCCGTTACTGTTTGATGCACTGAAAGAGCTTCCTGCGAATTGGGAACTGTTCTATCTAGGTTATCTCAAGAATGAGAAAGTAAATGCTGGTCGTAAAATACAGCAAGCATGGTACAGGATCATGAGTGTATTTGGTCTGACTAATATTCCCTGGGCCATGATCAAAAACCGGCTGCCAAAGAATTTCAGCTCCTCGCTGATGAAAGCGGGTTTTCATGACTGTACCCATGCTTATGCAGTAAGCCTGGAAGGGGCAAAGAAACTGGTCAGTGCACAAACACCGGTGATCTACCGGGCTGATAATCTTTTAACTGCATTGGTTCTTCAGGAAGAGTTGAACGCATTTACAAGCCGGTCATTCTTATTTAACCAGGAAATATTTACCGATAAATCGGATCAGTCTTATATAAGACAACAAGATTTAAAATAGCACGTAACTTTGTAAAAAAAGAGGTCATGAGAAGGAAATTGCTGGGTTTGGGATTCACGTTGTTTATGTTACTGGCCGTCTCCGGTCGATCTTCGGCCCAATGTTCCATTTGTACCAAAACGGCCCAGCAAATGGGAGAGAAACCTGCCAAAGGGATGAACTCCGGCATTCTCTACCTTGCCTTTGCCCCCTTTACCATCGTTGGTTATATCGGTTACCGCTGGTGGAAGAACAATAAGACCGCCTGATCCCGCAAGTAAAATTTGCCCCGCTTCCTTTTTTGTATTGCTTAACTTAGGTAGCTAAACTATTGCTTATGCAAAAGCTGCTGCTGATCCTACTTTTATCACCGCTATTCCTTGCTGCACAAAAACTCCCTTCCATCGAAGAAAAAACAAAGGACTTGAAAAAGTATGAAGGGCTGATGAATTTTTACTGGGATGAGAATACCGGGAAAATATGGCTGGAAGTAAATAAGCTGGATACAGAATTTCTATATATAACCTCGTTGCCGGCAGCGTTGGGGTCCAATGATATTGGTCTTGACAGGGGTCGACTAGGAAGTCCTCCTGGTCGTATCGTAAAATTTTCCAAAACTGGAAGAAAGATCCTCCTGGTCCAGCCCAATTATGATTACCGCGCCAATACTACTGATGCAGCAGAGAAGAGAGCGGTTGAACAATCATTTGCCCAATCAACTTTATGGGGTTTTACTGCCGAAGCAGAAACGGGAGATCGGTGGCTCGTAGATGCCACGGATTTTTTATTACGGGATGCCATGCAGGTAGCCAACCGTTTACGCGGGCTTCAGCAGGGAAATTATTCACTGGATAAAAGCCGCTCCGCTATTTATTTGCCCCGCACTAAAAATTTCCCATTGAACTCCGAGTTTGAAGCCACGGTAACTTTTGTGAATACAGACGGGAACACAGGAAATTTTGTTGAATCAGTAACGCCCTCCCCGGAAGCTATTACATTGCGCATCCATCAATCCTTTGTACAGTTACCGGATAATAATTACCAGCCACGGGTCTTTGATCCCCGCAGCAGTTTTATCCCTGTTTCATTTTACGATTACAGTACACCGGTGTCCGAACCGATCGAAAAATTTTATATCAGGCGGCATCGCCTGGAGAAAAAAAACCCGGCTGCTGCTATGAGTGAACCAGTAAAACCCATTATTTATTACCTCGATAATGGAACACCCGAACCCATCCGCAGCGCATTGCTGGAAGGAGCAAGCTGGTGGAACCAGGCTTTTGAAGCGGCGGGTTATATCAATGCATTTCAAGTAAAACTATTGCCGGAGGATGCAGATCCGATGGATGTGCGCTACAATGTCATTAACTGGGTGCATCGTTCGACAAGAGGCTGGAGTTATGGGTATTCAGTCAGCGATCCGCGAACTGGGGAGATCATAAAAGGTCATGTATCGCTTGGGTCACTCCGCGTAAGACAGGATTACCTGATCGCTGCAGGATTGCTGTCACCTTTTGAAAATGGCTTGCCTGCCGATGATAAAATGCTGAAGATGGCTTTGGAACGCTTAAAACAATTATCAGCACATGAAGTCGGCCATACCCTCGGACTGATGCATAATTATGCAGCCAGCGTAAGCAACCGGGCAAGCGTGATGGATTACCCGCATCCTGCCGCCAAACTGAACCCGGCAGGAGAAATAGATATCAGCGATGCGTATGATAATAAGATCGGTGACTGGGATAAAGTGGCGATCGAATTTGGCTACCAGGATTTTCCTGCCGGGGCGGCAGAAACAACGTTATTAAATAAGCTATTAAAGGATGCTGCCGGCAGGGGATTGCAGTTCATTTCCGACCAGGATGCTATCGGGCCGGGGACGCTTCACCCGCAGGCTCACCTGTGGGATAATGGACGGGATGCTGTGGCCGAATTGAAAGACGTCATAAAAGTGCGCGCAAAAGCTTTGTCGCAATTTGGCGAAAAAAACATAAGACCCGGAATGCCGATGGCCATGCTGGAAGATGCCCTGGTGCCTGTTTATTTGTACCATCGTTACCAGGTGGCTGCTGCGACAAAACTGGTAGGGGGTATGTATTATACCTATGCGTTACGGGGTGATGGACAAATTGTAACAAAAGCCTTATCAAAAGAAGAACAGCGCAGGGCGCTCAACGCTGTGATGGACTGTCTCGATCCTTCTTTTTTAAAAATACCTGACCGCATTGCACAATTAATTCCCCCAAGACCAGCCGGTTATAATTTTACCAGGGAACTTTTCAAGAAAAGAACAGGACTTGCTTTTGATGCCTTATCACCTGCAGAAACGGCGGCAGATCTTCCTTTGTCTTTTTTATTCAATACGGAGCGATTGAACAGGATGGTACAGTATGAAGCAGTGAACGGTGGGTTGGGAGTTACCGAAATGATCAATGCGCTTATCGCTAAAACATGGAAAGCACCAAAACTTACCGGAATTGAAAAGCTGATCCAGTTGCAAACAGAACAGGTGCTGCTTACTTACCTGCTGGCGGCAAGTGTGGCGGAGAATAATTCCTTTGCCGTAAAATCATGCCTGCAAAAAGCGCTGAAAGAACTCCGGGCATTTATTGAGGTACAAGGTAAGATCAGCAATGATGAAATATACCGTGGACATTTATGGTTAGCATTGGAAAGAATGAATGACCCCGGCAGTGCAAAACCTACGATCCATAAAGAGATACCACCGGGCGCCCCGATAGGTTGTGACTGGGATGAATGATCAGCGGATAATTAATTTTTGTACGGATTGGTTGACCTGTAAGAAATAAATGCCTGCGGCGATACCGGGTAAGCTGATCTCCGCGGGAGAGGAGATGATCGTTTTATATAAGATGGTCTTACCGGCTATATCCAGTAGTTTGATAGGGGTTGGGTAATTGAAATTACCGGCGATCGTGATCTTATTCGTGGCAGGGTTGGGATAAACAACAAATTCATTGCCGCCCCCTGTCGTAATTCTTTTTACAGGCGAATAGGAAATGGTATTGTTCTTTTCGATGAATTTGATCCGGTAAAAATTATTACCAGGCACAGGTTGTTCATCCGTTAGTGAATAGCTGTGCGTTTGGTCCAGGGAATGTATCGTTCTTAATTCAGACCAATACCTTGTATCCAGGGATCTTTCAATAATGAAATATTTTATATCGGCAGGGTTATCGATCCTCCATTCCAGTATTACTTTTTTATTGACCAGCGTTGCGCTGAAGTCTACCAGTTTTACCGGGAGTAGGTAAGAGCAGTAGCCTGCTGGGTCCAATGAGCGGGTAAAATTATAAGAAGAGAAAAAACTCCCATTAATTCCAGCTAATCCTGCTACTGGCGCCAGGCAAGATGTATTTCTATTAAACTCCTGGCCGCCACTCCCTGCAACTGTTGATATCGTAACGGCAGGTACAGAGCCGGTGAAATAAATAACACCACCACTGCCTCCGCCACCTCCGCCAAAACACCTGACAATCGAATTGTCATTATAAGAATCGCCACCATTTCCACCATTCGCGGCAACGGTCAACAGGCCTGTATAATTGGCGATCTTCAAAATGATAGTACCACCTGCGCCTCCCCCACCTGCGCCATCAGCCTGGGAATCTCCACCTCGTCCCCCATTTGAAGATATTGATCTGCTATTACCGATAATGTTATTCGCCCAAACAAAAACGATCCCGCCTCCATTGCCACCATAACTAAACGCCGTTGTGCCATTATTGGCATGACCAGCCCCCGCACCCCCACCCAAAAATATTTTTGTTCCCCCGGAAGAACTTAAGGCTTTGCCACCCAATCCCTGGTGGCCGGATGTATAACAACCAACAGGAGCGCCACTACTGTTGGCTCCCCCATTTCCTCCTGCCGTAAGATTTGCCCCACCCCCTCCGCTGTTATTATGATTATTACCTCCACCTCCGCCATTGGCAGGTGAACCTTTAGCGCCATCTAAATTGGAGGGGATATCTGAAATACCCTCCCCCTTATACCCACCAGTTAGCTCTGTCACAGCTGTGGCATCATAAGCATAGCCGGTTCCAGCCTGGTTAAAAAAACCACAACTACTCACGTGCAAGTGATAAGATCCCCCGCTATTGCCACTTGAATCAGCGTAGATAGGGGCGTTCAGTGTAATATCCTGGTTGGCATAAATAGCAATGACTCCTCCGGTGCCCGCTGCACTATCCCAGGAAGCAGCTTTTACCGTGTCCACTACGTTAGCAGAGTAGTATTCTCCAAACTGCACTAATTGTACTTTCCCGGAAGGATTGTAGTTATTGATTAAATTATGAAAAAAGAAAACCGAATCACCGATGATAAAGCATACCGTAGCAATCTCGTAGTTGCCTGCTTCATTCATGGCAGTAATGGTTCCAAAACCCGAACTATTCGATGTATTAATAGCGGCTCCCTTCATCTGTATGATCATCACCCGGCTGTTTACATTCAACCCGGTAACATTTGCCACACGGACACCGGCTTTGGATGGGATGATTTCGATCACTTTATGATAGGTATTGACGATCCCGCTGATATTGGTGGTTTGTGCAACAGTGCAAAATGAAAAAAGGACAATAAAAAGTAGAGAGCTAGTTGTCCTTTTACAGATAGAGCGGGTATAACGGCAATAGAGTTTTATTTCCCTTTTCACAGTCCGTCAAATTAGTGACAAATTATGGTGTGGAAAATAAGTAAAATCCACAGGTCTTAATAACTATTATTTTTTAAAAAATACGAAGTATAAGTTCTTTAACTACTGTCCATTTTTTGTCTTGATACCCTAATCATTGCTTGGAAAAGGCATCAAGACAAATAACAGGGAAAGAAAATGAGTTAAAGAAATTTTTTATGTGAATCATCGCAGAACGGCGGCGTCTTTGTCTGTTTGCATTGACAAAAAAACACCTCCTCAGCTTTATCAAACTGTACTTTCACACTCCTGAAAGGAGTGCCCTCTATTTTTTTATGGCTGCTGTCGCAAAAAGGCTCTTTTTCCGTGAGCCCGCAACTGCACCAGGAATAGACCTTTCCCGGTTCAACAAGTACAACAGCTGGTTCGCATTTTGCCATTTTAGGAAGGCCTTCATTCGGGATCAGTTCCATAGTAGCTTATTTCTCAGCGATGAATTGATATAAATTAAAATTGCCCTTCTGCCAGGCCGCTTCGATCTCTTTCTTTAAAACCGTTTTATCAACACCTTTCATTCTTTTTTGTTCGATCAGGTAAAAAGCTCTCTCCGCCAGCAGCCAGAATGTTTTGTCGTTGGCATGTGATTTCTGCAATTGGTGGAGAATAATATCCAGCAGCTCCCTGATCCCCTCTTTTTGCGAAGCCGCCGTTTTTACTACCGGCACTTCATTGTAATGTTTGCTGAATGTAGGGGCCAGCATCATCCGAAGATTTTTTACGAACAGGTCGGCATCCGGCCTGTCAGCTTTATTCACCACAAACACATCGGCTATTTCCATCAGCCCTGCTTTCATTGTCTGCACTTCATCACCCGCTTCCGGCACTACCACCACTACCGTAACATCGGCCAGTCCCGCGATCTCGATCTCGCTCTGCCCGACACCAACGGTCTCCACAATGATATGGTCAAAACGAAAAGATTTCAGAAGGTCCGTGATCTCGATGATCTTTGGATGGAGCCCGCCCATCGAACCCCTGGTCGCCAGTGAACGGATAAAAACATTAGGATCGGTATACCAGTCACTCATCCTGATCCTGTCGCCGAGTACAGCGCCTAAATTAAAAGGAGAGGAAGGGTCGATGCATAATACAGCCACTTTTTTCCCGTTGCCGGTCAGCAATCCAATCAGTGAATCAACCAAGGTGCTTTTTCCCGCGCCGGGTGGACCGGTGATACCGATGATCTTTGCCGGAGATGGCGGAAGCGACTGTAGCAGGGATTCATAACCCGGTTGTTCATTTTCCACCAGGGAAATACTTCTTGCCAGCGCTTTTATATCGCCTCCCTGCATTTGCTTTAGTAATTCCTGCCACATACAATGAAATCAAGTTGTAAGTTTACGAGAACAATTTTCCACTTTCCCTTTGTGGGAGGGGAAGGGGTGGGAGTACAAAAGTATGGCGAACAAGTTACCAAATGTTCCGATAATTATCGGAAGGAGAACAAAGGCCAATTTCTTTTACTGCTGTTGGAAAAGACTGGAGGAAAACCGGGTAGAGAGAACCGGGAGTAACTAACCCGTAAATATTGTAACCTTTGTAACGCTATGCAGGAGATATCTGTCATTATCGTTTGTAAAAATGAAGCGGAAATAATTGCTACCACGCTCCAAAGCCTGTCAGCTGTATCTGATGATATCCTGGTATACGACAATGGAAGCACGGATGGTACGCAACAAATAATCAAGCAATTTGCCGTGCGGCTACACGAGGGCACCTGGGAGGGTTTTGGAAGAACAAAGAATAAAGCGATCGCATTGGCGAAATATGACTGGATCCTGAGTCTTGATGCAGACGAAGCTATTGATGAAGAATTAAAACAATCCCTGGTTGCACTTGAACTAACCGATGAAAGAACAGTAATGGACATTTCGTTTAAAAGTTTCCTTGGTAAAAAGGAATTGAAATATGGTGAATGGGGTGGCGATCATCATATCCGGCTGTTCAACCGGAATCAAGTGCGTTGGGATGAGGAGCCGGTCCATGAAAGCCTGGTGCTGCCAGCGTCAGTGATCACCCGCAAACTAAAGGGAGCTGTCTTGCACCGTACCATGAAAGACATGGATGATTATTCACAGAAAATGAAACAGTATGCAATGCTGAATGCGGAGAAATACAGGCGCCAGGGTAGAAAAGCGTCCTGGTTCAGAATCCGTCTCTCCCCCGGGTTTACTTTTTTCAATTATTATATTTTAAAAGGGGGATTCCTTGACGGTCACCACGGCTATGTGTGTGCAAAGATGACGGCTTATTATACTTTTTTGAAATATACGAGGCTCAGGGAGTTGACAAGGGAGAATGGGTAGGGTAAGCAGCTAAAAGTATCACCCACCCGCCATTTCCTGCCAGCCTTTACCTTTGTCGTATGACCAATTTCATTCCCATATTTCCCCTGAGCATTGTGGTATATCCGGGGGAAGCGCTGAACCTGCATATATTTGAACCGAAGTATAAACAACTTATTGCAGAGTGTCAGTCCTCAAAAAAACCATTTGGTATTCCTACCGTGATCGACAATAAGATGCAGGACTACGGAACACTGGCAGAGATAATTGAATTATCGAAACTGCATGAGAACGGGGCGATGGATATCAAAACAAAAGGCATTAAGATATTCCGCATACTGGAAGTGATCAAAGAAGTACCAGGAAAAATGTACAGCGGCGCGATCGTGAACTATCCATCTACCCATGAAAAAGGCTTACCCGGGCTGATGCAGAAGGTCATGAAAAGCATCCGTGATCTTCACCTGTTACTGAAAGTAACCAAAAATTTCTCCAAAGAAGACGGGGAGATACGGTGTTATGATGTGGCTCACCATATCGGGCTTTCGCTGGAAGAAGAATATGAACTGCTTGGGTTGCCGGATGAAAGACAAAGACAGGAATACTTAAAACGACATCTCGCAAAAGTGATACCGATGATGGCCGGGATGGAACAATTAAAGAAAAAAATAAAACTGAACGGACATTTTAAAAATCTCAGCGGCTTCGACCTGGGAAAATAAAAGACAGTAAAATAATTATGTCAGTAACACTTTGTTTTGATTTTGGCAATACCCGGAAAAAAGTCGCCATCTTCCAGGAGGAAGAAATAAAAGAAGTGATCGTTCTCCCGGAGGATACGGTAGAAACTATTCAGTCACTGGTCCGGAAATACCAGCCTGCAAAATCGATTCTTTCATCGGTCATTGATCATAATCCGGCGATAGAAGAATTGCTTACTGTCAACACTAAATTTCATAAGCTCAGTCATCTTACTAAAGTGGCTTTTACCACTCCCGTTGGTAAACCGGAAACCATTGGTGCTGACCGCCTGGCATTATCAGCGGCGGCCGTTCATTTTTATCCAACAAAGAATAATTTGGTCATTGGTTTGGGAACCTGTATCACCTATAACTTCATCAACAAGTACCACGAATTTGTTGGAGGCGCCATTTCACCGGGTATGGAAATGCGGCTGAAAGCACTTAATTATTATACAGCCAAACTTCCCCTGGTGACGGCAGACAGCAATCTTCCCCTTATCGGATATGATACTACGACCAATATTTTAAGCGGGGTTGTGCTGGGAATGGCCAAAGAGATCGATGGATTCATCGATGCATACCGTGAACGGTTCAGGAACTTTAACGTGCTGTTAACCGGGGGTGATATAGTGTATTTGGCTTCCCACCTTAAAAACAAGATATTTGCAGACCCTGATTTAATATTTAAAGGTCTGTATGCAATTAGTGAAGTTAATAACCCTTAAGAGAATCAAGACGTTACGCTGCTTTTTCCCTACGATCCTGGTTTCAATTCTTGTCTTTTCCAACCCTGTTTTTGCGCAGGATAATTCACCTTATTCCCGGTATGGCATTGGTGATCTGGTTCCAGTCACACATATCATCAGCAAAGGGATGGGGGGTATTTCTGCCGGTTATGCAGATCGTCTCTCTATCAATTTCAGCAATCCCGCTTCCTATTCTTCTTTTGAATCAGGCATAGAGCCGAAATCAAAGAAATTGGTATTCGGGCGGACCATATTGGATTTTGGGGTAAACCTGGAAAACCGCTCATTGACGGAACCGGCTACTTCCAAAACATTTTCTGCCAGCAATGCTCTCTTCTCCTATCTGCAAGTAGGCGTTCCGCTTAAAAGTAACTGGGGTTTTAGTTTTGGTTTGCGGCCCTTGTCAAGAGTCAGTTATAAAATATTCCGGAATGAAAGATTATTTGACCCGATAACGGGTTTGCCGATCGATAGTTCCAATACCCGGTTTGAAGGAGATGGTGGATCCTACCTCGCATCAATTGGCACCGGGTTCAGTATTTTTCGCCGGGTGAAAGCAGATCTGCGTGAAGAAAAATTAAGCCTGGGGTTAAACGCGGGTTACCTGTTTGGTTCCAAAGACTTCAGCACAAGACGCACGTTGATCAATGATTCTGTTGCTTATTACAAGGCTAACTACGAAACACAAACCAATTATAACGGTATCTACCTGAATGCAGGTTTGCAGTATAAGCTTCCTGTCGGGAAAAAAGCATTTCTTACTACGGGCGTATACGGCAGCCTGGGACATAAATTAAATGCGACCCAGGATATATTAAGGGAAACATTTGTGTTCGATGATAACCTGGGAGAAGTTCGCCTGGATAGTGTATCCGACCGCCGCGATATAAAAGGAAAGATCATGCTGCCCACGACTTATACCATTGGTTTTTTATTACAGAAACCATCTGTACCGAATAAGGAAAGCGGTTGGTTGCTTGGACTTGATTTTGAACAACAGAACTGGGACCAGTATCGTCTCTATGGGCAAAAAGATTCTGTTCGCAATAAATGGGAACTCCGTGTTGGCGGACAGTTGAACCCTGCTCCCAAAAGAAATTACTTCAGCAACGTATCCTACCGTGCGGGCTTTTTCCTGGGTCCTGACTATATAAAAGTAGGTCAGAAAATGTCGCAGTTTGGGGGCAGTTTTGGTTTAGGTTTACCCATTCGCCAAAGCCGGCAGGCACCCAATCAGGTAACGATCGTGAACGTAGCCTTTGAATACAGCAAACGCGGAAATAATGATAATTTGCTTAAGGAAAGTATGTTCAAATTCACATTAGGATTCTCCCTGAGCGACTACTGGTTCATCAAACGCAAGTATGATTAAGCCCCTCCCTACCTCCACTGAAGGGGAGGTGTAAAATTTTTCAAAAATGTATCCAGCATTTTTATACCGGCAATTATTTCGAACAGCCTTCTTACTTACAGGCTGTTTTTTTATTTCAGCTTGTGAAAATGATGCGAAGACAGTAAATGACTGGACAAAGAAAGTAGAACTGAAAGAGGAAGCAATAAACGTAGAAAGTTACCTGAGCCAGGATGGGAAGTTGAGGGCAAAACTGACCGCTCCATTAATGTACAGGGTTTCTTCGGATACGATCTACACCGAGTTCCCTAATACCATGCACGTGGATTTTTATGATGCGAACGCCGTAATCGAGACAAGACTGGATTGTAAGTATGGTAAATACTATGAAAGCCTGAACAAGGTCTACCTGCGGGACAGCGTGGTGGTGATCAATATAAATGGTGATACGTTAAAAAGCCCTGATCTCTGGTGGGACCAGAATAAAAAATTGTTCTACACCGATAAGTATGCGGAATACCGCACGAAGGATAAAAAAATATTCCCTTCCAAAGGCATTGAAGCTACACAGGATTTCAGCCGGGTCACCTTTCGTTATCCTACCGGTATCTTACAGGTAAAGGAGAATGGATTTCCCCAATAAATAAAATTACTGCTCAAACAATCGGGATATACCCGTGTTTAAATAACTTTAACCCCTGCCTTTCGGCAGGGCAAGCCTCAAACCTCATCCCGGAGTAAATCCGGGACCAAACCTCAAACTTTCAACTTTTATGGAATATCGCTACATGGGAAAAACAGGTCTTCAGCTCAGCGTACTTTCTTTTGGATCCTGGGTGAGTTTTCATAAGCAAATTGAGGACAGCACAGCGGATGAACTGATGGGTATCGCCTATGATAACGGCGTCAATTTTTTTGACAACGCGGAAGTATATGCCCTGGGTGAAAGTGAGAAAATGATGGGCAGGGTATTAAAGAAAAAGAACTGGGACAGGACCTCCTACACAGTTTCTTCCAAAGCTTTTTGGGGATGGAGAGGAAAGGAGAACAAACCCAACCAGATTGGACTGAGCAGGAAGCACCTGGTGGAAGCCTGCCACGAAGCTTTGCAACGGCTGCAGATGGATTACCTGGATCTGTATTTCTGTCACCGCCCGGATAAAAATGTTCCCATTGAAGAAGTGGTATGGACCATGCACCAACTGATCCAGCAGGGGAAAATATTATACTGGGGCACCAGTGAGTGGAGCGGGGTGGAGATCATGGAGGCGCATCGTGCAGCACAGCAGTATGGATTGATCGGACCTTCAATGGAACAGCCGCAGTACAACTTGCTGGAAAGAAATAAAATGGAGAACGAATTCCTGATGGTTTTTAAAACAGTGGGAATGGGTACCACCATCTGGAGCCCGCTGGCTTCGGGTTTATTAAGTGGTAAATACAACAAAGGGATTCCCGAAGGAAGCCGGTTTGCTATTTCAGGATTCGATTGGCTAAAAGACAAATGGATGCAGGAAAATTTCCTGGAAAAGATCAGCCGGTTAGATAATCTCGCAAAGGGACTTGGCATGACCGTGGCACAGTTAAGCATTGCCTGGTGTATTAAAAACCCTCATGTAACGACTGCTATCCTGGGAGCTACCCGTAAAGAACAGTTGCTTGAAAATTTAAAAGCGCTGGATGCGGCCGGGAAACTCGATGCAACGGTTATGCAGCAAATAGAAGATATTGTTCAAACCAAACCTGTGTTGCCGGAGTTTTAAAAGTAAAAGGACGTTTCAAAACCGAAACATCCTTTTAATTACGTTGAGCCAGGGTGATTAAACCGGTGTTTTTATCCCGATTGCTATCGGGACGGGTTTCGCTCAAGTTGTTGGTTGGTTTTAGATATGGATATGGATCTATCAACGGGACTACTGCCTCCCTGCGCAAATAACCTGCCGCAGGGTACTCTTTTTATAAAATTGTTTGATAAAAACAGCTGATTTAGTAGGACTACTAAATGGGTATAGTATATCAACGAACCATTTGTTTATCTTCAACGTTCTAAATCAATGAGTATGGTATTTGCGAATAAAACAGTGCTGATCACGGGCGCCACACGCGGAATAGGGAAAGCGATCGCTTTAAAACTAGCCAGTGAAGGGGCCAATATTGTGATCGCTGCCAAGAGTGTGGAGGAAAATGCGAAACTGGGCGGCACCATTTTTACTGCGGCAGCCGAGGTAGAAGCAGCGGGAGGAAAAGCACTGGCCGTACAATGCGATATCCGTTTCGAAGACCAAATACAAAATGTCATTGAAAAAGCGGTAGCAACATTTGGTGGCATTGATGCGGTGATAAACAATGCTTCAGCTATTTCACTTACTTCAACAGAGCAAACAGAGGCCAAACGCTTTGACCTGATGCACAGCATCAATGTGCGGGGAACTTTTTTGGTCACCAAAGCCTGTATTCCTCATTTAAAAAAATCTACCAACCCGCATATACTTACTTTATCGCCACCTATTAATCTTGACCCAAAATGGTTCGACAAACATGTCGCTTATACGCTTACCAAGTATGATATGAGCATGATGACGATCGGTTGGGCGAAGGAATTTAAGAAAGACAGGATCGCCGCCAATTCACTCTGGCCAAGGACCACCATTGATACAGCTGCTGTCCGCAACCTGCTGGGAGGAGAGATGCTGGCGAAGATGAGCCGCATCCCGGATATATTGGCAGATGCAGCGTATTATATTTTAAAACAAGCTTCGGGTGAATGTACGGGGAACCTCTTCGTTGATGAACAGGTGCTGGCAAAAGAGGGAATCACCGAGCTGGAAAAATATTCGGTGGTACAGGGAGCGCAACTTTACAATGATCTCTTTGTTTAAGGCTTAGTCGTTCTTTTCTTTTTCGTTGAATTGTTTCTCCGCTTCTTTTGCTTTTTCAAAATCAAGTACTACGCCATTTATGCAGTAGCGTAGCCCTGTTGGCGGGGGACCATCATCGAATACATGTCCAAGATGCGCTTTGCATCGTCCGCATTGCACTTCGGTTCTTTTCATACCGTGTGCATTATCCGGCGTATAGATGATACTGCCTTTGCTGATAGGGTCATAAAAACTGGGCCAGCCACAACCACTTTCAAATTTGGTATCGCTTTTAAAAAGCGGGTTGCCGCAGGCGGCACAATAATAAGTTCCGATCTCTTTGAAGTCTTCAAATTTGCTGGTCCCGGGTCTTTCGGTCCCTTTCTGACGGGCGATATAAAATACGTCTTCCGGCAATATCTTTTTCCATTCCTCCTCGGTCATGGTAACTTTCGAAGTATCTGTATTGGAATAAAAGGGATTGCCTTGTTTTGTCTCGGGCTTTTTTTTGCTGGTATCCATTTTTATTGAATTAGGTTGAGAATAAACTGTTTGCCCGCACAGGCCGATCATTAAGATCAGTAAAAAGGCTACGGGTTTCAGCTTCATATGAGTACAACAAATTTACGGCGGGATGGTTTGACCTGGTTGTCCGGCAGGCGACAGGACGGTTTTCTTGATATTTAGCCAGTTTTTCCCAATATTCTAAAACTTAGGCGGGTAGTGGAAAATCTAAGCCCTGTATATTATATTTGTCCGTTCACCAAGCTTTGTAATTGTTTATGTTCAATTTGATCTTATTTGGCCCCCCGGGGTGCGGAAAAGGTACGCAGTCAGATAAATTGGTCGAGAAGTATGGGCTGGTCCATCTCTCTACCGGCAACCTGTTACGCCAGGAGATCAGGGACAAAACCCCTCTTGGCCTGGAAGCCAAAAGTTTTATTGATAAGGGACAGCTTGTACCGGATGAAGTGGTGATCGGCATGGTGGATTCTTATTTCGACCAGCATAAAGGCGCCCGGGGTTTCTTGTTCGACGGGTTTCCCCGCACCGTAGCACAGGCCAAAGCATTGGATAAATTACTGGAACTGAAGAAAACTGAAATCGGGAAGGTCCTGATCCTGGATGTGGATGAGGAAGAACTGATCAACCGCTTAGTGCTGAGGGGCAAAACTTCGGGCCGTAGTGATGATGCCGATGAGAATGTGCAACGGAACCGGCAGTCCGTTTATAAAAAAGAAACTTTACCTGTGGCCGATTATTATTCCAAATCGAAGAAAGTAGCCAATGTGAACGGGATGGGGGACATAGATAATATCTTTGAGCGTTTATCTTCCTTTATCGATAAGAAAATGAAGCAGGCCTGATCCCCATTGGCTGTTTTTTTAGGCCAGGCAGATCCCGGTAAAATACAGCCGAATTACCAGCGGTAAATGACTTCACTAACATTTCCCTAAATTGCCCTTCCCAACGCTTGCCTCATGAGTTTAGAAAAGGAGAATTTTCTTCGCACGAGATTAGTTTCTTATTTACAACGACTCGACCCCGCAACTCCGCCACGCTGGGGTAAGATGAGCGTGCAGCAGATGATCGAACACTATGCAGGAGACGCTGTACGCAATGCCAGCGGCCGCTTAAAGATCGATACAATCATGACTCCCGCGGAGCAATTACAACGCATGAGAGAATTCATGATGAGCGAGAAACCTTTCCATGAGAATACAATTAACCCCCTGATGAGCGAAGAGCCACCGCCGCTTCGCTTCAAAACCATACAGGCGGCGATCGGTGCTTTACAGCAGGAACTGATCTATTTTTTTGAAGCGTATGAGAAGCAGCCGGGGCTGGTTATCCGCAATCCTTTTTTCGGCGACCTGAATTTCGAACAGAATGTACAACTATTGTACAAACATGCGATCCATCACCTGAAACAATTTGGAGTAGAACCGTTGACTAATTAAATTTTGCTTTCAACAGGGAATCGGCTTTTTGCAGGCTGCCGAGAATGGCTTCCTTTACTTTACCCACTTTCAGTTTTTCTTCGGTGAGGTATTTGATGCGCAGCGCCATATCATTTGCGGCAGAGTCCATATTGAATTCGGTCATCCATTTATCCATCGAAAAATCGGCATAGTCAAGGTCGTTGATCAGGGTTTGCAACCTTGTTTTCAGGTCAGCGGCAGCCGCCTGTGCTTTTGCGGGAAGCGTGCCCAGGGAATCAAGCACCCGTTTGGCTTCTTTCTGTGCAGCCCTGATCTTGCCCATTTTTCCCATACCCACATCGTGTCCATCCATCACTTCGGCCATCAGGCTGTCAGCCTGTGTCTGGGGCTCTTTTTTAGCCTGCCCATCATTTTTCTTATCAGCATTATTACAGGCAATAATTGTGGTCAGGATTACGGGAAATATCCATTTTTTCATATCCATCTATTTGATTTTGCAAATATAAACCATCTATCAGCTGCCAGATCTTTTAAACTTGTCATCCTGAGTATAGCAAAGGATTAGGTAATTTCGCCGGAGACAAAGGGCATTGTATGAACAAACTCGGGAACTATATCAATGGGAGTTGGGTAAATGGCGATGGGGATGGACAATTATTGTATGACGCGGTAACGGGTGACCCGTTCGCGACGGCTACCAGCAAGGGTTTGGATTTTGCGGCTATGGCGGGCTATGCCAGGAAAACGGGTAATACTGCCCTCCGCAAGATGAGTTTTCACCAGCGGGGAAATATGCTCAAAGCGCTTGCCCTGCATTTAAGAAAGCATCTTGATAAATTCTACGCCATCAGTTACAGGACAGGCGCCACCAAGGCCGATAGCTGGGTAGATATCGAAGGAGGCATCGGGAATTTATTTGCCAATGCATCGCTGCGCAGGAAATTTCCTGACGAAGTATTTTGTATTGATGGGGAAAGTCACAACTTAAGCAAGAACAATACTTTTATGGGAACACATATACTTGTTCCCAAAGAAGGGGTAGCGATCCACATCAATGCCTATAATTTTCCTGTGTGGGGAATGCTGGAAAAGATCGCGGTAAACCTGCTGGCGGGAATGCCCTGTATCGTAAAACCGGCTACCGTGACCAGTTATTTAACCGAGGCGGTTGTCAAAGAGATCATTGCTTCAAAGATATTACCCGAAGGTTCATTGCAGTTGATCTGCGGCAGTGCCGGTGACCTGCTGGATCATGTTGGCTCGCAGGATGTGGTGACATTCACTGGCTCGGCATCAACGGGATTGTTATTAAAATCAAATCCAAGGATATTGAGTGAGTCTGTTCCTTTTAATATGGAAGCGGATTCATTGAACTGTATCGTACTCGGTGAGGATGTTGTGCCGGGTATGGCTGAGTGGGAGTTATTTGTAAAGGAAATAAGAAAAGAAATGACCCTGAAAGCCGGGCAGCGCTGTACGGGCATCCGACGGATATTTGTTCCGGCCAATAAGATGGAGGATATATGGAGAGCGATCGCAGCCTCCTTATCACAAACCCCGATCGGTAACCCGCTCAACTCCACTGTAAGGATGGGATCGCTGGCAGGAGAAGGTCAGCGCAATGAAGTAAAAGCACAGGTGCAGAAATTATTGGCGAGCTCGCAGATCGTTTACGGAAGCCTGGACAGTGTAGAAGTCATTGATGCAGATCCAAAGAAAGGAGCATTCATATCACCCGTACTATTAATGAATGAATTGCCGTTGGCTAAAGCCAACGGTTATAGCACAAACCCTTCTCACGAAATAGAAGCATTCGGACCCGTCAGCACCATCATGCCTTACAAAGACCTCGAAGAAGCCATTGGACTGAGCAAGCTTGGCAAAGGGAGTTTGTGTTCGACGATTGTTACGGCGGATTCCAAACAGGCGCGGAGTTATGTGATCGGTGCGGCCACGCATCATGGACGAATATTGATCCTGAATAATGACTGCGCAAAAGAAAGCACGGGACACGGTTCTCCTCTGCCATTGCTGGTGCACGGCGGTCCGGGTCGTGCCGGGGGCGGGGAAGAGATGGGAGGCCTGAGGGGAGTAAAACATTATTTACAAAGAACAGCTTTGCAGGGTTCGCCCACCATGATCACCGAAGTGACCAATGTTTACCAGCCCCATGCAAAAGGAAAGGCTCCCGGCAAGCATCCATTCAAGAAATATTTTGAAGAATTACAGATCGGAGATCAGCTCATTACGGAAAAAAGAGTGATCACTTCTGAAGATATTGACAAGTTCGCCGACCTGAGTGGGGATCATTTCTATGCGCATATCAAAACAACCGATTTCAGCGGCACCATGTTCGAGCAACAGGTGGCGCATGGTTATTTTATCATGAGTCTTGCGGCCGGTCTTTTTGTGGATAGTTATGAAAAGAATCCCGTGTTGCTGAATTATGGTATCGATGAACTGCGCTTTACTAAACCTGTGTACCCCGGAGCGGAGATACATATCCGTTTTACCTGCAAGGAAAAATTGCCTAACGATAAAAGAGTAGTGGAGAAGCCTGAAGATCTTAAAAGAGGGGATGATATCGATAAAGGTATTGTAAAATGGCTGGTCGAAATGATCGATGAAACAAACGAAGTAACTGGTATTGCGACCATCCTGACAATGGTGGCGAAGAAAAATCAATGATATGACCAACGCATATGTAAAAACAGAGACCCACCAGGGGATCACAACCATTGAGTTCTTTCACCCGCAAAGCAATTCTTTACCTGGAAAGGTCCTGGCAGAATTGGCAACCGCTATCCAACATGCGGCGGGAGATCCGAATACGGCCGTTATTATTCTTCGCTCGGCAGGGGAGAAAGCTTTTTGTGCCGGCGCTTCTTTTGATGAATTGTCGGCCATACAAAATGAGGCGGAGGGA
This sequence comes from Chitinophagaceae bacterium, assembly GCA_039930245.1. Lineage (GTDB taxonomy): Bacteria > Bacteroidota > Bacteroidia > Chitinophagales > Chitinophagaceae > JJ008. The sequence goes on along the minus strand of JBDSPR010000024.1, from coordinate 257,914 downwards.
TTAAAATTCTTCAGTGGTTTTGCCCAGGTCATCAATGCCATGCGCACTTGTCCCAAATTCATCATTGGCCGGATACACGACAAATGCGTGGGGGGTGGAGTAGGGTTGGCGGCATCGGTGGATTATGCGATTGCTGCGGAAGGTGCTGATGTAAAACTAAGTGAGCTGGCAGTTGGTATCGGCCCCTTTGTCGTAGGACCTGTGGTGGAAAGAAAGATCGGGAACGCCGCATTTTCACAGCTGGCTATTGATGCGGCCATGTGGCGAAATGCAGACTGGGCGAAAAGAAAGGGGCTGTATGCTGAATTGCACCCGGACAAGGAAAGCATGGATGAATCTATCAAAAGACTTTCTCATACATTGGCACATTCCAGCCCCGAAGCCATGGCGCAGATAAAAAAGATTGCCTGGAAAGGAACGGAGAACTGGGATACACTTTTATTGGAAAGGGCAGCCATCAGCGGGCGCCTGGTCTTAAGTAAGTTTACCAGGAATGCCATCATGAAATTTAAAACCCCATAGCCCCCTGTTCCTTAATCACCCATAATAAGGGCTGCCTCCAAAGAGACAATTTTTTTATTAACCAAATGGAAAATTAATTCTTTGTCCCACTTATCGTCTTTAACACTGATTGAATATTTTATTTTGCTCATCGCCCATGTGGAATCATTTACGGCTTCATATTCAGGACCCATTGTTATCGGGTTGTCTTCATAAGCCGGGAGAACAGCTGATTTTTCGTCTCCAATGCCAATGCCTGATTCAGTTTTACACAAGGGGCTGTTTGTTTCCACACCAGAAAGCTGCATAAATGAACTATCCTCATCGGAATATTGCCGTTCAAAATACAACGAAACTTCTATGTTCTTGTATTTTGCCTTTATGGTATCCTGCCAATACCCCGGAGCGTCTTTAACTGAATTGAATTTGAATTGTTGGTTCACCAGCTTTTCCACTTCAGTATCTTTCATACCGATCTTTAATTCATTGATACCATCCTTGCTGATTATATAGTCAGCATTTTCTACTTTTTTAACCGGTTCTTTTTTGTCTTTTTGTTTGCAGCTGAATAAAACAAAAACGGTTAAGGTATACAATAATAAATTTCTCATAAAGCAATAGTTTAAAGGTTATTAATCAAGTGCATGCTGATATATTACTCCCGGTCCCTGAATTCAGGAGTGGGACCAACTTTGATCGACACTACTTTTTTATTGACCAGGGAAAAGATGATTGCCGATCGATAATTCTCAATTTCGGCCACCGTGATAGTTGTTTTAGTCTTACTTCTCCTATACTCAGCGCCCTCCTCTTCCCAAACCGGCCCTATGATCAGCAAATAAGGGTCTCCGAATTTATTGATGATCGTTAGTTGGTCTGTACCGGTACCAACACCCTCCGCTGTTTTACACAGGGGATTTGTAGTACTGATATCTTCAAGCACTGCCCCTACATCGTCTCTCCTGAACAGCGTAAGCTCCATATCAACACCCAGGTATTTTGCCTGGATGCTCTCCATGTATACTTCGTCAATGCCGATGTGTTTGAATTCGATCTTTATGCCGAGGAGTTTTTCCAGCGCTGCTTTATTCATGCCAATTTTTATTGCCCCAATTCCATCAAAGCTGACCGTATGATCGTTTTTTTGTGCAACGGCACAAACGCTGAAAAGGACAAGGGAGAGGAAGAGAAATATTTTTTTCATAACTAGAAAATTGAATGGTTAAACCCGGTTGATGGCTCAATAGAATTCGTAATAAGAATTGATCTCTACGGACACTACTTTTTTATTGATGATATGAAATTGTATTGCGCGGGATTCGGTAGTATCCATCACAGCGACCACTGATCGGGTGGTACTTCGCACCGGGTAAGTTTCATATTCTGAAGCAACATATTTTTTATTATCAGGGTAGGCCTCGATCACCTGTATCTTATCCGATCCAACCCCGACCCCGGATGCTGTCTTACAGGAAGCACTGGTAGTGCTCATCCCCATAATTTTCGCCACAGTTTGTGAATCGGTTTCTTCAAGATAGAGAACGAAGTCCATCCCTTTATACTTTACATCGACGGTGTCCATACCACCGTCATTCACGGGTTGAAAAACGAGTGTTGTATTCAGTATTTTTTCTACATCGCCTTTTAGCATACCCAGTTTCAGACTGTCAATACCATACATACTGACGAGATAATCAGTTTTTTTGGTTTCATCTGTTTTGCTGTTTTTATCCTTACAGCTGGCAAGTAGTAGTGCAAATATTCCTATAGCAGGAACGATCATTTTATTCATAGAAGCAGTTTATATTTCAAAATAAACAGTTATTCTCTATCCCTAAATTCGGGTGTCGGCTCCAGGCCTATCCCCACAACTTTTTTGTTTACCAAAACAAAATACATCGACTGGTGTATATCATCAGCTTTAGCCAGCGTTATAACCATGCTTCGCCCCGGGGGACTTATAGTACTATCCATGTCTTCCTCTGTAAGGATAAGTACTTGCTGGTCATAAGCACGGATTATTTCTTCTTTCCCCGAACCGACACCAATACCTTCAATGGTTTTAAACAATGCACTTTTGGTATGCACTCCTTCCAGGGACGCGATTGCTTCCTCACTACTACTCGCAAGGTCAAGTGATACGTCCTGCCCGTGGAATTTTGCTTCGATGGTTTCTGTTAACTGTTCATCAATGCCAATATGTTTTAGATGAATGGTCATGCCCAAGAGTTTTTCCAATTCTGCTTTGGTCATGCCGGTTTTCAAAGAATCCATCCCTGTAAAACTCACGACATATGCTTTATTCAGGTTTTTCGGGTCTTCTTTCTCTTTTTCCTTCTCACTTTGTGAACAGGCTATTAAAAGGATGAGGGGCAGAAGAAAAACAAGGCTGCTTTTCATGACTAAATAGTGTTAGGTGAAAGAAAATCAATCGAACTCATAGGTGTTGGATATTTCTACAGCGGTCATTTTATTTTTTTCCAGGTAAAATATAATCGCTATCCTTCTTTCATACTCGGAACTGGGAAAAGTTACGGCTACAGTCGATCTTGTTTTACTTCTTTGCGGGTATGTTTCATATTCGTAGTCTGCATAAATTCTATTGGCGGTGTAACTGTCGATGATCTTTATTTTTTCATCACCAACACGAATACCCGAACTTGTTTTACATAATGGACTGCTCGTCATGATACTACTGAGTTTGGCCACTTCGAGCGAATCGCCTTCCTGCAGCAAAAGCCGGACATCCATATTCTTATATTTTGCCTGTACGGTGTCGAAAAAGTGATCGTCAACGGTTATATGTTTCAATGTTATTTTTATCCCTAGTAATTTTTCCAGCGCGGCTTTTGGCATATCCAGTTTCAGGCTGTCTATGCCTTCCTGGCTTACGATACAATCCGTAATTTGGGGACTAGCTGTTTTAACATTTTTATCTTTACAGCCGGAAAAGATCAATACAATTAATCCTATGGCAGGAATGATCAATTTCTTCATAGCAGAGGTTTAAGTCATACTGAAAGTATAAAATAAGTTGAATGGAGCAAAATATCCCGGTATTTAATGAAGGAAATTTCAAGGCGATCTGCAAAAAACTGGCAAAACAGGATGCTGACCTTGCAAACATCATCCTGGAGCATGGCTATCCACCTATGTGGGTCAGGCCTGCCAGTTTTCAAACACTGGTCCTCTTTATACTGGAACAGCAGGTATCGCTGGCATCCGCCTATGCAGCTTTTAAAAAACTAAAAGGGAAAATAGGATTTGTAACCCCGGCGAAGATACTTGCCATGAGCGATACCGAATTAAGAGCCTGTTATTTTAGCCGGCAAAAGATCGTCTATGCCCGGGAACTGGCCAATGCTGTCCTGTCGAAACAATTACAATTAAAAAAATTCTCTACCCTGGAGGATGAGGGAGTAAGGGAACAACTGATCCGTATCAAAGGGATCGGTCACTGGACCGTTGATGTTTACCTGATGCATGCACTGCAACGAACAGATCTATTTCCACTGGGTGATATTGCGCTGGTCAACAGCCTGAAAGAAGTAAAGCAACTTTCCAAAGAAACAAGCAAAGAAGCAATACTGGCAATCGCGGAAGCCTGGCGGCCTTTCAGAACGATCGCTGCGATGATCCTTTGGCATTCCTATATCCGGAAAAGAGGGGTTAAGCTAAGAGGTTAAAAGAATAAGAAATAAGGAATGAGAAATATGGAATTAGGAATAATGCTTGTTCAAACCCCACTCGATACTTGCCAAACCCCACTCGCCACATATACTTTCAGTTACATATTCAATCCCCCGCACACACTGATCGTCTGCCCGGTGATATAAGAAGACAGGTTGCTTGCCAGGAACAACGCGGTATTGGCAATATCTTCGGGCGTGGCGAATTTTCCAAGCGGGATTCCGGCTTTGTACTTATCCCCGGCTTCACCATCTTTTAGATAACTGGTCATATCCGTTTCCACGAAACCGGGAGCGATAGCATTGCAGCGGATATTGCGGCTGCCCAGTTCCTTGGCCACCGACTTGGTAAAACCAATAATTCCGGCTTTGGAAGCCGCATAGCTTGACTGGCCTGCATTCCCGATCTCACCGATAATGGAACTCATATTGATGATCGAACCGGATTTAGCCTTCATCATCGGGCGGATGATCTGTTTGGTCATATAGAAGACGCTGTTCAGGTTCACCTGTATCACTTCATTCCATTGATCGGGTGTCATGCGTAACAAGAGGTTGTCTTTTGATATTCCGGCGTTATTTACACAGATATCAACGGTGCCAAATTCTTTCAGTACATCGTTCACGAAAGCTTCGCATTGGGCAAAATCACCGGCATTGCTTTTATATGCTTTAGCACGAATGCCAAGGGAATTCAACCGCTCTTGCAGGGCGTCGGCTTTTTCCGCACTGCTGTCGCTTACATAGGTAAAGGCAACATTAGCACCCTGTTCTGCAAATTTTATGGCAATACCCTCCCCGATACCACGGGCGGCGCCGGTAACGATGGCAACTTTTCCTTCAAGTAGTTTCATTGTTTTGGTATTAAGATCAGCAAATGTAATTTTTATTCAAAAAGATCAGTTCTTCCAGCAGGACTCTTTCATTCGCAAGCCGGGGTACTTTATGTTGCCCGCCCAGTTTACCCTTGCTACGCAACCATTCATTAAAGGTGCCTTTTTTCACCGAATGAACGACGGGTAAACGCAATGCAATACTTTTATGACGTTTGGCTTCGTAATCGCTGTTCACAGTTTGGAGAGCGGCATCCAGTTCAGTGGTAAAGGAATCAAGATCAGCAGGCTCTTTTTCAAATTCGATCAGCCACTCATGGGAGCCATTTGTACCTTCAGAGAAATAAAGCGGGGCAGCCGTATAATCATTTACTACGGCTCCTGTTTTCTGCGAAGCAATGGCAATGGCTTTATCGGTATTGTCAACGATCACTTCTTCACCAAAAGCATTGATATAATGTTTGAGACGTCCCGATACCCTGATCCGGAATGGCAGCAGCGAAGTGAACTGGATCGTATCGCCCAGTAAATATCTCCACAACCCGCCATTGGTGCTGATCACGGGAGCATAATTTTTGCCCAACTCCACATCCTGCAGCCCTATTGTCTGTGGATCTTTTTTACCATATTCACTGACAGGCATGAACTCCATGAAAATGCCGTGGTCAGTAAACAAGAGCATGCCTTCTTTTCCCGGCGTATCCTGCGCTGCAAAAAAACCTTCACTGGCATTGTACATCTCGAGGTAGTTGATGTCTTTGCCGATCAGTTTTTGAAACTGTTCTTTGTAAGGAGTAAAAGAAACACCTCCATGCATATATAGTTCCAGCGAAGGCCAGACTTCATTCATGGTTTTTTTACCGGTGATCTCTAATATCCTCCTGAACAATACCAGTGTCCAGGTGGGCACACCAGATATAGAAGTAACATTTTCTTTAACTGTACTTTCCGCTAATTTTTCAATTTTATTCTCCCACTCATCCATCAATGCAATGCTGAGCCCGGGCGTGCGGAGCCAATGACCCCAGAAAGGCGTATTCTGCAACAGCACCGCGCTGAGATCGCCGTACTGTGCTTCATTGTTCATCGGGTTGATATTGTGACTCCCGCCCAATACCAGTCCTTTGCCGGTTAGCAATTCAGAATCGGGATTAAAATGGTAATAAAGGGTCAATACATCTTTAGCGGCTTTGAAATGACAGTCCTGCAAACTCTCGTCACTGACCGGGATGAATTTACTTTTATCACTCGTGGTCCCGCTGCTCTTGGCGAACCAATAGATCGGGGTGTTCCATAAAATATTCTGTTCCCCGTTCATAATGCGTTCGATATAGGGCTTCAGGTCATTATATTCATGAATAGGGACGGCTTCTTTGAATTCCCGTATATTAAAAAGGTTGGAAAAATCGTACTTCCTTCCAAACTCAGTGTATTGGGCAGAAGTGACCAGTTCCTGCAATACTTCGCGTTGCGCATCCAGCGGGTTATTCTTCCAGCCTTCAATGCGCCAGAGCCGCATACGAGCAAGAGATGATATGGCAGGGGAGAGTAGTTTCATTCAAAGCAATAGCTACAAAATAACCGGATTTATTTCAATTCCCTTATTTTTTCAATTATTGCAGCCGATAAAAGGAGGGTATCAGGAACGGAAACAGAAAAAGAGCTTACTATTTCCTGCGTGGAGGGATTGGTAATTTTTATTACAGCTAGAATTTGGTTGTTACTGACCTTATAGCGGCCAAGCACCTGGTATGCATTTGCAAATTCATCTACAGGAAAAAAAATAAAATTATTATTCTTATTATTTGATGAAGTTTCGTAAAGTTTACTATCCAGGAACCGGCCAACAGACAATATGTCAAAAAATTTTTCTTCTTCCTGGAAAATGCTTTTGATAAAAACCGGCTTTTGCTGCGCCAGGGGGACTTGTTTTTTTTCGTCTTCATCTAATTCTGCAATATCAAAACTTTCATTACCCGAAGGGCTATACACTTGTGGAGTTTGAATGCCTCCGAGACCGATAGCTAATTGCGGAACTCTTTCCCTGGCATATTGAAACCATTGGGCAACATCCAGGAATTTATTGTCCCGGAGAGAAGCGCCTTTCATTCCCTCAAGCAAGCTATACGTAAGGATGCCCTGTCCGAATCTTGATGCTTCATAACTAACTGCATCAGCTGCGCAGCCGGTAATAATATGGGTACCAGTCCGGTCTTTCAACCTATCCAGGGCTTTTAAAGTACTGTAAGGTATATCCCTGTGAGCTATCAGGTTCTCCACCATTTTCCCGGATGCACAAGCGTCAATAATAAATAATTGCTTGCGGGCGGCAACATTTTTCAGGTATTCGGTGAATTCATTACTGCTGATACCGACAAACTTCAGTACTTCTTTAAAGGTGTACGCTGAAGCGTTTGCAGTATATGCTTCTTTGGTCAGGTAATAAAAATCTCCCTGCGAGCCACTGGTATTAATACCATGACCACTCAGGTAAAGAACAACTATATCTTTTGCAGCAGCTAATTTGCTTACTTCTGTGAATACCCGGACAATATTTTTCTTGGAAGGAAGCCTTGTCGAATCTGTGGCATTACTGGTAAGTGTATAGACAAAGGTGCTGTCTGCACCGAATAGCTTTTGGGAACCGGCTTTTAATGCTGTTGCTATATCGAGAGCATCTTTTGAAGAATATTGAAGATCAATTTCAGTTCCTTTATAATCACTGGTGCCGATGCTGATGACAAATAATTTTGGGTTAGCCTGCTTGCCTGATTTGCCGGATGAGGCAACAATTAACCCTCTTGAAGTAAGGCTGCTGTCTGTGTTGGATGAAAAAACCTGTATGGTATTATTATCCGGGCTAAAATATTTTTTATAGGGCTGAAGATCTATTGCCAGTGTTAGCTTTTTCCTGGCGGCGGTTTTATTTTTTCTTGCATCTGCAATTACTTCTTTACCATTGATAACGATCCGAACTGCACCGATGCCACCTCCTTTATCGAGCAGGGTAATTTTGTAAGGTTTGGTAAAAGAGTAACTACTGTCAGTAATTATTTCAGGGGCCAGCGAAAGATTTTTAATACTTTCCACATCAGGCAGATCGGTTGAATCGCCGGCCATCAGTTTATCCCACAGACCGGGAATGTAATACTTGGCTTTAAGCTGGGTAAGGTCAATTGTTTTCCAGGGCTTATTTTTATCAGTAGCATCATTGATCAGGAAATAAAGATTTTCTACTGCCTTATCTGTTCCATCAAATAATCCATTCGGGGTATTTACGACATATTCGGTTTTTGAAAAAGGGGTTATAGATGAAATATAATGGTAGTCTTTTTCTGTATAAACATAATAATTCTCAAATGCTGCATCCTGTAATAGTAATAGTCCGTCCGTCTGATTAATTAACGGGTTAAAAAACCCTTTTAAATGAGAAATAATTTTACCAGCCACTATATCTATAATATAAACATCATTCCGGTTCTCATCGGAGACAATTATATTTTTATTCTTTTCCCAAATAAAGAGTTTGGAGTATTGATTCGTTATACAGTTGATTTTTTTTAGTACAGAATCCTGTAATAATGAATAAAGGAAGAGGCTGTTACTTTTTGTCATAATGACATAAAAGCCATTGTACCAATGACGAACCTGTTGAACAGGCATGTTTTCAATCTTGGCAGAAATATCCATTTGTTTTGCATCCGGGGAGTCGGGGTTCGAAATAACAGTAACATAAGGAACAGCCTGCACGGCCTGGTAAGAACTTATTTCACCAACAGAATCAAATACAGCGACTGTATCCACACGACCATAGAAAAAAGGATATTCAAATATGGTGTTCTGGATGTAGTCGTAATCTTTTACAGCATTTTCAGAAGGCATTCCTTCAGTGCGATGCGAATAGTTAATTTCATCCAATGGTTTTATAAAGGAACTCATGTCTATAAAAGCGGTATCAGTAATTTTTTTTTGAATAATATCATATTTACATGAATAAGAACCGGGGCTCTTGTTGATTAGTACATTGGTTCCTCTTTGCTGTAGATGATCAATTCTACTATCCGGAGGAAAGGAAATGCTATCGCTTATTTTCAGATTTGCTATGTCAAGTATGAAAAAATTATTGTTGAGTGACCAAAATAACTGACCTGAATTGAAATAAGGCCGAGCCATATGCTGAAACAGAAACTTTATACTGTCTTTTGTATAACCATTCTGTACTTTGTAGATGGTTCCTATACTACAAGTATAAAAACCACTATTTTCATCAAGGCTATCCCTGCTGCTAAGTATTGTAGAGTCGTTTAGTCCTGTTTGATTAGCGAGTAAAAAATCAAATTTTTTTTCTGTGCTGCTATTCCCGGCCTTTGAAGAGGTAGTCCAAAAATTAATTTTCAAATCATTATATTTTTTTATCTCAGTTAGTTTGTTGGGGTCAATCCTGCCTTCTGGATAAATGGCCGGAAGCAATATGCCTTTTTGAAAAACTGCAATCTTTGTACTGTTATTGGCACAGGCAAATTTTGGGTCATCCTGGGTGATATTTTGGCGGCTAACAAAATCAATAGTGTTATGACGAAAGTCATACTTGCCAAAAATAACATCAGAATCATTGGAATTTTTAATGACAGCATTTTTGCCCGAATAATTAATATTCAATTCATTTAACTGAAATGTATTTTCACTATTGATCGTATCGATCCTGGCTGTGTTAAAGGAATAAATAACCGGGGGAGCCATAGTTAAATAGCCATCCGGGTCACCGGATACATTTGTTGCAACGATCCTGGTAGCATCCGCTGTATAAAGGCAATCGGGACCGCGGTACTGTCTATCTAAGCTAATCTTCCCCTTCACAGACCGGGTCCGGGCGTCAATATTAAATATTGCCACTTTGTTATTATAAGAGTCAAAATAGCTGCATAACAGGTTACCGGATGCAGAATGATAGTCGTGAAGCTTTAATGAAGTAGCTGTAGCAGCTCTTACCTGTTCGACTTTGCCGCTTGTTTCATTAATAATAAAAATCCCTTTTGTATTATCCTGGATGCAGATTTCAGTTTGGGAAAGTGTAACCAGCTTTTCGGGTTGAAGGTTAGGTGCATACCTGATTTTCTTTACAAGATTATTTTTCGGGGTGTATTTATAAATACTACCAGAGCGGTGTGCAAAAAAAATTACCTCTTCTTTTCTATGCAAGCTATAGTCAACTACGCTATCCTCTGTTTTTTTTATCTTTAGTGTGATGAAATCTATGATATACAATTTCCCTGAATCAGTTAAAGCTGTAATAAGTGTTGAAGAATTATTTACCTCTATTTTACTAAATGAAGCAGTACTGTCCCGTAATGTAAATACCTGTCTTCCATCATCGCCATCCCAGATACAAAGTACATGGTCATAGTCTGTAGAAATGAGATAACGATCAGTAGGAGTAAAATAGCAGTTCCGTACCATATCCTTGTGACCGCGGGGAACAGTAAGTGAAGGAGCGATTTGCCCCAGGATATAAGCAGGAAGCAGCAGGAGTAGCGATATAGAAAGAAAAATTTGTCTCATCCCGCATTTGGTAAATTAATAAATGAAAAATTAGTTTACTCTGCTCTTTTTTCTCTCGCCTCTTCATGCAAATAATCCTTCCGCTTCAATTCAAAATTTCTTCCAAGGTATAAGCGACGGACCTCGTCATCTTCTGCCAGTTCTTCCGCAGTGCCATGTTTGAATATTTTTCCATCGATCAGCAGGTAAGCACGATCACAAATAGAAAGAGTTTCCGTTACATTATGATCCGTGATCAGGATTCCGATATTCCTGTATTTTAACCGGGCCACAATGGCCTGTATATCTTCCACCGCGATGGGGTCGATCCCGGCAAATGGTTCATCCAGTAAAATGAATTTCGGATCTACCGATAAGGCACGGGCGATCTCCGTACGTCTTCTCTCGCCACCGCTTAATACATCCCCGTTGCTTTTTCTTACATGCTGCAGGCGGAATTCGTTCAGCAGGGATTCCAGTTTGTCTTTTTGTTCTTTTTTGGAAAGGGTTGTCATTTCCAGGATCGCAGATATATTATCCTCCACGCTGAGTTTGCGGAAAACAGAAGCTTCCTGCGGCAGGTAACCGATTCCCATCTTAGCCCTTTTATACATCGGCAGCCGGGTGATGTCTTCGTTGTTCAGGAAAACTTTGCCTTCATCGGGTTTTATCAAACCCACCACCTGGTAGAAAGAAGTGGTCTTGCCCGCCCCGTTGGGTCCAAGCAGCCCTACGATCTCCCCTTGCTTCACGTCAAAAGAAACATGGTCGACAACCGTGCGGCTGCCATATTTTTTTACAAGACCCCTTGTTTCAATGGAGACTGCCATAGGGACAAAAATAAGCTATGAGAGCTAATCGGGGCTTATTCATTAAGAATTACAGGCATCGTTAACATCGTTTTGACTAATCCCCGCGCATCGTTAGCTTTGCACCCTTATGAAGGTGATCGATCATATCAAACAGGCAACGGATACCCTGGTTTCTTTTGAAGTATTGCCCCCCTTAAAAGGCAAGGGCATCGAAGCATTGTATAACCATCTCGACCCGCTGATGCAGTTCAAGCCTTCCTTTATCAATGTGACCTATCACCGCAGCGAACATGTTTTCAAAAAAAGAGGGGATGGTACATTTGAAAAAGTGGTGGTGAGAAAAAGACCAGGAACCGAGAGCATCTGTGCCGCCATCATGAACAAGTACAACGTGGATACGGTTCCGCATCTTATCTGCGGCGGTTTCGGCATCAACGAAACAGAGGATGCCCTGATCAACCTGCGTTACCTCGGTATCGATAATGTGCTGGTTTTGCGGGGGGATGCTGCCAAGAATGAAACGGCTTTTGAACCGGAACCGGGCGGGCATAAATATGCCAGCGAACTGCTGAAACAGGTGGTCAACCTCAACGCAGGTATTTACCTAGAAGACGACCTGAAAGGAACTCAGAAAACGGAATTCTGCATCGGCGTGGCCGGTTACCCGGAAAAACATTTTGAAGCGCCGAATATGGATTCCGACCTGGCTTACCTGAAAGCAAAAGTGGATGCGGGCGCAGATTATATCATCACGCAGATGTTCTTTGATAACAAAAGCTTTTATTCTTTCGTGGATGCCTGTCGTGCCATTGGTATCAATGTTCCGATCATACCGGGTCTTAAACCGGTAACGAGCAAGAAACAACTCACCGTACTGCCCAAAACATTCTATATAGACCTGCCGAATGAATTGTCTGCCGGGATACTCCGATGCAAGAACGATGAGGAAGTGGAAAAAGTGGGACAGGAGTGGTTGTTACACCAGGCAAAGGACCTCAAGAAAAACGGAGTTCCGGTCCTTCATTTTTATACATTGGGAAAACCACATGTGATCGCAAATGTGGTGAAAGAACTATAGGGAATTACCAATTCCACTCTACTTGCTTATTTCGGCCAACACTTTCTGATCAATCACTACCGGGTATTTCTTTTTCAATGCCTCATCAAATCTTTTTTCCAATACCTCCTGGTAATCGTTTATCACCAATCCCCTTGCTTCAGGGAAACTACGCTGGGTTGGCTGGTTGTAAACCCGGATGATATAGGCAAAAGACGCCGTGTTGTCAGTTGTGTTGGACAAAGGCGCTGTTATCAGCCCCGCCTTGGGTGTTTGTTTCTCCAATCCAGGAACCTGGCTCCATTCATAACGGGAGGAATCGGTGATGATCTTTTCGGAGAATGAATCGGCGATCCTGCGCCAGTTGGCCGGATCTTTTTTCAATTGCGTATAAGCCGCCTGGGCACTTACCATATCAGAACAAAAGAAGACCACCGCGTCGGCGCTTTGTTTCCAGGTATAACTGGTTTTGTTTTGACCATACAGCGCTTCGAGTGCTGCCGAATCGGACTGTGCTTTATTCCATATTTCCTGTTGCATGATCTCGAAGAAAAGATTGCCATCCGCAAATTCCTGCATCTGGCTGCGGAATTCAGGGCTGAAGTCTTCAAGATGGTCATGGTAATAATTGAACTGCGATGCTTTTACGAACTCATCCCAAACCTGTGCGCCGGGTTTTGTGCCAGTCCCATCCTGTTTATAGCGGTTGGTAAATGCATATTTGATCCAGTCTTCGATCGTATAAGCAGTCTCACCGATGCTGAACAATTTTGTAAAGGAATTCACTTTGCTGCCGATGCCCAGGGGTTTCTGGTCAAGCACACTATCTGTAAGCGCCCAGAAAGCAGCTTCATCATACGGGTGTTTTTTAAAGCCTGCTGTTTTGATCACCCGGTCATAAATAAAATCCCGCGAAGCTCTCCAGCGGCTATCAGCTTTTACTTTTTCCTGGATATCAGACATATTTGCCTTGTCCGTCGGATCGGTGATCACTGGTTTAAGGGATATTCTTTTTACAATATGCCAGCCATGTGCGGTAAGAAATGGTTTGCTCAGGGCACCGTCCTTTGGCAGGGACCAGAGCACATTTTCAAATGAAGGATCATAGCGGCCCGGGCCAATATCCGGCATCATTCCACCGGAAGCGGCACTGACATAATCATTACTGAAAGCGGAGGCGAGCCGGTTGAAGTTTTCACCCGCCATGATGCGTTTATACAATGAATCGGCCAAAAGCTTTACCTGTTTTTTTACTGCATCATCTGAACCGGGCGGTATCGCCAGTAGTATCTGCTGTGCTTTTATTTTACCTACGGCTTTTCTTTCGCCCAGGTTCTTGAAGATATGGTAGCCGCTTTTTGAAACGATGGGGGAGGAATATTTGCCGGTCGCTGTGGTATAGATCACATTTTCAAACTGATAAGGCAGGGTAAAAACAGTGATATAACCGAGATCACCTTTATTGGTCTTCGCGGAGGGATCATCAGAACTTTGCTGGGCAACAGTAAGAAAATCTTCTCCTTTCTGCAGGCGGCGCAGGATCTCGTCTTTTCTTTTACCCGCGGCAACACTGTCAAACGCAGCGCCGTCGGTCTTGAAAGCGATAAAAATATGGGCGACATGAATATCTTTCAGGCTGCGCTGGAAGGCTTCGGTAAAAAGACGCTGGCCCAATGCGGGGTCCGTCATATAATTTTCCGCGATCTGGGTGCGCAGGTTGTTCACTTCAGATTTGATATGCCCCAAAGTATCATAACGGCGGTCATAAGCTTCCAGCACTTTAAGTTTGGATTTGATATACAGGTCCAGGTAATCACTGATCGACCGGGCTTTGTTCACCACTGGTTGTGTATTGTTTTTGTTATAGGCTTTCAGGAAATCCTTTGCATCGGCACTGTATTTCCCGTAGGTGAACAGTGTTTGGGCAGAGCCATTCAGCATAATAAAACAACCAATAATGGCGATCAGTAATTTCTTGTTCATGTTATTTCTTGTTGCTGGTTACTAGTTGCTGGTTTCTATCTTGCTTACTGTCCTTTCATTTTTATTTCAAGTACTTCGTCCATTTGCTGGTAAGTAAGTTTTTTCGCGATGATCCGTTTGTCTTTATCCAGCAAATATAAAGTAGGGAAACTCTGTATATCGTATAGTTGCGAATAACCCGGGATATTGGATGCAATTCGGGCTTTGTCATCCGCTTTTGAATAATATACATGGGTCCATTCATCCAGCTGCTGCCCATGGACAAAATCCATCCAATCTTTTTTGCTGCCATCGGTTTCCTTAGCGACCGCGAAAAGTTTTACGCCAAGGGCTTTCCATTTTGCGCGGTAGATCGAATCCAGTTTGGGTAATACTTCCTTGCAATGCTGGCAGGTAGGATCCCAGAAAGCGAGTAAGGTATAAGCCGCTGAGTCGGCATACAGGGAGCGGGTCTTGCCCGTACTATCCGGCAGTTCGATCTCTTCGGCAGGGCTTCCGATGATATTCGCCATCAGGCTGTAGGCCCGTTCGGTAATAGCTTTCCGTCCTTTTTCGGCCAACCAGGAATAATTCTTCTGCGCATAGTATTTCTCAAAGATGTGCAGGAAGATGGCATCTTCCCACATGTATTTCTGTACGTAGTACCGGTTGGTGAATTTTACCAGCAGGAAGCGGGTCATTTCTTCATTGGCAGTCGCATAGCCCATCATCCAGTCGATCTCTTTTATCACGGAATCGGGCTGGGGAGCTACGAGCTGCTGGAAATACTTGTCTAGTTTTTCTTCGAAGAAGGTTGTGTAAGCGATACGCCCATCCCAGAAATTAACGCCATCCCAGTAATGTTGCTTTACATAATTATAGGAAGCAATAGAGTCTTCTCTTGTTTTTGGATTACGGAGGTTCCCGGTCATTTCCGGCTCCCGCATAGTGACCAGTAACACACTAAGGATATTACCGGGATGTTTTTTAATATACTCCTCGCGGTACTCGTTCATCAATTTATTTTCTTTGGTCAGTTCGGCGATCAGGATCGTGGAATCGCTTTTCGTGGTGGTATTCTTCAGTTGTTGCTGAATTTCCCCGATCCGTTTGCCGCGCTGCGACATGTATTGCTGGTAACCATTGAATAGAACATTATCAGGAGAGTTGACGAACTGTATCCCTTTTTTCATGGTGGCCGTATCGGCGATTACGGAGAATTTTTGCTGGTTGTCCACCAGGATCTCAAAAAATCCTGCTTTGTTAGGATAGCCGACCAGGTAAATCCCTCCCTGGAGTTTTTTATTCCCTTTAAAAACCGCTTCGCTTTTATCGTTCAGCATGGCGGAATCAATAATGGGGTATTGCTTGCCGAAATAATGACCCAGATAGATATACTGTTTTTTGTAAGGCTTAAAGGTCACTTTGATCACGTAAGCATCCTGGGAATAAGCAGTGAACCCCAAAAGCAGGCAGGCCAGCGAAAAAATTCTTTTCATAGTCAGAAGAATCTGGTAAAGGTATAAAAACCGTGCTTAAAAGTTTAAGGTTTAAGGCCTGCCTGCCGGTTTACCTGCCGCAGGCATGGTAGGCAGGGTTTAAACTTTGTTAATGCGAAAGACTCTGTTTACCTGTAAATGGTTGTAGTCGCCTGGATTTATCTGTCTTGCCCGGCCCCCGCGCCGCAAAGCCTATCCGTTCAAGCTTAAACTTTTAAACGATACTTTTGCGCCGTGAGCAGAAAAAAGAAAAATATCGTGCTGGAAAAGCTGCTGGTGGAGGATTACGCGGCAGAGGGTAAATCCCTGGCCAGGGTAGATGGAAAAGTGATCTTTATTGAGCAGGTGGTGCCGGGCGACATCGTGGATGTGCGGCTGTTGAAGAGTAAAAAGGACTGGGCAGAGGGGGTGCCCATAAAAATTCATGAATTATCTCCCGACCGGGTTGAACCATTTTGCGCTCATTTCGGTGTTTGCGGGGGTTGC
Source organism: Chitinophagaceae bacterium (assembly GCA_039930245.1). Lineage (GTDB taxonomy): Bacteria > Bacteroidota > Bacteroidia > Chitinophagales > Chitinophagaceae > JJ008. The sequence continues at coordinate 241,537 of JBDSPR010000024.1, read as the reverse complement.
CAATGGCAGATGCTGCCTTATGAAAAACAACTGGCTTACAAACACCGGCAGGTGGAGGAAACTTTAAAACGGATCGGGAAAGTTCCTTTACCCGTTTTTCAACCGATACTCGGTGCTGCTGAAACAAAATACTACCGGAATAAGATCGAATACACGTTTGGTACGAAGGAGTTTACAAAAGAGAAGCCGGCGGCCCCTCCAACCTCCCCAAAGGGGAGGCTTAACGAAGAAACATTAATAAATGAAACTCCCATACTAGCGGAGATTTCTAAAGTCCCCCCTTCGGGGGGATTCAGGGGGGCAGGTTTTCACGCAAAAGGATTCTTTGATAAAATTGTAGAAATAAAAACCTGCTACCTGCAGGCGGAGCCCACGAATGCGATCCGGCTTGCGGTAAAAGACTTCGCTATAAAAAACGACTGGCCGTTCTATGATATCCGGGAACACCATGGTTTTTTAAGGACCATGCAGGTCCGTCTTTGTACGACCGGCGAACTGATGGTGAATATTGTAGTGGGAGAAAATGATGAGAAAAAAATAAAGCTGCTGATGGAATATGTGGAAGAAAAATTTCCAGCCATCAGCACGCTCTTATACACGGTTAATATAAAATGGAATGATAGTTTGTACGACCTGGAGCCGGTGGTTTATTCCGGGAAGGGTTATGCGATCGAAAAGCTGGAAGGGTTTCAATTCAAGATTGGTCCCAAATCTTTTTTTCAAACCAATACCAGACAGGCGGAACAATTATATAAAGTAACAAGGGAATTTGCTGAGCTGACCGGGAAAGAAACTGTTTACGATCTTTATTGTGGTACGGGAAGTATCGGGATTTTTGTTAGCTCTAGGGCCAAAAAAATTATCGGGGTGGAAATGATCGCGGCTGCAATCGAGGATGCAAAAAAGAACGCCGCGCTGAATGGATTGCACACGGCGGAATTTTATGCAGGAGATGTGATCGATATTTGCAATACTGATTTTTTTGCCCTGCACGGAAAACCGGATGTGATCATCACCGATCCACCCAGGGCGGGTATGCATGAAAAATTGACGCGGAAAATACTGGAGATCGCTGCGCCGACGATGGTATATGTGAGTTGTAACCCCGCAACACAGGCAAGGGACCTTAACTTACTGGATGAGAAATACACCGTAACAAAAGTGCAGCCGGTAGATATGTTTCCGCATACGCATCATATTGAGAACGTGGTGCAGTTAAAATTGAAACCATAAACCCGTTATATGAAATTTTTTCTTGCAGCTATGTTCTGTTGGATAAGCTGTTTCCCGGTAAACGCTCAAAACACGGAAGTACCGGCAGAGCTGAAACCATTTATCCTTAAAGGTTACGAATCACTGGATTTTGTAAAGGAAGACCTGAATGGAGATAAACTTTCTGATTACCTGCTTATACTGAAAGTGCTGGGAGAAGATACGCTGACCTATGAGAATGCCAACTGGGAAGCGGCGAGGCCTTTCCTGCTTATTCTTCGCCAGCCCGATGGTTCGTTGAAACAGGCGGTACGCAATAATGAATTGGTAGGATGTAAACAATGCGGGGGATCGATGGGTGATCCTTACCAGGGATTGACCGTAAAAGCCGGCGAGTTCACGGCTGATTTTTATGGCGGCAGCAGCTGGCGTTGGACAGCGGGTTATACGTTCCGGTATGATAAGATAAAAAAGGACTGGTTCCTGCAAGCGCATACATCTTCCAGTTTCCATGCAGGCGACCCGGACAAGACAATGGAAGAAAGCATAATCACAAGAACTGAGATCGGTGATATCAGCCTGCAACAGTTTACGCCTTATTATAATGTTGATAGCAACGAATGGAAGGTCACAGCTGTTAGAACGTATTTTTACAGCAGCCCGGCTATAGGATCAAAACCGAAAAAAGCCTATGTCGTAAAAGGCAATACCATCAGTTCGTCGAAACAATTTAAGCATTTCATCGAAGCCGCTTTTACCAACAGCAAGGGCAACACTACCTATGGATTTATTTTAAAGAAAGATTTGGTTCTGCTGAAGCCCAATACACCCCAAGCCACCCGATAAACTTGTAAATTTGCCGCATGAGTAATTTAAAATTTACCAGGGTTGACCGTTTCCCGCCTATTGTCAAGAACCTGATCATCATTAATGTACTCGTATGGATAGCCCAACTGATCTATGATAAAAAAGACGGGCTGACCATGTTCCTCACGCAAAAGCTTGCTTTGTACCCCGTCAACGATCCTGATTTCAGGCCTTACCAGCTTGTCACACATATGTTTGCCCATTCCACTTACACGGCACAGGGCAATATCGTATTCTTTCATATTCTTTTTAATATGTTCGGTCTCTATATGTTTGGCCGTATCCTGGAGAATGTTTGGGGCGGCAAGCGTTTCCTGATCTTTTATCTCGCCTGCGGAGTAGGAGCGGCAGCCACGCACCTGCTGATGCAATATATAATGGGCGGGAACGCCGCTGCGGTAGGTGCTTCGGGCGCGGTCATGGGTATTTTTGTGGCTTTTGCCTACCTGTTCCCCAATACTGAATTAATGCTAATACCTATTCCCTTCCCAATCAAGGCGAAATGGCTGGCCCTTGTTTATATCGGGATCGATCTGTTTGGTGGTATCGGCCAGTTGCAGGGTGATAATATTGCGCATTTCGCTCACCTGGGTGGCGCAATCACCGGGTTTATTATTGTAATGATCTGGAACAAAACCAATAAGAAAACGTTATATTAGATATCCCGGCTTTCGCCGGGATGACAGAGGAACTAGTCCTGGCTTTCGCCGGGATGATAGAGGAACCATCCCGATTTTCGTCGGGGAGACAAAAAACAGCATGACGTTCGAAGAGAAACAATACAAACAAAAAATAGCGCAGGGAGAAAAAACAAGTCCACTGATGATGTTGGTTGCGCTCAGCCTGATCCTCTTCGTGATACTGGCTTTTGTAAAAGCACTCTGGTATTTTAATTACCAGGACAAGCAGGTCGCCCTTCCTTTATTCAATAAAAATGTGCTGGGACTATTTGTACTGTCCGCCGATTTGAATACGTTTCTCAGTAAACCCTGGACCATTCTCACGCAGATGTTCGCCCACGATAATATCTGGAAGATATTCTCCAATATGCTTTGGTTATGGTGTTTTGGGTATATTATGCAGGACCTTACGGGCAATAAAAAGATCATTCCAGTTTTTATTTATGGGGCATTCGGGGGCGCCATCGCATTCCTGCTTGCGTACAATTTATTGCCATCGCTGAGTCAGTTGCAGCCTTATGCTACAACAAGCGGAGCCGCGGCAGGCGTAATGGCGGTTGCCGTTGCCACCACGATGGTATCACCGGGGTACAGGATATTTCCATTGCTGAAAGGGGGCTTACCACTGTGGGTATTGACAGGAGTATATATGATCTCCGATTTTGCTACTGTTTCCATCGGCGATACGGGTACACTGATCACTCACCTGGCTGGCGCTTTTACCGGCTTTCTTTTTATTTTCTTTTTTAACAGGGGGTATGACTGGAGCGAGTGGATGAATAACCTCTATGACTGGTTCAATAATCTATTCAACCCCGATAAACCACTAAAAGGAAAGAAACTAAAAGAAGAATTATTCTACAAGAGTTCCGGTGATCCCTATAAAAAAACACCCAATGTCACCCCGCAACGTATCGACGAGATCCTGGATAAGATCAACCAGGTTGGGTTTAACCAGCTCACGGAGGAAGAAAAAGAATTTTTAAAGAGAGCTGCTGAATAATGTTGCTTAGAATGAACTAATGGCTAAACGCTAACAGCTTTTCATTAAATTGCATGAATGGCCAGCAAATTCCGTCTCTTCACCAAGCGGTTTTTTATTTATGTCAATGTAGTGATAGTGTTCTTTTTCCTTCTATCCTGCCTGGCACCTTATCTCAATCCCCAGAAGTGGTGGTATATTACTTTTTTGGGACTGGCTTTTCCTTTCCTGCTTATTATCGTTATCTTTTTCCTGGGGGGATGGCTGCTCTTCCTCAAACCTCGCTATGCGCTTATTTCCGGGATATCCTTGCTGGTAAGCATACCAAGTATCAGCGTATTTTTTGCGTTTCATGCGCCTGTTAAATTCGAATACAAAAAAGAACAGGGAAGGATACGGGTAGCGAGCTGGAACGTGGCCCGCTTTATTGAATTAAAAAGAAATCATAACCGCGGAAGCGAGACCCGGTTGAAAATGATGGACCTTATCCGCCAGCAGGACGCCGATGTGCTTTGCCTGCAGGAGTTCCACACTTCTATCGATTCGACTTATTACAATAATATCAAAGCCGTGCAGGAATTGGGTTATCCTTATTTTTATTTTAATTATGATACGGATGGCGATAACCATTTTTACAGTTCCATCATCTTCTCCCGTTTCCCGATCGTTGACAGCGGGATGATACGCTATCCCAGGCCGACTTTACCCGATGTCTTGATCCATGCCGATATAAAATTTGGAGAGGATACCATAAGGTTTTATACTACTCACTTACAATCATTGCAGTTGGGCAAGAAAGATTACATCCGGATCGGGAAGATCAAAACGGGCCAGGATAGCCTGGTGTCCAATTCAAGGAATATCTTATCCAAAGTAAAAAAAGGATTTTCTTATCGCAGTATCCAGGCGGATGTGATCAAAGAGATAATGGGAAACAGTCCCCACCCCCTCCTTTTTTGTGCCGACCTGAATGATGTCCCGAACTCCTATACCTATTTTACCGTACGGGGAAGCATGCAGGATGCTTTCCTGAAGAAAGGATTTGGCATTGGCCGGACTTTTTCAGGGCTTTCCCCAACCCTGCGCATCGACTATATCTTTTGTGACAAGCATTTCCGGGTCAAACAGTTTAACCGGATCGTCAAACGCTATTCCGATCATTATATGCTGGTAGCGGATGTTCAACTGAAGAAATAGACCAGAATGATTATTTTTGGAGCTTATCACTGTATATGAGCGAACTGAAGGTCTATAACACTTTATCAAGGCAAAAAGAAGTTTTCGAACCCCTTACGCCGCAGCATGTAGGATTATATGTTTGCGGCCCTACCGTTTACAGTGACGTACATCTTGGGAATTGCCGTACGTTTATTTCCTTCGATATCATTTATCGTCATCTCACTTACCTGGGCTATAAAGTACGCTATGTCAGGAATATAACAGATGCCGGTCACCTGGAAGGTGACAGGGACGAAGGAGACGATAAGTTCTCTAAAAAAGCAAGACTGGAACAACTGGAGCCCATGGAGATCGTACAGAAGTACACCGTTGGCTTCCATAAAGTGATGGACTTTTTCAATACACTACCTCCCACCATTGAACCCACAGCAACAGGACATATAACCGAACAGATCAGCATGACGAAGCAGATCATTGCCAATGGGTATGCCTACGTAGTCGATGGTACGGTCTACTTTGATGTAGAAAAATATAATAAAGAAAAACCCTATGGTATACTGACCAACAGGAAACTGGAAGACTTGCTGGAAGGGACCAGGGACCTTGACGGGCAGGAGGAGAAAAAAGGCAGATTGGATTTTGCCCTCTGGATAAAAGCAGGACCCGAACATTTGATGCAATGGCCTTCACCCTGGGGCATGGGTTTTCCGGGCTGGCATATTGAATGTTCGGCGATGAGTGAAAAATACCTGGGAAAGCAATTTGATATTCATGGGGGCGGGATGGACCTGGCTGCCACCCACCATACCAACGAGATCGCCCAATCACAGGCAAGCTATAATGTATCACCTGTCAGGTACTGGCTGCATACCAATATGCTCACCGTAAACGGAGTGCGGATGAGCAAAAGTGCCGGCAATGGATTTTTACCGGAAGAATTATTCAGTGGCTCTCATCCCTTGCTGGAAAAAGCGTACTCGCCGATGAATACCCGATTTTTCATGCTGCAGACACATTACCGCAGCACACTTGATTTCAGCAACGAAGCGCTGCAAGCAGCGGAAAAAGGGCTGAAACGGCTGTGGGAAGCGTATGAGAATCTGAAGAAGCTGGTGGGGAGTGGCGAGAGTGAAGTGGGGAGGGATGAGGAATTGGATAAAAAAGTGAGGGGCCTCGTGGCAGAATTTGACGAGCACATGAATGATGATTTTAATACAGCCAGGGTACTGGCCAGTATGTTTGAGCTGGTGCCTGTCATCAATTCAATAAAAGATAAAACGATACCACTGGCTTCCCTGTCAAAAGATACGGTTGTGTTGATGCAGTCAAAATTCAAAAGTTACCTCGAGGATGTATTTGGATTGAAAGCTGTGAACGAAGCAGATAATGCCAAACTGCAGGGCGTTATGCAATTACTGGTGGATATCCGCAAAGAGGCAAAAAGCAAAAAAGATTTCGTCACTTCTGATAAGATAAGGAACCAGCTCGCCCAACTGGGGATCAGCCTCAAGGATGAGAAGGACGGGTCCATCAGTTATTCATTCGAATAATTTCACCCCTCAGTCTGCTTCGTTTTTGCTAACTTGTTTTTCCCAAAACAATCAGTTATGCGAACCAGGCTTTTTCTTTTATGCGTTGGCTTTTTCTTCTTTAATGCTCTTGTAGCACAAATACAAAAGGCGCCGGAAAAAAATGAAGGCGATGGGCCGTATTCCCAACTGATCATCCGGAAAGTCATTATTGTAAATGGAACCGGTGCGCCTCCCAATGGTCCCTTCGATCTCGTGATCGAGAAAAACCGGATCGTACAGATCGCGGGTGTGAATGCAAAAACTCCACTCAAAGCAGGCGGAAAAGAGATCGATTGTTCCGGTATGTACCTTTTGCCGGGATTTATTGATATGCACGGACATATCGGCGGCAAAGCACAGGGCACTCCCGCGGAATATGTGTTCAAGCTCTGGATGGCGCATGGTATCACCACGATCCGTGATCCTTCGGCCGGGAATGGCCTGGAGTGGACACTCGATGAGAAGAAGCTGAGTGCGGAGAATAAGATCACCGCGCCAAGGATTTTTGCTTATACGGCTTTTGGAATGGGCTCCAAAACGCCAATCACCACGGCAGAGCAGGCCATTGAATGGACAAGAGAGAATGCAAAAAAAGGAGCGGATGGCATCAAATTTTTTGGAGCTGCACCGCAAGTGATGGATGCCGCGATCCGGGAAAATAAAAAACTGGGATTGCGCAGCTGCTGTCACCATGCACAGATGGATGTGGCAAGATGGAATGTACTTAACTCCGCAAGGGCCGGTATGACTTCCATGGAGCACTGGTATGGTTTGCCGGAAGCTTTGTTTACCAACCGCACCGTACAGGATTACCCGCTCAATTATATTTATGGCAATGAGCAGAATCGTTTTGAAGAAGCCGGTAAATTATGGAAACAGGCGGCGCCGCCTTACAGCGAACAATGGAATAAAGTGATGAATGAATTGCTGTCGCTTGATTTTACACTCGACCCGACTTTTAATATCTATGATGCCAACCGTGACCTGCAGAGAGCCCGCCGGGCGGAATGGCATGAACTGTATACCCTGCCTTCGCTCTGGAAATTCTATGAACCCAGCCGTGAATCGCATGGTTCTTACTGGTTCAGCTGGGGGACGGAACAGGAAGTAGCCTGGAAAGAAAATTATCGTTTGTGGATGACCTTTATCAATGAGTACAAGAATCGCGGCGGAAGAGTGACTACCGGTTCTGATAACGGATTTATTTACCAGACCTATGGTTTTGGATATATCCGTGAGCTGGAACTCTTGCGGGAAGCCGGTTTTCACCCGCTGGAAGTGATCCGCTCGGCCACTTTGTATGGAGCGCAGGCGCTGGGAATGGAAAAGGATTTAGGCAGCGTGGAAGTGGGGAAACTTGCCGACCTCGTGATCGTGGACGCTAACCCGCTGGAGAACTTACAGGTTCTTTATGGCACCGGAGCTATTTTCATGAATGAGAAAAATGAAGTGATAAGAAAGGGCGGAGTAAAGTATACGATCAAGGACGGGATTGTGTACGACGCCAAAAAATTGCTGGATGATGTGAAGAAAATGGTAGATGAGGAGAAACAAAAGACGAATTGGAAACTGAAACAACCGGGAATGAATGAATAACCAATAGTATATAGGTAAATGAAGTATATAGGTATCCAGGTATATAAAGTATATAGGGTTTATAAAGTATATAGGTATCTAAGTATATAAAATTTATAAGTATATAGAGTAGATTGGTATCTAAGTATATAAAGTATATAGGGTTTATAAAATATCTAGGTATCTAGGTATATAAAATTTATAAGTATATAAAGTATATAAAGTATATAGAGGTTATAAAGAAAATATCATGGAGTATATAGGGCATCTCGGAAAGGATAAAAAACTGGGCAAGCTGATCGACAGCACTAATCCACATAAGCTGGTCAAAAGAAAGAATATCTGTACCTATCTCTGTGCTTCCATCATGAGTCAGCAATTGTCGACCAAAGTGGCGGATGTGATCTACAAACGCTTCATTAATTTGTATGGCGGCAAGGAGCCAACCCCACAGCAGATATTGGATACACCCTTTGAAAACTTAAGAGGTATCGGGTTGAGTAATGCCAAAGTGAGTTATGTAAAAAATGTGGCCAATTTCGAGATCGAATCGGGGATGGACCCGAAGCGACTGGCAAAAATGAGCAACGAGGAAGTGATCGAATACCTGGTCGTCATCAAAGGAGTGGGACGCTGGACTGTTGAAATGCTGCTGATGTTTGCGCTGGGAAGAGAAGATGTGTTTGCCGTAGATGATCTGGGCATCCAGAACGCGATGGCCAAACTCTATAAATTAGACAATAGCAATAAGAAAAAGATGAAAGAGGATATGCTCCGTCTCTCCGCCAAATGGAGTCCTTACCGCACCTACGCCTGTGTGCATCTTTGGCGCTGGAAGGATAATGCACCCGTGCCGAAGAAACCGAGGCCCAAGGACAAAATAAAATAAAAATGTCATCCCGGCGAAAGCCGGGAAATGTCCTCCCACGAAAGCCGGGAAATGTCATCCCGGCGAAAGCCGGGAAATTTTATCCCGGAAAGCCGCTAAGGCCAGGTTGTCTGTTAGATCTTTTCGAATTCCGTCAATTCAAGTATCCTTGTTTTATGACTGGTAATAATTGTTCCCTGTATCTTTCCCCATAAACCTTCCAAAGCTTTCTGGGTAGCTTGCGCATTTTCCATTTTCTCAAAAACAAGGTCAATGACTATATAGTTAGGGTCTTCGGCCGATCGGTAGACCCGGAATTCTTTTACGCCGGAAGCTTTGCGGTTAATGGGGTCACTCTCAAAAGCTTTTTTCCAACCTTCATAGGAAGGCACCTGGTGTTCGATCTGGAGTATGATCATAAATTCAGTTTTTTTCAAGTTACGAAAGTTTGTAGTGGGGAAGTCGGGAAGTCGGAAAGATGGGAAGATGGGGCATCGGCTGGCTCAGGAGACCGGAAAGATTTACTTTTTATCTTCCCGCGCAATTACCGTTTTCCCACCTTACCAGCAATAAACACAAAGATGATCAGCATGCGCAAATTCATTTGCGGGCAACGATCATTTTCCATCCCGGGATAGTCATCGGGCTCAAAATTTTTCCAGGATTGAGACCGGCATCTTTTTGCCAGGAACTCATTTCTTCAACAGACCAATTGCCCGAAGCACTGATTACGGAAAAATAGATCCCCGATGCCGCAGCCAGCATTCCACCTTCGCCCGGTTTACTTGCACGTATAAATTCACCGATTAGAAAGACACCCCCCGGTTTTAATGCCCGCGCTACCTTTATAGCGAGTGCCTTATTTTGCTCCGGTGTAAAATGGTGGACTACGTTATTGATCATGACCATATCATATTGTTCCGTACCCAGTTCATCCGTGAGTGCGTTTCCTGCCCTGTAATTTATGCGGCGGGTGTCATCATATCTTTTGGCGATCGCGGAAGCAGCTTCAATAGCAGCGGGTAATTCCAGTATAGTGCTGTTCAGCGCCGGGTATTTCCTGCATAGTTCGATGGAGAACATGCCATGGGAACCCCCGATATCAAGCAATTGTGTGGCATTTTTCGGAACTGGAATTTTTTTCGCCAGCTCTTTGGCTGCACTGGTGGAGAGATCACGCATCCCTTCCTGGTAAAGGCTCCACTCATGCTCCGACACCATACTGTGGAGCTGCATGGATTGCCCCGTCCGTACATAATTTTCCAGGTTCGCGATATAGTTCCATTCCGCCAGTTGAAAACGTAGTTTGGCCACGATATTGGAATCATATTCCTGCAACAGCCACTTGTAATATTTTGGTTTTAATGAATACAAACCTTCCGTCCACTTAATATAACCTGTACCTACAAGGCAATTGAGCAGCTGGGTGGTAGCGTGCGGATCCGTTTTGCAGGTAGCGGCAATTGCTTCGGCTGATTTTGGCTTTTTGCCAAGCGCTTCGTAGATCCCCAGTTCGGCGCCGGCCATGATGGCGCGTGCTGCATTGAATGCAATTTGTGTATCCACTAATGGAGTAGGAGCGAGATTCATTCGCAATGCCATCCATTCCAATGGGTTCTCCGGTTGAATTTTTAGTCGCATGTTTTATTTATTAAATAGGGTCTTCCGGCAGGGCATCAAATTCCTTTCTCTTATTGTCAAACCAGGTTTTCATGGCTTCTGGGGTCTTCATCAGTTCTTTCATATCATTCATGGCGTTAAGATGTGCTTCATCCCCTTTTTGAAACATTTCCATCCCATGCTTTTTGCTAAGTTCAGCTATTTGCTCAAAACTGGCAGCATGAAACTCCTGGTCACAGGCTCCGCCCAATTGTTTACAGGTCATCGTTTTCATATTCATCCTTTTTTGTCTTTCATTTTCTGACAATCCAGAGGGTGGGTCAGCCAGCCCCCTGTATTAGCGCCAGTTTTTTCTAATGGTTGTAGTTACTTGTTTGAACGTTTCACAACCATATATAACATAGCGAAATTCGTTATGGCCAACAATAACATTGGAATTCTTCTAAATACCATATCAGTTGATATAAGCTTATCAATTAATTCCAGAGAAAAGGCCTGATCCAATTTTGTTTGAATAGGAATTTGAATAGCTATTGTTGAAATCAACGCGATCAGGTTAAATAGCAGGGCTAAAAATACCATCCACTTTGGTATAGCCATCGGCCGAAACCAAAATAAAAGTAGTTGGGGAATAAAAGATAGGAAGAAGAAAATTACAAACAAGGGAATGATAAGTTCACTGTCAACATGATGAAACTTAGGGAATTCTTCTGCGCCTACCCAACGCCATGTTTTGTAAGCCACGAGTGAATTTACTATACCACCTCCAAATACATAAAATGAAAGGAGAATGTAAATTGAAAATACAATGCTTGAAACTTTGTTTCTGTTATTCATTGGTATTGTTTTAAAAATTTTATATAAAACTAGCAATTTTACAGAGTCGCAGGTAGCTTGTCACCAACGTTAGGGCTTTCTGCTCCCGCAGAGCGGGACAAGTTGTGCTGGTATTCAGTGTGAAGCTAAATCTATAAATAAAAGTTCATTGTTTATTCTTTTGCTTGGCCTTATTCGTAGGCTGGAACTGAAGCCGATTAGCGAACAAATAATAGGCTTTCATTTTAAAAAATTATTAGTTATCGAGATAAATTAAATCTCCTTTTCTGGGCTTCACAAAAGGAAAAATGCCTTTATTGATCCAGGTAGCTTTTCCAATGGAATCATATAATTCAATTACTTTACCCGTTAAATTCAGTTTAAAAACCCAAGTGGATTTTGCATTTGTTAAATCTTCAGTTACTTCATCTTTGTGACTGTTAAAATCTGATATTTCCTTTTTTATTTCATCAGCATATTGTGGTTTATCTTTCAGGTATGTCATTTTTATTTCATGTTCATTAAGCCATAAATTTAATCCCTCTTTACCAGAATACTCCCTACTGACCTGTATCGCAGCGTCCCGGCTGAGTTTTGCACCATTGTTCAAGCGAAAGAATATGACGCTGTCATTACCTTCTGTAATTAAACCTTGTATATCATGGAGGCGGGATTCCAATATCTTATCCTGAAGCCAGTTCCGGAAATAGGATTTTAAGTTTTCTAAATTACTTGATAACGTATAGTGATTTGATGAAAGAAATTTTCTATCCCACAGAGATAAGCTGCAGCTAAATGTTACGAAACTTTTTTTAGTATCGAATGATATTGCTTTAATTAATAGAGCACCTGAAAAATTCAAAGTATCGGCAAAATATTTTTCTACTATTGGTGTAATAATATCACGTTTGACATACAACTTTCCTTGTTTTGAAAAAGACTTAATTAAGTCGGATTCTGTAACTATTGAGTCGGGATACAGGGATGTAATTATGTCTGATAATAAAATGTCTTTAAATAATATGGTATCAAGCTGTGATGGTTTGGAAAAATCAAATTCAACATAATATGCTTTCCTTAAAGGGTTGCTGTCACTAATATTCGTGTTATTCTTACTATTGGATAGATTTAGATTTTTGACCAGAAAAAATGAAAGGATGACAAGTAAAAGCAATCCCCCCAGCCATATAAATTTTCTGGTTTGCCGTTGTTTCCGGAATATCATCGGAGTAGCAAAAGGACCTGTTTCTTGTGGATAGAATCCAAAGATTTCAGTTTTATTCTCTACACCTTTTAGTTTTGTCCTACCATAGGAAATCCATCCTATTTTATTTTCATTATTATCTTTAAGCCATACAGAGGCATTCTCCCAAATAGCATGTGACGTAAGAATTTGTCCCCCATTTGCAATTGACTCAATCCTTGCTGCACGGTTAACATGGCTTCCAAAAATATCCCTTGACAGGGAATTTTCCAGAACAACCTGTCCAATATGAATTCCGATTCTTACAGTAAGAGTATAATCTTTTGCAGAAAGGTTTTTTTTGTTTAAGTGGATTGCCCGTTGAAACTCAATAGCCCGTAATACGGCTGTTGAGGGTTCTGCAAAAACACATAAAAAGGAGTCACCAATTTGTTTAATAATAACACCTGCATTATCACGGCACATTATTCGGTTAAAAAGTTCATCATGTATGTGTCTTAATTTAGAATAGGAAAGTTCTCCTAGATTTTCAGTAGCATAGGTTGAATTGACAATGTCCGAAAATAAAATTACCAGAACAGCGGTATGCTTGGATTTTCTGTAAGCTTCAATTTTATCGATTTCTTCAGAACTAAGAGATTTAAAAGAAAGTTTATCTAGGCTCTCCATTATTACTTTTGATTTTTATAGTTAGGTCAAACTAGTCGCCACTGCATATTGCACAATACATAAATATACACAACTCCCCAATCAGCTCAAAAGGAGACTGGTATAGATTATCAATGAACTGCGTTCAGCTCTTTGGGGGTTGAAGCAGAATCAATACGAATAATATTACAATAAACGTTTAGAAGCGATTATACATGGAAAACTTGATCACAGTGGGTCAAGCGCTTTCGCCGCGATGGCGGCAAGAGCAATTACCAAATCGATCTCGGGTTGAGAAGGTTGGCGTTTCTCGCGAAAATAAGTGCCGAAAGTTCCCAGCACTTTTCCTCCGGGGTTCTTGATAGGAATGCTCCAGGCGCTGACAAATCCCAATGCAAGCGGCAGGTGTTTCAACTCTGCCCATTTTTTATCTTCCAAAAAATCGGAAGTAATGACCATTTTGCCGGTGGCAGCAACAGCTGCACAGGTTCCGAGATTCGCATTGGGCTTCAGGCCATCAATAGCAGTGAGATAATCATAAGGGAGCCGGGGAGAAGCCCCGTTCCGGAGCAGACCCTGTTTGTCCAATACAAGAATTGAGGATACCGCCATCTCTCCCATCATTTCTTCGGCCATGTTGACCAGGTGTGCCAGAACCTTATGCGTCGGCTGACCCTGTTCGATCATTTGGCTGGCTTCCTCTTCGGCGATAGTAATATGGGCAGTTATCAATTTGGTTAGGAGATTAGCGGAATGCTGAATATATGAAATCTTCGTTGTTGATGGTCACAATTACCGTGCTTAATAAGAGAATTTGTTCCGAATTCCCCGATTATGACTTTAAAATAAAATTGGTAAGCAATGGAAGATGGTTTCTGGGCCTTCCCTTACAAATAAATACTACCTGTTGCGTAGAGAAAAGGCCCCGGTTAATTACCGGGATGGGATTTGTGACGAAAAGCAGGGATTCATTGCTGTCCATGCCCGGAGCCAGCGGTGGATAAGATTTTTTTAATTAAAACTATTTGCCCTAAATGATAATAGCTGTGTTCGATCATTGCGTCTATATTTCGTTGGTAGGTTCCATATTTTTCCTCGATGAATACCTGCTTTAACTTTTCTTCAGGCATTTGTTCGATCAACGTAGCAAATTCTTCTGCATCATTCCAAAAGGTTGACAAAAAGAGATCCCATTCATTTTGTGATGCTATGGGTGAAAAATCGAAACTATACTTATCTTTTATATCAAGGGTGCCGCCTTTAAAAACATTCTTAACTCCATTTATGTAATAGTGAATGTGTTGAGACAAAAGGGCAATCGTATTCAAAGAATTTAATTTAGTGGTTGCAATCTCCCAACTTAAGTTAGCTAACTGGTCTTTATAATTTGTATTTGCAACCCAGGTTCCATCCAGGATGACCTCTCTAAAACGGTTTGCTATTGAATAGGTATTTTTCATGGTTAACAGGAGTTCATTCAGTGTGAATGCTTTTTCTATTTTTATTTGGACGCGGACTTCAAAAAACGAAGTTCCGGAATTAACTGCTGGCTTCAAATGTTAGTAGTACATTCCCGGTTTTTTGCCCCGAAATCACATAGTTGTATGCTTCAGCAATTTTCTCCAACGGGTAGGTTCGGTCTATAACTGGTTTAAACTGGCTTGTTTCAAGAAGGGTTTTAATTAAAAGCAAACTTCTTTTAATATCCGTTGGAATAGGGAATATTGTCCTTTTGCTTGAAAAGCGGGTCAAAAGCGGCAAATAAATATTCTGGGCTCCCGGCCCCAGATCCGTAGACATATAAATGCCGCCTGGATATAACAAGGGTTTACATTTTGCGAAAGTACTTTTGCCAACTGCATCAATAACGTAATGATATTTTTGAGTGCCTTTGGTGAAATCTTCGACCAGGTAGTCAATTACTTTATCTGCACCTAAGGATTTTACCAATTCTATGTTTTTTGTATTGCATACCGCTGTCACAGTAGCGCCAAAGTATTTTAATAATTGTACTGATGCTGACCCAATCGCCCCTGTTGCGCCATTTACCAAAATAGCATCCCCTGCTTTGATCTTCATTTTGGTGATCATATTATAAGCATAATGTGCGCCCTCCGGACTGGCTGCAGCTTGTTGATAAGTGATGTTTTCGGGAATAATAAGCAGGGGGCTATTTTCTGAAATGCTGATGTATTCGGCATGGGTACCTACACCCGTATCATTGAATCCCCAAACTTTGTCCCCCGCTTTAAATTTTGAAACATTTATACCAACCGCTTCAATTTTACCGGCAAAATCTGTCCCGGTGATAGGAGATTTGGGCTTGAATAACCCGGTAAAAAACCTCATGATAAATGGTTTTGCCATAAGAATCCCACAATCAGTTCTGTTTACCGTTGTTGCATACACTTTTATAAGTACTTCATCGTCTTTGGGGGTTGGCATTGCTACCTCTTTGATGCTTAATACTTCCGGCGGACCGTATTTTAAACGAATGGCAGCTCTCATTTTTTATAAACTGTTTTTAATGACGCACAGCGGTTTCTCTTTTAACAAACTATCCTAACCCGTACCAGCTTTTGTCGTATCAGCGTCAGCTTGCAAGCAGCGGCTCTATTTTTTTTAATGCGGCAGACGTCAGTTCCAATAGCCTGTCATCATCATAATAACCCAAGCTGGCATCACGATCTTTTTCCACTGGCTCGTAAAAATTTAAGTCACCTGCAAGATCCTGCAGAAAATAAAGCTCTTCATTTTGAAGTTCAGGCTCCTCCCATATTTTATTCTGCAATTGACCAATGGTCTTCGAACGTTCGGATGCGTATGTTCGCTCTATTTTATTGAGCATGGCTGCAATCTCTTTTAGTTGCACCCTTAGGTCTGCTTGTTTATCATTCATTTCATTGTATAGTTTCTATGATTGCAGCAAATGGCCAATGCTTGCTGCAGGGCATTTTTTCTGGTTAACCCCGTTTGTGGCAGCCATTTGATGCCAAACGTTGCTGTTTCACCAGTCCTACATACTGCGCAAAATCTTCTCCATCTTCCGGCCCTTTGCCAACTCATCCACCAACTTATCCAAATATCGAACCTTCTGTGTCAAACTATCTTTTATCTCCTCCACGCGGTATCCACAGATCACACCGGTAATGAGCCGGGCATGGGGGTTTAGCGAAGCACGCTGGAAGAATGTTTCAAAAGTCACTTTTTCTTTTATGAGTTCCTGTACTTTCTTATTATCAAAGCCAGTTAACCATTTGATAACCTGCTGCAATTCTTCCTTTGTTCTGCCTTTCTTCTCCACTTTTGCGAGATACAAAGGATAAACCGTGGCGAAGGTCATTTTTGCGAAACGCTCATTCTGTGTGTTGGAATTGTTCATAGCAGAATTATAGTAGTTATCTTTTGTTATTTTCCGCGAAGGGTAGGATCTGGATTGGGGCCTTGGGCTAATCTGTATTTCTGTACTTTTTAAAATTTTCTGCTTGATCAAATATTTCTACATAAACTTTGTCTGTAAAGGTCTGCTCTAATTTTTCTTCGAGGAATTTCATTGAATTCTTTTTGTCAAAGCCTTGAAAACTCTAAATACGGTTTCTTCATCGGGTATTGTTCTGTATGCTAAAGCTGAGAGTTCTGTCTGATACCTCACTCTTATTTTTTCCCAGATAATGTCAAAATCCACTGTCAAGGGAGATTCAGAAACTTGCTTGTTTTGCCAACCGGCGGGTTCGTCAAAGATTTCTCTGTCATGTTGTAAAATGGCTTCAAATTTATTTTTAAATGAGCCAGATTCAATAAATTCTTTACATGCAGGGTCATTTGCCAAAAAATATAGATCATAAAAATGCCTGATTTTGCCAGAGATGCTTTCAGTATAATTTTCATCAAACGAAACCCTGATCAATGATACTATTTTTTCTAACAGGGTTTGTTCTTTGCTTAGTACGTTCACGTTAAATGGCTGCAGGTTGAATTGCTCAATATATTTTTCATTTCCTGTCTGTGTCAGAAAGTCAAAAACAAAGCTTTTTATAGTAAGCAATTGAAAGGGGAAAGGATTGGCAAAGGAATTAACTTCTACAATAAGTTTAGTGTTTGTGTTGCCTTTATCGGTGCTTACATATTCAAATACAGACTTTCTAAACCGCGAACCTTTACTGGTGACACCGTCTATTTGAATTTCGGTAAAGTCTCTCGTAATTTCTTTTTCAATAGTGCGTATAATTGTTTTTATCTCATTTCCAGATTTATTATTGTTGTTTATGATGGCAATATCCACGTCCTCGGAAAACCGCTCAAGTAAATTGTATCCTTTGGATAAAGAGGTGCCACCTTTAAATACAGCATCTGCAACATATTTACTTTTGGCCAGGTGACTTAACACCAGGGTTATCCAGTAATCCTTCTCTACAAATTCCAGTTTAATATCAAGGTGCTTTGAGGCTGCCCTCAGCGTCTCGGAAAAAAATTTCATGTCATTGTGCAGGTTCATACAATATTCCATTTTTCAGCAGCAGGCAAAGTCTTTGCTGCACTCCCCAATTTGTATTTTGTGATATGATTAATTGATTTGTATAATAAATCAGACAATGAAATTTGCTGAAATGAATCAAGCAATGCTCCTAACAAAGCTTTTGTAGCCGGCGGATATTTTAATGCCAGTCTTACAATACTGCCTTTATCCTGCTCAGCTAATCCTTTAAGTATTACCAGCAATCGCTTACAGGATGATTCAATGCTGGCATCGGGTATTTTTTTTATATACCTGATGGCGTCCAGTATTTGAAGTAAATAAATATTCTCTTTGGTAATGGTATTTTTTTGTTTGATAAATGAAATAGTATACCGCTCTCTTTTGAAGTTAGGTCGTATTTGATTCCTGCCAATTTGAATAGTATTACTTACCTGTGTGGTTAAGCCTAATTCATTATAAATGCTGTAACCTGTGAGATAGCCAATAATTTTACCATCCTCTTCCAGCAGGTCTTTCACTATCTGGGCCTGGCTGGGTTGCAGGTTGCCAAATGGAGAGGCTTCGGGTTTATAATATTTGCCTTTGGACAATTTTATTATTTTGCCCGATTGGGCCATACGATTTAGTGCCTTGATCACAGCTTCCTTCTTTTTCACCTCCGTATAAAAATCTATATAGGTGAAAACATAACCTTTAGGGAGCCTGTCTATGGAAGATGCTATGTAGGCAGAGACTTTCATTGGTTACTAATGGGATAAAGGTAGGCATTATGTCCAGTTTATTAGTAAAAAAACTGGACAATTATATAATTCGCTTGGCATCAGTAACTTCGTAGAAGTTACTGATGGTGGTTTAAATTCCTTCAATTCTAGGTATTGCCATTGGAGAATGTTTCAAAGTACTTACAATAGGGCCGGCGATCCCAGCATTCGCCGGCTGGAACTGAAGCTGAGTAGTGAACCTGCCTGCCTGCGGGCAGGCGAAAAGTTGATGGTGACTTAGTCTGCCCGTATTGTGCCAAACTCTCCTGTTGATGTTCGTCCTTGGTTTTGCTGTGTCAAGCTGCACACTGTGTCAACCGTGGCAGAGTGTGTCCCGGAAGCTTGGGAATAAGGCAGGCTCTTTTGTCCCGAATGCTTTCGGGATTGGCTTTTGTGTGTCGGCTTTGTGTGCCTTGCAAATGTGCCTGACTTGGTGAGTAGGCTGTCATCATGTTGTAGTTAGAAGTCATTTTCATTTCTCCATTAATTATGCCACTGGCTTTATCATGCTTTCAATAAATTTAATTTCCTCCTTAGTTAAGCTGTACTTCTTAAATAATTGCTTATCAATTTCTTCAATTGATTTACTCCAATCTATATCTGATTTTGAGGTAAAGTTTTGAAGAGGAACAAAATTGTAGGTTTTAGATGTACCGTGTTGACTAATTTTAGCCAAGCTGTGCATAAATCTGGCAAATCTAGTTCGTAGATAATGTGATAGGTTTTTGCTTGATGAACCATTTAAAGATAATTCTGCACCGACAACCAAATATGTTTCCGTACAAATTGTACCGGGTTTTCCAATTATTGAATTTTGATTATCATCATTTAATTCTGTTCCTATATTGTTTGATTCTGGTACATAAACTTTCCAAACATCTATCCAATCATAATGAGAAACAACTTCTGATTTATTAACATATCCAACTTTGCCTGCTCTTCCGTAGCAAATTACAGGGTCTTTAAGACCTTTAGAGTTAGCTCTAAATCTTTTGTCGTTAATAAAAAATGTTCTAAAGCCGAAAGCCTTTGCAGCAGAAACATGTATTGCTAAAGTTTCAAATTTTGGATCCTTGCTCAATTTTTCGATAATAGAAACACCAATACTATGACGGATTAAGATGTCAGAATTTTGTGTTCTTAAGCTTCGTTTTTTAAAACTTGGCGTCAAATCATCTTTGTATGTAAATACTTTTGTTAATTGCTTTCTGTTATCATAGTCTTTTTCCCATACGAAATAACAAATTCCACCTCTTACATTAATGTTTTGAAAAATCAATTCAGGATTAAGAAAATCGTGTAGTTCTGATATATTAGTGTCGTTTAACATCTCATCTCTAAAATCGTCCAATCCTCTCCCTCCAGCATACCATCTAGTCGGCATAATTAAGGATAGGTAATCTGGATTATGCTTTTTAGCCATATTTACAAAGTGATTATAAATGGGCAATGCAGTATTACTATTTGCACCACCTTCTTTTTGCTGATATGGTGGATTTCCAACTATTACGTTAAACTTCATTTTCTTTTTATTTATTTTTATGGTTTTGTCTTTAATCAATTTGTTTTCTTTGATTAAATCATATGATGTATAATTTTCTTCAATTAGGTTGACATCTAATTCAAGTAACGTGTAAACTTTTCTTGTAAACTCATAGGCAATTTTTGATGTTGGAATAGAGTAAAAATTGTTTGCTACTTCTTTGCCAAATTTTTTATAAATTGCATAAACAAACTCACCTTGTTTAGCTGCAATATCTAGAAGTACAGTATATTTATTAATTGCATTAACTGGTAAAGCGTTAATAATTTTTATTGTTACAACTTCAGGTGTCACAATTTCAGAATCTGATAAGCGACTAAACCTTTTCATAGCATTACTTGCTCTCTCTATAGGCGCTATTGATAAATCATTTGCTAATGAATTTATGTTTTGAATTTTATAGTCTAGTTCACTTAATATAAATGGATTAAGGTGTTTTTGAAATAATTCTAGAATAGCAATATCCAGATTTAAATTTGAAGCAATTCGTAAATTATTAGTATTGCCCTTAATTTGACCAATAACCTCTTGTAGTGACTTAACTCTAGAATCTGTTAAAAATGCAAAGAATAAAATCCTTGCATAAAACATTGCAAATTGGTCTTTATAATCTGTTTCTACTTCGTCCTCTGTTGTTTTGGACTGCTTAGTGTTTCCTTCTGAGTCACCATCTATTTCAGGCAAATCTTCTAAATCAAACTCATCGCCTTCACCCAAAGAAGGTTTAATTTCTATTCCTTGTCTTGTACCAATTTTTCCTTGTCTTTCAATCTCAGCCTTAATCTCTTCTATATCTAATAAAGAATAATCAATTGATATTGTTGTGGCTTCATCAAACACACTTCTGCTACTGGAATATCTTCTAATTGCATCAAGAATATCGGCTGGTTGTACTTGAATAATTTTTTTGTTATTAATAACAACAATAGGAGATATTTCTAGTTCTCGTTTTATTCTATCTTCCAATTTACTATTTCCGTTGGATTCTGTATTTACATTGTATATCTGGGATTTATGTTCCTGCATTTGGAACATTCTATTTGGGTTAAAATCGACTAACAAAGTTTGTGGCTTCATATTGTACATAACCACATCTCCGGTTGGCTCCTTGAAAACCTTTATATATTGATTTTGTAAACGAAAAATTGCTTGGTCGTACTCTTGAGGTGATGCTGTGTCTTTAAGGTATAGCATAGTGTCCCATTCATGGACAGTGCTACCAGTCAGCATCCTGTTTACTGTTAAGGTTATCGTTTTTTTGTTTTCACTTTCACATTTTTTGATTTTGGATTTTACAGATTGTGTGTCTTTAAAGGTTTTTTCGTTTTCAACACCTGAGATATTTATTATTTCATAATTGCTAAGATTCTTGAACTTGTATTTCTTGATTAATGTTTCTAATGCATCGCACGATGCTCGATAAGGCAAAACACAAACAATATGTCGGCACATTTTGCCATCTTTTATTTTATCATAATCCAAGAAGCTTAATAAATTCGTATCTTTTTCTGAGCCGTCAATTACTTTTAGTAAGTCAATAATCTCTTTCTCGTATTTAAATTTTTTATATAGTTTATTTTTCTTGTCTAAAGTAATTGATTGAGGTTTTAAAAGTTCTGAAAAAGTATAGGTTACACCGTTTTTTTTCATTTCCTCCATTCGTTTTCGGGAAGATTCATTAGGATTAAAGGCAAACCTTATCATTTGTGGGAAACCATAATATGGGTTGTCCCACTCCTTAATTTCGTCTTTATTTAAATTTTCTAAATCCCATTTTTCTTGGTCTTCGGCAATATTTGAAAACTGATAGAACGCAATGATATCATCAGTTGTAAACTCGCTATTCATCAAAATCCGGTAGGGAGTTCCAGAAAGATGAATGCGAATTTTTGCATTGAAAACTTTTGTATTACTTTCTATTTCATCTAAGGTGTTATCATTAAGTTTTAACTCACTTTTAATTTCCTTTGCACTTAGATTTTCATCTTTTAAAACCTTACCATATTCTGTTGCTCTTGCACCAAAATGAGTTTCATCAATTAAAAGTAAATCAATTTGGTTTTCAAATATTTTTTTGTGCTTGGGTTTTATAATATCACCTTGTAGGTCTTGTAAAGTAAGAAACAAAACAATTTTTTCATTTGCCTTTTGTTTCTCAGCTAATATATTATCGCTTTCTAGAAGAGAATTACTATCAAGAAAATAATATCCTTCAAACCTTTTATGGCTTTCTGTTGTCCTTTTCCATTCTTCTTTTACATCAGCTTTCGCAGAAACTACAACTACTAGTTTTGCCTTTAATTCAACAGCACAACACATTGAGGTAAATGACTTACCAAAACGCATAACAGCATACATTAAAAGGTTTTTTCTGCCTTTCTTTACAGATCTTTTAAAATTGTCAATTGTTTCTTGTTGATTTGGTCTTGGGTTGTAATTTTCTGTTCTACTGTATATATGTGCAAATGGAATATGGCTTTCATCAAAACGATAATATTGATATTTTGATTCGTTTTTTTTATGACCCTTCTTAATATCACTTATTGCATCTTGAAGGTCTTTTTTAGTAGCATCTTTGAAAAATTCATTCGAGTAGTAAGGTATGTTTTTAAAAGCACCTCGTGCTAAACGAATTCTTTTTAATTCAGTTTCTAGAAAAAAATGCACTGCAAAGTCTCTGAAAAACGTCTCGTCATCAACTTTTGCTACATTCCCAAATTTCCTTTCAAGATTAGGGAAGTATTTTCTCCATTCATTTAATCTTTTTTCTATTGGCCTATATGTGTCACCCACTTTAAGATAATCTGGTATTGTTCCCGTAGTAAACGCATAAATCTGAGGTTCAACTCTTCCGAATATTAGTTTATCAAGAATATCTACATTGATTTTATTTATTTCGGACATAGCTATTCTAGTTTATTTATTTTGAAGGTCAATAAATCTTTTTATAGTACCCGTTTCACCAGTTTTAATATCTCTTTCAGTCCAATCCATAACTTTACAATATTTACCATTGTGAAATAATTGTTTTTGTGATGCACATCCAACGCATTTAACGACTTGTTTTTCTGAATTACCAAATAAATCCTTTTTTTCTTTAATTACATTTGTACAACTGTCAGGAACTATACCTTTTAATCCATCCATCTGCCAAACATTCCAAGAGATTATATTAGCGATGTTCTGAATAGATTTCATCAAAGGTTCTTTTTCGAATTTTTGAGTATAATTTTCAATAAATGTCATGAGCATTGCTTCCCGAGCAAGAAGTAAACTATCACCTTGCCACTCAAAAGCGTAAGTACTTTTATATGTATTTTGAGCTGCTTTTAACCAATCTTCCTTAGCATCAACATTTTCATTAACTATCCTTAATTTCCTATCTAATAGTCCAATTCGATTATTAACTTTTATAAATTCACCAGTTGTACTATCATATCTGCTTGTAAGGTATGGAGCTTCTCCACAAGCAATTTCAAGGCGGATGTCGTTAACATAATCTTTCCAAGTTCTATAATTGGGGAATGATATTTTCTCATTAGTTACTTCCCAAATTTTTGAACCATCGTTTGATAAAGTTTCTGTATTAAATACATTTTCTCTCCCAAACCAAGCATTGTCAATTAAATTGTTTTGAGCATTACATATCCACGAAGGAGTAAAAACCTCTGCCATTTCTTTTGACCTGGATTGCTGTAAAAGTTTGTCTTTATGAACTCTTGGCATTATAATGCTTCCATAATCACCAGTAATTAAATCAGTAAATATTTCAGAATGGAAAGTGTATAACTCTCCAAGATGTTCGTAATTGTCAGTTGCCCAAAAGATGTTTTTTTCTGTGGTGTGGTCAAGCAGAAGTTTATCGAGAACATGGGGATATTTCTCGATTAATTCATTTTCTAATATGTCAATTCCTGTCCTCACTTGTCAATTTTCTTTGTTAGATTTTAAAAGCTCTTTTACATCAATTTCAAGAATGTTGGCTATTTCGTAAAGTATTTCCAGTCTTGGTTGTTGTCTGTTTTGCACATAAGCATTTACCATATTGTAGCTTTTGCCCAATTGTTCAGCAAGCCAAATCTGCTTAATACCTCTTTCGTCCAACACTTCTTTTATTCTGTTCATTATTAATTTTTTCAATGTTAGTTGAAAGAGCGAATATAATTTATTGTATTTAATATCTCATTTTACAAGATGAATAAATATCAATATTTCAACAGTTTTAAGGGTGGTGGGAGGGCTTGGAGGTCCAGTAAGGTTATATTGCTGATGTGTTGAACTACTGATGATAGATAGTCGTCAGCCGGGGTGAGTGGGTTCCAGAAACAAGTTCTGGACAAGAAGTGTGTTGGTATTTTAGCTCTTTGTTTATACACAAAAATTATACCACCCATTTCTCCATCCTCCCCAACCAATCCTCATCAATACTTGCTCCCAGGCCAATTGTTTCCGGTACTTCCACCACACCATTGGCCTTGTATTGGATACCGCCGGTTACTGGGTCTTCCCGCAGCATCAGCGCTGTGTCAAAATCAAAATGCTGGATCAGCGGACTGCACAAAGAGAAATGTGCAAATGCCGTCATCGCAAGGCGGGATTCGATCATGGCCCCAATCTGTAAATGTATACCTGCGTCCTCGGCCATCCTTACCATCTTCAGTGCTTTATAAATACCACCGGATTTGCCGAGCTTGATATTAAAATAATCACAGGCTTTTAATTCGATCAGTCGTTCCGCATCATGCTCATCGCTGCAACATTCATCTGCCATGATGGGGATAGGGCTGTTCTTTTTTACTTTGGGTAGTTTTAAATATTTCCAGCGGGCTATCGGCTCTTCGCAATGTTGTATATCATATACAGCCAAAGCCTGTAATGTCTCAATGGCTTCTTTTACTTTCCATCCCTGGTTGGCATCAATGCGCACCGGTATTTCTTTTCCTACCGCTTCGCGGATGGCTTTGATCCTTTCTACATCTTTCTTACCATTCTTTCCCAGTTTTACTTTAATAACAGGATAACCCTGGTTCTTTATTTTCAATGCATCGGCCGCCATCTTTTCGGGCTCACCGATACTCACGGTATAATCTGTTATAATAGTTTTATCATTTTTTCCCCCGATGAACTGGTACAAAGGCATTCCGGCATGTTGCGAAGCAATATCATACAACGCAATATCAAAAGCACTCTTGATACTGGTATTGCCATAGATAACTGCATCCATCAGACCGATGCAGTTTTCAATATCCAGCGGATCTTTCCCCTTCAGCGCTTTGGCAAAATACTGTCCCACGATAAAACAGGTGTCCTGGCTCTCGCCATTAATAGGCATATAAGGACTGCATTCACCAAAACCAATAATGCCTTCGGTGGTAATTATTTTGACCACCACGTTCTCCGCATTATCCTCCCGGCCAAGAGAAGTGATAAAGGGTTCGATCAGCGGGATGGACAGTTTATACAACTCTATTTGCCGGATGGTCAGCTTATTACTCATAAAATAAAATTCCTTTCGGATAAAGATAGTTCGTTAGCGCTTTGTTCCCGGCTTTCGCCGGGATGACATTTAACTTTGTGCGGGTGACAACTGGCGGGATATTTGCCAATCCGATACCAAAACCATCAAATATTACGTTTTAGTCCCTGAATTCAAGTCTATGAAAAATATTCTAGTTGCCGCTTTAGTCGCTTTATTGTTCGCCAGTTGTAAAAAAGAAGTGGCCGAACTTCCCCCTGCCACGCAGACCGGCGCTCATACTTTCGGTGCAAAAGTGAATGGTATCAACTGGATTCCGAGAGGGTTTCTCAGCATCCCCGCCCACGACGCCCTGCAGGTACAAATACTGGCAAATAGTGATATGACCATCCGGGCCATGGATCTTGCTGGTTCTCCCACCGAATACGAATTCGAGATACTCTTAAAAAACATGACGGGTCCCGGCACTTACCAGTTGAATACCAGTGTAACCTATCCTACGACCAACGCTAACTTTGCCTATTATGTCAAGCGTACCCTGACCCCCGTGGATGAATGGATCACATCGGCCACGCATACCGGCACGGTGATCATCACCAAATTCGATGTCCCCAATAAGATCGTATCGGGTACTTTCCAGTTTACACTCGTTGATATCTACAATCCTTCCCGCACGCTGACCGTGACGGACGGACGCTTTGATATCAAAATGCCCTGATCTCAGAAAAGCAAGCGGAGCCCCACCTGTAACATGCCGACAAGGGGAGCATTGTTGTTTACAAAAATGTATTTACTCGGATAATCAGTGGTAGGTATCCAGGCTCTTCCTTCTGTATAAAAAAAGAAATCACCACCGACAGGTATTTCCCAGCCAACTCCCAGGTCAAGGGTAAGCCGTTTGAAATTGGCCTTACCTGCGAGTACAGGAACATTGTATAAACTGGTATCGATCGCTACCGTATGGGCATTTATAATACGGCCAAGCAATAAGCCAAAGCCCCCATAAGCATAGAGTCCCCAGCCTTTTTCCATATCAGCCGTTCCTTTGATGTATTTTTTATAACCCAGCGAAAACTGTTTGAGCCGCATCTGGGCGCGGTTCACATAGTCTATTTGCTGCGGGATCGTTGATGGAGATTTTGCTTCGGCTACCAGGAAATTTTTATAATTCCCATTGGTATAATAAGAGAACCACACATAGATGCCTTCTGTTGGCGTAAGATGAAAATGCGTATGGACCGTTTGCCCTATCGCCCAATAAAGCTGCTCTTTTTTGAAATTACGCTGCACACTCAGATCGGTGGCGAAACTGACCCGGGGAAACTGGCCAAAGCAATCCGTGAACAGGAAACCAAGAATGAGCAGTATGGTAAATCGTTTTGTCAAAAGCGGAATATACCTGCAATGTTACTGAAATAATCGCCGGGGTACAAAAGGGAAGCCACCCCGTATTGCTACAGCGTGGCTTTCTTTAGTTCAGAAGAAATCTTATTTCATCAGTTTCAATTCTTTGATAATATTAGCACCTCCGCCAAGTTTGTCGATACACCAGAGCACATACCGGATATCCACGCAGATCGTCCGGTTGAGGTCCTTATCGAAAGCCAGCTTATGACTCAATGCCTCGTAGTTTCCGTCAAACGCGAGACCGATAATCTCACCGCGGCCATTGATCACCGGTGAACCGGAATTGCCACCCGTGATATCATTGGTGGTAATAAAACCGATCACGAGATCTTTTCTCGTGGGATCCATATACTGTCCGAAATCTTTTTTCTTCAGCAGCTCTACCTGCCTGGCAGGAAGATCAAATTCGTAATCACCTGGTTTGTATTTTTCCAGCAAGCCTTTGGAAGTAGTGACATAATCATAGAACACGGCATCCCGGGGGCGATAAGATTTCACAGCACCATAGCTGACCCGCATGGTACCGGTCGCATCCGGGTACATCATTTTTGCTTTTGCCGGGTCCATGCTCATGATCCCTTTCAGGTACATTCTTCCCATTTCCGCATTCTTTGTCGTGAACTGCTGGTAATAGGGACTATACTTGCTGGTATAGTTGGTGAAGAAAGCGCTGGCGTGTGCAAAAGCAGGGTCGCCTTGTAAGGTCACCGCATCCGGATTGGCAACAAAGGCTTTCCATTTGCTGTCATTAAAGATCATGGTACTGCTGAACATGTCCGCCGCATATTTTTTATACGTGGCGTCATCATCCAGGGGTCCCCAGGTATTTTTCAGTGTGCCATAAAAACCAACGGGCTGCTGGTCTTTGGTTACATCTTCGAAAAACATTCTTGTAACTGAGGCTACAATATTCTGATCGGAAACTTTGTTTTCGGCCGCAAGAAAATTGGTCCTTGCCTTATCAGCAGCGTCCACTAATTTTTTTACATCTGCCTGTGGCACGCCGGGTTTTACCAGTGCTGCTTCCAGCATCAACATCGACCCTGCAAAAGAGATCAACGGTGAACCTGCGATGCCCTCATTGATAAACATGCGGTGTTCGGCATAAGGTCTCCATGCATCATAAGCTTTGCCCCAGTCAGAAAAAATATTGCTATAATCCGGATTCTTAGTCGCCCAGTAATTAAAACTGGCTTCCGCTTTTTTCTTCTGGCCCAGCACATCATATTTCAGTAATTGTTTTGTTTCGCCATCATAGAATTTCCAGTAGTTGGCGATACCAGCATAAGAAGAGGCCAGCTGTAATTTAACAGCAGGATCTTTTTTCATTTCCTCGAACATGTATTTCAGGCGCACATCCCTGAGTTTAACCAAAGTTGGGTTATTGATATCTGTTGCCAGGGAAATACCATAAGAACTTTCATACCGGTTGGTACTGCCGGGGTATCCCCAGATCATCGAGAAGTCACCATCTTTTAAAGGACGGAGGGAAGCTGGCAGATACCATTTGGGCTTCAGGGGAATATTTTCATTGGCATATTTCGCGGGCTTGCCGGCTGGGTTGGAGTAAACCCGGAAAATGGAAAAGTCACCTGTATGACGGGGCCATTCCCAGTTGTCGGTATCACCGCCAAATTTTCCTACGCTTTCGGGCGGGGTACCCACAAGGCGGATATCCGTGTAACGCTGGTACACAAAAGCAAGGAACTGGTTGCCCTTGAATAAGGAGTTCACCCTTGTTTCAATGTTCTGGTCGGGGTTGCTCATTCTTTTATTGATCGAAGCGAATACCGCTGCCTGGCGTTGTACCCGTTCAGTGCCGCTTAATCCTTTCAGTGAATCCATTACTTCAGCGGTGATATCATCAATACGCATTAAGAACTGGACACTGAGACTGGTAGGTATCTCTTCGCCTTTGTTCCTCGCATAAAAACCATCCTGCAGGTAATTATGATCCACGGTGCTGGCAGATGCAATCGCGTCGTACCCGCAGTGGTGGTTGGTAAAGATCAGGCCTTCGGAGCTGACGATCCCGCCGGTGCAGCCACCTCCAAAAATGATGATGGCATCCTTGAGGGATGGTTTGTTGATGCTGTACAATTGTTCCTTGGTCAGCTTCAATCCCTTTTTCACCATATCATTGTATACCTGCTGACCGAGCAGCAAGGGTAACCACATGCCTTCATCGGCAAAGGACTTAAAGAAGAGGCCAATGGCAAGAACAAGGGTTATAAAAAACTTTTTCATATTGGAGCATTTAGGCGGCAAACCTACGCAAAAATGAAGGGCTGCAAAAATCGTGGTTCGGAACAAAATTGGTAATTTGAACAATAATTGAACTGCTTATGAATTCCCGTTTTATACTTCCTGCTCTGCTGGTTTGTGCATTTATTTTAAATGCCTGTAGTAAAAAGGATGGAGTTACCCCACCTCCGCCACCACCCGTACTGCCCTGTGCTGCAAATATTCTTCCGGCTGGCGCTTTTGTAGCGAATAACCCGAATATCACTTTGAGCTGGACAGCTGTCACGGGCGCTACCAGTTATGATGTTTATCTCGGGACGACGCCCAATCCAACCACCCTGGTTGCCGCGAATCTTTCCACGAACAGCACGAGCTATACCTTAGCCGCAACACCTAATATTACGTATTACTGGTATGTGCAACCCAAGAATGCCGCGGGTGCCGCGACGGGTTGTACTACGCAGGTTACTTCCTTTACTTATGTTTCTATCCAGCCGCCCCCGGCTTTCGGGTATTATGTGGTGGGTTATTTTCCATCTTACCGCAATCCGGCGGATGTTCCGGACATCAAATTCAGGATGACGAATGTGGTGGTCTATGCTTTTTTCGCAGTGAATACTGCAGGTACCGCCGATGTGGTGAATGCGGCTACTTTAGCGCAGGTGATCAGCAAAGCAAGAGCAAATAATGCAAAAATATTTGTAGGGATCAACGATGGAAGCGGGGATGGGAAGACCAATTTTAAGAATATGGCTTCTTCTGCAACCGGCAGAAATAATTTTATCAAAGACCTGATGATCAAAGTGAGACAATACGGTTTTGACGGAGTAGATATGGATTGGGAATTTCCTACCACCAGCGACGGGACCGATGGAACTTTTACGTTGCTGATGAAGGAATTGTCGGACTCCCTTCACCGCGACGCCCGTTATTATTTATCCTGTGCCATCACGGCGGGAAAATATGCGGGTGGCATCCGCGATGCGATCCGCAACGAGATCTTTCCTTATGTCGATATTTTTAATATCATGGCGTATGATGATTTCAACACGACCGTTCCTTACCGGCATCACAGTGATTATGCGCTGGCGCAAACCTGTTTGAACTACTGGCTTACAACAAGGGGAATGCCTGCCGTGAAAGCGGTATTGGGTTTACCCGCTTATGGAAGACCATCGGGTATCACGCAGTCGAATACTGTCTTAACGTATAAAACCATCCTGGCGCAGGGCGGCAACCCGCTTTATGATTCGGCTATTGTCAGTTCCGGCGGATTTACTAATTATACGATCTATTATAACGGGCAGTACACCGTGAAAAGAAAAGCCAAACTGGCTCTGAATATTGCCAACGGGGTAATGATGTGGGAAAAATGGCAGGATGCCATTGACGGGAATTCGCTGCTGAAAGCTGCCTGTGATACGGTGGGCAGGCCGTATTAAAAAGAAACTGTCAAAAGCAGGTACACTAATTTATTTCCTGTAGCGGGATGACTTGCTCTTGACAGTCTTGTCAATTACTTTACATTCTCCGATACGGTCACTTCTTCAACCGTCCGGGTGCTGATCGAAAACTGGCGGGAATAGTTGTAGTTCCTCCCGCTGATCTCGAAACTTACTTTGCTCAGGTCTGCTTTTTCCAGGAGAATTTTTTTCTCGAATGCCTCGCTGGTAAAATTCTCTTCGAAAAGAACATTATTGTTCTCATCGCGGATCAGGAATCGCAAGCGTTCCCTGGAATCGTTCTCCACATGAACATAGAAAACAAGGTGTTCTTTTTGCATCCCACCGTAACGAAAACTGGTATTTCCTGGTTCCCGGGTCGCCAGCGTCTGCGCCATTGCCGGCTTCATTGCCAGGCTGATCAAAAAAGAAAGAAAAAAAATGCGGATAAGGTTTAATGGAATGGTCATATAAAGAGTATTTGGTTACGTCAACAATCCACGGGCAAGCGTTTTTAGTTTGACGATGCAAATCTCCGCATCGAAGATTACCTGCAGGTGAAGACAGTATGAAGAACAGGTTAATTAAAAAATGAATGGTTTGTGCTAAGCAACAACGGGCTCATTCAGCACTTTCCAAAGCTGGTCTTTTAACTCGACCAATCCTTTATTGGTGAGGGAGGAAATAAAAAGATGTGGGATATCAGCGGGCAATTCTTTTACTATTGCTGCTTTGAGTTCGTCATCCAGCATATCGCTTTTGCTGATCGCGATCACGAATTTTTTATTCAGCAATTCAGGGTTGTATTTTTCCAGTTCGTTAACGAGTATTCCGAATTCTTTTTTATGATCATCGCTATCAGCGGGGATAAGAAAAAGAAGTACCGGGTTTCGTTCAATATGCCGGAGAAAACGATGCCCCAGGCCTTTGCCTTCCGCCGCCCCTTCGATGATACCTGGCAGATCGGCGATGCAAAAACTCCTTCCGTCGCGGTATTCCACCATACCCAGGTTGGGAGTAATGGTGGTAAAAGCATAATCCGCGATCTTGGGTTTGGCGGCTGTGATTACAGAAAGCAACGTGGATTTTCCTGCGTTGGGAAAACCGACGAGCCCCACATCGGCCAGCACTTTTAATTCTAATACTTTCCAGCCTTCCAGGCCGGCTTCCCCGGGTTGAAAATGTTCGGGTGCCTGGTTGGTGGGAGTGGCAAAATGGGAATTTCCCTGGCCACCGCGACCGCCGGGTATCCAGATCACTTCTTGGCCATCTTCAAGTATCTCCACTTCCTGTTTGCCGGTTTCTTCATCCCGGGCAATGGTTCCCAGTGGTACTTCAATGACCACATCTTTGCCGGCACGCCCGCTGCTATTGTTGCTGCTGCCGCCTTCCCCGTCCTCGGCCAGTACATTCTTAAAATAACGGAGATGCAATAATGTCCAGAGATTGCTATTGCCCTTTAGAACGATATGGGCACCACGGCCACCATCACCTCCATCAGGACCGCCCATGGCTGTGAACTTATCCCGCCTGAAATGTTTGCTGCCGGCTCCACCGTGACCGCTGCGGCAAAAAATGCGGATCTGGTCTACAAAATTGCTTTTTTCCAAAATCGTACTTTTATAACGAGCTGCAAATATACTCTATAGTTTGTGCATCATTTTTGTAATAAAAGGACATATAAATCATCACTCAAAACAACTGTATGAAAAATATCGCACTATTTATTCTACTCCTGGCCCTGATCGCAGGCTGCGCGAATGGTAAAGGAAACAAGGGGCCTGATGAATCTATTCCGGCCTGTGTAAGGGAACAGACCAGCGAATTCGACAAGCAACCCAATGCCAATACCCCGATCCAGGTTGATGAATACCTGTACATGGGGAAACAGGTATTTCTTTTCACAGCCGATTGCTGCGACCAGTTCAATATGCTTTACGACGAGAATTGCAAAAGCCTTTGTGCACCTTCAGGGGGCTATACAGGTGGTGGCGATGGCAAATGCAAGGACTTTAAAGATTCGGCCAAACTGGTAAGAATGATCTGGAAAAAAGAGAAGAAATAAAAAAGAGTCCCGACGGGCGGAACTCTTTTTTTTACATCAGGGACATTGTTTATTGAACAACAATCTTTGTACTATATACGGCATTGCTTTCCCCGTTCAGCACTTTTACGAGGTACACACCTTTGGCTGCTGAAGGATTCAGTTTGATCATTTGTGATTGGTTTTCACCACCGAGTGTAACGGCCTGCTGTACTGCCTGGCGCCCGGTGACATCAGTTACCTGGATGGTATAGTTTCCGGCATCCAGCTGGTTAAAGCGAATCATGAACTGGTTATTGATCACCGGGTTGGGGTAGATACTTACTTTGCCATCACCGGTATTTACCGGGGATTTGCTGGTCATCAGATCGATCTCCCTGGCCACGGTCTTTTTACCGGAAGCAAGCAGGTTGCTGTTGGCAAGATCTGAACTCTGCCATACTGTGCCAGAGATATTATAAGCAGTGGCGGCGAGAGTTTTCATATCAACTGTAAAATAAGAAGTTGCTACCATGGCACTTCCTACAATCACCTGGTTGTTCTCGTTCACAGCAGCGCCGTTCACGGTAAATCCATTCGGTAGTCCACCGATCACTCCGATATGCGTGGCCATCCGGGATGCTGTATTTATTTTGAAAACATGGTTGCGGGCGGAGAACATATAGAGATTGCCATCATCATCGGCGATCATATCACCACCGAAGCTGCTGCAGGAATTATGAACAGATACATTTTTATTGGAAGGATCATCCACTAGTGCACCCAGGTCGGTGATACCGGATCTTTTACCGGTACTGAATTGCATCAGGTGCATGCCGTCATTGGTCATGGCATAGCCATTACCATCCGAAGCGATCACCATGCGGGTGATAATATTTCCCTGGTCAGCCGATTTTTGTGACATGCCCGTAAAAACCTGGTCGGTCACATAATATACTTTCATGGAGCGTAAGTCCAGGTAACGGAGCTGGTCAATAAACATAGGTGTATAATAAAGGCGGTTATTCCTTTTATCATAAGCCATGGCGGCGACACCGGTAGCGAATGCCGCATTGACGGCATTGCCGTATCGGGTATCATTGAGCGGGGCTGTGAATTGTTTTTTGCTGGCCGCGTCATAGGCGAGCAATGATGCATCATTGCCGCTTAATAATACAGCGCTGTATTCTCCGGTCTGCAGATCGAGTTTCCTTAAAAAACTCCAGTTGGAACCCTGCGGTACCACGTCGGTAACAGCATAAGCAAAACGATCCGGTTGCTGGGCATGGGTGTGGGTGGTAAGTAAGAAAGTTCCCGCGAAAAGGGAAACAAAGGGTAAACATCTTTTCATACACGAGGTTTTTTGAGGTTACGATTATTAGTAAGAGCAGATTAAGTTACAACAATTTGTAAACCTGCCGAAGAAATTTTTATAAACGGGATAACCGTGAAAACACGCTTATTCCAAAGGAATCCCTGTGGGACCTGGACAGGTAAAATCTCATTTTCCCTCTTTCCAGGGCTTGTAATTTCCCGTAGGTGAAAGGGTATTCCTTTCTCCCGGGGCCAGGGGATCGCAGGGCTTCAGGTCCGCATGAAGATTTGCCGGTAATTGCTGGTAAAGTTCCGTTCCTTCCGTTTTCCATTTCATCATTTCCTCGCTCACTTCCTTAATGATCTTCCCGGGGTTACCGACGATCAAACTCCTGGCAGGTATTTTTTCGCCTTCTTTAATAAAAGTCAATGCCCCTACAATGCATTCGTCACCCAGTTCTGCATTGTCCATGATCACACTGTTCATACCCACCAGGCAATTTTTGCCAATGGTTGCGCCATGTACAATAGCACCATGACCGATATGCGCCCCTTCTTTTAATAGTACAGTTACACCGGGGAACATGTGGATCGTGCAGTTCTCCTGTACATTGCAACCGTCTTCAAGAATGATCTGTCCCCAGTCTCCCCGCAATGCTGCACCCGGCCCGATATAGCAGTCTTTGCCGATGATGACATTTCCTGTTACAGCAGCTTGGGGATGCACGAAAGAAGATGTGTCGATGACGGGGATGTATTCTTTGTATTGGTAGATCATATTTGGGTAAAAAAGTATATAAAGTAAATAAAGTATAAAAGGTATCTAGGGTATATAAGGTATTTAAAGTACGGGGCTTGGGTAAAAAGTCTTTTTTACTTCAGTTCATCTCTTTTTTTTCGAAGGAATTTCAAGTAACCGTTCATCAGTCTTTCGATCTCCTTGCCTTTTTGTTTTAATGCGGACAATTGTTGAAGGGTAATATATTCTTCGTCAAAAGCATCGATCAGGTGATTTATCGTTTCAGCAAGCGACCCTCTTGCCTGGATACAATAATGTATTTGATCAGGATAAGTAAATCTTCCATGGCCTTCAGTTATCAGGGCATTGATTGAACGGAACTGCGGATAAGCTGGCCTGTAAGCCGATACTTTTCTTCGGATGGAAAGAGTTTTGAAATCTTCCTTACTTCTTTTTTAAACTCCCTGGCCTTTTTCCACAACTCCAGTGCCTCGAAACCGAATTCAGTATTGCTCATTTCCACAAACTACTGTACACGCTTATATACTGTATGTACTTTTTCCCTTTAGTTATTGTTTTTTTCCCAACTAAGTCCGTTGAAAATAACTTGTAGACACTACCTTATGAACTAGCTATATACTTATATACTCTATATACCCATTCCCATGTACCCATTCCCATATACCCATTCCTACACACTTATCAACTCCCGGTCAGTCCTGTAACAGAGACCTTTGAAAACAGCTACTTCATGGTCTTTCTGGTTGGTAACACGGATATGGTACAATCCTGTTGATTTGCCATTGTGGAGTTCTTTTGCTTCGGCCGTTAAAATATCATCCACCTTCACCGGTTTGAGAAAATTGATCGATGTATCCAGGGCAACAGACAATACATTCCTGTTATTACAAGCAAAGGCAAAAGCGCTGTCGGCCAGGGAGAAGGCAATACCCCCATGTACGATCCCAAAACCATTGATCATTTCTTTGCGAACGGTCATTTTTATTTTGCTGTAGCCTTCTTTTATTTCCAGTATTTCCACACCCAGCCACTGGCTGAAGAGATCATGTTCCATCATATGGTTCACAACGGACCTGGCTAACTGATCTTTTTCATTGCTCATTAAGAATGATTGAAGATTTAATATTGAAGATTGAATATTGTTTTTGAATATTTATTCGCCCTTGAAAACCGCTTGCCTTTTTTCCATAAAAGCCTGTACCCCCTCCTTATAATCGGCTGTTTGTGCGGCTAGCTGCTGGAAAACATCTTCTTCTTTCAATTGCTCTTCCCATGAATTCACCAAAGAGCGGTTCAGCAACTGTTTGGTATAGGCCAGTCCTTTCGTGGGCATTTTAGCAAGATAATGCGCAATAAGTATTGCATTCTCCACAAATGTTTCTGCAGGAAAAACTTTATAGACCATTCCCATCTTTTCAGCATCCACTGCGCTTACTTTTTCGCCGAGCATCATCATTGCGGAAGCTTTTTGCCAGCCGACCAGGCGGGGTAAAGTAAAGGTGCCACCGCTGTCGGGGATCAAACCGATCTTACTGAATGCCTGTATAAACGAAGCCGTTTCCGAAGCCAGTACAATATCACAACATAAAGCAATATTGGCCCCGGCACCAGCCGCTACACCATTCACTGCAGCCACGACAGGTTTTTCCAGTGTTCTTATTCTTGTAATGATGGGATTATAATGTTCGGAAAGAATTTTAGCCATTGTTACAGGCTCCTCCCCCTTTGGGGTCCCGATAGCTATCGGGAGGGTGGGGGCAACCTCTGCAAGGTCCTGCCCCGCACTAAATCCTTTGCCGGTACCGGTAATATAAACACAACGCACGGCGGGATCCTTGCATTTGTCCAATGCATCCTGCATTTGCAGGGCCATTTCCCGGTTAAAAGAATTGAGTTTGTCTGGCCGGTTCAATGTAATAAAACCGATCGCGTCTTTTATTTCGAACAGGAGGGAAGACATGCAGTTTATTTTAAAACGAAGATACTACTACCCTTATTCGGAAAACCTAATGGCATTTGAAATAATCAAAGGGCTCCTGGCAATCATCGCATTGGTACAATGCTTTACAGGCGGTGGAACCGAACTCGCTGATACGGTGTGTGTGGAAAGAATCGCAGCGCGGGCATTGCACCGCTTCGCCTGCTGCGAACAATTCATTGCGGCAAACCTGCTGTTGGGGGTTGGGAGGCGCGATGCCGTATGCTTTTAATTTTTGTTTGCCCGCCTCGCTCATCCAGTCGGTTGTCCATACCGGCGTGAGAACAGAACTGACCTTTACCGGGCCAAAGCCATTTGAAAGCAGGGCCATTTTAATATTCATGGAGATCATATCCATGGCAGGGCAGCCGGTATAGGTAGGAGTAATGATCACTTCTACAGATTGCCCGTTAATTTTTACATCTCGTACGATCCCAAGATCTATTATCGTAAGTACAGGCACTTCCGGGTCGGTCACTTTTTCAAGTATCGACCATACCTTATCAGCTGCTATCGGGGTTTCAGTTACCATTCACTGTTGGGATAGGCTCTTTGTAAATATTGCAGGTCGATTAAAATATTATCCAGGTGTTCAGTGTGCCGGCCTTCTTTGCCACCTGCCCTTAAAACTGATCCGTCTTCCGCAGGAAAGGGGAGTGTCGCTTCTTCGAAAATATCTTTCACTTTGTTCATCCATTCATTTCTTAAAGTTGAAAGGTCAACGCCGGAATTTTCTTCATAACCTGCTTTCATAAATAGTTCACCGGTGTAAGGCCAGAGCTCATCGACAGCTTTTACTATCCGCAGATGGCTTTCTTCGGTTCCATCCCCCAGCCTGATCACCCACTCACTGCTCCAGCGCAAGTGATAGGTAACTTCTTTTAAAGCTTTGGCAGCGATTGCAGCAACCTGTTCGTCACGACTGTTTTGTAACTGGCCGTATAAAAAATATTGGTAGTTGCTGAAAAAGAACTGTCGTAAAATAGTAACTGCCCAGTCGCCTTTTGGCAATTCAAGCAGTAAACAATTTTTAAAATCTTTTGCTTCTCTTAAATAAGCGAGGCTGTCTTCCGTGACCTCCCCCCCAACTACCTCTTCATTTGGGGCAACTATTTTTTGGGTCTCATTTATCAATTGGGCGGCATACTGGTAAAAATTCCTGGCCTGCCCGATCAGGTCCAGCGAAATATTGGTGATCGCAATATCCTGTTCCAGCACCGGGCCATGCCCACACCATTCGCTGTTGCGATGTCCCAGGATAAGGGCGTTGTCGGCGAGATGCAATAAAAAAGATGTTTGGTCATTCATATCAGGAATCAGGATTTTGGGATTTGGAATTGGGTTTGGCTGTTTTGGATTTATCCAGGTATCCAATATACCCATTTGTCAATTTGAACACCAGCTCACATTTTTCTTCGCCGGTTTTTAATTCTTCTTCAGTTATATACTTTTCATCAAAAGCAGTGCAAAGATTTTCCATCGTTTCTGTTATAGACCCTCTCGCTATAATGAAAAAATTTCGAGTATCAGTAAAAGTGTACCTGCCATATCCTTCTGCAATGTTCCTGGTGACAGATCTCGAGGAGCCAATAATTTGCGAAGACAAAAGAAACTTTTCATGCGCCGGAAATTTTCGCACAAGCCCGGAAATGAAAATTCTTAGCAATCTGGCTTCTTTATAACACTCTAACTCTTTATACCCCTTGTAATTCACTTGTCTTTATTTGAATGACACCCTAATTCCTTCCCGGATTAAATCCGGGACCCAAATACTAATTCCCAGTGTATGCTTTACATATGATTCACTTCATCGGGCAGCTCATAAAAGGTCGGGTGCCGGTACACTTTATCAGTAGCAGGTTCATACAATTCGGCTGCATCTGCGGGATTGCTGGCATGGATGTATTTGGATTCGACCACCCAGATACTTACCCCTTCCATTCTCCGGGTATATACATCCCGCGCATTCTCCATGGCCATTTGCGCATCGGCGGCGTGCAGGCTTCCCACATGTTTGTGATCCAGTCCTTGCTTACTGCGGATGAATATTTCCCACAGGGGCCAGTCGGCCCCCCCACCCCCCAAAGGGGGGATCGGTGATGATTCATTAGAGTCTCCTCCAGACTTATCTTCAGGTATATCTCCGTAATAAAATTTTCTGATCAATATGTTCATAGCGATAATAATTTATTGTCACGCCACTTTTTTAAGGGAGGCCTTTCTTTTTTTGGCAAAAGCGCTGGCGGCTTCTCTCACCCACTCTCCGTCTTCCCATGCTTTTTTTCTTGCTTCGATCCTTTCTTTGTTGCAGGGACCGTTGCCTTTCACCACCTGCCAGAACTCATCCCAGTTTATTTCACCCCAGTCGTAATGTTTGGTTTGCGGGTTCCATTTTAATTTTTCATCTGGCAACAGCATACCCAGCACTTTTACCTGTGCGGCACACATATCAACAAAGTTCTGCCGCAGTTCATCGTTGGTCTTTCGCTTGATCTTCCATTTCATGCTCTGGTCACTGTTGGTACTCTCACTGTCGGTTGGACCAAACATCATGAGTGAGGGCCACCACCAGCGGTTGATCGCATCCTGGCACATGGCTTTTTGTTCGGCAGTTCCTTTACTCAATACCCAAAGTATTTCGAAACCCTGTCGCTGGTGAAAACTTTCTTCTTTACAGATCCTTACCATCGCTCTCGCATAAGGACCATAAGAAGTACGGGTCAGCATGACCTGGTTCAGGATCGCTGCGCCATCCACGAGCCAGCCGATGGCGCCGATATCGGCCCAGGAAAGCGTGGGATAATTGAAGATGGAAGAATATTTTGCTTTTCCGCTGTGAAGATCATTGATCGTTTGTTCCCGGGTGGTACCCAGCGTTTCAGCGGCAGAATATAAATACAAACCATGACCTGCCTCATCCTGCACTTTTGCCAGCAGGATCGCTTTGCGTTTCAACGAAGGAGCCCTTGTTATCCAGGCGCCTTCGGGAAGCATACCGACGATTTCGCTGTGCGCATGCTGGCTGATTTGTCGGATATTTGTTTTACGGTAAGCCTCAGGCATCCAATCCTTGGGTTCTATCTTGATCTCCTGGTCAATTTTTTCCTGGAATATATTTTCAAGATCCTGTACTGGCATAGTAATTCTTTAATTATTAAGTGCGCCTCCACCTAGGCATCTGTGGACAAGCAAATCTACAAAAACTAACAGCTGGTTGTGTCATTTGTTGCCCGGCTAGCCGAGGATAAGGACCGCTTACAGTTACAACATATGGAAAAAATTCCCCATTTGAAAGGAGTTGAAAACCATTTATCGTTTAGGACTCCGGTTGCATAATTTTTGTTGCTGTTTTTACCCCGAAAAAGCTAACTAATGGTGAACAGCTACTCTAAACTGACCGAAGAACAACTCGTCGCCCTCCTCGAGGAAAAAACAAAAACATTCGTGAGCATGCTGACCGAAGGAAGTGAGAAGGATGAAAAAAATCAACTCAGGGAGGAGATTATACGCATACAACAGGAGCTGGTAAAAAGGAAGAAAGATGATGATCCTTCCACGCCCTGAGCTCATCATTATTTAATGCTCTTCACAAAAAGCTCCTGGTATTTTTTTGCTTCCCGCTGTATTTCTGCAGAGTTTGGTTTGAAGTCAGCATACTCCGGTCTGGTGAGTTGTTTTGCGGTCAGTTCCTGTCCATCTTCCTTTACAGAAATTTTAAACATCACCCCTTTACTATTGAACCAGGTCCTTGTTTCCCACTCTTTGCCTTCCTCTCCCTGTTGCAAAAAATAAAAAAGAAGTTTACCATCCTTAAAAAGATATTCTTCATTGCTCATTAAATGTGAGGCTTTCCTGCTGATATTCACTTTCAATAAAACTGCTTTAGGATTGCGTTCCGTAGCGCTGATATGATCGGGAGGATCATCGTACCAGAAATCAGTTGTTTCAGTGTAATTGCCCACCGCCGGCCAGCTTCTGCCATTCTTATTGGTGATCCACTGGTTATTATATAAAGGCCCTTCGAATCCATTCTTTATTGACTCGTCAATTTGTTTATTGACCGCTGTATAATGATTGCGGATAGCTGTTTCTGTTTGTGCCGTTGCAAAGAATGAAGAGCAGGTGAAAAGAAAATAGAAGATCCTTCTCATACCAATTAAGTTTATGGTGAACAAAATAAGCCGCTTATTTCACATCAAAGTCCACTACCACTTTACCGGTTTTCGGATGGCTCTGGCAGGTCAGGATATATCCTTTATCCACTTCTTCTTCTTCCAGTCCCCAGTGTACATCCATCATCACTTCTCCTTCCAGCAGGCGGGCCTTGCAGGTACAGCACATCCCCCCTTTGCAGGCATAAGGCAGATCGGCACCTTCTTTTAATGCTGCATCAAGGATCGTGATATCACTACTCAGAGACAGATCAAAATCAAAACTTCTTCCGTCCAGCTTGACCGTTATCTTGCTTTTTGGCCCTGTATCGGCTCCGGGCTTTAGGCTCCGGACTCCTTGCTTTTTTTGACCGGGAGAAGTGAAGAGTTCAAAATGGATCTTCTTTTTATCGATCCCGTGGTTCTCCAGGAAATCCTTGACCGTGAAGATCATTTCCTCCGGGCCACAGATAAAAAACTCATCTGTGCCTGCATAATTGACGAGTTTGTCCAGTTCCTTAAGTTTATCAGATCCGATCCTTCCAAAATTGACCGTGGCATCTGTTTTTTCCCTGCTCAGTATATTTATCAGGGTGAACCTTTCCATATAAAGATTCTTCAGACCTTCCAGCTCCTCGAAGAAAATAATAGAACTGCGGCTTTTATTGCCGTAAACAAGTGTGAAGTTGCTGCCCGGTTCTGTCGCCAGCGTGGTTTTTATCAGTGACAACACAGGCGTAATACCGCTACCAGCGGCAAAAGCAAGGTAATTCTTAGACTGCGAAGGCTCAAGCGCCGTATAGAATGTTCCCACCGGCTCCATCACCTCGAGTGTATCTCCTTTTTTTAATTCCCCGTTGGCAAAACCGGAGAACAGCCCACCTTCTACTCTTTTGATGGCGACCTTCCATTCGTTGTCGAGGGGGGTGGAACAGATCGAATAAGTGCGGCGAACTTCTTCCCCGTTGATCATCGTGCGCATGGTCAGGCTTTGTCCCTGTTTGTAGGCAAAGATTTTTTTCAATTCTTCCGGCACATCAAAACATACGGAAACGCAATCGGCAGTCTCTTTTTTTATTTCTTTTACCCGGAGCGGATGAAAATGGATCGACATGCTGGCTAATTCTTTTTTAATCCGTTTATCAGGTGGTTGACCATATTGTCTTCCATTGCCTGGGGAGAGATCTTTTTACCGCTGCGATGCCAGAATTCGAGGCCCCGTACAGAGGAGAGAATGGTCAGCATCGCCACATAGGGCATTACCGGTTTCATTTCTTTATTGCGTACGCCCTCTTCGATGATCGCTTCCATCCGTTGCACGTAGGTCCGGCGCTGCGTGACAAAATTGGTGAGATAGGGTTCGGAAAGATGGATCCATTCATTGATCATCACACAATAGTCATCAAACTGGTTGACCATCATCTGCACATGGAAGCGGATCAGGGATTCGATCTTTTTAGTACTCCCCAGGTTGCTTTCCCCGATACTGTCGAGATGGATATTGCATTCATTTGCGGTACGGAAAACGATCTCCTGGAGTATTTCCGATTTTGACTGGATATGATTGTAAAGACTGGCGGCTTCAATACCCACGGCTTCGGCCAGGTCACGCATGGACGTAGCAGGGAAGCCTTTTTCCCTGAACATAGCAGCCGCCCTGAGCAGGATAAAATCTTTTTTTGAAGCCTTTTGACGGGGTGCCTTGGCCATGCCCAAAGATAAGTTAGTTGGGAATATTGAGGGAGCTGGTATTGAGAATTTTATAGCTGGCTACCCCAATTACAAATTACTAATTCCCGTAATTGCAGTAATATTGCCCGCAATTTATTTTCTTTCTCAAACTTATATCATGTCGTTGATTTCAGTTGGTACCATGGCTTTTGATGCGATCGAAACCCCGTTTGGAAAAACCGATAAGATCATCGGTGGGTCGGCAATGTATGTTGCTTACGCAGCCAGCAATTTTGTAAAACCGATCCAGCAGATATCCATTGTCGGATATGATTTTCCCAAAGAAGAAATGGAAGAGCTGAAGAAAAGAGGCGTACAGCTGGAGGGAGTGGAGATCGTGGCGGATAAAAAATCCTTTTTCTGGAGCGGCCGTTACCACGAAGACATGAACAGCCGGGATACTCTTGTGACCGACCTGAACGTACTGGCTGATTTCAATCCAAAGGTTCCCGATAGTTACCAGGGCGCCGAATTCCTGATGCTGGGCAACCTGGCGCCGGCAACACAGCTTGCCGTGATCGCGCAATTGAAACAAAGACCGAAACTGATCGTGATGGACACGATGAATTTCTGGATGGAGATCGCCATGCCCGACCTGGAGAAAGTTTTGAAGCAGGTTGACCTGCTGATGGTGAACGATGCGGAAGCAAGGCAACTGAGCGGACAGTTCTCCCTGGTGAAAGCTGCCAAACATATTATGGCCATGGGACCCCGATACGTGATCATCAAAAAAGGAGAGCATGGGGCTTTGTTATTCCATGAAGAGAATGTGTTCTTTGCTCCTGCCTTGCCGCTGGAAGATGTGTTCGATCCGACAGGCGCCGGAGATACATTCGCCGGTGGTTTTATCGGTCACCTGGCCAAGACCGGGGATATTTCCTTCGAGAACATGAAAAGAGGGATCATTGTTGGTTCGGCGATGGCGAGCTTCTGCGTAGAAAAATTCGGACCTACCCGGTTAAAGGAAATCACGATGCCTGATATCACGAACCGGATACAGCAGTTTAAAGATTTGGTTTCGTTCGAGATCGAGCTAGTGTAATATTTGCGAGGCGATAGCCGAAGCAAACCCCCGCAATTTGCGAAATCAGTAGGCTTGAAGCAAACTCCAGCAATTTGCGAGGCGATAGCCGAAGCAAACCCCCGCAATTTGCGAGGCGATAGCCGAAGCAAACCCCGGTATAAAAATTATATTTTACTAACGCCTGAATTTGTTTTTAATCCTGATCAATTCTTCGATTGAGCATCCCAATTTGTTAGACAGATCATTCCAACCGGGATTGTTCTTTTCTACCAAGGATAGCTTTTTTCTTCTTGAACCTCCTTTTACCTGCTTTTCCCTGGCAAATGCATCCGAAACAAAAATGAATATTTCGTAATAAACAAGCTTCGTAATATTATAACGTGAGGTAAAACTGTTTGAATAGACTCCGTTCTTGTGCTCCAGTATTCTCTTGCAGAGATCGTTTGTTGCGCCGCAATACAGAACTGTGTTGTGCTCATTCGTCATGATGTAAAAATATCCCAGCTGCCTCATCATCTGTTTAATTTGGAGTTTGCTTCGCTCCTTCGGAGCTCGCAAATGCTATAACTTTCTCGCCAGCACCA
Source organism: Chitinophagaceae bacterium (assembly GCA_039930245.1). Lineage (GTDB taxonomy): Bacteria > Bacteroidota > Bacteroidia > Chitinophagales > Chitinophagaceae > JJ008. Next base: position 197,400 of record JBDSPR010000024.1, on the reverse strand, counting down.
CCACATTTTTAAACTGCTGCTTCTTCCCCTGCAGGTTAAATATTTCCGTGTAAATCACATAAATGCCCACCGGTAATTTGCTTCCTTTATCATCCAGCCCATCCCAGTTCCAGTAACCAGTTAGTCCGAGTGTGCCGTTACGGACAAGATTGCGGACAGGCCTTCCCGCTGCATCAAAAATGGTAATATTGGCGATATAACCGGGTTCGGTTACAGCATACTGGATCGTGGCAATATCATCGCGGCCATCATTATCAGGGGAGAAAACTTTTGGAGTTACCTCAATGGTAGCATTGATACTGTTCACCAGTTTGTATTGTGAGTTTTTATAGCCGGGTGTACCATAACCGGCCGTTGATGCTGCGCTATGCCAGTTGGTCTCATTTTGCGAAGCGCCATCGGGATCGATCCTTTCGAGTGAAACGCCTTCATCGTTATCGATCAGTTTGAAATGCCAGTCGTCTTTGTATTTTACTTCATCTACTACATTTCCCTGGAAGTTCAATGCGATCACATCGCCTTCGTCATCTGGAAAAGAGGGAGGAGAGGAGATCGCCAGCACATTGTCCGGGTTTTGCACCAGGTATTGCAAGGCGAGACTGCCTGCATCTTCCGTCTCTACGATATGATCACCAGGGAAAACATAAAAAGGAGTTGCACTGAGTTGTTTGATTGAACTAATGATACCACTGCTGTTGCGGTTGGCGATATATAATTTGGAAGCGTCGAATATCTTGTTGCTGTTATTATAGAATTCGACAAAATCAAAACCGTTGGGTCGTGGATTGAAAAGAATTTCATTAATGATCCATTCTCCTGCTGCAGGATCCACGGGTAACCCCAGCTTTGCTTTATTGGCGGAACCGATTGTATTGTTCTTGCAGTCTTTTACATGGGCAACCGTGATCGTATAAACTGTATTTGCGCTAAGGGCCGTACTTGTTTTTAGCTGCACCTGGTTGAAAAGCGGCGCAATCGCAATCGCACTGATCAATATTAACCCAGCATCGATCGAATAATTCACAAGGGTGGCTCCAGATAAGCTATCAACCGGCTCATTATATACGAGGACGATCGTTACGCTATCGCTGGTATACGCTCTTTTCAGCCGGGGCGCTTCAACATCATTATTCACGGCATCTACGGAGTTTTTCTTTCCTGCTGTTCCACCTGTCACGCTCACACTGGCTTTCCAGTTGCTGCTTCCCGCGCAGGGACTTTTGGTATCGATCATTTCCAGGGTCCAGCCCCCGTCTTTTTTCAACTGGTTATGGTACCAATCGGAAGTATAATTAACGGCGTGGATCGTTCTTCCATTAGCGGCTCTTAGAAACAATTGGTCGCCATCATTGTCGAGCGAAGGAAAACTGGTAACAGAAATAGCGGTGCCAAAAACTGACATAGCGGCCACAGCAGTTCCGCTACATACAATAACAAAGCTGTCAGGTTGCAGAATAAAATTCGGAAGGGGTCCGCCCTGGCCGGTCGCGTCACCGATACGCCAGTTCTGTAAATTAACAGGAGTGGTGGTAGTGTTCTTTACTTCCAGCCATTCGTTGTTGGGCAAACCCACTTGCGGGCTGGGATCAGCCATGATCTCCGTGATCACCACATCATACCTGTTCTGCGAAAACAGCGGGCAGGGCCATTGCATCAACATGATTAATAGGAGGAAATAAAATTTCACCCGTTCAAGTTATTCAACGCACCGGACTGGGCATTGGGAAAAAAAACATTTTTTGGGGTGAAAACCACGCCAGCTTATTTTTGCTTGAACGCCGTAGCTTTAGCGAAGGCGATCGAACGCTATAATTAAATTAATGAGTCAATTCCTCCCTTTGGGAGAACTGGGGGTATAAATGAAAGTTGCAGTTGTAGGTGCTACGGGATTGGTTGGCACAAAAATGTTGCAGGTGCTTGCGGAAAGAAATTTCCCGGTCACGGATATCATTCCTGTTGCTTCGGAAAGATCTGTCGGGAAACAAGTAGCATTCAACGGGAAGCAATACACAGTTGTTAGCATGGCGGACGCTATCGCGGCGAAACCAGCCGTGGCAATATTTTCCGCGGGTGGCAGCACTTCGCTGGAATGGGCGCCGAAATTCGCGGACGCGGGGATCACCGTGATCGATAACTCTTCCGCCTGGAGAATGGATCCCTCCAAACCGCTCGTGGTGCCGGAGATCAATGCGGATATTCTTACCGCAAAGGATAAGATCATTGCCAATCCAAATTGCTCGACCATCCAGATGGTAGTAGCATTGCAGCCGCTTTATAAAAGATATGGTATCAAAAGGATCGTGGTCAGCACTTACCAAAGCGTGACGGGCACCGGCGTAAAAGCGGTCACCCAGCTACTGAACGAACGCCAGGGTATTGCCGGTGAAAGAGCTTACAAGTACCCGATCGATCTGAATGCGATACCGCAGATCGATGTGTTCCTGGAGAACGGGTACACCAAGGAAGAAATGAAAATGGTGAAAGAAACCTGCAAGATCATGCGGGATGATAAGATTCGTGTTACAGCAACCACTGTGCGCATACCCGTGATCGGTGGACACAGTGAAAGTGTGAACGTTGAATTCGAAAAAGAATTTGAGCTGGATGAAGTAAGGTTATTGCTTCAATCGGCACCCGGGGTAATTGTAGTGGATGACCCGGCGAACCAGCAATATCCGATGCCAATGGATGCGCATGAGAAGGATGCTGTTTTTGTTGGGCGCCTGAGAAGGGACGAGACACAACCCTGCACATTGAATATGTGGGTTGTGTCGGATAATTTAAGAAAAGGCGCAGCGACCAATGCGATACAGATCGCCGAATACCTGGTGAAACAGGGACTCTTATAAACCGGGCGTTCTCTCCGCTCATATTGTAAAAAACCTAGTCCCCTATTGCATTATTCAAAAAAAAGATCAGGGGTTGCAGCGCAGCAAAAGCCGCCAGTGTTTTTTTCATAAGTGCCTTTGAGACAAGGTCGGACTCCTTTAATGGAGCCACGGCCACAAAGCCCTTTAATTTTAAGTATTCAGCAGCGGGATTGCCCGGTTCATAACCTTTTGGTAAGCGGGTAAGCGTATATTCTTTATCACGGGAAAGCTCACCATAGACCGATTTGAATTTCCGGGAACCAATGATCTTTTTAAAATCATTGAAATTATAATCGATTTCCTGTCGTACTTTATTTAATTCAGGAGGCATCGGCATCCACAGACCACCGGCGATAAAACAGCGACCGGGCTGGCAATGAAAATAATAACCGCTAAAGGGAGATTTCTTTCCGCCGCGGCTCATATATGCACCCATATTATTTTTATACGGTGATTTGTCTTTGGCAAAACGAACATCGCGGTTGATCCGGAACAGGCAATCCTTTGCAGTAAGATTTTTTATGGAGGGGTCTTTTTTGCCATGCTGATCAATTACCTTTTGTATAAAGCCGCCAAAATCCGCCCTCGCAGATTCATAGCCCTTGCGATTTTTTTCAAACCAGGGCTTATTGTTATTCTTCTCCAGGTCTTTCAGGAATTTGAGCGTCGACGACTTCAACATGCTTATAGTGTTAGCCGCTAAAGATAAGACGGAAAGGCACAAGGCACAAGTAACCAGCAACCAGCAACTAAATCCTCGACCAATTCTCACCGCTCTTGATGCGGTACATAGTCATTTCGCTGACGCTGTAATTTTCGGCCAGTTTTTTAATGGTAATATTCCGGCTTTTGCTGTTGAGAATGCCTTTGATCCTTTTAACCTGGGAGGCAGAAAGTTTTAATCCTTCTGTCCGGTTCGCCTGTTTTTCTTTATAAGCAATCTTGGCAGGACTATCCTGCTGGTGATCGATCATTTGCTCCAGTGTAGCCCAGCGTAAATTTTTAATATTGTTATCGAGTTTGTTGTGATTGCGGTGAATAACATATTTATACCCCGGAGCGGGTTTTTTGATGAAAATCCTCGCCATCTCCCGGTGAATATATAAAGTGCCTTTGTTGTTCGGGCGATGGAGGTTGAGCGTGCGGTACCCCGTGGTAAGCGAACCACTCAATAATTTGCCATCCTTCAATACGTTTTTTTTGTAACTCGCTATGCGTCCAAAGGAAGACACAGCATAACAATTGCGAAGTTGCCTCCATCCGGAAAACGTCAATGATTTCCAGATTTCACCGGCTAATTTCCTGATCATAACGATTTTTTTTAGCCAGGGAACAGGTTGCAGTTAATAACGGTGGTACGACAAGGTTATCAGAGCAAGTGAGTAAGTTAAAAAATTTACTGTACAAACAGGTATTATTTTTTACCGATGATCTGCAGGAACTCGGCTTCGGAAATGATCTTTACCGTGTTGATTTTCTTGGCTTTTTCCAGTTTGCTGCCTGCATCTTCACCTACCACCAGGTAATTCAGCTTGGCGCTTACCCCGCTGAGCAACTGGCCCCCTTGCTCTTCTGCCATCGCTTCTGCTTCGCTCCTTTTAAGGGTAGGCAAGGTACCGGTGAACAGAAAGGTCTGGCCTTTGAGGTTGCCACCGGTAGAGAATTCTTTCTTTTGATTTTTCAGCGGCAAGCCCAGTTTCTCCAATTGTTCCAGTATTTCAATATTCGTTTTATTGCTGAAAAAATGATGGATGCTTCCTGCTACTTTGGGTCCCACATCTTCCAGGTTTTGCAGGTCATCCAGGGAGAATTTTTTAAAATCCAGCAAATGGTTGACGGCCTGTGCCAGGGTCTTCGCAGTGGTCTCCCCGACAAAACGGATACCCAGGGCATAGATCAGGCGGTGAAGGGGTTGTTTCCTGGAGTTGGCGATGGCTGCCTGCAGATTGTCAATCGATTTTTGACCAAAACCTTCCATCCCGCTGATTTTGCTGAAGTCAAGAGTATAGACGCCCGGGATATCTTTTAAAACACCCATCTCAAAGAACTTGCGCACATTGGCATCGCCGAAACCCCGGATATCCATGGCATCCTTGCTTACAAAATGGATGATTCGTTCAACTACCTGTGCACGACATTCGATATTGATACAGCGCCAAACAGCTTCGTCGGCCTCCTTGAATAATTTACTTTCACAAACAGGACAGTTTTTAGGGAAAACAATCTTTTTTTCTTTACCTGTCCTTGCATCAGCCAGCGATTTCACGATTTGCGGGATCACATCCCCGGCCCTTTCGATCAATACTCCATCTCCGATGCGCAGGTCTTTCTCGCGGATATAATCTTCGTTGTGAATAGAAATACTGCTGACTGTAACACCACCCACGGCTACCGGCTGCAATTTCGCAACAGGGGTAACGGCTCCTGTTCTTCCTACCTGGAATTCTACACCCAGTAATTTAGTTGTTCCCTGTCTTGCCTTGAATTTATATGCAATGGCCCAGCGGGGATGATGGGAAGTCATGCCCAATTTATCCTGCAGCGCCACATCGTTCACTTTTATTACCATGCCATCGATCTCGTAAGGAAGATCATCCCTGCCGGTTTCAAACTCGCTGCAATACCTGATCACTCCCTCAATGCCTTTGAAGATCTTTTTCTCTTTCTCGGGACTGCGGAAACCAAGATTCCACAATAAACTTAATGAAGCAGAATGGGTCGCCAGTTCGGCCGGCATTTTTTTCCCTTTATTCAGAGAGAAGTAACTGACATGGTATACAAAAGCTTCCAAATTTCTCCTGCCTGCTTCCGCAGGATCTTTTATCCGTAAGGTGCCGGCAGCTGCATTGCGTGGATTGGCCAGTGGCGTTAAACCCTGTTCAGTAAGCTGTGTATTGTAGTTCGCAAAATTGTTCTTGTTGATCATAACCTCGCCCCTTATCTCCACCTGCTGCAACCCGTAATCTGAGAATTTCGCAGATAAGGGTATCGAACGGATCTGTTTAATATTCGCCGTTACTTCATCGCCTTCTACGCCATCTCCCCTGGTAGCGCCGCGCAACAGCAGATCGTTCTCGTAGATCAGTGAGATGCTGCCACCATCGAATTTCGGTTCCACGCAATACTCGATCTTATCAAGACCGGTCAGCTCTCTTGCTTTCCTGTCAAAAGAAATGAGATCGTCACTGTTATAGGAATTATCCAGGGAGAGCATCGGCACTTGATGTTGTGCCGCGGGAAAATCTTTGGTGAGCCCTTTGGCTACCCGCTGAGTAGGGGAGTCAGCGGTCTTCAGGGAAGGATTTTCTTCCTCGATCTTTTCCAACGCTTTGAATAACTGGTCGTATTCTCCATCCGCGATCAGTGGGTCATTCAATATATAATAACGGTGTTCATGGAAACGCAGCACCTCTCTCAATTCAGCTATATCTTTTTTTGTAATAGCTCCCGGCTTTTGCTTTTTGAGCAATTCGGTTGTCAGCTTTTGTCGTTCCCGGGTCGTTTCCTTTGAATACATAAAAACAAGTTGCCCGGTAAAGATAATGCGGGTTGATAAAAGTAAAGCCGCCCCTTTCGGGACGGCTCGTGTTAGCCCCTGACGTAAGAAAAACGTAGTTACTGTTTTATAAATATGGCGCTGGCCAGCTGGTTGGGTGACTGAAGAACAAAAGAATAGACACCCGGTACTAAGCTGGCGACGTCAAAATTCCAGCTGTTGGCCCCTACGGTGACACTTCTCTGGTAAGTTCTTAATACCACGCCACTGCTGTTCAATATTTTAATGGACACCTGCTCTGTATGCGTAGAGAAAAATTCGGCATGCAGTATATTCTCCACAGGATTTGGCGACAGGTGCAGGGCCGGTTGGTTATTGCCCGGAATACGTAGGGTTTTGCAGATCCTTGTCTCACAGCCCAGTCGCGTCCTGATCAGCAGGCATACATTGTAGTTGCCGCCATGATCATAACTATGTGTCACTTCCCGCCCGCTTGCGGTGCTGCCATCGCCGAAGTTCCAGGTATAGCTAAGCGCTTCATCATTGGGATTATTTATGCTAAAGCCCTTGAACTTAAATGTCCGTGGCCCGGTCATGGAATCCCGCATATAACCTCCGCATATATCGGAGAGCGGACGTATCACCACTTCATGACAGTCCTCTGCAATACATCCCCCATCGAATAATATCCTTACGCAAGCCCTGTACACACCGGGAGCGGGATAGGTATGCCTTATGAGTAGTAGAGGAACAGGTTGGTTCGGATTGATCATGATACAGGTATCTTCTCCATCGCCAAAAACCCAGCAAACCCGCACGGGTCTTCTCGGCGGAGTGGAAGCGGGCCATGCGAAAAATCCCCGAACAAGACTTGTAATAGATGGAGTGATCTCAAATAAATGGACGTTACAGCTAGTAACTGGCGGAACAACGATGTTCCTGCATTTACGTGCATCACAGCCACCATAGTAAAATATCTTTACACATACTTCGTATTCACCTGGATGGTTGTAACGATGACCTACCGTGTACAACCCACTATAATTCTCGGGATAATTGATACAGGTATCACGTCCATCCCCGAATTGCCAGCAGATTCTCGCGGGTTTCCGGTTATTGTTATGACCCGGTAATGCTTTGAAATGGACTGACAACGGATTGTTTTCCTGCAACGGCAACCGTTCAAAATCCGCTTCACACCTGTCTGCTTCGGTGACATGTATGATTGCACATTTTCGTGCTTCGCATCCACCGTAATAAAGAATTCTAACACAGACCTCATAAGCCCCGGGATGTTCGTAACGATGACTCACCACATACTGCCCGGTATAATTCTCCGGATAATTGATGCAAGTGTCCCTGTTGTCGCCAAAGGTCCAGCAGATCCTTGCCGGCTTGCGGTTATTATTATGCTGTGGTAAAGCCCTGAAATAAACAAGTAAAGGGTTGTTGTTGGAGGGAATTCTTTCAAAATTTGCTTCACACCTATCCTGCTCCGCGACGTGTATCGTTTCACATTTGCGTGCTTCGCATCCACCGTAGTAAATAATTCTAACACATACCTCATAAGCCCCCGGATGTTCGTAACGATGACTTACTGCATACAACCCTGTGTAATTCTCAGGGTAATTGATACAGGTATCCCTGTTGTCGCCAAAGGTCCAGCAGATTCTTGCCGGCTTGCGGTTATTATTATGTTGTGGTATGGCTTTGAGATAAACAAGCAAAGGATTATTGAGGGGTGAAGGAATTCTTTCAAAATTTGCATGGCAGGTATCAGGGGCTTCCATGCGTATCTCCTTGCATTTTCTTGCTTCACAACCGCCCTGGTAAAGAATATTGACACAGACCTCGTAAATACCGGGATGAGCATAAGTATGGTGTACATTATAGGGACCCGGGTTCGTATTCGAATACTGGATACAGGTATCGGTTCCATCACCAAAGGTCCAGCAGATCCTTGCAGGACGTTTCTCCCCATTATGCCAGGGTTGTGCTTTAAAACTTGCCCTTAGGGGATTGTTGGTGTCAACGGGGGGGAGCTTGATAAAATCAGCCTGGCAAACGGTATTAATGACCACCGTTTTACAGACCTGCGCCGTTAGTACCGAATCATTATGATTGGGGAAATACCGAAAGATCTTCAGGCAAACCGTATAGGTTCCCGGTAACTGGTAATGATGCTGCGTTCCCTGCAGGGGCGGGGTGATGGTTCCCGAGCCATCCCCAAATGTCCAGAAAGCTTTCCGGTCTCCGGGCTCGCTGCCGAGCGTGGATGTATTGGTGAAAACTACATTCTTGGTGGGATGATCAACCTGGAACGTGAAATTCGCAATGTCCGGGGATGGGGTCCTGGCCGGCAATACAAGGGTCAATAAGAGCCCTGCAAGTAAAGCGTAAAGCTTTCTCATAATTTCTTTTTTTGGTGACTAATTGTTCTTACGCAGGGTTTGCTAACCGGTTTGTGACCGGGTTTAACGGGGCAGGTTTAAAAAATAGCCAATATTTTTTTACGGGGAAAACTACGTTACCACGCCCTGGTGGTTGATAATGAACGCGACCAGCTCTTCCAGGCTGGTATCCGTCCTGGACAATGCGTCGGTGATATCGTTGCGGTTCACTTGTGCGGCAAATGAGGGGGTCTTCAATCTTTTAAGGACACTCTTTACTTCCAATCCCTCGTATAGCGTTGGACGGATAAGTGCAACAGCATGAATAAATCCTGAAAGCTCGTCAATGGCATAGATCATTTTATCCATTTTGCTGACGGGTTCTACTCCGAAATAATCCGGGCCATGCGAGGCAATACAATGGATCACATCCGGGTCAATATTCCTTCTCTCCAGTTCTTCAATGATCACACGGCAATGCTCATCGGGATATTTTTCCCAGTCGGCATCGTGGAGCAGACCGGCGAGCTCCCATTTCAAAGCGGTTTGCTCATCTGCGCCTTCTTTTTCGATGGCCCAGGCTTTCATGTTGGCCGCCACCTGTTTCATGTGCAGGCGAAGTCGCTCATTGGGCACCCATTCAGTTAATAAGTTATGGGCTTCTTCGATAGTCATCAGGTTGCCTGCATTTTTCAGGTCACCAAAAACGGAACGGCCAAGAAGATGGGTTGTCATGACTGGAGATTATAGAGTAAATATAATATTGAAAGGACTAATTCAATGCTGACTTATTACAACGGGGTTAGTTTGGTTCGGCATAGATTTGCAGGTATATATGACCGACCAGGAATACAAGGGTAATATTTCATTCATCAACTACGAAAAACAATTCGCCACGATCGAGTACCAGCATAACAACAAAATAAAGTCTGTCAATTTTAAAACAGATGAAGCCAGCGGGAAAAAATCGCACCAGTTCATGCTGGGGGATGGCGTAAGTTTCCAGCTTAAATTATCCGACAGGGGCGACAAGATGACTGCGTTTCAGGTACAGTTCACTTATAATACCGCCATCGACCTGCTGATCCAGCAAGCAGCTATCGAGAACAGGTTCTCGGGTTATTTAAAAATAGTCGGGGAAAAATATTTTGTAAAGGAATGGGAGAATTATATCCTGTTTCCCCTCCAGCTCTCTCCATGGGAAAAACCACCGGTGGAAACTGCAGCGAACGAGGCGATCAGTTTCCGCTTACTGAACCTGGATAAACCCAGGAGTATAGTTGCTGAACTGTTCTCTCATAATTTTATCCCGGAATACAAAATGGCCCTGCAGCATTTCAATCATAAGATAGATATACCAGCAGTTGTTTACAAGTTATCGCCTCACGCTGTTTACCTCAACTTGTTCGGAGAAAAGATAAAGTCCAAACTTCCCCTCAGCGATTTTGAAAAAGAGGAAGTGAAAGAAGGCGATCCGGTGCAGGTAGTGATCACGCACTTCAGCAATACCCGTATCGTTGTCAAAAGAGCGGCAGCTAAATAAGTTTATTCAACCCCGGATTTTGTTTATTCACCGAAAACGGCATCATTGTTCATACAGGGCATCGTTACTTTGCAGATAATAAAAAAGAGATCATGTCGCTCAAGATAACGGGGAAACTGCCTTCGGGCAGACAGCTGGAAGAATTAAAGAGATCACCTAATTACAGGAACGGTGCTTTCCAGAATTTATCCCCAACGCCGATGAAACCCGAAGGAGTTTCTTACTGGAAGATGATGCGGGAATTTTTTAAGAAGCACCCGGAGACCGCGCCGTCAGCTAAACTGCCTTTTGTAAGAACGGACCTGAAGAAACTGGATTCAGGTGAACCGGTGATCACCTGGTTTGGCCATTCTTCTTACCTGCTTTGTATCGCCAATAAGAATTTTTTGATCGATCCGGTATTCAGCGGCAATGCCGCCCCGTTTTCTTTTATGGTAAAAGCATTTCCGGGGTCCAATGAATACAAAGCCGGGGATATGCCGGTGATCGATTATCTCATCCTTACACATGATCATTACGATCACCTGGATTTTAAAACGATCCGGAAACTCAAACCCAAAATAAGAAGCGTATTCTGTTCACTTGGTATCGGCGCACACTTAAAGCATTGGGGTATTGACAAGAACATCATTACTGAAATGGACTGGTGGCAATCGGAGCAATTAACCGATGAACTTCAATTGACCGCTACCCCTGCGCGGCATTTTTCCGGCCGGGGAATCAAACGGGGACAAACACTTTGGTCCTCTTTTATATTAAAGAGCAACAAGTACAATTTATTCCTTGGTGGTGATTCAGGTTACGATTCCCATTTTAAAGAGATCGGTAAGAAATTTGGCCCCTTTGACCTGGCGATTTTAGAATCCGGGCAATACAATATGATGTGGCCGCTGATCCATATGATGCCGGAAGAAACGGTGCAGGCAGCGCTGGAGCTGAAAGCAAAAGCACTTATGCCGGTTCATTGGGGAAAGTTCAGGCTGGGGATGCATCCCTGGAATGAGCCTATAAAAAGAGTGATACAAAAGGCACAGGAACTTAAGGTACAAGTGGTGACACCAAAGATCGGTGAGTCTTTTACTCCTGGTGCTGAATTGTCAAGCCAGGGTTGGTGGGAATTATAAGACTACCATTGCTAATTATTATCCCCTTCGCTAACAGGATTATTTCTTTCAAACTCATTCCTGTATTCCGTGAACGGTTCAATGAGCGCTGTTATTTTTTGAACCGCATCATCCACTTCTTCGTGTATACCCGGCAACCCATCATTGAGCAGGTCTGAACCCAGGTTAATATTATCGGCTTCTATCTGAGTTATCTTTTTTAATACAGATGTCTGGCTGTTGCGGAGGTCATCCAGTTCCCGGATGATCTTATCCATCAGTGCTAATTGCTGGGTGGGCTTCATATTTTTATTTAAAGGTTAAAGTGTGAATTGAGTTTCTATTGTTTGTCTTCTTTGATCTTCTCTTCTTTTTTTTGATCCAGCATATGCTCTATGGATTTAGCGGTATGAACATCCCCTTCTTTTTCTGCCAGGTCACCAAAAGTAGAATAGTGTTTGGCAAGCTCATGCAGCTCGGCTTCCGATTTTTTTTCAATACTCACCATCCGGTTGCTGGCTTTGTCATGGGTAGACAGCAGTTCATTTATCTTCAGGTGGAGTGCGGCATTGAATTTATTCAGTGCTTTCTGGATGATAAAAAAACCAAGGAAAGTGAAACAAAGAATGAAATCATAGATACTGTTGTGAAAGGTTTGCTTTGAAAAGGGGGTCTCCACCAGGTAAATGATTACTAAGACAATGGCAAGGATAAAAGTGAACGAGCTGGAGAAAATCTTTAAAGCTGCTCCCGAAAAGATCTCAAAGGCCTTCTCTGTCTTTTTATAAATACCTCTCATTACCTTGGTAAATCAAATTTCCTGCCCAAAGCAGGGGTAACCGGTACATAGCAAGCTCTTGAAAAACCAAAAAATAAGGGGAGATTTTAAAACAGTTCAATAATTTTATTGTAAATCAATGGTTTGTAAAGGTGCAGTCAAATTTACTTCCCTGATTTTTAGGTAGGAATTCTTCTCAAACCTATCTTTGCAGCCCTTTAAATAGCTGTTAGTTATTAACTGGTAGCTGTATACGGGAACAGGTTGGGGGATAGCCCAACTGATTATTAATTAACCGGCTAATAGCTAACCACTATCAGCTCAAAGCTTTTTACAAAATGAGCAAATTACATTTTACAACAAAACATGCGAACGAGGCTACCGTAAAACGCAACTGGTATGTTGTGGACGGTACTAATCAAACCGTTGGGCGTATGTGTGCAAAGATCGCCGCGATACTTCGTGGTAAGAACAAAGCATACTACACCCCCCACGTTGACACCGGTGATTTTATTATCGTAACCAACTGCGAAAAAGTCGTATTAACCGGGAACAAGATGGACCAGAAGATTTATGACCATTTTACCGGTTACCCTGGTGGTCGTAAAGAAGAAGTGGCCAGGAACCTGATGAGCCGCAGGCCAGAAGTGATCATCGAAAGAGCGGTAAAGGGAATGTTGCCAAAGAACAGGCTGGGCCGCAAGATGTACAAAAAGTTATTTGTGTATGTAGGCGACAAACATCCGCATACAGCACAGCAACCCAAAGAATTAAAATTTTAAAACAGCTAACAGCTAAAAGCTAAAATAATATGGAAAAGCAAAGAAACGGAATTGGTCGTCGTAAAGCAGCTGTGACAAGAGTGTTTCTCAGCAAAGGAGAAGGCGCTATCACAGTAAACGAAAAAGACTACAAAGTTTATTTTCCGCTGGTCTATTTGCAGAACCAGGTAGTGCGACCACTGAAAACGGTTGACATGTTCAACAAGTTTGACGTGAAAATAAATGCAACCGGCGGTGGTGTGAAAGGCCAGGCAGAAGCGGCTATGCTGGGTATCGCCAGGGTATTGCTGGAGATCAATCCTGAATTTCGCCCTGCTTTAAAGGCAGCCGGGTTACTGAAAAGGGATCCGCGTTCGGTGGAGCGTAAGAAATTCGGTCATAAGAAAGCAAGAAAAAGCTACCAGTTCTCTAAACGTTAATTCAAAGCTGTTAGCTATTAGCCATTGGCTATTAGCCCGGCAAGCATAAAATTTTCAATGTAACAGCTAGAAGCTAACAGCTAATAGCTAAAAGCAAATAAAAAATGGAAAACAATACATCCTTACAACAGCAGCTCCTCGAAGCAGGTGTTCATTTCGGTCACCTGAAAAAGAAGTGGAACCCCAAGATGCTGCCTTACATCTTCGCTGAAAAGAAAGGTATTCATATCATCGATCTCAACAAAACAGTTGAGTGCCTGCAGGAGACTGCAGCGGCGATGAAACAGATTGCCCGCAGCGGTAAGAAGATCCTGTTCGTGGGTACAAAAAAGCAGGCCAAGGATATCGTGAATGAATGTGCCCGTCGCGTGAACATGCCTTTCGTTACAGAAAGGTGGCTGGGTGGCATGCTCACCAACTTCAATACCGTTCGTAAGAGCGTAAAGAAGATGCAGAGCATTGAGAAAATGCTGAGTGATGGTTCTTTTGACAGCATTACCAAGAAAGAGCGCCTGACACTGAGCCGTGATAAGGACAAGATGGAAAAAGTACTGGGTGGTATTGCACAACTCGGTCGTGTACCTGCTGCATTATTCATCGTGGATATCGGTCATGAGCATATCGCACTCGCGGAAGCCAGGCGTTTGGGTATCCAGACATTCGGCGTGGTAGATACCAACTGCGATCCCAATAAAGTTGATTTTGCCATCCCGGCGAATGACGATGCGACAAAATCGATAGCCATCATCTCGAATTATCTCACTGCTGCCATCGCCGAAGGACTGGCCGACCGCCAGGCTGCGAAGGATGATGATGTAGATGAGATCACCGATGACGAAAAAGAAAAAAGAGCAGCACGTATGGAAGCCGAAGCCCAGGCTGAAGGTGGCCGCAGCCGCGGTGCCGGTCGTGGACGGGGTGGCAATGCGGGTGGTCCGGGTGCGGGCGGACAAAGACGCCGTACAACCGGTGGTGCCGGCGGCCCTAGCAGGGGACCGGGTGGTGGAAGGAGATAAGAACAGTTTGTGATTTATAGTTTGTAGTTGAGCAAGAGTAAGTGGTTACTTCTAAAAACTAGTAAATCTTAAATCTAAAATATTAAATGAATATGTCAACAGTAACAATAAGTGCACAGGATATCAATAAACTTCGCCAGGCAACTGGTGCCGGTATGATGGATTGCCGCAAGGCATTGACCGAAACAAATGGTGATTTTGAAGCGGCGATCGACTGGCTGCGTAAGCAGGGTCAGAAAGTAGCAGCTAAAAGAGGTGACCGTGAAGCAAAAGAAGGTGTGATCATCGCACAAACAACAGCCGACCATAAAACAGGTATCATTGTTTGCGTAAGCTGCGAAACTGATTTCGTGAGCAAGAATGCTGACTTCGTGGCCTTTGCACAAAATATCGCCGATGCAGCGATTGCCTACAATGTAAAAAGCATCGAAGAACTGATGGAAGTAAAAGCTCCTCATGCTACGGTAGCGGAGCTCGTGAATGATAAGCTGGCTTCTATTGGTGAGAAAATAGGTGTTACCAAATTTGCAAGAATTGATGCCAACTATGTGGCTGCTTATATCCACGGCGCTTACCGGATTGGGGTGCTGGTTGGATTGGATAAGGATGCTGCGGAAACAGGTAAAGACGTAGCCATGCAGATTGCAGCCCTGAATCCTGTAGCAGTAGATGCAGCAAGTGTACCGGCTGAAACGATTGCCCGTGAGAAAGACATCATCATGGAACTGATGAAACAGGACCCTAAGATGGCAGGTAAACCCGATGAAATGCTTAGCAAGATCGCAGAAGGGAAAATGGGCGCTTTTTTTAAAGAACAGACACTGACCGCTCAATCATTCGTGAAAGATGGCAGCAAAACAGTTGCTGATTTCCTGAAAGAATCCGGGGATGTGAAAGTGATCGAATTCAAAAGGGTGGCTTTAGGGTAAGCAATTAATAATTTTTATATGTTAAGCGTTCCGTCCGAAGCGGGACGCTTTTTTATTTTTGTCATATGGAAAATCATGATCAATTCTTTGAAGCCAACCGAACGCTCTGGAACCAGCGTACCGCTGTCCATAAAGATTCCTCTTTCTACAACCTCGCCGGATTCAAAGCCGGGGAAACGGTGCTTACACCCATCGAGTTGAATGAGCTTGGTGATGTAGAAGGAAAGAAGATGCTGCACCTGCAATGTCATTTCGGAATGGACAGCCTGGACTGGGCAAGACGAGGCGCCATCGTTACCGGGGTTGACCTGTCTGACGAAGCGATTAAAGAGGCCAAGTTACTCAATGATGAACTGGGGCTGAATGCCAGTTTCATTTGCTGTAATGTCTATGATCTTCATCCGCAAAGCATAGCATTATCTAAGCTCTCTCCCTTAGGGGGAGATGCAGAGGGAGCTTTTGATATTGTCTTTACCAGTTATGGTACGGTTGGTTGGCTGCCCGACCTGGATAAATGGGCGCAGATCATTGCACATTACCTAAAACCCGGCGGTATCTTTTATATTGCCGAGTTTCACCCGGTAGTGTGGATGTTTGATGATGATTTTACCCATATAAAATATTCCTACCAGAACAAGGAGGTCATCGTAACGGAAAACGAGGGCACTTATACCGACAGGCAGGCTGAGATTAACGGCAAAGAATACAGCTGGAACCACAGTATCAGCGAAGTGCTGAATTCATTGATAAAAGCTGGTCTGAAGATCGAACTGTTTAATGAATACATGTATTCGCCCTATCCTTGTTTCAGGAATACGGTACAGGGACCCGACGGTAACTGGTATATCAAAGGGATGGAAGGAAAGATACCGATGGTCTATAGTCTTAAAGCGGTGAAGCAATAATTTCGCTCAATAAAACCTTCTACGGGAGAAAGGTATTCCGCCAGATTCATCGTTATTGGTTTTATAATTTCCAAGAAAAAGGGTCCAGTCGTATTTTTTAAATTGGATAGAAGGGTTTGCGCCGGGAGGGAGGATGTTCAGATCCAGGAGCATCTTTTTTATTCCTTTCTTACCCCCAAAATCCCTCCGGAACCAGCTCATGATAGCAGGGAGATGCACTATATTCTTTTCCAGATCATATGCTACTTCGTTTTTGATATAGGTTTTAGTGGCCAGGCTAAGCTGCTGGTTGATTTTGTCTGCATCATAATAAGCTATGGGGGGACAACTTTTAGCGCCACAGTTCAGTGAAAAATGAATCCGGTAATCGAGTTTATCAACCCTTAGTTTTTTTTCGAGCCTGCCCGGAAATAGTTTATTGAAATGCCCCAGGCTCCATTTCGCTTTTGATCGGCGAAGAATACCATGCTCTATTTTATCAAGACTCAGCCGGTGACCCGC
Source organism: Chitinophagaceae bacterium (assembly GCA_039930245.1). Taxonomy (GTDB): domain Bacteria; phylum Bacteroidota; class Bacteroidia; order Chitinophagales; family Chitinophagaceae; genus JJ008. The sequence continues at coordinate 180,668 of JBDSPR010000024.1, read as the reverse complement.
AATAACGATTTGTTTGGCGCGGAAAAATTGACCCCTCTTCCTATACGTATCTGGATTTTCTTTTAACAATAATTGCACATAAGCATTATAAATGTTGAGCCAGAATGCTTTTTTTGTATTATCGTCTTTTAACTGTTGATCCAACGCTCCAGGTTCAGCATTTTCCAACAGCCCTTGAAATTCTTTTACTTCTTCTCCCGTTCTGGCGGCATACAAAAATGACTGAGAAATAGTGAGAAGGGATTGAAGAGAATCTGGTTTTTCAGCGCATATACTTATTGCAGGGAAAGTACATGCAGAAAGAAATAAAACTATCGTAGATACTTTCAGCTTCATAAAGTCTTCAATTGCATAATTACGTCTATTTCACTGAATTAGTTTTGTTATCAACCTTTTGGTAGTGGGTCAGTTTGAATTAATTTCATCGTCAGCCCATCTATTCCTCACTTCGTTCGGAATGACAAAGAGTATCATAATCCAAGCTGACCCACTACCAACCCTTTTGTATGACCTACTAATAGTATATGAACAGTTTACTAAGCGAGATCGCATCAGCGAAGAAATCCTCACAGGAAAAGGGTTTGATAGACCCAAAGCTGGAATTGTACTGGGGACCGGGTTGGAAGGGTTTGTTCAGCACCTTGATACAAAATCCAGTATTCCTTATACAGAGATCCCCTATTTTTCCGAAGTAACTGTTGAATTTCATAAAGGCCGCCTATTGAGTATGATGTGCCGGTGAAAGAAGGCATTTATGCAGCTGTTATGGGCCCCAATCTCTAATCGAGAGCGGAATATCACTGGCTGAGAAATACAAGAGCTGACCTGGTGGGAATGAGTACCGTTCCTGAAGTGATCGTAGCGGGACAATTGGAGCTTCCCTGTGCGGCAATCTTTGTGGTAACGGATGAATGTGACCCTGACAATCTGCAGCCCGTGAGTATTATTGAGATCATCGAAGTGGCTGGAAAATCCGACAAAAAACTCAGTTCAATTTTTGTCGATGTCATCCGCAAATTGAAATAGGAAGGGATCTCAATCACGTTTGAATTCCCCTATCTTCGCAACGAAAAATCTGCTCCATGTTGCCTAAGTACAAACGTATTCTTCTCAAACTTTCCGGTGAAGCATTGATGGGTGATAAAAGTTTTGGTTTTGACACCGACGTGATCAACCAATACGCCCAGGATATCAAATCAATAACAGAGTTGGGTGTCCAGGTGGCCGTGGTGATCGGTGGGGGAAATATCTACCGGGGTATGAATGAAGCTGAAACGGGTATTGAAAGGGCACACGGTGATTATATGGGGATGCTGGCAACTGTTATCAATGGCATGGCCCTGCAGGCCGGACTGGAGAAAGTGGGGATCTATACCCGCCTGCAAAGCGCTATTAAGATGGAACAGATTGCCGAGCCCTATATCCGCCGCAGGGCGATCCGCCACCTCGAAAAAGGAAGGGTGGTTATTTTCGGCGCAGGTACAGGCAATCCTTATTTTACTACGGATACAGCCGGTTCACTAAGGGCGATCGAGATCAATGCCGATGTGATACTAAAAGGCACCCGGGTGGATGGTATCTATACCGCTGATCCTGAAAAAGACCCCAACGCCACCAAATACAATGTCATTACTTTCCAGGAATGTCTTTCCCAAAACCTTAAGGTAATGGATATGACGGCCTTTACGCTTTGCCAGGAAAACAATCTTCCTATAATTGTTTTTAATATGAATAAGGAAAGCAATCTCCGCCGTGTCGTTACCGGCGAAAAAGTAGGTACCCTTGTAAAAGGCTGATCCATCGTATATTTCCTATTTGCCAGTTTCATACAACTGTTATCTTGTGGTCTGCCACCAACTCCTGTGAAAAACTATTAAGAGTGTTTTGCCCGAATTTTAATAGTTTACGAACCTGGAGTTACTGTTATGACCACCCTGTCCCTATCGCTGGTTGAAATCGTTTTACTAACTTCTGTAGCTATCACGCTGGGGATCACGATCCATTTTTTTATTGTCAGCCGCCGCTCCCTCAAAGCAAGCTCCCCCGAGACCAGCAGCAAAACCAGCAAGGACCTGGAAGACTGGAAACTCCGCTATTTTAATGATATCGAAGCGAGGGACAAGGAACTGGCTGACCTGCGGAAGCGTTTTGAAGAGGTCGATGAAAACAATAATATCAATACCATCGAAGCGGAAGAAATGCGGAAGCAGAATAAAAAACTGCAGGCCGAGATAGCCTCTTTTCAAAAGCAAGGTCTCGCCCCTGACAAACGGGATTATATCGATCAGCTCCGCGAGGCGCAAACCAGCCTGCTCGAACACAATGAGAAGATCAATATCCTGCTGGGACAGATCGATATCGTGAAAGAGACAGAAGAAAAACAGCAAGAGATTATTAAATACAACGAGGAACTAAGCAACCAGGTGGATGACCTGAAATTTCTGCTGTCACAAAAAGAAAAGGAGATCAGTACTACCCGCCAGAAAGAACAGCTTACCAGTGAAATGACCTCGATGCTCGACAGTGCCTATAACGAATTCAATGTATTACAGGAGAAGATACACAAACTGGAAACCCAGGTGACCTCCTCGAAAATGATTCACTTTGAATACGAGGACCTGAAGGAAGAGCATTTTAAGGTATCCACCGATTTCGAAGAACAAAAAAGAAAATACAGCGCCGCAGTGACAGAGAACAAGCAATTGCTGGAAGAACTTACCGAAACAGAAGACAAATTAAAGGAAGCCAATTTCCAGCGACAGCAATTACACAAACGAGTCGCTTATCTCGAAGAAATCAACAACGATATACAGGCGGTTGCGGACGCCAATAAAAAGCTCGAAAGCCAGTTGAAAAGAGTGGGGGAACTCGAAAGCATGCTCAATGTTATGTCGGAGGAAAGGGACGAACTCGCCAGGAAACAGTCCCATGGCTGATCTCCGCTGGGGCTACCCCTTACGATTTCAATACAGAAGTGCCGGGTTAAGCGTTCATCTGATGTTAACCAGGCTTAACTTTGCTTTTCAAAATAAGGCAAATGGCAAAACAGATCGCGGATATCAGGAAGAATTATTCCAGCAAGAAATTATCGGAGAAAAAAGCGGAGCCTAACCCGCTTATCCAATTCGCCAAATGGTGGAAACAGGCCGTTGATTCAAAGATCGTGGAAGTAAATGCGATGACACTGGCTACCGCATCACCCGACGGAGTACCCTCCGCAAGGATCGTTCTCCTGAAAGGTTTTGGGGAGGACGGGTTTACTTTTTATACCAATTACAATAGTTTTAAAGGGCTACAGTTGGCGGAGAATCCCAAAGCCTGTCTTGTTTTTTTCTGGAAAGAACTGGAACGCCAGGTGCGTATCACCGGGTTGGTCAGTAAAATACCGGAAGCGGTCAGCGATGAATATTTTTATTCCCGCCCGGGCGGGAGCCAGCTGGGTGCTATTGTTTCCCCTCAAAGCCAGGTAATAGAAAGCCGGGAATGGCTGGATGACCGGTACAAAACATTTAAAAAGGAACTGGGTGAAGCGGGTATCGAACGACCGCAACATTGGGGAGGTTATGCCGTAAAGCCGGTGATCATCGAATTCTGGCAGGGCCGTCCCAGCCGGCTACACGACAGGCTGCAATATACGCTGGATGACAAGGGTGGGTGGAAGATCGAGCGACTGGCGCCATAGCTGTTAAACATAGGAAAGTATATAGAGTATATTAAGTAAATAAGGTAAACTACCGGTACTTTTATATACTCTATATACCTTATTTAATTTATTTACTTGCTTTCTTCTCAGCTGTTTTCTTCGCAGCGGCCTTTTTAGCGGGACTTTTTGTAACGGGCCTGCTCTTGCCAAAAGAACCTTTAAAACGTTTGCCTTTGGCAGTTTTTTTATCACCTCTTCCCATATAATTTATTTTTTACTGTTGATGAATAAAGTAAAGATACGTTGAAAAAAAAACTCCGTCCGCCAGCTGGCGGATGGAGCTTTTCAAAGTAGTCATGGTGCATCCGATGGCTATCGGATTACAATTTGCCTGAAAGTTCTTTGCCAGCTTTAAACTTAGCAACTTTCCTGGCTTTGATCTTAATTACTTCACCAGTTTGTGGGTTACGGCCATTGCGGGCAGCTCTTTTTGATACGGAGAAAGTACCGAAACCAACAAGGGTAACTTTACCACCACCTTTTAATGTTTTTGTAACTGCTTCAACGAAAGAATCCAGGGCAGCATTTGCCTGTGTCTTTGTAACGCCGGCATCATCGGCAAGTTTTGCGATTAATTCAGCTTTGTTCATGATTTGTTTTTTTAATGTTTAGTAACAGGAACAAATTTATAGGCTTTTTGAATGCGGCAAAATATTTTTATTCCGTTTGTTCATTTTTCTCAATCAGCCCGAAACCGCATGGGGCAAGGTTTTTAAGGAAGAAAGGCGTAAAAAAATCAAAAATCGGGGAAACCAGTAATGCTGAAAGCCTTGCCAGTATTGGGTTTTACGGTGTTGTTGGCAAATCCTTGCCAGTAGCGGGTTTGACAGGAATATACAATTGTTTTCGCACCTGTAAAATAAAAATAAATCTTTTGCACACTCAATGCACAACCTCCATAACTGAGCGAAAAGCGATAAAAAGGGCGCCCCATTTATCCATTGCCCGCTTTCTCATCTCCGCAGAAAATCCATCGATATAGCGATCATACGATGACCTGTTGTCCGCCTGGTATTGTACAGCATAGGTCGGACCTTCTGTATTATCTGTTTCCAATAATTGCAGGACCCTTGCCTGTGTAAAACAACCGGTAGAGATAATATCAGGGATATGCTCTTCTTTTAACCAGCTAAGCCATTTCACCGCAATGGAATGATCCACTTTAATGGTCACATTGTAAATGATCATGTATCAAAGTTTAATATCAAGGTAGATCGGGCAGTGATCGCTGTGTTTTATATCGGGGAATATTTCTGCCCCCTTCAGGTTTTTTTTCAGGGGAGTGGTAACGGTAAAATAGTCGATCCGCCAGCCCTTATTCTGCGCCCGGACGGTGGGGAAACGCTGGCTCCACCAGCTGTAACGGTGCGGCTCGGTGTGGAATTCACGGAATGTATCTACCCAGTCGTTGTCGAGGAATTTTGTCATCCATTCCCTTTCTTCCGGTAAAAACCCGGATGATTTCTTATTCCCTTTCGGATCGTGGATATCGATCTCTTTGTGTGCGATATTATAATCCCCGCAAAGGATCAGCTTCGGATATTTTTTACGGAGCTTATCCAGGTACGCCTTGAACTCATCTAACCAGGCATATTTAAACGCCTGCCGCTCTTCGCCACTGGTACCCGACGGGAAATAAGCATTGATCAAACGGGTGTCCTTGAAATCAAGCTGGATGACCCTTCCCTCATCATCACTTACTTCATGACCCGTTCCATATACCACGTTATCGGGTTTTATTTTGGTGAATATGGCCACACCACTGTATCCCTTTTTTTTGGCGCTGAACCAGTAATCGTGGTAGCCGAGATCGTGAAAGAGTTGGTGGTCCACGTCATCTTTTGTTGCTTTTGTTTCCTGGAGGCAGATCACATCCGAAGGATTTGTCTTCAGCCAGTCGATCAAGCCTTTTTTGATCGCGGCCCGGATACCATTAACATTATAACTTATGATACGCATTGCATTATTGTTTAAATTGGAAAGCAATTTACAGTTTACTATGGAAGCATCAACAAAATCGGCGGCCATTCATATTGTACCACCCAAGGAACAGGTGTACCTGGATGGCCCCAAGAGCCGGGGTTACGAACTCGGCTTTGCCTGGCGGGTTTTCTGGCAGTTCATCAAAGGTTTCCGGCACCTGCATTTTATCGGTCCCTGTATTACCGTATTCGGATCTGCAAGATTCAAGGAAGATCATCCTTATTATATAAAAGCAAGGGAATTCGGCAAACGGATCGCTGACCTGGGCTTTACGACGATGACCGGTGGCGGCCCCGGTATCATGGAAGCGGCCAACCGCGGCGCTTTTGAGAGTAAAGGGAAATCGGTGGGATGTAATATCCAGTTGCCCTTCGAGCAGGAGGAAAATAAATACATGCAGAAATCCGTGACGTTTGAACATTTCTTTGTCCGTAAAGTGCTGCTGGTAAAATACTCTTATGCCTTTATCATCATGCCGGGCGGGTTTGGCACCATGGATGAATTCTTCGAGACGCTTACCCTGGTGCAGACAAAAAGCATCAGCCAGTTTCCTATCGTTCTTTTTGGTAAGGAATATTACCAGCCATTGCTCGATAATATTGAATGGATGTCACAACAGGGAACTATTTCAAAGGAAGACATGAACCTGGTGTTGGTTACCGATGATATTGATGAAGCAATGAATCATATCCGTAACTATATCAGTACGAATTATAAAGTAAGGCCCCGCAAGCGTTACTGGTGGCTTTTTGAAAAGAGATGATCTATGCGGCAAACCAATAATAAGATCCGGGCGGTGATATTTGACCTGGGAGCTGTGCTGGTCGACTGGAGCCCGGCCTATGTTTTTACCGGGAACTATTTTGACTCGGTGGAAAAAAGAGATTATTTCCTCAGTCAGGTCTGTAACCTGGATTGGAATGAGGAACAGGATGCGGGTTACCCGATCGCAAAGGCTGTCGAAGAAAAAATAACTGCATTCCCGGAATGGGAAAAAGCGATAAGGGATTATTATGACCGTTGGCCGGAAATGCTGAAAGGACCGATCACGGGTACGGTGGAGCTATTCAGGGAACTTAAGAAAAATAAGGAGTTGAAACTCTACGCCCTGACTAACTGGAGCGCCGAGCTTTTCCCGCTGGCTTTGGAACGGTATGATTTTTTAAAATGGTTCGATGGGATTGTCGTAAGCGGGGAGGAAAAAATTAGAAAGCCAGCACCTGAAATTTACCAGCGCCTGCTTGACCGCTACTCCGTTGTCAGTGCTGAAGCTTTATTTATTGATGATAACCTGCGTAATGTGAAAGCGGGAGAAACGATCGGCATCAGGAGTATACAATTCCGGAATCCGCAACAATTAAAAGAGGAGCTGAACAGTTTAGGCTTGTTATAAGATCAGTCTATTCCAGGACCGGCCTCAGCCATTTTTCGGCCTCTTCCGGGCTCATGCCTTTTCGTTTCGTATAATCCTTCAACTGCAAAATGGCTACCTTGTCTTTCTAAGTCCTTTAAATGTTTTTGGGCGGCGCGACTGGTGTATAATACCGAGAATGATAATCTCATCAGCTATGATCTTAAAAATAACCGACCACGAATGGCAGACAGCCCGGCGGTACATTTTTGATTTGGTGACCAATTCTTCACATTCCCTGAATGCAAAAGGATTGGCGGCGATCTTGTCAAATGTTTGAAAGAAAGCGTCACCCACTTTTATGGCGTTCATTGGCTGGTGATGAATAAAAGCTATATAACCGGTTCTTTCGTCCAAATGCCGGAGTGCAGTGTGGGAAATTCTTATCGGGAGATTCTTAGCAGCTGTTTTCTTTTGTCTGCCCATTTTATTTTAGCTTGTTTTAAGCTTGTAGTATCGTTTTTCCCGGCATTCTCTACCCAATTTTTAAAAGCCTTTAAAGTTAGGGGAGTGCCGGGTAGCGAAGGAGAGCTCAAATCGGCATCATCCGCAATCTTAATAAAATTCTTTTCTTGCAGCAAATGAAGGGTTTTCATTGCATGTTGATCAGTAACTTCTATAGTGAGTAACAACATGTCATAAAAGTACGAAAAAGCAGAAAGAAAATAGGGAAATATACAAGTGTTGAACGTCAGCATATTACTCCAGGACCGGCCTCAGCCATTTTTCGGCCTCTTCCAGGCTCATGCCTTTCCTTTTGGCATAATCTTTCAACTGGTCTTTGTCAATTTTTCCTAAACCAAAATAATGGCTTTGCGGGTGAGCGATATACCAGCCGCAGACAGATGCCGGCGGATCCATAGCCAGGCTTTCTGTCATGTTGATACCGATATTCCGGGTTACGTCGAGCAGGTCAAACAATTTTATTTTTTCGGTATGGTCGGGACAGGCCGGGTAGCCAGGCGCCGGGCGGATACCTTTGTATTCTTCTTTTATCAGCGCTTCATTGCTGAGGGTTTCATTTTTTTCATAACCCCAGTATTTAGTTCTTACCTGCTGGTGTAAACATTCCGCGAAAGCTTCTACAAAACGGTCGGCCAATATTTGTACCAGTATCTTATTGTAATCATCATGGTCGGCAGCAAACTGGTCAATATATTTTTTAGCACCATGGATGGTCACGGCAAAAGCTCCCATGTAATCGGACCCGGACCCTTGTCCCCCGCCAGCCTGCGGAGAATCCTGGTCGCTGCTTATATTTATCCAGTCTGTTTGCGGGGATGGACCTGGTTTAATGAAATCGGCGAGTGAATAACTCGGTTGACCTACCGCTTTTTTTAATTGCTGCCTCAGTGACTCCAGTTTCACATCTCCTTTGGCTGTTTGAAGGGTCACCGTATCGGCATTATTACTGGCGGCCGGCCAGAAACCGATCACCCCATCGGCGGTGAACCATTTTTCGGCGATGATCTGCTCCACCATTTTTTTTGCTTCCTGATAAAGCCGGGTAGCTTCTGTGCCAAAGATCTTATCAGATAGCACTTCCGGGAAACGCCCGGGCATTTCCCAGGCGATAAAGAAAGGACCCCAATCAATGAATGCTGCGATCTCCCCCAGGCCATACTCCTTCATCACTTTTACACCATCGACAGCGGGCCGGGTAGGTTCGTAATTCTTCCAGTCAAAATATTCTTTCGTGATTACGGCTTCGCTGTAAGGTATCAGCACTTTTTTACTCTTGTTCAGGAACTGGGTTCTCAGACCTTCGTATTCTGCCTCGGTTTTTTTCAATAAGGTTGATTTTTGGTCTTTGTTCAGTAAGGTGCTGACAGCTGTCACGCTTCTGGAGGCATCCAGGATATGTAATACGCCATTATCATATTGTGGTGCGATCCTTACCGCGGTATGCATCCTTGAGGTGGTGGCTCCACCGATCAGCAGGGGTTGTTTCATCCCACGGCGTTTCATCTCGTGCGCCACATGCACCATTTCATCCAGGGAAGGAGTGATCAGCCCGCTTAAACCGATGATATCCGCTTTTTCCTTTTCAGCGGTGTCCAATATCTTATCGGCAGGTACCATTACGCCAAGGTCCACAATATCATACCCATTACAGCCCAGCACAACACCCACAATGTTCTTCCCGATATCATGCACATCACCTTTTACGGTTGCCAGTAAAATCTTAGCCGCACCTGCGCCTTCTTCATTGACTGTTCCGGCGGCAATATGGGCCTGCTTTCTTTCTTCTTTTTCCGCTTCGATAAAAGGGGTCAGTACTGCCACGCTTTTTTTCATCACCCTTGCGCTCTTTACTACCTGAGGTAAAAACATTTTGCCGGCGCCAAACAGGTCGCCGACCACGTTCATACCATCCATTAGCGGTCCTTCGATCACGTCCAGGGGTTTGGGATATTTCAACCGTGCTTCTTCGGTGTCTGCATCAATATAATCTGTGATGCCATTGACCAGCGAGTGTTTCAGTCTTTCTTCCACGCTCGTCTCCCTCCAGCGTTCATCCTTTACTATTTCCTTTCCTTTTGCTTTTACAGTTTCAGCAAAACTGATCAGTTTTTCGGTGGCTTCGTTATTATCGTTGTTATGGTTCAGGATTACATCCTCACACAATTGCTTCAATTGTGGTTCGATCTCATCGTATACGACCAGTTGTCCCGCGTTCACAATCCCCATATCCATTCCCGCCTTGATCGCGTGGTATAGAAATACACTATTCATCGCTTCCCGCACATGGTCATTTCCCCGGAAAGCAAAAGATAGATTGCTGACACCACCGCTGATCTTTGCCAGGGGCATGAGTTGTTTTATTTCACGGGTCGCTTCAATAAAATCAACACCATAATTATTGTGTTCTTCCATCCCGGTAGCGATGGCGAATATATTAGGATCGAAAATGATATCCTGTGGATCAAAACCCACTTGTTCAGTAAGTAGCTTATAAGCACGGTGGCAGATCTCCACTTTTCTTTCTTTGGTATCGGCCTGCCCTTTTTCATCAAAAGCCATCACGATCACCGAAGCGCCGTAGCTCTGGCAAATGATGGCCTGTTCGATGAATTTCGCTTCGCCTTCCTTCATGGAAATGGAATTCACAATGCATTTTCCCTGCACGCATTTCAATCCCGCTTCAATGATCCCGAATTTCGATGAATCGATCATGATAGGGATCTTCGCGATATCCGGTTCACTTTGTACAAGGTTCAGGAAAATGGTCATGGCCTCTACGCCATCCAGTAAAGCATCGTCCATGTTCACATCGAGCACCTGGGCGCCGCTCTCTACCTGCTGCCGGGCTACGCTCAATGCTTCTTCGTATTTGTTTTCCCTGATCAGCCGGGCAAACATCTTTGATCCTGTAACATTGGTGCGTTCGCCTACGTTGACAAAATTTGTTCCGGGACGGATCACCAATGGTTCTAATCCTGACAATCTCAGGTAGGGCCTTATATGGACAGCTTCAGTCATAAGGATTATGCTAATTCTTTTTCTACTACCGGTAATTGCCTTGGCTGGATCTTTTTTACTTCCTCCGCAATATGCCGGATATGATCGGGTGTGGTGCCACAGCAGCCGCCAACAATATTTACCCATCCTTCTTTGGCCCATTCTTCAAGAAAATGAGCTGTTTCTTCAGGTTGCTCGTCATATTCACCCATCGCATTCGGTAAGCCAGCATTCGGATAGGCAGATACATAACAGGAAGCCAATTGCGCAAGCTCTTCGATATGCGGTCTCATCTCTTTTGCGCCGAGCGCACAGTTCAGGCCGATACTCAAAGGTTTTGCATGCATCACTGAAGTATAAAATGCTTCAAGTGTCTGCCCGCTCAATGTTCTCCCCGAAGCATCGGTGATCGTTCCGCTGATCATGATGGGGAGCGAAGCCCCTCTGCCCCCCGAAAGGGGGTTATCACGAAAATATTTTTTGATCGCGAAAATTGCTGCCTTTGCATTAAGCGTGTCGAAAATGGTTTCGATTAATAATAGATCAACGCCACCATCCACCAACCCTCTTACCTGGTCATAGTATGCATCCACCACTTCATCGAAACTAACGGCGCGGAACCCGGGATTATTCACATCAGGTGAAAGAGATAGTGTTTTATTTAATGGGCCGATGGCGCCGGCAACCCACGCCCCCTCCCGGCCTCCCCCCAAAGGGGAGGAGAAAAAATCATTGATCGCATTGCGTGCACATTTCGCCGCTGCTACATTCAGTTCGTAGGCGAATGACTGCATTTCATAATCGGCCATGGCGATAGCCGTGCTGCTGAACGTATTGGTTTCAATAATATCAGCCCCGGCATCCAGGTATTGTTTATGGATACCCGTGATGATCTGCGGTTGCGTGATATTCAACAGGTCGTTATTCCCTTTTACATCACAATGCCAGTCTTTAAATCGGTCACCACGGTAATCCGCTTCATTTAATTTATGACGCTGGATCATGGTGCCCATTGCTCCATCAATGATCAAAATGCGTTCATTCAAACAATCCTGGATCGTTTTCATAACATTGTTGATTGTGAACTATAAACGTTGGGAAACCTGGGAGGGAGTTTCGTACCGTTTATTAGTTCCGTTTTTTAAGCAGGCTGAACAATAAACAAATCCGCCTGTGATAGACTGCAAAGCTAAGTTATATGCGTATAATAAACAAGCCGTAAAGGGCTACTGGTGAGATATGCCTCATCCCCAACTCCTGTCCATCCCGATTATTATCGGGATGGCGCTAATCCTCTCTTCATTCCGTTTTTATGAGTGGCTAACATACCTTTCAATAGGCAGGCGGTTCTGGAGGCTGCGGGCCAGGGTCATCTCATCGGCGTATTCCAGTTCCCCGCCGAAAGCGATACCCCGTGCGATCGTTGTGATACGGATGCCGGTGGGTTGGAGTTTCTTCTGTATATAATAGATCGTTGTATCACCCTGTATATTGGGATTGAGAGCAAAGATGAGTTCTTCAGTCTTTTCTTTTATTACCCGGGTGAGCAGGGACTCAATATTCAACTGGTCGGGCCCGATCCCATCGAGCGGGGAGATGATCCCGTTCAATACATGGTAGGTGCCGTTGAATTGCTGGGTGCCCTCGATGGCGATCACATCCCGGATATTTTCCACCACGCAGATCACTTCCTGTTTTCTCAGGGAATTAGCACAGATGGAACAGATATCCGCATCTGCCACATTGAAACAACGCTGGCAAAATTTTATCTCGCTTCGCATCCGGGCGATCACTTCGCTGAACTGCCCCACTTCCTTACTGTCCTGTTTTAATAAATGCAGCACCAGCCGCAAAGCAGTTTTTTTACCAATACCCGGAAGTTTGGCGAATTCGTTGACCGCATTTTCCAGCAGGGAGGAAGAAAGTTGCATAAAACAAAGGTACAAGAAACTTGCCTACTGGCAGGCAGGCAAAGTACAAGCTGTAGACACAAAACTGACCTCGGTAACTAATAACCAGTAACCAGTCCCGGCTTTCGCCGGGATGACCAACAACCAGCAACTAGAGGGCAATTTCAAATTCATTTTGCCAGGAAGCTTTTACGTTGATCCTGCGCTCAATGGGTTTGACAATCTCGGGTTGCTTGTGTTTGCCAAAGAATTCACCCGGTGTCCAAACCCCATTCTTGTTCTCATCGTATAAAATACGCAGCCCGTATTCACCGGGGAGAAAAAGCGACTGGCTGAATTCGGATCCTGCCAGCGGGAAGGAATGCAGCATCGTCTCACCACTTAGAAAAATAAGAACCGGGTTTTTGGACAAATCCAGGTTCCTGAATTTTATTTTGACCGAACCATAGTCGACGAGTTTTTTGGTGTTGAAACTGAGGGTGTCGGTTTTCAACAGCTTTTTCCCGGCCGAATCTTCCGCGAAATCTTTCTCCATTATAATATGGTATACTATATTCTCTTTCCAGGTGTGAACCAGCTGTACTTTTTTATTGCTGCTGTCTTTCCTGAATTGATAGGCAGGTGCGGGGTTATATACCGAGTCTGTATAAAGATGGATCTTGCTTGTATCAAAAACACGCAGTGGCTGGTCGAAGGTCATGATGAACTCTCCCAGCAGGTCCTGCTGGTTACCCGTAAGATTAGTCTGGTACCTCAGCCTTTTTTCAGCTGTATTCTGCTTGTTACGGTTCCCTGAACCCGAAGAGGGTAAAAGATTCGGGATCTGTTGCTTTACGGCATATGCGTAGAGCAGGATCGAATCAGTATTGCCCTGTAATACGACAGGTTTATCAGCGAAAGCAAAAAATTGCTTGTCATTAAAATAGCGGAGCGTATTGCCTTCGTCTTTCAAGGCATATACATAAAATGTTTTCGGGGGCAGGTTTTTAAAAACAAAACTTCCGTCCGCGTTTACTTTCGTAATATAACGCGGTCTTTCTTTTACGACCACGGAATCGTTGGGATTTATATGGAGCATGACAGTGAGGGTGCTATCCGGCTTGCCTGTTTCAGCGAGAATGACTTTGCCGCTCAGTTCCAGCGAATCAATATAGCGCCCGGTAGAAAAAGTATAGGTGAATTTTTTCAGGACATTCCCTTCATTGAAATCCTTGATGGCATCCCCAAAATTCAGCGAGTAAGTGGTATTGGGTTCCAGGGTATCCTTCAGTCTCACGGAAACCGTGTTCAGCCTGAAATCGACAGCAGGAGTATTGCGGGGCAGGGGAGACATGGTAAGGTTCTCCTGCACACTTTGTACATCTACGAATTCATCAAAAGTGAAAAGGATCTTGTTGCCGGTAAAATTCCGCGTTGAATCACCGGGGTTGGCTTTTATTAAAAGAGGAGGCAGCGAATCTCTCGATCCGCCAAGTGGGGGAATGATATTCGCACAACCGGTGCCGCTGACCATTCCAACAACCACGGTCAAAATAAATACCACTGATATTAAAAAGCTGTACCGCATGGGAACTGCAAACTTAAACGGTTTGCAGCGAATGATTTGTTTTTAAAATCACAATTAATCTATGTCATCAGCCGTCTCCAGTTCATGCAGGGCGATGGCCAGGTGATTGGTCTTTACAAAATTGCACCAATCACATTCAGGTTTGCCGCAACCGGTTTTGAATTCCTTGTTCTGTATCTTTTCCCAGGTGGCAACAATTTGTTGTGTTACTGTTGTAATGTCTGCCGGACCTACCTGTACCATCTCTGTTTTATATTCATCATTTACAGGTTCTATAAAATCAAACTCCGTACTCACAGCCTGCCAGTCGTTGGTACTGTCATTATCTATTAAAATCTTGTAAAAAACGGCCTGTCGCCAATAATCACCACCGTTAGGTTCTTTGTCATTAGGCGGAATTAATTTCTTTTTTGCATTCTCGTATTTGCCGGTCTTATAATCTACCACGTTAACCTGCTTGCCGGTAAACTCCAGTTTATCCAGTTTGCCATTGATGGGAACATTTTGCACCGTTACATTTCGCACTGCTTTTTCAACAATGACAATTTTATTCCATCGATCGATATGGTAATCATAATAATCAGGTAATATTTTTTCGCCATAGTCGGTTTTTAATTTGAAAGCTTCAGGGGTAAAAGCTTCCCTATTATTCTTCATGAACCAGTTAAAATCATTCACCAGGTCCTCTTTTGGCAGAAAAACATTTTCATTTGCCCGCATTTTTACAAATAATCTTTCTATCGCCCAGTGTATCGCGCTCCCAAAAGCCATACTTTCATTTTTTGCTGCAGGAACTTTTATCAGGTTTTGATAATAGAACCGTAAAGGGCAATTCAGGTAATTATTAAGATGGGTAACGCTTAATGTGTAGCGTTTTAGCAGTTCGTCAATATATTTCGCCTCTACCAGCTCGATCTCTGGCTTTGCTTTTTCTGCAAATTGCAGCAGCAGGTAGTCGGCCAGCAAGGTATCGGGTACCTGTTTGGGAGTTATTGATAAATTGCTTCCTTCCAGCAATTCAGTTATAAAAGTACTTTTGATCTGTTCTTTATCCTTATCATCTTTTACGGGATATGATACATGTAAATGTGTTTTGGCACGCGTAATAGCAACATAAAAGAGCCGCCGGCTTTCTTCAAGATCAGAAGCATTGGTGCTGTTGTTCACTAAATTGTCAGGTAGCTTGTAGTTACGATTACCCCCTTTGTTGTTATCATCCCAGATCTTCTGGGTGCAGCCAATTACGAACACATGAGCAAATTCTGAACCTTTGGCGCCATGTGAAGTAACCATATTTATTCCTTCATCATTTGCTGTGATTTTATACAATGAAATGGGCAGACGATTTTTTTTCATCAAATCAATATCGGCCAGCCAGCCTGATAAAGTCAATTCAGGATTTAGTTTATTTTCTTCTTTTACCTGGTTAAAAAAAGCATTTAATGCCTGCATCAACCAGGGTTTTTCCGGGCTTTGCAGGGCATAAGAAAGTACTCCTGCTTTTTGAATGACCAGCTCCAGCAATTGCTGCAGTGTATTATTAGCAGAAGCTTTCAGCAATTCTTCCAGGGTATCACTGACCTCTTTAATACTGTGGCCATCGGCCTGGCTGAACAGGTCTGCTTTTGGTG
Organism: Chitinophagaceae bacterium; assembly: GCA_039930245.1. Classification (GTDB taxonomy): domain Bacteria; phylum Bacteroidota; class Bacteroidia; order Chitinophagales; family Chitinophagaceae; genus JJ008. The sequence goes on along the minus strand of JBDSPR010000024.1, from coordinate 165,001 downwards.
CAGCCGATTCGGCCATGAGCCGGCGTAATGAATAAGTCTCCACTTTGCTAACCCGGTTTTTTGCGTTCACTGTCATACTGAGTTTGGCAATTTCCAATGGAGGGAGTTTAAAAAAATCGCTGTGCAATAACAAGAATAAAATATCATCTGCGCTATAAGAAATATATTTCTCTTTGTTGATCCAATTTAAAATCAAAAGAATATTTTGAATAAAAGGCAATTCCAGTATATTAACCTTTCTTTTTGTGTTGACCGGGATCTTTTTTGCTTCCAGCATAGAGGTGATCGTGGCAACCTGTGCGTGATTTCGATAGATGATCGCAATCTCTTTTCCGCTGATACCCTGCTGCACCAATGCTTCTGCCTGCATAGTTACATCAATAGCTTCCTGTGCGGGATTTGCATATTCGGTAATGACGGGTTCAATAGAAATGCCTTGAAGGCTGGATTTGGCTGCTAAAAGTGGTTTATCGTTCCCAGGAAGTACCGTTCGCAAATTATTGTTCGTAATCAACCGATGTGCAGCGGCCAGGATATTTTGGGTAGATCGGTAATTATTGATGAGATCTATTTTGGTCAGCTCACCCGCATATTTCTTTTCTACCTCAATGATATTTTCCACGTTTGCGTCCTGGAAAGAAAAAATACTCTGGTCTGCATCGCCTACCACAAATAAATTGGGAATGTCCCAGTAACTGGTAAGGTTTTGCAATAATAAATTCTGCGAACGACTGGTATCCTGGAACTCATCAACCAGGAAATAGTGATAGCGTTCCTGGTAATCCAGCAATAAATTTTTGTTTTTATCAAAAGCATCCAGCACCCATAAGATCATGTCATCAAAATTGTAACGGCTTTTGGCGGCCATCATTTCATTGTACCTGGGGTAGAGGTTGGCTGCAGCGCGTAGCATTTCCATTTTTTCTTTTTCATCAGCGATCGCGGCAGGCTTAGGATCACCAGCGTTGAATTCTTTATATTTCTTTTTATAGAAAAACCCTTCTTTGGTCGGGAGTTCGGCCAGGTATGCATTGATACGTTCATCCAGGTAAGCGGGTGTCCAAGCTTCCTTTTTCATTAAACTATATAATGATCTCAGCCGGTCTTTTTCATAATACACTTCCCCCCGGAAACGTTTTAACGGATTGTTTTTTTCAATACTATCGATCAGCTTATAAAAAAGATCGATCTCTTCCAGGTCACCGATGGGAGCTAGGTTGAGTTTGCCAAAATAAGTGAGATTGTCCTGTATCACTTCATTACAAAATGAATGAAAAGTGTGGATGCGTACATTATAAGCAGCGCTACCGATTATTTTAAGTAAGCGGTTTCTCATCTCAATTGCACCATTATCTGTATAGGTCAAACAAAGGATGTTATTAGGATTAACATCGGTTTGCTCCAGTATGCTGGCAATACGTAATGCAAGTATCTGAGTTTTACCCGTACCCGGCCCTGCATTCACCAGGACGGGTCCTTCAATGGTAGTGACAGCCAATTGTTGCTCACTATTTAGATTTTTAAATTCCTCGTTGAATTTTTTCTCTAACCTTTCTTTATTAATTGACATGTGTTATCGAACTTTTCTTTGTTTTGAAAGTTATTCAAACGAATTTAAACCAATAATCCGCATGGCAGCGCATTCACTTAAAACGGTCCAGCAGATCCCTGTTTCCCTGCAACAGGCATGGGATTTTTTTTCAAACCCAGTCAACCTGCAGGCGATCACACCCGGCAATATGGGGTTTACCCTCATTTCCCGCCACCACGGGGAGAAGATGTATGCGGGACAGATCATCGAATACCGGGTGAAACCATTGCTTGGCATCCCACTCTATTGGATGACCGAGATCACCGGGGTAAAAGACAGGGAATATTTTATTGATGAACAACGATTCGGCCCTTACCGCTTATGGCACCACCAGCATCATTTTAAAGAGATACCAGGAGGGGTGGAGATGACGGATATAGTTCATTATAAAAATCCTTTCTGGCTGGCCGGTAGGATCGCCAATAGTTTGTTTGTGCGAAATAAACTGAGACAGGTATTTACCTATCGTTATCAGAAAGTGGAAGAGCTATTTGGAGTTTGGCCGGGAAGGCAGGAAATCAATATCCAGATCCATTGATATACCCACCGGCTTCATCAAAAAAAGTTCCCTTTTATTTTATTCCCGCTCTTTTCCGGAGGTCAGCTATGGGTATCGTCATCAACCTTCCGACAGGTTTGCCCTCCCGGTATGTGATCAATCTCATGTTAGCAGCGTCTTTGGGTACCGTAAGCGGTGTTTCGTATTTCGGGTAAAAATTATCCGGGGAGGAATTATCAAAACTATAGTGAATAGCCAGCCCTTCTATTTCAGTGCTGAGTTTTACGATCATTGTCACCGTATCCTTTTTGCTGACCTCAACAATGGCGTCATACATCGCCGGGGAGTATTTTACCTGGGCCATATCTAATCGTTCGAAATGATTCTCTACCCGTAGGACGAAATTGCTCCAGTCTTTTTTGTCTTTAGGTGACCATAAAGCTTCTGCGATTGCAAACCCCCGTGGCCAGGTCATGTATTGCGCCTGCCGCATCGTATAAACCTGCTCGCTCCAGAGATTAGCCTGCCCTCCTTTTATTAAAGAAGAGTTTACTCCATCAGGTGCCGGGTCAAACTGGTAAGTTTTTTTTAAACGAAGCGAAGCATAGACCGGCGGCTCGGTAGAAGCATCCCCCTGCATATAATCGATATAGGCAAAATCCGTTGGGCTCATCACCACTTCGTGTCCCTGTTTAACGGCTTCAATCCCACCTTTCATTCCGCGCCAGCTCATCACGGCAGCATGGGGAGCAAGTCCACCTTCGAGTATCTCATCCCAGCCAATCATTTTTTTCCCTTTGGAACTGATTATTTTTTCCACGCGTTTTACAAAATAGCTTTGTACTTCATCCAGGTCTTTCAGTTTTTCTTTTTGCATCAGTGCCTTTACCTGTTCACTCTTTTCCCAAAAGTTGCGGGCGGTTTCATCGCCTCCCATATGGATATATTCGAAAGGAAATAACTGTGCCACTTCTGTCATCACTTTATCAATGAATTCATAGGACTTTTCATTCGCAGGACAGATCGTATTGTCCAATGTTCCGTAAAAATGTTGACCACCCCCGGGCCAGATCATGAAACGGTCGCCCGGACTAACATAATAATCTCCCGGTGTACAGGATAGTTCAGGATAAGAAGCGATGGCTGCAAGACTATGACCCGGAATATCGATTTCCGGGAGAATGTTGACGAAACGATCGGCAGCATATTTCACCAGCTCTTTGATAGCTTCCTGCGTGTAAAACCCCCCATAGCTGGCCTGTTCGCCGGGTTGTGGTTTTGATAAAGTGCCGAAAGTACCCGTTCTTTCGACCCGCCAGGCACCCACTTCGGTGAGTTTCGGTAAAGACTTTATCTCGATACGCCAGCCCTGGTCGTCGGTAAGATGCAGGTGCAACAAATTGAATTTGTATTTCGACATCTGGTCGATATAATTTTTTACTTCGGCAACGGTAAAGAAGTGACGGGATACATCAAGCATCAATCCGCGCCAGGCAAAACGGGGATGGTCTTCGATCGTAACCTGCGGTATATTCCATTCTTTCCGGTCGGTGGGGACTTTACCCAGTATATCAGGAGGTAATAATTGCAACAGGGTTTGTATACCATAGAATATGCCTGCTGGTTTTCTTGCAACCAGCGTTACTCCTTTTTGCGTGACTTTTAAGCGATATCCTTCATCGTGAATGGTTTTATCTTCTGACAATGCAAAATAGATGGCGCCAGCAACGCCGGATGTTCCTTCCTTAAGGGTTACTTTATAACCTGTTGCCACCGAAAGCTGGTTGGAGAACTGTTCTGCTATTTGTTTTGTCGCTGCATTTTTTGGAATGATAAGAGATAGCGTTGTGGGTAGCCGGAAAGAATTATTACCGGCCTGTCGTACAATGGAAACCGGTTGTGGAACAAGAGAAATGCCTGGCCGGCCTGCCCGCTGGTTATAAGCGCTAAGAACGGAGAAGAGAAGGGTGATTATTAATAGTGATCTTTTCATAAGCAATAATATAGAGATACAAGTTAATTATTTGAGACCAACCTTAAAATAAAAAAGGCTGATATGAATGCACATATCAACCTTTCAACTTTATTAACCACTCACTTACCCCGGCATCCTGGAAATATATTTCTCGATCTGTTTGATCTGGTCAACGATCTGCGGGGTAGTTGGTTTTAATGCTTTTGCTTTCCGGAAAAAATCCTTGGCGGCGCGAAATTCTCTTTTGTTCATCATCAGGCTGCACATCTGTAAATAAGCCGCCGCTTCATTCTCTTTATCGGGCAGCCCTTTGCGGATAGCGCCGCGAATATAACTTTCAGCCTGCCGCATATCATTTTTCTGCATCATCAGCATACCCATTTGCAGCATGCTGGCTCCTTCGGCTTCTTTCATTGGCATCCCGAGATCCAATCCTTTTTTCATACTCTTTTCAGCGCCTTCAAAATCCTGTTTCATCATGGCGATATTTCCCTGCAGGGTATAATAAACGGAACGGATCGGTTTGTATAAAAGATTGGGAAACTTGATGGACCTCAGCACTTTCTCTGCACCATCCATATCGCCTTCTTCCATATAGGTTTGTATAAGTCGAAGTGGACCAAAAAAGAAATGACCCAGTACAAGAATAAGACCGACCAGGTAAAGCGGAAAAGCCGGCCAGAAACTGGCGGAATAGTTCACGTAACCGCCCACTGCCATCAAGAGTAAACCTATCCAGAGACGGTATTTAATAAGAAGATTGTAAAATTTCATCGTTTTTCTTTGAAGGGTGCAAAGATAGGAGGATACTGGATACTGGTTGCTTGTTACTGGTTGTTGGTCATCCCGGCGAAAGCCGGGACTGGTTGTTGGTCATCCCGGCGAAAGCCGGGACTGGTTGTTGGAGGGAAATCCATCATAGGTTGCCGGTAAACAAGTCACCAATCCCAAAGGTCAGAAGGACTCCTGCGGAACAACAAGTCTACTGGTATTTTCCCCTTCTTTTGGAGTCTTCCAGGTTGATCTGCAGGAATATCTTTTGTTCGGTCCTAACCTGGTGGAGTGCTGGCTGGTTATCGACAAACCTGTTATGCCAATAGACGTGCTGTTCCATTCCTATCCTGGTATTGGGTAAAACGCGGAATGCGATCCTTGGCTTGATGATCCCGACACGGCTTTTTCCTTTTAATCCTTCGTATTCATAGATCCAGTAATAATAAGCATTGATGCCAATGGTCAGCCAGCGGCTGAAATGAAAGGTCTCTTCGATCTTTCCTTCCATGCCACCACCAAAATTATAATCCCGGAATTTTAAACTGTCGGGACCGAAACGAGTGTTATTGCCGGCAAGTGGAACCACCGCGAAATGGATACCTGAATATAATTTAGTGCGTGGGGCCAGATCGATCCTTGAAAGTAGACCGGGACCAAACCCGAGGGAGCCCAGTTCGAAACTTACGTTGTTCCAGTAATCGAAATGCTGGAACACTCCCAGCAACACGCCCTGTTTACCGCCCAGGATATTTTTTCCCGCGATCAGTCCATAGCCAGTTACATTATCGATCAGTTTTTTTTCATCCCCGTAGCGGGATTCAAAACGAAGCCGGAAAAGATCAAATGGTTTGCGCCGTCTTAGTTCAAAAGGATCACCGTAATCCAGCTGGAGATTGAAGATGGCATTGGTACCACCGGATAAAAATTTTTGATTTTCGTTTTGTTTATGAACCCCCGCCGACAAAGTTATATTGAGCGGTTCTTCCTGGTATACTTCTTTGTTTGTTACACGGAACATTTTTCCCTGCCAGAGCCGGTTGATCGCCCGGTTGGGATTTAGTACGGCCGCAAATAATTCACGGAAAACCCTGGAGGCGCCGCGGTCACGGTCATCCAGGATATTTGAACTTACACGGTAAAACACTTCGCCCAAAAAAGCTCCGCTTAACGTGGTATTGATGATATCATTTTTCGAAGGAGGTTCATTTTCGCCAAACACTTCCCAGATTGCCGAACCGGCTAATGTAAACGGAAGACTCTGGTAATAATTATAACCATTCGAACGGGCGGTATTGAAATAAGTGCTGCCGGTATGTGGGTGCCCGATAAAATTGATCCCGAAGCGATCCTTATCCCATACCCAGGGTCCCTTTAGGTTTTGTTTCCATGTCTCCGAACTGATCCGGGCCCAGTCAAAATTATAAACATAACGGGCAATTGCCCAGTTGACCACATTGGTGCCGATAATACCAACGGCAGGCACCCATACGGGGTAACGTTTGTTATAAGCAGGATCATCATTCAGCAGATCACCATATGCATTATGACCTGGACGGGTGATGGTATCCATCGGAACGATCTCCGGGGTCGGAATGCGGACGCTGTCGTTTTTTATCTGGCTGGAATCTGGAACAGATTGCGCGGTTGAACTGTTGCGTCCAATGAAGTACAGCAATGAAAAGGTAAGGGCAACGGGGCGTATATGTTTAATCATCCTGTTTTTCTTTTACAAAAGAACCATCCTTCCGGAACTCGGCCTTCCAGTACTTTCCATCCAGCTTGAATTTTACTTTGACAGTAGGATCGTCTCCCTCACTGGCATCCTCCCAGATCAGTTCGGTTGCGCCGGGATATTTTGCAGTGAAAGAAGTTTTTACTACCGTAGGTACTCTTTGCTCCGTGGTCACATTTTCTTCGTCGGCTCTTGGTTTTGCATCTTTATTATTGCTGCAGGCCTGGTTCATCAGCAAGGATGAAGCAACAAGAAACCCGATTATCCAATTTTTCATATTCCTTTTTTGGGATAATACAGGACAAATGCAGTGCCACCCATCGTTTAAACTGGAAATCAATGGGTTAATTCATAGTGGGAGAAAGAATTGGGGAAAGAATGGGATATTGGCTGAGTAAGGAACCTGGTTACAATTTGCCCAGAATGGCAAAAAGGTTTCATGTTGTGTGCTTTAATAACCGTAACAGTCTTTACGGACATATAATAGAAGCGTGTCTGGCTATTTGCTGCCACTTGCCTTTTTTCTTCATCCAGATATTTGTGAATCGCCTTTTATAAGTTTGCCCTGCTTTAGCTCCCGGAATGTCATTTCTTGAAACAAAGATTTCGTATCCCATTGTGATTACAATTACTTTTTGGAACTGCATTTGTTCAATCACTCTTTCAAAAGTGGTGTAGTCAATCATGCCTGATTTTTGGGTCTGTAGAACAACGTTGCGATTGGCTGAGATATCATTTCTGGGATTGTTAACCAAAAATTCTGGTGCCCAAACTTGCTTGAGCGTATTTGAGTCCGCATTTAATATTGCCATCACAACTGTTTGTTCCATTTTTCTGATTTCAGCTTCTGTCTTTGCAGTGGCTTGGCCATTTGCTAAGAGAGTGGATATTAGAAAGGCGATTGGGAAAAGATATTTCATATTAATACTATTTTCGTGATTACATATATTTTTGATGTCTTGGCTATGTTAGTATGCTTTTTACCTATTTATATCGCGTAGCAGTTATTGTTAACAGGAAGCAAGCAGTCTGTCAATATCTAATTGTCTACTACACTTAAAAGAGATGTAGCTATTGGGTAATATCGAACACAACGTTGGGTATTTGCGAAGGCAGGGGATTCATTGCTCCTCCACCTGGCACAAATGCCCGATTGAAATTTGACCAGGCCTAAAAATAATTTATCTGAATCAAAAAAATCGTTTTCATTTTAGTATCCCAATTCCTATCTTTAAAATAATATTAAGCTCTTCTGTACACCTCTGATATAACTATATTTTTAACCGGGTTGCATAATTCAATTATAAATCTGCTACCCGGTTTAATTGGTCCATAAAATGTCTTTATAGTTTTAAATTGTTAAACTATGCCTGCAAATCCCCTTGCTAAAGCGGCTATCCTGATGGTGGTCATTGTATTGAGTACCCTTATTGCCTGGGAGTTGTTCCTTAGAAATAAAGGAATTACAGAGTCTTATGACGATGGCCCTGCTTTGTGGGCAAATAAAAGAACAATGGTGTATGAACCGATTGATAAAGCCACAGTATTTATTGGTTCGTCCCGTATTAAATATGATCTTGATATCGACACCTGGAAGAATATAACAGGTGATCATCCCGTACAATTAGCTGTTGAAGGGCACTCCCCTCTTCCTGCATTGTATGATTTGGCAGATGATAAAAATTTTAAAGGACGCCTTATTGTTGATGTAACCGAAGGTTTGTTTTTCTCCGAATCTCCCGGTGCCATGCAACTGATTACACAAAATATTAAATTTCATAAAAACCTTACCCCGGCTCAAAAAGTAAGTTTCCAATTGAATAAAGTAGTAGAATCGCAATTTGTTTTTTTGGATAAGGATAATTTTTCTTTGAATGCCGAATTAGACAAATTAAAAATTCCAAGCCGTCCCGGGGTATTTATGATGCCGATTTTTCCGCTTGATTTTGGCAGAACAACATTTGACCGGCAGGCCATGATGACTGATAAATTTGTGGGAGATACTAACCTGCACAACCGGGTAAAGGGCATCTGGTACTTTTTTTCACAACAGCCTGGCCCACCTCCTATGAACGGTGCAAAACTTGACAGCTTTTTATTATCAATAAAAAAAGCAGTTGATAAAATTAAAACGAGAGGTGGTCAGGTTTTATTTGTGCGAACTCCTTCCAGCGGCGGCTATTGGCAGGCAGAACAGATGGGCTTCCCAAGAGAAAAGTATTGGAATAAACTATTGGAAACAACTGGTTGCCCCGGTATTCATTTTAAGGATTACCCGTCTATGGCTGATTTTATTTGCCCGGAACTTTCACATTTAACGCCTGCAGATGCTGTTTTATTTACACGAGCGTTTATTAAAATACTAAGCCAGGAAAAGGGATGGAAATTTTCAAAAATACCCGGTTAGAAAAAATCGTTCACCACCACCAACACTACTATTATGCTTTTCAACTCTTATACCTTTATTGTTTTTTTTATCATTGTACTCATTTTACACAATCTTCCCTTTACATGGAAAACAAAAAAAATTAACCTGCTCTTAGCCAGTTATATTTTTTATGCAGCATGGAATCCGCCTTTTATACTTTTATTATGGTTATCTACGGTTGTTGATTTTTTTGTTGGCCGGGCTTTATACAAAGAAGAGAATAAAGCTAAAAAAAGATTGCTATTGGTTTTGAGTCTTATTGGCAACCTGGGCATGCTTTGTTTTTTTAAGTATGGTGGATTTTTATTAGAGAATTTTACAACACTTGTCAATGGACTTGGCGTCGATTTTCATCCTGCCAAACCCAATATCATTTTACCGGCGGGTATTTCATTTTATACCTTCACGACGCTTTGTTATACGATTGACATGTATAAGAAGAAAAGTAAACCCGTAAAATCCATGCTGGACTTTTCTTTGTTTGTTACCTTCTTTCCCCATCTGGTTGCAGGCCCAATTGTGCGGCCACCACAGTTGGTACCCCAATTTGAAACACCGCATTCAGCTACTAAAAAACAAATGATGGACGGGCTATTTTTAATGTCAGTCGGTTTGTTTATGAAAGTGGTATTGGCGGATAGTATGTTGTCTGCCTCCGCAGATTCAGTATTTAGTACTTCGGGGCAATTACCCGCTGTTGATGCGTGGATGGGTGTACTGGCTTTTTCCGGGCAGATATTTTTTGATTTTGCGGGCTATTCTACCTGTGCTATTGGTGCTGCAGCCTGCCTCGGTTTTGTATTACCCCAAAACTTTTTATACCCGTATGCTGCCATTGGATTTTCTGATTTCTGGAGAAGATGGCATATTACGTTATCGGCCTGGCTGAGGGATTATCTCTATATCCCATTGGGCGGAAACCAGAAAGGAAAAATAAGAACTTATTTTAACCTGATGATTACGATGTTACTCGGGGGTCTTTGGCATGGCGCCAACTGGACATTTGTTGTGTGGGGGGGATTGCATGGGTTTTACTTGTGGGTAGAAAAGTTTTTTAAGGACATGAAAGCAAAAGTAACACCAATTGCAGTGGCATCGGATGGAACAGCGATAGCACTTGTTCCTACAGGTTCGCAAAATAAAACGTTTAAAAATTTCTTTTTAGCATTACTTACTTTTTTCCTGGTTAATGTAACCTGGGTATTTTTCAGAGCGGCTGATTTCGATACTGCTTGGAATATGCTGGGTTCAATGTTTGGCATAGGAAAAGGTGGGGCTGCCTTACTAACTACACTTGCCATTATTAAAGTAGCTGTTATTATTTCACTGATGATGTTATTTCACTGGTTTATGAGGAATACAAATATTCTAAGTGCAGCCTATAAACTTCCCTGGTGGATAATGGGAATTATCTGGGCTGTAATTCTATTACTATTAATATTAAGCCAGGAAAGCAGCAGTTCTTTTATTTATTTCCAGTTTTAAGAATAAACGGACAAGTCTGTACCAGAATCTTTCTGACTACTCGCTTCGGGCGGTATTCTAATTATTGGAGATCTTCTAGCCCAGGCATCAATTATTGTAACACAGGAATCGCTTTTTTGCCAAATATGTCTTTCTTATATTTGCAGCCCGCTACGCAAATAGCGTTAGGTCTCGTAGTTCAATGCCCGCCCGTACCGAACGGCACGTTCGGGCGGGGATAGAATAAAAGTTCTTATAAATTTATGTTTTTTAGGTCTCGTAGTTCAATGCCCGCCCGTACCGAATGACACGTTCGGGCGGGGATAGAATAAAAGTTCTTATAAATTTATGTTTTTTAGGTCTCGTAGTTCAATGGATAGAATAGAAGTTTCCTAAACTTTTGATACAGGTTCGATTCCTGTCGAGACTACCCAGTGAGATTTTGAGCCACCTTTAACCGGGTGGCTCTTCTCATTACCAGTTGGGACAATCCTCCCACAAGATTCCATTACTCATTATCCAAATTCATCAGTTGCACGCCCCAGCATCCATTTTTACCTCCACAGTTTTTTGAAGCGAGCAAAATAGAATGCAGCTTTTTTTGTACATCGATTGGCAACGAGGAAGCAATATTTTTGAGTTCGTAGGGATCATTCTTCACGTCGTAACAACTGATCTCCCCGGTCTGGTATTCTACATACAACAGGTTTTGAAAACGCAAAGCAGTATACGAAGGCAGCCGGCCATCTTCTGCTTCCTGCCTGTCAGGATCATCCGGTTCATTGCTTACACGGCGATGCTCTATAATGGCAAAATTGCGCCAATTGATCTGCTCGGTGTTTTGTTCACGAAGAAGGTGCTGTATGTTCCGGCCGTCGGGTTCATTGGTAAGTTGGGTACCTGCCAGAGCCGCAAAAGTAGGTGCCAGGTCAATATTGGAGACAATAGCCTGCTGCCACTTTCCTTTGGCTACATTGGGCCCGCAGGCAACCAGGGGTACCCGGATATCAATATCAAAAGGTGTTTGCTTTCCCTGCAACATTGAATAATCACCGAGATGATAGCCATTGTCGGAACTGAAGAAAATATAGGTCTGCTTGCTAACACCTGTCTCGACCAGTCGTTTTCGGATGCTTCCCAGCATTTCATCAATTGACAGGATACAGCGCAAACGGTTTCGAAAAATGTTGTCTATGCGGTCAATTTGTTTGGAATCTAATGGTTTTAATTCCCGGAGCCAACCTGCTGCTGTACTATCTGCCTGCTTATTAAACGCCGGCGTACGTGGTGCTTTTTCTTCCTTAAAAAGTTCCAGGTGCCTGGGAGCTGGTATAAAAGGCCCATGAGGGGTGAACGTAGCTATTTCAATAAAAAAGGGATGGTCTTTCCAGGCTGTTATCAGGCTATCGGTGCGGTCAGAAAGTACATCTGTTAGATAGTCTTCTGGCGCATGACCATAATGCAAAATTTTATTGTTACTGTTGATGTCATAATCGAAATTACCATAACCTGCTCCGGCCACAAACCAATCTGTCCAACCCGCAAGTGGTGGGTGTTTACGGGGTAAATATCCATTCAAAAACTTCCCCATCATAGCTGTTTTATAACCTGCCTGCTGCAGCGCGACACAAAAGCTTTCCTGCTCATTCCCTTTTTCCATAAAAGCCCCATAACCTCCATTCGGCCTGGTATTGGTTTCAACACCGGTGTTATGCGGCAGCTTTCCCGTGAATATAGAAGAGCGGGAAGGGCAGCATAGAGAATTGCTGACATAGTAATTGCTGAATGTTACACCTTCCTGCTGCATCGCTTTCAGGTTGGGCATAAAATCGACCAGGTTGTTCGAATAATCGTCGGTGAGAATTATAATAATGTTGGGCCTGGCTGTGTCATGTTGTTGGGTATTTCCAGGCAATGCACTGGCCAAAAACAGCAGAGCAGGAAAATACCTTTTGAAAATATTCATATGATTAATGGTCTGTTTGATTAAAGGTAGTAACAATCAAACTACCGTCAGGCAGGGATTGCATGCAGACCAGTACCTGCAAGAAGGAAACCGTGCGGCGGGCCGCCAATATAAAAAGACTGGTTGGGGAAAAAGCGACTCGGGGAATGACGCCTACTCCGGAATGAGTTGTATTTAGAAATTAAACCCGATGCGCAGGTGGAGATCTGCTGTCACCTCACTGGCATTCCTATCGTAGCCCGCTTTCTTTGCAAAATAATACCGGTAACCTATTCCAAAACCTGCTTCAAAATTAAAATGATCACCCAGGCTTCTCCGGATCCCCCATTTGGGAATGACCGAAAGCTGGTTAATAATAGCTATGTTATCATAATTAGATATCGTAAACCAATCCGGGTTAAAGCTGGCTTTTATGCACATGAAATTCCCGCTGTTGTTTTTTATGTTCTTTGATTTCGACTTCCTGTTTTCTAAATTATAATACAAGCGTGGTTCCAATGTCAGCACTGGTGCCAGGAGGAAACCAGTCTCCGGGTAAAAAAAGCCGCCAAATATAGCTGCGTCAAATCCGATTTCGGAACGTAAGGCTATTGAAGGGGAAAGTTTTGCATCATTATTTATCCATACTCCCAGGAAACCTGTTTGAATATTAAAAACAGATCTTTCGACACTCGCATCCTGCGCAGGTGAAATAAAAGAAATAAACAGGAGCACCAGGATAATTAAATACTTCTTCATTTATTTATTTACAGAAAACAGGACTCATTCAAATCTGTTTTCACCTTAAACATACTACAAATAGGCAACTAAATGACCCGCATCGATTGATTCGACCGGAAAGCCTTTGCTGGTAAAAGTTTTAAGAAACAGGTGACCGTATATAAAAACAAAGAGCTGTTAACATCCATTAACATTCAGTGATCATTTTTTGCATTCTAAACAGTTCATTCCATACTGTTTGCACTTCATACAGCTCCCCCTTTTCTCCTGTATATCACCACTGCATCTTTGTGTAAGCAAATCAGCTAAACCAAAATTTATTTTTTATGAAACAGCGTTCAATCTACAAAAGTTTACAGGGGCTCCGGTCCTATGTATTCACATTGCTGGTGGCTGTACCCGGTTTTTCTTTCCTGGTAACAGAGTGGCATACAATCTTCCGGACAGGACAGGATGTATACCATATGTTCAAACCAGTGATGGACAGCTGGGCCAGTTAAACAAACAGCCTTAAACATTTAAACCAATCAATCAACCATAAAAACTTATATATGAAACGCCTCAGTTTAAAACAATGCATCGCCCTGGTCAGAATCAGCAGCGTGTTGCTGGTTTTGGCAATAGTATCGCTGTTCCTTGTCTAGTCTTTAAAAACCGGCAGGACACCAATTCATACAAACAAAATTTCAATTCATCCTGCGCTGTACCCAGTTCATCGTCCTTAAACTTTTGTAAGCCAGGAAAAGATGGTAATTTGTATAAGGGTATGACTATTAAGCTTCCACAATACACCAGTAAAGATTATCTCGTTCTCGGGTTAGTGATCCTGCCGATCACCCTGGTCATTAACAGTGCCATTTTCGGAGGTCAATATTATTCGGGCTGGAAGACCTTTCTTTTTACCACGCTGGTATCGGGGATCGCTTTCTGCATCCATTTCGTTATTTGTGGCGGTGTCGCCGTGTTGCTGAAAAGAAGGTTTCAAAACGATGTGGGTCTACGGCTTACACTGATGATCATTCTTTTTATCCTGTTGACCGGGTTATTCCTGCTGATCTTATTCAAAGGCTATGAACGTTTTTCTTTTCTTGATTATACGTTCAATAGCACTGGTTTTATATGGGCCTATATGGGTATGGCCATCGTGAATATGTTTCTCACGTTTTTGCATGAGGGGATTGACCGTTATGAAAGCTGGAAAGCCAACCTGAAAGAAACGGAAGCATTGAAAAAAGTTTACCGCCAGGGACGTTTGCTGGGGCTGAAAAGCCAGGTAAACCCTCATTTCCTTTTCAACAGCCTGAATTCACTATCCAGCCTGATCCACGAGGACGAAAAAAAAGGAGAGAAATTCCTGGATGAAATGAGCAAAGTGTATCGCTATATGCTGCAAAACGACGAAGAGCAACTGGTACAATTGGGTACGGAATTAAAATTTCTCGATTCGTATCTGCATATCCTCCTTGCCCGTCACAACGATGGCCTGCAGGTAACGGTGAATGTAGCCGAGGAAGATAAGCAACAATGGCTGCCCCCGCTGGCTTTACAAACTATTGTAGAAAATGCGGTGACACAGAATTCCATTTGCAAGGAGTGCCCGCTGGAGATATCTCTCTATGCCGATCAGCAGGGGAATATCATTATAAAAAATAACCTGATGCCAAAGCTTATGTCAGGACCGCAGCAAGAACAAACAGACCCTGGCCTTGATAACCTGGTCAAGAAGTATAAATTAATGAACAGGGCACCTGTCCTGATCGAAACAGATGCCCGATACCGCAGCATTACCATTCCCCTGATCAGGAATAAAGAGGAGGCTGTACTATGAAATGGATAAAACCAGGACGTCTCCAGTTGATCTCCTTCCTGATCAGTATGCCGATCATTGACCTGGCGATACAGCTGATCCTTTACCAGGATCGGGTATGGCAGGATTGGAAGATATGGATCGTCTCTTACCCCTTGGTCTTTTTGCTCGGCACCTTTTCCTGGTATGGGCATGTCGCGTATGCTGATAAGGTCGAAAGAAGATTCCCGCTGTTAAGTCAAAGCAGGCAACGGATACTGTGCAAAGCGCTGGTAGTTCTACTGATCATGCCACCCAGTGTGCTGCTGATCTTTTTTATATTCGACCAATTCCATATCCTCGGCTACCAGGTAAAGAACTGGGATCTGTTGAAAGGATTGATACTCGGTTTCAGTGTGAACCTTGTGTTTGAAACACTGTATGAAAGTGATTATATGCTGGGCAAGTATAAAGATTCCCTGATGGAAAAGGAATCATTGCGCCAGCTCTCTCTTCAGCAGGAGTTTGATACACTGAAAGGACAGGTGAACCCTCATTTTCTTTTTAATTGTTTTAATACCTTATCCTCTCTTATTTCAGAAGATAAAGAGAAAGCGGATGCATTCCTGAACGAACTGAGTAAAGTGTACAGGTACCTGCTCCGCAACAATGAAGATGGACTCAGCACCGTGCAAAACGAGATTCGTTTCATTGAATCCTACTACCGGTTGCTGCAGACCCGTCACGGCGAAGCGGTACAGGTCAATATAGAAATTGATAAACGCTATGATGCTTACCTGCTTCCCTCGCTCAGCCTGCAGTTACTGGTGGAGAACGTGGTAAAGCACAATGTGCTTTCGAAGAACAAACCGCTGATCATTGATATTTTTACCACTGCTGGTAATAAGCTGGTAGTGAACAATAACCTGCAATGCCGTAGCGTAAAGGCGCCGAGCAATAAAGTGGGTCTTGAAAACATCAGGGCCAAATATGCTTTGCTGGAGCAGCCTGGTTTCCAGGTGCTGGAAGATAAAAACAATTTTACCGTGGTATTACCGCTGATCTGGAACAACAGCAGCGGCAACAGACAAAGAATGATGGGCTTACAACAACTGGAACTGTAAAAAAGCAACACCATGAAAATACTTATTGTCGAAGACGAGGAACTCGCCGTAAAGAAATTAAAGAAAACGCTGGCAGGGGTGGATGAAACGATCGATGTAGTAGGTGAGACCGACAGCATCAAAAGTACGGTGGAATGGCTGCGCGGGAACCAGCAGCCCGACCTGATCCTGATGGATATCGAGCTGGCCGACGGGCAGAGCTTTGAGATCTTCAATCTTACCGAAGTAAAGAGCCCGGTGATCTTTACTACTTCTTACGATGAGTATGCGTTGAAAGCATTTAAGGTGAACAGCGTGGATTATCTCCTGAAGCCAATCCAGCAAGAAGAGCTGCAGGTTGCACTGAACAAGTTTAAAAAACTAAAAGCAGAAAGTAAGGGCGACCTGAGTATTGATAAGCTGGTAAAAGAATTACAGCAAAAACTCCAGCCTAAAGAATACAGGAAAAGATTCCTGGTGAAACATGGGCAAAAACTAGTGAGTATTGAGATCGAGGAGATCGCTTATTTCTACAGCGATGGCCGGCTCAACTTCTTTAAAACAACGGATAACAGGAAGTTCGTGGTGGACTACACCATGGATGAGCTGGAAGATATGCTGGATCCGGAGCGATATTTCCGTATCAGCCGTTCGTTTTATGTATCGGTTAGCAGTATTGACAAGATCGAAGACTATTTCGGGAACAGGCTGATCTTACAACTTACCCCCGCGGTGGATAAAGAAGCATTGGTGAGCCGTGAGAAAGTGACAGATTTCAAGAAGTGGATGGGTAAATAGTCAGGGATCAGGAATAGGGAATAGGGATTTGGGTTAGGTGTTCTGTATAAATCCAGATCGCTTTTCCGACACTTCAGCACTCCTGAATTATAATCTTCAACCTGCCTGCCGGCAGGCAGGTCTACAATCAAAAATCTTCAATCAACTAACGGGAACTTCCAATGTGATCACCGAACTTGTTTTGTGTAACTGTACATCAATATTTCCCTGCATCGCTTTTAACCTTCTTTCCAGGTCTTGCCGGTGAAGGAGGTTGTTCAACTGCTGCATATTGATATTCTCGCTGTTGAACTGTGTGGTGAACAGCAATTTTCCTTTTTCAAGACTGATATATACATGCAGGTCACCGGCGCCTACTGTTACGAGGTTCTTGATCCCTTCTTTGAAAACAAGCGAAGCTTCATGACGGAGTTTCATATTCAGCGCCATCGATTCCACTTTTTTGTCCACGTTGATATCAATATTGACCCCGTACCTGTTCTTCAGCGCATCGATATACTCTCTCATCCGCTCCGAAGTTTTTGACATGCTGTCGTTGTCAGGGTTGATGCTCCAGAGCATATCATCCATCGCGATGATCATGTTATGGCTCTTGGTATGGATCTGTTCAATATACTCTTTGGATTTTTCTGGGTCCTTGTCGGCCTTTAACCGTGCCATTTCACTCAGGATATTGATATTGTTAAGCGCAGTGCTTACTTCCCCGTGCAGGTTGTCTGCAATATTGCTCCGCATTTTCTGGATGGCTTCTTTTCTTTTCATCCTTTCCTGGTCAAACCAGAACAGGAGGCCAGCAGTAAGGATAGCGAGTATGCTATAGAACCACCAGGTATTCCAGAAAGGAGGATTCACTTTGATCGCCAGCCGTGTTATATTGATATCAGCATTACCTTCGCTGTCCGTTGTTTTCATCATGAAAACATATTTGCCTGTCGGGAGATAGGAATAAATAGCCTGGTTGTTCTTATCGGCAACCCGCCAGTCCTTGTCCAGTCCTTCCAGTTTGTATTTTATCACGTAAGCGCTGCTGTAAGAGAGTGGGGCGAATTCAAATACCACTGAATTGTTATTGGCCGAGAGTTCCACCTGTTTCAACTGTAACAATGAATCTACCGAGAGTTCCCTATTCATTAAGTTAAAGCCGGTCAGTTTTACTTCCACGTAAGTGTTGTTGATAGTGATCTTCAAAGGATCAAAGATGATAAACTGGTCGCTGCTTCCAAAACTCAATCGCCCATCCGGTAAAGCACGGGAAGCAGCCAGGATAAAATGATCATTGTCGATCCCGTCATCCCGGTAGAACCGTATAAAGATTCTTTTATGGGTACTGACCCGGTAAATACCATTGGTGGTGGCGACCCATAAATAACCCGCCTTATCTCTTTCCACCGAAACAATGAAACCGGAGATCGTTTCCGGTGTACCCAGGATCATTGATCGTTTCAGTATCCTGTTATAGAGGATGATCAGCCGGGAAGTGGTAATGACCATCGTACTGTCATCGTACTCCATCACAGAAGAAATCCCCGTCTCAGAGATCTTTAATTCTTTTTGCGTGGCTGAAGGATGAAAATGCAATACGATACTGTCTGTTGCTGGATCTATCACGAACAATCCTTCAGTAGCCATACCCACCCAGATATATCCCTTGCTGTCTACGGTTATTTTATTGACCTGCTGCGAAGGGATCTTGCTGAAACGTTTCATTCCTGCGTTAAAATTGTTTTTCCCTTCGGCCGCATTCCATTTAAACACCCCATAACCCTGCACGCCCAGCCAGAGATTCCCCAACTTATCTTCTACCAGCTGGCGAACGGTTTTGTTTTCCAGCACAGGCGGGTTATAAAAAGTAGCGCTTCGCGTTGCCTGGTTTATGGCATGAATACCTGGCTGAGCTGCTACCCAGATCGTATTGCTGTCACGGGAAGCATACATACTCCAGGCGGAAGGTCCCAGCTTGTTATCAATTCCTTTAATATTGGTTGGGATCACATTAAAATCCTTGTCGTAATGGTATAGGCCATCACCCCAGGAACCCACCAGCAATGTTCCCCATTTTGTATTCATCATCGACATAATACTCCCCCTGCCCCGGATCCCTGAATTCCTGTTGGTATGCGAGATATTGGTAAAATATTGTTCCGATGGATTGAAACGATAGAGACCATTGTTTCTGGTGGCTACCCACAAATTCTTCTCCCGGTCCTCTACCAGGGTGCTGACCTTTTCATAAGAGATACTGCGCTCATTCAGGTAACCATTATACACCAGGCGGAACCTTTTCTCGGCTTCGATGTATTGCGCGAACACCCCCAGCCCGCATACCCATATATCGCCATTTTCCTGTTCAAAAAAACTATCCGTTTCATAATAGGACTTCAGGTCGCTGATAAAACTGTATTTCTCCAGCAGCATTTCATTCTTACCGAGATCATAACAATGAATATAAGGAACGCCGGGTCCCCAGGTTTGAAACCATAAACGGTTCTTTGTATCGATGAAAAGGTTATAAGAAGAACCGGCCCCTTTTACCCGTTCGATGGCGGGTTCATTTTCAGTATTGTGACCCGCATAACTCAGGTTGCCCGTGGAAACGTTATACACAGCAAACTCTTCACCGGCGAGGGATAACCAGTATTTGCGGGTGCCGGGCTGCTGAACTATATCCATGATATGTTTGCCGGGAGGAGGAGAAAAAAATGTTTTCCGGTAAGAGAACTCCCCTGCTTTTTCATCCAGGGTGAGTACTTCATTTCCCATAAGCAACAGAAAAATATTCCCGTATTCATCCTTGATAAGTCGCTTTACACCTGCCTTGATTGATTCCGGACTTTTCATCCGTAACGGGAACCGCTGAAAAGTAAAATTCTTTATATTGAATATTCCTACATCTCCTTCAGCTGTCAGTATCCAGAGACGTTTTTTCTTGTCCGGCATCAGTTGCCAGACCTGGTTGGAAGGGAGTGAAGTGGTGTCGGCATCATGATGACGGAATGTTTTAAAACGGGTGCCGTCAAAACGCTGCAGTCCATCGTTCGTACCGGTCCAGATATAGCCATCTTCATCCTGTGCGACAGAGTAAACCTCGTTCGAAAGGAGGCCGTTGGTAATAGTATAGTGGGTGAAATAATATTGCCCGCCTGGCTGTGCTTGCAGAAGTTGCAGGGAGAAGAAGATCAACAGCAACAGCAAAGAAAAAAGATTCCGCAAAAGCAATTATTTTATGGTCATCAAATTTAAACAATGCCTGCTCAAAAAAAGGAGCGCTTTGTTTGGATTGTGCATTTTCTGCCTGGATTGAGTAAATGAGTGGATGAATTGAATATAGCTGGGAAAACCGGATCACCAGGCTGACCGGATAAGGTTTTTGCAATTCCTGAATCGTATGTTTCGTAAGTTACAGCCTCAAAACCCAAACTTTCGAACTGTTGAATGAATTTGAGCTGATACAGGGTCTTCGCAATGGCGATGAAAGGGCTTTCAGGTATTTGGTAGATACTTACCAGGACAGGGTCTTTAACACGGCTTATGGCGTAGTGCAGAATACCGAGGACGCGGAGGATGTAGCACAGGAGGTGTTTATCCAGGTTTATCGTTCCATTCACAATTTTAAAGGGGAGGCCAAACTATCGACCTGGCTATACCGGATAGCGACCACCCGTGCGCTGGACCTGTTAAGGAGCCGCAAAAGCAAGAAACGTTTTGGCTTTATGCAGCGCCTGCTGGGGGATAATAATGAACCCATTCTAGAAATACCTGATTTTAATCACCCCGGGGTGGCCATGGACAGGAAGGAAAATGCGGCCAAACTGTTCAAAGCGATCGCTCAACTACCTGGAAATCAAAAGATAGCGTTTACTTTACATAAATTGGAGGACCTGAGCTACCAGGAAATAAGCGATGTAATGCAAAGTTCAGTACCGGCAGTGGAATCATTAATGCACAGAGCCAAACAAAATCTTAGAAAAATATTGGAAAAAGAAACTGACTGAGTAATTTACCCTGACGAAGGTTTTAGCTCATCTTACCGTCAAAATTGATACAGTATGAAACCCGATAAAAAAGACAGAATAGAAGAGATCCTTAACAGTTTGGATAGTACCCCCCGGGCTGTTGCACCTGATTTTTTTTACACCCGGCTGAAAGCAAGGATGGAAAAAAACCTGGGTGAACCCGGGAACCGATCCTGGGTACTGCGCCCTGTCTTTGCCTTTGCAGCCCTCGTGGTCGTATTATTGATCAATGCCGCAGTGATCCTGAAAGGTAACTCATCAACAGAAGCTACTATCGGTGAAACAGACAATATCCAATCCATTGCAGCTGAATACCGGCTGAATGATAACAACGCTATCCTTTTCGATATAAATCAGGATAAATAATGAAGAACTCCAATACAAAGATACTTACGATCGCGGTCGTCCTCCTTTTGCTGACCAATATCGCTCTTGTCGTTTTCATGATGAAGGGAAAGAAAAGGGACGGCGAAAGATATTCCGGGAAAGGAGAGCCTTATGAACAGATGGTAAAGGAACTGGATATGACAGACCAGCAACAAAAGGATTACAAATTACAAAAGGAAGAACATCTTAAGACGATCAAACCACTTTTTGATTCGGTTCGGGCAGCAAAAACAGCTTTTTTTGCGTTGATCAAAGATCCGGCAGCTGGGGATAGCCTGGTGGCGGTATATGGGCAAAGAATTGCTGAAAAACAGGCCGCGATAGATCTGCTCACCTTTGCTCATTTTAAAAGAGTTAGAAATCTGTTCACGCCGGAACAGCAACCCAAATTCGATACGTTCATTCAGAAAATGATGCAAAGAGGCAGAAGGGATTCCGCCGGTAAGAAAGACAGGTAATCTTTTGTCAGGAATAGATCCGCTCGACAGCATCGCGGTATTTTTCCATCACGACTTTTCGTTTCAATGACATTTTTGGGGTCAATTCTCCTGTATCCACGCTCCATTCATCGGCAAGCAGTTCGAATTTTTTTACCTGCTCTACGTGGTTGAAAAATTTATTAAAGCTCTCCACCAATTCTTTAAACAGCGTGATCACTTTGGGATCATTCAGTATTTCTTCAT
Organism: Chitinophagaceae bacterium; assembly: GCA_039930245.1. Taxonomy (GTDB): domain Bacteria; phylum Bacteroidota; class Bacteroidia; order Chitinophagales; family Chitinophagaceae; genus JJ008. The sequence goes on along the minus strand of JBDSPR010000024.1, from coordinate 143,082 downwards.
TGTTGCCCATGGTTATATTATTCTGCCTGGCCCAATCGCGGATATTGGGAAAAGAAGGCACGATCAGTGCGCTCACGAATTTTTTATCGGCGCCTACCAGCATCACCTGCTCGATGAACGGTGATTCCTTGAGTTTATTCTCGATCGCCAGCGGTGCCACATATTTGCCGCCACTGGTTTTGAATAATTCTTTTTTGCGATCCGTGATCTTCAGAAAACCATTGGGTAACAATACACCGATATCACCCGTGTGATACCAACCATCGGTGATCTCCTGGGTAGTAAGGTCTGGTCGTTTATAATACCCCATCATCACATTGGGGCCTTTGCAAAGTATCTCCCCATCTTCGGCGATCTTTACCTCTACATCGTCGATCAAAGGACCAACAGTGCCAAACATCCTGCCTTTTTCCTGGTAACGGTTTACCGAGATCACGGGGGATGTTTCGGTAAGACCATAACCTTCCATAATCGGGATCCTTGCGGCCGTGAAAATGCGGATCAGTCTCACCTGGCAGGCGGCCCCGCCAGTAACAACGCATTTCAGGTTATTGCCCAGGCCTTCGCGCCACTTGCTGAAAATGAGCTTATTCGCAATGGCCAGTTTCATGGTATAGAAGAAACCCTGGTTCTTGTTAATCTCGAATTTTTCAGCCAGCCCATGTGCCCAGAAAAATAATTTTTTCTTCGCCCCACTCAGTTCATTTCCTTTCTGCATGATGCGATCGTACACTTTCTCCAGCAAGCGGGGAACCGTAGTGAACATGTTTGGTTTCACTTCCTTTAAATTATCCCCGATCGTATCAAAACTTTCCGCATAATAAATGGAAGTGCCCCTGAACAGGTAGAGATAGGTCACCATCCGTTCGAAAATATGATTGAGTGGTAAAAAACTCAGGGAACGAAGCGAATCTCCCGGCGGGAAACAGGGAATGCAGGCCATTACATTTGATAGAATATTCCGGTGAGAAAGCATGACACCTTTGGGAGTACCGGTTGTACCGGATGTATAGATGATCGTGGCAAGATCCTCGTAACTTATTTTAGCGGAGATCGTACGCACCCTTTCGATTAGTTGCGGGGTGCTTAACGCGGTAACTTCTTTCCAATGTCTTGCATTGGCCACATGATCGAAAGTGAAAATATCCTGCAAGCCTGGAACTTTCTCTTTCAGGCTCAGCACTTTTAAAAAAAGATCCTCGTCGTTCACAAATACCATTTTCACGTGGGCATCTTTTAGTACGAACTCTAATTCATTGACATTGATCGTTGGGTAAACGGGTACAAGGATGGCGCCTATCTGTTGCACCGCCATATCCAGCATGATCCATTCGGGCCTGTTCTTGCAAAGGATAGCGATCTTATCCCTTCCTTCAGCCGTCATATCACCGCAACTGATCCCCATGGCCAGCAAGCCGGCACTTAGCCGGTCAACAATCTCTTTGACCTCAGCCGTGCTGTATTTTTTCCATTGACCAGCTTCCTTTCCCGCCAGCATGTCTTCAAAGGGCTTGCGTTCAAGATGGTAATCAATACAATCAAAAAGTCTGCGGGGCTCCGTCATGTGCAATCGTGGTTGAAATGAATCAAAAGCAATAGACAGACAATTTAAGTAAAAAAGTGCAAGAAAGGAATTGGGAGTTAGTAATTTGGAATTGGGGGGCCACTTAAGGCTTGCTTGCGGGCGATCTGCCGAAATTAACGGTAGATAAGTGCGGTTAACTTGGCCTGATGGTCGCAGGAGTTATTTGTGTTTGGTCTGTTCAATAAATATATCAGGTTTAAAACAACAAACCATAGACTATCAACCACAAACCGCATCAGTTCACCTGGTAATACTGTCCTGCAGGCATTTTGAACACCCTGCTTTTTTGAAAAGTATTGAAGCCATTATATTCTTCGGCATGTGTTTTTGTCCAGTTATCATAAGCGGCAAGGTTCTCCACCGGGCCAAAGAGCCACTGGTTGTAGGCATCGAACATGCCTTCTGACAATAACTGGCGCTGGTAATCGAAGAGCCGGAAAGGAAATTTAGCAGATTTGCTGGCGTACCAGTCAAGGATGAACCGTGCACGGATCATGGTAAGTGTTTCCGTATTGATACCCCTGCCCGTAAGAGAGGCTTGTTTGCCGATGACCTCCAGGAATGACCTGGCAAACTCACTTTTATTTTTTTCCTCACCTTTCATCAAGTCGGCTTCGGCAAAAAGTTTTTCTTTATACCCCTGTAATAATAATTGCTTCATCGCAGCACCTCTTTCGCTGAGGCTTTCCATATTCACGAAGATCTCCCCATAGACCAAGCCCCATACTTTATCTTTTGTAAAAAAATAAAACAGTGCGGCATTATAATAATTACCCCCGTAAGCAGGATCCATTTTTATCCCTTCTTCCCATTGTTTGATGGCTGAATAATCTTTCTCCGCCCAAAGCAATTCCCCGTATTCACTCCGCAAAGCGCCGCTTTTCGGGAATTTTTTGATGGCTTTGCTGTATAATTTTTCGCATTCTTTCACCTGTTCCAGCGCTTTGTAAACATTCCCGGCGATCTGGTAGGTTACTACATCTGCGTCATCGCGGTCGATCAATGCTTTTACACCTTCAAGGGCCCTTGCATAATCCCTTTTCAGGTAATAACTCATCACCAGGTCTTTTTGCATTTCCAGGTTCTTGCTATCCTGCTGGAGTGCTCTTACCAGGACAATGATGGCATTGTCAAAATCACCCGCCCGCATGAATGTCTTCGCCGTTTCGTGCAAAGTTTTCGGGTCTTCGGGTTGGGCAGCAACGGCCAGGGTGAGGAACAGGGCGAGAAACAATGAGAAGATTCTTTTCATGTAGTTGTATTTTACGGCTTAATTGGCCGTAACTATTGCCAATTTCGTACCGCAAATTAATGAAGAAGAGACGCTGTATCGAACGTCCCTGTTGCAAAATAACAAATATTTACCCCAGCCGCCTTTAAATAAGATGGGTCAGCAACCCATCCCGCAGTTTGGGCTCAAACCAGGTGCTTTTGGGGGGCATCACCTTGCCGCTGTCGGCAATATTAAAAAGCTGATCGATCGTAACGGGAAAGAGGCTGAAAGCGATCTTCATATCGCCACTGTTCACTCTTTTTTCCAATTCCTGCAAACCCCGGATACCGCCGACAAAATCAATGCGTTTATCGGTCCGCTGGTCTTTTATTCCCAGCAATTTCGACAGGATATTATTGGATAAGATCGTTACATCGAGTATCCCGATCGGGTCATTGGTATAAGTTCCTTTACGCGACCCCAGGATATACCATTGTCCTTCGAGGTACATCCCGAATTCGTGCGGTTGCGAAGGTCTTACCGGTTCTGGACTAAGCGTAATAAAAAAATCATCCTGCAGCTGGCTGATCAGTTTGGCGGCGGTCAGTCCGTGCAGGTCTTTTACCAGGCGGTTATAATCCAGTATCGCCAATTGACTGGCCGGGAAAATGGTCGTTAGAAAATATTTTGCATCGTTGCTATCCAGCAATTGCTGGCTCACTTTGGCAGCGGAGGCAGCACGGTGGTGACCGTCGGCGATATAAGTAAAAGGAACTTTTGTGCTGAATAATTCGGTGATGGAGTTGATCACTATTTCCCTGTCGATTACCCAAACACTGTGCTGGATACCATCCGCTGCAGTGAAATCATAGACCGGCTTATTGGTGGCTTTCCAGCCATTGATCAACGCATTCAGTTCCGTTACATCCCGGTAAGCCATAAACACATTTCCTGTCTGCGCACGGATCGTCCGCATATGATCGATACGGTCCTTTTCTTTTTCGGGCCGGGTGAATTCATGCTTCTTGATGATATCCCTGGAATAATCTTCTACCGAAGAAGCACAGACCAGTCCTGTCTGGCTGCGACCATTCATTACCAGCTGGTATATATAGTAAGCGGATTTTTCTTCTTTAAATAAAATCCCCTGGCTGATCAGTTGTTCAAGGTTCTCCTTTGCTTTCTCATAAACAGCTGTACTATGTATGTCTGTATTGGCTGGCAGATCGATCTCTGATTTTGTCACATGCAGGAAGGATACATCGTTCCCCCTGGCTTCTGTCCTTGCCTCATCACTGTTCAGCACATCATAGGGGCGGGAAGCTACCTGTTGCGCCTGTTCGGGTATTGGTCTGACTGCATTAAATGGTTTGATGATGGCCATGTTTTTATCCTTTTTTATTTGCGAAAGTTTTCATCAGGTCCGTTAGCACCTGAACACTTTTAATGGTCAATGCATTGTACATCGAAACGCGGAACCCACCCACGCTGCGGTGGCCTTTTATACCGATCATCCCTGCTTCCCTGCATGCATCGAGAAATTCTTTTTCGAGTCGCCCATCCCCGATAAGAAAAACAGCGTTCATTTTACTGCGGTCTTTTTTTGCCACCGGTCCTTTAAAAACAGGCAACGCATCCAGGGTATCGTAAAATAATTTTGCCTTTGCATCATTTCTTTTTTCCATGACCGCCACGCCACCTTCGTTCTTTATCCAGCGCAGGGTAAGCAGCGCCACGTATACAGCGAATACAGGCGGCGTATTCAGCATGCTTTCTTCTTTGATATGATTCCGGTAATCCAGGATCGTGGGAATTGCCCGCGTTGCCTTGCCTAAAATATTTTTATTGACCACCACCAGGTTTACACCCGCTGCACCCATGTTCTTTTGCGCACCTGCATAAATAAGGTCAAACTTGTTAAAAGAAAGCTGCCGGCTGAGAATATCGCTGCTCATATCTGCTACGAGGGGAACACCGCAGTCATAAGGCAGTTCCTGCCATTGTGTACCCGCGATGGTCTCGTTGCTGGTGATGTGCAGGTAAGCGGCTGTTGGTATTACCTGCAGTTTCGTGGGTATCGTTGTGTAATTGTCTTCTTTTGAAGAGGCGGCGATCTCTACATGACCAAAAAGTTTTGCCTCTTTAATAGCTTTATTGGCCCAGCTGCCTGTTTCTGTATATGCGGCTATATCGTTTTCATTCAGCAGGTTCATGGGAACCTGCATAAACTGGGTGGTAGCGCCACCGTGAAGAAAAAGTACCTCGTGATCATCATCCAGTTGCATCAGCTCTTTTACCAGCTGCCGGGCTTCCTGCATAACGGGCTGGAACAAATTGGTGCGATGCCCGATCTCCAGGATGGAAAGACCCGAATCATTAAAATTGATGATAGCGCGACTGGCTTCTTCAAAAACTTGTTTTGGTAGAACAGAAGGCCCCGCATTGAAATTATGTAAAACCTGTTCTCCCAACCCGATCATGGTTTAATGGTATAAGAATGAAGCTGCAAATGTAGTAAAATAAAAAACCGTCCCGTTACGACAGGACGGTTCTTTCGTTACAGGGTATTATTATTGTACCAACAAGCGTTTTTTATACTGCACGTTGCCTGTCTGCAGTCTTACTTCATATATGCCCCCGGCAAGGCTTTCCCAATTATAGCTTAGCCGGTTCAACCCGGGTTGACAGGCACCATTCTCCTGGTGGATCAACTGCCCGGCACTGTTATGAAGGGTGATATGATATTTTGATGAACCCACTGGAGCATAAAAATCAAACGTAACCTGCCCGCTGGTAGGTACAGGATAAAACTTGTTCACTCCTTCAATGACAAGATTAAATGGATCGGAGAGCAGGCTTGTACAACCGTTGATCGTTACCTGCACCTGGTAGATGCCATTGGTAACGGGGTGATAATTGCTGCCATTGGCATTGCTGATCTGGGTACTGTTAAGAAACCACTGGTTACCCGCCCCTGCTGAAGAAACAAGGTCACCTATGTTTTGGGTGATGATTGGCTTCGCTGGCTTGGGTGTTACAGTAAGGGTGATTGGGTTACTTGTTATTGTAACGGGGGTTACGCAGGCCGCATTGGAAGTTTCAACACAACTGATCACATCTCCGTTAGCCGGTGCAGCGATAGTTATGGAACTCAAGCCGGAAGTACCAGGGATGGCAATACCATTCCTAAACCAGGTAATAACAGGAGAACTTCCCTGGTTGACGCTAGTTAATGTAAAGCTCGCGGATTCGCCGGCGCATAAAGATGTTTTTGGTGATGAAATAGAAGCTGTATGCACTGCGTTGGGTGATACTGAAACAGTGATGGCATTTGAATTGACCGTTGCAGGTGATGCACAGGGAATACTGGTTGTTTCGCTGCAGGTGATCACATCATTGTTAGCAGGATTTGATAGTGTAACTGTTGTCATACCACTGGTCCCGGGGATAAGCACTCCATTCTTTAACCAGGTAATGGAGGGGGATCCGCCACCGTTGCTGGCAACCAGGTTAAATGTAGCGGTTTGATTGGCGCAGATAGCAGTATTGGGCGAAGAGATGCTGATCGTATGCACCAGGTTGCTGCTTACCGTAATATATCCGTTTACCAATTTTGTATCAGATCCTCCGGGATTGGTGACCGTAAGTGAAACAGCGAAACTACCGGGACTGTTATAGGTTACGGATGGATTTTTAATCGAAGAACTACCTGGCATACCACCCGCAAACGTCCATGCATAAGTGCTTTGGCAATCGGTGCTGGTATTGCTGAAAGCGATTGTTTGTCCCACACAAATATTAACTGCATTGGCCGTAAAATCGGCAACAGGAATTGAATTTGCACAGGTCGAAACTACCGGGCTTTCCCAGACCCCGCGCCCATAACTGCCCACTCTTATTTTCCCGGAAGCTTTTTGTATCTCCAGTTCGTTGATCGCTACCAAGGGGAGATTATCCGAGTAATTGGTCCAGCTGGCAGCACCTTCATCTATATAATAGACACCAATATTCATTCCCACGTAAATGCCCCGTGGTGTCATATCATCAACCACTACCGTTCTTGCGACAATTGCAGGAAGATTACCGGAGACATTGGTAAAAGTTGCCCCGGCATCCGTGGACAGCATCACACGGTTGGTAGTACTGTTGCCGGCGATCCATATTTTGGAAGGATTGCTGGGATCAATGGCAATATCATTGATAACAACCGGCGCCGACCTGATTACCCAGCTTGCTCCATCATTCGTAGTAACAAATAATGTTGAACCGGTACTTGCATAAATAAAATCCGGGTTGGAAGGCGCTACTGCGAGATCTACCAGGGTGCTCGTGATGATGCCGGTGGAAATATTTGTCCAGCTGCTGCCGCTGTTGGTTGATTTATAAACACCTGTCCAACCACCGTATAAGATCGTTTCATTGCTGGGGTGAATAAATAAAGGAGTGACCCATTGACCCGCGGAAGGCTGGCCCAAACCGGAATAACTGTTCCCTCCGTTGGTTGAACGATAAAGCGCTCCATTCTGGCTGGTGCCCCAGATTTTTAAATGATCGGTCGGGCTTACCAGTCCTTCCATGCCATCCGCGCCAAGCCAATCGACCCAGGTACCGGATGACTGCCTGGATACGCTGCCATTATCCTGTGCGCCACCGGTTATCACCGTTGCATTGGTTTGCGAATTGGCAATACGGTAAAACTGCCGGATCCCCAAGCCAGTTGATAGGTCTGTCCAGTTGCCTCCCTGGTCAATGCTTTTATAGATACCACCATCCGAGATGGAATAGATCGTACTGTTTACCCAGAATAGTCCGTGTACATCGGCATGATTGTACCCGGTGCCATTGGGTAAGAACCATTCAGTAAGTGGTGTAAAAGAAGTGCCACCGTTGATGGATCTCCAGCAAATGATACCGGCAATATAAACATCTTCCGGGTTGGTGGGAGATATGTCCATTCCCATATCATAGGTAGCCTGCCCGGAAGTGCCTGTGCCATTTGCATCGTAACCAAAATAATTAGTTCCGCTGGCCGGGTTGCCTACCACTGTGGTGATAAACGATAAACCCGCATCGGTTGATTTATACATTCTTCCGAAAAGACTTCCGCTTGCCTGCACCGCATAGACGTAATTGGGATTGGCGGGAGAAACGGAGATAAGCGTCCTGCCCGTATTGGTAATGCCCTGGGCTGCGCCAAGGGTTGTCCAAGTCAATCCATTATTCACTGAACGGATGACATCACTGCCGGACGCATACATGATATTTACATCGCCGGGCTTGAATTCGATATCTTCTTTGCTGCTGGCATGAACCTGGCTCCAGGAACTGCCTCCATTGGTTGACCGGAATATTCCATTGGAGGAGCAGGTAAAAACGATATTCGGGCTGCCAGGATCAATAAGTATCTTCCGGATAGTGCCCGTTGGACCTGCGCCTGTTGCTACCCAGCTGTTGCCTGCATCAACCGATTTAAAGACCTGTCCATTACTGGTTCCGGCATACACAACGTTTTGTGCAACCGGATCGATCGCGATTGAAAAAACAGACATCAACAAGGTATTATTATCGGCCAATGGTTGCCAGCTGGCCCCTGCATTAACGGATTTCCATAGACCACCACCTGGAGATCCGACATAAATGATCGATTCATTGGACGGGTGGATAGCCATGGCGGATATCCGCCCGGTGCCCGGGTTCCAGCCACTGGTTCTGTTCCAGCCATAAGGACCTAATTGTGTCCAGTTGGCAGCAGCAATGGCTTCGGGTAACAGCCCGCTTTGGCTTTGTACATAATTGTTCCAGTCTGTTTGAGGGGATATATAATAGCCCTGCTCATCCGTGTGAAATTTGCGTTCGTACAGCCAACGCTGGAATTGTTTATAACCGGTACCACGGCCAGTTCCGACACTATCAAAATAACGGTTGGCAATTATTTCTGCATCACGAAGCGTGATATCTGTCAGTTCCATCAAAGCATAAATATCAAACTGTGCGATAGCCGTATTTGCTGTAATGCAAACCAGCAAAAGCGAGATAAATTTTTTCATAAAAAAAGCGGGGACTGGTGAGGATATAATTAATGGCTGTATAAGGGAAGCTCAAAAATAAAAAATTTGGGCAGAACGGAACAATAATTGGCAAAAATAAGGAAACGGCTAGCATGTTCCTGTTTGGGTGCGATTTAATACGATCTATTCATCCGGGTAATTACCAAAACTATTCAATCATGTTCCCTGCCCTTGATCGGTGCATTTTTCCAGGAATCATTCAGGCTTTCGAATTCTTTCAGCTCGTCGGCGGTGAACGCTTTGTTGACAAGATTTTTCAGATCGGGCTGTCCTGCATTTACCCAGGCAGTGTACCAGAAACTTGCAACGGCATAGATGGATTGGCGCATTCTTCTCTCGATCATCCCTTTCAACAGCGCATCATAGGCTTTTGAAAAGGCGGAAGAGTACTGCCGGATGATTATGCCATTCCGGTCTTCAAAGGAATATTTCTGGTCGCTGGGAAATTTTTTGGTCAGTTCTTTTTCATATTTTAATACGGTATCCGATGCGGCTGCGCTTTCAAGTACCCTTTTCCAGATATAATCTGCGGGTGCTTTGATATAGTCGGCTTTGCCGATAAAAAAATCCCATTCTTTCTCCGCCATCAATTCGGGGATACGGCTTTCCCAGAAACCATGGATCCCTTTCTGGTCGGTAAACTGGCCATTGTGATTGGTATTGGCATGGAGGGGTACATGCGAGTCGGCGATATAGTGACCGATCTCGGCAGAAAGTTTCAGGATCCTGGCCTGGTTTTTTTCTTTGAAGGCTCCTGTCAGCCGGTACAACATGGTCTGCAACCACCAGGGCACGATACCATAAGCGTTCAGGCTGTCTTCAGAAAATTTTGCTACAGCATCATTCCATTTACGGGGCAAGGAATCGAAAGGATACCTGCCATAATGATCAATATCGATATAATGACGGGGGCCTTCTTCGGGAAGGGCATACCTTCTTTTATCGGGGTCTACTGCATGTTCGGAGAGAAAATCGATCTGTGGTTTATACAGCACCATCATCTCAGGTGGCAGCAGGAAGACCGCGTAGTAGTTGATCTTTTTATGTGCATAGAAACCCCAACAAAAAAGTTTCGAAGCCAGCAAAAGAGAGAAGGAAAAAAGAAAGAGCTTTTTCATCCCGTTTATTTTTTTTCTTCTTCGGCATCCACGACGCCTCCTGTTACGGCATATTTCATGGCGTCGCCCGAACTTATCTTATCAAGTTTTTTTATCCTGTTGCGGGGAAGTACATATAACTGGCCGGCCCAATGGTAGGCCTGCGGAATATAAATGGATACCATTTCTGCACCCATATCAAATTTCTCCAATTCTTCGTCTGTCAAAAATCCCATGATCCAGACATTATCCGCAAACGCATTGGCTAAGATGGGTGTGTTGAATTTTTTCTTATCGCCTGCAAAAGCCCCAAAGAAGTCCCTGACAGAGGAGTAAATGTATTTTACCCCCGGAGTTTTCTCCAGCCAGGAGTCAAACAGGTTGAATATCCGGGAGCGGATAAACACCGAACTGAGGTACCCGATAATGATGATCGATACAAGGATGATCCCGAATCCCGCGCCATAGTTCTTGACCTTGTAATGCAGGATATTCCCGGCGCTGTCTTTTACCGGTTCCCGGAATATCGGCAACCAATTGTCTACGGTAGAAACGATCCAGTAAATGGAATAAATGGTCACGGCCACTGGGGCGATGATCAACAGGCCCTGGAGCAGGTACTGGATGATTTTCTTCCATTTAAAAGGTTCCAGGGGCAAAATGTCAGCAGGATCTGGCTTCATTTATAGCGATTGAAAACTAAAGGTAATAGAAAAAAAGCCGGTGAACGGCAGGAGAAACCGGGTGAAATATTAAAAAAAACCGATGGAAACTTTGGTAACGAAAAAAGTTTCCGTAGTTTTGTGTCCCGAAAACTGGAAAATGGAACCCAAAGAAAGAATATTAGTTAAAGCCGAGGAGCTGTTCATGCAGTATGGTATCCGCTCTGTGTCCATGGATGATATTGCCAATAACCTGGGCATGAGCAAGAAAACCTTGTACCAGTATTTTGTCGATAAGGACGAGCTGGTGGATGCCGTGGTGGATGGCCATATCAAAATGATACAAACCGATTGCCTGGGTTGCCGCAGCGAGGCTATCAATGCCATCCACGAGATCATTATTATGATGGAGAGGATCATGGAGGAATTCAGCAACATGAACCCGATGCTGTTGCATGATATGGAGAAATTCCATTTCAAGGCGTACCAGCGTTTCAGGGATCACAAGGATAAATTCCTCCTGCAGATCATCCGGGAGAATATTGTATGGGGGATAAAAGACGAACTGTACCGCGCTGATGTGAACGTGGATGTGCTATCAAAGTTCCGGATCGAATCCATGATGATACCGTTCAACGTTTCGGTCTTCCCACCCGGTAAATACAATCTTGCCACTACATCAGAAATGATCATCGAGAATTTCACGTATGGACTGGCTACGATAAAGGGACATAAGTTGATCCAGAAATATAATGAACAACGTCAAAAAAAAATTACTCATGATGAAGTCAGGAAATAAGATGCGTAAATGGCTTTTTGTTTTAGCAGCAGTGCCTGTTACTGTAATGGGGCAACCTGCTGCAACCAGGGACACGGCAAAGTCCGCCCGGCATGAATTCTCCATCCAACAGGCGGTGGATTATGCGAAGAAGAATAATGTGTATGTAAAAAATGCTTTACTGGATGTTCAGGTCCAACAACAAACTAACCGTGAAGTAACAGCGGCTGCCTATCCCCAGATCAACGGTTCAGGTTCTATGACCTATAATGCCAAAAAACCGATAAGTGTTATACCTGCTGAATTCTTTGGCGGACAGCCAGGTACCTTCCAGAAGATCGCTTTTGGCCAGAAGTATAATGCGACCGCTGGTCTTGAATTGAACCAGTTATTATTTGACGGGCAGGTCTTTGTCGGGCTGCAGGCAAGAAGGACGTTGATCGAATTCCAAAATAAGAATGTGGAAGTGACAGAGGAAATGATCAAGGCCAATATCTATAAGATCTATTACCAACTCGTGGTCAGCCGCAAACAGATCGAACTGCTGGATGCTAATATCGAAAGACTGGAAAAACTGCTCCACGATACAAAAGAAATTTACAAGGCCGGTTTTGCAGAACAACTGGATGTGGACAAAGTGAATGTGGGTCTTGTCAACCTGCAGACAGAAAAAACAAGGGCCTTAAACCTGGTGGCCAATGGTTACCTGGGATTGAAGATGCTGATGGGAATGCCGGTAAACGACGAACTGGTGCTGACCGATGCGCTTAACGAAGCCGAGATCAAAGAGGGGGCCCTGGATGCGGCTTCCTTTAAATACAGTGACCGCAAGGAATACCAGTATGCCGAGCTGGGGATCAAACTGAATGAATACAATATCCAGCGATACAAACTGAGCAAGATACCTACACTGAGCCTGAACGCGTATTATAATAAGAATGCGCAACGGAACAGTTTGGATTTCTTCCACGGAGAATGGTTCAGTGTGTCCGCTGTCACACTGCGGGTGAACGTGCCCATTTTCAGCGGGTTCTCGACCAATGCCAAGATCCAGAAGGCCAGGCTGGTACTTCAGCAAAGTATTAATCAGCAGGAAGCGCTGAAGCTTTCGATTGATAATGAATTTCAGGTGGCGAAAAACAATTTCAATTCCGCGATCTCTTCGCTGAATTTCCAGAAAAGAAATATGGAGCTGGCGGAAAAGGTTTACCAGCAAACAAAGAAAAAATATGAAATGGGTACCGGCTCGCAAACAGAGATCAATACGGCCCAGACAGATATGAAAGCGGCCCAGACCAATTATATCACGGCACTCTATGATGCCATCATTGCGCGGGTGGATTTCCTGAAGGCAACCGGCAAATTATAATCAAAACCATTCCTACTACTAAAAAATGAAAGATATGAACAACATGACGAAGCTCTCTCTCACCGCAATCATCGCTGTTACGATGGCAGCCTGCGGCGCAGGAGCAAAAGACAAAAAAGGCGATCTCGGCGATATGAAATCAAAGCTGGAAAAGCTTCGCAAGGACAAGAACAAACTGGATGCGGATATCCGTAAGCTGGAAGACCAGATCGTAAAAGCCGACCCCAAGGCAGCTCAGCAGGTGCAGAAACTCGTGTCTATTGATACGCTGCGCATCAGCGACTTTACTCATTACATCGAGCTGCAGGGCAAGATCGATGCGGAAGGAATGGCCTATGTGGCACCCACGGGCCCGGGTGGTTTGGTGAAAGCCGTGTATGTAAAAGCCGGCCAGAAAGTAGGCAAGGGCCAGTTGATATTAAAACTGGATGATGCCATGGCAAGACAATCCGTAGTAGCTGCACAGCAGCAGACAGGTGTGTTGAAAGCCCGGCTTGCACAGGCACAGACGGTATATGAACGTTACCAGAATTTATGGAAACAAAATATCGGGGCCGAGATACAGGTGATCAATGCGAAAGCCGATGTGGATGCATTGCAGAGCCAGTTAAGGGCAGCACAGGCACAGGTCGGCATGGCCCAGGAGCAGGCCAATATGTCGAATGTTTATGCAGGTATCAGCGGAACCATTGATGAGATGAATGTAAAAGTGGGTGAGTTCTTTTCACCACAAAGCGCTGCTATGCCTGGTGCCGGTATCCGCATCGTTAACAACAATAATTTAAAAGTGGTGACCAATGTGCCAGAAAATTATATTGCGAAAGTAAAGAAAGGAGATAAGGTACAGGTAGTGGTTGCAGACAGTGGCAAACCGCCATTCGAATCTGTTATCAGCGTTGTCGGCGGTTCCATTGATCCTACAACGCGGTCCTTCACCACGGAAGCGAAACTACCTTCCGATCCCGCGCTGAAACCTAACCAGACCGCTACGATGAAGATATTGGACTATGAAGTGAAGGCGACAATTGCTGTTCCGGTGAATGTAGTACAGAGTGATGAGAAGAATAAATACGTATTCGTGATGGAAAAATCCGGCGACAAAATGGTAGCAAGGAAGAAAGTGGTGATCGTGGGTGAAGCGTACAATGGCCTGATCGAAATTAAAAGCGGGTTGACCGGCGGTGAACTGATCATTACCGAAGGGTACCAGACCGTTTATGAAGGGCAGAGTATTACCACGGGGAAATAAGAAATAAAAAATAAGGAATTAGGAATGAGAAAGTGGGCTCCGTAGGAGCAGCATACTGGTAGAACAGAATTGCGAATTAAAAAGGGTTGCCCGTAGGGGTAAAACATCGGTAAAACGAAAAATGTTATCAGAACCCTGTAGTTCTGCCTGAAAGCAGTCAACGGTTCAACAAAACCAAATCAATTGACGAATTAAAATATTCCAGATGAAAATCGTAGAAGGCATTACCAAAAAATTTAAACAGTTCAAACCTACCAGCTGGGCGATCGACAACAGGACGGCTATTTATATTATCGCTATCCTGATCACCCTATATGGATTGATCAAATTCAATTCCATGCCCAAGGAACAGTTCCCGGATATTGTCGTTCCGACGATCTCTGTGGCAACGGTCTATGTAGGTAACTCACCCAAGGATATCGAGAACCTGGTGACTCGCCCGATCGAAAAGCAATTGAAGGGCATCAGTGGCGCTAAGGTCAATAAGATCCAAAGTACTTCACAAGCGGATTACAGTTTGATCGTGGTGGAGTTTGATACCGATGTAAAAACAGAGCTGGCCAAACAAAAAGTAAAAGACGCCATTGACAAAGCCAGGACGGATCTGCCAACCGATCTCACCCAGGAACCGGATGTGCAGGAATTCGCATTCAGTGAAATGCCCATCATGTTCGTCAATATAAGCGGTGATTATGACGCGATGAAGTTGAAAGCCTATGCCGATAAAATGCAGGATAATATCGAAGAGCTGAGTGAAGTAACAAGGGCGGAAATAGTTGGAGCGCCCGAAAGAGAGATACAGGTGAACGTGGATCCATATAAAATGACGGCGGCGCGGATAAGCTTTATGGATGTGGAGAATGCCATTAGTCGCGAGAACAATGATATCACCGGGGGTTTGATCGAAGTGGGGAATATGAAACGGACGCTGAAGGTGAAAGGGCAGTTCGCTACCATCGCCGATATGCAGGCCATAGTTGTTCGAAGCAGTGCACAGGGCGCAACGGTCTATTTAAGGGATATTGCCGAGATAAAAGATACCATAAAAAACAAAGAGAGCTTTGCCCGGCTGGATGGTAAAAATGTTGTCACGCTCAATATTGTAAAACGTTCGGGTGAGAATCTGATCGCCTGCGCAGACAAAGTAAAAGCTATCGTGCAGGAAATGCAGAAAAATGAAGAATTACCCAAGGATCTCCGTGTTGAATTCACAGGTGATACCAGCAAGCAAACCAAGACCTCTTTCAATGAATTGATCAATACGATCATCATTGGTTTTATTCTCGTGTTACTGATCCTGATGTTCTTTATGGGAGTGACCAATGCGTTCTTCGTGGCCCTGAGTGTGCCGTTGAGTGTATTCGTCGCCTTTTTATTCCTGCCGATTGCGGATGCGATCGTGGGAACCAGCGTTACGCTGAATTTTATTGTACTGTTCGGATTATTGTTTGGTTTGGGAATCATCGTGGACGATGCCATCGTGGTCATTGAGAATACGCACCGGATATACAGTAATGGAAAAGTCCCGATCGTCCGAAGCGCCAAGGAGGCAGCGGGAGAAGTTTTCATTCCCGTGCTGGCAGGTACCGCCACTACACTGGCACCATTCTTCCCGCTATTATTCTGGAAAGGGTTGATTGGAAAATTCATGATCTATCTCCCGACCATCCTGATCCTAACGCTGGCGGCTTCATTAATCGTGGCCTTTATCTTCAACCCGGTGTTCGCGGTAAGTTTTATGAAACCGGAGGGGAAGGAATACGAGAAACCCAAAAAGTCCGTGTTCAGGAGCAAATGGTTCATAACATTTTTAATTGCCGGGGTTTTAATGCACCTCGGTGGGATGCACGGGCTGGCCAATTTTCTTTTACTGATGGCGGTACTGATGGTTTTCAATGCCTATGTATTGAATGATATCATTCACCGGTTCCAGAAACGGGCGCTGCCCAAACTGATGAACAACTATGAAAAATTATTGCGTTGGATACTGGTAGGCCGCAGACCTGTTAAGGCTTTTATTGGCCTGTTTGGTTTATTTATCGTTGCCTTTGCCTTATTATTTGCCAGTATCAGTATCGGCAGGACCAAATCAACCTTCTTCCCCGCCGGTGATCCCCATTTTGTATACGTGTATTTAAAATTACCGGTAGGAACCGATGTTAAATTCACGGATAGTGTGACACGTGTGCTGGAAAAAAGAGTGGAAAAAGTGCTGGAAAATGATAAACCCGGAGCGAAGGGAAGTATCGTGGAAAGTATTATCGCTAATGTTGCGGTGAGTGCGAACAACCCACGGGACAATAACAGGAGTATCCAGTCGAACCTGGGCCGGATACAGGTTTCCTTTGTTGATTTCGAGAACAGGCATGGCAAAAGCACCATGCAATACAAGGATGCGATCCGGGAAGCGGTACAAGGTATTCCCGGTGCAAGCGTGGAAGTTGCACAGGAAGATGGTGGTCCGCCCACCGATCCACCCGTGAACATTGAAGTGGTGGGAGATAATTTTGAAAATATTGCTTCGGTCGCTACCCAGTTATTCAATTACCTCGACACGAACCGGGTAAAAGGAATTGAAAACCTGCAACCGGATGTGGATCTGAATAACCCCGAAATCACTGTGAATGTCGACAGGGAAAGAGCGATGATGGAAGGACTGAGCACAGGCCAGATCGGAATGGAATTGCGGACAGCCGTATTTGGGAAAGAAGTGAGCAAGATAAAAGATGGGGAAGACGAATATAAAATACAGTTGCGATATACGGACCTGATGCGAAACAATATCACCGACCTGATGAATATGCGGATCACGTTTATGGACATGAATACGATGCAGGTAAAATCGATCCCGCTCAGCGCGGTGGCTACGGTTGATTATACGAATACTTCGGGAGGGGTGAAAAGAAAAAATGTGAAGCGTACCATACAGTTGCAGGGGAATGTACTCGACCCTACCATGGTGGCGGGTATTAATTCGGCACTGCAACTCAAGATTGCTGATTTTAAAAGTGTAGCGAAGATACCTCCGGATGTAACGATCAGGCTCAGTGGGCAAAGTGAGCAGGAGAAAGAAACGCAGCAATTTTTGGGGATCGCCTTCATCATTGCCATCGGTCTTATCTTTTTGATCCTTGTATTGCAGTTCAACTCGATGAGCAAACCTTTTATCGTTATTACTGAGATCTTTTTCTCGGTGATCGGGGTGCTGCTGGGGTATGCTTTAACCGGGATGACGATCGCAACGATCATGTTGCTGGTGGGTATCGTGGGCCTGGCCGGTATTGTAATTAAGAATGGTATCCTGATCATCGAGTTCACCGATGAACTCCGTGGCCGTGGTATGCGGACAAGAGAAGCTGCCATACAAGCGGGTAAGATCAGGATCATACCTGTATTGCTGACAGCAGTAGCGACCATACTTGGGTTGCTGCCACTGGCCGTCGGTTTTAATATTGACTTCGCGGGTTTGTTCGGGCATCTTCGTCCAAATATTTTCTTTGGGGGTGACAGCGTGGTATTCTGGGGACCTTTGAGCTGGACGATCATATTTGGATTGATTTTTTCTTTCTTCCTGACCCTGGTAATGGTACCCAGTATGTACCTGATCGCGGAAAGGCTTAAAAGACCCATGGAAAATTTTTACGGTACAAAATTCATTGCCCTGCTGGGCTTTGCCGGGCCGTTCTTTTTCATCTTTGTGGGGATCATGTACCTGGTGAGAAGATTGCAGGGAAAAAAAATCTGGCTGGGTAAGCAAAAACCGGCAACCAAAGAGGCCTGACCGGCGTTATAATATTGGTAGTAGTTGGTTTTGGTGGTTAAAGAAAAAGCGGCTCATACTGGCCGCTTTTCTCATTATTCTTTCTCCGGATCAACCCCGTTTATTCGGCAAAACAAAAACCGCTGTTAGTTTAAATTCAAGTGATCTTAAAGGCGTAGTATAAACTTCCGCTACCTGGTGTTCATGGATCTCCTGCGTGGTAGCATTAATAAAACGGACGTTCAGTGGCTTGCCCTCAGAAGAAGGTGGGGGATCATTGGCGTCGATCAGTTTTTTGGTATTGATATAATCCAGGTTGCCGCCACGGATATTGTTTACGCTGAGATCGATATATCCGTCTTTCCGGTCCCTGCTTTTTTTACAGCCAAACATATTCCAACTCACCTGTAAACCGCCGCCGTAACCTGTTGAGATCGTACCATCCTTGATCAGGTTACGCTGGTCAAGCGCTTTACAGCCATCGGGGTCATCGGGATCTTCTATATAAATATTACTGTAGAAACTGGTGTAACCTACTTTCCCGCTGGCATAGGGCATGATGTTTTTGTCTTTTAGGAAAAAAACTTTGCTCACGAGATTTCCCTGGATCACATTACTGCTATAGTTAACCCATGTTTCGGTAGAACTGCCATTCCCGAAATTGAAGGTTTGCATCTTTCGTGTATTGGCATACATGCCCCAGCTGATATCAGTGCCTACCTGTATCCTGTTCAGCGCACCGGGTAAGTTGTACATGGCGCCTGCCGTAATGCTATGTACGGGTTTGATATTCTCCGCCATTTTTTGTTGGGGTGCTCCCAATGAATAACCCATATTGATGGAAAACTGGGCGGAGGAAGAAATGGTAATTGCTGTAAATAACAGGGTGTAGATATATCTCATAAACCAGGATTTAGTTACTTAAAGTGACAAAATATTTTTTAAACTCCTGAAAAAACACTGTTAAAATATATCGGCTTGAAGATTTGACCGAAAAAACCCGGGACATAGAAAAGCCGCCCCGGGGGACGGCTTCCGCTGTATATCATGCAATTATCAAAACCCTTTCTTTTCTATTTTTTTGCCGTCGGCGTCCAGTTCAACGATCTCGTAACCTAGTTTTTTCACAGCATCGTAGATCTTCCCTTTGTCGCCCACCAGTAAAATATTCATTTTATCAGGCCGTATATAGCGTTTGGTCATATCGTCAATATCTTTCTTGGCCATGCCGGCGAGTATCTTATTCTGTTGCACGGTATAATTTCCTGGCAGGTTATAGTCCAGGATACGGCGGATGAACTGTGCTTTTTGTCCGGGTGTTTCGTACCGTAACGCATCAAATTGGCTGATGGCGTTTTTCATAAAAGCCATTTCATCCAGTTTGATCCCGGTTTGGTTATAGTCTTTTATTTCCCGCATTACTTCTGCGAGTGCGCTGTCCGTCGCATCGGTCCTGATAGCAGAGCCGAACCTGAATTCGCCACCGATCTCATTTCCCACAAAAGCACTGCTGGCACCATAGGTCCAGCCTTTATCTTCGCGTAAGTTAAGATTGAGCCTGGAATTAAAACCGCCACCCAGCGCATAATTGGCGAGGTATGACCGGTAATAATCACCGGTAGCATCCCATTTCATACCTGTTGCATACCCTACGCGGAATTCAGTCTGCGCACCCTTGGGTATATCAACCATGTAGACCTTGGTCTTGTCAACTACCGGTGCAGTTTCCACTTTGGGGAGTGCTACTTTTTTATTTGGCAACTTATTCAGGAAGGAAAGTTTTTGTACTATATCGGCCTGCTTTACATCACCCACGATCACCACTTTGGTATTGTTGGATGTCATATAACTCTTATAATAATTCTCAATATCTGCGAGGGTCATGTTACCGATGCTTTCTTCGGTACCATTCTGACTTACCCCGAGAATATTGTTCGGGCCATAATTCACTTTGGCAAATACGACCTCGGCAATAGCAGCCGGTTGTGATTTGGCCTGGCGGAAAGATTCCATCCGCTGTTTTTTCAGCCGGTTAAATACCTCCTCGCTGAATAAGGGGTTGTACATCCTTTCATTCAGTAAGGCTAATACGGGGTCCAGGTTTTTTGTCAATGCCTGTACGGTAAAAGTAATACCGGATAAACCGCTGTTCACGCTGACCGAGCTTCCAAGTTTTTGCAGCTCGAGGGACATTCTCTCAGCCGTATAATTCTTCGTGTCTTCATTCATCATGGAAGCAAAAAATCCGGAAAGACCCGCTTTGCCCAGCTCATTGGCCTGCATCAGGTGGCCGCCGGGTATGGTTACCGTGATCGTGACAGCCGGGATCTCGTTGCTTTCGGTGCCGATCATTTTAATACCATTGGGCAGTTCTTTTTTCCAGAAAGACGGTACCGTCACCACCGGCGTGGTACCACTCACTGGTATCTTGTTGCGGTCAACATTATCTTTACCTTTTGTATAGACCAGTCCTTTGTACCCGTAATCCGGGGCCATATATTTACTGGAATCTATTTTGAAATTCTCTTTGGCGGCGATCGCATTATCCTGGCCTTTCGGAACCACGCTCAGGATTACAGCGCCTTTGCCCTTGATGTATTTCTGGTAAACCCTCATCACATCCTCTTTTGTTACGGCATTATAATCTCTCAGTTCTTCCCCTAGTTTATTGGGGTTGCCGGTAAAGGTCTGGTAAGAAGCCAGCTGGCTGGTCTTGCCCGCAACACTTTGCAGTCCATTGATCAGGCTTGACTCGTAGCTTCCTTTAAATTTCTGAACATCCGCATCTGTTACACCGCGTTGTTCAAAAGAATCGAGGGCAGCATAATACAATGCTTCCATATCAGCCAATGTTTTACCGGGAAGAGGTGAAAACGTAACGGAGAATTCTCCGGCCAGTTCTGAGTTACTATGATTTGCATTGGCCACTAATGCCAGTTGTTTCTTTACAATCTGCTGATAGAGTACAGAGGTTTTACCCTGGCCAAGTATCTCGGCCAGGCAATCCAGTGCCGGCATATCCGGGTGGAAATTCGGCACGGCAGGATAAGAAATGTATAAACGGGGAGAGCGGGCAAAATTATCCACCAGCGTTACATACCTGTTGCCGTTCAGTATTGCTGCAGGTACTACCACCGGTTTTACTTCGGGGCCACGGGGAATAGAGCCAAAATATTTTTCCACGAGTTTCACTACTTCGGCAGGTTTTACATCTCCACCTACGGAAACCGTCGCGTTGTTAGGTCCGTACCAGCGCAGGAAAAAATTCTTCAGGTCATTTACATCTACACGGTTCAGGTCTTCCACGTATCCAATGGTCATCCAGGAATAAGGATGCCCGTAAGGATACAGGTTCCTGGAAATCGTTTCGTTGGCCAGTCCATAAG
The DNA here is from genome assembly GCA_039930245.1 of Chitinophagaceae bacterium. Classification (GTDB taxonomy): domain Bacteria; phylum Bacteroidota; class Bacteroidia; order Chitinophagales; family Chitinophagaceae; genus JJ008. The sequence goes on along the minus strand of JBDSPR010000024.1, from coordinate 121,915 downwards.
GACGGTTATCATAACTCTGTCCTCTTTCATTTTTCACCGTGGAGCGTTGTACTTCAAATTTGCGTTGTGTTACTGCATCCACTAAGTAACCCATGCGGTCAGATTCGAGCCAGAGCATTTTTTCCAGGTGATTGGAGGGCACTGTCTCAAAATAATTGGTGCGGTCGCGGTTGGTCGTACCGTTCATGGTACCGCCGGCATCGGAGATGATCTTAATATGCTGTTCGTCTGCTACGTGGTCGCTTCCCTGGAACATCATGTGTTCAAAGAAGTGGGCAAAACCGGATTTTCCGATCTCTTCTCTTGCGGAACCGACATGGTAGGTTACATCCACATGCACAACAGGATCACTGTGATCCTCGTGCACGATCAGGGTCAATCCGTTCGGCAATACATATTTCTCATAAGGAATAACGATCTCGGTTCCCTTTTTGGTGACTTTTTCCACCAGTTTGGCCTGCCCGTTCACCAGGGAGATCAATCCAAGGCCAAGGGCCAGCAGCAAGAATTTTTGTTTCATATTTTTTATTTTTAAAAGGGAAGTCCGCCTTCGTCCGATGAATCGGGACTTCGGCGGGCAAGCAAAATAAGCAATCCCGGGCTGAAAACGGCGCCACTTATCAAAAGGCCTGCCCACACATCCTCCTCTCCAACGGAAGGGAGGGAAACCTCACCCACCCGGATCGGGCCTCCCCACCCAGCCTCCCCTCCAAAGGAGGGGAGGGGAATCAATGGCGAACTCCTCCCTCTCATCGAGGAGAGGGAGGTCGGGTGGGTGAGGCGTATATTTGAAAAAATTTTTAACCATGAGTACGACCGCCCGTAACAACCACGAAATAGATTATAAGATCTACGGTGAAGAATTACAATTTGTAGAAATAGAACTGGATCCTAACGAAACGGCGATCGCAGAAAGCGGCGCCATGATGATGATGGACGACGGTATCCAGATGCAGACCATTTTTGGGGACGGCTCGGCGCAGCAGCCTACCGGTTTTCTCGGCAAACTGATGAGTGCGGGCAAGCGGGTGCTGACAGGCGAAAGTCTATTTATGACTGCCTTCACCAATGCGGGGCAGGGAAAAAAGAAAGTGAGTTTTGCCGCTCCTTATACCGGTAAAATCATCCCGATGGATCTGCAGCAACTCGGCGGCACGATCATCGCGCAGAAAGATGCTTTTTTATGCGCGGCCAAGGGAGTGAGCGTGGGAATCCATTTCCAGCGGAAACTGGGCGTAGGAATTTTCGGTGGTGAAGGATTTATCATGGAAAAGATCGAAGGCGACGGCATGGCTTTCCTGCATGCAGGGGGATTTATCATTGAAAGGGAATTAAAAGCGGGAGAGATTCTGAAAGTAGATACCGGTTGTGTGGTGGGTTATATGCCGGGCATCCAATTCGATATTGAATTTGTAAAAGGCGTGAAGAATGTATTGTTTGGTGGTGAAGGCCTGTTCTTTGCCAAACTGCAGGGTCCGGGAAAAGTATGGATACAATCATTACCGATCAGCCGGTTGGCCGGAAGAATAGTAGCATACGGAACCTTTCATCGGAAAGAAGAAGGTAGTGTGCTGGGAGGATTGGGGAATTTGTTGGATGGGAGGGGATGAGTCGTTATTTCTATGCTGACTAAAAGCCATATAGTATAACTGCAAGTTTCGGAGAGCCGGGGCGGGGAGGAATTTGTTTGACGGGAGGGAGTAAGAAATAATCAAGCAGTAAATTTTTGTGAAGGTTGCCAATTTTAAAAAGATTGGCAACCCTTTATTTAAAACCCTTATTATATTTTTCCACTAAGATAAGTTTGATCAACAGTTGGTTGTGCTGTGCCGCCTGCATTTTCAAGTGTAACGGTAAAAGCAATGGAACCCGCAGGAACATTCGGCATTTCTATAAACCTGCCTCTTATTTCATCGTTGATAATTCCAATGCTTACAGGCTTGCCATCCACCTCGGCCCACAGTTGATAATCTTTAGAAGAAGATGATTTTGGCAGATGATGAATCATAATATACATTTTACCGGTACTCTTGTCCCAGAACATGGTACATCTGCAAATAGCATGCACCCCTACACCATACATAGCTATCGGAGTAATCCGTGGATTATTTAAAACAGCATAATCAGAAACAGGTAATGTAATAATGCCTCCAGTTGCAGATTGTAAATCCTTTTCCTGCTGTTTATTTTTTGAATAAAGACTATAGTTGAAATAAGAGCTTATCAGCAGTAATAAAATTGCTGCTGCAGCTGCCATTTTCAACCACTTAATTCTTTTGTTGTTTGTATTTCTATTAATATTAATGACGGGTGGCTGTAATGAATCGAGGCTTTGCAAAATCCTTTCATCAACAATATTGGCAGGAAGTGTACTATTCTTTTGCATACTTGCTTCCAGCTCTGTTTCGTACTGTATAATAGCAGCATTCAGCTCCGGATGCTGACGGCGCAGCATCTCGAGTTCTTTTTCTTCTTCAATGCTGCACATGCCCATAACATAAAGCTCGATAATGCCTGATGATATGTAGCTGTTAATATCCATTTATACAAATTGTTTTCTTAATTCAATAATAGCATTACGCATCCTTGTTTTTACAGTGCCTAATGGAACATTTAATGCTTTTGAAATTTCTTCCTGGGTAAATCCTTCAAAGTAAGATAGTTCAAGTACATTTTTATAATCTTCCCGTAGCCGGTGTACCTGTATCCTCAGCCCAATCTGGTTTGTAGGTGGCTGTTCACTTGTCTTATTTTCTATAACAGATACGTAATTATCCAGGTCATCGTTTTTTTGCTGCGACTTATAAACTTTCGACCGGGTTTTATTGATGGCAGCATTTCTTGTCAACTTCAGCATCCAGGTAAATAACCTCCCTTTCCCCGCATCATATTTACCAATGTTTTGCCAGATGGTGATGAAGACTTCCTGTAATACATCATTGGCAGTTTCAGTATCCTTAATAACCTGAAGTATATTATTATATAATGCTCCTCTGTAATTAATATACAAATGCCGGTATGCATCATTTTTATGATTTTTTAGCGCAGCTATTAATTCTTCTTCGCTGTATGGTGATTGTTGTTGCAAATAGCTTCTTTCAGTTTGTAAATATCAACAAAATAAACTCTTACAGGCAGTAAAGTAAGAAATATTTTTTCCTGAAAACCATTTGCTTCATTCTTGTGTATATGATTGCACACCGTTATTTCAGACAGGCAGAAATACAGCAATGCTCCTGTTTTAATGAATATGCTGAAATGACACGGTATCTGGAAATCACAAGTAAGCAGGTAAAGGAAATTTTAAAATCTGCCATAAGGGAAAGAATGTAAGCAATGGTTGATGAGGAAGATAGAATAATTCCGGTACTCATCTGGTTTCTGAATTTATTTTTATGAACAAGATTTTTGTTTCGGCGGCGATCACACTTATACTTTTCTTGAACGCCTGCTCCAAAACACGGGATAACATCACCGAGCCCTTACCGACAGCAGTAACTACTCTTTCAGCGGGAATATTCACGGGCAATGCACACACTACCAGCGGAATGGTAAGAGTGGTGGTAGAGGCCAGCGGAAAGAAATTCTTAGTGTTCGAAAATTTCAGAACAGACAACGGCCCCAATCTTGATGTTTGGCTTTCGCCAAATACCAGTGGCTCTTCTTATCAGAATCTTGGTGACCTGAAAGCTGTAAGCGGAAATTTTTCTTATGAGCTAAATGCTGGTATTAATCATACAGCCAATAACTATAAATTAATCTGGTGCAAGACCTTTTCAGTTTTATTCGGGCATGCTGTTTTACAATGACAGGGGATTTCAGGAATCATGTTTCTTTCGCACCGTATTATCCTTATTCAGGAAAACCGCAATTAATTTATTAAACTAAAAACAACATTTATGAAAAGAATTAAGAATCTCACAGCTATTGCTGTCATTATGTTTTTTGTTTCGGCTTGTCAGAAAGATACAAGACTTCTTCAACCCGGAAACGATGCTGCTTCCGGTACAGCAGGCTCCGTTAGTAATAGAAGCAGCGAGAATGTTGCCGGCCATGTTTATACACTCAGCAACCAGGTAAGTGGAAATGCTGTTATGGAATATAGCAGGGCATCGGATGGTTCTCTTAGCTTTATGGCATCTTATCCCGCAGGAGGCACGGGTACAGGTGGAGGTCTAGGTAATCAGGGTGCTTTGGTTTTGTCAGATGATGGAACTGTTTTATTGGCAGTTAATTCCGGCAGCAATACAATTTCATCTTTCTTAATAGATAATACCGGACTTAACCTTGCATCAACAGTTGCTTCGGGTGGTATGCGGCCGGTAAGTATTACAAAGTATGATAACATGGTTTTTGTGTTGAACGCAGGTGGTAATGGAAATATTTCCGGTTTTTGGATTAGCAATAGTGGTATGCTGCAGCCTATTGCCGGTTCCACAAGGCCATTAAGCTCCAATAGTGCAGGTGCTGCACAAATTGAATTTGTGAATGATGGAAAAGTGCTGGTTGTTACAGAAAAGGCTACCAATAAAATAATTACCTATACGGTGAATGGAGCAGGCATTCCCGGTATGATGCATTCAATCACTTCATCCAATCCAACGCCTTTTGGCTTTGCTGTTGGAAAAGAGAATAACATTTTTGTTTCCGAGGCAGTGGGTGGCGCACCCGGCGCAAGTACTCTTTCTTCCTACGGGGTTAGTGATAACGGGATGATAGTGCTTGTTGATGGCCCCGTTGGCGCCAACCAAAGTGCTGCCTGCTGGGTAGCTATAACCAACAATGGCAAGTATGCGTATACCACAAATACGGCCAGTAATAATCTTTCCACTTTTGATATCAATAATGCAGGAAGTATTAGTGTGAATACGGCTATATCGGCTACTACACAAATGGGCCCGATAGATGCGGCATTAAGCAACAATTCAAAATTTCTGTATATACTCAATGGAGGCGGCCACAGCATCAGTGTATTTGCTGTTGCTAACGATGGAAGTTTAAGCAATGTGCAGACGGTACCGGGGTTACCGGTTGGGGCTAATGGTCTTGCTGCCCAATAATAAAGTTTAATGGTGCTGTTTTGGCTGAAGCGGTTGCATTATTGCAGCCGCTTTTTTATAATGAAGAATATAAGTAAATGAGATACCCGGTGGATTGGGGAATTTGGTTGCGGAAGAGGGTAGGAGAAAATCGAGACCCGATAGCTATCGGGTCCGGAGATGGGATTATAGATGAAGGAAGCATTTCCTTTACTGCGTGTTTAAAAAGATTCTGCCGCCCTCATCATCATCAATTATCAAAAAAACATTCAGTCATCATTAATGCCAGGATTATTTATCAGGGTTGTCTTATTGGAAGTATTACATGAAATGACGCGCCTTTATTTTCTTTTGCCTCTGCAAAAATTTCTCCGTGATGATTTTCAATAATTTTTTTACTGAGTGCTAATCCTATGCCTGTGCCGGTGAAAGTTTCTTTGTCGTGCAGGCGCTGGAAGATGGAGAATATTTTACCGGCGTATTGTTGTTCAAAGCCTATGCCGTTGTCTTTGAAAATTATTTCTACATAAGAGATCAACGGATTGAAGGAGGGATATTTTTGAATTTCTTTTTCTGAAAGTGTTCGTGATGTGATGGTGATAACTGGCGGCAAATTTTCTTTAGAGAATTTAAGGGCGTTGCTGATGAGGTTGTAAAAAAGCTGGTTTATCTGTAAAGGGATTGCATCAATAGTTGGGAGTTCATCAAATTTTATTTGAGCTTTCTTTTCGTGAACGAGTAATTCAAAATCGATTAAAATATTTTTTAGTGGTTCATTCAAATCTGTTTGCACAAATGATTTTTCATGTTCAAGCAAGCGCGAATAATTAAGCAAATCGCGGACAAGAGTTGACATGCGGGAAGAAGCACCTTCGATTTTGCGGAGATAGGATTTTACTTCTCTGCTCAATTCTTCTTTGTGTTTGTCCTGTAAGAGCGAGGAGAAGATGATAATTTTTCTCAACGGTTCTTGCAAATCGTGACTTGCTACATAGGCAAACTGGTCTAACTGTACGTTGGTTTGCTTTAGTTCTTCGTTTGATGTTTGCAGTTCAGTGGTTCGTTCTTTTACTTTCACTTCTAAGGATTCTGACAGCTCACGGAATTGTTTTTCACTTTCTTCAATTAGTTTGCGTGCCCTTATTTGACGGGCTTCGTTTTCTATTAATATTTTTTCCGAATGCACCCTGTCAGTAATATCTTCCATTGCAAGAAGTATCAACTGTTCTGCTTTTATTTCATTTACAATTTGCCGTGCATTTATCAGGATAATGCGCTCGCCCTTATCTGGCAAACGGAGAGTGATTTCAAAATCATCTATGCGGTTTTTCTGGGGAAGTATTTTTTCGAGCAATGAGCGAAGCAAAGTATCATCGAATTGATGATTTTGTATTTCGTAAAATAATTTGTCTTCGGTTTCTTTTTCTTCTACATTAAATTTTTTATAGAAGGAAGCATTGGCGGTTTTTACACGCAATGCTTTGTCAAGAACCACAAGCGGTTCGCGCATAGTGGTGACGATGGCTTCGGAATAAAAACGGGCAGCATTGAGTTGTATCTGTTTCTCCAGCAACTCCTGGTTTACGATGAGGAGTTCTTCGTTGGTTGATTGCAGCTCTTCTTTTGATGTTTCCAATTCTTCGTTCAAACTTTGCATCTCTTCATTGCTGCTTTGCAATTCTTCGTTGGCGCTTTGCAGTTCTTCATTGGAGGCCTCCATGTCCTCGGTGATGGAACGCATGTCTTCGCGGGTTTGCGAAAGTTCTTTTTCTAATTGTTGGTTGTGTCCCGAAAGCTTTCGGGATGTTTCCATTGCTTTTCCAGAAGAAGATTTTATTTCTCTCGCCTCAGGCGGGATTATTTTTTCCTCAAAGCGAATTAAGTAATGTAGTTCAATGGTATCGGTGAGTGGAATAATTTCTATTGTAACCAAAGATTGTTTACCCTTGGTCTTTACAGGAATATTTTCTTTTGTGACTGTTGCCTGTTCCTTCGTTGCTTTGTGAATGGCGTTGCGTAATTCAAATCCTAAACCTTCACGCGCCATTTTCATGAGGTTGTGCGTGGGCTTGCCTTGCGGTGCTTCCAGAAACGGATTGATGCTGCCGTGAATGTGAACAATGTCCATTGCTTCATTCACTACCACACTGGCAGGTGATTTTGAAATCATTATTGCCTCTGCACTTTTTCTGAAATCGGTGTGAACGGTTTCATGTTTGGTTACGGGTTTATTTGCCCCGCCTTTGGTGGGGTCTTTTGTTGTCAAGGCTTCTTCCCTGCGCTCTGTAGCCACATGCATAAACCGGCCTGGCGTGGGTTTTCGTGAATAAATCTTTTCGTGCTTCTCCACTTGTGTAAACAAATCGGATGATGCGCCTGTGGTTTCGGATTTTCCCAAAAGAAGAAAACCGTTTTCTTTGAGTGCGTAATGAAAAGTAGTGAACGCTTTCTTCTGCAAAAAAGTATCCATGTAGATAAGGACATTACGACAACTGATTAAATCCATTTTTGCAAAGGGGGGATCTTTCAAAAAATTGTGCGGGGCAAACACACACATATCACGAATGAGTTTGCTCACTTCGTAGCCGCCATTGTTTTTTGTAAAATAATTCTTGAGCTGCGATGCAGAAAGCTTTTCTACATCTGCTTTGGTGTAAATTGCCGCTCGTGCTTTCTTGATTGCTTTCTCTGAAATATCGGAAGCAAAGATTTGAATAGCCCCTCTACCCCAGGAAGGAGTGTTCAAAGCATTGGCTAAAAATTCGTGGAGGCAGATGGCAATTGAAAATGCTTCTTCACCTGTAGAGCAGCCCGCAATCCACACACGAATGGGTTCATCGACAGATTTATTTTTAAACAGAGCAGGAAAAACAGTTTCGGTTAATGTTTGAAAAGTTTTAGGGTCACGGAAAAAAGAAGTAACGGGAATGAGCACATCCTGAAATAGTGCATCTTGTTCGACTTTATCGGTTCGCAAAAAAATTAAGTAATCGGCAAGATTTTTCTTTTTTACAATAGCTATTCTACGGGCTATGCGCCTGTGAAAAGTCGGTTGCTTGTAGTAGGTAAAATCAACTCCGCTGCGCTGGCGAATCAACAAAAGAATTTGTTTGTAAATATCTCCATCGTCTTTTGGCATTTCTTCTGCTTCTTTGAAAAAATGACTGGTTTTGTATGCGCTGTTGATTTGTAAAAGCTGCGCGGGAATTTTTTCGGGAGTTAAAATAAAATCAACTACTCCAGCTCTCACCGCACTTTGCGGCATACTGTCGTAAGCTGCCGATTCGGTATCCTGTGCAATACTGATGCCTCCGTGTTCTTTTATGGCTTTTAATCCGAGTGTGCCATCGCTGCCTGTCCCGGATAGCACAACACCTACTGCAAACTCTTTGTGTACATCGGCAAGCGAAGTAAAAAAAGTATCAATAGAAAGATTGATAGTTTTTTTTTCGCGGGGAGTGAGTTGTAACACACCATCTGTTGATGTAAGAATTTTGTTGGAAGGAATAATGTAGATATGATCGGGTGCAAGATGAATGTCTTCGGTAATTTCATACACAGGAATTTTTGTTATCCGTTGTAAAATTTCTGGTAAAACACTTTCGTGCGTTGGGTCCAGGTGCTGTACCAGCACATATGCCATTCCTGAACTTTCGGGTATCGCTTTGAGCAATCGCTTAAAGGCATCAAGCCCTCCTGCAGATGCTCCGATTCCTACAATAGGAAAATTTTGCACGGTGGCAGGTGGTTGGGTCTTATTTTTTTTTGATGCAGCCATTGATGCTAAAGTTAGAAAAGGGTGAGCTTGGGAGGTGCTCCATAAGGTGACAAGTGCTTACGGTTTTTCTACCGCTTTTTTCATCGCTTTTATTAATTCTTCGGGCAATGGATAAATATCGGATAATTTAGTGAGAAAATAATCGGCTCCAAGTTCTTTGGTTACATTAATATCTACTTTGTTTTCAGAAGTGCTGTAAATAATGACCGGAATTTTGTTTAAGGTTTTATCTTTTTTCAATTCTATTAAACATTCCCGTCCATCCATCTTGGGCATGTTGAGGTCAAGAAAAATAAAATCGGGCAACTGTTTTGCCTTTTGCAATTGTTTAAGTGCATCAGCACCATTTTCTGCTTCTATACATTCGTAAGACGGATTGTTTTTACGAATGGCGTTGCGGAAAAAAAAACGATCGTCTTTATCATCATCCACAATCATTAAGAGTTTTTTTTCTGACAGTTCGTTCTTTTTATTTATCATAAAACGCAGATTAAATTGTTTTTACAAATGTAGCTTTTTTGATTTGCGATGTGTTATATTTTGGAATTAAGTTATATGATTCACATTGGCAGCTTGTGTTTCGGGTTTAACAGAAAAGTTAGATCGAAGCGGGGTGCGCTGGGGTAAAAAAAAATGGAAATAATACCAAATCAAAAAATAGAAGAGAATTTAAAGAACTCAATTTTCGCAAATACTATCATGCTATTCGTGTATTAGCGACAAAAAACGACTAAAGACGAATGAATTGAAATCAATTTCTTAGATTGAATATTAACTAACGGCTCACGGCTAACGGCTCACGGCTCACGGCTCACGGCTATCGGCTCCCGGCTCCGGCTATCGGCTTCCGGCTTCCGGCTTCCGGCTTCCGGCTCACGGCTATCGGCTCCCGGCTCACGACTCCCGGCTTCCGGCTCCCGGCTTCCGGCTCCCGGCTTCCGGCTATCGGCTATCGGCTATCGGCTCACGGCTCCCGGCTCCGGCTATCGGCTCCGGGCTCACATCTTCTTCAGCAACACTTTCTTCTGTGAAAAATTAAATGCCGCATCCAGCATCTCCAGCAACTTTCCCCAGTTCTCTTTTTTTACTGTCATCTGCTTGTAAACCTTCTTGACAAGAATATTCAGTTTGTCACCTTCCACAGCCGCCTGCACGGCAAAAGTGCCGGCTTCGTTATCGATATTCAGGTTTAGGTTCTGCACCCCAACCGCTTTATAGCCGGCGGGTATGGTAAAACTGATAACATTCCGCAAGCTGCGGGGGAAACCCATAAAGGCATCCACTTCTCTTTTGCGCTCATCCTGGGAAACGAATAACTGCTCGCCGATCAAACCGGGGATGGCTACCAGCAAATTGTCGCCGGCGATCTTGACCATATCGGTGAGTTCATATTTATTACTATAATTCAGTTCCTGCTTGCGCCAGGTACGGCCATCCGTATTCAGCAGGAACTCACTGTAGTTGCTGAGATTGTCGTAATCGTCCTGGAATACTTTTTTCATATATTCCAGCTTGCGGGTCTTATCTTCTTTTTTTCTCTCCCGGAGTTTTTCTTCATAACTGTCGAGCATTGTGCCCTTCATACTGGCACGGATATCATCTTCGCCGCCATAACTCCGGTGATCATCATCCAGGGCCGTGGTATATACCAGCGCCTGTATATTATAGAATGTTTTGCTTAAACCGGTTGCCGACTTCTGGTGGGTGACGATCATATTCCTGGTGGACGTATCCATCGAAGCAGTGATCGTATTGGTGGTGATATTATCATCCGGTTTGGAAGCCGGTAATGTAATGGGCGTAGCGGTTGGATTTTTGCCCAGTGAAATGATATAGGCCGGGGTACTTAAAAACTCTTCTTTGAAATCATAAGGATTGGAAAATATCGTGGCATTGAACACATATTTTTCCTTCACTCTTACCATCCATTCCGGTTCGGTGCGGAAAATGATATTCTCCGGTTTGGTAAGCGTCGCAGGTGTGGTAACGATAAGATCATAAGGGATCTTGCGCAGTTCCAGGCATTGGGTAAAACAGGAAGCAAACAACTCACTCGAAAAACCATTGGCCCGGTAATGCGACATGTGGCGGAGTATATAATAGGTCTTCTGGATAAAATCCTCCTCCCGCATATCCGCATAGCTCAACTGCTTGAGATAGGCTTTGGCCATGGAAAAATAAGCAGAACCATCCAGCCGGTTATACAGGCTGTTCATTTTCTTCGCCAGCTCTTCAGGAGTAATATTCTGTTTCAGCTCACCTCGGTCGCCGATAAAAAGATCGGAACGGCTTTCTGTGCGGGAGAAAACGATCTGGAATTTCAGCATCGGTAATTCCACCAGGCTGTTCACCCAGCGGGTATCGCTGATCTTTTCGCGGTTACGGTCTTCCCAGGTATAGTCTGCATTACTATTCCCAGTTTCTTTAAATGCAGGAGCACCCATCGTGGATTTTGAATTCACAAAGGAATTATTATCTGTATCGATCTCGAATTTCTGGCTGAGCACAGGATAATCCCGGGTGCAGACATAATAGATCGGGTCGAATTCGATATAACTCATCTTCTTTACCGTATTGTCATCATAGAAAATGGTGGCATAGTCGATAATATCTCCCGGGTCGAGATCCGGGACGGCGATCTTATAATAGATGACCCTGCTCTTGCTTTTATCAAGGTAAGTACTGGCTTTACCGATATAAGGCTGGAAAGCAGAAGGCACATCGTCCAGGTCTTCCACGAACACAGCATTGCGAAGCGATACATCCTTCACTTCGCCGTTCGCTTTGATGATCCTGATACCGAACCCATCATTACCGGAACCGATCCGGAAATAAAGAGAGGAATAAGAATTGATCGCATCCCGGTCGTTGAGTTTGATACGGCGGTGGCTGATCTCGTACACGGCCAGTTTATTGGCGTCCTTGTCAAAAGCGAATTTTGTTTTCTGCGCGATGATCACAGCGCTTTCTTCCTTCCATTTATCGGGCACCGCGCTGACAGCAAAATCAGCATCCCCGTCATCCCATACCATTCGCATGTTTTTGGCGATGGATTCGAGTTTCGAAGCACTGAACGTATCATCGTCGTCTTGTCCGAACGCAGTTCCGGTAGTAAAAAGTATATAAAGTATATAGAGTATATAAAGTTTATTGCGTTTCATTTTATAAGCTTATTTGTTCTTTTTCGACTAATGGCTAAGGGCTAAGGGCTAAGGGCTAATGGCTAATGGCTCACGGCTCATGGCTAATGGCTCACGGCTTTCTTATCATTATCAGGTTACTATTAAAATCCTTCAGCTTCTTGGTAAACAATTTCCAGTTCTCAAAATCGGCTTTACGGATGCGGCCGTTGTTCACCGAAAATGTTTTTTTGAAGATCACTTTATTGTCCTTACTACTGTAGGAGCCGCTTACTTCATAGTCAGCCGCTTTTTCTTCAATACTGGCTGGTAAGGAGGCTACTTTATATCCTGCCGGCAATATCAATTCAGTTTCATCCTGGGAAACATAGCTCGAAGACAAAGCATAATCCTGCTGGCGGTTTTTATCCGGGATATAGCCCCGCAGATCTTCCGGGAAGAAATCGATACCTACATAGATCTCTTTGTCTTCCGTGATCACATAATTACTCAGGTCAATATCCCCTTCGATCACCACCGGTAGCTCGCGGTTGTTGAGGTCGGAAGTTTTTACATTGGTGACCACGAGATTCTTATTTCCAAATTCCAAAAAGCGCTGCACCAGCTTTTTCTTGTCGTCTGTGGGCAGGTCGTGATAGAACTGGTGGAAACTGGTCCGCTGCTCACCGGTCAGCGTGGCTTTTACATGTCCTTTCAGTACATTATCCTGCAGGCGGAAACTGGTCTGGGTGAGGATCTTGCTTTTGTCCTTGTCCATCAGCGGCACTTTCTTTACATCATAGGAATTTCCTTTCCCGATCAGCACTTCCTTCCCCTGTATCCGCCAGGCATAATCGCCAAAGGGGATATATTTTTCCGTACCATCTAAATAATATTCTTTCCCTCCGAGTATCACGGTACTGATACAGTGGTTATCGACAGCCAGGGAGGGCAATGTATAATCATAGGGTATATGTCTTGTCCCGATCCAGGTCATATAGGCTTCCAGTCCCGCCAGCTTCAGCATTTCTGTCATCAGGTTGGCCATGCCTTTACAGTCACCGTATTTTGATTTGAAGACTTCCTGGGCGGTAGCGGGTACAAAACCAGCCAGGCCATCCTCGAAAGCGATATAGCGAATATTGTCCTGCACCCAATAGAAAATGGATTTCACCTTGTCAATATCTGTGGACTTGCCTTTGGTGAGTTCGGATACTTTAGCTTTCAGTTCATCAGGTTTGTTCACCGTTTTTTTATACAGGTAAGTGTACCAGCTGTAGAGATCACCCACATCAGCAAACCCTTTTTCTTTTTTGCCATCATAATTAAATGCTTTGACCACAAATACGAGGTGGGGGAACTGGTAAGCGGCGCCGATCGATCTTGATTCGGATTTCATCGCCACCAGGTTCTGTATCCGGAACGTGTAAATGGTCAGGTTTTTTTCCTGTGTTTTTTGTTTGGTGATCTTATAGTCGGCGAAATTGAATTCACGCAGGTCCAGTTCCAGCCAGTCCGGCACTTTCACCCGGATGATCTTTTCTTTGGCAGGGAACCAGCTATGGAAATAAACGGTAGTCAGGTATTTGCTGTCGAAGAATTTTTTTTCTGTCTCCACTCTTGTCACATCGCCATAACCGCTGAAACCGATATTGAAATATTTTACCCGGCTATCATCGGAGAAATAATCACTGGAACTGGCGGAGCGGTCGATGGCATAACCGACATTGTAATTCTTTTTTACGCCGAACATACCCTTTGCTTTTTCCAGTTGTTTGAAAGAAGTGATCTTGCAGAAGGAATTGTAAAAATCAAAATACTGGATACTGGCCCTTTCCCGGAGTGAAAGGAAAGTTATACCGGTGCTTTTTGTCGCGGTTACAACCGGTAATTTATCCTCGCTTTTGGCCTTGTCAAAATTGTATTCTTCTTCCACGATGGTGGCAGCAACCCGGTCATCGGGGAATACTTTTTTCAGCCGGTTGGCCTCAAAAATATCTTCGCTTTCCTGTGCAAGCAGGCGGGTGGGTAGCAACGCACAAAACAAGAACAGTATAAAACAAACTTTCATATGATAATTTATAACAGGCAATATAAAAATTGTTGTCCAGATTCACGAATGGGCAGGCCAGGCAGGGCGAAAAACTGCCTTTAATCAATCCAACTTATTTAAATTCGCAGTAATAACTTTAAAGCATGGCAAGAAAACAGGAAGTTTTACAGGATGTAGTGATCAAATTCGCCGGAGACAGCGGGGATGGTATGCAGCTCACTGGTACCCAGTTTACCAATAATACCGCTTTACTGGGGATCGATCTTTCCACGTTCCCGGATTTCCCGGCGGAGATACGGGCCCCGCAGGGTACCCTGCCAGGGGTGAGTGGTTTCCAGTTGCGCTTTTCTTCCGACCGGGTCTATACTCCTGGGGATGCCTGCGATGTACTGGTGGCTATGAATGCCGCCGCCTTGAAAACCAACCTGACCGCCTTAAAGAAAGGAGGAAAGATCATTGTCAATACCGACGGGTTTGATGGGAAAAATCTCCGGCTTGCCAATTACCCTGATGGAGAAAATCCACTGGAGAACGGCAGCCTCGACAATTATGAAGTGATCCGGATAGATGTGACCAAGATGACCAGGGAGGCCTTGAAGGATTTTACGATGGGCATGAAGGAGAAGGACCGCGCTAAAAATATGTTTGTGCTGGGCTTTATCTATTTTATGTATAACCGCAATATGGATAATACCCTCAGTTTTCTCCGCGAAAAATTTGGGAAAAAACCGGATATCCTGGAGAGTAATATAAAAGTGCTGCAGGCGGGGTATAATTATGGAGATACCACGGAAACCTTCACCACAACTTATTCAGTAGAAAAGGCAAAAATGCCACCAGGTTCATACCGCTCTGTCATGGGCAACCAGGCAGTGACCTTCGGGCTGATCGCAGCTTCACAAAAAAGCGGGTTGCCATTATTCCTGGGATCTTATCCTATTACACCTGCTTCCGACATATTGCATGAATTAAGCAAGTATAAAAACTTTGGCGTAAGAACATTCCAGGCCGAGGATGAGATCGCAGCTATTACTTCAGCCATCGGAGCTGCTTACGGCGGCGCATTGGGAGTTACCGCTACTTCCGGCCCGGGTATGGCGTTAAAAGCTGAGGCGATGGGGCTGGCCGTAATGCTGGAGATACCTTTACTGATATGTGATATACAAAGAGGCGGCCCTTCCACGGGTTTGCCGACCAAAACTGAACAATCGGACCTTCTGCAGGCTTACTACGGCCGCAACGGCGAATGTCCCATGCCGATCGTTTCTGCTTCCACCCCGGCAGATTGTTTTGAAGCGGTTTACGAAGCGGTCCGCATCGCAGTGCAGCATATGACCCCGGTGATCTTTTTAAGTGATGGCTATATCGCTAACGGCGCAGAGCCCTGGAAATTTCCAACGGCGGATCAATTACCGGCGATTCCCGTGAAATTCAAAACAGAACTGGGACATGGAGAAGAGAAATTGCAGCCTTATTTACGGGATGAAAAACTGGCAAGACCCTGGGCGATCCCCGGTACACCCGGCCTGGAACACCGCATCGGTGGTTTGGAAAAACAAAATGTTACCGGTAATGTGAATTATGAACCCGAGAACCACCAGCTGATGGTAAAGATCCGCCAGGAAAAAGTAGACAAGATCGCAGAATATATACCGGAGCAGAAATTAGACAGCGGCCCGGATAAAGGAAAGATCCTGGTGCTGGGCTGGGGCTCTACTTATGGTGCTATCAAATCCGCTGTAACAGAGATACAGGCCAAGGGACACGCGGTGAGTCATGCGCACCTGCGTTATGTACGTCCTTTCCCGAAAAACTTAGGGGATATCATTAAGAACTTTGATACGGTGCTTATCCCCGAAATCAATAATGGCCAGCTGATCAGGATCATCCGCGATGTCTATTTCGTAGATGCAAAAGGCTATAATAAGATCATGGGGGTTCCCATCACCAAGACCGAACTGGTCATGAAACTGGAAGAGATGCTTTAGCAAGCTGGTCAGGCCACTATAGTGGCCTGACCAGCCACCGCTCCTTTTTTAACCTTTCTTAACCCAGCTTCCTTCTATATTCGTAAAAACTTACGAATATGAGAAAGCTGATCCTTTTACTCTGCCTCTTTCAAGGCATCTTCCTGCTGACAATTCAAGCACAGGATAACAGCATCAAAAAAGAAAAATGGCATTGGGATAATTCCTTGAAACAGGACACCAGCGCCGGCTATGTGCAGGTGGTAAAAGTGGATAATGTATTGTACATATCGGGCGCCGTTGCAAGGGATGTAACCCCCGAGGGAATAACCAGGGTTTACCAGGCCCTGGAACGATCATTAAAAAGTTTTGGGGCGGGTTTCCAGAACGTGGTTAAAGAAAATCTTTACACCACAGATATGGAAGCGATGAAAAAGTATAACGATGCCCGCAAAGCTTTTTACAAAGCTGATTACCCCGCCGCCACCTGGATGCAGGTCGCCAGGTTATTTATGCACGATGCAAGACTCGAAGTGGAATTGGTAGCACATTTACCAAAATAATACTGGATGCTGGCTTGTCAACAAAGCTTTAGCAGGGTTGGGTTTATTTATTCTCTTTTAATTTCTCGGTTCCTTCTTCGATCAATAGGATACCTTAACCCGTCGTATAAACTTCTGCTGCCTGCGGCAGCAAGGAAGAAACCACGAAAGCCAGCATGGCGACGATCAACCCGTACATAAAAATATTATAGGCAATGCGGAGATATTTATATTTTTTTGCCAGTACTACCCCCAGGAAATAATTATCCTTGATCATGCTGTTGTTCATATAATATTTATCATTCAGCATCTCGGTCATTCCCCAGTTATAATCATCAAGGCTCATATTATGAAAATTTCCAAAGAACAAGAGGTTGGTTCTTTTGGCAGCAATATCCTCGCGGGTGAACGTTCCACCGGATACGTTTGGCCGCGTGGCGAGTATACCGAATACAATGGACGTAACGCAAACAATAACGATTACCCCGACAGGTATCTGGAGATACGTATCAGTCTGTAATTTCTCCACCAGGGAGGCGATAATAATGGAAAGAATGATCGAATTGACAGAAATAAGGATATTGGCTTTGGAATCGGCCATTTGGCTCAATGCCGAATGGTTTTGTGCCATAATACGAAAAACAGTCGCCATGCCTCTCTCGGATTGGGACTCTTTCTCTTTCTTTTTCTTGGCTTCCGAAGCCGCCTTGGCCGCCTGTTCTATACTGTTCTTGTCCTTTTGCTTACCCTTATCTTTCTTGGAGGGTTTTATGTCTTCCTTATTTTTTTCTTTGTGGGATAACTCTGCCAGGTGTACATCTTTTATCGGTTGAAGCTTTTCTTTTCCATAAACCGTAAAATATTTATGTCCTTCCAGGAACCGGATATTTAATTTACGCCACTCTTTTTTAGACAGATCTTTTCCCCCAAACTCCACCAATTCTTGCCGGAGCAAGTTATTTTTTTCATTGAAATCATCCGTACCCAGGTGAAACAGGTCGGCATCACAGATAATTCCTTCGATCGTATTGGTAGGGCTATGCGGCAGGCGGGTGGCGCTGATACAGCCTAAAACCTTATTTATCAGTTCTTCACTGGCAGCATGGGCCTTCAGAAATTCAGTGGCCAGGGTTATACTGACCGATTCATGATCTCTTGCTTCTCCGCTTGTATACCCGGTGTCGTGAAACCATGCTGCGAGTAACAGCGCTAAACGATCATCTCCAGGTATGTCCTGCTGCCCGGCGATCTTTTCACAGGCGGTCACCACCTCTTGTGTGTGCTGAAGTGTATGAAACCTGATACTTTTGCTAAGTTTGTTTGATAATAGGTCTGTTACATGGGCTTCAGCCTCCTGTAAAAGGGGTAATTGATTTTCTATCATCCTATAAAGATAACTTTTAATAAATTTAAGCAAAATAAGAAGAATGAGATTTTTAAATTTCCCGGTACAACTTGTTGCTTTATTGCTGGTTTCTGCATTGACAATTATGGGATGTAAACAAAAAACCAGGCTGATCAAATCCCCGCCTCACTATAACTTTTCTACCGTTTATACAGATAAACTTGACCTAAAACTGCAGGAAATATCCGGGATTGCGTGGGATACAAAAAACAATGTTTTCCTTGCAATTGATGATGGATCCAACAAACTTTTTTTCCTGGATAAGGAAAATAAAATCATCCTTGAGGAATACGTTTTTGGCAATACTGCTGATTATGAAGATGTAGCCATTTTGAAAGGTATTCCTTACATTTTAAGGAGCGATGGTATGATTACCAAATTTATCAAGGACAGTAGCGGTAAGGTTTATGGACTGGATATAGGCACGGTGAGCCTTTCGGGCACCAATGATTTTGAAACCATGTACAGTGATCCAGGCCGTAATGCCCTGGTACTGGTTTGTAAAAACTGTGAAACAGATGATGAAAAATCCGTAAGTGCGTTTGCTTTTTATCCTGATTCCATAGGCTTTGATACCAAACCATTATATGTAATGGATGCTGCCAAAATAAAAGCATTGTCCCCTTTTAGCGCACCGAAGTTCCAGCCATCGGCGGGGGCTATCCATCCCATTTTGCAAAAACTATTCATCCTTTCCTCAGCCAGCAAGCAGCTGGTAATAGCTGATCTTAATGGAAAAGTGGAATCCGTATACCGGCTTTCACCAAAACTCTTTACACAACCGGAAGGAATAACCTTTAAGGAAAAAGGGGATATGTACATTTCTAACGAAGGGGTAAATGCAAAAGCCACCTTGTTGAAATTTACTTATATCGCTATTACCGACAGTGCCAAAATTCAGCTTACCAAAACCGGTTATAATTTTTCAGTGCCCGATGAAAAAATGGAACTGGGAAAACAACTTCATGAAATCTCCGGCATGGCTTATATCCCCGGGAAGAATGTCATCCTGTCTGAAAATGATGAAAAAGGAGACATTTTTATGGTGGATTTTAAGAACAAAAATGAAAATACCGGGAAAGTAAAATTTGGCGGCAAAAGTGATTATGAAGATATCGTGCATACAGATACGGCAGAGTATATTCTTGTCAGTACAGGCGCAGTGGTGCAGGTAGATACAAAAGACAGTTTATTTTCGACACAGGAGTATTTACTTGGAATTGAAGGAGAGAACGAGTTTGAGGCCATGTATATGGATGCAGACCGGAAAACGATGATATTGCTTTGCAAGCAATGTGATCATGAGAAAGACGAAATAAGGGCTGCCTACCGCTTTGATCCGTCTACTAAGACTTTTTCTGTCGCACCGGCTTACACGATAGACATCAAAGAAATTCAAAAAATATTGAATGATGACAAAGCGGAATTCAAGCCTTCAGCGGCAGGCATCAATCCGGTAACCGGTAAACTTTTTATTGTTGCCTCAGTTGGTAAATTGCTTGTTATCGCGGATAAGAGTGGCAAGGTGGAAGAAGTGTTCCGGTTGGACCCTGTCCTGTTTAACCAGCCGGAGGGCCTGACATTCGCACCGAATGGAGATCTCTATATTTCGAATGAAGGCGGGGAAGGGATCGCTACTATTTTGAAGTTTAATTATAAGAAGAAGTAGGGGGAGAAACCCGGGAGTGAAGCTGCTTTTAAAGCCCGGAGCTTTGCTGGTTTCCTCTTTGTAAAGCGGTCTTTTCTTTTTTATTGATGAACCAGAAAGAGAAACTCAGCCAGATAAAACCGATACAAAGACCGGCCGTAATATCCGTAGCATAATGTACACGGAGATAAACCCGGCTGAAGCTGATAGCAAGGAT
Source organism: Chitinophagaceae bacterium (assembly GCA_039930245.1). Classification (GTDB taxonomy): domain Bacteria; phylum Bacteroidota; class Bacteroidia; order Chitinophagales; family Chitinophagaceae; genus JJ008. Next base: position 102,147 of record JBDSPR010000024.1, on the reverse strand, counting down.
CAGCAGTATCAAAAGGAGTATGATCCCGTATTGCAACCATCCTTTCCTTATATGGTGGGCTGTCAGCCATACCAGGAAACCATAAAATGCCAAACCCAGTAAAGCATGCCCGCTGGGAAAACTAAATCCACCCACACCTCCTTCTATCAGGGAATTGTCTGGCCGGAGGCGGTGAAATACTTGTTTTAATAATAATTTGATTGCAAGTCCACCCAGGGATATGAGCAGCAAACTAAGCGCCGGCCATTTATTCTTCCGGATAATAAAATAAATCAGCAACACAAGATTGGCCGGGATCAGGAAAGCCGGGTTTCCCAGGAAAGTAATAAATAACATAAAACGTGTGCGTCCTGCTGTGGTATAAGGGGCGATCCAGTCAAATACTTCCTGGTCAAACGTGTTCTTACCGTAAAAAAAAACCACCCATACCAGGAAAAGCAGTAATAACAAGGATGCTACAAGCAGGATCTTCGTGATAGTCCTGTCAGGAGATAACCATAATCTTCTTCTTTTTTGTGCGGGGGATTCCTTCATCATTTCGATGCTGAAAGATAGCTTAAATTTTCAAGGCAAATAATTCGATGCCTTCGTTTTTGCCTTTCAAGTCCACCAGGCCCATGCTTTCTGTTTGCCAGTCTTTCATATCGAGTAGTTCGATCAATTCTTTTGAGACAAGGAATTTCTGGTTCAGTTCGGTGCAAGCGCTGCGTATACGGGCCGCCGTATTGATCGTATCGCCGCTCATGACCAAATCTTTTTTGGTGATACCCACCTGGCCAACGGTTATATTGCCGGTATGGATACCTACCTTGTATTCCGGTGAAATATCATAACCCCACCTGAACACATCTGCATTCTTGTTCAGTATTTTTCTGGACTCAATGATCGCATCCACACTTTTTCTTGCGTTTTTGGGGCTGGAAGGCCACCAGGCCACGATCTCATCACCGACATACTGGTACACCCGGCCATCATGCTCTGCAATGCCCGCCGACATACAATAGATCACATCACGGATGAATTTAAAATAATCCTTATGTCCCAGTTTCTCGGCAATGGGGGTAGAGTTCTTCAGGTCGATGAACATGATGATCCTGTTCTCTTCTCTTGGCTGGAGGTACTTGCCTACAATGATATTGAAGAATACACCCTGGGAGTATTTATTGTTGATCTCGAGTGCCAGCTGCGTGAGCAGGAATAACAGTACCCATTCCGGCATTTTTTCCAGCAACCATTTCCGCCGGAACGTGTTCTCCACGAATTTTTGGAACGCATCAGCAACCGGTTGTTGTTCGATCAGCAGACTATAGGTGAAATAAATAAAGAAATTCATGACGATGGCTACCGTAACCAGCAGGAGTGTCTTAATCAACAGGTTCAGGGCGGGAGAAATATTTCGCAAAAAATTCCTCAGCACGGAGATCAGGAAATAGCCGATGATCAAGCTGAAGATAAATACGTTTAGTTCCCGCAGGAGAATCGTTTTGAGAGCCCCTACATTGGTACTTTCATATTTTGGCGTATACAACCGGGTGGAAAGCAGGAAGATAAAGATCAGGAAATCGATGATTGTCCAGGATATGGCGATATACAGGATCAGCCGGAGATCGTGTTTTTTTACGGCAGAACGCCTGGGCAAAACTATTCTGGTGGAATTCATTGTATTTTACTGGCTGCGCTGATGAGCAGGCCTGCAATATACTCAAAGAATCATGCCTATTAATAGCTCAGGTTGATTTTCGTACCCAGGGTAAAATTCAACATCTTTTCATTTTTGGAGAACCCTGCGGTAGCGGAAATGATAAATAAATTAAAGGGCATAAAGTAAAACCCACCGCCAAAAGCCGTATGCCATTTTCTAGATCTCATCCCTTTCATCCAGACTTTACCGGCATCAATAAAACCGCTAAGTCCAAAGGGACCCGGTAAGATGTAGGAATTAAGATCGACCAGTTTGACCTTTAATTCAAGACTACCGTAGAGAGAAGAAGTACCCGAATAACGGTTTTTCCGGAACCCATTCAGGGTATTGTTGGGGCCAAAATTCAATAACTGGAAATATTCAGGATTTTTGCTTAAAATTTTACCACCCCCCACTTTCAGCACAGCGACCACATTGGCCGGGTCACTCAAACTTGCATGAAGGCTCAGGTCGGAAGTGTATTTCGTATAATTGTCTGCTCCATTTCCGATACCGCTTGTAGTGAGAATTTCATTGTACCAGCGCACACCGCGGGTAGGGAAAAAATCATTATTGCGATTGTCGAGCAGTATCGCAAATTTACCGCCGGCATATGATTTCTTGCTGAACACATCCGCAGAGTCCAGTCCCGCCAACCCCGGGTTACCCAGAATCGTTCCTTTATTAGCGGCATAGTTGTTCCGGTAATTAAAAAAATAAGGCCCTATCATGAAGTGCAGGTTGTCAAAATACCGCAGGCGCAACAGGGCCTCTGCTTCAAAGGAATTGTAGCGGGTGCGGTAAAAATCAAAATCATTGGAGGGTACTTTTGTTTCATTCCCAAAACCAGTGAAATTTCTAAGTGCGGGATTGGAATAATTGGCGCTCACCAGCAGGTCATAATTGCGGGTAACGTGGTTAAACTCACCCTTATAACGAAGCTGGTAAGCCCGGTGGGCGGGGGCATACAGCACGGATAAGCGCTGGTCGGAGGCATAGGGAAGGTTTCGGAAACCATAGGTTCTTTTTGAAATTCCGGTCCCCATGACAAGACCATCGTCTGAATTATATCCTAAAAAGATCTGCGGGAATTTGGTGGTGTTATACTCAAAACCATAAATACTCCGCGCATTGGATGGTGGGTCAATCGTAAACCGGTTTTTGGCGCGGCTGTCATTTTTGATAATATTACCTTCTGATTTCATGTCGTACAACAAACTTTCCACGTGACCTTTCAGGTCGAAGGTGTCTAAACCCTTTCCGCCAATAATGCGCAGTTTGATCCTCGAATCAGCATCCTTTTCGATTTCAAAAGCATCATCGTCGTTCAGTCCATACAAACGGATCTCTTTTGTTTCTGATGAATTGAATACCCTGCTATACCGTACAAAACTGGTGTCATTATTTTTGGTCACGGCATATACCCTCACCTGTAATCCGCCGGGGGCCTGACTTACTTTAAAATATTCCCGCTGGTTGCTGCCGATGATATTTACCTTTTTTGAAATAAACTGGTAATAGTTATGCGCTTCGGTGGACAACAGGTTGCGACGGCTGATCATTTTTTTAACCAAGGTTTCCCCATCGATCTTCACAATTTCCGGCGGCATTTTCTTTACCGCTTCACGGATAACGGAATCACTCAGGTTGCGTTGTACAAAAGCCACCATGTCCTTCCATTCGCCTGCATCCAGTCCGGTAAGATAGATCCGGTCAAAATCCCTGGCCGTATAACCGAGCCACCTCACTTTTGGGATGCTATACCTGAAACCTTTCAGGAAAGGAAGCGCCCTTCCGCTAAGCATTTTTAGTATCAAACCATCCGAATAAAAATAGGCCTGGTCACGGTCACGGGGTATGGGATAATATATTTTTCCTTTACCGGGATCGGTATTACCCCATCTCCACTGGTCGAGGTGCCGGTCGAAATCACCGGTAATGATATCAAGCAAGCGGGCGCGCAACACCACCTTTTGATTGGGAAGATGATCGTTCTCGTCCAGCATTTTGGAGAAGAGCTTGGCCGTAGTCTTGGTGTCGGTACTGTCAAGCGTAGCGTGTTTGGGTTCCAGGTAACAAACATTATTGGCAAACAATGGCCGGTAAAAATTCAGGTTCGGGTCATCCGGAACAAAAAATAATTCAGGCTGCGGTACAACCACGTCAATGGCTTTTCCCAGTGGTGGAAAAGTAAGTGCGCCATAGGGATGCGCCGCGGAATTCAGTTCGGCCGCCAGGTCTTCCGCCAGTGTGCCGCGGAATGCTTCGGGGATGGCTTTTGTTGGCGACTTATTCATGCTCCGCAATACCCATTCCTTTCCTTTTTTGTCTAGCAGGTGCAATGATTTTGTTTGCTTGTCGCCTCCCAGCCCGATGATCGTAAAACCGCCTTTTTCTTTTTTCAGGTTGAATACTTTCATGTTGACAGGTTGAGACCATTCGTGCCGGTAATTCTGTCCCATGAAATAACGCCTCATACCACTGATAGGTGGAAAACGGTTGCTGGCAGCCACCGTGATGGTATCCTTGTATTTGAGCCAGGGATCATCTATGACAACTGCTTTTGAAGTATCCAGAGCGGCTTCCGGGATCTTGGTAAAATTGAGCAGGCTGGCCGAGTAAGCTTTTTCTACGGTATCGACTACCGTATAAAAATCAACCGTGACATTTTTGTTTTTGGATACTTCCAGTACAGAGAAGCCAAATTTGGTAGAAATGAATTCACTTTTTTTACCACTGGATGCGCGGCTTTCCTTGCAGCCGCCACCGCTGATGATATAATTATAACTGCTGTCTTTCAGGTGTTCGAGGTTGTGTTCATGCCCCGCCACAAAGATCACGTTAGGAGCCACTTCTTTTATTGCAGTGGAAACCCGGTCGATCATGTTCTGGTAATTGGGATGTCTCAGATCCTGTGGAGTGCCAAATACACTGCGGGCGATCGGGTAGATCGAACCAATCAGTGGTAAGGGAATATATGCTTGTTTGAAAATATCGGTGAGGGGGAAAATATGCTGCTTTACCCTAAAGAAACCTCCGTGTATACCATTGCTTCGGAAGGGGTGGTGACAGGCCAGTATGATCAGTTTTTTTGAATTGCGTGCCGCGATATCCTGGATTTGCGCCACCAGCTCATCCTTTGTTTTACAATTGCAGTCCGATTCGATCTCGGGTTTATCAAAAGGATGTATCCACCATTGACTGTCAAACATGATCAGGGTCACATCATTTCCCAAGCTCACTTCAACCGGCCCCGGGCAACCGTCTTTCGGGTAATATTCCGCGTTTTTCTGGTGAATGAAGTCAACATACAATTGCTGGCGTATCACCGCATCATAACCTCCGCGACCCCCGTTCTCCCAGTCGTGGTTACCGGGAATCATCAGCACTTTTGCAGGAGTTCCTTCTGCAACGGATAATTGGGAATCCAAAACAGCCCTGGCAAGGTTGTAAGAGGAAGCCAGGTTGTCGGGTAATCCCATTTTGTAGAGATTATCCCCCAAAAAAAGCACGGTGGTCTTCTTATCCAGCTTGATCAGTTTCCTGACAGCATCCACCACGGGGTGGCGGCCATCGGTAAGCTGACCCGCATCGCCGATCAGCACGAGTCGTTGTGTTATAGTATCTTCCTGGGCTTTTAGCGTGTAATTCAGCAACAGTAAACAGCCGACCAGTACGAAATATTTTTTCATCACCCCAGTAATAAATTTAAGAAGTTGTTTTTCCCAGACGCCCGGTTCTTCAAGGATATGATTATGAGTGCCAGTTGTCTTACCCTTCAAAGCTTTTTTCACTTCCGGGCAACACCTGTAAAACCCCTAAAATACTGAAAAGTTCGGCCTTCTAAACAGGCTGGGCGGAAATAAATCTTCATTTATAGCGAAAGACTATCTGATTATTCACCACCCTTCAAGCTGAACCGGAACCATTTGGCCCGGACCAGTACCCTGCAATATTATAATATTCATATACGTGCCAAAAACACCTGTGTCAGCCCTATTTCGAAAAAAAGGACATTAATGTTTGATCTCTTTTATAAAATTCCCCTTATTGTCAAAAATCAGGTCCCTGCCTTTTATAGCAGCTTCATATTCTGTATCGCCTGCGGAAGAGGTAATCTTTGCAGCTTCTTTAATTGACATTCCTTTGTAATGATCTTTGACGTATTGTTTAATATGGGCAGGCAACTCTGATGGGGGTATCCCGATCTCTGTTTCTTTGAGTGTGCCATTGGCCTCAAACAACGCACTCATTTCATGCCCGTCTTGTTGAAAGCCTGCTTCATATAATTCCTCCTCTTTTTCCCATTTGGCCACGGCGCCGGGAAATTGCCGGGTAAATGAAGATTTTACAGCTGCCGGGACTTTTGACATATCCAGCTTTTGACCGCAGGCGGCCAGTGCAAATAAGGCGTTAACCAATGTTATACTTAGTATTTTTTTCATGATCATCTTTTTGGGAAAACAAATTTATCGGAGTATTCTGAAGAAAATCTGAATTTTTTAAAACAAGCTACAGATTTTAAACAGATTTCAATACGACCTTCAACCGGTAAACGATTCATCACTGTCAAATACCCATTTTATGAGAAAGCCGGCTTGTCTTGGTTTATACGCAATTATGTTCCTGCTGTTTTCTGTCCTGATCCCCGGAAAAGTTCTTGCACAGAAAAAAGTGATCAATGATCCCAGTTATTATGAAACCTTACCGGAGAAACTCACCGGTCGTGTGTACCTCGCGCAAAAATTCCTGAAGTTTACCATTCCTTCTTCCAGCAGCCTGGCAGATATTGAGTATAAGGCCAATACAAAACTGAACCTGGGTGTGGGAGTTACCTATCACAATTTCTCTATTAATGTTTTTTATGGATTTGCTTTCCTGAACAGGGATACGGCAAAAGGAACTACAAAAGGTCTTGACCTGCAACTGCATTTATATCCTCGCAAATGGGCCATTGACCTGCTGGTTTTATTACCCAAAGGGTATCACCTCGAACCCAAAGGATTTGCTACTACTCCTAATAAATATTATTACCGTAAGGATGTGGAACTTAAACTGCTGGGAATATCTGCTTACCAGGTGCCCAACAAGGAAAAATTCTCTTACCGTGCTGCCATCACACAAAATGAATGGCAAAAAAAATCAGCCGGTTCTCCTTTGTATGGAGGTATCCTGTATTATGGAACGGTAAGGGGAGACAGTGCGCTTGTGCCAAAAATCATCGAAGCAAATTTCCCGCAAAAAGGGATTACCAACCTGAACTTTATGGCAATTGGCGCAGGGGTTGGATATGCCTATACGCTGGTAATGGATCAGCATTTTTTTATTACGGCATCGGCCGTGGGTAATCTTGACCTGACATTTACCTCCGAAGACGCTGGTAGTGTTAAGAAAAGAAAAACAAGCGTTGGCCCATCAGTTGTAGCGAAAGGCGCCGTTGGGTATAACAGCGCGGACTGGAGTGTAAGTGTCAATGGGCTGGGTAGCGCCTTCTGGACAAAAGGAGCAGCATCGCCCAAAAATTATTACTTACCAACGGGAAGCATCCGCCTGGCAGTCAGTAAAAAATTCAATGTCAAAAAGCACAGCGACAAAAAATAGATCACACCGGCGATATTTATGAATCCTTTTTAGCAAATTGACTGTAATTTACCAGGCATGAAGCTATTGATTGTAGAAGATGAGCCGGAGCTCAGTGCCAGTATGATGGCTTATCTCCGCCAGGAAAACTATACCTGTGAGCTGGCTTCCGGCTACCGCGATGCACGCACCAAAACAGAAAGCTGGGATTACGATTGTATCATCCTCGATATCACCTTGCCCGATGGTTCCGGCCTGGAAGTTTTACAGGACCTCAAACGAAATCATAAAAACGATGGCGTCATTATCATCTCTGCCCGGAATTCAATCGATGACCGGATCCATGGACTTAAACTTGGTGCAGATGATTACCTCGTGAAACCATTCCACCTTTCAGAACTTGCCGCCAGGGTTGCCGCGATCATTCGCCGCAAAACATACGGAGGCAATGATATCATTTCCTTTCATGAAATAAGCATCGATACCATGGCGAAAGAAGTAAGTATAGAGGGGAAGCCCGTGGAGCTTACCGGTAAAGAATACCAGCTACTCGTGTACCTGATCGCCAACCAGCGTAAAGTGGTTCCAAAAAATGCATTGATCGATCACCTGTGGATAGAAGATATGGGATACGGCGTTAGTTTCGATTTTATTTATACGCATGTCAAGAACCTGAGAAAAAAACTACAGCAACAGGGTTGCAGGGATTACATCAAATCGGTTTATGGCATCGGTTATAAACTGACGGATAAATGAAACTCCAGGCACAGTATAACAGGGTCACCATCATCTCTACGATCTTTATCCTTCTCCTCGCGGGCGCCGGCTATTATTTCCTGCTCAGGTATGTACTGACCAGCCAGCTTGATGAAGCATTGATCGTGGAGGAGGTGGAGATCTATGATCATGTTAAGCAATACAAGAGTTTACCTCCTTCTACGGTATACAAAGACCAGCGCATAAGTTTTGAACCTACTGACAAACCCGGCCGGCGTAGTTTTCAAAGCATCTCGATATTCAATGCCGATGATGGAGAAACCGAATCGGCCCGACAGCTGCTTTTCCCGCTAAAGATCAACAACCAGGATTATATGGTGTCGGTTACCAAATCAGCAGAATCAACAAAGGACCTGGTAGGGATCATACTTATTTCGATCGCCGGCCTGATCGTTCTGTTGACGGTGATCTTGTTCTTTACGAACCGCTTCCTGCTTAAGAAGCTGTGGCAACCATTCCGGAACACGCTTTCTTCCATCAAAGAGTTCAACCTCTCCGCACCTATCGAGATGAGCATACAACCGACACGGATCAATGAATTCCGGGAACTCAATGACAGCATCAGCGTGATGGCAAGGAAAGTAACAAAGGATTACCAGGCGCTCAGGGATTTTACAGACCAGGCATCACATGAAATGCAAACACCCCTGGCGATCATCAATTCAAAACTGGATGTATTGATACAGGAACCTGATCTAAGTGAGAAAAGTATGCGGCAACTGGAAAGCATTTACAAACCGGTTGAAAAATTATCCCGTTTGTGCCAGTCACTCCTGTTACTTGCCAGGATCGGTAATAACCAGTATGCCGGTACCCACCAGGTAGCCATGAACGATTTGCTGGAAGAAAAGATCCGGGAGACACAGGAGTGGATGAGCACCATGAGTTTACATCTCGATACAAAACTGGAACCCTTGCCCGTATCGATGAACAGGGAGCTGGCCGAAATACTTACCAGCAATTTATTCAGCAATGCGATCCGCCATAATAAAGTGGGAGGCACTATTTCTATAGCAACTAACCAGCACAAGCTTTGGATCTCTAATACCGGCAAAAGCCAACTGGATAAAACCAAAGTGTTTAACCGGTTTAATAAATCGGATCACTCCGACGGGTCGGGGCTTGGACTGGCGATCGTTAAACAAATATGTGATCAGTATCATTTTACCATTTCCTATTCTTTCGAAAAGGATCAGCATGTATTCAGTGTTCTTTTCAGGGACCTTCAACCAGCTCCGGGCCCTGGTGACAATAGCTAAATCCGGGAATTCTCTCCGGCCGGGTAAACTTTATTACGGTAGTGGGTCAGTTTGAATTATGATACTCTTTGTCATTCCGAACGAAGTGAGGAATAGAGGGACTGACGATGAAATTAATTCCGACGAAGGAGGAATAGAAGCTTCAAAATCTTCATCTTATCCTTCGCTGAGCTCAGGATGACAACTTGGTCATTCAATAGAATCGTTGTCGACTAATTCAAACTGACCCACTACCTGTATAACCCGTTCTTGGTAAAAAGACATAACAGGCTTATTTTGCTCCTGAATTTCTACAGATTTGCTATAATTTGCTTATTTTCAAAACTCGTATGTTCTATCAGGAGAGTAACTGCCCCCTGGTTCTTTAAACTATTAAACCTGCAACCATGAAACTGCTTATTTTATCTATTGTATCTGTGTTTTTAATTACCACACAGGCTTTTGCGCAGCCTGGTAAGGATTCGGCGAGCAGTCCCGGATCGCATTTCAGTACCAGCGGCGGAAGGTATTTCTGGATGGGTAAAAACTACCGCCAGGAATGGAATACGCCGGTAACTGCGCCGATCATCAACCTCGCCACTGAGCATGGGGGCCTTACCCCGGTAAAAAGAGGGGGTGGTAAACAAACAAAATCCCTCCGAATGGAAGACCCGCAGGGCAGACAATACACCCTCCGCTCCATCCAAAAATTTATTACCAGCAAGACCTTGCCAGGCGATCTGCAAAGCGACGCTGCCGCAGATCTTGTATCGGATGGGGTATCTGCTTCCTATCCTTACGCGGCTTTGTCGATGCCGATCCTTTCTTCAGCCGCAGGCATACCTGCCGCAGCCGTGAAATTGGTTTATATCGGTGACGATCCCCGTCTCGGTCAATACCGGGGTGATTTTTCCAATATGCTCGCCTTGTACGAGCCACGCTTGCCCGATTCAGTAAGTAAAGGCTATGATACAGACGAAGTGGCCGACAAACTGGAAAAGGATAATGACAACGATGTGGACCAGGCCGCTTTATTAAGAATACGGATCCTCGATATGTTCGTGATGGATCTTGACCGCCATGAAGACCAGTGGATCTGGGGCGCTTATGATAATGGCAAGGGAAAAATGTTCTTTCCTATTGCCAAAGACCGCGACCAGGCTTTTTATATCAACCAGGGTTTGTTACCCGGATTTGTCAAAGGGCGTTCACTGGTGCCGCAGCTGGAAGGATTCAAACCAAAAGCGAGAAGCATTGAACGTTTCAATTTTGCAGCCCGTAACCTGGACCGTTTCTTCCTGAATGAATTGACAGAAGAAGACTGGAGAAGAGAGGCAGAAAGCTTTGTAGCAAAAATGACCGACGAAGTGATCGAAAGAGCGCTGGCACAACAGCCCAATGAAATAGAGAGCATTTCTGCCGGGAATATCATCCAGACGCTGAAAGACCGCCGCAACTACCTGGTGGCCGAGGTAATGGAGTATTATACTTTTGTTTCCCAGATCGTCAGTGTGACCTCCAGCGATAAGAAAGAATTGTACAATATCACCCGCAATGATGATGGTACGATGCTCATACAGGTTTATAAAGTGGATAAAGACGGGATGCAATCTGTGAAAATGTATGAAAGAAAATTCTTCCCGCTTATTACCAAAGAAGTAAGGCTATACGGATTTGACGGGGATGATAAATTCCTGGTGAACGGGACCAATGACAAGATCAAACTCAGGATGATCGGCGGTGGCGGACAGGATGTGTTTGAGAATCCGACCAAATCATCCGGCGGCATGGTGTACGACCGGCAAGACGGGAATAACACGATCACGGGGCCATTCAGGAATAAAATGTCGGACGATACTACGATCAATTCCTTCCAGCGTATCTATTATAAGTATCCTTTCCAGTCTATTTTCGCAACGGTAGGATATAATCCTGACGATGGTATCTTCCTGGGCCCGACCTTTAAACTTATTCGTCATGGGTTCCGCAAGACCCCTTATAAATCCTTGCACCAGTTCAAAGCATCCTATGCCTTTTCCACCAAGGCGCTGAATATCCGTTATAATAATGAATTCATCGGGGTGCTTAGCAACAAAACGGATATCCTGACGGATATCTCTTACAAAGGTCCTAATAATACTTCCAATTTCTTTGGTTATGGAATGAACAGTTTTTATGATAAAACAAAAACGGGAAAATTCAGGTATTACAGGGTGCGTTATGACCTGGGGGATATTTCTCTCCTGATCCGTCAGCGTTTCTCCGATAAGGTGATGGTCCAGGTAGGACCCACTCTCCAGTTCTACAGTATGGATTCCACGGACAAGCTGAACAAGGTACGCAACGTAGTGGTTAATCCGTTGAGTGGTCTTAACCAGGCATCGGTCTTTAAAAAACAGGCTTATTTCGGTGTACTGTTCAATTTTATTGTTGATACAAGGAATCACAAGATGCTTCCCGACAATGGAGTTAACTGGGTGAACTCTATACGCAGCATGTCTGGTATCAACGATAATAGTTTTGACAGGGTAACACAGATGAGCACGGAATTCTCCTTCTACGTAAGCCTGATAAAAGATTGGCTGGTATGGGCCAACCGGATCGGCGCCGGCGCTACCATGGGTAAGAACTTTGAATTTTTCCAGGCACAATACCTTGGCAGCGACGAGAACCTACGTGGTTACCGCAAGGAAAGATTCGCTGGGAAATCCAAATTTTACAACCAGACCGAACTGCGGTTGAAGATCGCCAACCTGAAGACCTATCTTTTCCCTGCCGCTTTTGGTATGTTCGCATTTGTTGATGCAGGAAGGGTATGGGTAAAGGATGATGCGGTGAAGAAAATGGTAGCTGGTTATGGTGGAGGATTATGGTTTGCGCCGCTCCGCCGTATCGTGATCGCAGCAAGCTATGCTATCTCCAGCGAAGACAAGATACCGATGGTTAGTATTGGATTTAAATTCTAAACTCAACAGCTCAATATAAAAAAGCCAGTTTGAAAAAACTGGCTTTTTTTATTTTTGGTAGTGGCTCAGTTTGAATTAGTCGACAACGATTCTATTGAATGACCAAGTTGTCATCCTGAGCTCAGCGAAGGATAAGATGAAGATTTTGAAGCTTCTATTCCTCCTTTGTCGGAATTAATTTCATCGTCAGCCCATCTATTCCTCACTTCGTTCGGAATGACAAAGAATATCATAATTCAAACTGACCCACTACCTTATTTTTACAACGGACCTGATCACTTGTCCAGTAATTCCTGGGAAGTGGTGTTGGATAATTCGATCTTTGGTGCAGGTTTAGGTTCGTCATCAAAATTTACCTTCACCCGGAGGGCTTTCAGACCGGATACTCCCTGCAATTCTTCGAGATCATATCTTTCAATCTCTTCTTTCAGCAAATTCTTGCTCTGCAGGAACTCGATATATTCTGTATACTCAACTGCATCCCTTGTCTGTGAATACACGATGGCGATCATGCCCGGTTGGGTCAGCCGTTCATTTGTATCACGGATCCGTACTTTGTCGATCCTTTTTTTAACGATCTCGTAGCGGATATTGTAGGCGCCATCCACATCGAATTTTCTTTCTTCTGTCCGGAAAAGAATGGAAAGCGTCTGACCATGGGAAAGGATCAGTTGTGTGGTGCGCAAAGGATGACTTAATTCTTTTTCAAGGTTATGCGTTATCCGCGCTGCTTTGGCGAGTACCGTCAGTTGCCACATTTTCATATTGCGCAGGTAGATCTCGTCGAATTTTTTTCTCGGGCTGAGGGATTGTCCCATGAAAATATTGAACTCGAGCCCATCGGTCACATACCGTTCAAAATAATGAGGGTAAACTTTCTGTGCGGCGGCCTGCTCCTTGTCGATGAAACGAGCCAGTGTATCGTTAATCCGGGAGATGCTTTGTTCGTATTCCTTCCGGTGATGATAACGCATACCCAGTTGCGGATCAAGCGAAGCGAAGTATTCCTCTATTTCATTCTTAATGGAAGGCTCGGTGCTGTGGAGATGGTTGAACACAGAAACAACCTGGCCCTGCATGAATTCAACGATACTCATTTCTTCTTCTGATTGCAGTACATCCGATGCTGCTTCGATATGTTTCTCGATCTTAAATTCTATTTCCTGCAGAAGCGGGACCTGTATTTCCGCCTGTGCCTTCTTCACTACTTTACGGGCATGTTCCAGTTGCTCGATCATGTCCAGTTGTATCGCATGCGAGCGTTCCGTAGAAGAATTTCGGATATCAATGGCGCCATAGATCGGGTGAACATCATTAAAGGCGATCCGGTCTACCTTAACTTCCTCTTTACTTTGTTTATTCACGATATAATTCAGCGCCGCTTCGGTGAATTTCCACTCTACCGCCGGTTGAACGGCCGTAAATTTCTTTTTGATTACCCGGTCCACCTGGGCGTTCAGCTGTTCAAGGCTTTTTTCCAGTCCAAGGGTGAATAACTGGATCGCATCATCGATCTTGCTCATGTGTGTCGGCTTCAGGCGGCCCGGTTCTTTTGAAATGATCTCCAGCATACCGATCAGTTCATTGTTGAGTTTCAGGGGACAAAGGATCAGGCTCCGTCCACCCGTAGTATAATAATATTGCAGGCACTGCACTTCACTGAGGGTTTGTTCGTCCAGGGTTTCAAATAATATAGGCTTGTTGTTATCGCGGAAAAGCAGTTTACAATAATCGCTGATCTCGTCCTTCTCGGCCGTGCTGTGGAAATGGCGGAATAAGAGGCTGTTGTTGTTGTGGAGGTCCGAATAAACGTAGTGATTGTTTATTTTGAAAAAAGGCGTTACGCCGATCGAAAGATCGGTAAGACCGATCAGGCTTTGGATATGTGTTTCCAGCCCGGGGTATACCGATGCATCCGAGAAGGCATTGTTATCGAGCAGCTTGTTCTTTATCTCGGAGATCACTTCCTGGCTGGTCACATCATTCACCCTCATTACGGTGATCCCTTCAAAAATAAATTGCTCGATAGGGACCTGGTGCATGAGTTCTTCGACTTCAAGGAGGCGGTTGGTCTGCTGGTCAAGGATGCTGGAAGGTAAAGGAGGCATTTCACCGGCAGGTTTCACATCAATAAAACGCCCGTCCAGTCTGAGCTCCATATAACGGTTGAGCCCGGTCAGTTCATCCTTGTGCATATAAACCAGCCGGGATATATCAGAGACATTATAGCCGAGATATTTCTTTAGTATCAGCCCGTAAGCGAAATGCAACCGCTGTTTTTTCAGGCTTAAGCCGGTGCTGCTTTCAGGGAATACGATCTCCTGCGTTCCCGGTTTGAGCAGCAGTTTTTGAAACAGCGGGGATGCATATACCGCTTCAAGTGTGAACGGGAAGGAAACCCCGTACATATAATTGGCGGTTGTGGGTGGAAATACGGCAGAGAGTAGTTCCTGTATCAGTTCTGCATGTGGCCGGAGGATAGAAAGATCCGTGATCGTCTCCATCAGTTCGGGATGTTGTTCGATTTCCCGGACCACCTGGCCATACAGTTTCTGCATGCCGGGGTTGCCATCAGTGATATTTTTTTTCAGCGCAGCAACCAGTGGCCGGAAAGAAAGCGAACTGTTCAGCAATGGCTCAATTCTAGGAATAATTCCGTCCTGCATGGTTAATTTGGTTTAGTCATTTTCTCCTTCCGGAACAAGTAAATAAAGTTACAAAATCCGGCTTGTATAAAAAGAAATACCCGGATCATCCCCGGCAGGTCCTTAAACCCGTGCAGTCTATTCCTGGAAGGAGTGGAAATTATCTTCTTGTGCGGCCGAGCGTCATCCCTATCTTGAGCTGGATGGTAAAAAAAGCATCATTATCTTTCGGATCACCGCGTTGGTCGCCCGGCATGGGCATGGCATCGCTTGGGTTCAGTTCGTTTCTCCTGAAATACAATTGTTGTGCAATGGCTGCCTGGTTGGTAGGCAGGTAATTATAAAATAGGTTTGGATTGATATATTCAGTACTCACATCGTCCAGGTAATCGGTGGTCAGTATGCGGTGCACGAGTTCAAACCTTGCATTAAATACAGAATTGATCTCATATTTAACACCCAGTCCTGCTGCAAAATTGACCTGGCTGAGTTTATAAGGCTTGCGATCGGGATATTCAGCAAAACCCTGACCTTCCAGTCGAAGGGGTTGTAGTGAATACCATTGCCCGTTCAGCTGGGCCTGCGGATCAAAGGAGTAATATCCAATCCCTGCGATCAGGTAGGGAGACAGCAACGGGGGTTCATCATCCTCAAAATTCCTGAACATCAGGGGATGTACTTCAAGCGCTAGTTGAAAATCGGCGATCTTGCTTCTGAAACTCAGGTTACGCTCATAACGGCCTGAAGTAGTGGAAGCCACGGGTTTTAAAATACTGTCGTATCCTTTTACAGAGCCAAAGGTTCCTTCCAGCCTCAGCCCGAGTTTGTTCTGGTACATGGCCATCACATAGCCGCCGAAACTAAGCCGGGTATTCTTCCAGTTAAGGTCCTTGATGAAATTTTTACCGATGCCTTTTTTACCGCCCAGGTCTGTGAGCGAGTTCATGATGCCGGTGGAAACGCCGATCTCGAAGACTACGGCATTCTCATAATATTTATCATTATAATAATAGTACTGTGCTTTCAGGGGTTGGGTGAATACGATACATCCGAACAGCACCGCAGGAAAAAACTTTCTCATCCGCTACAAATTTTCATTAAATAGATTAATAAACTGTTTTTGTCAGAGGGGCGGGATCGGCAGGATAAACAGGAATAGGAAGATTAAATGTATAGAATTAAAAAATCTTGTAAAGTTTAATTTATCATCATTGTGGAAAACCCCGGCCGGTCAAAAATGACAAGTAATAATAAACCAGGATTTTGCACTGGTCATTGCTTTAGCTTTTCCCGCTGGTAATACCGGCAGCCGGGTCGTAAAAAACATAGTTCACATTTAGGAGAGCGGGCCACGCAGGTATAGCGGCCATGCAGGATCAGCCAGTGATGTGCTTTATGAATCAATTCTTCGGGAATATATTTTATCAATTCTTTTTCTACCGCCAGTGGAGTAGAAGCGGTTTGCGGTACCAGCCCGATCCGCTTACTAACGCGGAAAACATGTGTATCGACGGCCATATTGGGCTGGTTGTCGATCACGGAGGTGATCACGTTGGCTGTCTTTCTTCCAACACCGGGTAGTTGGGTAAGCTCATTCACCGTCATTGGGATTTGGCCATTGAACTCATCGATCACTTTATTGGCCATCCCGATCAGGTGTTTTGTTTTGTTATTGGGATAAGAAATGCTTTTGATAAAAGGGAACAATTCATCAACACTGGCGTAGCTTAATGAAAGTACATCCGGAAATTTTTTAAAAAGCGCTGGGGTGGTCAGGTTTACCCGTTTATCCGTGCATTGGGCGGAAAGAATTACGGCCACCAGCAATTGGTAAGGATCATGGAATTCCAGTTCGGTTTCCGCTACTGGTAGATGTTGCTGGAACTGGTCAATGACAAATTGATAGCGCTCTTTCAGGGTCATGTTTACTTCCAACCTCCTAAAGGAAAGGTTGGGAAAGCAAGATAAGAAAAGATGTTTCCTGATTCATAGCGGTAATGCCGGTACCGTATTATCTTGAAAAATCTGGTGCCATCCAAATGCTGCAGCCATTGTAAGCAGCTCAACAGATCAAATGCCGATCTCTCTTGTTTATCCAGGTAAGAAAAAACTAAAAAACTGAATTCCCTTTAGAGGGCAGGGGCAAAAAAAGTCCCGCAGTTGCGGGACTAAGATCTTTTTACAAAAGCGAACTGGCTATTGTACTTCTTCAGCAGTTTGCTCCCTTGCATGGTTGATGACGCTCAAAACAACTTCTGTGCGGGGGGAAACAGTGATCTTGTCAAGCCGTTGCATGGATATTTTCAGAACATTCAGTTTTTCACGGAGTGTCCAGTCCTTTTCTAATGCGGCTTCAATAGCAGTGGTCTGATTAGCAGAGGTCTCTTTGTATAAATACAATAATAGATCCTCGGGAGTAAAATTTGTCATTGGCAAACCAATTTGTGTCCAGTAATAGGTGTGTCCTAAGTAGTTAAAACATTATAAACGTCCGTGATATAAACGGGGGCGGGTTGCCCTTATTGTGCCGGGGAAGCTAATTCTTTGGGTTATCGGGTT
Source organism: Chitinophagaceae bacterium (assembly GCA_039930245.1). Taxonomy (GTDB): domain Bacteria; phylum Bacteroidota; class Bacteroidia; order Chitinophagales; family Chitinophagaceae; genus JJ008. The sequence continues at coordinate 84,701 of JBDSPR010000024.1, read as the reverse complement.
TTTCCGATAGCAGAAAAAGTTCTTCATTGTCCCGCTTCATCAGGTATTTCTCACGGGCATATTTCTCAAGGGTTGCCGGATTGGTCTTAAGTGCTTCTAATTCTTTACGTTCCGCTGCGATTTGGGTGGTATAATACCGCTTGCTTTGCTGCAATTCGCGGAGCTCATTGCGGCGTTCCAGTTGGGTGAAAATATCATTCTTGTCCAGGAACAGGATTACCACGCAAAATCCCGCAAAGGATAGGAGATACTTGTTTTTTAGAAAGGCGGGGATATGGGATAGAATGTTGTTCATAGATGATGGTTGAGGGTTCATAGTTCCAGGATAGTCCCGGCCGTCTATGAACCATTAACTATTTCCCAAATTTAATTCTTCCTTTTGGATAAACTGCTGAATCGCCCAATAATTCTTCGATCCGGATCAGCTGGTTGTATTTCGCCATCCTGTCTGTACGTGACGCGGAGCCGGTTTTTATCTGCCCGCAATTAAGCGCCACCGCAAGATCAGCGATCGTGGTATCCTCGGTCTCTCCGCTGCGATGACTCATGATCGTATTGAAACCATTGTGCTGGGCCAGAGTTACAGCGTTGATGGTTTCTGTTATCGTTCCGATCTGGTTTACTTTTACCAGCAATGCATTCCCGATATTTTTATCAATACCTTGCTGCAGTCTCGTCACGTTAGTAACGAACAGGTCGTCACCTACCAGCTGGCATTTTTTACCGACAGCGTCAGTAAGCATTTTCCATCCGTTCCAGTCATCTTCGGCCATACCGTCTTCAAGAGAAACGATCGGGTATTGCTTTACCCAGCTGGTCCAGTATTTCACCAGTTGTTCGCTGGTCATTTCCTTCCCGCTGCTTTTATGGAAAACATATTTTTTCTTTTTGCTGTCCCACAACTCACTGTTGGCTGCATCCATGGCGATCATTACCTGGGTACCTGCTTTATAACCTGCGGCATTAATGGCCGTCAGCACTGTTTCAATTGCTTCCTCGTTACTCTGGATATTGGGTGCGAAACCGCCCTCATCTCCTACATTCGTACTGTATCCTTTTTTCTTCAGCACGGTCTTTAATGCATGAAAGATCTCCACGCCCCAGCGCAAACCTTCACTAAAAGAAGCTGCTCCTGTTGGCATCACCATAAATTCCTGGAAATCGATCTTGTTATCGGCATGCGCCCCGCCGTTCAGGATATTCATCATCGGGATCGGAACTGTTTTGGCGTTAGTGCCACCGATATAACGGTAAAGGGGCAGGGAGGCTTCTTCTGCAGCTGCTTTTGCCACCGCCATGCTGACGGCAAGAATTGCATTGGCTCCCAGTTTTGCTTTATTGGGTGTACCATCCAGTTGTATCATCATTTCATCGATGCCGGTCTGGTCGGCCACATCATAACCCATCAATACAGGAGCGATCAAATCATTTACGTTCTTAACAGCTTTCAATACTCCTTTGCCGCCATATTTTTTCTTGTCACCATCCCGCAGTTCCACGGCTTCATGTATTCCGGTACTGGCACCACTGGGTACGGCGGCCCGGCCTACGGCTCCTTCATCTGTAAAAACATCTACTTCTACTGTAGGATTGCCGCGTGAATCCAAAATTTGCCGGGCGAAAATCTCAGAAATATAACTCATTGCTCTTGCTGGGTTTGATTTGTGCTGCAAAGAAACAATGTTTTGTCAAGGATGCCAAAGTTTAAGCATGCCGGGTAGCGCCTGTATACATCACAGGGACAGGAAGTTCCGGGTAGTGGGTCAGTTTGAATTATGATACTCTTTGTCGGAATAGAAGCTTCAAAATCTTCATCTTATCCTTCGCTGAGCTCCCCGCCGTTCGTCGGGGCAGGCAGGATGACAACTTGGTCATTCAATAGAATCGTTGTCGACTAATTCAAACTGACCCACTACCCAGTTCCGGCGAAACTCCGATGCTTTGAGCTTTATGGCTCCAATTGCTTTTTTTTAGATAAATTTGGGCGAAAATTTTTACGCCCTGTATGCGCCTTACCAGGACCCCATATCTCTTACTGCTTTTGTTCTTGATCCAGTGCTTCAAGGGAAATGCACAGGGCGGACTGTGTCCTTCCAACCTGGATTTTGAACTGGGAGATTTTACCGGCTGGGAATGCAGGGCTGGATTAACCAGTGATAATCCACTACCACTTACTGGACCCATATCGGGAAGACATACTATAATAACAAGTGCAACGGCAGGTACCGATCCTTTTGGACGTTTTCCAACACTTTGCCCCAACGGCAGTGGAGCAAGCGTAAAGCTCGGTAATCATTCAACGGGGCGCGGAATGGAAAGTATCTCCTATACCTACACCATTCCTGCAACTGTGACAAATTTCTCCATGTTATTCTATTACGCGGTGGTGATAGAGAGCCCGGGTCACAACCCTGCCGAACAGCCGAGATTCCGGGCACGGATCATTGATGTCTCTACTGGCACACCCGTACCCTGTGTTAATTTTGATTTTATTGCAGGGAATACACCGGGAGGGTTCCAGACCTCTCCTTTCTCCGGTAATCAGGGCAGCGTCGTATTATATAAGGACTGGACACCCGTCAGCATTAACCTCAATCCGTATATCGGCAGAACGATCATGCTGGAATTCATCACCAATGATTGTACGCTTGGCGGTCATGCCGGTTATGCTTATGTAGATGTATACACTGCCTGCAATGGCGCCATATTGGGTAATACTATTTGCGGCGCTCAAACTTCAGTTACACTCACGGCTCCATTTGGCTACCAGAATTATGAATGGTATTCCGATGTAACATATGGTACGCTGCTCTCCAATAACCAGACCCTCACCCTGAACCCTGCTCCGCCTGTTGGTTCAGTTTTACCGGTGATAGTTGAACCCTTTCCTGGTTTTGGTTGCCGCGATACATTATTCGCTACGATAACCGCATCCCCAAATCCACCTTCGGTCGCTGGTCCGGATATTAGTACTTGTATCAACCAGCCTGTGCAGGTGGGTGGTCCGCCAACAGTGGGATTTAACTACTCCTGGACGCCAATCAACCTGGTCAATAACCCGATCATTTCCAATCCATTTGCCTGGAACGATACGCCAACGCCGCTAGAGTATGTTGTAAAAACAACCGATCTGCTTACAGGGTGTTTTGCTTTTGATACAACCGTTATTACAACCTATACAATAGATACGGCGATGCAGTTAACAGGAAAAACTGTTTATTGTACGGGTGATCCCAACCCAGGATCCTTATCCGTAAACCCTACAGTAGGAGCTGTGCAGTGGTATGATGGGAACAACCCGATACCAGGCGCTACCGGATTAACGTATCAACCTACGACCAGTGGAAGTTACTGGGCCCAGGTGCAACAATTGGGTTGTCTTGATTCGACCCGCACCGAAATGTTTACGGTGAATCTTACACCTGTTTCAGTAGCAGGTCCCGACGCCAGTATTTGTACCAATCAGCCCTTACAGATCGGGACGATACCTAATCCTGCTTATACTTATGCATGGACACCTGCCGCACAGGTAAGTGATCCGGCAATTGCCAACCCATTTGCTACTGTTTTGGTGAATACACCCATTGAATTCATTGTTCATACAGTTGATCCAATTACCGGATGTAATTCATACGACACAATCATTATTACCGGCCGCCCGGTAGATACCCTGATCAGCCTTACAGGAAAAGATATTTATTGTGACGGCGATCCGGCTGCCGGAACATTGTTCGTGTCCAATACCGTAACTGCTATACAATGGTATGATGGAAATACCGCGATCCCGGGAGCTACAGGAATTTCCTATCAACCATTGGTCACCGGGACTTACTGGGCCGAGCTCCAGCAATCCGGCTGCACCGATTCCACCCGCCAAATACCCTTTACAGTACATGAATTGCCGCTTGTTTCCTTTACTGCAAGCAGTGATACGGCTTGTATAACCAGCAATACCTTTACATTCACCAACGGATCATCTGTCAACGACGGTTCTACCCTGAGTTATTTATGGAAGTTCGGTGACGGCAATACACAAACTGTAACTGATCCCGTCAAATCATTTTTACTGGCGGGCAACTATAACGTGAGACTCGTAACCACCACTTCCAATGGTTGCGTTGACAGTGCTGCATTCACGGTGCATGTACTGCCAAATGGTATTCCGCGTTTCTCCTGGGATTCAATATGTACCGACCGGCAGATCAACTTCTATAATTTAAGTGATGAAAAAGGTTCTGTACAGGTAAACTATAGCTGGAGCTTTGGCAATGGGGGACCTGGATCTGTAGTAAAGAATCCTCCCCCGGTAATGTATACAACTCCAGGCAAAACAGATGTAACATTAAAACTGGTGACACTGGGTTGTGAACAGGATACCATGACACTGGTTAGAACAGTACAGGTAAATAAACAGGCCGATGGTATCCGTTACAGGACGATCACCGTTCCCCAGGGCAGTTCACAATACCTTCATGTGCGGGGTAATATCGGCACTAACTATAACTGGAAACCCAAACAGCAGCTCACAAGTTACTACACACAATACACCGAATTCCTGGCGACCACTAATGATATAGAATACCTGGTCGATATTACAGATGTGCATACTTGCATTACCACGGATACTGTACTGATGCAGATACTGCGCAAGCCGGGTTATTATCTTCCTTCGGCCTTTACACCGAACGGGGATGGAAAGAATGATGTAGTAAGACCCTACCTGGTCGGCATGAAATCACTGAAAAGTTTTTCTGTTTTCAACCGCTGGGGTAATCTTGTATTTTATACGAATACGGCCGGACAGGGCTGGGATGGAAAGTATAAAGGAGTGGAGCAGGACCCGGGTTTATATATCTGGATACTGGAGTATATCACCAGCGATGATAAGAACGTGACCGAAAAAGGCTCCATCACGATCATACGCTGACGGGGAGTCTGTATAACAACACCGCTATCCGCGCCGCCTGTCTGTTTTTAAAACCACCCGGCAACAACCCGGATTTCTTTTTTAGAATACACTTATCTTTAAATCAAATCAAACAAACATGCGACTTATCCTTTTCACAGCCAGCCTGTGTGTACTATTACTGGCGGCGGGAAATACCTCAGCTCAAACCGCTCCCAAACTGGTAACCAGCGTAGAAGGGATCACTGAATACGAATTGTCCAATGGTTTGCGGGTATTATTGATACCCGATGGATCGCAGACCAATATCGCCGTGAATATCGTTTATAAAGTAGGCTCCCGCCACGAAGGCTATGGGGAAAGCGGGATGGCGCACCTGCTCGAGCATATGTTATTCAAACAGTGCAAGAAATTCGTGGACATAAAAAAAGCGATCGCTGAAAAAGGCGCTTCGGCGAACGGGACCACCTGGTACGACCGCACTAATTATTACGAGATACTTTCTGCCTCCGATGAAAACCTCCGCTGGGCGATTGATATGGAAGCAGACAGGATGGTCAATTCTAAAATATTACCGGAAGAACTTAAAAAGGAATTCAGTGTAGTCCGCAATGAATTTGAAATCGGGGAGAATTACCCCAGTGCTGTGTTGAATGAAAGAGTGCTTTCTTCCATGTATCTCTGGCACAATTACGGTAAATCCACGATCGGCAGCAAGGAAGATATTGAACGGGTAAAAGCGGAGAACCTTAAAGCCTTCTATAAAAAATATTACCAGCCCGATAATGCTGTGCTGATCATCGCAGGCAAATTCGATGAGAAAAAAGCGCTGGCAAATGTGCAACAGTATTTCGGACCGATACCTAAACCCACCCGTGTATTGCAGCCCACGTATACTGTAGAACCTCCGCAGGACGGGGAAAGAAATGTGGAACTGCGCCGCACCGGTGACATACAGTATGTGAGCATGGCCTACCATACACCTGCTGTTGCCGATAAAGATTACGCCGCTAATGATGCGTTGATCCAGGTACTGACCAACGATCCTTCCGGGGTTTTGTATAAAAAACTCGTAGAGACAAAACTGGCTTCCAAGATCTCCGGATATTCCATGACATTATATGATCCCGGCTTTTCTTATTTTGAATGCGAAGTGCCGAAAGAGAAAAGTCTTGACAGCGCAAAGCATGCTTTGCTGAGCAGCGTGGATGGGATCGGTTCCATGACATTTACCGAGGAAGACCTTACCCGTGCAAAGAATACCATCCTGAAAGGTATCGAGGATGGAATGGCCCGTACAACTGGTTTCGCCGTTGCCCTCACCGAATTTGTCGGTGCCGGTGACTGGCGTTTATGGTTCCTGTACCGCGACCGTATCGAAAAACTTACCGTGGCTGATCTGCAAAACGCTGCCAAAAAATATTATAAACCCTCTAACCGTACTTACGGCGTTTTTATTCCTGAAACAACTACACCCGAGCGGACCGTGGTGGCTGAAACGCCAGACATAAAGTCTCTCCTAAATGGTTATACGGGAAAAGTGGCCGTTGCTCAGAAAGCGAATTTTGAAAATACGATACCCAATATCAAAAAAAATACGGAATTCGGGACATTGGCCAATGGTGGAAAATATGCATTGCTGGAAAAACCCACCAAGGGAGATAAGATCAGTGCTGCCATCACCCTGCGCTTTGGGAATGAAAAGAACCTGATGAACAGGTCCGAAGCCGGTGCTGTTCTTGCCGATATGCTGATGACAGGCACTACAACAAAAAGCAAAAAACAGATCAGCGATGAACTGGATAAGATCAAAACGACGATCTCTTTTTCACCTGGTCCCGGTTCAGTGAATATCAGTATCAGCACAGACAAACAAAACCTGCCGGCGGCACTGGCCCTGGTGGATGATATGCTCCGCAATCCCAAATTCGATGAACCAGAGTTTGAAAAAGTAATGTTGGATACCAAAGCGAATTATGAATCCAATAAAAGCGAACCCACCAATAAGGCTTCCGATAAACTAAATAAACTGCTCAGTAATTATCCACAAGGACATCCTTATTATGCGGCATCAACCGACGAAACCCTTGCCGAGCTTTCTAAAGTAAAACTGGATGATGTAAAAAAATACTACAAGGATTTTTATGGTGCGAATAATTCAATCTCCGTTTTTGTAGGTGAACTGGATAAGCAAAAATTAAAAAATTACCTGGACAATAGTTTTGCCAAATGGAACAGCAAAGAATCTTACCAGGAAGTGGAACAGAAATATTTTGAATCGAAGAAAACCATGGAAAGCATCAATACACCGGATAAGACGAACGCCATCATGCTGGCAGGTCTTAACCTGAATGTTTCCCGCAAACACACGGATTACCCGGCGATGATTATGGCCAATGAACTGCTGGGTGGAGGAGCTTTCCTTTCTTCCCGTATACCCCAGCGTTTAAGGGAGAATGAAGGGATGAGCTATGGCGCCGGCAGTTTTATGAACGTACAGTATAAATACAATACCGGTAACTGGGGTATGTATGCTTATTTCAACCCGCTGTATAAGGGAAGACTGGATTCAGCGCTTAACCAGGAAGTGGACAAGGCGATCAAAGATGGTTTTACTGCTGACGAACTGGCCAAATCAAAAAAGAGCATGGAAGAGCAGAATAAAACGACATTGGGCAGCAATGGCAACCTCGCGAATATCATGCGTTTCTATATTTCAACGGAGAGGGACCTGGATGAGTTCACCAGGTTTTCTGAGAAAATAAACGCCCTGTCGCTGGATGCAGTCAATGGCGCATTGCGCAAGTATTTTGATAAGTCGAAACTGGTGATGGTTTACAGTGGTGATTTTGAAAAAGGAAAAGCAGAAAAACCTGCTGACAAAAAAGGATTTTAACGGGTCAGGCTTTTGAAGATATTCTCCAGGCTATGGCTTTCGCTTTGCAGGGAAACGATATTGAGGTTTTTATCAAGTGCCAGTTGCAGGAGCTGTTTTTTAACGGATGCTGTATTGGTACATTGAAGATTGAATATTGAGTTGTGAATATTTTTTACCGCTAAGACGTTTTCCAGGTTTTTCAACCAGGCAGTTTCCACGGCTTCTTTAAATTCTACTGTAACCGATTCTTGTGTACCGGATTTCTTTTGCAGATTGACCAGGGTATCATCGGCCACCAGTTCTCCTTTGTGAATAATGATCACGCGGTCGCAGATGGCTTCCACTTCCTGTAGGATATGGGAAGAGAAGAGCACTGTTTTATTTTGTCCCTGCTTTTTTATTACTTCCCGGATCTCGGTGATCTGGTTGGGGTCCAGCCCGGAAGTGGGTTCATCCAGGATCAGAACTTCGGGATCATGCACCAGTGCCGCGGCGAGACCCACCCGTTGTTTATATCCTTTGGATAGCTGGCCTATTTTCTTTTTTGATTCAATACCAAGTCCAACCAGGTCAATAACACTTTTAACCGTGGACTGTGGATTGTCGGCCTTATGCAATTCAGCAACAAAGCTTAAGTATTCCTTCACATACATATCGTAATACAAAGCATTAAGTTCGGGGAGATAGCCGATCTTCTTTTTTGTTTCCAGTGGCGCTTCAGCAACATTGATACCGCATACCCAGGCTTCACCGGCTGTCTGTCGCAGGTAACCGGTGATGATCTTCATCGTTGTTGATTTGCCAGCACCGTTCGGACCGAGAAAACCGACTATCTCGCCTTTATTTACGCTAAACGAAATATTGTTCACGGCTTTTTGCCCCTCGTATTCTTTCAGCAGGTTCTTTACTTCAATAGACATACACGCAAATTTAGTCCTCCCGGATTTAATCCGGGACGGAAAATGTTAAAACCCATGAAGCATATTCTGTATTTTTATAGGATATGATCACGACGATTCTCATCATTTTCATTATCGGTTATACGGTCATTGCACTGGAGCACCCGTTGAGAGTAAATAAAGCAGCCACGGCCCTGATCACCGGGGTAGCCTGCTGGACGATTTTTGCCCTTTTCGGTGGAGAGAAATCCGGGGCCGCTCATTTATTAACGGGTTCACTTGGTGAGGTCGCGGGTATATTATTTTTTCTTTTAGGTGCCATGACCATTGTGGAACTGATCGATGCACATGATGGGTTTGAAGTAATAACATCGCGGATTCAAACAACCAGTAAAAGAAAACTGGTCTGGATCATCGGGTTCCTTGCATTTTTCCTTTCAGCGGTACTTGATAATCTTACCACTACGATCGTGCTGATTTCCTTGTTGCGGATCATTATCCCGGAAAAGCAAGACAGGTTATTGTTTGCGGGCCTGGTTATTATTTCGGCGAATGCCGGTGGTGCCTGGAGCCCGATCGGGGATGTTACTACCACCATGCTCTGGATCGGGGGACAGATAACGGCAGGGAGTATCATCGTCCAAACCATTTTACCCAGTCTCGTTTGTTTTCTTGTACCTGCTTTTATTATCAGCCGGCAGGTAAAAGGAAATACCGGGAAAGTGAATGAAATACAAGCAGAAAAAAACACAGCCACTACAGCGGGTCAGCGAATGGTTGTTTTTTGGCTGGGGGTTGGAAGTCTCTTATTTGTACCGGTATTTAAAACCCTTACTCACCTGCCACCCTATATGGGTGTATTGCTGGGACTCGGTGTAATGTGGGTGGTAACAGAAATGATCCATCATGAAAAAGATGAAAGAGAAAAAGGATTGTTTTCTGTCAACCATGCATTGCGCAAGATAGATACACCAAGCATCTTGTTTTTCCTCGGCATCCTGCTTGCTGTTGCTGCCTTGCAGGTAACGGGTGTGCTTACACAGCTTGCGCTGTCAATGAATAACTCGATCGGTGATATCAGGATCATCACCCTGCTTATCGGGTTGCTTTCCGCGGTGGTCGACAATGTGCCGCTGGTGGCTGCCGCACAGGGTATGTATGGGCTTGAACAATATCCTACCGGGCATTTCTTCTGGGAATTCCTTGCTTATTGTGCGGGAACGGGTGGCAGTTGTCTGATCATTGGTTCAGCAGCAGGGGTAGCAGCCATGGGGATGGAAAAGATCGATTTCTTCTGGTACCTGCGAAAAATAGGATGGCTGGCATTGCTGGGATATCTCGCCGGGGCAGGCGTTTTCCTGTTGCAGCATGCTCTTTTGAGTTGATAGAACGGCAGCTATTAAAGATCATCATACTCGTATATCGGATCGATATGCGTTCCTGCTTTCATTTCGAATACAGGTTTTATCAATCCATCCTTTAGTCCATAGACCCAGCCGTGAAGATCGGGGCGTTGTTCTGTTTTCCAGGCCCGCTGAACGATAGAGGTTTTCGCAAGGTTGAAGACCTGTTCCATTACATTCAGTTCGGTCAGGCGGTCAGCTTTTTTATCATCATCGGGGAGCAGGTCCAGTTCAGCGCGATGGATCCGGTACACGTCCTTGATGTTGCGCAACCACATATTCAGCACCGCCTTAAAATCATGATTGGTGACAGCTGCTTTGATACCCCCGCAACCATAATGCCCGCATACAATGATATGTTTTACTTTCAGGTGGTTAACTGCATAATCCAGCACACTCAGCACATTCACATCATTATTAATAACCAGGTTGGCGACATTCCTGTGTACGAAAATTTCACCGGGGTCTGTACCTGTAATTTCGTTGGCCGGTACACGACTGTCGCTGCATCCTATCCACAGGAATTCTGGCGATTGTAACTGTGAAAGCCGGTGAAAATAATCAGGGTCGTTGGAGATCTTTCGGCTGGCCCAGTCCTGGTTGTTTTTTAATAATACTTCGTATGGTTTCATAATAAAGAGGGGTGCCCGGTAATTTTTTAACAGGTATACCGAACACATTTTTGTTTTTTGCAGGAAAATGACGGCGCTACATTGAACAAATATACTTTTATCCTGTTATTTTTACCTTATTGATGATAGCTATGTTGCTGGCAGGTTTGGATGAAAAAAAAGGATACACTATCTTGCAGCACTTGAAATGAAAAGCAAAGCGAAAATATTCAGCGTTTCCCATTTAGTATCAGCGGTTTTCATGGTGCTGGCCCTGTTGTGGCTTACCGTTAGTACGCCTTTTGTTTTCGCCAGTCAGCAGCATTCTGCCAAATACAGCAAAACAACCTCTACCCAGGATAATCTACCCGGTAGCGAAGAGGAATCCGCCAATCCCTTTGGCAATTCCACCGAAGAGAAAAGGCCCGGCAGCAACTCATTATCCGAAGAATATCTACATGACATGGCATCTTTGGATCCCATCGTATCCATCATTGTGCGCTATCGCAAATGCGAGAACGCGGATGAGTACCATGCTTTCCATGGTGAATTGCTTGTCCCTCCCCCCAACGCGGCATAGTTTACTTTTTACTGACTGACAAGGCCCCGCCGGCCCGTTTATTCATTACTGTAATGTCAACATTTCTGCTGGCATTCGTTTAAACTATGCAAACAAATGAAAAAGCATTCAAAGACTTTTTTACAGGTGTTAACTCCTTACCAGGGTTATGAATTATTGGTGGAGGGTAATAAGCGCTTCATGAATAACGTGAATACCGATCATGATCACCATGAAATGATCAACGAAACAAGGGAAGGTCAATACCCCTTCGCGGTCATTCTTAGCTGTATGGATTCCCGTACCTCTACCGAACTCATATTTGACCAGGGTCTTGGCGACCTGTTCAGTATCCGGGTGGCCGGCAATATCGTGAACAACGATATCCTGGGCAGCATCGAGTACGCGGTGAAATACGTTGGTTCGAAGGTACTGATGGTACTGGGTCACACCGCATGTGGTGCGATCAAAAGCGCCAAAGAGGGTGTGCAGGACGGGCATATCACGGAACTACTTCAACGGATACAACCTTCTATCAGCAAATCCCTGCTCAGGGACAGTGACGATCACCTTTTTGAAGATGAAGTGGCCTATGCCAACGTGGAGAACAGTCTTGAAGAGATACTCACCCGCAGCAATATTGTAAAAGAGATGTTTGAGAAAAGACAGATCGGGATCGTGGGAGCTGTGTACAATATAGAAAACGGGGAGGTTGATTTCTTCAAGAACCTGACCCGGAGGGAAGGAAAGAACAAGAAGCAGCTGAGCGTATAAAGACGAGGAAGGGAATTAATAAAAGCCAAAAAATCAAAGATGATCAATACAAAATATTTTAAAACAGATTTTTCTTCAGGAGTAGTGGTCTTCCTGGTAGCGCTTCCACTTTGTTTAGGGATCGCTTCGGCCAGTGGTGCCCCATTTTTCAGCGGAATCATTTCAGGCATCATCGGCGGTATCGTCATCGGTGCGTTGAGTAATTCTTCCCTGAGTGTCAGCGGACCGGCAGCCGGCCTGGCCACACTGGTGGCGGGTGCCATCATCGCTATCGGCGATTTCAGGCTATTTCTTTGCGCAGTACTGATCGCTGGTATACTGCAGATTTTACTGGGGTTGATAAAACTGGGCGGCATCGCCAATTATATTCCCGGCAGCGTGATCAAAGGCATGCTGACCAGTATCGGTATACTGATCATTGCCAAGCAGATACCCAAAGCGGTGGGTTATGATAAAGATGAGAAAGGCAATCTCACAGAATTGTTTGAATACGGGAACGAGGACCTGCATGAGTTATTACAACCACTTCACCATATTGAAGCAGGCGTGTTCATTATGTGTATCATTTCGGTACTGGTCATGGTAATTTGGGATAAACCTTTCATTAAAAGAAGACTGCCTTTTATTCCCGGGGCGTTGGTGGCGGTCATCCTCTCGGTTGCGATCAATGAAATATGGATCAGTACCAACAATAAACTGGCGATCCTGAACGAGCACCTGGTGAAATTGCCGGTAGCGGGCTCCGCCAGGGAATTTTTTAATTTCTTTTCCCTCCCCGATTTCAATGGGTTCATGAATGGAACCGTGATCGTTTACGGTGTCGCCATCGCACTGATCGCTTCGCTGGAAACTTTGTTGAGCGTAGAGGCGATCGACAACCTTGATCCAGAAAGAAGAGTTACGAATACGAATAAGGAATTATTCGCGCAGGGTGTTGGTAACTCGATTGCCGGTTTGATAGGCGGGTTGCCCGTTACCAGCGTGATCGTCCGGAGCAGCGCCAACGTTAATGCCGGTGCCCGCTCAAAAATGTCTACGATATTTCATGGGATACTGCTCCTGGTAACGATCGTACTGATTCCGGTGCTGTTGAATAAGATTCCCCTTTCAGCGCTGGCTGCGGTTTTGTTGCTTACGGGTTACAAACTGGCCAAGCCTGCTGTGTTTCAAAATTTCTGGAAAGCGGGTAAATACCAGTTCATACCCTTTATTGTAACTGTAGTAGTCATCATCAGCATTGATCTTTTCGCCGTATTGCCTGTACTGAGCGGTAAGGGATTGATTGTTGGTGTTTTCGCCGGCATCATCGCAGCCGCCGGGGCGATCCTTCATGGCAACCTGAAGAACTCTTATTTTTTCCATTCTGAAAAACACCAGCAGGGAGATACGATTTTTATCCGGCTCTCGGAAGAAGTTTCCTTTTTGAATAAAGCCGCGATACGACAAACCCTCGATCATATGCCCCAGGGATCTTCGGTTGTGATTGACGCTTCCAATACTACGTATATTGATTACGATGTATTGGAGATCTTCAAGGAGTTCAGGGATATCAAAGCACCATTGAAAAAGATCAGCTTGGAACTGGAAGGATTCAAAGAATCCTATAAAATGGAAAACCTGTTGCATGTTCAATCGGTACACTAAAAAAAGGGAAGGAAGAAGTGGCAGAGTGGAAGCAAAGATTATTGAATAAAGAGTATGATACGATCAATCACCTCTGATCCTTTGTGTTTTTTTGGACCAGGGTATTGCCATTGACGGATACGGGTGACCAACAGGAACCGGATCACCCGGCAGCATTCAGGTCTTACTAATGATCAGAGTTCTTTGGAGCGGTGGGGTAGCTGGTCGTACTCCCCGCGGAAGGCATACCAGCCAAAGATCACCAGCCCGATGGCGATGGGAGTGAAGATGGCAATGATGATGATCCAGATCACGGGGTTATTGATATCTTTTTTACCGGTCATATCTATATTGGCGATCGCTCCTGCAACCAGTTCATAAATGAAAAAGGGAGCCAGTACTAAAAAAAGCAACCCGAGATAACGTTTAAAAGCATTCATGGTTTAATCGTTTATATTCCTGTCGATCTTGTTTGTGAGATACATCATACCGATAATAAAACATAAGGCCGCGACGCCGATGGGATACCAAAGCCCCACCAGCGGATCAGTTGTATAGGTGCTTGTAAGCAACAAACCGATAAAGGGAACCAGCCCGCCGAAAACGCCATTGCCGATATGATAAGGCAGGCTCATCGAAGTGTAGCGGATACGGGTCGGGAACATTTCCACTAAGAAGGCGGCGATGGGTCCATAGACCATGGTGACGTACAAAATTAATATGAAAACAAGTCCGACGAATTTCCAATAAAGACCTGAATCCAGTTTTTTATTGACTGCCTTTTCCTTTGAATGGCCAATTGCTTTTGATTTATCAGCATAGACTGTATCAGTACTTTGAATATCATAATTTATTCCCGCATTGATATGATAGTGCGGGGTTGTGGTTGTTATTAATGAATCATTTTCACGGGTCACCGTAATTTTTTCAATACCAGGTTGTGGATTCTTTTCATTTAGTCCCGTAATTGGAACAGTTGTGTCTTGTAAGAATAGTTGAAATATTGGACGGTATGTCACAACCGCCAGCAACATCCCCCCCATCATGATCCATTTTCTCCCGATCTTATCACTCAGCCATCCCCATAAAATAAAGAACGGAGTGGCGAATGCAATTGCCCATAACAGTATGGTGCGGCTTTGTTCAAAACTGATAAAGCATTTTGTCTCCAAAAAATTCTGTGCATAGAACTGGCCGGTGTACCAGACCACTCCCTGTCCCATCACGGCGCCAAACAGTGCCAGCAGCACCATTTTAAAATTTGCTTTTTTCCGGAAACTTTCTTTCAATGGGTTCACCGATGTTTTGCCCTCCGCTTTTAGTTTGGAGAACATCGGCGATTCTTTCATCTTCAACCGGATATAAATGGAAATCCCCACCAGCAGGATCGAGATCCAGAAAGGATAACGCCATCCGCCCCACTGGGCATTGAAACTGGCATCAGGCATATTGGATTTCACCAGCAGGATTACTCCGAGGGCAATGAATAAGCCAAGTGTGGCCGTTGTCTGTATCCAGCTTGTATAATAACCTCTTTTATTGACCGGGGCATGTTCGGCAACATAAGTTGCGGCACCACCGTATTCTCCACCCAATGCAAGACCCTGCAGTAATCTTAGCAACAAAACGATGATAGGGGCTGCGATACCGATACTTTCGTAACTGGGTACACAGCCGATCAGGAAAGTGGACCCACCCATCAGGATCAGGGTCAGGAGAAAGGTGTATTTGCGACCAACCAGGTCACCCAGCCTTCCAAATACAAGAGCGCCAAAAGGACGGACAATAAAACCAGCCGCGAAAATGGCCAGGGTACTCAACAGAGCGGCGGTCGGATTATCTTTTGGAAAGAACTGGGCCGAGATGGTAGTGGATAGCATCCCGAAAATGTAAAAATCATACCACTCGATCATAGTACCAACAGAAGAGGCCGCAATAACCGAACGGATTGTTTTGGCGGAACTGGACTGAATCATACAATTAAGATAAGAAGAATAGATGATAGATAAAAGATGATAGAGGATAGTTTGAGTAGTGTATCCCTGAAAAGAGTTGACCGCTCATTAGCAGGTTCGGTAACCCCATAGGCTTGCCTGCTCCAAAGGAATCCTCCGAAGGAGGCCTTCGGACCTGCGGGACCGGTAAGCAGGGGTTCAACATAATTTCAGATAATAGCCGAATTGAGATCAGTTGTGTAAATTTATATTTCTAATACAACCATTCTGCTATGTCTTATCCTTTCCAGATAAAAACCTTAGAACAGTATCACGCTGATTATAAAAAAAGCGTGGAAGAACCCGAAGCATTCTGGGCATCGGTCGCGGAGAATTTTCTATGGCGGAAAAAATGGGATAAGGTACTCGAATGGAATTTTAAAGAACCAAAAATAGAATGGTTCAAAGCTGGTAAGCTGAATATTACCGAAAACTGTATCGATCGTCATCTCGCCACGATGGGAGATCAACCTGCGATTATCTGGGAACCCAATAACCCGGAAGAAAGAACAAGGGTGGTCACTTATAACCGCCTGCACAAAAGAGTTTGCCAGTTTGCCCAGGTATTAAAGAACAATGGCGTAAAAAAAGGCGACCGGGTCTGTATTTATATGGGTATGGTCCCTGAACTCGCTTATGCCGTGCTGGGCTGCGCCCGTATCGGGGCTATTCACAGCGTGGTGTTCGGGGGATTTTCAGCACAAAGCATTGCCGACAGGCTGGATGACGCCCAGGCAGAATATATCATTACCTGTGATGGTGCTTATCGCGGAGCTAAGGATATTCCGCTGAAGTCGGTGATCGACGATGCATTGGTAGGAAACAAGCTGGTGAAAAAAGTGATCGTCTACACCCGGACAAGAACTCCTGTATCTATGATAAAGGGTCGCGATGTCTGGTGGGAAGATGAAATGGAGTTTGCCGAAACACAGGTGGAGAAGGACGGAGTTGTATCCTTTCCTGCTGAAGAAATGGATGCAGAAGATCCCTTGTTCATTTTGTATACTTCAGGCAGTACGGGCAAACCAAAAGGAGTGGTACATACCGTAGCTGGTTATATGGTCTGGACCACGTACACGTTTGTGAATGTTTTTCAATACAAACCCGGAGATATTCATTTTTGCACGGCCGATATTGGCTGGATCACCGGTCACAGTTATATTGTTTACGGTCCCCTCGCAGCCGGCGCCACTTCGCTGATGTTTGAAGGTATTCCCACCTGGCCCGATGCAGGCAGGTTCTGGGATATCGTAGATAAATACAAAGTTGATATCCTTTATACAGCACCGACAGCTATTAGAAGTTTGATAGGCTTCGGTCTGGATCCATTAAAAGAAAAAGATCTTTCTTCCCTCAAGATACTTGGAACGGTTGGCGAACCCATCAATGAAGAAGCCTGGCATTGGTATGATGAACATATCGGGAAGAAAAAATGCCCGATCGTGGATACCTGGTGGCAGACAGAAACAGGTGCTGCGCTGATCTCCAATCTTGCCGGTGTTACACCGGCCAAAGCAAGTTGGGCCACCCTGCCCTTGCCGGGTGTGCAGCCATTGTTGGTGGATGAGAACGGTAATGAGGCCTCCCCAAACCCCTCCGAAGGAGGGGCTTTAATCACGAAAGGAAATCTTTGTATCAAAGCGCCCTGGCCTGGTATTTTAAGAACGACCTGGGGTGATCATGAAAGATGCCGCACCAACTATTTTGCAACCTATGAGAATTTATACTTCACCGGTGATGGAGCACTGAAAGATGAGAATGGTTTTTACCGCATCACAGGACGAGTGGATGATGTACTGAATGTGAGCGGACACCGGATCGGTACGGCCGAAGTGGAGAATGCGATCAATATGCACGCCGGCGTGGTGGAAAGTGCCGTGGTGGGTTACCCGCATGATATAAAAGGACAGGGCATTTACGCTTATATTATTTATAACGGCACCCACGGCGATGAGCCTTCAAGAAGATTGGATATCCTGCAAACCGTGACAAGAGTGATCGGTGCTATTGCCAAGCCGGATAAAATTCAGTTTGTAACAGGCTTGCCCAAAACAAGAAGTGGCAAGATCATGCGTCGGATATTGCGAAAGATCGCTGAAGGGGAGACTTCCAACCTGGGCGATACCAGTACTTTGCTAGACCCGGCGGTAGTGGAGGAGATCATAAATGGCAAACGCTGAGAATACCAGCTCCCGGGTATTAAGCGGGAAAGACTATTGCCTATTTTGTAATAAATTAATCTATGCGCCGCCTCTTATTTCCTTTCCTGCTCCTTGCAGTCCAATTTTGCAAGGGACAAACACTCAGCAGCGAAGAGCTAGGGTTGTTAGCTCCGGTAATAAATAATTGCACCCCTGTGAAAGACCAGTACATGTCCTCCACTTGCTGGAGTTTTGCCAGCAATTCTTTATTGGAAAGTGAACTGCTGAAAAAAGGAAAGAATATTGATCTCAGCGAAATGTTCGTGGCCCGGTATTCCCTGTTACGCAAGATCCACCGGCATTTACAATTGAAAGGAGCCAATTTCTTTACCCCAGGCGGTCAGTTCCATGATGTACTTTGGGTACTCAAAAATCATGGGATCGTACCCGAAGCCGCTTACCCGGGAAAGGGAAGAGGTGAATTCAATCACAACCATGCAGAAATGGATACGGTGCTCAGTCATTTTGTAAAAGAACTGGTCAGCAAAGGCATTGTGAGCCTGGACAGGGAGCAACAATTCTTTGTTGACAGTGTACTGGATCATTATATGGGAAAGCTCCCACTTGAATTCCTATTCAGGGGAACGGTGTACACGCCGCAACGTTTTTTAGAAACTGTGATGGAATTCGACCCGGATGATTTTGTCGAGATTACGTCTTATACCCATCATCCTTTTTACAAAGCATTTGTGCTGGAGGATAAGTATAATTGGACAGGCGATGCTTATTACAATGTACCCCTGGAAGATTTTTCCCGCATCACCGACCAGGCACTGGCCAATGGATTCACGGTGGGTTGGGATGGCGATGCAACCGATGAATATTTTGATTTTTATAAAGGGCTGGCTTATTTACCCGGGATCATCCCCGACCAACTGGCCAGGCAAAAAAGTTTTAATGACCAATCAACTTCCCTGGATCATATGATGCATATCGTCGCAGTTACAACCGATAAGACCGGTAATAAATGGTATTATGTCAAGAATTCCTGGGGCAATAAGAACCCCTTGGGTGGTTATTTATTTATGCGGGAAGACTATTTTAAGATAAGGACCGTGGCCATCATCATTAACAAAAATGCGATACCCGGGGATATCCGGGGCAAGCTGGGCCTTTGACACTTGCAAACGCAAAAAAATCTATAGAATAATAGCTGGGTATGCCCTGTAAAAATTACTTTTGGCCGCCCACGGGGTTATGGACAAACAAACCACCAAACAACAATTTCGTTCTGCCCTCCGGTGGATAGGCTGGGTCTTATTGGTCCAGTTCATCCTGCTCAATATCAGCGCCGCTCTATACGCACACAAGTACACCCATTTTTACGACGATGCAGCACCGCTGTCAAATGATCCCGGTGAAAATGTTTTTAAAAAGACCTGGCGATTGTTCGCAGGTCAGCGCATTCCCAAATCGGTAGTGGAGGAATACCCGTCCTTTTCTTTTGATACAGTGCTCCTGGAAACAAAAAAAGGACTCCTGGTAGATGCCTGGTATGGTAAGACCGATTCAGCCGCAAACGGTACGGTCATTCTTTTTCATGGACTCACCAGCAACAAAGGAAAAATCCTGCTGGAAGCTTCCGAGTTCCGTTACCTGGGATACAATGTGCTGCTCGTGGATTTCCGGGGTCATGGCAACAGCGAGGGGAATACCACTACCATTGGTTACCGGGAAACTGAGGAGGTAAAACTTGCCTGGGATCATGTGGTAGAACAGGGAGAAAAAAGGATCTTTTTATGGGGAGGATCCATGGGCGCTGTATGTATTGCTAAAGCCGTTGCACAATATGAATTGAAGCCGGCGGGTATCATTTTGGAAATGCCTTTTGCTTCCCTGCAGACCCATATCCGGTCAAGGGCAAGGACAACCGGTTTCCGCGGTTTCCCGGAAAAACCATTTGGTTTCCTGGTTACAGCCTGGATCGGAATTGAAAGAGGTTTCAACGGCTTTAAATTCAGGACCAGCAGTTATGCCGCCAGGATCAACTGCCCGGTGCTTCTCCAATGGGGCGCACTGGATCGCCTGGTACTGAAATACGAAACGGATAAAGTGTACCAGTCCATTGCATCTCCCAATAAAAAACTGGTGATTTACGAGAATGCAGATCATGAATCCTTTTTGCAAAAGGATTCTGCCAAATGGAGGAAGGAGGTTTCCCAGTTCCTTGGCCTCTATAATAAGTAACCATTACTTCTCTACTTTTTTCTCTTGATGCAGGGAACTTCTTATGCAAGATTTCACATGATCTCTGAACGCCAGCACTGGCAAAAATTTCCGGCATCTTCTCGGCCACAAAGAAATATCATCCTAACAAAACTTCCCATTACAGGGTATATCGCATCGAGACGGCTTGACTTTTTAGCTCCACTTTTGTAGCCTGCCGCGATGAATATCGGGGTCAAGGCAAAAAATGGAGATCAAGAAAACCTGATGCCTGAGAGAAATTTACTCAAGGCAACACCCCGCAAGTTCTCCGAGCTCCAGCGTTGGCAAAGTCTTCCAGCGTATTCTTGGGGACATCGGGAGTTTCTATGAATATGATCAAGAAATTCAACCTTATCGGGGTTCTTAAGTATTCCTTAGCGGATGGAAGTTTCCCGGTTCCCCGGTTTAACCAATAAATAACCTGTCTCTTCTTTACTTTTTTGTCTTGATACAAAAAAGTAACAAAAAAAATCAAGGCTACAGAAAAATGACTAAAAATTGCTCAATCAGCTAAATGCAGCGAACTCCCCCGGCTTAAAGCCGGGGTCAGACAGCGCTGCCTTTCCCGCAAGCGGGACGCCTGATTTTCGCAATTTTTTTAACGTCATTTTTCTGATGCCGGTTAAAAAGGCGCTTATCCAGAATTATAATTGATCTCTGAACATTTGCACTCGCTTGGTTTCCATGCGCCTTCCCGGCGACTAAGAAGATTCACTTTGTGTACATGAATAAAGAGCCGGGACAGCGCTTCCAGGGTCTGTATAAAGCACGAAGCGGGATCTGGCATTAAAGTTCTTGGTAATACTTGCTCTTGCAAGGCCGATTCGCCAGAGGGAAATTTTTCAAAGCAGAGTATTGCGCATCGAATCGGCTTGACTTTTTTCTCCACTTTTGTAGCCTGCCCCGATGAATATCGGGGTCAAGACAAAAAGTGGAAACACAAAAATATTTTGCTAAAAAAGCTGCTTATTTCTTGATCGTCACTTTGGTATTCGTCGCGGTAAATCCATAGATCTCGGTCACATCTTCATTCTTCATGGAGATACAACCAAGCGTCCAGTTCTTATACCGGTCAATCACAAAACCTTCATGCGGCCAGGTACCGTGGATTCCGATCCCGCCGCCGATGCCGGCTTTCGCTGGGATCTCGCCTTTTTCTTTTCTTTTTTTGAATTTCTCCCGGCTTTCAGCGGTAGGGTAGTCCAGGGTCATAAACCTGCACCATTTGTCATGCACCCTTTTAGCGATGATGCGGAAAGTCCCTTCAGGGGTGTTCTTGTCACCTTCCATTTTTTTATCAGAAAGGGTATTATTGCCAAAAACTACGGGGTAAGTGGCATACCAACCCTTCTCGTCGTATACGCTTAATTCATAATCTGACTTATCGATAACGATCGATACGGCCCCCACCGGGCCTTTACTGCTCCAGTCGAACCGCTTTTTGGCGGTGGACCGGTGATTGTTATTAAAGGTAGATGCTACCAGGCTGCTCCCAACCAACACGGAGGTGAATAAAAGAATGTTTTTCATCTAGCGGATTTGTGTTTTCATAACTGCCAATTGTAACCTGCGCGGGTGGGGTGCAGAAAGCTACTGGCGAAAATAGGTGAACCGTCCAATTGCTCAAACGAAGTGCCACGAATTTTTATTTTGGAGTGTGCATATGTTTTAACGGGACCTTTAGAAAAACACGAGCCGGCGGGTAAGTAATATTGCGTAGGGTCAATAAAAAAGCCGCTGGAAAAACACCAGCGGCTTTGGGGACGTCAATATTTTTTACCAATTGCTGAAGCGGAAACCGAAGTTATAGGGTTTCATATCCAACCCTCTTTCATACATACTGTTCATCGCATAGGAGCCGAAGAAACGCACAGGGCCGAGTGAGATCTCGCCGATATAGGACAGTTTCCATCTTTCCAGCTCGAAATCATCTTTCAGTTTTTTCTTACCTTCATCGGAAGTCACGGTTTTGTTCCGGGCGCTGTAGAGATACCCGGCGCTGATACCCGCACTGATGCCAAAGCCTTTTTTCCGGTCGGGGGTGAAATTAAAATTGAGCATAACTGGCACGGTCAGGTAATCGGCGGCCAGTTTATTCTTTTTATACGTGCGGCCCACGGTTCCGTCCAGGTTTACCCGGGGCGGGTTGGGTATGGCCAGGGTATTTTTCTGGTAGCGGATCGGTTGCTCGTATTTGTAATTGTTCAGTTCCAGCCCAAGCCCGTATTTCAGGTTTACAATATGTTTGGCAATATTCAGTTTTTGCATAAAGAACCAGAGATTGACCGTGCGTGATTTGAATCCTTTTACCCGGAACCACGAAGCATTGCTTCCCGGGGCATAAGCCTGGGCAGCGGCGCTGCTATAATCCGTATTGTCTTTATAATTGGCAAAACCTATGTCCATGATCCACCAGTTGGTGGTAAGGTTGGATTGTTTGCCGCCTTTCCTGTTCTTCATGCTGTATTCCTTGTCCCGGATGACCTGCCGGTCCTTGGATCCTGCTTTGCGGATGATGACCATTCCGCCGATACGGATCGTATCATCTTTGGGTGCGGGATTGGTGACCGTTGTATCAGTTTGCGAAAAAGCGCTGCTGAGGGTGAATAAGGCTACGCATAGGGTAATTATCCTTTTCATTTTTTTCTTTTTATAAATTTATTATTAATACTTGTACTTGTTATCCCGAACCCGGCGGGGCTATTTGAGTTTGATGCTCAACCCGGCTACCAATAATTGATTGTCATCGGTAGTAGCATCAATATTGGTTCTTTTCTCAAAGGTGCGTGTTACTTTCCGGAAGAAGCCACGAAGCTTTGTTTTTTTGCCGTTGGGTTCCAGTTCGGTGTTATCCGCGGGATAAGCCGCCTGTACGATGTTTGACGAATTAGCGGAGTTGTTTGTTACAGCAGTATTTTTCGGCGTTAAGTTTTTTGGATCTACGATTTCTTTGGGAACATTATTTTTAGCGATGCTGTTGACTGCATCGTTCTTATTGCCGATGTTCGGATTATTCTCTGGTTGTGGCAGGTTGTTAGTTTTGTTTTCATTATTCACTGCGATCACTGTTTCGTTCTTTATATCCCGTTGTAAAATATTTTTGGGTAACTCTTTCACCTGCTCTTTTTTTTGCTGAACCGCTACAGGATTATTAGACTGTTTGGGAGAGACAATAACCGTGTTCTCTGCCGGCTGGTTGACATTGGTCCTGCTGACAACAGTTTCGTTCTTCGTGGGTGTATTAACCCGTTTGTCAGCGGCCTGCTCTTTTTGTTGGTTAACAGGAATATTCGCCAGGTCCTCTTTAGTAGTTGATTTCCTGTTGACCATAACAACGGTTGTAACACCCGCGGCAAGGATCAATATGGCCGCAGCGGCTCTCCAGAAGCGAAAAGGTACAGGGCGGACCTTTTCTTCTTTCCTGTATAAAGATTTCTTATTGGTAAATACAAGGGGCTCAGGTGAAAACTTTGTTTGTTTAAATAAAATGAACTCCTGGCGGATAGCAGGATTGGCTGCCAGGAACTGATCAACAGATAACTTTTGAGTATTCGTCAGCTCATCATCCATATAAAGGACCAGCCATTCCTCATAATTGCTGAGAGTGACAGGGGTCTCGCCGTTTATCTTCATCAACTCTTCTTTGCCGCTGAATATAATAGCTGGGTCGGGAACCAGTTTATATTGTAAAAGCAGGTCCAGTTCCTCCTGGAGGTCCGGGTGTTGCTGAACAAAAGCCTCCACCATGCGGCGTTCATCGCTGCCGAGTTCATTATCCATGTACAGGATAAAGAATTCTTCGTAATTATGGCGGTTGATGTTCATGTTTAAATAACGTTCTCCATTTTTACCAAATATTCTTTCAGTTGAACTCTTGCCCGGTGCAGATATACTTTCACCTGGCTGGGATTGAGGTTCATGATCTGGCCTATTTCTTCATAGCTGTATCCTTCATAGTCCTTCAGCAATACCAGCGAACGCTGTGTTTCGCCGAGACGGCCCAGTGCTTCTTCCAGCACTTTTTTCAGGTTGTTTACCGGCCTGTTCTCCACCCTTGATCCCTCGTTGAATTCCTCCCGCAACTGTATCCTTTTCACTTTGCGGATATGATCGATCATCTGGTGATAGGCGACCGTAAAAAGATAGGATTTGCTTTTCGGGGCATCCACCTCCTCGCGGTTGCGCCACATTTTTTCAAATGCGGTCTGCACCACGTCACGGGCATCTTCCTCGTGGCGGAGATTTTTTACGATGAACCTGTACACATTATCTGCGTACTCGGTTACACATTCATTGTATTCTCTTTCGGTCATAAACAGCCTGGTAGCAGATAAAATTAGTGTTGGAATGGGACTGCCTGCCTGGTAATACGGACAGCAGGCAAATAAGTTACAAAGAAAACAAAGTTTTTTCTGTTATTACTGACTGATAATCAATACGTGGATGGAAAAATGAAAATAAATTGCTGGGAAAGACTTTCCAGGCGGAAATCATTGGGGCCGGTCTTGCTATCCTGCTCGGACTCAGAGCATTTCTTTGTTTTTTTGCAGCAGCTGGGCTTTTGGGTAGCGGGTTGTTCGGGAGAAGGACGGAAAGCGATCAGGGTCAACGCCAGCAAAACAGCAGTAATAGCAATAAAAGCCCAATTTTTCTTCTTCATATTAGCTGATTTTGTGATGGGACGAAAGTAGAGAGGAAAATGTTACAGTTTTCTTATAATTATTCTCGCGAGTCCCTGGATCATCTGGTTAACAGGCTATGTATAACTATGTACCTATGATCCTATGTTGTAAAAATCGCGGGGATAGGTATTGTTCGGGAATAACCAGACCGGGACGAGATGATTGGTTAACAGGCTATGTGTAACTATGTACCTATGATCCTATGTGGTAAAAATCGCCGGTATAGGTATTGTTCGGGGACAACCAGACCGGGACCAGATGATTGGTTAACAGGCTATGTGTAACTATGTACCTATGATCCTATGTGGTAAAAATCGCCGGGATAGGTATTGTTCGGGGACAACCAGACCGGGACCAGATGATTATATTTGTCGTCAAATAACGCTATATGAATGATAAGCTGGTAAAACGCATCGCCAAAGAAGTGGAAGAGATCAGGGAATCGGGTCTGTATAAGACCGAAAGGATCATTGCCAGCCAGCAGGGTGCCGAAATAACAGTAAATGGAAAGACAGTACTGAATTTTTGTGCCAATAATTATCTCGGTCTCTCATCTCACCCCAAAGTGATTGAAGCGGCTCACAAAGCCATTGAACAAAGAGGATATGGAATGAGCAGTGTCCGTTTCATCTGCGGCACCCAGGATATTCATAAAGAGCTGGAAGAAAAAATATCAAAATTCCTCGGTACGGAAGATACTATCTTATATGCAGCGGCATTTGATGCCAACGGGGGAGTCTTCGAACCTTTGTTCAACGAAGAGGATGCTATCATCTCTGATACATTGAACCATGCTTCCATTATTGATGGGGTGCGTTTATGCAAGGCACAACGTTTCCGCTACGAGCATAACAATATGGAGGACCTGGAAGCGAAACTAAAAGAAACAGCCGCACTCCGCAGCCGGATCATCGTAACGGATGGGTCTTTCAGCATGGACGGCACGATTGCGCAGCTGGATAAGATCGTTGCACTCGCAGAAAAATTCGATGCCATTATCATGATCGATGAATGTCATTCTTCCGGTTTTTTGGGGAAGACGGGTCGTGGCACACATGAATACCGCGGGGTAATGGGCAAGATCGATATCATTACGGGTACACTCGGTAAAGCATTGGGTGGCGCTTCGGGTGGATTTACCTCCGGCAGGAAAGAAATTATAGAAATGTTGCGGCAGAAATCAAGGCCTTATTTATTCAGTAATACAGTAGCTCCTTCTATTGTGGGTGCTTCGATTGCGGTGCTGGATATGCTCACAGAAACAACAGAACTGCGCGATAAATTAGAATTCAACACAAAATATTTTCGGGATAAAATGACCGTTGCCGGTTTCGATATCAAACCCGGTGATCACCCGATCGTACCCATCATGTTGTATGATGCCGTGATGGCACAAAACTTTGCTTCGAAACTTTTAGAGGAAGGTATCTATGTCATTGGCTTCTTCTTCCCGGTGGTAGCCAAGGGCCAGGCTCGTATCCGTGTACAATTAAGCGCCGCGCATGAGCAGGCCCACCTGGACAAAGCGATCGCAGCCTTTACAAAAGTGGGGAAGGAATTGGGGGTGTTGAAACTTGCTACCGCAAAATAAAAGACCGGGTCATTGCTGCTCCATTATTTATTAACCACCCATTTGCTTTTTCAATGGAGAGTAACCTCTAATTTCAAATGGCCAGCTTTTAGGGATCTCACATATCCCAATCTATAAATGGTGGCCGCTCAGCAAGTTGATTAAACAAAAAACGAATTTCAGCCATATTAAGCCCTGGTTTAAATTTTAATAATCGGTTAAATAGGGTTTCTGTATCTTCTATCATGTGATACATAATCTTTAATACCCTAAAAGTTCCAACCGTGGGATGCCACCAGGTATTAAATCCCTTCATATACATAATCTTTCCGGATGAATCGTATATGTTATCCAGATAGTCCCTGTTTCCCAATGAAATCTTTTTTGGTAAACTGGAATCATTATATACAATATTGATCTTCCTTGATGATTGTATAATAGTGATAAGTCGTTGTTTGGAGTCAAATTTAAACCCGAGTTTTATTCCATCTGATGATTCCCCGGCTGAAAGCTGGCAGGATGCATCATAGGTAAAGCTGTACACGATAGAATCCCCGGTTTCTTTTTTTATTCTTGTTGACTTGACCTGTTTGTTACAGCGGGTATCATATTCTATTTTTATGTTATAATCTTCTGTCTCAATATGGCTGATCTTTCCGTCCTTATTATATTGGAATTTATTTTTGAAGGGTACTTTCTGATTAGAATTATCAACGGGAGGAACGGTGTCAGACAATACTTTACTACCGCAGCCGGTTCTATGAACATCCGTTGACCATAGATTATTAACCCCTGAAGCAAGTAAAATGCCAAGGAGGATGGAAATTTTTTGCCAGTGAAATTTCATTTTTCGTTTTTTAAGTATTGCGAGAACTTCTTATTGCGTTTTTAAATTCTATGACCCCGTCCTTATTCCAGGTCCCCCACTCTTTAAGGAATATTATGTCATTGAAACTCTTTATTAAATATAAGAATAAAAATATTATTTAATATACAACCTATTAATAACAAATTAATTATTTTATATTTATTAAGGTATACCCGCTATTTTGCGAGTAGTTGATAGAGGTTTTAGTGAACTTATATGGGGTCATGAATTAGAGGATGAAATTTACGGAAATAGCATTACCTCATTTACCTATAAATTGTTAGTCTATGTCGGTGCTAAAATTCTCTATTATTTTTTTTGCCATTATAATTTTGGCGAGTACTAAAATGACAGGCCAGGAGCCAAGGCTAATGTTGCCTTTGGGCCATACTTTTGAAATTTTCAGTGCAAATTTTTCCCCGGATGGAAAATACGTTGTTACAACTTCCGAGGATTCTACCATAAAAGTCTGGAAGACATTATCCGGTGAACTATTGCTTGATTTAAGGCCAACACTTAAGTATGAAGATGAAGAAATAGTCACGGCAATCTATTCTCCAAATGGAAGAAAAATCCTTTGCATTGCATCCGAAAGCATCAGCCTATATGACGCTTTAAGCGGAAGGTTGATAAAGTATCTCAAGTTAGCTATCCGGGATGATGACAATGTTTTTTTTGTTTCAGATGAAAAAGTACATTTTGATAAAAAAATATTGAATCTTAAAACATACAAGATTACACCTGATCTAAATAATTATCTCGCTTCCAGGCCCCCGCCCAACCGGGAGGTGACTGATTCGCTGATCCTGGATAAAATTGAAAAAGGATACCAACAAAACAGGATGCAGGAAGATTTAGAAGATGAACTGGGGATTGATCAGGGGTTTATTGCAAATTATTCACTCGACCATACAATGATCGTGACTACAGCGTCATCATCAGCGGCAATATGGGATGCGCTCTCCGGCCGTTTGATCAGCCGTTTAAAAGCACATAGTTCGCAGGTATGGAGTGCCATTTATTCAAGGGACGGTAAAAAAATTGTCACAGCCAGTGCAGATGGTTTTGCCAGGATATGGGATGCTAAAGAAGCAAAATTGATCACCTCCATACGCTGTTACTCAGGACATTTCTATATGTGGACAGCCGCTTTTTCTCCCGATGCCTCTATGATCATTTGTGCGCCATTTACAGAAGTTGCGGAGGAGGATGGAGATGATCGGGTTACCATATGGGATATTGAGAAGAAACAGCGGTTGTTCAGGGTGCGTGGTCACTATAATAGAATAGTTAATTCTTGCTTTTCACCAGACGGGAAGTATGTAATTTTTCCTGACAATGATGACACGGTGAGAATTCGTACGGTGCGGCCTTTCAGACGTTATTACAGGTTTGTGCATGGAATAGCCTCAGCAGCGTGTTTTTCTGAAGATGGTAGTAAGTTCATGATAGTGGGTGATCCTACCATAAGCATTTATGAAACCAAAAGAATGGTATTAATCACCCAATTTGATCCATCGACAGGGGAAGGAATAATGACTGCCTCTTTTTCGCCCGACGGGAAAAGGGTCATTGTGTTTATGGTGGAAGGGGAATCCTCCATCTGGGATGCGCAAACAGGCAAAGAGATAATTACCGGTAAAGCGTACCAGGAAGAAATGGGAAAAACGCTTTTCTTATGGCTGGCTGTTTACTCGCCGGATATGAAGACAATTTTAACACAAGTAAATAGTAATGACCTCACGCTTTGGGATGAAGGCACAGGCAAAAAAAGATTTGATCTGAAGGGTAATAAAGCCTTTGCCACCAGCGCTTCTTATTCACCTTTATCGGATAAGATCGTGACATCCTCATACGATCTTACCTGCAGAATATGGGATGCCCGAACGGGCCGCCTGCTTTATACCTTTTTGGGAGTTGACAGTACTAATTACTTGATTCAAACTCCTTCCGGATATTATATGGGGTCGCAAAATGCAGCCAAAAAATTGCATTATGTAACCCAGGATTTAAATGTGATCAGTTTCGAGCAATTGGATGTAAAATTCAACCGGCCTGATAAAGTATTGGAAGCGATGGGTGACGCTGATCCATTACTGGTCCGCTCCTATTACAGGGCTTACCTTAAACGGTTGAAAAAAATGAGAATTGATACTACTGCATTCAAAAAAGATTTTAGGATGCCAGAAACAGAAGTAGTGAACAGGAATAAAATTCAGTTTGACCAGAAAGAAAACAAGCTGTCCCTGGTCATAAAAGCTAAGGACAACATTTATAAAATTGATCGTTTCAATATTTGGGTGAATGAAGTTCCTGTGTATGGTCAGAGGGGAATTAACCTACGGCGAAAAAACTCCAATAGGTTTGATACAACCGTTACTATTACACTTTCCGCAGGAGAGAATATAATTGAAACCTCAATAACCAACTTTAACGGCTCGGAAAGCTACCGGGTGCCACTTACCGTAATTTATACTCCCGCCGAAAAACAAAAAGAAATGACCCGTTTTGTGGGTATCGGTATTGACCAGTTCACTGATAGTAAGTACAACCTCCAATACAGCAGTAAAGATATCCGGGACTTGTCACTAAAGCTGAAAGAGAAATTCGGGGATAATGTCATTATTGACACCTTGTTCAACGAGCAGGTAACAGTAAACAATGTAAAAGCACTCAAACAAAAATTGCTTCAGACATCGGTGAATGACAAAGTGATCATCGCGTATTCCGGTCACGGCATGTTAAGTAAAGACTTTGATTATTATCTCTCCACTTATTCCGTAAATTTTGAGAAACCCGAACAGAACGGATTGCCCTATGATGAACTGGAAAGTTTGCTGGATAGTATCCCAGCGAGAAAAAAACTGATGCTGATCGATGCCTGTCATAGCGGGGAAGTGGATAAGGAAGATCTTATTACGCTCAATGCAAGTTCCGACTCATTAATTAAAGGCCTGAAGCCGGTTGCGTATAAACAGGAAGGTCACTTGGGACTAAAAAATAGTTTTGAGCTGATGCAGAGCCTGTTTGTAAATGTGGGCAAGAGTACCGGCGCTACTATTATCTCCGCGGCCGCGGGCACCCAGTTTGCGCTCGAAAGAAATGACCTGAAGAACGGTGTATTTACTTACTGCATACTCGAGGCAATGAAAAGCAATGCCAGCATGAAGATCAGTGAGCTAAAATCGATTGTTGGTAAAAGGGTGGAAGAACTGACTAAGGGCTTGCAAAAACCAACATCCAGAAATGAAACGATAGCGGTGGATTGGACGATTTGGTAACCGGCCTTGGCAGGAATGACATTAAAGGAATTGATCATTTGAAAAATCGGGGGAAGGGAATTGTTTAATTAACAGCAATTCAATATTTTCTTCTCAAATTGCAGGCATGATATCCATCCGGAACCTTACCCTATTCTTTGCCCTATTATTGATTTCACGAAACACCGGCGCCCAATCTCCCAGGTTGATGCTCCCGGTAGGACATACCGATAAAATAACTGTTTTCCAGTTTAGTCCCGACGGTCGATTGATCGCCACCGGCGCGGATGATCATACAGTAAAGCTTTGGGATGTGAATACAGGCAAACTCCTGGCCGATCTCAAAGGACATACCAATGATATCGAGGTCTTGTCCTTTGACCCTACAGGCAACCGTCTCCTGTCAACAGCTTCCATTGATACTTTTGCCCGCTTGTGGGATACCCGGACCGGCACCCTGATAAAAGCGATACATACCGGGAGGAGTTTTATTGACTTTGCCATTTTTAGTCCGGACGGCACGAAGATCGCAGTCACTAGTTCGAGTGGGGTACCTTCACTTTATAGCGCTTTCACCGGTTTACCCATCGTAACATTAAAAATAGGCTACACATCTATTCAATCAGTTGCTTTCAGTCCCGATAGTCGTAAACTGATCCTCCAGACCTACAATAATCCCTTGATTTGCGATACGGAGACAGGGTCCGTACTAGCTACTCTCAAAGGCCACAATTCCTATATCGAATGCGTGGCTTTTTCCGGGGATGGAATGAAAGTGGCCACCGGTTCAGGTGATAAGACCATTAAGATATGGCAGGCTGCAAATGGCGAATTGATTCATACGCTGTCCGGCCATACCGCAACACCCAAATCCATCACGATCAGCCCGGATGGAAAACGAATGGTATCCTCGATTATTGGTGACCGTATGCCGAAACTCTGGGACCTCGAAAAAGGAGCCTGGATCGCTGACCTGGTAGTGAGTAGTTATTCCAGTATTGCATCGATTTCATTTAGCAGCGATAGTCGTTCGATCATTACGATGGCCATTGGTGGCGCACACTTATGGGATGCCACTACCGGGGCTTTGAAAAATCCGCGTGGACCGGAATGGAAGGTGGCCGGCTTCAGCCATGCGGGAAATGACTACCTCGTCAGTTATAATGATACTACCCGGCTCATCGATGCTAACAACGGGACTACAAAAGCAGTGTTGCGCGATGTGAAAAATCCGGGAATCGTTGCCTTCAGCCCCGATGATCAGAAGATCGCCGGACATTTTGGGAAATCGAAAAATGGGGCCATCTGGGATAGTCGCACTGGAAAATTATTGGTGAAACTGCAAGGATATACTAACCCGGTAGAAAGGGCTTATTTATCGGCCGATTCTGCGTATATCATTACGGAAGCATACCAATCCGCGGGTATCTGGAACATACAGGATAATAACTTGTCGCCCGTAGATGGTCCGGTGAATGATCCTATGGAAGAACTTAAGTATAGCCCGGATGGAACCCGCCTGCTCCGGGTGAGTAAAACGGATGACCAGGTGATCAGCTTATGGGATGCGAGGCGGATGCAATGCCTGGATCCCAACCTGCAAAAAAGAGGCATGCAGGACATTTCCCTGGAGGATGATAACAATTTCACTTTTTCCTCGGATAGTAAAAAGTTATTTCTTTCCGATATCTACCTTGAATCTTATGTGGTTGACGGGAAGACGGGGGCACTCCAACAAACTATCGACCATGACCGTCTCTGGCTTTCTACCGTGAATAATGACCTCACGCGATTCCTTGGATATACAAATGAAAAACTTGAATTATGGGATTTTACATCGGGTCAAAAGATACAGGAGTGGGAGGTAAAAGATCATGTAAGAGAATTGGTATTTATCGGGAAGGGAAGCCGGTTCCTGATCCTGGGGGCCGATAATTTCCCGGTATACGAGCAGAAAGCAAAGAAACCTCTACTGACAATACCGGGTGGGCTCGATGCTTTGAACCACGACAAAACAAAATTACTCGTCTGGCATTACGATATGCAGAAAGGCATTCAAGCCTGGGACCTGGAAAAGCTAAAACAGTTATGGGCAAGGAAAACCAATAAGGATGTAACTGAAGCGGCTTACTGGGATGTAATATGGTCAAAAGATGGGAGCCAGGTTTATTATTCTACCAATAGTGGAAATATAGGCGTTATGGATCCGCTGACCGGCACCCTTATACGAGAATTTAAAGGATACGCTCAACGGTTACAAACAAGTGCAGATGGGAAATATATTTTTGGCATATATGAGGCTGAAGTTAGCGTTTACGATGCCCATACATTCACCCCTATTTCAACACTGACAGGCCACCAAAATAAGGTTACGACCGTACTGGTTTTGCCGGATCCCGGTAAAGTACTGACTGTCTCGGAGGATAATACTGCAAAGATGTGGGACCTGGAAACCGGCCACCTGCTATACACCTGCCTGATGATGAACCGGGAGACCAGTTTCAAGATGATTCCTTCCGGTTATTATATGGCGAATCTGAATGCGAGTAAACTTTTGTACTATGTAAATAAAGACATGCGGGTTATTTCCTTTGAACAACTCGACGTTAAATACAATCGCCCCGACAAAGTATTGGAAGCAATCGGTAGCACTGATACCGCACTAATGAAAAGCTACCGAAAAGCCTGGGAAAAAAGAATTAAGAAACTGGGGGTTGATACAACGGCATTCAGGGATGGCTACAGTGTGCCTGAAGCGGATTTTGCAAACCGCGATGCTATTGAATATGAACAAAAAAGTGGAAACTTGTCGCTTCGTATTAAAGCAACCGACAGCGACTACAAACTTGACCGCTTCAATATATGGGTGAATGAAGCACCGGTATTCGGACAAAGGGGTATCAGCATCCGCAAGCGGAATAAAAATGACCTTGATACAACAATCACTATAAAATTATCGCAGGGAGAAAACCGAATAGAAACAAGTATTACGAATGTGAATGGAACCGAAAGTTACCGGATGCCTTTACAGGTTAATTATACTCCGGCTATCAAACAAAAGGAAAGCACCCGGTTCATTGGTATTGGTATTGATAAATTTGCTGACAACCAGTACAACCTGCAATATAGCACCAAAGATATTCGCGATCTATCGGTAAAGCTGAAAGAGAAATACGGGAACGATATTGTAATTGACACCCTATTCAACGAGCAGGTAACAGTAAAAAATGTAAAAGCACTGAAGCAAAAATTGCTTCAGACATCGGAGAATGACAAAGTGATCATTGCGTATTCCGGTCACGGGATGTTAAGTAAAGACTTTGATTATTATCTCTCCACCTATTCCGTAAATTTTGAAAAACCCGAACAGAACGGATTGCCCTATGATGAACTGGAAAGTTTACTGGACAGTATCCCCGCGAGAAAAAAACTGATGCTGATCGATGCCTGTCACAGCGGGGAAGTGGATAAGGAAGACCTTGTTACGCTAAATGCAAGTTCTGACTCATTAATTAAAGGCCTGAAGCCAGTTGCTTATAAAAAAGAAGGCCACCTGGGATTAAAAAATAGTTTTGAGCTGATGCAGAGCCTGTTTGTAAATGTTGGCAAAAGTACCGGCGCTACTATTATCTCCGCGGCTGCGGGTACCCAATTTGCATTGGAAAGAAATGATCTGAAGAACGGCGTATTTACTTATTGCATACTTGAGGCAATGAAAACCAATGCCAGCATGAGGATCAGTGAACTGAAAACGATTGTAGGTAAACGGGTAGAGGAATTGACAAAAGGATTACAAAAGCCTACATCCCGGAACGAAACGATTGCGGTGAATTGGAATGTGTGGTGATTATCCGCTCGAACAAACACTTTCTTTTTCGGAATCCGATTTTAGTGGCATTTGTCGAACTTAACAGAGCAGCCAGTTCATAGACCCTTTAAAAAAATCACTAATGCAATCCCCGTTACTTCAAAAGATAATAGTAATTAGTAAACTGTTTTTATTAAGCTGTGGATTTTGCAAAGCGCAGGAGCCAAAATTGGTACTTCAAACCGGCCATCTTGATGCAAAGGAAAACGCAAGCCTTGTTAACAGCATTCAATTCAGTCCGGATAATAAATACATACTTACCGGTGCCAGAGACGGGCAGGTAAAACTCTGGCATACTGAAACAGGAAAATTGATTAATACGCTTCCGGCAGACGATTACTCTGCCAATGCCGCTTTTGCAGGAAAGGGAGAATACATTATAACCGGTGGCTCATCTTCATTGAAAGGATGGAAAACACTTACCGGCCAATTATTGTATGAGTTAAAAAGCGATGACTTTGCTTTTATGAAATACCAGCTTTCTCCTGATGGTAAATATTTCGCTGTGTGGAAAGAGTACCAGTTAACGGTTTATTCAGTTGCTACAGGCAAAGCAATTGACAGCGTAAAAGGTGACGGTGCTGCGGAAGAATTAATTACAGTATGTTTTACTGCTGCAAGTTCGAAAATATTATTCATACGCAATAATAAAGTGATTGATCGGAATTATCTTTTGCATACGGACATACGCCAGTATGGGAACGGGGATGATATCCGGTCACTTTTGGTGGATGAAGATAAACTGGTGATCATTTATCTTTCCAGGAGAGTGGAGGTATACAATATCCTAACGGGTAAAAACATATCAACTGCTACTGTTGAACTTCCTGAATCCAGTAATCTTGTTGCTCTCAATGCTTCTCTTTTATTTGGAAATAAGTATGACAGGGATAGCACTATCCAGCCGCTGCAGTTATTTAATACTGTAAACGGAGCCATACTTAAAAATTTTAAGGACAGTGTAAATGTGAATGAACTTACTACATATGCCTACAATAAAAAATCCGGTTTGCTGGCTTTTAACAATATGGATCACCAGCTTATTATTTACAACATACTTTCCGGCAAGGAAGAATGGAGAACCAGCATTGAGCCATGGGAAGTGGGTTTCGCTTTTGGTAATCAGAATTATATCGGACTGCTTAATGGAAACAGGGGTCGCTATATTGATCTGTCTACAAAAGAAACCCGATGGCTGGATGGTGCAGCCTACAATATCAGCAACAGTATCATTGCCACAAACGGTACAGTTGCGGCTGCCCATTCAAAATACGGAAGTCAGATTAAAATCTGGGATCCCAAAACCGGCCAGCTAAAAGGAAATTTTGAAAGAGGTGTATATCTATATAATTACCCGGTAATGCTGATGTCGGCTGATGCAAAAAGGCTGATAACTTACACTAAAAATACCGGGATCCCACCTCTCTACAATGTCTGGAACATTCCAGAACTGCGCAGTCAGTATGAGGTAGGTAGTTATGATATGGATTACGGGCACTCTAATCCAGCTATTGCCAGTGATGGAGACCTTGATTTTATCCGGGTATCTGCTACCCAGCCTCAATACCATGCACTTTTGATAAGTGAAGAGAAACCACAGTTGTTAACGGTTTCGCTTGATTCGTTCAGTACTGGCAAGACCAATATTGGCGAAGCAGTGGGGAGTAGCAATTACCTGGTATCTGATAGTGATGCATACTACGCTTACAATTCATCGAAAGGTGAGCTGATCATTCAGTCCAGGACCGATACAGCATTGTATAATTTTCGTACGGGTTTGAACCACCAACCAGAACAGTTTTTTAATAACGACCGGCAACTGCTTACTATTGGCAGTAAAGACAAAAGTGTTTCCATCATTTCTTTAGCTGAAAAAAGAACAGTATGGTTACAGCAGTTTCCGCAAACACCCCAACTGGCTGCGGTAAGTAACAGCGGAGATTACCTGCTGGTGCATACAGCTATAAGAGACTACCTGGCTCCGCAATTGGATGAAGGCTCCGTCATTTATATTATCAGCCGTAAAACAGGCAAAACAGTTTCAACAATAAAGAACCTTGGTTTTTTCCCGGTTATAATCCGGTTCGGAAAAAATGAACAGCAGGTTTTCGTTGCCGAATCAGAAACCAGAACCTTGGTTTATGAAATTAAGACCGGTAAGAAAATAAAAGAACTTATCGGTGAACTGGCCGTAACAAATACGCCGAAGAACTGGCCGGAGAAATACTTGCTGAGTTTTACTCCAGGGGCACATTATGTATGGGATGCCCATACATTACAACCTTTGTATACTTTCTACACTATTGACAGTACCGGCTATTTTACACAAACACACAATGGTTATTACATGTGTACTCCTGACGCAGCAAGATCGCTTCACTATGTAACAAAAGCACATGATATTATCACATTTGATCAGCTTGATATTAAATATAACCGGCCTGACAAAGTACTGGAGTATATCGGTAATGATGATACAGCCCTGATCCGTTCTTATCGCCGGGCTTATGAAAAAAGAATTAAAAGACTGGGAATTGATACTTCCTCATTCCGTCAGGGATATCAAGTGCCGGTAACAGAACTTCAAAACAAAAACTCAATTGCTTATCTGCAAAAAAATAAGCAACTACAGCTGCATATAAAAGCAAGTGACGATGAATTTCCGCTTGACCACCTGCATATTTACATCAACGATGTTCCTTGCTTTGGAAAAAAGGGAATTAATCTTCGTCACAAAAACAGAAAAAATATTGATACCACTATTCAAATTACCCTGACTCCGGGTGAAAATATTATTACTGCTTCTGTAATGAACAGCAACGGAATGGAAAGCTTTCGTAAACCTAAACCGGTTTTTTACCAGCCAGTTGCAGGGGTAAAAGAAACTGTTTATTTCATCGGTATCGGTATTGATGAATTTGCAGACAACCAGTACAACCTGCAATATAGCAGTAAGGATATCCGGGATTTGTCGGTAAAGCTGAAAGAGAAATACAAGAACGATATCATTATTGACACACTGTTTAACAAGAACGTAACAGTAAACAATGTAAAAGCCATCAAACAAAAATTACTGCAGACAACAGAAAATGACAAAGTCATCATTGCTTATTCCGGTCATGGCATGCTGAGCAAGGAGTACGATTATTATCTATCTACCTATTCCGTCAATTTTGAAAAACCCGAACAGAACGGGCTTGCTTATGATGAACTGGAGAGCTTACTGGACAGTATCCCTGCAAGAAAAAAACTGATGCTGATCGATGCCTGTCATAGTGGTGAAGTGGACAAGGAAGACCTTATTAGGCTCAATGCAAGTTCCGACTCATTAATTAAAGGCCTGAAACCGGTTGCTTATAAAAAGGAAGGCCGCCTGGGATTAAAAAATAGCTTTGAGCTGATGCAGAGCCTGTTTGTCAATGTGGGCAAGAGTACCGGCGCTACTATTATCTCCGCGGCCGCGGGCACCCAGTTTGCATTGGAAAGAAATGACCTGAAGAACGGAGTATTTACTTATAGTATACTTGAGGCGATGAAAGCCAATTCCAGCATGAAGATCAGTGAAATGAAAAAAATCGTAGGCAAACGGGTAGAGGAACTGACGAAAGGATTACAAAAGCCTACCTCCCGGAATGAAACGATCGCGCTGGATTGGAATGTATGGTAAGATGGTTTTTAAATTTCTATTTAATATTCAACCCCTTCGCCACATCTTTCAACGCATCGATTCCTACATTATCCCCTTCCAGTGAAATAAGAAAACGACGTGCGCTGAAATAGGTGAAATTGCAGTCATTCCTTTTCTTCTTGCAGTTTTCAAAAGCTTTTCCACCATTGAAATCAATGGTCTTTGTATATTCCTCATCAGTATCCTCCTGGAAATTATACATACCGAGATATTGCATGTTATAGATGCCGGCACCACCGGGTCCTGCACAATCGATTACCGTCAGTTTGATGTCCGTACTGTCATTGATTTTATATTTAGCATCGGCTACAGAAGCACCTGAAAAAGCAGAAACATTAAGATCAGAAGCAGGGGCTCCCATTAATTGTGCGGGGAATAAAGCTTTTAACTCATCCACTGTTAAAGGTGTCAGGTTGGTGAGCTCTTCTTTTATTTTCAGCATATCCTGGGCGGCCTCCTGCAGCTTGGTTGGATCTACCGTTACCTGCTCAGCACCATCTTTACTGGTAACCGTAGCAGTGTCTTTGGATTTATTATTGCAGGCAGTGTGCAGGGTAGCGGTTGCAAGCAGTACGAACAGGATACTTTTCATAATAAGAGGTTTTTGGGAACGTAAATTTACTAAAAATGGGTTTTTTTACGATATTTCTTCTTTGGGTAGGCTTGTTTTATAAAATTAGTCGAAAAAATAAGGCAAGATGTTATGAAAAGCAAAAACCGGGTATTACTTTCGTTTTCTACTTACGATGGTCTAAACTTCTACCCCCAAACATCCTCTGGAATTTCCTTAACTAATTTGTTGACCCAACTTTTTTAAAAAGAAAGTATGAAAAGATTTTTGCTTTGTTTAGCTGTTATAGCTACTGTTATGTTTGTTTTTAGCTCCTGCGCAGCAACCAAAAGGGATTGCCAGGGGAATAAGCATTACAAACAAAAAGGTGGTTTTTATATGTAAGGAAATTCCATCCAAAAAAGATACAGTCCTGGTTATTACCGGGACTTTTTATTTTAGGCCAAAGCAGTTTTGTCCAGATCAGCATAGGGGCTTTACCTTTGCGCAAAATAATACCGTGGTTAAGATCATTTTATCCTGTCTTTTCGTTGTCGTTGTTCTTTCTTCCTGCTCACAGAATAATGTAAAAAAAGATAAAAGCCTCGAAAAATTCTTTACGGAGAATAAGGTGGAAGGCTGTTTTGCCCTGATGGATAATGGTACGGGGAAGTTTAC
This sequence comes from Chitinophagaceae bacterium, assembly GCA_039930245.1. Classification (GTDB taxonomy): domain Bacteria; phylum Bacteroidota; class Bacteroidia; order Chitinophagales; family Chitinophagaceae; genus JJ008. The sequence goes on along the minus strand of JBDSPR010000024.1, from coordinate 45,481 downwards.
GGTACACAACCTGGCCCGTTACCGCGATAGCAGTTATTTACCCGCTTCCACATTCAAGATCGTGAATTCATTGATCGGTCTGCAAACCGGCAAGATCAGCAGCGATAGTATGCTGATCAAATGGGATCGCGTAAAACGCCGCGTGGAGGATTGGAACAAGGATCTCACAATGAGAGAAGCATTTAAAGTCTCCTCGGTGAATTATTACCAGGAAGTCGCCCGGAGGATCGGCAGGGATACCATGCAGCTCTGGCTGGATTCACTCAAGTACGGCAGCCGCAAAATAACAACAACCATTGATTCATTCTGGCTGGATAATTCGCTGAAAATAACTCCCGATGAAGAACTGGGACTGGTAAAGCGATTATATTTTGACCAGCTACCTTTTTTTAAAACCTACCAGGAAACCGTAAAAAGCGCTATGTTATACACAGGAGAGAACAATGCGAATTACCGTTTGGGGTATAAGACCGGCTGGGGCTTTACCGAAAAAGACCATTCCCTGGGCTGGGTAGTAGGCTGGATCGAGGAAAATAACCATCCATACTTTTTCGTACTCAATATCGAATCAACAGATCGTAATTTTGATATGTCGGTCGTACGGGTGAAAATGCTGAAGGATATCTTAAAACACCTGGGATTTTTTAAGGGTAAAATGTAAACAGGGCTTGTCCCGGGAGACCAGGGCCCATTGTTGGTACTTTTCTTGCTTATATTATCGCCCTTATGCCTCAATTTGAACACAAAGAACTAAGCTGGATATTTGGCGGACTGGCCATGATGGTCCTTATATTCCTGGCAATGCTGGCCTGGAAGAAAAAGATCATGAAAAGGATCGGCGATGAGAAACTGGTGAGGGAGCTTATCAAAAATTATTCTGCCAGGTTATTTTCTGTAAAGTTTATTGTTGTTTTCCTGGCCTTTACCCTCGGCGCTATTGCCGTGCTCAATCCACGAAAACCGGGTGGATCCAATTCGGTTAACCGGAAAGGGATCGATATCGCGATCGCTCTCGATGTAAGTAAAAGTATGCTGGCTGCCGACCTTGCCCCAAACCGGCTGGAAAGGGCGAAACAGTTTATCAGCAAACTGATGAACGAGATGCCCGATGACAGGATCGCCCTGGTGTTATTTGCCGGCAAAGCCTACTTGCAGATGCCGTTGACAACCGATCATGGTGCGGCACAATTGTTTGTTTCAACAGCCTCGCCGGATGCGGTACCCCAGCAGGGAACGGTTGTCAGTAATGCGCTTACCATGAGCGCCAATGTATTCAATCCTGCGGATAAACGATTTAAAACGATCATTTTGATCTCCGATGGGGAAGATCATGACGAGGATGCTGTAAAAACAGCAAAAGACCTTGCGGAGCTCGGGGTGATGATCAATACCGTGGGGATCGGTTCGCCGGAAGGATCAGTGATCGTTGACCCAGCTACGGGGGAGAATAAAAGAGATGAGACCGGCAACACGGTGATATCGAAATTGAATGAAGACGGACTGCAACAGATCGCCACAGCAACAAATGGTTTGTATACCCGCCTCCAGGGAAGCGATGAGGCTGTTTCTTTAATCAAACAACAATTGTCGCAGATAGAACGGAAAGCCTATGCCGATGTTTCGCAAATGAATTTTAAGACCTGGTATATGTGGTTTGTTCTGGCCATGCTTATTTTATTGCTGGCCGAGAACTTTATTCCTGAAAAAAGAAGAGTGGCTGTATGAGAATTTTCCTTGTCATATTACCCGTATTGTGTGCAGGGATTTGTTATGGACAATCGGCGGAGGCTGATAAAGCTATCCAGGCCGGGAATGATTATTATAAGCAGGAAGAATATAATAAAGCGGCGATCGAATATGATAAAGCGACCCAGGCCGATCCTGCCAACCAAACGGCAAAGTTTAATAAGGCCAATGCTGTTTATAAACAGGACCAGAAAGTAGAAGCGGCAAAATTATATGCCAATATCGCCAAAGAAGCTGCTGCGAAGGAAATGAAATCGAGATCCTTCTATAATAAGGGGGTCATCCTCAGCCAGCAGCAAAACCTGGAAGAAAGCATTGAATCCTATAAAAGCGCTTTACGCAATGATCCCAATGATAAAGAAGCCCGGGAAAATCTTCAGAAAGCATTGCTTGAATTAAAAAAGAAAGAGCCTCCTAAAAAGGAAGATCAGCAAAAGAAAAAAAGGGAACAGGATCAGCAAAAAAAGCAACAGCAACCCAAAATAAACGAGAAAGAAGCGGACCAACGGCTCAAGCTCCTCCAGCAAAAAGAAAAAGAAGTGCAACAACGTCTCCAGAAAGAAAAATCCAAAACGGGTGGTTCGCAAGGCAAAGATTGGTAGACAAGTCAACCGGGCTTGACCCGGGACACCCCGGGTCGATCCAGAAAGTAGTCATCCCGGGCTTGACCCGGTGCATCCCGGGGTCGATCCAGAAAGCAGTCATCCCGGGCTTGACCCGGGACACCCGGGGTCGATCCAGAAAGTAGTCATCCCGGGCTTGACCCGGTGCATCTTGGGGTCGATCCAGAAAGTAGTCATCCCGGACTTGATCCGGGAGGGAGGTTCGCAAAGCAAAGATTGGTGATCACGCCGGGCTTGACCCGGTGCATCCCGGACTTGATCCGGGAGGAGGCTCCCAAGGTAAAGATTGGTGATGTGCTGATTTAAGATGTGGAAATGAAGTGTTTGACAAGTCTATCACCATTCCCTCATTTGTTTACTAAATTTGCACATTAGCACATTTCCACATTTGTATATGCAATTATACTGCGAATCACTCACTCACTATAAACGGCTGGCAACAAAAGAGGTCAGTATTGGAAACCTTTTGCTCGGGAATTTCAATCCTATCCGGGTCCAGACCATGACCACTACGGATACCATGGATACGATGGCTACCGTGGAGCAAAGTATCCGTTGTATTGAAGCCGGCTCCGAGCTGGTTCGCATCACCGCTCCTTCCAAAAAAGAAGCCGAGAATTTACTCAATATTAAAAATGAACTACGGAAAAGAGGATATACCACTCCATTGGTTGCCGACATACATTTTACACCGAATGCCGCGGAGATAGCCGCCAGGATCGTAGAGAAAGTGCGGGTGAACCCGGGAAATTATGTTGACAAGAAAAAATTCGAACAGATCGATTATACTGATGCGGAATACAGCGAGGAGATCGACCGCATCCGTGAACGGTTCACACCGCTTGTAAAGATCTGTAAGCAGCATGGCACCGCGATGCGGATAGGCACCAATCACGGTTCGCTGAGCGACCGGATCATGAGCCGGTATGGCGATACGGCCATGGGGATGGTGGAAAGTGCCATGGAATTTTTACGCATCGCCCGTAATGAAACGTATCATAATATCATCCTGAGCATGAAAAGCAGCAACCCACTGGTGATGGTAGAAGCTTACCGCCTGCTGGTCAAAACGATGTTTGATGAATTCGGCGAATGCTACCCGCTGCACCTGGGCGTAACAGAAGCCGGTGATGGCGAGGATGGAAGAATTAAATCGGCAGTAGGTATCGGTGCATTGCTGGAAGATGGTATCGGTGATACGATCCGTGTTTCATTGACAGAGGATCCCGAGTTTGAGATACCGGTATGCAGGGATTTGGTGAAACGATATGCAAGTCAGAAGTCTGAAGACCGAAGTCCGAAGCCAGGAAACAGTGCTGATCACTCCGGTCTCCCGTCTCCTGACTCTCGTCTTCCCTATTCTCCATTTGAATATCAAAGAAGAGAAACTTTTTCTGTGGATAATATCGGTGGAAAGCAGGTGCCGGTTGTTGTAGCAGATCTGAGTAAAATTGAAAAGATCACAGCGGCTCACCTGCAAAGTGTGGGTTACACTTACGATGCCGCAACCGATAAATGGACCATCGGCGATGCTGCGGCAGATTATATTTTTACCGGCAACCAATTATTGGATTTTGCATTACCCGGAACATTAAAAGTGATCGTGTACCCTGCTGCGTGGGAAAACGCTATAAAAAACCCCTCCGTGGGAGGGGGCATGGGGGAGGTCTTTCCAATTTTTAGCGATAGTGGGTACGCAGAAGCCGAGCGGAAAAGTGATCGGTTCAATTTTGTCATGATCGATTGTTTTAATAATAGCGATGCTGTCTCTCCCTATCTTGAGAAATTCGCCAACGATCCATCCGTTATTCTTTGCCTGAGCTCGACTAACCCAAATGCCATGCAATCAGTGCGCCGCATGTTTGCTGAATTGATCAGCAGGGGAATTAAAAACCCGGTTATACTGATCACCGACAGCAGCTGGCAAACACCCGATGAACACCTGATCCATTTCGCTACAGAAACTGGCGCACTGTTCCTGGAAGGAATGGGGGATGGTATCTGCCTGGGTTATAGCAGCAAGGCAGGTATGAAATCACTGGAAACAACCGGGCGGACCTATCTCGATGTAAAAGATATTTACCAGTTTACCAATAATACCGCATTCAGTATCCTGCAGGCTACACGGACAAGGATCTCTAAAACAGAATATATCAGTTGTCCAAGCTGTGGCAGGACCTTATTCGATTTGCAGGAAACTACCGCAAAGATCCGGGCTGTCACCAATCATTTGAAAGGGGTCAAGATCGCGATCATGGGTTGTATTGTGAACGGTCCGGGAGAAATGGCCGACGCGGATTTTGGTTACGTAGGAAGCGGTCCCGGGAAGATCACGTTGTACAGGGGTAAAGAGGTCATCAAACGAAATGTAAACAGCGACGTAGCAGTGGACGAACTGATCAACCTCATCAAAGACAGCGAAGCCTGGGTAGAAGCTTAAATCAAGCATGAAAAAACAACACTGGCTGACTATTTTCCTTTTTGTACTTGTTGTGCATATTGCCGGTATTGTTTCGGGTAATGAGCCGCTTCAAAATATCTCCAAGCCATTGCTCATACCGGCGCTGATCGGCTTTTTTCTTTTTGGTATAAACGGGCAGCAAGGCAGTTTTAAAAAATGGATACTTCTTGCGCTGTTCTTTTCCTGGGCGGGGGATGTACTACTGATGTTCCAGCCGAAAAATGATATCTTTTTTTTATTGGGTTTATCTGCCTTTTTACTGGCGCATATATTCTACATTGTTTTCTTCAACCAGGTCAGGTTCAGGGAAAATATTAAAAGCAATCCCTGGTTCTTGCTCCTGGTTGTTATTTACTATGCGGTATTGATCAGCTTGCTTTCTCCCTGGCTGGGAGATATGAAGATACCTGTCAGGATCTATGGCATCGTGATCAGCTTTATGTTTATGCTGGCCATGCACATGCTCTTTCTAAAAAATAAGATCAGCGGGAAATGGCTGTTCGTGGGTGCATTGTTGTTTGTTCTTTCGGATTCGGTGCTGGCGATCAATAAATTTTACCAGTCATTCGATGCTGCCGGCATTATTATCATGCTGACCTATGGACTGGCGCAATTGTTTATTGTAAAAGGTGCGATTGATTATATAAATGCAGGGGAGAAAGAATAGTTTTGTTTAAGTGCTCGCAGCGTTCGCTACGGAGCAGCGGCGCAATGTTAAGAAACAAGGCTGGTCAATAGGAAAATTTATTGTAATCGCCGCGTCGCCGCAGCTTTGCGTTCGCTGCGAGAAATATATAATTAAAAATTGAGGAGATTGCTTCGGCTTCGCCTCGCAAATAATTATGCAACAAACAGATTTTTTAGTCATCGGGTCAGGGATCGCGGGATTGACCTATGCGTTGAAAGTAGCCAACCATTTCCCGGATAAAAAAGTGCTGGTAATGACGAAAGCCGCCGCTGATGAGACCAATACCAAATATGCGCAGGGCGGTATCGCCGTGGTGAATGACCTGGAAAATGACAGTTTCAAAAAACATATTGAAGATACCTTGATAGCCGGTGATGGCTTGTGCAATGAAAAAGTGGTGGAGATAGTAGTAAAAGAAGGCCCCGAAAGAGTACAGGAGATCATTGACTGGGGAGCCAAATTTGATAAGGAAGCGGATGGCGATTATAAAAGGGGAAAAGAAGGAGGACATTCGGAATTCAGGATATTACACCACAAGGATGTGACCGGGAAAGAAATGGAAAGGGCGCTCATCGATGCGGTGTCAAGGCAAAAGAATATCGAATTTATCAAACATTATTTTGTTGTTGATATCATCACGCAGCACCACCTGGGTTATCTTGTCAATAAGGCCACACCGGATGTGGAATGTTATGGGGTATACACATTGAACCTACAGTCAAATAAGATCGAAAAGATCCTTGCGAAAGTCACCTTGCTTGCCACAGGCGGTAACGGGCAGGTATACCGAACCACCACCAATCCTTCTATTGCTACGGGTGATGGCGTAGCCATGGTTTACCGTGCGAAAGGAAGAGTGGAGAATATGGAATTCATCCAGTTTCATCCCACAGCTTTATACGAACCCGGGGTAAGAGGACAGGCATTCCTGATCACGGAAGCTGTCAGGGGAGATGGTGGGATTTTGCGGAACAAGGATGGAGAGGCTTTTATGGAGAAGTATGATCAGCGAAAGGATCTGGCCCCGCGGGATATAGTCGCCCGGGCGATCGACAGCGAGATGAAAAGAACAGGTACCGAACATGTGTGGCTGGATTGCCGTCATTTTTCTAAAGAAAAATTCACAGAACATTTTCCGAATATTTATGCCAAGTGTTTGTCCATTGGCATCGACATCACTCAGCACATGATACCCGTGGCGCCGGCGGCACATTATAGTTGCGGGGGAATAAAAACTGACGAATGGGGAAGAAGTTCTATAAGAAATCTTTATTCCTGCGGAGAATGCGCATCCACCGGTTTGCACGGGGCTAACCGGCTTGCTTCAAATTCTTTATTGGAAGCAATGGTCTTCGCTCATCGTTGTTACCTGGATAGTATCGAGAAACTATCTGACCATTCAAAAAAGGTCTCCTCTTTTGGAGGAGATATAGAAGGGGCTATTCCTGACTGGGATGCCAAAGGAACTTCGGAACCCAAAGAGATGATCCTGATTACACAAAGCCTGAAAGAACTCCAGCTGGTAATGAGCGATTATGTTGGAATTGTCCGGAATGATGTTCGTTTACAACGGGCCATGCGTCGTCTCGACCTGTTATTTGAAGAAACCGAACAGCTTTACCAGGGTAGTTCTGTTTCGCCCCAATTACTCGAACTACGCAATATGATCACCGTAGGTTACCTGATCGTAAAAGGGGCCAGCTTCCGTAAAGAGAGCCGTGGCCTGCATTACAATACGGATTACCCAGGTAAAAGCAGCCTGGTGCAGAATATCGTTCTGTAGTTTTTATCTTTGCGCACCATGTATTATGTTGTCTACGGTTTTCTTTGGCTGATCTCCCTGCTTCCTTTAAGAGTACTTTATCTCTTTTCCGAATGCCTGTATGGCTTGGCTTATTATATAGTTAAGTACAGGAAAAAAGTGGTGTTCAGCAATTTGCAGATCGCTTTCCCGGAAAAGACCGAAATGGAGAGAGTGAAGATCGCGAAGAAGTTCTACCGCAATTTCATCGACATGTTCATGGAGACCATCAAAATGCTTTCCATTTCAGAACGGCAACTGAAAAAAAGATTTGCCGGCAACTGGGAAGTAGCCAATGCACTGTATCCAACCGGTAAAAGCGTTCAGTTCCATGTGGGACATAACTTCAACTGGGAATGGGGGAATATGGTATTGACGGGGAACACGCTGTATAAACTGGTGGCCGTGTACATGCCGTTTAGTAATAAAACGATGGAGCGCCTTTTTTATAATATGCGCACCCGCACCGGGGCCATTTTTATTCGTGCGACTCATATGAAAGAAGATTTTTTACCACACAAAAATACCCAGCATATCCTGGGACTAATAGCTGATCAGAGTCCCGGCAACCCGGGCAATGCCTGGTGGTTCAATTTTTTTGGGAAACCCACTCCCTTTTTAAAAGGTCCCGCTAAAGGTGCAATACTTAATAATACTGCCGTGGTATTTGCTTTTGTCCATAAGCCGCGGCGTGGTTATTACGAAGCTGTATTTGAACTGGCTACGGAGAATGCCGCATCCCTGACTGAACAGGAGCTGACACATAAATTCGTCACTTATATGGAAAAGGTGATCAGGCAATACCCGGATATGTGGCTCTGGAGTCATCGCCGCTGGAAATGGGACTGGAAGCCCGAGTTCGGTGAGATTATCGCATAAAAAATCCCGGCATAACCGGGATCTTTCTACGACACAATCAGTCTGGATCTGATCCGGAATCTTTATTTTTTCTTTTTATGATTCTTTAGCTGGAGATAATCCAGGAAGTAGATCACCTTAAAGGAGATATTGTTGTTGTCATCTGCTTTCATAGTATTATTGAAATTCTTGAAATAACCATCCCGGATTGTATGGTTATAATCCTGTGCTGAATTTTTCCAAACTACATTGATAAAACTGCCGGGTGCAAACTGCCAGGTATAAGTAGCATCGAGGGTGAATACGTTATAATTGGTATTTGCATTTTCAGGATCAACGGCATTGGCCTGTAATTTCCCGTTGTCCAGGAGATCATATAGTTCTTTGTAGATAACCTTGCTCCAGTAATGGCGCATACGGGTGGTGATATACATTTTATCGCTAAAACTGTATTTGATGTTGAGCGTGTTTTCAACGGTCGTCCTGTTCCGGCGGCCAAAATATGCAAAGGAGTTGCCCTGGTCATCATAATAGTTCGCATACCCGGCATTATTGATCTGTGGTTCCAGGTAAAGATTATGTGTTACAGATAATTTATTGCTGAAACGATAACGCTCGCGGGTGCTGAGCTGGAATCTTTCGCTGCCGAACAGGCTTCTTTTTACAAACATCAGTTCGCTATACAACATTAATTTTTTTGCACCGTTTGTCTGGAACCATCCGCTAACAAAATAGTTCGACCAGCCCCTGAAAACTCGACTTGTTCTGGATTCAAAGAAATCATTGTACTCCGGTTCGTAACCGACCAGGAAGCCGGCATACCAGAGATTTTTCAATTGTCCATTTACATTCGCATTGAAGTTGGCATTGCGGTAGGAACCGGGATCCAGCTGCCGTGAATAATAGGCATTCAGGTTGAGGTAAATATTATTGTACCATTTTTTTGGTTTGGTCCAGCGATAACCAAACCAGGCTTCATGTTCCAGGTTATTTCCAAATGTGAAATAGCCCATATCATTGCTGTTGAATTTATTATTCGTGAGATCTTGTCCCATATTGAAATTGAAGCGTCCGCTGGTCTTTCCAAAATAGAGGCTGTGACTATACCCGGCCAATGTCTTACCATCGGGTAAATAATCTATTAAACGGCTGGTTGCGACTTTGCCACCAACATTCCACATATTCTTTTTATCGTTAAAATCAAACAGGCCCGCCGTTACATTCGCATCATAATCATGACCGCTTCTCCAAACATTTGTATTGACCAGGCTCACACTGGAATTATTCTTCAGCGATTGATTCAGGACGAGGATATTGTAATTTGTCAGTGGGTTGGTTTCCACTTTGCGCTGGTTTTCCTGGTCGTCTTCGATGGTAGCATATTGCGGAGAAGTAACGGCATTAAAGACGCCAATTCCTAAACCACTTTGCAGGCGGCCGGAGATCTTGGTAGCATTTACCAGCTTGGTTTCGGACGGATTTTTTACAATACGCTCATTGGCGTTCAGGTTGCCCTCCACTTCGTACTGGTGCAGTGGTGCACCCCCGATCCGTCTTGAATAAAAAAGATTGCCCTTGCTGAACAGTTCGGTGCCTTCTGTAAAGAATGCCCTGTTCTCGTTGAATTTAACTTCAAAGGGACTCAGGTTCAGCACCTGGTTATCACTTTGCACCTGCCCGAAATCGGGTATCAGGGTCATATCAAGTGTAAGCGCTTGCGAGATCCCGTATTTAACATCCATACCACCATTGACAGAAGAGCTCCAACTTTTCTGACCCGCCTGTTTATTGGGAAAATGATTGGCATAAGTCGAAAAATAAGGAGAGAATTGCAGGCGTAAAGGCGGCTTGATGTTTTCTAGACCGGTCCACAGGCCACCCTGTGTAAGAAACCCGTTCACATTCGGATCAAGCGTATTCCAGAATACCTGCTGGCCGATCTTTTGACGGCGGCGCATCACATTCAATCCCCACTCCTGTATATTCTTTTTGCTGAAACGTATTGCAGAGAAAGGAATGAACATTTCAAATGACCACCCGTCATTTTGAATAACAGCACTGCTTTTCCAAACGGCATTCCAGCTGAAATCCTCCCTGTTGCCATTGGAATTCGGGGACACTTTCGCATCCATCTGCTCGCCAAGTGGCGTTACAAAGTATTCAAATGCGTTGATCTTGTCGTTATACGTATCCAATACAATCCCGATCCAGTCATTGTTCCCAAACCCGTCACGTCCGTTCAATTCAGTGGAGATGCTGTCTTTTGTTTTCTCATGGCAAAAACCGCCAAAATAAATACCCTCGTTGTCATACAGCAGGTATGCTTCTGTTTTATTGGCGTCCTCTTCCTTTCGGAAAGGTACTGGCCTATATTCAGTATAGCCGGCTAGCACAGCTGCTTCCTTCCAGGCTACTTCATCAATCTTACCGTCAATCTTGATCGGGAGTGTTGTTCTTTTTGCGACTACTTGTTTGTGCTCAGGCGCGGGAGTTTGGGCAAAAGAGCAGGCAGCAAAAACTAGCATGCCCATAAGGGGTGCAAGGGTTTTGATTTTCATGGCTATACTTTATTATGGTTTACGACGCGGAAAACGTATGGCTATTACATTTTCTTTTTGGTGTGCGGCATATACCTACTAAACAATTCGTAGATGAAGATAATAGTGTGGAGAGCAGGTGGGGCGGTCAATTATCTGACCGGTGACAAATTCCTGACGAATGGTCAAAAAAGCAGGTCGTTAACTTTTTATTGGCAAAAATTATCATGTGATATTTAGCAACAGTCCATTTTTGTTTTGCTGATATTTGCTATTTTAGTACCCATACTATTTTTTCATTCAATCACACAACAATATGTCTGCAACACCAGCTATTTTCTGGCCCCATAGTGAACACTGGTCTGTAAAGATCCCCTTGGGAACACCGCATTACCGGATGCCCAGCATGAAAGAAAAAGGGTACGTGGTTTTGAAGACTCTGGATATTGATAATATCCCGCCCGCCGAATGGGAAAACCTAACTTATATGGATTGGAAAAGCGGCGGCGACACCAATTTTGCCCCACTCGCTTCCTGTGATGGGACGATCGAATGCAAAGGTTTCTGGGAAAATGGGAAAACAGATAAGCATGCTATTTTCACACCCAATGCTGAGCTGGCGCCACAACTGATGAAATATATCCGTTCGATCCCGGCCAATTTCGGAAGGGTAAGGGTCATCCGGCTGGAGCCACAAACGCATGACCAGGCTATCCGTTCCGTTCACCGGGATGATAATAACCGGTTAAACCCGGAAGACGAGGGATGGGTTGTGCGCATGTGGATAGAATTGACGGATAACCCCGACAGTTATATGCTGCTTTATGACAGCGATGAGAATAATTTACCCATCAAAGAATCAGAGGCAAGAGTTCCTATGCAGAAAGGATCTCATTTTATCGTGGATTCGCAACGGCTCTGGCATGTGGGAGTACACAATGGAACAAAATCAAGATACGCGGCGATCATCAGCGTGGAAAGCTCCCCGGAACTGGAGAAATGGGTGCAGTCAAAAATGTAAACTCATTATAGCAAGGACCTCTGGCGTTTCGACATCCCGATAGCAAACGGGACAACTTCTTGACAGGGGTCTTTATTTATTCAAGCAAGAGGGGAAGACTAATTCAATACACTGATTTCTTTTACGATCTCCGCTTTTTCCTGGGTTTTGATCTTTCCCCATCCTCCCAATACGTTTCTCAGGTTATGGAAACCTTGTCTTTTTAATAAGGAAGCGGCGATCACGCTCCTGTAACCACCCCCGCAGTGCACATACAGATTTTGCTCTTCTTCCAGGTTGGCCATTGATGCCGGGTCGATCATATCATTCAGCGGGATGCTCATAGCATCTTTCAGGTGACCGTCTGCAAATTCGGTCGGGCGGCGGACATCCAGCACCACCAGGTTCGGATCATGTGGCATATCCATCATCAGTTCATCGGCTTCCACATCAATGATCATATCAACATTTTCACCGGCATTCTTCCAGGTGTTAAACCCGCCATCGAGATAACCTTTTACTTTATCAAAACCGACGCGGGCCAATCGTACGATCGTTTCTTTTTCCATCCCGGGTTCTGTCACCAGCAACATCGGCGCATCAAAAGGTAACAGGCTTCCGGCCCATTCGGCGAAACGTCCTTCCAGCCCGATACTGACAGCGCCGGGAACAAATCCCTGCGTAAAGAGATCCGCATGTCTGGTATCCAACAGGATGGTATCATCGTTGCTCAACTCTTTGAATTCTTTTACCGTGAGGGGTTTCATGCCCTGCAACAGCACATTGTCCAGGCTGTCATAACCTTCCTTATTGATCTTTGCATTGATCGGGAAATAAGAAGGGGGGGCAGCGATTCCATCGGTCACTACTTTGATAAAGGCTTCTCTCGTAGCCGCCTTCATGGCATAGTTTGAATTTTTTTCTTCACCGATCGTGCTCGAAGTATTGGGTCCGAGATTCTTCCCGCAGGAACTACCGGGTCCATGTGCCGGGTAAATGATCACATCATCCGCCAGCGGGAAAAGTTTTGTATGAATGCTATCATACATCATCCCTGCGAGATCGAACATGGTGATCTCAGCTCCTTTTTGTGAAAGATCGGGTCTGCCCACATCACCAACAAAAAGCGTATCGCCGGTAAATACACAATGGTTTTTGCCATTTGCGTCTTTTAGTAAATAACAGGTTGACTCCAATGTATGGCCAGGTGTGTGGAGTACTTCAATAGTAAGATTACCTACCTTGAATGTCTCTGCATCTTTTGCTACATGTACGGGAAAACGCGTATCTGTGCCGGGACCATAGACGATGGGAGCACCGGTGGCCTTGCCCAGGTCAAGATGACCGCTGACAAAGTCAGCATGAAAATGCGTTTCAAAAATATATTTGATACGGGCCTTTCTTTCATTCGCCAGCTCGAGATAAGCATCAATATCACGGAGAGGATCAATAACGGCGGCTTCGCCATTACTTTCAATATAATAAGCCGCTTCACTGAGACAGCCGGTATACAATTGTTTGATAAACATAGCTAAGTGGATTTAACCTGCCCATGCAGGATACAAAAATACCTGTTTATAAATAAAAAAGTCCTGCGGCATGCAGGACGGCTGATTAATTTGGGGAACAGTTAAGTCAACAACTCGTCAACGAATTTGTTCAGTTCCTGCATCCGGTTGGTATTCACGGAGTAGTAAATGAATTTGCCATCCCTGTCTGTTTTTACAAAACCGCCTTTCCGTAAAATAGCCAGGTGCTGGGAAGCTACAGATTGTTCCAACCTGAGTTTTACATATAATTCAGTCACGGTCATTTTACCGTGTTCGTCAATGATCTTGAGTATTTGCTGCCTCAATTTGTGATTCACAGCCCTCAGCACCAATGCTGCTTTCTTCACGTTCAACAGGTCTACTTTGAGGGAAGACCCATTCTCGGAAGTGTTCAATAGTAAAGAATAGTTGTTCATAGTTATTTTCCGGGTTAAACCAACTGCAAAAATACCAAAACCTGCCTGTGTTATTAAAGAACGACTTGTTAATAAAACGGTCTTCTGCTTAGCCTATTTGCTTAGGCGAATAAAACTCTTTAATATATAAGGGCTCCAGCAGGACGAGGTTGGCAAAGTTTTTTGTACTATAATGATTGTACGATAATTGTGCCAGATGGGTGGCATCGGCCTGTGTTTCGGTGAATTGGGCCCGTTCAGCAGAAATTAGAGCCTCCAGTTTTTTGCGGCCATTCCCGCAAAACAGAATTTTTCGTGTTGTTAACGTATCTGCAAAACTGTTTTCATCGATCAGCAGGGCTTTTGGGGAGATAATTTCCCGTAATATTTTATCATACAATGCCGTGAAGACTTCCATTCTCCGGGCGTCGATCAAGGGGCAGATCAGTTCTTCCGCTTCCTCTTTTACTGCCAGGGCCATCATTTCCAGTGTATTCACCGTGAGCAGCGGAATCCCCAGCGCATAGCAAAGGCCTTTGGCTGAAGCCAAACCTACCCTTAAACCTGTATAGGAACCTGGGCCGATGCTCACTGCCACCCCTGCAAGCTGAGCTGCTGTCATACCCTGGTTTGCCAGGAGTTGTTGAATAGCCACATGCAGCCAGGCCGCATGATCTTTTTGCTCTTCGTTTTTAAGTAACTCCAGCGTTTTACCCTGCTCTGCGATACAAACAGAAGCAGTCTCCAGAGAAGTATCAATATTTAAGATCGGGTTCATGAAGGGATCGCTTCTTTTTTTAATAAAGCCGATGGTTCATAGCGGGCATTTTGTTTGGCCATAACATGCAGCAGATGATAAACTTTTTCCAACCCGATCTTTTCACTCCATTCAAAGGGACCATAAGGATAATTGGTGCCGAGTTTCATCGCTGTATCGATCTCCTGTTTTGTGCTTACGTTCTCTTCGAGGGCGTGATAGGCTTCATTGATAATCATACTGATCACTCTCGCCGAGATAAGTCCGGGGATATCATTTACCCATTCGGTTGTTTTATTGAATACCGCGAAAATTTTTTCTGCATCCTCCCTGGATCGTCCCGGGGGAGAAGATACTTCTACCAAAGTCCTTTTCAGGAAACCTGGCCAGCCATTGATCCTTGCCAGTACACCCGGAAGTTCAGGGAGTGTTTTTACCAATTCGTTGACGATGATAAAAGCGGGAGAGCGCTGTGCCAGTTTATCCAGGCGTTCGGATGTGCCGTCAAACAACAGGTCGATATAACATTCAGCACCGGCTACCAAGCTGATACCACTAAGCCATTCAATGGATGCATTCTCCCCAAGCCCCTGCGCCAGCAATTCTTCCTTCATTGATCCATCGGCGATGACTGCTATCTTCATAATCCTTTTTTGCAAAGAAAACGTATAAAGCTAAATTCGTCCTGCTGATTTTAAAAAAACAGGAAACCATGAGTAAAACCATCATCAATACCCCGAAAGCTCCGGCCCCTATCGGTCCTTATAACCAGGCCGTATTAAAAGGCAATATGCTGTTTATTTCAGGCCAGATATGCATCGACCCGCCCACCGGCGAACTGAAGAATAAGGATATACAGGAAGAGACACAGCAGGTGATGCATAACCTAAAAGCCATCCTGCAGGAAGCGGGAATGGATTTCGGCCAGGTGATCAAGACAACTATTTTTATCACCGATATGCACCAGTTTGGCGCCGTCAATGAAGTGTACGGAAAATATTTTGAAAGCGATTTTCCTGCAAGAGAAACGGTACAGGTTTCGGCCCTTCCGAAATTTGTGAATGTGGAGATCAGTATGATCGCTGTAAGATGACAGATGATAATTGATAGATGATAGTCGGGAAAACTATCATCTATCCTCTATCGGTATTACCTAAAAAGCTTTTTTCTTCCAGCTATTATTATCGCGGTCCCAATCGGGTAATTTTTTATCAGGATCAAGGATCACTTCTTTTATTTCAGTGGTAGTCGGCACCCCAAAGGTCCATTCGGCGCCTCGCTGCCAAACTTCTACCGGCAGATCAACCCGGTGTTCCTTGCCATTTGTTTCTTTTACCAGTACGGTCACTGGCATTACCATCTTCTCTAAATTTTCAATAGTGATCAGTGCGCCCTTCTCGGATTTTTCTTCGCGGTAGCCCACGGTTTTCACTTTCTGATCGAGTTTCCAGGTATTCAGTACCCAGGCTCTCCAGAACCAGCTAAGATCCTCACCGGATACATTTTCCATGGTATGGAAGAAATCCCAGGGTGTGGGATGTTTGAATGCCCAGCGGCTGACGTATTCCCGGAAAGCCGCGTCAAAACGTTCTTTCCCCAACACCACATCCCGTAAAGCATTCAGCATTTGGGAAGGCTTGAGATAAGCCGCAACGCCCAGATTATCCTGCTGGATCACTTCGGGAGTATTATATAAGCCGTCCATTTTTTCTCCGAAAGTGTATTTCACCATAAAGGATGAGTTCGGGTCGCCGAAGAAACTGGCGTCCTTGAATTCACCTTTATTAAAAGATTCAGTAGAAAGTCCGTTGATAAACGTATTAAAACCCTCATCCATCCAGGCATATTTCCTTTCATTGCTGCCAACGATCATCGGGAACCAGGTATGACCAAACTCATGATCGGTCACCCCCCACAGATCACCACCAGAGGAACGGGAACCGCAGAAAACAATCCCGGGGTATTCCATCCCGCCAACGATACCCGCAACATTGGTTGCGGCAGGATAAGGGAACTCAAACCATTTGCCTGAGTAATGTTCAATGGAACCTTTTACCATTTCAGTAGAGCGCTGCCAGCCATCCTTGACAATACTTTCAACCGGGTACACGCTGATCGCCATAGATTTTTTTCCACTGGGTAAATTGATCCTCGCGGCATCCTGCACAAAAGCTTTGGAAGCGGCCCAAGCCACATCTCTTGTATTTTGTATCCTGAATTTCCAGGTGCAATTGGCTTGCTTTGGCCTCGAAGCCGGATTCGTTACTTCTTTGTCACTGCGGATGATAACGGTCTTATCACTGTTCTTCGCAGCATCCCATCTGCCCATTTGTTCAGCGGTATAACAGTCTTTCGGATTGACCAGCTCGCCGGAACCAACGACGATCATGTCAGCTGGCGCGGTAACAGTAAAATCAATATCGCCATACTCCAGGTAAAACTCTCCGGCACCGAGATAGGGTAATGTATTCCATCCCTGGATATCATCATACACCGCCATGCGGGGAAACCATTGTGCCACTTCATATACCTGGCCGTTCTTTGTTTTCAATCTTCCCATCCGGTCGGTGCCGTATTCGGGAACGGTGAATTCAAAAGAAACGGTCAATTTTATTTTTCCTCCTGCTGAGCGTACTGCATCCGGCAGCCATACCTGCATCCTTGTATCGGTGATGGTATATTTAGGCGTAAAGGATTTGCCATTGTATTCGCCACTGATCGAACGGATCCCATAGCCTTCCGTAAACTTTGCGTTGGCCCATCGGCCGCCTGTTTCTGTTGTAGTGGAAGAAGCGCGGGAATTCTTTTTATAAATATTCTGGTCCAGTTGCAACCAGAGAAATTTCAGGTTATCCGGGCTGTTATTGGTGTAATCGATCAGCACGTTTCCGCTGACAGCATTTTTTGCCGTGTCCAGCGTACAATCGATTTTGTAATCCGCACGGTTTTGCCAGTACTTCGGACCGGGTTCACCGCTGGCGCTGCGATAATCATTGCCGGGGTAAGGGTAGAATTGGGGATTAAAGGTTTCCTTGTTATCGTAAATGGTCAGGTTCGTGTTTTGAGCGAACAAACCAATCGTCAACAATAAACCAACAATACCCAGGAAGGATTTCTTCATAATCTGTTTTATTTAAAGTCGGAAAGATAGCGCAAAAGGAGGCAAGTGAACTACCGTTGAAAGGGTATTTGCAATACTTTATGCCTGCCTGACGGCCAGTCAGGGAAAAAGAGATGCAGCCACAGCAACACTTTCAGGCTTACCTACATCCACCAGCCTGTCGCCACTGTGGTCATAACCCATGATGCGGTGCTGAGCAGCAAGATGCAGATACACATCAATGAGGGAAAATTTACCCGTAAAGGGAAACAGGTCAAAAACTGCGTATTCAAAAACAACCACGCAGCTGTATGCTTTTTCTGATAAATTATTTTTCAGGATAACAATCTTTTCTTCGCCTGTTGTTTTATTCCGCCAGCCGCAAAGCCTGTCTTCTTCATCAAACAAGAGGTAACGGGAGCTTACCCGGTCCGTAACCCCAAAAGAGATCAGTGCTTTTTTTTCATCATGGTAAGCCAGCAACTTGTTGATATCAAGATCAGTGAGGATATCGACATTGCAGGTGACAAATCTTTCGCCGGGTGTAAACAGGTTCCTGGCTTTTAATAAACCGCCTCCTGTTTCGAGTAATTGATCCTTTTCATCGCTGATGAGAAGCTTACTACCCCAGCCATTATATTTTTTTACCGTTTCAATTACCTCTTCAGGAAAATGATGCACATTGACAATAATATCCCTGATACCATACTGCTGCAGGTATTCAATATTTCGCTGCAATAATGTTTTTCCGTTCACCACGGCTAAGGCTTTGGGATGTTTGTCTGTCCAAGGTTTAAATCTTGTGCCCAGGCCGGCGCTGAATATCATGGCACCCCCAACCCCTGCCGGGGAGTCTTTGGCTTTCTTATCCATCCTTCTTTTTGGTTATAAAAGTGAGAACTTCCATTTTGGTTTTCTTAGTCCCCTTTAGGAGCCGGGGGTAAATTCTGCCAGTTCTTTTCTTCTTGTACCAGGTGCTTCAATTCGATCTTCACTTTAAATTTGTTTTTCAAATGTCTTGCAAGCGCATCGGCAGCATATACACTCCGGTGTTGTCCGCCGGTGCAACCAAAACTTACTGACAGGCTTTCAAAATCACGTTTGATATATTCTTCCACGGTAATATCGACAATATCAAAAATACTGTTCAGGAATTCGGTCATCTTGGTTTGTTGTTCCAGGAAATCTTTTACGTCCTTATCGCGCCCGGTTTGTGTTTTCATGCTATCAACGCGGCCGGGATTTAAAATACCGCGGCAATCGAATACGAATCCTCCGCCATTGCCGCTATCGTCAGCAGGAATCGCTTTGCGGTAAGAAAAACTGTGGATCTTTACGACCAGCGGTGTTTGTTCAGATGCCTGGGTTGGTGTGAACTGTTGAATGATCTCGTCCGATACACAGAGATCAAGGACTTTCTTGAATTCCGGAACTGATATCCCTAAGTTCTGGTGCTGGAAAAAATCCCTGAGGTTCCTCAATGCAAGCGGGATACTGGTAAGAAACTGTGCTTTGCGTTCAAATAAACCACGGAACCCATAAGCACCGAGTACCTGTAAAAGCCGGATCAATACATAACCATTATACTGGCTGCGGAAAACGCTTTTGTCAATAGTTTTACCGGTGATCGCGGAAAAACTGTTCATGTAATCTTCCAGCAGGTTGTTTTTCCAGGCATCCGGCAGGTTCGCTCTTGCCTGCCAGAGCATAGAGGCTACATCGTATTGCGGGGCGCCTTTCATACCACCCTGGTAATCGATAAAATGAACAGAGTTATCTTCTTTTACCAATATGTTCCTGCTCTGGAAATCACGGAACATGAAATATTTATATTCGGTATGCGTCAGGTAATTGCTCAACGCATCAAAGTCGTCCAATAGTTTTTGTTTGTCATAAGGTTTTCTCAGTGCATCGAGGAAATAGTACTTAAAGTATAACAGGTCGGCCAAAATGGCCTGCTTGCCGAATTCTTTATTGGTCAGGCAATATTCATAGATCAACCCATCATCACCGTTGACCTGTAGTTGTGCCAGCGCTTCCAGGCTTTTACTGAAAAGCTGGTATACTTTATCGGTTTGACCATATAGTTCAAGGTGATCCAACAGGGAAGTATCACCAAAATCTTCCTGGAGGTAAAACATCCCGTCATCACTGGCAGCAAATATTTCCGGGACAGCCAGCTTGTTTTTTTTGAATTGTTTGGAGAAGTAGATAAAGGTCTCGTTCTCTTTGATATTGGCACCATAGGTGCCGATAACGGAATGATCCTTTCCATGGATCCTGAAATAGCGTCGCTCACTTCCGCTTTGCGGTAACAGGTCAACGGCGCCGGGTTCTTTTCCTTTCCATTGCCTGTAGAGTTCACTCACCTGTTCAATTAAATGCCGCATGAGGCAAAAATAGTTGAAATGCCAGTTGCCGGGAACAGTAACCCCTATTTTACATGAAAGAAGGAGCCGGATAGTAAAACAGGCTGCTGGTAGTACCATTCATGTCAATAAGAACCCTGTTATAGGCTATGCGTGTATTTGGTTAACTTTGCCAGCCAGACGGAAAGCTTGCATCTTATGAGTTACACTCCCGCCAATAAAGTACGAATCGTAACAGCCGCCAGCCTTTTTGATGGCCATGACGCTGCTATCAATATCATGCGCCGGATCATGCAAAGCAAGGGCGCCGAGATCATTCATCTTGGTCATAACCGTTCCGTAAAAGAGATCGTGGAAACCGCGATCGAGGAAGATGTACAGGGTATCGCGATCACCAGCTACCAGGGCGGGCATGTGGAATTCTTTAAATACATGAAGGACCTGCTGGAAGAAAACGGCTGTGGACATATTAAGATATTCGGCGGAGGTGGCGGAACGATACTGCCTGCTGAAATAGAAGAACTGCATAAATATGGTATCACCAGGATCTATTCTCCCGATGACGGCAGAAAACTGGGACTGGAAGGAATGATCGAGGATGTTATCAAGCAAAGCCTCCCCAACCCCTCCGATCCTTCGGCAGGCTCAGGAGGGGCTTTTGAAAATCCTGCCTGGAATGGAAAACTTCCATTAGGAGAAGCAAAAGATGTAAGAAGAATAGGGCGTTTAATATCGTTGGCTGAAAATGGTACAGATTATTCTGAACAATTAATAGAACTGCAAAACCTATCCAACTATTCTCACCCCCCCCCTTCCACCACGGCGGACAAGTCGGGGGGTACGGGGGCTCCAGTATTAGGCATCACCGGAACTGGGGGAGCAGGTAAGTCCTCTGTTACAGATGAGATTGTAAGAAGATTCCTGAACAACTTCACGGATAAAACGATCGCAGTAATTTCTGTCGATCCCTCTAAGAAAAAAACAGGCGGAGCTTTATTGGGTGACAGGATCAGGATGAATTCGATCTCGCATCCGCGAGCCTATATGCGCAGCCTGGCGACAAGAGAAGACAATACTGCGCTGAGTGGTGCTGTCCAGGAAGCCATTGATATCTGCAAATCGGCAGGCTATGATTTTATTATCCTCGAATCAGCCGGTGTGGGACAAAGCGACGCTTCTATTCTTGACTACTGCGATGTAAGCATGTATGTGATGACGCCGGAGTATGGCGCTGCTTCCCAGCTCGAGAAGATCAATATGCTCGATTTCGCTGACCTAGTCTGTATCAATAAATTCGACAAAGCAGGTGCGCTCGATGCGATGGCAGATGTAAAGAAACAGTTTAAAAGGAATCACCAGCTATTTACTGCAAAAGACGAAGACCTGCCCATCATCGGCACCATGGCCAGCAAATTCAATGATGAAGGCGTGAATCATTTGTTTGAGCTCTTATTGAAAAAAATTGAAGTCAAAACAAAAACGAATTTTGGTAATTATCATTTTGCCGAAACAGCAAAGGTTGGGGCGGCCATTATCCCCGCTAACCGTGTTCGTTATCTTTCAGAAATCTCGGAGAATAACCGGGGATATGATCAACTGGTGAAAGAACAATCAGCCATCGCTTCTAAAATATACCAGCTACAAGGAGCGCTAAAGACTCTTAATGAAACAGAGTCTAAGAACCCCCCCTCCACCACGGCGGACAAGTCGGGGGGCAGGGGGGTCGGGGAGGTCCTTCAACAGCAGATCAATTTTTTCACAGAACAACTTACACCTGTTGCCCGGAAGCTCATTACCAACTGGCCCAACAAAGTAGCGGTATATAAAAAGGATTTTTACGAATTTACGGTCAGGGATAAACTGATCAAACAGTCCATGGTATCCAAAAGCCTGAGTGGTACAAGGATCCCAAAAGTGGTATTACCAAAATACAAGGACTGGGGAGATATCCTGCAATGGCAGGCCCAGGAGAATGTACCTGGTCATTTCCCTTTCACGGCAGGCGTGTTCCCGCTGAAAAGAGAAGGCGAGGATCCTACAAGGATGTTTGCCGGGGAGGGTGGACCAGAGAGAACGAATAAACGCTTTCACTATGTAAGTGTTGACCAGCCAGCAAAACGTTTATCTACCGCATTCGATTCAGTAACACTCTACGGAGAGGATCCCGATCATCGCCCCGATATCTATGGTAAAGTAGGAAACAGTGGTGTGAGTATCGCTACGGTGGATGATGCAAAAAAACTCTACAGCGGTTTTGATCTGTGTGATCCCAAGACTTCGGTATCTATGACCATCAATGGACCCGCCCCGATGTTGCTGGCCTTTTTTATGAATGCGGCGATCGACCAGCAATGCGAGAAATATATTATAACCAATAATTTAAGAGAACAGGTAAATAAGATTATTGAAGCAAAATATAATATTGACGATTTACCCAGGTATATCGGAGTTAATGGTAAACCAGTTCATCCAAAAGACCTTCCAGGTCATCCGGATAGTAAGGTCCCTCCTTCCACCACGGCGGACAAGTCGGAGGAGGGGGGGGTATTGCCTTTGGGGAACAACGGCCTGGGTCTCCGGCTGCTTGGTTTGTCCGGTGCGGATGTATTACCCAAAGAAGTGTATGAAAAAATAAAAGCGGAAGCGCTGACGCAGTTACGGGGCACCGTACAGGCAGATATCCTGAAAGAAGACCAGGCGCAAAACACCTGTATATTTTCTACTGAGTTTGCTTTAAAGTTAATGGGGGATGTGCAGGAATACTTCATCACAGAAAAAGTCCGGAATTTTTATTCGGTATCGATCAGCGGTTACCATATCGCGGAAGCCGGAGCTAACCCCATCACCCAATTGGCTTTCACCTTATCGAATGGGTTCACCTATGTTGAATACTATTTAAGCCGCGGAATGAGTATCGATGATTTCGCTCCCAACCTTTCTTTCTTTTTCAGTAACGGGATGGATCCAGAATACAGCGTGATAGGAAGAGTGGCTCGCCGGATCTGGGCCAAGGCAATGCGATATAAATACAAGGCCAATAAGCGCAGCCAGATGCTGAAATACCATATCCAGACTTCCGGCCGGAGCCTGCATGCCCAGGAGATCGACTTCAATGATATCCGGACAACCCTGCAGGCCCTCTATGCTATTTATGATAATTGCAATTCTCTTCATACCAATGCCTACGACGAAGCAATAACCACTCCCACGGAAGAAAGTGTGCGCAGGGCCATGGCCATTCAACTGATCATCAACCGGGAACTCGGTACTGCAAAAAATGAGAATCCCAACCAGGGATCCTTCCTGACCGAAGAACTGACCGACCTGGTGGAAGAAGCTGTGCTAACCGAATTTGACCGCATCACGGAAAGAGGCGGTGTGCTGGGCGCTATGGAAAGAATGTACCAGCGTAATAAGATCCAGGAGGAAAGTTTATATTACGAACACCAGAAACATTCCGGTGAATTGCCCCTGATCGGTGTCAACACTTTCCTGAATAAAAAAGGAAGCCCCACGATCTTACCTACCGAGGTCATCCGCAGTACAACAGAAGAAAAAGAACTGCAGATACAAAATCTTCGTGCTTTCTGGAAACGGAATGATGGGAAGTCTGACGAAATGCTGAAACGGCTGAAAGCGGTCGCCATACAAAACGGCAACCTTTTTGAAGAATTGATGGAGACAGTGAAATACTGCTCGCTTGGACAGATCACACATGCTTTATATGAGGTAGGAGGTCAATACCGGCGCAATATGTAGCGTAAAATAGACTTGAAGTATTGTATTTAATGAACTAAAATTTATTTATGAAAAAAATAATATTAATTATCACAGCAACATTTTTCAGCTTTGCAGTTTCCGCACAGGGCAACAGTGGAAAAAAAGAAAAAAGCAAAGGAAATACATCGCAACCGGGTACTCAAGGCAAAAGCAATGGCAAGGATAATACTGCACAGTATAGCGACCATGACAGGAAGGTTTGGGAGGGGATCGGTGATAACAGCTGCTTCAAAGTATCAAAAAATCAGCCTGCCAAAGTGAGATCTTCCTTTCAACGCGACTATCCTTTTGCCGTAAATGTCCGTTGGACCAAATGCCGGGGAGATTGGACAGCCACCTTTAATAATACCTTGTTCAGGTCAACGGCAGTTTATCATGCAAATGGAGACAGGAGAGATACCCGGACACCCATATTGAGGGATAATTTACCAAGGAGAGTGTTGGACGAGATATTAAAGCGCCTGCCCGGTGTTAATATTGACGGGGCTATTAAGATAGAAGTGCCAAATATCATCAAGGATATTTTCCGGATCAAAAATACCATCACGGGGCAACAGCCTTTTATCTACCTGGATGTTGACGGGTCCCCTGTAAACTATAATTATTAATCAGCATCCCGCCAATTATGGCCCGTATCAAACTCGATCTCCATCATATTTATAATAACAGCCGCGCCATCGATGATGCCCTGCAACAGGCTTTTGACGAAGCGATCGAAAAGCGGATACGGGAAGTGGAGATAATCCCGGGTAAGGGCAGCGGGCAATTAAGGAAAAAAGTGGAACGCTTCCTCCAGCAGCCACATATCAAGAAGCAGTACCACCGTATTGAGAATGACAGTAAGAATTTCGGGAGATTGTTCGTGTACTTTAAGTTTTAATAGTGGATGCAACGACAGCGAAAATGATCATTCATTATAAGAAATGGAAGGAGGATCAGCTTTATTGACGTTCACGAGTTTCTGTTGCTCCAAAAATAGCATCCATGATTTTGCTTTTGCCATTAGATCAGAATCACAAGAATACATTCCTTTCCAATTACACTTTTTATCCGGGAACCCCAGGGTGGTTTTATGTTTTAATTCGAGAAGTTTTATGATAAGATAGACCCCATTGTCTCTTCTCCCGCCACCCCCACCAGCAAAGGCATCAACGATATCATATTTCAAAACATTAAATATGGTGTTATAGTCGAAGTTGCCTTTGCTGTCAAGGCAGTTTAATCCACTTGCGGCGAGATAATATTCATACAGTTTGTACTGGGTAAGATTTTTAAATTTGTCAAGAAAGAATTCTATTGCTGAATCTGAATATATGTCAATGTAAAAACCGTAATCGCTTTCCAGGAAATGATATTTATCATAGTTTTCAAATAAAGTGTCTTTTTGTAAAAGTTTAAGTGCGTCTCCAATCTGTTCATAATTTATGTCTCCCAGAAGATCTTGAACGTTTCTTTTCTTTTCCTGATCTGTAATTTTACTTTTTTTAATTTCTATATATTTTTTATCCAGATCAGTAACGCCAATAGCAGCTTTATTGCCTTCCCAACTCTTTACAGTCCATTTATTTTCCGGGATTAAATTTGTGTTAGCGTAGGAAATGGCTTTTTTAGCTTGGCAGACTATTTTTGGATCATTTGACGTATTTATTATTGATTTCAGTGCAGTAATTGTTTCTGCTGAAGTGTTTTTGAATTTGAATAGATATTTGTTGCAATTGCCTATTATCCCCAGATTATCAAATAGGTTAGATTTTTTAAGAAAGAAGAGTAAATGCTTTCTTTTAGCACACAACTCATTAAAATGGATGGAATAAAATTTATCAAGTATTCTGCCAATTGAAAAAGTGGAGTTCCATTCTTCTACGAAAATAAGACCGAAATATTCAACTACTCCTGCATCTTCGACTTTTAAATTTTTAACAATATGGTCTTCAAGCCTGTATCGGGTTATATAGTCTAGGTCAAGTTTTAGTTTATCTAGTGAATCGTTTAACCAACCATTGTCTTTGTAAGCAATGTTACTGCGTCTGCAATATTGTGTAAATAGTGATAGTTGGCGAATAAAAGGGTATAGGAAATTAGGAAGAGAGTAATTGGCGTCAAGATCGTTTTCTTCATAATCCTTGATCAATAGAGTAATAACCTGTGGATCTAACTCAGTAATCTTTTTAAATGCATCTATTGCAGTAGAGTCATTATCAGAACTTAGCAACTCAAATAATACTTCATTTTCTGATTTTTCAGCACCGGTTTCCTTTTTATTTTCAAAATAACCGAGTTTGTCATTCCATTTGTAATCTTCATAATGAGTTGCCCAATAGATTAAAAAATTCAGCCTTGCAGTCCTGTAATATCCATCGTTATACAAGAATGAAATTTCGTCTCCCTTTTCGGGGACGCCCACATCTACACGGGTGAGTTTTTTTATAAGATCAAGAAACTCTGAGTTATTGAAATAATACCAATTAAACCGGTCTCTTTTTTGAAACCAGGCAGATGCAATCCATTTCAATGCTTCCGGATTCTTCGTTGCAATAAACCCATCGATCTGATTATAGTAGTACCACTCAGGGAATGATTCTCTTCCAATTGCCGTATCGATTCTGGCAACTTCGTTTGCCGAAATATTTCTGATTTGGTAAGGTGTTTTACGATCTGAAATCTGGGTTATTAGAAATGTTCCTGAAAGATCATCAAATACCAGCTTTCCATTATTAAGAAGTTGAAGGAACTTAGTTGTTGTTACTGAAGAATCGAACTTAAATTGGTCAGCAGTTAATAGGCAGTTGTCTTTAATAATACGAATAGCAATTTCACTTGCTGTGTTTGGATACCTATGGTAGCCAAGAAATTCCACCACCGAAGTTGTATCATTAATATAGGAGCAAATCTTTCGTAGGGACGATGTGTCGCCGCTGATAATTTCCTTTTCTAGTTTATAGAGCGTGTCTTTTAAGTCGATTTTTTGGCTAAAAGAATTGTGACTTAAAATAAGTAAACCTATATAAAGAAGCCCTTTTTTCATTATGGATGACTTGTTTATAAATTTACAGAGATGTTATGAGGATTTAAAATGCACATAAGAACAACTATAAATTCTTAGCTATTTGAACTACCTTTGCTCCTTTCTTAAATGAATCAATTTGCGTTTTACAGATTTTAATTTTCATCCCAACCTGCTTGAAGGTATTGAGGCTTCCAATTATGAAACAGCTACACCTGTCCAGGAACAAGTAATACCGCCGATAATGGAGGGTAGAGATGTCATCGCTTCGGCCCAGACCGGCACTGGCAAAACAGCCGCTTTTTTATTACCTGTTATGAACGGGTTACTTAAAAATCATGTAGATGGGAAAGTCGGAGCGCTGATCGTGGTACCCACACGGGAACTGGCGATCCAGATATCACAACATATGGAAGGGCTCTCGTATTTTAGCCATCTTAGTTCGATCGCTATATTTGGAGGAAACGACGCACAGAGTTTCGTGGCGGAGAAAAAAGCGTTACAGATGGGTGCTGATATCATCGTCTGTACTCCCGGGCGGATGATCGCTCACCTCAACATGGGATATGTAAGTTTTAATGGGCTGCAGTTCCTGGTGCTGGATGAAGCAGACAGGATGCTGGACATGGGTTTCCAGGATGATATCGCCAAGATCATCCAAGCACTTCCTCCAAAACGACAGAATTTATTATTCTCCGCTACCATGCCTTCCAAGATCAGGCAACTGGCCAAAAAGATCTTGCACGAACCTGTAGAGATCAATATTGCGATCTCTAAACCACCGGAAAAGATCATTCAGAAAGCATACGTGGTCTATGAACCACAAAAACTGCCCCTGATAAAAAAGATACTGAAAGAAATACCATATAAAAATGCATTGGTCTTTTGCAGCCGTAAACAAACAGTGAAACAACTAACCCGTGAATTGAAGCATGGTGGATTTAATATTTCAGAGATACACAGCGACCTGGAGCAATCAGAAAGGGAAAGTGTACTGAGTGCATTTACAGCCGGCCGTATCCCTGTTCTTGTTGCTACCGATATCCTTAGCCGCGGTATTGATATTGATACCATCGATGTGGTGATCAACTATGATGTTCCGGGTGATGGAGAGGATTATGTACACCGGATCGGACGTACTGCCCGGGCGGAAGCCGATGGAGCGGCTTTTACATTGATCGGGGAAAAAGAACAGAACAAGTTTGCCGTTATCGAACAGCTGCTGGGTAAAGAAGTGGAGAAAGTACCGGTGCCAAAAGAACTGGGGCCAGCACCACCCTATAACCCGAGACATCGGACCGGCAACAGGCGGCCACCCAAGCAATTCCACCGCGGTTCACCCAAAAGAAGGTAAGAATAATTCTTTCTTATTTTAGCGGTTACTTATAATCGTGTTACATGAAAAATCGATTTTCATCCATCTTTTTTATTGCCCTTGTTCTTATTGTTTATAGCTGTACACATGGGAAATACGCTGAGACCAATAAAAGTCATAAGGAACAGGTAAGGGCTTTTTCAAAACTTCTTGCAGAATACCCGTTGAAAGATTCTGCAGGCCTGTCCTATGCCGCTGACTGGGTAGGCACTACCAATATGTCTATGCGGCGCCCCAATTTTGTGATCATTCATCATACTGCGCAGAACAGTTGCGAGCAGACCCTTCAGACCTTTACGCTTCCCCGCACACAAGTGAGTGCGCATTATGTTATTTGCAGGGACGGGACCGTGTATCATATGTTGAATGACCTCTTGCGGGCGCATCATGCGGGTGTCAGTAAATGGGGAAACACAACGGATCTGAATTCTTCAAGCATCGGGATCGAACTGGACAATAACGGGTTTGAACCTTTTGCGGAAGCGCAGGTGAGCAGCTTGCTGATCCTTCTTGAGCGACTTAAAAAGGCTTATAGCATACCCGCATCTAATTTTATCGGTCATGGTGATATCGCTCCTACGAGGAAGAACGATCCCAACTGGCGTTTTCCCTGGAAAGCCTTATCTGAAAAAGGATTCGGATATTGGTTTGATGATCCTGCGAATACGAGTTTACCAACTGGCTTTAATCATTTATCTGCTTTGAGGATCGTTGGTTTCGATACAAAAGACACGAATGCGGCGATCGTAGGTTTCAAGCGTCACTGGCTGCAGGATACCACCAGGGGATTGAATGAACAGCAATTAAAAGTGTTGTACCAGCTCAGTAAGAAATATCAGTGAAGTTCTCCCGCCGGTTCGTGATCATCATAAAGATCACGCAGCTTTAATAATTCTTCTTTCATCTGGGTCCTTATTTTTTGGTAAGCAGCCGAATGGATCAGGTTTTTCTGTTCCTGCGGATCCTTTTTAAGATCAAACAGTTCCCACTCATTGACCGGGTAGAAATAGATCAGTTTATATCTTTCACCCCTTACGCCAAGATGCTGCAATACGGTGTGATCAGCTTTGTATTCATAAAAGTGATAATACAGGTTGTGCCGGGGCAGTTGTTTTTGTTTGCCGGTAACAGAAGGGATCAAGCTCAGCCCCTGCATAAAATCCGGAACTTTTATTCCTGCGGCATCCAGTATAGTGGGAGCATAGTCGATGGTCTGGGTCATATTGGTGTTTACCGTACCGGGTTTAATATGACCGGGCCAGCGCATCATCATAGGGGCTTGCATGGATACATCATACATCCAGCGTTTATCAAACCAGCCATTCTCACCGAGGTACATGCCCTGATCGCCTGTGTAGATGACCAATGTGTTTTTGTCAAGACCATTCTTGTCCATATAATCAAGTACCCTTCCCACATTCTCATCAATGGAAGCCACGCAGGCCATATAGTCCTGCATATACCACTGGTATTTGTATTTCAATAATTCTTTACCGCGGGGTTTTAGTTGCTGCAATAGTTTTCCTCTTTCTTCATAGATCCTTTGGATGTTGCTCCGATCCGGTTCAGGTATGCGGTTGAAGATGGCATTGTAATAAGCAACCTCTGCTGAATCCGGTTTTAGCCAGGGAATATCCATCAGTGCTTTGGGATCCACTTTAAGATCGCTGCAGAGTTTCATATTGTGCAGTATGCTCATCGTCTGCAGGTTCCAGGCTGTACCATGACCCGCTGTATCGAGGTAGAGGGTGGATGGTTCTGGAAAAACTTTACTATGGTAGGCTTCTATATATTTCAACGGCGCCAGGAAATAGCGGTGCGGTGCTTTATGATGGATATGTAATAAGAAAGGTTTATTCATGTCGCGTTTATCCAGCCATTGGATCGCTTCATTGGTGATCACGTCGGTGGCATAGCCATGATAAGTACTGGTATCCCCTTTCATGGATATGATCCTTGGTTCAAAATATAAACCCTGCCCCGGTAATATTTTCCAGTAATCATAACCGGTCGGGTAGGATTGCAGGTGCCATTTTCCCACGATCGCTGTCTGGTAACCTCCTTCCTGCATAAGTTTGGGCATCGTGATCTTCGAAGAATCAAAACGGGTCCGGTTATCCTTCATACCGTTCTTGTGAGAATGCTGACCCGTGATCAGGGTGGCTCTTACGGGACCGCAAATAGAATTGGAGACAAAGTTCCGGCTAAACAAAACACCTTCTTTCGCGAGGCGGTCAAGATTCGGCGTTTTAATGAATTTTTTATTATAGGCGCTGATGGCATCCGCATCATGGTCATCGCTCATGATATAGATGATATTGGGGCGTTGCTGCGCAAAGGAACAAGCAGAGGCAAGCAATAAAACGATCAGTAACCGCATGGTAAATAATTGTATGCCTAAGATATGTAGATTTGAAGGATAAAAAATTAGTTATGGAATTCGGAAGAGTGCCGGAAGAGGAATTGAAGGGGGTTGATTTTGCATTACCCGGGGAGCCCGCTGGAAATAAAAAAATACTGAAAGGGAAGCCGGTAAAAAAAACCAGGGTATATATCGGCTGTGCCAAATGGGGCAGAACGGAATGGGTGGGGAAGATCTATCCTCCCAAAACAAAAGAAAAGGATTTTCTTCAGCATTATGTAGAACACTATAACTGCATTGAATTAAATGCTACACACTACAAAATATATGGTGAGAATGGCATCCGCAAATGGGCAGAGAAAGCCAAGGAGAAAGATTTTCTTTTTTGTCCAAAGATGTACAAAGGCGTTACCCATTTTGGAAGTTTGAAAGGAAAGGATTTTGTCTCCAATGAATTCTTAAGAGGTGTTTCCGCATTTGAAGAACATCTCGGACCCATTTTCGTCCAGGTAAGCGATAGTTTTTCGCCGAAAAGAAAAGAAGAATTGTTTACTTACTTAAGATCCCTCCCGGCAGACCTGCAATTTTTCCTCGAAGTGCGTCACCCGGATTGGTTTGCAAAAGAAAAAGAAAGAGAGGAACTATTTGAATTCCTGCGCGGGAATAAGATGGGAGCCGTAATAACAGATACTGCTGGAAGAAGGGATTGCGCCCATATGCAGTTAACGCTCCCCAAAACATTTGTCCGCTACGTGGGAAATAGTTTACACCCGACCGACTTTACCAGGATCGATGCGTGGGTGAAACGGATGAAATACTGGCTGGATAAGGGAATAGAGGAGCTTTATTTCTTTATGCATATGCATGATGAAGCCACTTCTCCCGAACTGACCGTATACCTTGTTGACAAAATGAATAAGGAATGCGGGTTAAGTTTAATAAAACCGCAGTTCATTGATACAACTGCCTTGCCTAAAACCAAACCAAAGCCTAAACAGAAAGGTTTGTTTGATTAATGTAGTTCAAACAGCTCATCCCAGCGGGTAGTATAGCGGCCGCTGATATGGTTCTGCTGCATTTTCCAGTTACGGACAGTGCCGGATGCGGCAAACTTCAATACATCGTCCCGCTGGCTGAAATTGATATTGTCGATCATGTCCATCAGTTTCCGCTCACAATTCTTGTTTTCGCTAATGAATAGATTTCCCTGGATGGAATTGTCCGGGACGATACCGCTCAGCATCACCCCGGCTTTTTTATACATTTTTCCTTCCTCAAAGAGTTTATCTACTAATCCTACAGCAGGTTTAATCAGTTCATTGGTAGACGAAGTGGCTGCCGGGAGCGTGATATGGTCGCCATGCATGGCCCCGCGATAATCTGTATTGTGGTTCTCGCCTTTTGCTACAATAAACACACTGATGGTCTTCGCCGCACCATATTGCCTTCTTAATTTTTCTGCTGCCCGCGAAGTGTAGGTGGCAACGGCTTCTTTTATCGAGGTAATATCCCCGACAGGATTGCCAAACATTCTTGTTGTGGCGATCATCTTCTTGCTGACCAGTTCGTCATCCATTTGTTTGGCAGGCTCGCCCTTTAATTCTTTGATCAGCCGAATGCCGGTCACCCCCCCGAGATAGATCTTCCCGAACTCTTCGCTCATCTGGCTTAGTTGCAGGGCATCATGAATGCTCCATTGCTCTTTTAGTTTTTCGGCGTATTGTCTCCCGACTCCCCATATATCTCCTACCTGTGTTTTTTTGAGGGCAGTGGTTATTTTTTCACGGTTATCCAGGACCAGCACACCTTTCTGGGGCCCTGCCTGTTTTT
Organism: Chitinophagaceae bacterium; assembly: GCA_039930245.1. Taxonomy (GTDB): domain Bacteria; phylum Bacteroidota; class Bacteroidia; order Chitinophagales; family Chitinophagaceae; genus JJ008. The sequence continues at coordinate 13,245 of JBDSPR010000024.1, read as the reverse complement.
TCGCCAACCGATTTGCCAGTTTTGCCAGCACTTTGGTAGGGGCGACGCCGACCGATACTTTTATCCCTGTCCAGGTTTCTACGGTTATTTTTATTTGCTCTGCGATAGCCTGCAACTCGTTTCCGGGAAAAATACTGAGATCCAAAAACGCCTCATCCACAGAATATACTTCTACATTTTTTTTACCCAACATCATCCGCAGTGTTTCCATGACCCGCCAGCTCAGGTCGCCATATAAATTATAATTGGATGAAAACACCGCCACATCATGTTTTTGTATCAAGGGCTTAGCCATAAAATAAGGTCCGGCCATTTGCACCCCCAGCTTTTTGGCCTCATTGCTTCTTGAAACGATGCAGCCATCATTATTGCTTAATACAATGACGGGTCTTCCTATGAGCTGTGGCTTGAATAACCGCTCACAGGAGCAATAAAAATTGTTACAATCGACTATTGCTTTCATCTTTTTGTTCCCGGGTCTAAAGACCCGGGCAAATCACCGGGCAAATCACCGGGCAAATCACCGGGCAAATCACCGGGCAAATCATCGGGCAAATTATCGGGCAAATCACCGGGCAAATCATCGGACAAATCACCGGGCAAATCACCGGGCAAATTACCGGGCAAATCACCCGGGCTTTTATCCAATTCATTTTCCATCTCCGGGAAACCATATTTTTCAATAAATTCCTCATATTCTTCCTGGAATGATTTTTTTGCATGGTGCTGCTCCTGGTTCTTAATATAATCCCGGACCTTATTGACCCCCGATTCGCTGACGGATATTGCGAAATATTTGACCTGCCATTCAAATTTTTGTCGCGTCAACTCATTTTTATTTACCCAGTAAGCACTTTCTCCTTTAATGAGCTGAATGACCCCGGAAACGGTTTGGTTTGCGTTCAACGTGATCAGAAGATGAACATGATCGGTATATCCATTGATAAAATCAATATAGATATTCTTTGACCGGGCATTCTCCCGCATGTGCGGAAACAATTTTTCCCGCACCGGTTTCGTCAGAACAGGCGCTCTTTTTTTAGTTGCCCAAACCAGGTGCAGCCATATCTTGGTATACGCCATAAGCTGTATTTTATTTTAACGCTGTTTAGCCTTGGGCTTTAGCCCAAGGCATGAATAGAATAAACCACCACCCCCCACAGCAAAAAATCGCTGAATTCGGCGAGATTGATACTCTTGTAACGGCTGTTTTCCGGGATCAAAAAAGCCGAAGAGAAATTTTTATGAAACCGCCGCACCAGCAGTTCGCCATTCAGTACCGCGACAATGATCTTGCCATTGGCCAGCGTTATGGAGCGGTCCACGATCAGCACATCACCATTAAAAATGCCCGCTTCCTGCATCGCATCGCCCTTCATCCGGAAAAAATAAGTCGCCGGTTTGTTCCGCACCAGCTGTTCGTTCAGGTCGATCCCCCGTTCCATATAATCATCCGCCGCGGCGCCAAAACCCGTGGCATTGGCTGTTTTCACCTCCTGTTGCTTGAACTGCTTCGTGCCTTTGTAAGCCGCACCATAAAATTCTTCCCCTTCCATAAAAATTAGTTTTCCTCCACTTCTGACTCCTCTTCCGGAAGGAAAGGATTGCCGTGAAGTCATTAAGAATATAATTCGGCTATAAAGGTGATAAAATAATTTGTAAAAACTAAATAATTTAGTAAATTAGTGCTAAGAAAATGGGGATTATTTTTTGAACGCTTAAATGGATGGGCAATGGAAACTATTGTGAACACGGTCCCGGGTTACCGGGTCTACGAGTATTTGCTGGTGCTGGCTCCGCACGAAGAATTGTGGAACAGGATCTTAAAAGTAAAGGAAGAGTTTTCGGCGGAATACAAATCAGATCATGCAAGATGGGGTAAGCCCTTTGTTACACTGGTGACGTTTAACCAATATGCCATGATGGAGGAAAAGATCATCAACCGGTTACGGACCGTAGCGATGGCCTACCCGCCATTCAAAGTGGAACTAAAGGATTTCGGCAGTTTCCCTTCGCATACCATTTATATAAATGTAACAAGCAAGCTACCTGTCCAGGGGTTGGTCAAAGCGATCCGTACGGATGGCCAGCGACTGATGACCCCAATTGCTATCGGGGTGAATGAAAAAATAAAACCTCATTTTATTATGGAGCCCCACCTCACGATCGCGAGAAAACTAAAACCCTGGCAATACGAAAAAGGATGGCTGGAATACAGTCACAAACATTTCACTGGCCGTTTTATCGCAGATGGCATGACTTTGCTGCGAAGACCGGAAGGAGAAATGAAATACCAGCCAGTGGAAAAATTTAAATTTCAGAACCTGCCGGTAACAACAAAGCAGGGTGAACTATTTGGATAAAAGATTATCCTGTAGCAAGCGGGATAAAAGTGTGATGCTTGCGGAAAGCAGGCAGGGTTAGTGAGGCAAAAGGAGAATAAAGAGTAAGATTTTGTGTGAATGAATAGGAAGGGACAACTCTTTGTTCTCCTTTTTTATTGCGAGGCGGAGCCGAAGCAATCTCCCCAGAACAGAAGCAATTTGCAATTGAGGCGAAGCCGAAGCAATCCCCTAAAAAAAATTAAAAGCAACAATAATAAAATATGTCAGAGAAATTACAACAGGATCATTTTAAGGTAACCGCCAGGGACCAGGAAGAATCCACGCAATACCTGGCGGGTCGCGGCGCCCAGTTCAATACAAAGAACAGGTTCCTCAAAAATGAAAGCACCCGGGAGCATATCGAAGGGATCGATGACTGGGAGGATAGCAATACCCCAACCATCTACCTGGAACAGGAATCGAAAACTATTGTCAACAAAGTCGAAAGTCCCGATGTGGGGATGAGCTACAGCATGAACCCCTATGCGGGCTGCGAACATGGCTGCATTTATTGCTATGCCCGGAATGTGCATGAATACTGGGGTTACAGCGCCGGTCTTGATTTTGAACGGAAAATCATCGTTAAAAAAAATGCGCCCCAATTGCTGCGCAAGTTTTTGATGAATAAGAACTGGAATGCCACACCGATCATGCTGAGCGGCAACACGGATTGCTACCAGCCGGCTGAACAAAAATACCGGCTGACAAGAGGATTGCTGGAAGTGTGCAACGAATTCAACCAGCCGGTGGGTATCCTCACCAAGAATTCCTGGATACTCAAAGACAAGGATGTATTACAGGAAATGGCAAAGAAAAAACTGGTATCGGCCATGGTCTCCATCACTTCATTCAACGAAGACCTGCGCCGGATCATGGAACCGCGAACCACCACGGCCAAACAAAAACTGAAAGTGATCAATGAACTGAGCAGCGCAGGTGTACGGATGGGGATCATGATGGGGCCGATGATACCGGGACTGAACGAGCACGAGATGCAACGGATCATGAAAGCGGCGAAAGATAACGGCGCCAGTTTCACTGCTTACACGTTTATCCGGTTGAATGGTGCGATCAAATTCTTATTCCACGACTGGCTCTTCAAAAATTTTCCCGACAGGGCCGATAAGGTCTGGCACCTGATCGAACAAAGTCATGACGGCAAAGTGAACGATACCCGCTGGGGGGTGCGCATGCGCGGGGAAGGGAATATTGCTGCAATGGTGGCCCAGCAGTATAAAAAATACGGGAAACTCTATGGAATGAATGCGGAAGAGTGGAGCCTGGACACCAGTATTTTCAGGCGACCGGGGGAGCAGGGGAGATTGTTTTAAACTACAAAGCCTGGGGGTGAAAAAACGGTCAAAAATGTTCTTTTACCCATGGTGTTGATTTTCGGCGGATGTAATTTGATTAAAATTAAAAATTATGTCTGGTGAACTTAATAAACTGTCTCCACAGGAAAGACTGAAAGCGGAGAATGAATTTCTGAAAATGAAACTCATGCTGGAGAATGGGGCGAGTTTCCATGTGGAGGAGTCCGGTATCAGGATCCCTCCTGAAATGGGAAATCATTTTTTAAATTATATAGCCGAGGTGGTAAAGCAATCGGAAAATGCGAAATGTATCACTGTATTCGAAAAGATCGGCCAACCTGCTTTTTTTAAACCAGTCACAGAGATTGATGATAGTGAAATTAGCAAAGCATGGAAAGAATTGTCCGATTATTTAGAACATTATGGAATAGGTCTTGATGTACACAGCCCAAATATTTCTGAACGGGAGTTATACCGGTTCGCCACCGAAGAACTATTCGGGCAGGAGGTGGATGATATGGATATACCGGGTACGCAGACCTGTTTTATTTATGATGAATTTCATCCTGACCCGGTTTACGATAACACAATCCAGGTAAAGGAGGACTTATTGAATGATATTTTTGGGAAACAGGACTTGTTTTTCAGGATACATTATGCTAAAGAGGGATTTAGCTTTAATAGCCGCTTTTATCCTGTTTGGGAGGAGTATTTCGAAAAAATAAAAAGATTCAAAACGCTATTTGATGAAATAAGACTGGTGGATAGTGATCTAAGTAATTGTACGGTAAAAGAGGGGGAATGCAGGGTGGAGGGAAGCTACCAGGCAATAGGCACACAGGCGGGGAACTCAATTATTTTTAAAGGGGCTTTTGATATCAGGCTGAAAATCGGGTACCTGGAGTATTGGGAATTTGTAGCGATTACCCTTGAGGGATTTAATATTGAATAAAATACTTTTACAAACTCAGTTGTTAATTCCAAATTAGGTTTTTAACTATGGCACAATCAAGTATCGAATGGACGGAGATGACCTGGAACCCAACAACAGGCTGTGATAAAGTCTCGGCAGGCTGTAAATTTTGCTATGCTGAAGTAATGGCAAAAAGATTACAGGCAATGGGACAAATTAAGTACAAGGATGGGTTTGCTCTGCGACTACATGAGAGTGCCCTGCATGTCCCCTACGAATGGAAAAAACCCAAAATTGTCTTTGTAAACTCCATGAGTGATCTTTTTCATAAAGAGGTGCCTCTTTCCTTTTTGCAAAAAGTTTTTGAGGTAATGAATAATACACCCCAGCATACTTACCAGGTGCTTACAAAAAGAGCCGAAAGGTTATATGAATTGCACGATAAACTTAATTGGACAACCAATATCTGGATGGGAGTATCTGTTGAGAATAATAAAGTGAAAGACAGAGTAGATTTTTTAAGAGAAACGAATGCCAAGGTAAAATTTCTATCCTGCGAACCTTTGATTGGCCCATTAGATGATTTAAATCTGGAAAATATTCATTGGGCAATCGTAGGAGGTGAAAGCGGTCGGAAAGCGAGACCCATGAAGGAATCATGGGTATGGGATATTCGTCAACAATGCGCTGACCAAGGGGTAGCTTTCTTTTTTAAACAATGGGGCGGCACCAATAAAAAGAAAGCGGGACGTGAACTCGGTGGAAGAACTTATAATGAAATGCCGGCACTAAGTTAGTAACACTATTACGGCTTCTCTATCTTCCCCATGAAAAGGATCGTTTTGTTCTCCTTGTCATACAAAAAGAAAATAAATGGATGATCGGCGTTAAAAATTTTTTCAATTTTCGGCGGAGTCACCAGGGACCTGGTGACCACGGTAACGGCTGTAGCCGCGGCTGCTTCAGTGCCGGCTTCGTCTACTTCAATAAAAGCTTTATGGACCACATCACTGATATGCAAGCCCTGGTTACTGATACCTGAGAAATCAGCAACATCGGAGAAGGCTGTCTTCATTCCCAGTGTTTTCAATACATCATTGAGTGTAAAACTTGCTGTCAGTTTGAATTTCGGCAGACTGACCTGGGTTCTTTTCTGTCGCATTGAGCCGATCCATTTAGTTGCCTGCTCCAGGTTGAATATTTTTGAGAACTCATGTTCCTTATCTTTTGCAGGTAGCATCACGATCATGGATAATTTATTACTACTATAGGGCAATTCGATCACCTGCATGTTCTCGTCTTCAGCATAATTAGTAACGAGGGTATTATTCATGAAAGGAACTGTTAGTTCAGCACCGGGAGCGTAAAAAGTACTATCTCTTGTATTCTCCTGCCTGAATGCTGTCAGCCATTTTGCTTTTAGCCAGATGGTATTAACCAGGACAAGTCTTGTGTAGGATGTAATGGTTCCTCCAGGCAATAGCTCTTTTATGCGTTGCTCTGTTTGTTCCCCAACCCAGCTATTGATCGTTTTTCGTGATTGTTCGAAGCTTTTTATAAAATTTACCCCTTTTATCGATGCATTATACATATCCTTTGCCTGGTTCAAATAGGATGGATTCAGTGGAAATGAATTCTCCACCCATAATGAGTTGGCTGTTTGTATACTGTCGCCGGTAGCTTGTAATAAATTGTATTGTTGTTGTGTGTTCCGGATATCATGCTGTATGCATTCTATATTATCAGTGCTGTGAAGTATTTGAAGCATTTCAGCTGCTGTAGTTCCTTTAGCTCCATCGGCTGTCATTTGTAAGGCAGTAAAGATGCTATAAGGTGAATAGAATACCGGTCCTTTCTTCTGGTTGAGAATAGTGTATACATCAAATGCAAAATGATTATTGGCCGGACTCAAAGCCGCTGTCGGACAGTTTTGTCCAAAGACAGTGCTGGAAACAAGCAGGAAGCTGAGGCTTAATAGTGGGGTTCGCATAGATTATTTTATCAGTGATGCCCGGAAGAAGGTAAAATTGAGACTAAAGTTGCAGATTATTCTCCTTTTTTGAAATTAGTTTTAGAGCGGGACCTGGTGAAGAAATCCAGGTTTTCCGGTTTAAAATACGCAAACAGGAGCGAGAGATTTTATAAAGCCTGAAAATATTTTTTAAAATTCTTTCTCAAATATTTGGCGCTATCAAAAAAATAGATTCATCTTTGCATCGCAAAATAAAAAAATGCAGCACACATTTGTACATATTGAAACAGGGAATTGGTTTAGTCCTAAAGGGGATTATACCAATAGCGGGGCATGTATGCTGCATGAATAAGTGATCATAACGAATTCAACGAAATACAGGCCCCGCAAGAGATTGCGGGGTTTTTTAGTTATAGATGGCAGGTCTGTGGAAGGGAGAATTATTCAACCTGCACCCGGTTGAATGGGGGGTAAGACAGGGAGGAATAAAAAAAATAATAACACAGGTTGTGTAAAAACAGGCGAATTGAATCTACTATAAAACAAAAAATAAAATGCGGAGGCAGGAACAAGATAAAGGATTTATAAAATTAGATGAGATGCGATCATCATTTAGCCGCTATTGGTATGTGCAGTTGGCAGGGAGTAATAGGCCCATCGGCAAAGGGAATGATAACATTGATCAACGACCGGATTGTGTCCATAGGAAAGGTGTATGATACACCTGAACCAAGAGATGCCCGGTCATAAAGACCGGGTTTTTTTATGCCGGTTGTTAGCTAATGAACAAGTGAGGAGTGTATATGATGAAATTTTTACTGATCGTGCTGGGGATCCACCTGGTAGGTGAATTGATCAGCAATAAAAGAAAAGATAACAAATCAAATGGGCCGCAGTTGATGAATGGAAAAATTTATCACCCGGCAGAGTATGAACTGAGATAAAGTATTGATGCAGAAAGGGGGGAAATAGGTGCTCCCTGCGAGATGCAGCAGGGACACTTATTCTAATATGGGCAAAAATGGTTCGTTGGTGTAATGGCTAACATCACAGATTGTCGCTCTGTCGCTATGAGTTCGATTCTCATACGAACCGCTGAAGAACGCAGCATACGCATTAATGGTAGTGCACCGGTTTTCCAAACCGGGGGAGAGTGTTCGATCCACTCATGCTGCTCAAATAGAAAGATGTTGGCCCAAACTTACCTGGGAAAGTGCAACACCTTTAATGTTGGCGTCCTGGGTTCGGATCCCAGCGGGATTACAAAAGGGATGAATAGCTCAATGGCACAGCGGCGGCTTGTTAAGCCGCGGGTTGAAAGTTCCCTGCCTGCCGGCAGGCAGGGAATCTTTCTTCATCCGCAATGTTTGTGAGTAAGTGAATTCGATGATGAACGAAAAGGATCAGTCAGTACTTCTCACAAACAATGGACAAATAGCTCCAATGGTAGAGCACTGCGCTGAAGCCGCAGCCGTACAGGTTCGAATCCTGTTTTGTCCACTTATGCGGGTTTATTGTAACTGGCAACAACACGGATTCCAAACCCGTGGATGGAGGTTCGAATCCTTCAACCCGTGCAGGAATGAATTTTTAAATACCCGGAAGGGAAAACAATGGAACAGGAACAACAACAATGGAGAAAGCTGAACGGCCAACGGATCCGGCAGTCCATTGAAGCAGAAGTAAGAGAGGTATTGATCCACGAAAAAGAAATGGGTCATGAAATAAAGGTCTGTATCGGTACCGATAGCCAGGTAAAAGGAAAAATTACCGAGTTCGCTACCGTGATCGTTTTTATCCGGAAAGGAAAAGGTGGTTTTATGTATATCCATAACGAGATCAGCCGGCAGAAGATAAGTATCAAACAACGGATGCTGGTGGAAGTATCAAAAAGTATTGAAGTGGCTTATAAGCTGTGTAATATTTTCTCCCGGTACAGCGTGGATATTGAAGTGCACGCCGATATCAACACCAACCCTTCCTTCAAAAGCAATGATGCGTTGAAAGAAGCAATGGGCTATATCATCGGAATGGGATTTGTATTCAAAGCAAAACCGGAGGCTTTTGCGAGTTCGAGCTGTGCGAATAAAGTAGTGCAGTAGTGACAGCACCACAAAAGAAAATGAAAAATTATATAACAACAAATGAAGCGAAATGGAAAATAGTAATGAACAGAAAGTGATCAATGCGAATGGGATCTTCGACAATGGGTTTTTGTGCGGGAAAACACTTTACCTGTATCTCTTTAAGAAAATACCAAGCGCCAATTATATTGGAAGTATTGATGGGGAAAAGGCGTTCAATGCGATCCGGGAAAAATTTGGAGATAGTATAGAATCAATACATTGCTACAGGTATTATGATGCCAGCTCAAAAAACTATGATTTCAACGAAACGTTTGCGATCATGAAGAATGGGTGTATCATGGAATTTGATAAAGGGTATTGCGAGATCTATCATGATGGATCACAAAATAATTTCATCGAAGAGTGTATCATTTTAATGGGGTCATTTAAAGAAAGACAACGTAGAAAGCCATTGGAGATTAACCTGGTAAGCCGGGGACGAAATGGGTTTGAATTCAGGCAAATCGAAGTAAAGCGGACAAAGCTTGACCTGGACCTGTTTTACGAGGATGATTTTAAAGACGTGAATGACACGATCTGTAAGCGTTTGAGCAACGATAAGGACAAGGGAATTGTATTGCTGCATGGTTTACCCGGAACAGGGAAAACGACTTACCTCCGTTACCTGATCGGTAAAATAAAAAAGAGGGTTTTATTTATTGGGCCGGGTATAGCCGGTGATATCATGAACCCTGATTTTATACAATTGCTGATCGGTAATCCAAATACGGTGTTGATCATTGAAGATGCGGAGAATGTGATCATGGACAGGAAGATCAGTGCCAATGCATCAGTATCCAACCTGTTGAATATTTCAGACGGGTTGCTGGCTGACTTCCTGAATGTACAATTGATCTGTACGTTCAATAGTTCGCTTACATTGGTGGATAGTGCATTGATGCGGAAAGGAAGATTGATCGCAAGGTATGAGTTTGGTAAGCTCAGCATAGAGAAATCAAAAAAGTTGTCTGCACATTTCGGGTATGATGAAAAGATCGATAAGCCGATGACGATAGCGGAGATCGCAAACCCCCACGAGAAAACGCAGTTGCCTTCTTCGATCGAAGTGATCGGTTTCAGGAAACACGAAGAGTTGATGAATTAAGTTCTTTAAAATATTGTTATTGTGATCAATGACAAAAGTCCTTGCTTAACGGCAAGACTGGTAGTTGCCTGTTTCAAACAAACCAGGTTCATGTTTCAAAGAAGCATAACAGTGCAGAAGTAGTAACTATCTGTATGCTTTTGTTCAAACAGGAGCTGCCAGCTAAATGCTGTCTGGAAAACAGCCCATAGGTGTTGCGGGTTCGAATCCCGTTCCCGCAAATGCGGGATAGCTCAAGTGGTTAGAGCACTACGCTTCGGATGTAGGATCAAGGAAGTACACTGCTTCTTTAAAAAAAATGGTGACAGTAAATTAAGCCAGGGTTATTTGCTTTCTATACCCAGACGTGAAAACGAAGGGGAAAAGAAGCCAGGTAAATACCTGCAGACAGGCCAGGCGAATCCGGCCTGTATCACTTGGTTACCCCTCACTTGCCGCTACCAGGCGGCAGGCAAGGTTAATTCAACTGGTTCAGAAAGAATTCGCGCAACCTTTTTCCGTATTTACCGGGTGGTGAATAAGACTGGCTTTATTAAAAATAATTGTGAATTTTTAAAATAGATGAAATGAAAAAAGTAAAAGTAAATGCCTACCAGGTTGGTTTGGTGTTTAAGAATGATGAGTATCAACGGATCCTGCTGGCGGGTACTTACTGGTTCTGGAAAAATGAGCAGGTAATTATTTATGATATTACCAAACAGTTTGTAGCGCCAATTGAGTTGAATATCCTGCTGCAGGATGAATCACTGGCCGGTATCCTGCAGGTAGTGGAAGTAAAGGATAACGAGATCGCCTTGCAGTATGAAAATGGGTTACTGAAAGCTGTTATGACCGCAGGTCATTATGCATTCTGGAAATCTATTGTACAACGGGAATTCATCAAAGCAGATATCAGCAATATCGTGATCGAAGACAGTATCGATCGGTCTTTGCTGGCAAAAGCACCGTTGAATGCATGGGTGCGTATGTATGAAGTGCAGAGTTATGAAAAAGCGTTGCTATTCGTGGAAGGTAAATATGTAAAAATGCTGGAAGCGGGTGTTTATTATTGGTGGAAGAACGCGATCACTATTCATGTTGGTAAAGTGGATACCCGGCAGCAGCAACTGGAGGTGAATGGGTAGGAGATCCTGACCAAAGACAAAGCTGCACTGCGTATCAACGCCTGGGCGCAATACAAAGTGGTGGATATTGAGAAAGCATTGCTGGACAACAAAGACTATGACAAGCAATTGTATGTGGCTTTTCAACTGGCACTGCGTGAGTATATTGCTGGTTATGGTTTTGACGAGTTGCTGGAGAAAAAAGAAAGCATCGTGCCGTTCATTTTGAAAGCTGTACAGGAAAGTGCTGATGGATTGGGTGTGGCGGTGAATAATTTCGGTATCCGGGATATCGTGTTGCCAGGTGATGTGAAAGAGATCATGAACCAGGTATTGATCGCCGAGAAAAAAGCGCAGGCAAACACTATCATGCGTCGGGAAGAAACTGCCAGTACCCGAAGCCTGCTGAACACTGCCAAACTGATGGAGGAAAATGCGATGTTGTGGAAACTGAAGGAGTTGGAATATGTAGAAAAGATCGCCGACAAGGTCAGCAGCATCAGTGTTGGGGGCAATGGACAATTGCTGGAACAGTTGAAACAGATCCTGGTGAGCAAATAAAATAACATCCGGTATCATTCCGGTACCGGATGTTTTAATGAACTTTATAAGGAGGATATCAATAATGAGCAAATTAAAAATAACAGGAAAAGAATTAAGAGCTATCGGCTTCCCGGAAGGACCGGTGATAAGCGTAGCTATGAACATGGTGCAAAAAAACTATAAGCATCATAGTAAGGAGGAAGCAATGGAACTTTTGAAGAAAATATTAGCAGCACCTATCGAATATGAGAATGATGCGATACTTGGTTTAATTGCTCAGCAATTGATTCCGAAAGCCCCTCCATCGGATCCCGATTTTAATCGGGAGGGGGAGGCCATATCCCTTAATAATACCGGTATTCAGTTCAATGTATTCGGGCAGGAACATATCGAGGAAGGAGCCATGCACCAGATGTACCAGGCGGCCAAATTGCCGGTAAGCGTTGCCGGTGCGCTGATGCCTGATGCGCACAGCGGATATGGATTGCCAATCGGCGGAGTGCTGGCTACAGACAATGCTGTGATCCCATATGGGGTCGGTGTTGATATTGGTTGCCGTATGTCCTTGAGTTTGTTTGATATCAACCCGAAGGAGTTGGTAAATAAAGAAGCTTATTTCGCCCGGGAGATCAACGAAGCCACATTATTTGGAAGCGGCGCTCAGTTTGATCATGCCGCTGATCACGAAGTGATGGAACATGAATTATTTTTCCAGCTGCCTTTGCTGAAGAAACTGCACGGAAGAGTATGGAAGCAATTGGGCTCCTCGGGTTCAGGAAATCATTTCGCTGAGTTTGGCGTCGTGGAGATCGCTGAAAAAGATGCGGTACTGGGAGTTGATGCAGGAATCTATGTTGGTTTTTTAACACATTCGGGTTCCAGGGCATTGGGCGCCAATATTGCCAATCACTATACCAAAATTGCCATCAGTAAAAGACGTTTACCAAAAGAAGCAAAAAACCTGGCCTGGTTAAATCTGGACGAAGAAGAAGGCATAGAATACTGGAATGCGATGAACCTTGCCGGTGATTATGCGTCCGCCTGTCACCAGGTAATACATAAAAAGATCGCGAAGCAATTGGGACGTAAACCCATTCAACTGGTAGAAAACCATCACAACTTTGCCTGGAAGGAAAAATGGGAAGGAAAAGATGTGATCGTCCACCGTAAAGGCGCGACACCGGCTGGAAAGGATGTTTTGGGAATCATTCCGGGCTCTATGACGGCCGATGGTTTTATTGTGAAAGGTAAAGGCGAAGCAGCTTCTGTCAATTCCGCGGCGCACGGAGCGGGGAGAAAGATGAGCCGCACCAGGGCCCTTGCTTCCGTTACCGATAAACAATTTAAAGACGAGCTGAAAAAATTTGGCGTCAAGCTGCTGGGAGGTGGCCTCGATGAATCACCCTTTGCCTACAAAGACATTCATACGGTGATGCAATCGCAGAAAGCATTGGTGGAAGTGCTTGGTAAATTCACACCGAAAATTGTAAAAATGGATGGAGCCAAACATAGAAGCTGGGGTAACAAGAGAGAGGAAGCAGCGGGTGAATAGTTTGTTACACGGTCTAAGGCAATATAAAGGGGTATATAAGTCGATCTGCCTGTATATCCTTTTTTCGAACAGCATCATTTGGGAACAAACTCCGGTAGTGGGTCAGTTTGAATTATGATACTCTTTGTCATTCCGAACGAAGTGAGGAATAGATGGGCTGACGATGAAATTAATTCCGACGAAGGAGGAATCTGTCTTTAGATTCCTCCTTCGTCGGAATAGAAGCTTCAAAAT
>JBDSPR010000023.1:0-72332 GCA_039930245.1 Chitinophagaceae bacterium | reverse complement strand
TTTTTTTGGTGCTCCGGCTATCAGCAAGAGTGATGGCCTGTTCTTCATTATAAGTCTCAAAGATCGCATCAATCACATCGGGCCGGTAAAACTGTTCTTTAAAACGCGAAACAGGATAAAAATCCGGGGTCTTGTCAGGTCCATTATTAAGGTGCCAACCCAGAAAATCTTCTGCACCAGGCGATGCATCATAATAACCAAAGGGGGTAAACAATACCCATCGCTTTTTATCTGGGTGTAAATAAAATGTCAATAATGTTTCTCCATCTTTCATACTATACCATCGTATGGTTCCATCACCTATTAAGCAAGCTACCATTTTATCATCTCCACTTATATTCACTGCCAGGGAAACGTACGGCAACGGTGATCCCCATATCGGATTTGCTTTATTATCGGCCTTAATCAAATAGTAGAACCCTGCTAAAACTACTTCCCTTCCATCCTGGTTGATGTCCACAGCACGGATAGCTTCATTAGTTTCATTAACGAAATTCGCTGGTACCTGATTTATCACCGGCGGACCTCCCTCGATTCTGCTATTCCAAGACGTAATTTTTGTGATATTATTATTATCAGAAAAAGGTGGGGATAAGGATTGCTCCTGTAGCAATTGCCGTTTTAATACATTAAAAGTAAAAGAAGGTTCGAAATCCGGGGTAAACCCAATTCCTGTTCCAGTATTATTTATCCTGAAATGATCCTGGGAGCCGTAGCCATAAGAAAGGTTTCCTGTTGAATGCCAAAAAATTTTGCCAGTTGAGTTAATGACTACAATCTCACCATTATTTAATACGACCATTTTCCCGCCAGGCAATGTAATTGCGTTTTCCAAAAAAGTAAAATTTTCAGAAATGGTAATATCGGTATATGACCCTTGCCCGTTATTTTCCCATATCCTTAAAACGGGAGCGCCTTCTCCTCTTCGAACTAAGTTGGCTTCACCTGAACTACCCCAGGCGTATAATTTATTGCTGGTTTTATCAAATGCTGTTCCAATAGAAGCAAAATTATTGTCTGTGTTTGGTTTGTATAATAAAGAAAGATCATAAGCATTTCTCACTTCCACTGCTATCGGGTAATTATAAGAACTAATAGCCAGGAGTTTATTATCAGCACTAAAGCTAACAGCCCATGGCATGTAATCGACTGTAGTTTCAGCGATCAGTTTTAATTTACTGTCAAAAAGTTTTACTGTTTTATCAATAATAGAAAATGCAGCAATGCGATTTGTGATATCAAAAGAGATCCCCGAAACCCCTTTCACCGTGGAGCTTAATAACCAGTTCCGGGTATCGTAAATTTCCAAATTACTATCACTATTTACAGAAGCGAGGCATTTGCCATCTGGGGAAAATTCCAGGTCCGATATGGGACCAGGTATATTTTTGATTCGAAAGATTATTTCGTTGGTTTGTGTACTAACCAAATAAATAGAAAATTTTTCATCCCATTCATACCCAGTAATTCCACCCAAAGCAGCAATTTTTCCATCAGGACTTAGGGCACAGGCAGCTACTTTTCCTTCATCACCAGGGGCAACTGGTATTCGTAGCGTGTTTAACAATACCCCGGTTTCAGCATCCCACAAACGGGCGGTTTTGTCCTCACTCCCTGTAAGGATATACCTCCCCGATGCATCTGCAGAGGTTTGTGAAATCCTTGCTTTATGCATCCCGGTTTCAATCGTTAAAAAAGGTGTGACGGGCTGGCCATATAATGTCAACCCTACAAAAGCAAGTAAGCAAGTAAGTAAAATCTTCATCTGGTTCATTAATCTTACAAACTACTAAACTTTCCCTGCAAACAAATACCCCAGATTGGGTATTTACAGAAAAAAATTGAAGCTAAATGCAGGCTCAGAGATCAATATGTTTCGCGGTAATAGCCTGCCCATAAAAGATGGCAGCATGGTAATTAAAATCTTCTACTGAATCCGTAGTATAAAAATCCTGTTTACCGGTTTTGGTGCAGTGGCTTTCTATTTCGGGGTGACGTTCCAGGTAATCTGCCAGACTTTCCGCAATGATCTCTCCCTGTGAAATTAGTTTAACGCCAACGGGAAGATATTCCTCAATTTTTTCTCTCAATAAAGGATAATGCGTACAGGCCATTAGCAGCACGTCAATGCTTTCGCCTTTTTCAAAAATATTATGCAGGTGTTTCTTTACAAAAAAATCTGCCCCGTGTCCATTGTGTTCATTGTTCTCTACCAGCGGTACCCACATCGGGCAGGCTTCCTGGAAAACTTTTAAGGAAGGGAAGAATCTCGCGATCTCCATGGGATAGGAGTCTGAGATCACCGTGCCATTGGTAGCGAGTATCCCCACATGCTGCGTTTCAGAAAAACTCCCGATAATCTCCGCTGTAGGTCTGATCACACCCAATACTCTTTTACCTGCTGCGATTCTCGGGAGATCATTTTGCTGGATCGTGCGCAGGGCTTTGGCGGACGCCGTATTACAGGCAAGGATCACCAGCGAACAACCCTGGTCAAAGAACCATTGTACACATTCCAGCGTGTAATAATAAACGGTATCGAAGGAGCGGTTGCCATAGGGCGCTCTTGCATTATCTCCCAGGTAGAGATAATCGTATTGCGGGAGTTTGGCGATGATCTCTTTCAAAACGGTAAGACCGCCGTAACCCGAATCAAAAATGCCAATGGGACCAGGTGTCTGCATCCTGCAAAAATAGGATGGTAAAGAGAAAAAATAACCCCGGCTATTTACCGGGGTTTATTATAAGTTCATTGAAGGACAAGTTTTATCTTCCTCCCGGCACGGCCTTGGGTATTGGCACTTTCAGTTTGGCGGCTACGGCTGTGATCATATCATCCCCGTCAGGGGCAACCAGGAAGGCTTCTTTGTGATAGACATGGGTATACCCTTTTTCTTTAGCTACCAGTTTAATGGCATCATACACTTTCTGGCGGATAGGAGCCAGCAATTCCAACTCTTTGTTCTCCATAGCCTGGTTCACAATCTGCTGCCAGTTCCGTATCTGGTATTCCAAGGCAGGAAGTTCCTGCTCGATCTGTCTGCGGACGGCTATAGGTGTTTTTAATGAATCCCTGTATACACTGTCTTTGTATCCATACAAAGAGACGATCTGCGCATATTGCGGGTTGATCGAATCAGCCTGGTAACGTTCCAGCAATGAATCGATCTTCCGTGTTTCCGGCATCAATCCGACCATATTTTCAAGGCTGATATAGCCCATCTTCTGTGCACCGGCAGTAGTTGAAAAAGATAAGGCAGCTACTACGGCGATAAGGGTGAAAATTCTTTTCATCTTTGTGTGTTTTGTTTTTCCGCCCGGTCATTGTGGCCCTGGCAGTTTATTGCTTATTATGATTGCTTTTTATCAATTTTCGTTGTCTGGCCAGCAGCCGTCAAAACTGCTTGTGATTTCTTTAACGTTTATCGCACCCCGAGATCTTTCAATACATCTTCACTCTTGTCCAGTTTGGGGTCGGCAAAGATAATGGTAATTCCTTCACTTTTATCCAGCACAAAATCGTAACCCCTTGATACAGCCATCTTCTGGACAGCGTTGTAGACCTTATCCTGGATAGGTTTGATCAGTTCCCGTCTTTTTTTGAACAGATCGCCCTCAAAACCAAAGCGTTTACGCTGAAGGTCCCGCAGGTCTTTTTCTTTATTGAACAACTGGTCTTCTCTTTTTTTCTTCAGGTCATCACTCAGCATCACCTGCTCGGCTTCGTAAGATTTATACATACCATCCAGTTCCGCCTGTTTACCGTCAATATCTTTTTGCCAGCCGGCAGCGATATCATCGAGTTGTTTTTGCGCATTTTTATAATCGGGCAATTTGTCCAGTATATACCGCGTATCGATGATCGCATATTTCTGCGAAAATCCCATGGTTGCCGATGCAAGCAGGAAAGCGAGTAAGAAGATCTTTTTCATATGAATGATTAAAGGTTGATAGTTCGATTACTCAGGTTCAAAGCCCAGCATAAAGGTAAAACGGGACGAACCTTTAAAGCCTGTCTGTCCCGGCGCAATGCGGTCGATACCTACTCCGTAGTCAAAGCCCAACAGGCCGAACATAGGGAGGAAGAAACGCATACCCACCCCCACGCTGCGGCGCAACCTGAAGGGATTGTATTCCTTGTAGTCGTGCCAGCCATTGGCTGCTTCAAAGAAGGTGAGCGCATAGATCGTGCTGCTGGGATTTGTTACCAGGGGATAACGCAATTCCAGGGTATATTTATTAAATATGGTGAAGAATTTATTAGCGCTCTGCTGGTCAGGGTTTACCGTAGGATCAGATGATTCATACACAGGATAGCCACGGTGCGAAATGATATCATAACCCAGCAAACCAAAGTTATTGGTCAGGCCCGCATCCCCCACCTGGAATCTTTCAAACGGTGAGTAATCAAGTTTCTTATTGTAACGTCCCATGAACCCGTATTTCGCTGCCATCTTCAGCACCAGCTGCCTGTTCTTATCTGCGCCGGTTGGGCTGCCGATCGGAACATACCATTCCGCATTGAATTTCCATTTGTGGTATTCAGGCGTTTTATATGGGTTAGCGGAATTGACAAGTTCCTTATTAAAGGCGGAATAAGGCGGTGTGAACTGCACACTGGCCGCAAAACTGGAGCCACTGGTCGGGAAGATGGGGTTAAACACGGATGAACGTTGCAAACCGATCTTCAAACTGATATTGCTGGATGTTCCGTCTTTCAGTCCATCAAATATGGGGTAATTACGGAGTTTATACTGAGTAACATTCAAGGTATAAACAAGACTGAAAAAATCATCCGGCCATTTTAATTGTTTACCCAACGAGATAGAGAAACCGGTTGTCTTTAAATAATTGCTGTCGGATCTTTTACGGTCGATCGTACCAGTATAGGGATCAAAGGCATTGGAGTATTTACTGTTATTGATACCAACGGTCAGTGAATTCCTTTTCTTACCTCCCAGCCAGGGTTCAGTAAAGGAGGCGCTGTAAGAGCGGTATGCACGCCCGTTGGACTGGATACGCAAACTCAGTTTCTGGCCATCCCCTGTAGGCAATGGATCCCAGGCAGATTTTTTCCAGATATTACGGATGGAAAAATTATTAAAGGTCACCCCAAGTGTACCTGTCAACCCTACGCCTCCGCCCCAGCCTGCTGATAATTCCAGCTGGTCGGAAGATTTTTCTTCGAGCTTCCAGTTGATATCCACTGTTCCGTCATCGGCATTGGGAACAACCCCGGGGTTGATGGTCTCCTGGTTAAAGAATTGCAGGTTACCCAATTCACGCTGAGAACGGATCAGGTCGGCACGGCTGAATAATTCGCCGGGGATGGTTCTCAGTTCACGGCGTATAACATAGTCCTTTGTTTTCTCATTGCCCGCGATCGTTACATTCTTGATCCTTGCCTGTGGTCCTTCGGTGATCCTGATCTCGTAATCAATGGTATCATTATAAACCGCTGTCTCCACCGGTTCTATCCGGAAGAAAAGATACCCATCATCCATGTAGAGACCGCTGATGTCGCCGCCGTCCTGGGTAAGTTCTTTACCAAGACGCTTGTTTAGAATATCAAGATTATAAATATCTCCTTTATTGATCGCGAGGTATAAATTCAATGTTGAATCCGAATACTTGGAATTTCCTTTCCAGCTGATATTACCAAAATAATACTGCCTACCCTCATCTATTTTCAGGTCAACATTGAGGTTGCCGGTTTTAGCAATTGTAGTCACCGTATCCTCCACGATCTGGGCATCGCGGTAACCCCTGGAGTTATAATAATTCAGCACTTTATCCTTGTCCTCATCATATTTTTTCTGATCGAACTTGGCCGCGGAGAACATTTTGAAACGAACATAAGGATCCAGCACTCTTCTTGTCCTGGTGGGGGAAAGAAAACCCCAGTCTTTGGTGTATTCGCTGAAAGCGTAGTTTTTTCTTACTCCATAGGGACTTTGCTCATCGTTTGGACTGAACGTGGCTTTGCTCATTTCCTTGGTACCCTTCATCTGCTTCTTCAGCTTCAGTTCATCGATATTGTCATTACCAAAGAACCGGATATTGTCGATCCTCACTTTTTCACCCTTGTCGACATAGATCACCATGGAATTAGAATTGACAAAAGCCGTATCGGGCTGTTCGTCTATCCGTACGGTTATATTACGGTATCCTTTATCAGTAAAATATTTCGATACTTTCTCCACGATATCACGTCGGGTATTCTCTGTAATGATCGTTTGCTTGGCCAGGTTTACTTTTCCCAGTATTTCTTCCTCGTCGGATTTTTTAATGCCTACGAATTTAAAATTGCCCAGGCGGGCTCTTTCCAGCGCAAATATTTCAACCCATACTTTGTCATCCTGTACCTGGGTTATGTATACCTGTACATCAGAAAAGAATTTCTGTCGCCACAGGTTGGCAATAGCTTTCGCGAAAATATCTTCTCCCGGGTGCATGAATTTATCACCGGGCTGGAGGTTGGCGATCGAGTAAACAATAGAAGTATCCAGGTGCCGGATACCGGTGATATTCACTGCGGCAATGGTATACTCTCTTGGAATTTTGGCATTCTGCCATTCAATCAGTTTGGGATCTACTGAAGTAGTTGGAAGGGTATCCTGTGCGTGTAAAGAAAATACGGATACAACCGCAGCCATCATCGTAACACAAAACCTGGGTAAAAATCGTTGCATGGTTGATTATTCAAATTCAGTCTGAAAATTACAGAAGCCGCCTTCAATTTTTTGGTTTACAGGCTCTCCCCCTGATTGAGGCGGCAAAATAACGGGAAAAAATTGAAGTGTTTGTTAAAGAAAAAGGCTAAAAACCCAATCCGGGGGCATTCCAGCCAATTGTGCCGGTTTTGGGGGCAAAAAAACCTGTTTTGGGGCTCCTGAACTAGCTGGTTACCACCTGTTCACTGGTTTTGCCAAAGCGCCTTTCCCGGGATTGGTAGTCGAGGATGGCTTCGTAGAGATTCTCTTTCCTGAAATCGGGCCAGCGTACATTGGTGAAATAAAGCTCGGCGTAAGCCAGCTGGTATAGCAGGAAATTGCTGATCCGGTATTCGCCGCTGGTCCGGATCATCAGTTCAGGGTCAGGAAAACCGCTGGTACAAAGATATTGTTGAAGCGTGTCCTGGTCAATATTCTCCACGTTCAGTCGCCCGCTTTTCACTTCCCAGGCAATACTTTTTACAGCATTGAGCAATTCCCAACGACTGCTGTAGCTCAAGGCCATGATCAGGTTGAGACCGGTATTATCACGGGTTATTTCAAGTGCCTCATTTAGTTCTTTTCTCGCATGCTCGGGAAGCATCTTCATATCCCCGATCACGTGGAGCCGGATATTATTTTTATCAAGGCTTTCTACTTCTTTGCGTATCGTGCTCACCAATAATTCCATCAACCCGATCACTTCGTATTCGGGGCGGTCCCAGTTCTCTGTAGAAAAAGCATACAGCGTCAGGTATTCGATCCCGAGTTCGGCAGATCCTTCGACGATATTGCGTACGCTTTCCACCCCATGGAAATGACCAAATAAACGGTCCTCTCCTTTTTCCTTTGCCCAGCGTCCGTTCCCATCCATGATAATGGCAATATGGCGTGGCAGGTTGTTCTTATCTATTTTTTCCAGCGATCCGGGCATATTAAATTGTTCAGCGGGACAAAGTTATTATTGTTAGCGGTATTAGTATAATTAATAAAATAATGGGTAGTGGGTCAGTTTGAATTAGTCGACAACGATTCCTTGAATGACCAAGTTGTAATCCTGAGCTCAGCGAAGGATAAGATGAAGATTTTGAAACTTCTATTCCGACGAAGGAGGAATCTGTCTTTAGATTCCTCCTTCGTCGGAATTAATTTCATCGTCAGCCCATCTATTCCTCACTTCGTTCGGAATGACAAAGAGTATCATAATTCAAACTGACCCACTCCCAAAAAATGCCCCGTTGGGGCATTGGAAAAAACCAGGTCGATTAATTAATTTCTTCCCCAGACGGCTACTCTTGATCTGCCGCGGGCAAATCCTTTTGTCTCATACCAGAACTCGATACGGGTAAGATGTCTTAAGCCACCATCCATGTCAATGACACGGCTTTCGCTACCCTGGTTAAAACGGTTACGCAATTGTACATCCTGCACACTGCCGTTATCAAAGTAGATCTTCATATTGTACATTTTCAGCGGTCCGTCTGTTACTTTAACCTTGATCTGGCGGACATCGTCTTTCCAGTGGCCGAAATGGATAACATCGTGATCCACCCCAAAGCCAACCTTTTTATCTTCCAGGAAAAACCATTCTCCCGGTTTGCTTTTGGTAGAGGTAAAAGATGAGGTAAGACTGAAAGCAGCAAGCAGTAAGCCGCTGCATAAAAAAGTTGTCAGGCGCATAGTGATAAGTATTTGGTTTAAAAATGATTCAGGGATGTAGACATCCTGCTGCCCTGTTTGGTTTAAAGCCCTTGGCGGATATAACAATAAAATTTCACCACCGGGATCGACGCCAGACTAAGTTAGAGAAATTGCCTTAATTGGCAGTAGGACACTTATAAGACTGAAGATTGAAAGTAAGGTGGAACATAGCTGTTACAAACTGGTCCTTTTGTTTGCTGTATCCTCTTTGCCTGTTGGGTTTACCGATCGGTTCACCAATCTCGTAAGAACGGTCACTCAACAATAATGCATTGGAAGTACTACCATCCGGATTGGGAGGAAAAACGGAAGGGTCCACATAGGTCTTGCTTACATCATCCAGGTAATCGGTATTCGTAAAACGGTGCAATACCTCGAAACCGATATTAATCCTTTCGTTCAATGCATACTTGAGTCCGCCGCCGAAAGGGATGCAGATCCCCATTGAACTATATTGTTTCCTGTCTGGGTAAAGCGGGTGGCCCTGCCCTTCAGTTCCCAAGGGACGGAGTTGAATTTTTTCTCCCCGGAGATAAGCATAAGGATCATAGCTGAATACGCCGGCGCCAAAAGTGATATAGGGTGTAAAACTATACTGCGGTTCGCCGGGCATAAAACGGAAAAAATTAAAATCTCCCTGCAAGGTCAGTTCCCACACTTTAGTGTTGAAGCTGAGGTTCCGGGAGTACATATAGGAATTATGTGTATTGTACTGGTCAGAATAGCCCAATTGGGCAAAGCTTGCACCTACCCTGATAGCAATATAGTTACCGAGATTTTTACGGAAAAAGATGCTGGCAGCGATCTTGGCTCGGTTCAGGCGGGCTCTCGTGTTCAGGTCACCGAAATAATGGCCGGCGCCTAAGCCAATACCAAATTCACCTTCCTGTACGATAGCATCCTGAGCTTTAAGGGAATTGCCGGAAAAAAGGGCAATAACCAATAACACAACAACTGCAACCTTCATTTTCATCATAACTGTAATAAATGGTTCGGGATTTATTAGAACGCTAAAAATAGGATTTTCTTTTGTCCGGGACGCATTTTAGTTGCGTTTGTCCAATCCCCAGGTCAGTTTATTGCGGAGGGTCTGCAGGAAGTTATTCTCACTAAGGCGGACCAGGCTAAGGTCAAAACTCTCCTTTTTTACAGCCAGTTGCACGTTTTTACTGATGATCTCCCGCCTTGAATCAAGGGCGCAGATGATCTGGTCCGACCGGCTTTCGATCTCAAAGGAAATAACATTATCATCCGGAACGATAATGGGCCGGACATTCAGGTTATGGGGAGCTACGGGTGTTATTACAAAACTGCCTGATTCGGGAAAGACCACCGGGCCATTGCAGCTAAGGGAATATCCCGTTGAACCCGTGGGCGTGGCAACGATAAGGCCATCAGCCCAGTAGGTGTTTAAGAACTCCCCGTTCAGGTAAGTATGGATCTTGATCATGGGTGCAACGTCCCGTTTGTGCAAGGAAAATTCATTCAATGCATAAGGCACATTGCCGAACATCGGGGTACTGGCATCCAGGTGGATCATTGTTCTTTTATCCACTACATAAGTACGCTGTGCCATTGCCTTCACAGCTGTCCGCAGTTCCTCCCGGCCAATGCTTGCCAAAAAGCCCAGGCGCCCAAAATTGATACCCATGATCGAAATGTCTTTATTACGGACAAGTGTCACTGTATCAAGCAGGGTACCGTCACCGCCAAGGCTGACAATGAACTCGATCTCTTCCGTCAGGTCTTCGGACAGGGCAAATGTTCTTGTTCCCGAAGGCAGGTTGATACTGTCGCGGATCTGTTCAAAAAATTGCTGGAAGATCACCGGCTCGATCTTTTGTTTGGCCAGTTCATCAAAGAACAGCTGAACATCCTGTTGCTGTCCTTCTTCCATTACCCTGCTGTAAACGGCTGCTTTCATTTAGAAAATACTCTTGCGGTGCAAAAATAACCCGTTTTGTCCTAACTGGTTAAATGTGTATTCCAGTTTGAATGTGACATCATAAAGCGTAAGCAGGTCAATACCAAAACCACCTGAGTAAAGCATTTTATTGGAGAGTGCATTTTCTCCCGGTTCGGGGTTGTATACGTATCCTGTGTTACCATATACTTTTCCAAAAACACGGATTGGGATCCTCTGTGCTTCCTTTCCTTTGCGAACAGGTGGTACCCGTATATTGAAATTAAGTAATTCGTGTGCAACAGTGGTTTTGAGGTACCCGCCGGCTGAACCATCCACTACGTAATATTCATAGCCCTGCATGAACACATCTCCGTAACCAAGAAAACGCTGGTTGAAATAGGGTTGTTTGAAAGGGAGTTTGATCCCCCCGTACAGGTTCAGGTTAATAAATGTTTTGGGTGACCATAACTGCCAGCTGCCCGTGACTTTGGCGGAAAGATGCCAGAGACTGATCGTTTTGTTGAACCCGTTTTTCCCGATCGATACTTCCGCGGCGTAGCCTTTTGTAGGATAGGGAATATAATCAAGATCAACATAAGACATGCTGTAATAAATACCCGGGAACTGTATCCGGTTCCTGCCATTCTTAAAATAAGCCGGGTTAAGCGTTACGATGGTATCACTTACTTCTTCCATGGTATACCGGATCCCGAAACGATGACGGGTCCTGATCGCTTTCCGGTAAGTGAGTTCAGCGCTTGCATTAGCGAAATTCCGGATATAGTTGTTCTCGTCTTTGACAAATGCCTGTTTATCGCCGATCGTATTGTAATTCACTTCCCGGTTCTTCCCGATGTTAACGCTGGTGTTCAGTCCCCATTTCAGGCCTCTATCAATATAAAGTCGGTCATAACTGGCGGAGATTTGTTTGGTGTAGCCGGCGATCAGCCAGAGCCTGACCTTATCATTCCTGCCGGTCGCATTATTGTATAAAAGTTTCCCTCCAAAGTTTACCCGTGACAGGCTTGCGTGCCGTTCAACCAACCATTGGTTCAGGTTCCTGTCCACCGGTTTGAAATAAGGAAGCGGGAAAAGATACCAGCGTTCTTTTACATCGACCATCACGGTTACGGTATCGCCCGAAAAATTTTTTGCCGCCACAACAACGTGATTGAAAAGGGCCGTGTTCATCAGCTGGCGCCGGGCTGTTTCAAAATCTTTTACAAGGTCCTTCAAAGAGTATTCACTCCCCCTGTGGAAAGGCATTTCCCGTAGAATAATATGGTCCTTTGTTTTTTTATTCCCGTTAATAAGTATATCACCGACTATGAAAACTGAACTGGCAGAGGATAATCCAGCACCTGGTGTTTTCTCCGGGTCACCTGATTGCGCAGATATAGCCTGCGAACAGACCAATAAAATGATAACTAAAATATGGTATTTTCTTCCCCGCATGATGGCCAGGACACAGTTGGTTAAACGCATTGATACAGCCTTGTAAAATACGGGAAATGGAGTCAGATCTTCAGGTAATTCATCAGGTTGTCGTAATTGCTTTGCAATTCGTTGGTATATAACTCTTCTCCAAAAAAGTATTTTACATTATACTCGTACCGCTGGAAAGTGGCGACGATATCCGATATCTCCGGCTTATTCACCCTGATGGTAACCAGAATGATGCCTGTTTCGGGGTCAGTGCTTGTATTGAGCTGTGTAATTTGTGCATCATTGGTCTCAACGAGCTTGCTGATCTCGTTAAACGAGTACTGGTTATTTTCCATTTCCAGCACGATCAGCCCCCCGGGTTCATTCAAACTCATGAATTCCGAGGCGTATTTGAGGAGATCATTGTAGACAACTGTCCCCACTAATTCATTTTCTCCCGTTACCACCGGTACCACGCTTAGCCCATTTTCTGCCGCTATCTGGACCGCTTTCAGGAAATGTTCTTCCTCGTTAACGGAAGTATTGGCAAAGGATTGCTGGAGTGTATCCAATGTGGCTTTATCATTTTCTGCCTGGAGCAAGTCATCCTCGCTGACGATACCGACATACTTATCTCCTTCCACGATCGGGAGATGGGTGACCTGGTTATCATTCATTAATTGCAAAGCATGGTGGACCTTGTCATGCAGGTGCAGGCTGGGAAGCGTTTGTGATTGTAGTTCACGGGTTAACATGGATTGCGGCGTTGTTTTCAATGAGACAACAATGATCAGGCAACTGTTGCAGGTTCATTGAGCTTTTTCAAAAATTTATGCAGGATCGCATTGAACTCACCGGGTGATTCCATCATCGGCGCATGCCCGCATTTATCTACGAAATATAATTCACTGTTTGGTATCAGTTTATTGAATTCTTTGGCCACAAAAGGCGGGGTGATCGTATCATTATTCCCCCATACCAGCAGGGTGGGTTGCTTGATCTGGTTCAATTCCTCGCCGAGATTGTTGCGGATGGCGCTCTTGGCAAGGGCAATGATCTTGATCGCTTTCAACCTGTTGTTAACAATCCCATAGACCTCGTCGACCAGATCCTTGGTCGCGGTACCAGGATCATAAAAAGTCAGTTCAGTTTTTTTCTTGATATATTCATAATCCCCTCTCTTGGGATAACTATCCCCCATTCCATTTTCAAAAAGACCCGAACTACCGGTAAGGATCACTGATCTTATTCTTTCCGGGTGTTTTAAGGTATGTACCAAGGCCACATGCCCGCCCAGCGAATTACCCAGCAGGTGAACAGCTTTGAGGTCTCTTGCTTCAAGGAACCGGTGAACAAATTTAGCCAGCCCGCCTACCGAAGTATGGAGTATATCCATTTCAAGCAGAGGTAATATGGGAACCACAACCTTGTTGTACTGGCGGAAATATTCGATCAGCGGTTTAAAATTGCTGAGTGCACCGAATAAGCCATGCAAAAGCACCAGCGGTTCCCCGCTGCCTTCTTCAATATACCTGAACTTATCCTGTTGTTTGATCTCGTAATCCATGGGCAGTCAATTCTGTGCTTTCTCCGCTGCTAAAATAATCGATTTGACGCAAAAAAGAAGTGCTTTCCCGTATAAAAGCGTAGCAATCAGGGCAAATATAGGCGCAACTGCCTTGTTTTAGAATGTTGTTTGTGCCGGGTTGCGCTTTTTTTACTGTTTATGGTATAAAAGCCGCATGTATCTTCTTTGCATGGGACGGAAGTACCAGACCAGGATGATCAAGATACCGGTAAGACTTCCCAGTGTCCAGTTATTTCGGTAGACCAGCCCGATGGCGGTCATTACGATCAGTGCCCGTATGAACTCAAGGAAAAATATCCAGCGTCGCTGATCAAGTATGGCGCCACTATTAATAAGACTCACCACGATAAATGCTGACAGGAGAAATAACTGGAGACCGGAGAAATAATGTTCAAATAGTATCGTGATGAATAATAATGCCAGGGAAAAAACAGTTTGAGCAGTTACATATTGTCTCATCGCAAGAGTAGGTTCACGCTGTGGGTGTACATTGAGCAGCTTCCTTTCCAACATGGCCCTGTAGCGCGGATCGAGCTTATCAGGTTTACCTAACAATATTTTCCATTTTGCGTTGATCCCTTTTGCGTATTTTATATTCATGTATAGTTCCAGCGGAAAATGAAAATGCTGCCAGAGAAAACTATGACTCTTAAGTTGTTTGGTGAGACCATATTCGATCTTCACTTCCTCCCGCGGTTTCGCGAATGTGCCAAACAATTTATCCCAGATGATCAAAACATCCCCGTAATTCCTGTCAAGGTATTCTGGATTGGATGCATGGTGGATACCGTGATGGGTAGGAGTAACAAGAAACTTTTCGAACCATCCCCATTTACCCAGCGCCTGGGTATGAATAAAAAAAGGATAAAGACCATGCACCAGCAATAAAGCCGTTACCATGACAGCGGGAAAACCAAACAGGGGCAATACTGACCAGAATATGCACCTGACAAGCGCCTGGAAAACAGTGATGCGTGCCGATACGGTGTAATTAAAATCTTCGCTTTGGTGGTGCACCACGTGCACAGCCCAGAAAGCATTGATCTCGTGTGCCAGCCGGTGATACCAGTACCAGACAAGATCAGTGAGCAGGAAAAGAACGACCCAGGTAAGAAAATTGGCATTGATTGTAAACAGGCTGAAATGTGTATGCAGATAATCAAACACGAAAAAGAAAACACCTGTCATGAAAACATCCATCAACCGCTCTGCAATTCCAACATTGAGATTGGCGACCGACTCGGCAAAACGGAACAGGTTCTTTCCTTTTCTTTTTGCATACAGGTATTCAAGCCCGATAAAAAACAGGAACAGGGGTATGGCAAAGCCGAGGTAATTTAATTTCATTGATCGAATTTTTTTAGTCTACTAAATTTATAGACTTAAAATATCGAAAATAAGCAATCCAGCTGAAACCAGCCTTTCCTTAACTATTGAGCCGGGATTTCTTTTGCTACCCCGCCGAAGAACTGCTGCAACTCTTCAAACATGTCTCTGAAAAAAGGAATAACTGTACCAAACCAATTGATCGCCCGGGGACCCCAGGGCTGGATATAAGTATACGTAACTGAACTGCTGATGGTTTCCGCCCGGATCAGCTTCATTTGCTCAGCATAAAAAAGTAATACACTGAATACAACCGTATAAAGAATGAGATATAAAATGATGCCGCCAAGCTTATTGATCCAGCCAAGCATGGCCACTTCAATGGTCCGTTCGATCGCGTTGGCGCCGAGCCGCACCAGCAGGATCACCAGCAGGAAAACAACGGCAAAAGAGATAACTGGCAACCATTCATCCGAGATCTTTACAGCTTTCCCGATATAACCTGCTACCACAGCTGAGAGTTTGATTGCTGCCGCAAGACCGATAATGACGGAAACAAGAGAGAATAATCCCACAATAAGACCTCTTTGATAGCCTTTTATAACTGCCAGGATAAGGATAACTGCAAATATGATGTCGAGGATCATGAAATGGTTTGAGGTTTAACGTTTGAAGTCTGGGGTTAGTACCGCTAAAAAGAACATTAAACCCTTGTTGCAGGTCTGGCAGGCTTAAACTTTAAACATTCAACTTTTTGATAACAATTCCCTGACCAGCAGGGAAATCGTTTTCCCATCTGCGCGGCCCGCCAGTTCTTTAGTGGCGGCGCCCATTACTTTGCCCATATCGGCCGGAGAACTTGCCCCGGTTGCAGCGATGATCTTTACCAGTTCTGCCTTTATTTCTTCTGCGGATAATTGCTTGGGTAAGAATTTTTCAATTACCGCTATCTCTTCTTCTTCTTTTTTGGCGAGATCGGCGCGGTTTTGCTGTTGAAATATTTCCAGGGAATCTTTGCGCTGTTTCACTAGTTTCTGCAGCAGTTTTGTTTCATCTTCCACTTTCAATTCTCCTCCCGCTCCTTCAGAAGTTTTTGCCAGTAATATCGCTGCCTTTACAGCACGCAGGCTTCTCAACGCTGCTTCATCCTTTGCCAGCATCGCCGTTTTCAGATCTGCCATTATTTTTTGTTCGAGTCCCATACAATAGTTATTTAGGCTTTATTTTCTTTTAATTGTTTTTCCCTGAACTTCTCATAAAAACCACGGGCAAAGCTTTTCATTTCCTCCACCTGGTCATAGTATTTGGTCGCCCGGCCATAGGTATCTGCCATCGTCATCATGGTCTGGTAAAAAAAATCAGCCATCTCATCCACCATCATTTCTTTTGTCCACAGGTCGATCCGCAATGCCGCTTTTTCCGCGCCATCCCAGAAGGAGATCATCATGGCTTTTGCTTTCTGTGCATTTTCGACACTGGTATCGGTAGCCCGCCAGGTAATGGAGTCCGGAACTTTATTTCCGTCGGTTTCCACATCAATGGTGATCGTTGATTTATTCATACTAAAATTTAAAAGAGAGCAAAGGTAAATGAAAATCAGTCCATGGCTTTCTCTATGCTTTCCCATAAAAGCACAGCGGTCCTGTCCCAGCTGTATTCCTTTGAACGTTCGGCCCCTTTCCGGATCAGGTCATTCCGCAGGTTTTCGTCTTTGTATAAAAGCATCATCTTCTCTGCAATGGCAGCCGGGTCTTTCACATCAGCATAAAGTGCCGCTTCCCGGGCGATCTCTTCCATCGCGGAACCGGGTGAGGTGATGACCGGCACCCCCGAACGCATCGCTTCCAACACCGGTACGGCAAATCCTTCTAACAAAGAAGGATAGACCATTCCGTATGCCGATGCTGTTATCCCGGCCAGTTCCTTATCATCGCTGATATAACCGGTAAGTACCACATCATCCCGGTATTTATAAGACTGGAGGTTTTCCCTGAACCGGTCCGATTTCCAGGCAATACGGCCTGCGATCAGCAGTTTCATATTGGACTGCTGTCTTTTTTTGAATAATGAAAACGCTTTCAGCAGGTTGACCAGGTTCTTGCGCGGGTGGATCGAACCGGTATAAACAAAATATTCCTTGCCATCCGTGTACTTACTTTTCACCACGGTTCTTTCGTCAGAACTGAGCGGATGGAAAATTTCTTTAACACCAGAATATACAATATCGATCTTGCCTGCATTGATAGTATACCTGTTGATAATCTCCTGCCTGGAAAATGCTGATACAGTGGCAATGGAGACTGCCCTTGCCAAAAATTTCGGGGTATATCTTTTATAAAAGAACAACTCCGATTTGCTGACAAATGATGAATCATGAAGGAAAGCCAGGTCATGCAGCACCATGCATTGCGGCACGGCAGTTCCCAATGAGCAAAACCCATCACAGGAGACAAATACATCCGCTTTGAATCTCCGTAGTACCCGCGGAATTTTTATATCATACCAAAGCTTCCATAAAAGCGGGTGCCGGGCTGGAGGGCCTGTTACTACCGGCTTTACATTTGATCCAAATACAAATTTTTTATTATATGGCCGGTCAAACAGGAAAATAAACTCATGCTCCGGGTGTGAAGCGGCGATGTGTTTGAATGTTTCCGCTATAAAATTGCCGTATCCTTCCAGGTAGTCGTCAAGCAGAAACCTTGTATTAACGGCAATGACCATGTGATCAAAGGTATTGGTTGTAAGATTTACCAGGTAAAACAGCGATAAAAACAAAATTCTTACTTAGCCCTACGCTATTATTTTACCCGTTGTTCCTGTATAAAAGTACAAGCAGATTTTCTGTGGATATTCATTTAATACGGGTCATAAAAAATGAGCATTAATACAATTGCCGGGGTTTCAGTATGTAGGTACATTTATAAAGTTATATATATGATTTACCGAAACCGTGGCTTATGAAAAACTCTTATCCCGACTCCCTGATCACACTCTCTGCTGCACTGGCAATGGCCTCCTCTACACCTGTAAATAAATATGACAAGGATATGGCAGATATTAAGCAGAAAGAATCAACATTTCTAAAATTTAATACAAAACAACCCGGTCTTGGTATCAAATTTGATAATATTTCAGCCGGAAAATATTTTGCTCTTATTAATCAAACACAGCGGCATTCAACAGTGGGAATGAAATCGAGGATGATGGGTTAGTATTCCAGCAGACAGCCACGTTACAACGATCAATGAACTATTTATGGGTTCACGAAAGTAACCAGCCTCTGTACTGTGTCGATCAACTTTACTAAACGACCTCTTAGGTGGAAGAGGATGGTGGCTTGTAAAAGGGGCCTTGGTTCGGGGCCCCTTTCTTTTTGCCCATACCTCAACGATTTAGCGGCTAACTCCCCTGTTTTTACCTCTTTTTAGCCGGATACTTTCCAGTCTTGCCCTCTTTGGTTACATTTGTCCTCTTGGATAATAATAATATGGAATACAACACGACAAGAAATCACCTCACCATGAGAGAGTATGGGCGTCATGTCCAGAAAATGGTGGAGCATATTATGACGATCGAGGACCCCGAACGCCGGCAGGCAAATGCCCAGGCAGCTATCGAGCTGATGGGTTTTCTCAACCCGCACCTGAAGAATGTGGAAGATTTCCGTCACAAGCTCTGGGACCATCTTTTTCTTATTTCAGATTTCACATTGGATGTAAAATCGCCTTACCCGATACCTACCCGGGAGACACTCAAGGCAAAACCTCATCCCCTGCCTTATCCTAAAAGGTACCCAAGATTCTCGCACCTGGGTAAGAACCTGGAAGTGATCATTGATAAAGCACTGGAAGAAGAGAACCCGGAAAAAAGACTGGGCTTCGCGAACGCGATCGCATATTATATGAAGTTGGCCTATAATAACTGGCACAAAGAGATCGTGCATGATGACGCTATCCAAAGCGAATTAAGCGGCATTACGAAAGGACAACTCACGTTCACCAATACGCCTTATGTAAAAGCATTCCGTCCCCAGCAGGAAAACCGTGACCGCGGTGGTTATGGCAAAAGAAGCGGTGGCGGAAAATTCCAGCAACGCGGTGGTAGCGGTGGTAGTGGCGGCGGCGGACGCCGGAATGATGGCCGTGATAACCGTGATAACCGTGGCGGCGGTGGTGGCGGATTTAAAAAGAAACGGTACTGATAAGCTGAAGATAAATAGAGTATATAAAGTAAATAAAGTTGATCATCCTTGGTCAACTTTTGTTTTTTATAAAAACTCGTTTTAAAAACCATCCTCTTTCACATATCCTATATACCCATTTACTTATTTACTTAGATACTCTATATACCTATTTACATAGATACTCTAGATACTTTATTTACTTTTATACCTAATCCCCGTTAAAACACATGCATTCTTTCGAAGTAAGAGGCGGTAAGAAACTACAAGGAGAGATCATCCCGCAGGGAGCCAAGAACGAGGCCCTCCAGATCATCAGTGCGGTATTGCTTACGCCGGAAAAAATGACGGTCAGGAATATTCCAGATATACTGGATGTCAATTTGCTGATCGAATTGCTCGGCGATATGAATGTAAAGCTGGAAAGAACCGGCCCTGATACCTGTATCTTCCAGGCGGATGATGTGAACATCGATTACCTCCACAGCGAAGATTATAAAAAGAAAAGCGGTAAACTCCGCGGTTCGGTGATGCTGGCGGGTCCCCTGCTTTCCCGTTTCCGGAAAGCCTTTATCGCAAAACCCGGCGGGGATAAAATCGGGAGAAGGAGACTAGATACCCATATCATTGGTTTTGAAAAATTGGGCGCCTCTTTTACTTACCATGAAGAAGATGGGTTCTTTCACCTCGAAGCACCCAACCTGCGCGGAGCCAATCTTTTATTGGATGAACCTTCGGTTACCGGTACAGCCAATATTATCATGGCGGCGGTGATGGCGAAAGGCACTACGACGATTTACAATGCGGCCTGCGAACCTTATATCCAGCAACTCAGCCGGATGCTGAATAAAATGGGAGCAAAGATCTCCGGTATTGGCAGCAATATGCTGATCATTGATGGGGTAGAATATCTTGCTGGCACAGAACACCGGATGTTACCCGATATGATCGAAGTGGGTTCATTTATCGGGCTTGCCGTTATGACGCAAAGCGATCTTACGATCAAAGGCGCCGGTATCGAACACCTCGGTATCCTCCCGGAAAAGTTCCAGCAACTGGGGATTCAACTGAATTTCAGCGGCGACGATATTCATATTCCCGCACAGGAGAGTTACGAGATACAAACTTTTATGGACGGCTCAGTAATGACGATCTCTGATCATCCCTGGCCGGGCTTTACCCCTGATCTTTTAAGTATTGTATTGGTGACGGCGATCCAGGCAAAGGGTTCTGTACTGATCCACCAGAAAATGTTTGAGAGCCGTTTGTTCTTCGTGGACAAGCTGATCGATATGGGCGCCCGGATCGTTCTCTGCGATCCACACCGCGCAGTGGTGATCGGGCTTGACAGGGAACAGGCGCTGCGTGGTATCACAATGAGCTCGCCGGATATCCGTGCTGGCGTGGCTTTGCTGATCGCTGCGCTAAGCGCTGAGGGAAAAAGTATTATCCAGAATATCGAACAGATCGACCGGGGTTACCAGGATATTGACGGGCGGTTGAGAAAATTGGGAGCTGATATAAAAAGGATGCCCTCCTGAAACTTTCCTAAAGGGCACTTAAAATTGAAAGATGATAACGGATATTTTCCAGCAAGAACCTGTTCTAGAAGACGAAAGAGTAAAGCTTCGCCTATTGAGCGAAGAAGATTTTGACAACCTTCTTGCTTTCTCCTTAAATGAACCAGAGATCTGGAAATATGGACTGGTCACAGCCGCAGGTGAAGACAATCTCCATAACTATATCAGCACTGCTGTTAACAATTACCGGGAGAAAAAAGAATATCCCTTTATCGTCTTTGATAAAAAAGCCAATGCCTATGCAGGCAGTACGCGTTTTTATGATATACAGCAACAATACCTGACCACGCAACTGGGTTTTACCTGGTATGGAAAAAAATTTCAACGAAGCGGGCTCAACCGGCATTGCAAATTATTACTACTGACCTATGTGTTCGAGGAATGGGGACTGGAGCGGCTGGAGTTCAGGGCAGATGCCAATAATGAAAAAAGTGTCGCCGCGATGAAAGCCATCGGCTGCGTGGAAGAAGGGATATTGCGTAACCACACTCCCACAGCGGCTGGCACCCGCCGTAACAGTATTGTATTAAGTATCCTTAAAGACGAATGGTTTGGCGGGGTAAAGGACTTATTACAGGAAAAATCGCATTGATGGAACCCACCCTGTCATGTTTCGACAAGCACAACATGACAACTAGTGATGACTTAAACTTCTTCAAATGAAAAAAAATCTTACAACAGTTCTGATCGCTGTGCTGTTCTTCACAGCAGGCCTATTTGTTGCCCCGGTCTTTGCCAAACAAAAACAACAACCTGGTTATATCCTGGAACATGAAAAGGATATTGCCGAGAAACAACCCGGCCCTCACAATGGCGGCGGACCTACTACGGCCCATAATTTTTTTGCAAAAGCCCTCAACAGCAAACTTGTATTCCGCAAAAGGATATTGCATGCCGGTTCGGCAATCGGCTATCATTTACAGAAGGAAGAGGAGATCTACTATATCGCTTCTGGTACTGGTGAAATGACAATGAATGGACAGGTTTTCACCGTAAGCGCCGGTGATGGCATACTCACCCTGCCCGGCAGTTCGCATGGGTTAAAGCAAACGGGCACAGAAGACCTTGTTGTGATTATTAATTATGAAAGAAAATAGAATTGCCAGCTATTCCTCCGCAAAATAAAAGAAGCCTGTTTTCGTTTTAGGATATATTCACTTATTATTAATGAGACAACTGCTTTTGCTGCCATTACTCCTGGTTGCTGTTTTCTCCGGCGCTCAGACCGGTGTATTCACCGATGAACGGGACGGCCGGCAATACAAGACCATTGTCATCGATGGGGAGAAATGGTTCCGGGAGAACCTGCGTTTTCAAACTTCAAAATCTTTTTGCCCGAATTACAACAAAGACAGCAGCGACTGCCGGGACGGGAATTATTATTCCAATAGTGAGCTCAGCACGGTTTGTCCGAAAGGCTGGCATGTTGCCACGATCCCCGAATGGGAAAATTATATGAGAGTGCTGTTGAAAAACCACCTGATTAATAACGGAGAATTAAAGTATGATAGTTCTGACAGGTTGCCCAATAATGGGTATGCCATGCAGATCGACAGTGCTGTTCTTTTTAACGACACCCTGCTCAACCTGGTAGCAACCGGCTGGGTAGAAGGATTGAAGTTGAAAAGAAATCAAGCCAGTTCATTATGGGTAATTGATACCGGGGGCAATGATCCCAAATACCATTTACATATTGGCATGAAAGGTTTTGTGAAGCACTCACATGAGCATCATATTTTTGACAAACCAAGAAAGATCCGCAAATTCCCCGTGAGATGTGTGTGTGAAACAGGAAGTGGGGAGTAACAAGTAGGGAGGTGTTTGCTATTGAATATTGTATATTGAAGATTGAATATTTGCCGATAAGAAAAATTGCCAGGCTTCTAATTTACTTTTTTGAGTCTCTCGTGCATTCGAACTCCTACCACGATTCATTTGTTCTGATTTTCCCCTTTCTTTGCAGATGCCTTCCCATTCCGGCAATAAACTCATCATCATCGCTGCGCCCTCCGGGGCGGGTAAGACCTCAGTGACCCGTCACCTGCTTAAGAACCTGTCCGGGCAACTGGACTTTTCGGTCTCTTGCGCTACCCGCAAGCCCCGTAATTACGAGAAAGACAAAGTGGATTATTATTTTATCTCCGTGGAAAGCTTTGAAGAGAAAATCGGGCAGGGAGAATTCGTGGAATGGGAAATGGTCTACCCCGGTAAATATTATGGCACCCTGAAAAGCGAACTGGGAAGGATCTGGAAAGAAGGCAAAGCTCCCCTGCTGGATGTGGATGTAAAAGGAGGAATGAATATTCAGCAACAATACCCGAATAACTCGCTCTCTCTATTTATTGAACCGCCCTCAATTGAGGAACTGGAACGACGCCTGAAAGCCAGGGGCACCGAAACAGCAGAATCCCTGCTGGCAAGGATCACTAAAGCGGCTTACGAACTCTCGTTTAAGTCACATTTTGACCATGTTATACTCAATGACAGCCTGGAACGTGCCTGTAAGGAAGCAGAAGAAGCCGTTCGTCGTTTTCTCAATTCCTGACCTTATCCACCCTACTCGCCACTTGCCACTCCCCTCTCCCTAATCGCTACTAGCCAATTCCCTCTACCTACTCGCCAGTTGCCACTACCCTCTCCCTTTTCTATCTTCGTGCCATGATCGAGTGGAATGCGATACTTTTTTTTATTCTCACTTTACTGTTGATGGGGTTTTTTGCCGGGATCGAAATGGCTTTTTACAGTGCCAACCGGCTCAGCATTGAAATTAAAAAGAAACAAGGTGGCGGCTCCGTAAATGTGCTGGCCAAATTCGTGGAATCTCCCGCCCGTTTTCTCGGCACCACGCTGATCGGGTTCACTCTTTTTCTTGTATTCCTGGGACTGCAGATCAGCACTGTAATGCAACCGGTATGGAAATATTTTAAGGTGGGCTCTCCTACCGTTCATCTCGTCGCCGAAATAGCACTGGCCACCTTCGTTGTGCTCCTCTTCGCTGAATTCATTCCCCGTGCCATCTTCCGGGCAAAAAGTAATACCCTGCTCAACCGGTTTGCTTATGTAACGGATTTTTTTTACCAGATGTTTTATCCCATTGCCGCCGCGCTGATCGATCTTTCTGAATGGATATTAAAATATGTTTTTAATATCCGCCTCGATAAGAACAAAGAAGCCATCAACCGCAGCGACCTGAAGCATCTTTTCGTACAAAACAATGATGATGAAAGGCAGGAACGCAATACCCAACTCATGGAGAATGCGCAGGAATTGCCCAACATAAAGATCCGGCAATGCCTGGTGCCCCGGAAGGAGATCGTGGGAGTTGACAGCCGCTGCTCCATCGATGACCTCAAGAAAAAATTCATCGAGACCAACCTTAGCAAGCTGGTGATCTTCGAGAACAATATCGATCATATCCTTGGATATGTGCACCAGCTCGACCTGTTCAAGAAGCCTGTGAGTATCCAGTCTGTGCTGTTACCCATACCTGCAGTTCCCGAAAGCATGAGCGCCACCGACCTGATCAGCAAACTTACGCGGGAAAGAAAAAGTATTGCCTGGGTGGTAGATGAGTTTGGTGGCACCGCCGGTATTATTACCATGGAAGACGTACTGGAAGAACTGTTTGGCGAGATACAGGATGAATACGATACCGAAGAATTCGTGGAGAAACAACTTGCCGAGAACGAATTTATCTTTTCAGGCCGGCTGGAATTGGATTACCTCGAGGAAAAATACGGTTTTGATTTCGGGGAAGAAGAATCAGAGACCCTTTCCGGTTATATCATCAATTACCACGAGACTATCCCACGTCAAAAAGAACGCATTATCATTGATGATTACGAATTCGATATCATGCATGTCAGCGATACGAGGATCGAAATGGTAAAGATGAAAAAGCTGAAATAGCTTATAGCTAACAGCTATAAGCTATTAGCTGGTAACCACTCCTTATCTTTGTCCTTCGCTAAAATACCCGGATGGCATTACTCGATTTCTTTAACAAACGGAACAAGGACCCCAAAGCAGAAATGTCATTTATTGACCACCTGGAAGACCTGCGCTGGCATGTTATCCGTTCGGTCATTGCAGTGATCATCGGTGCCATCGCTGTATTTTCCTATTCCGGTTTCGTGGTAGATGAAATTCTTTTTGCTCCGACGCGGGCCGATTTTATCTCTTCACAATGGCTTTGCCGCATGGGTCATGGCATTGGGATCGGTGATGCGCTTTGTTTTAAAGAAGTAAAAGCCCAGTTCCTGGAAACAAGAATGACAGGCCAATTCATTGCTTCCTTTACCCTGGCATTTATCGGCGGATTTATACTGGCCTTTCCTTATATTTTCTGGGAGTTCTGGAGGTTTGTAAAGCCAGCCCTGTCCGTTAAAGAGGTGAAAAAAACAAGAGGTGTTATTTTCTGGGTATCGATCCTCTTCTTCACCGGGGTATTGTTTGGTTATTTTATCCTTACTCCTTTCATGGTCAATTTCTATTTCAATTATAAGATGAGTGAGCAGATCACAATCATGCCTTCTTTTTCAGATTACCTGGAGAACCTGATCTACACTACAGCCGGGATCGGCATTTTATTCCAAATGCCCTTACTGGTAATGGTGCTTGCAAGGATTGGTGTTGTAACAGGTCGTTTCTTACGGAAATACCGGCGGCATGCTTTTGTTATTATCTTAATTGCTGCCGCCATCATCACCCCGTCAACAGACCCTTTCAGCCTTACACTGGTAACTATTCCCCTCTACCTGCTCTTTGAAGCCAGTATCATCATTGCTTCCCGGATCAACAGGAGACAGGAAAAGGAAAAGAAAGAATGGAGTTGAAAGTGAAGTATTTAGTGAAAAAGACGGAAGTCCGAAGTAGGAAAAAAAATGTATGAATGGAGAGTTCACTAACTTTGTATCGTCTCTGGACTCCCGACTATAAACTCTCAACTTCTCTTTATGCACTCTCCATTTGATCTCAGTAAGCCCATTGCCGTCGGCAGCGATCATGCTGGTTATGATTACAAAGAAGAGCTGATCTCTTTCCTCGAAGGAAAAGGTCTTCCCTTTAAAGATTTTGGCACCCACAGTAAAGATTCTGTTGATTATCCCGACTTCGCTCATCCCGTGGCTTCATCTGTAGAAAAAGGGGAAGCGGCTTTTGGCATTTTATTATGTGGCAGCGCGAATGGTGTTGCCATCACTGCTAATAAACACCAGGGCATCCGGGCAGCGATCTGCTGGGGTGAAGAGCTGGCACAACTGGCCCGGGAACATAATAACGCAAACATCATCTGCATCCCCGCAAGGTTTGTCCGCGAAGGTGATGCGGAGAAAATGGTGGGGATCTTTATGTCCACAGATTTTGAGGGTGGGCGTCACAGCCGCCGCGTGGAAAAGATCGCCTGCGTTTAAGGGCATTTATTTCTACCAATCATCCATATTTCCCTTCCTGTAAAGCGGAAGGGATTATTTTTACCCTAACAATTACTACAAAATGATAAAAAAAATCCTTGTAAATCTTTTACTCTGCCTCCCGCTGCTCGCCGTTGCGCAGAAAAAGGATAAGAATGCGGTGAAAGGGGCCACCACGATCACAGCAGCCGATATGAAAAAACATCTCTACATCATTGCCAGCAAGGAAATGGAAGGCAGAGACACTCCTTCGCCGGGTCTTGAAAAAGCAGCCAACTATATTGAGGAACATTTCAAATCTTTGGGACTCTTACCCGGCAATAAGGACAGTTACCGGCAACCTTATCCTTTATACAAAGATTCCATGCTCGGATCATCGATGAAAATCAATGGCATGGATATCGAACTCCATAAGAATTTTCAACCCCAGTCAAATAATTATACAGCCGAAATGCGTTTCTCTGAAGTCGTGTTCGCGGGCTACGGGATTTCTGATGCGGATAAAAGAGATGATTACAAGGATCTGAATGTCGCCGGCAAGCTCGTCATGATCCTGGATGGCAGCCCCTCCGATTACAAACCCACACAAAGAGGTGTTTCACCTGCAAGCAGTTTTGGTAAAATGAATACCGCAATGAATAAAGGGGCTGCCGCAGTGATCATCATTTTCAGCAATTATCCCAGGAAATCAATGACGATGAGTAATAACTGGAGCAAGAACAGTTACAAAGCAGCACAAACACCCTTCAGCTTTACAGTTTCCCCCGATGTGGCCACGATGATCATGGGCGAGGACGGTAAACAACTGGCTGATAAAATAAAGACGGGGGCGGTTGTTCCCAAAACCTATGAAGCGGAAGTAGATCTCAGCTATTCTAAAACCACGAAAACAACCCATGTCACTAATGTGCTCGGATTGCTGGAAGGAACGGATAAAAAAGATGAGTATGTAGTGATCACCGCGCATTACGATCACGTGGGTAAAAGAAATGATTCCACAATCTATTACGGCGCAGACGATGACGGCAGCGGAACAACGGGTGTATTGGAACTTGCACAGGCATTTGCCGAAGCAAAAAAAGCCGGTCACGGACCCCGCCGCAGCATTTTGTTCATGACTGTAAGCGGCGAGGAAAAAGGATTATGGGGAAGCGAGTATTATTCCAATCATCCGGTTTACCCGCTGGAAAAAACCACCGTAGACCTGAATATCGATATGATCGGCCGCATTGGTACAGAGTACCTGAAGGACAAAGATTCCACGAATTATATCTATACGATTGGTGATGATAAGCTTAGTTCCGAGCTGGCCACTATCACCGACCAGGTGAATGCTACTTATACCGGGATGAAACTGGACCGAAAATACAATGATCCCAACGACCCCAACCGCTTTT
Source organism: Chitinophagaceae bacterium (assembly GCA_039930245.1). Classification (GTDB taxonomy): domain Bacteria; phylum Bacteroidota; class Bacteroidia; order Chitinophagales; family Chitinophagaceae; genus JJ008. The sequence goes on along the minus strand of JBDSPR010000023.1, from coordinate 45,102 downwards.
ATTTCCGCAGCGACCATTACAATTTTGCGCAGAAAGGCGTGCCCATTATTTTTTATTTTAACGGGACACATGCCGACTATCACCGGGTAACAGATACGCCCGACAAGATCAATTACCCCATGATGGCAAAAAGAGCGCAACTGGTCTTCTATACTGCGTGGGAAATGGCCAACCGGGAAGAAATGCTGAAAAGAGATATCAAACTGGTAGTACCGAAAGGATTCTAAAAGAGCATCCGGTCATTGAGAAGGGCCGGGTAAATAAGAAACCCTTCCGGCGCCGGGGAGGGTTTTTATGCCCTTTTAAACTATGGGCAACCGGCGTGGTCTATTCTTCGTTTTGATGTGATCAGCTTTGTGTCAGAACCTTAATCCTACCTTTTTTAATAAAACAAATCCCGGAGTCCTGAGCTTGTCGAAGGAGCCGGGATTCTTTTTTAGCCAAAGTTTATTTACCTTAAAGAAAATTTTAATCATGGCCGAGGATCAAAATCAAAACAACCCAGCGCCCCAAAGCGAAAATGAGATCTCCGATTATTACGAGGGTATGAAAAAACTTGAACTGGAGGGTTATGAAACAGGTATTAAAAAGGCAAGAACTGCTTTATTTGTGACTGCTGCTCTTGTCTTTGTCGGCGAAATGATCGCAGCCAGCGTTGCAGGTATCGGCTTTACACCGCTGCTGATCGGTATAGCGGTTGTTGAAGCTGGCATTTTTGTAGCACTTGGTTTCTGGACAAAAACAAAACCCTATGCCGCCATAGTTACCGGGCTGATCCTTTTTATCCTAATGTGGGTAGCCGCCATTGCGATCAATGGTGGAAAGGCTGCTTACAGTGGCGTTATTGTAAGGATCATTATCATTGTTTATCTCTTCAGTGCAATAAAACCCGCGAAAGCCTGGGAGGAAACAAAAAAGAGTGGTTAGAACGTTTTTTATTCGTCAGGCCACTGAAAGCGGCCAGGCGAATAAGTTCTTACCAACCCAGCACCCAGGCAAAGATCAATGGCGCTACGATCGTGGCATCACTTTCAACAATGAATTTGGGTGTCTTGATATCCAGTTTGCCCCAGGTAATTTTTTCATTGGGTACTGCGCCGGAATAAGAACCATACGATGTAGTTGAATCACTTATCTGGCAGAAATAACTCCAGAACGGCACATCATGCCATTCCAGGTCCTGGTACATCATGGGTACTACACAGATAGGAAAATCCCCGGCAATACCGCCGCCTACCTGGAAAAAACCAACCCCTTTAGCGGAAGAATTATTTCTGTACCAATCGGTCAGCCACACCATGTATTCGATACCGCTTTTTACGGTAGCTGCTTTCAGTTCACCCTTCACCACATAACTGGCGAATATATTTCCGGTAGTGCTGTCCTCCCAGCCCGGAACAACGATCGGGATATTTTTTTCCGCCGCGGCCACCACCCAGCTATCCTTCGGATCGATCTCGTAATATTGTTCCAGATCGCCACTCAAAATAGTTTTATACAGGAACTCATGCGGGAAAAAACGTTCATTGCTGGCTTCCGCATCGTTCCATTGTTTTACCAGGTGTTTTTGTAATCTTCGGAAAGCCTCTTCTTCGGGGATGCAGGTATCTGTCACCCGGTTGAAATGATTTTCCAGCAGGTCCCATTCATCCTGCGGGGTAAGGTCGCGGTAATTGGGTATTCTTTTATATTTCGAATGTGCCACGAGGTTCATCACATCTTCTTCGAGGTTGGCGCCGGTACAGCTGATGATATCCACTTTTCCCTGGCGGATCATTTCGGCGAGAGATATACCGAGTTCCCCTGTACTCATAGCACCCGCGAGGGTGATCATCATTTTACCGCCTTCCAGTAAATGTTTTTCATAACCTTTTGCTGCATCCATTAAGGCCGCCGCGTTAAAATGCCGGTAATGGTGTTCGATGAATGTTGAAACAGGACCTTTCTTCATGGTAAATATTTTGTACGACCGCCTTCAGACCCAGGCCTTGCACCGGGGGACCCTGCAGTAAAGCGGCAAAATTACATTTTAATATGTATAAAAAATACTGGCTGGTCTTCACCAGCCAGTAACTGAACTGCTAACACCTGTGTAACAATTTTATTTGGTCAGCTTCTCCACTTCATTAATATTACCGCCCGGGCCGACCTTGATGTAATATCTCTTTTTATTGGATTGCAGCAGCACTTTGTAACTGGTGCCTTCGCTGTTGTTGATCTCTTTTACATTGGAAATTTCAGCTTCCGGGAATTTCCTGTCGATCGCTGTCATGACCGTCAGCGGCAGCTGGTCAAAGAATATTTCGCGGATAGAACCTTCGAGCTGAGTTGTTGCCGGGTTGAACCAGGCGACGACGCGGTGACCGGCAAGCAGGAAGGTTGCTTTGTCATACTCGCCCTGGCGGCTCCATATCACGTTCTCCGCCGCGGTGAATTCTTTTTTGAACATATTGAGTACTTCTTCATCCGGCTGGGGATCATTGTTGGCAAAAACTGCGGTTGCTCCTGCTGTGAACAGCAAAGAAACGATAAGGATAATCTTTTTCATGGCTTAAAATTTTGTGATTAATGATCTTGAATTTGCTTTTCAAAACTACGATCGGCGTCGTACTAAGTCAAGCGAATTGTGATTTGTGGTGAGTGATGTTAAAGATCTTAACGAGGTTTAACGGTCATCAACATTGTACTTGCTAAAAAGACAAAACCCCGTCCCGTTTATGACGGGAGCGGGGCTTGTTTTACCACACACCAAAACTTATTTTGCTTAAGACTTTTTTGATTTGCTGTAAACGGTCCAGTTACTGCTGTTACTTGATTTCAATACCAGCTTTGTATCAGCGCTTTCCAATGTCAGGTAATAAGCGGTACCATCGTTCTTAGCTACTTCGAACAGGTCGCTGATCCAGTAACCGGGATAGTTCTTCTTCAGGTTTGTCTGCAGGCTGATGGGGAGATCGTAAGAAGCAAGATAGCGGGTAAGCCCGAGCAGTTCACCGATCTCGTTGTAATAAGCAAATACATGCTTTTCATTGTACACGAATGTTGCCCGGTAATAATTGCTGCCTACGGTCCATTCTACTTCTTTGGCGGAATTAAATTCGGTTTTAAAAGCATTCAAAGCTTTTGGATTCACATCTTCTTCCCCGGCAAAGGCAGTCATAGTGCTTATCGCGATCGCCAGCGTTAAAATCATCTTTTTCATACTTGGTTATTTGAAGGTTAAGGTTTTTTTGTCCTTGTTCAGTGTGACGGTACAAATGTAGAAGAGGTTACAGCCCGGGTCAAGCCAATTGTGATTAGTGGAGACGGCTGTTAATTGCTGTTAACATAAGTTGTTCAATCTTAACCGCTGGCCATTGCTAAATGCCATTTATCCAGTTTATCCCAATCCAGGATCACTTTTAATTTTACACCATTTCGCATGAAGGTTGTTTTTATAGCGCTGAACGATGTCCCTTGTCCCTTGCCTGCCCACCGAAGCTTTAGCGTAGGCGGGTTCCTTGCTCCTTGTGCCTTGTACCTTGTTCCTTGTTCCTTTACTTGTATCTTGCCTGCCCACCGAAGCTTCAGCGTAGGTGGGTGCCTTTATGAATTACCTGGCCCACGCATACCTTTCCTTTAACGAACCGGAAATACTCACCGGGAATATGATCAGCGATTTTGTAAAAGGGAAAAAAAAGTTTGATTACCCTCCAGTCATCCTGCAGGGGATCATGCTTCACCGGGCCATTGATACGTTTACCGATACGCACGAAGCGACCAAAGAGGCCAAAGAAGTTTTCAGGCCACATTATCGTTTATACAGTGGCGCTTTTGTGGATGTCATTTATGATCATTTTCTCGCCGTCGATCCCGCGGAATTCACTGAATCATCCTTATTTGATTTTTCGCAACAAGTTTATGACTCCCTGGACAAACAGGCCGCCTGGCTGCCGGGGCGATTTGCTGCAATGTTCCCGTTTATGAAAGAGCAGAACTGGCTCTTTAATTACCGCCATAAATGGGGAACAGGAAAAAGCCTGGGGGCTGTGGTCCGGCGTTCGCTCTACCTGACTGAAAGCGAGACCGCTTATCAATTATTTGAGGAGCATTATCAACTTTTGCAGGATTGTTACCGTCATTTCTGGGCATTTGTAAAGCCCTTTGCCCGCAGACAGCTTGATATCCTGCAAGATGCGTCGCAATCCAACGTCTAAATGAAGACCTGAGCTCCAAAACATTTATTTTTGCAAATAATCTTATTATGAAAAAACTCATCGGTCTTATTATCGTATTCCAGTTATTCTTTACCTGCCTGCTTGCGCAAACAGCACTGCCTCCTGTGGACAAATCCCCCATGGATATGAGCTATTACCCCAATAATTATCCTGTGCTGAAGATCCAGGATAAAATAACGGATGAACTTACTGCGAGAGTGGTCTATAGCCGTCCCCAAAAAGCAGGTCGCCCAATTTTCGGTGGCCTGGTAAAATACGGGGAAGTATGGCGGATGGGTGCCAATGAAGCCACCGAGATCGAATTCTTCAAAAATGTAAGAATTGGGGGCAAGAAAATAAGCAAGGGCCGTTATACGTTGTATGCCATAGTGAACGAAAACAGCTGGACATTCATTGTCAATAAAGAAACCGATACCTGGGGTTCTTTTAAATACAATGTCAAAAGAGATGTGATCCGCACCGATGTGATCCCACAGAAAATGGATGCGCCTGTTGAATCACTCGCCATGGGATTCGAAAAAACTCAAACCGGGTGTAACCTGGTGATAGCATGGGATAATATCAAAGTAGCATTACCGATCAGTTTTTAAACCCTGTTTATGAAAATCATTGTTCCCTGGTCATTCCTTTTATTGTTCCTGCTTTCCTGTGATAATAAAACAGCGAAGGAGAATACAACTGTGGATACGAAACAAAAAGATACCGTCAGCATTTCAAAATCCGAGAACAATGTGAATCCCTATGCGCAGAATGACATTTCACCAATGGACATGAGTTATTTCCCGGTTGATTATCCCAAATTAAAAATGACCAAGCCAACACTGAATCCACCCCTTGCCCGGGTAGTTTACAGCCGGCCGCATTTACAGGGAAGGGAATTGTTCCATGATGTGCTGAAATATGGCGAACCCTGGCGGCTGGGCGCTAACGAAGCCACCGAACTCGATCTTTATTCGGATGCTACGATACAGGGCAAGAAGATCAAAGCCGGCAGGTATATTCTTTACTGCATTCCCCGGCAGGATAAATGGGATCTCGTACTGAACAGTAATATCGATAGCTGGGGTCTGCAACAGGATCCTTCACTGGATATTGCCCGCTTCACCATACCGGTTACGAAAACTGCAAATTCGCTTGAATTCTTTACCATGGTCTTCCTGCAATCTGCCGCCGGGGCCGATCTTATCATGGCCTGGGACAATGTTGAAGCAAAACTTCCCATCAGTTTTTAATTCCCTGTCGCAAATATGCCGGGCTGCAGGAAATTAGTTTGATATTTACAGCATGTGTGGCATTGCCGGTATCATACAAACAAATCCCTCGCAGTATACAAAGGAACAGCTGAAGAAAATGACGGATGCCCTTGCACACCGGGGGCCTGATGGTGAAGGAGCCTGGCAAAATGAGGCCGGAACAGTATTGCTGGGTCATCGTCGTCTTGCCATTATCGATCTTAGCGAAACAGGGCAGCAGCCTATGCCCTACGCAGGCCGTTACCATATCATTCACAACGGCGAAGTATATAATTATAAGGAGCTGAGGGAAGAATTGCGGAAAAAGAATTATTCTTTTCGCTCGCAAACCGATACAGAAGTCATAGTTGCCGCTTATGATTACTGGGGAGAAGATTGCGTAGATCATTTCGATGGCATGTTCGCCTTTGCGATCTGGGATGAAAAAGAAAAGGAATTATTTGCCGCCCGCGACCGTTTTGGTGAAAAGCCTTTTTTTTATTTTATTGATGACAACCTTTTTTTATTTGCCTCGGAAATGAAAGCGCTCTGGGCAGCTGGTATTGATCGAATTCCCAACCAGAAAATGCTGTTCAATTTTATCACGATCGGCTATACAGATAATCCTGCCCAGCCGGGTGAAACTTTTTTTGAACAGATACATAAACTCCCTGCTGCGTCTCTCTTAAAATACAACTGTATCAACCGCCAGCTATCCCTGGAAAAATACTGGGATATCGACCCGCAAATACAAAACAGGAAGATCTCCGATAAAGAAGCAAAAGAGCTGTTCAATGAATTGTTTTCCGTTTCTGTATCAAGGCGGCTGCGCAGTGATGTAGCCATTGGTACCAGCCTGAGTGGTGGTCTTGACAGCTCTTCTGTTGTGGCAAAAGCCGCTGTTCTTGCCGGTGATCAGTCCATACAACATGCATTTACAGCCAGTTTTCCGGGTTTTGAAAAGAACGAACTGCCTTATTCAAAGGAAGTCGCAGCAGCTTTCAACCTGGATCAATCTATAGTAGAGGTGACGGCGGATCAAATGATCAATGATTGGGATCGGCTCTGCCGGCAGCAGGAAGAACCTTTTGGTTCGGCAAGCATCTACGCACAGTATAAAGTTTACGAATTAGCGGGACAGCATAATATTAAAGTGCTGCTCGACGGGCAGGGCGCCGATGAAGTGTTGGCGGGTTACCATAAATATTACAAATGGTATTGGCAGGAACTGTTTCGCCGGAGAAAATTGTACCGCAGCAAAGAATTACCCGCAGCAAAGGAGATCGGCGTTACCGAAAAATTTGGTGCAAAGAATATGATCGCGGCTTATTTTCCCGATTTTGCTACGGTGGTAATGGAAAAACAATACCTGTTGCATGCGATCGGGCAGGAAGACCTGGCAAAAGATTTTGTCAAACAGCAAAGCAAGGAAGCTTATTATACCACTCCCGATCATTTCACATTGAACGGTGTCCTGCATTTCAATACCTGTATCCATGGACTGGAAGAATTGCTGCGCTATGCCGACAGGAATGCCATGGCACATGGCAGAGAAGTGAGGTTACCCTTTCTCTCTCATGAGCTGGTAGAATTTATTTTTTCGCTGCCCCCCCATTTCAAGATCAGGAATGGCTGGACCAAATGGTTGCTTAGGGAGAATATGTCGACTACATTACCGGAAGCAATTAGCTGGCGAAAGGATAAAATCGGGTTTGAACCTCCCCAGGAAACCTGGATGAAGAATCCGTTGGTGCAGGAAGCGATCCGGTCTGCCAAAGAGAAATTGGTTAACGAGAAAGTTCTGAAACCCGCTATGCTCGAAAAAAAGATCAGGCCACTTTCTTCGCACGAACCCGATAATTACGATTGGCGGTATTTTTCGGCTGCCACGCTGTTCAAGTAACCCGAAATCAGCATCTTTGCATTTCTTAATCTTTTAATTCAGCATAATATGAAGCTTGCTACTAAACTTATTCATGCCGGCGCAGAACCGGACCCTTCAACCGGCGCTATCATGACCCCTATTTTCCAGACCTCCACGTATGTGCAGTCGGCTCCCGGAAAAAATAAGGGCTTCGAATATGCCCGCAGCCAGAACCCTACGCGTAAAGCACTGGAAGAAGCGCTGGCCGCGATCGAGAACGGCCAATTCGGGCTGGCTTTCAGCAGTGGTGTGGCGGCAACGGATGCAGTGATCAAATTACTGGAACCAGGGAATGAAGTGATCTGTGGCAACGATATGTACGGGGGCACGTACCGGCTCTTTACCAAAGTATTTGAAAAATTCGGGATCAAGTTCCATTATGTCGACATGCACAGTGTAGATAATATAAAGAAATACATCAACCCCAATACAAAACTTATCTGGCTGGAAACACCTACCAACCCATTAATGAATATCTGCGATATCCAGGGTGTCGCTGCATTAGCAAAGTCACAGAAGATCCTGGTTTGCGTGGACAACACGTTTGCATCTCCATACCTGCAAAACCCGCTTGATCTCGGCGCCGATATCGTGATGCATTCTGTTACGAAATATCTTGGCGGTCATAGCGATGTGATACAGGGTTGCCTCGTGATGAACGATGCAGGGTTGAGAGAGCAATTATATTTTATCCAGAAAAGTTGTGGCGCTGTTCCGGGACCGATGGATTGTTTTTTGGTATTGAGAGGGATCAAAACATTAGGCGTAAGGATGAAAGCGCACTGCGAGAACGGGAAGATCATCGCCAACTGGCTGCGCAATCATCCGAAAGTGGCGAAAGTCTACTGGCCGGGTTTTGAAGATCATCCCGGTCATGCGATCGCAAAAAAACAAATGCGTGATTTTGGGGGCATGATCTCCTTTGAATTAAAGAATGACAGCGTAGAGGAAGCGACACGGGTTTTATCATCTACACATTTATTCTCCCTGGCTGAAAGCCTTGGTGGTGTTGAATCGTTGATCAACCACCCCGCGAGCATGACTCATGCTTCCATCCCGAGGGAAGAAAGGATCAGGAACGGGTTAACTGATTCACTGATCCGGTTGAGTGTGGGTATCGAAGACCCCGAAGACCTTATCGAAGATCTGCAAAAAGCGATCGGGTAGTAGCTCCAGCATTGCCAACCTTTAACGCTGCGGGAATAACCAATTGAAGGTAAAAATTACCGGAAATGGGAATGTTTTTTACCGGGTCAATCCGGTATACAATGCGGATACCTCCGCGAGCAGGAAACCAATGCCAAAATAAAACTGTTTTAAAAAACTGGGGTTCAACAACAAGCACCGTTTTTTCCCGGAAGGTTTTCTGCTGGCACAGATTTAGTATAAATGAATAAGTGGGGAAGAAAAGTGAGATCCGATCAATTCAAAAAAAATTTTTATGCTTTATCTTGTTGCAGTAATTCTTCTTATCGGCTGGCTCCTCGGTTTCTTTGTATTCTCGGCAGGAGGTTTCATTCATATTCTGTTGGTAATAGCAATTATCGCAATTTTGTTCCGTCTCATCCAGGGAAGAAACCCTGTCTGATCCGGCATGAATGATCCAACCAGCAGCTTTACCTGAATTCCTGAATGGGAAGGTTGATTATTATAATCAACCTTCTTTTATAACCGGTGACCCGGTTTCCATCCCGCACCTGTTCACTAAGAAACAGGATATTGAGATAGCAGGTTTCTTTGCTGCAATCTTTGCCTGGGGTAACCGTACCACCATCATCCGAAAATCAAATGAACTGATGCAGCTGATGGACAGTGCGCCGCATCAATTTTGCCTGCAGCACCAGCCCAAAGATCTTCAGCGGTTAACTGATTTTAAACACCGCACATTCAATTCTACCGACCTGCTCTATTTTATCGAATTCCTGAACTGGCATTATTCTTCCCAACATAGCCTGGAAACTGCATTTACCCAAGGGGGTAATACCATGGAAGAAATGCTGGCCGGCTTTCATGATTATTTTTTTTCGCTACCTCATGTACCCGCCAGGACCAAAAAGCATATTGCCACCCCGGTTCAAAAGTCAACCTGTAAAAGACTGAACATGTATCTCCGCTGGATGGTGCGACAGGATGATAAAGGAGTTGATTTCGGACTCTGGAAAACTATTTCGCCAGCAGTGCTGATCTGCCCAATAGACCTCCATGTGGCCAGGGTAGCACGGCGGCTTGGGATCCTGCAGCGAAAGCAAACAGATTGGCTGGCGGCGCTGGAGCTGACCACCTACCTGCGGACACTCGATCCAGAAGACCCGGTGAAATATGATTTTGCTTTGTTCAGCCTGGGTGTTATGGAAAAATTCTAGAACTGGAAATTTAAGTATCCTTAAAGTATAATTTTACCCCTCCAATGAAAGAGAATGAATTGATAACCTTACTGGCAAAGGAGCTGGGTATTGCTGTGACCAATGACAATTCTATTTTGGACAGGGAGTTCGTAGCCGCTAAGATCAATGAACTGATCCAATCTGATTTCCAGCAATTGGTCACCCTGCTCTACCGGGTAGATGTAAGTGAAGTCAAACTAAAAAAAATGCTGCGGGATAATCCCGGAACGGATGCCGGGCTGATCATTACCGATATGCTGGTAGAAAGACAAGCCGAAAAAATAAGATCCCGCCAACAGGAGCGTCAGCGGGATAATGATATTGATGAGGAGGAAAAATGGTAATTTACTTCTGTTTCTTTTCGAACATCAGCTCCTTTACTTTTTCCTTATCTTCTTTTTCTTTTTTCAGGTCGAACATGGTACCGAATACATGATCCCAGATCGTGGAACTCACCCCGTAACCATTGTGTTCATTCTTATAATGATGCAGGTGATGATTCCTCCACAGTCCCTTCATCCATTTGAATGGCGGGTTCCAGGCATGTATGGCATAGTGCATGGTGCCATACATGAGATATCCCAGCAGGAAACCGGGGAAAAACATAAATGCCTGCTGTCTTAACAGCAGGTACATTCCTCCAAAGATCGCAGTGGCAAGAATAAGGCTTGGAACCGGGGGCATAAACAAGCGTTGCTTATCCCTTGGATAATGATGGTGATTCCCATGGAGGGTATAAATGAATTTTTTAGCCCGGCCGCTGTTCGCTATCATATGGAAAAGAAAACGATGGGCGAGGTATTCAAAAAAAGTCCAAAAGAACATGCCCCCAAAAAAAGTAAGGAGGATCCTTCCCGTGGTAAATCCGAGTGAATTGCCGCTGTAATATATCATGTACCCCATCACTGGCAGGTACATTCCCCAGATCACGAGGGGGTGCGTTTTGGTCAGCATTTCCAGGTAGGGGTTCTTGAATAACTGGGCCTGACCCTTATTATGAATTTTCTCGAATTCCATCCGGCAAAGATAAGGAAAGGCAGACGGGACGAAAATCTGCTGCGGAGGAATTTAGTCTGGTTTTAAGAATTCGTCAACTCTTTGAAAATGATAGCCTTCCGCTTTAAGGTAAGCCAGTAATCCGGGCAGAAGTTTATAAAATTTATCCGTCCTTGCCGGGTCGGTACCGATATGTAACAAAAGGATAAAACCATTCAGACCAGCTGGTTTAGCCTTCTCATAGCTGATGATCGAATTATAGATATCCATGCTGGATTGGTAATTCTTATCCAATGCTGTTGTATAATCCGCATGACTACGGGTTCCGGGTGTAAAATTGATCAACTGTAATCCCAGTTCTTTTGTCCATGCCGCGATGCTGTCATTATACCATTCATACGGTGGCAGAAAATAGATCGCTTTCCTTGCATCAATGCCTGATCTAGCCATGCTTGTATAATTATCGGCCAGGTCGAAACTGAATTGTTTTTTTGTTACGAGCAGGCTATCTCTTTTGTTCCAGTCGCAGTACAATAAATGCTGATCGGAATGAGCGCCGAGATAATGCCCCCGTTTTTTTAGACGCCGTATCGTTTTCCGGAATGACGGGTTACGATAAAAACGCCCGGTGAAAAAGAATGAGGCTTTGATATTTTCTTTCTCCAGTGACTCATTAATAAGATCGGCACCCTCTCCAAACTCATCACCTGTAAATACCAGCGCGATATTTTTCTTTGTACTGTCTCCACGAATGATTGCGCCATAGGACCTCACCCCCCACCCCCTCTCCAAGGGAGAGGGGGCCTGGTTCTCTTTTGCTGCAAGCAAATAAATGAGCGAAGCGGTCCCATCCATCGTGGGTTCATTGGTACTGTAATCACCATAATCATCATGGTATACAGCGAGCTCACTCTGAAATTGTTCGTACTCATCGGGCTGGTAGAGTGTAATCCCGATCAGGTTCTTATAAATACTTCCATAGACAGGACCATCCACCAACCCTCCATCGATCGGGTAATTTTTTATATGGGTAAATGCGGAGTGAGGATCGACCGGTGTATCACCCCAGGACGGAAGACCATAGACCATGCTTGTTCCCCAGGGATTACAGCCAAATAGCCAGTCGAAATTGGCCTGTTCCAGTTCATCGAATGTTTTATCGCCTGTTAATTGTTCATACCAGTAGCATTGAATAGCAAAAGATACAGTCAGGTTATTACTGCACCAGATATAAGGAATGCCCCGGTAGAAAGCATTTTGCTTTGCTTTAGCCCATACTCTTTCAATACCTTCTCTATAATAGCCTATGAGTGTATCTCTTCCTGCATCTTTCAATTCCTTTGCTAACTCATAGTGACCAATATTGATAAACGGATACCATTGATAATGTTTGGCGGTATCCTTACCAAGCCATGGAGTAATGCGTTCAATCGAAGACAACTTGTATCCTTCCATGAATGCAGCGGGCGTGAAATGCAATTGAGAGGCTGTAGTCACCAATTGCTTTCTTTTTAAATTTCTACCGGTTCTTCCAAATACTGCGTTGGCCAATTCAAGATCGTCAGACCAATTCTCCTCGGCATAGATATAGGGAGACCGAACAGAAGCTGTTTGCATTACACCTGTTCTGGTTTGAGCAAATGCAAATGACGAATTTGTTTTATTAAGCAGAATATCGGCATAGCCGGTGTCAATTTTTTCATAGATTTCAGCCCCTAGTCCAAATGCACTGGCAAATTTCGCCGCAGTAGATGTTGTACCGGTCGTCGCATTCATGAATTTTCCCCGTTGCTGTGGTTCACCACTGACAAAATACACCGGCCGTTCGTATCCTCTTCCATAAAAACTATCTTCTTTAGGGATCCGCATGCCCATATGGTCACGATCATCAGCGATCTGGTTGAACATCCAATCTTCCCTGGGATGCATTTTTAATAACCAGTCCAGTCCCCATTTCGCTTCGTCCAAAACATCAGCCATTTCATTCTTTCCATCAAGACCATTGCCGAGTTTTTCATCGGTAAAAACCTGGGGAAAATCGCGGTAAGCCATCAGCAAATGATAGGTCGCGTTCGCAGATGTAGTGGAATATTGTAAATAATCGGATGCATCGTGCCAGCCCCCAGAAACATCAATGCGTGTACTGTCTTTGATGCCTGCTTGCTCGCCATACAAAACATACCCATCCTGCGTATGACAACTGTCCTTTAAATAAGGATTGAACCCGGATCGTTGCTGCCGCATATAGCGGAGGCAAAAATCAGCAGCTCCTTTATATACATCATCGCCGATCGTGAATTCAGGAGAACGTGTTTCCCCTGCCTGTAGATAATAACGTCCCGGTTTTTTGAAGGAAGAAAAATTCAGCCGGTAACTCTGTTGGAAAGGTCCATAAGCCCCAAACGGGCTCCCCGCACCTGCTGAAAAAACAATTTTGGCAGAGGCTGCATCCACCAATTCCCAATTACTAATTCCTCCAGCACCTTTGCTGCACCAGACCGCCACTTTCACTCCACTGCTGGTATAGCCCAGCTGGTTGATGCGGATCCAGGAAGAGCCCTCCTCTTTTTTTATTGGTGTAAATGACAATAAGAGAAAAACGATCAGCAGTCTTTGCATATTTTAATTTCAATGCGATGGGAAAAGTTATAAAACTTTGGCCAGATTAGTTCCCGTTTCTCCTTATCTTAAGAATTCAATTATGTGTGCATGTACAAAAGAAGCCAGGTGTTCGCGGCGGCCTGTATGGGTCTTTTGATATTCGGGCTTACCCTCATTACCCTGGGATCTATTTTACCTGCCCTTTCTGCTAAATATGCTGAAGCCGGTTTAGATGCAGGGATATTGGTATCGGTCTTACCCATCGGCATACTAGCCGGCTCCCTGGTCTTTGGCCCCGTTGCCGACCGGTATGGTTATAAACTTTTACTGATCGCAAGTGTACTGATCTCCGCTTTTGCGCTGGAAGGATTGGCATTCAGTCATTCACCTTTACTATTGTATACCTGTATCTTTTTTATCGGGTTTGGTGGCGGTATCATCAATGGCGGAGGCAGTGCGCTGGTATCGGATATCAGCAGGGACAAAGGCGCCAGCCTGAGCCTGCTCGGAGTTTTCTTTGGGATCGGCGCGTTGGGTATGCCACTGTTACTGGGCATCCTTTCCAAAAAATTCCAATACCCGGCGATCCTTTCTTCGGTAGGTTTTTTTATGCTGCTCCCGGTCATATATTTTTTGTTCATTGTCTTTCCCGCGCCAAAACAGGCGCAGGGAATTCCTTTTAAGAAAACGGTAAAGCTCCTGAAGGAACCAGCACTATTACTAACCAGTTTTTTCCTCTTTTTTCAAAGTGGTATAGAGGCGCTGGTAAATAACTGGACCACCACTTTTCTCCAATTTAAAGTAAAAGCGACGGACGAAACAGCCTTATACGCTTTGTCCTTCTGTTTACTTGGACTGACCCTTGGCCGGTTGCTATTGGGTTGGCTGCTGAAAAGAATTTCCTCATTTATCGTGATGGTTATTTCTCTTTTACTGGTCATCGCTGCCAGTGCCATCCTCCTTACCAGCTCTTCTTACCAGGTCTCCTTCATGGCACTGATCATTATCGGAGCTGGGTTGGCAGCAGGATTCCCGGTAATACTTGGGTATATCGGCCAGTTATACCCGGCTTTATCCGGTACGGCTTTCAGTATCGCTTTCGTGATCGCGTTAACCGGCAATACGCTGATCAATTATTTCTTTGGCTTCTTAAAAATAAATTACAACGCAGGTAAACTGCCTTTATTGATGATCGGTTGTGTTGCCGGCATGCTGGTTCTTCTATTTATGATAAAGAAGAAAATAGGAACCCGGGTAAAACTATAGTCCTGCTATCTTTGCTTCAAATTATCCTTTCAATGAAACTGGTCTCTTACCTGAAAGAAGAACGTGAGCAACTGGGTGTGCTGATCAATGATACCATCTACGACATGGAGGTCCTTCACCCCGATCTTCCAAACAGCATGAGCATGTTCCTGAATTACTGGGAGGATTCCTTCCCTGTAGCGCAGGCGGGTGAACTGATGTTGAGAGAAGGAACAAGGACCAGCAGCCGCGGTGTTGCGTTGAAAGATGTGCAGTTGCTGAGTCCCGTACCCTTTCCCACCAGTTGCCGCGATGGGTATGCATTCCGCCAGCATGTGGCTGCAGCAAGAAGGAATCGTAAAGTGGATATGATTCCCGAGTTTGACCAGTATCCCATTTTTTATTTTACCAATCACCACAGTATACAGGGTCCAGGCGAGATCCGCTGCATGCCCGATCATTTTGAAAAACTGGATTTTGAACTGGAAGCCGCTATCGTGATCAGTCGGCACGGGAAAAACATCAAAGCTGCTGAAGCAGATGAATATATCGGCGGACTGATGATCATGAACGATCTTAGCGCAAGAAGATTACAAATGGAAGAGATGTTATTGAATCTCGGTCCGGCTAAGGGAAAAGATTTTTCTACTGTGACAGGTCCCTGGCTGGTTACCCTGGATGAACTCCAGTCATTCGAAATCCCCTGCAAGGAAAATCACCAGGGAAGGAACTGGAACCTGCAGATGAAATGTTGGGTAAATGATAAGCTGGTGAGTGAAGGTAGCCTGGGTGATATGGACTGGACCTTTGCCGAAATTATCGAACGGGCTTCTTATGGTGTCGATCTTTATCCCGGCGATGTGATCGGGAGCGGAACGGTCGGCACGGGCTGTTTTCTCGAACTCAACGGAACCGGCAAACTCAATGATCCCAATTATCCCGAACAATGGCTGCAGCCAAATGATAAAGTAGAAATGGAAATCGATGGCCTCGGAAAATTAAGCAATACAATTATCGCCGAAGAAACTGATTGGAGCATATTAAAACAGAAAAAAAAATAACCGCAAAGACACGAGGACGCGAAGGAACGCTACGTGGCTAAAGAAGGTAGAAACCAAAAAAAGAAATGACTCGAAAAAAACGCATCATTACGGGGGCTATTTCAATTTTAGTCATTATCGTTTTAGCGATCGTATTTTTCCGAACCTATGCACTTGGATTCCTTTTTGTAGCGTTCCCGCTAATGATAATTTTAGTTGCCGTAACGTTAATTGCTGTATTGAAGTTTTTGATTACTGAACTACGAAAATAGCCCCTTGTCCCAACTAGTATTTAGTTGCCCAAATATTTTGCGAACCCTCGCGTCTTAGCGACTTAGCGCTTAAAAAAACATCATGATAATAGATCTGAAAGATTTAAAACCGGCTGAAAAGCAATATTACCTCCAGCATGTGATCGCACCGAGGCCTGTTTGTTTTGCTTCTACGATCGATAAAGAAGGTCATGTCAATCTCAGCCCCTTCAGCTTTTTTAATTTATTCTCCTCGAACCCACCGGTGGTAATTTTTTCGCCGGCAAGGCGGGGAAGAGACAATACTACCAAACACACACTTCAGAATGTACTGGAGGTTCCCGAAGTTGTCATCAATATCGTTACCTATGATATGGTACAACAGGTCTCGCTGGCGAGTTGCGAATACCCGCTGCACATGAACGAGTTCATTAAAGCCGGTTTTACACCCGTCCCGGCTACTCTTGTAAAACCACCGATGGTAAAAGAAAGCAAAGTGCAACTGGAATGCCGGGTGATGGAAGTAAAACCACTGGGTACCGAAGGCGGCGCCGGCAATCTCGTGATCTGCGAGGTATTACGGATGCATATCGATGATTCACTGTTGGACGGTGAAGGTAAAATGGATCAGCGGAAACTGAATCATATTGCCAGGTTGGGTGGCGACTGGTACTGCGTAGTCAATGAACAGAACCTTTTCAGAGTTGAAAAACCCAATACACAGCTTGGTATCGGGGTGGATATGCTCCCGGGTGCTATCCGAAACAGCCAGATCCTGTCAGGGAACAATCTTGGTCAGCTGGCAAATGTGCAGCAAATGCCCGTTATCGATTCCTCTTTTGAAGACGCCCACCTCAAACAAATCATTCAGTATTACAGCATTAATCCGGATGAAATGGAAAAGGAACTCCATCTGTACGCAAAAAAACTCCTTGAACTGGGGCATTTAAAAGAAGCCTGGCAGGTACTGCTCGCCGGGGCATAATCCCATTTGTTTTCGCGGGAATAGTTTTCTAACTTTAAGACAGTCTATAAAACCGCTGTTTTATGCTATCCGCCAGGTCATTCTCCTTATTACCAGCATTTCTTTTTATACTTTTTGGTTTTTCCTGTGTACCGCAGAAAAAAGCCGCTACTGCAAAAAGAGAATTGGCTACCGTTGACAGCCAGCTGGTGAAACACAATGACCGTCTTAAAGATATTGAAGAGCAAAAACAAAAGAAACAGGAAGAAAATGAGATAGCCGATACGGCCAGCGCAAAAATTCAGCAATTCATTGATAAGACAAAGGCCGAGATCAATCAACTGCATAATCAAAACACGGTCCTTATCGGGGATGTTGAAGTGGATAAGTCAGACTGGGACCTGCTGCGAAAAAGTCTTTCTACATCAAGATATGCATCAAAAAGCATTAACAACAAGATCATGATGTTGTCGGACCTGATCAACCACAATACGGTGATCAATCTTGACCAGGATGTCATTTTTGAACCAGGCAAGTACACGGTCTCTCCCACAGTTGCAAATGCCATTGGAAAATTCTTTGAACCCCCTGTAAAAGATATCGATTTCTTTTTAAAGAAATATCCCGACTTTCCTATGTCACTGGTGATCACCGCCAAGGGTTATGCGGATGCGACCATCATCTCTGAAGGCTCACCACTTTATAAAGACCTGAAAGAAAAACTGTCCTTAAGCGGGAGGCCGCTCAGCAGCGAGAATCTGAATAAGGAGCTTTCAACGGAAAGAGCAAAATCGGTGATCATGTTATTTACTTCTTATACCAAAGGAAAATCAAGCGATGGCAGCAATATCAATAAGATCATTTATCTCCATGAAGGCAAAGGTGAATCCCTTCCCAATCCAAAAATTACGGATTATAAGACCGATGATCCTAGAAGAAGAATCGTATTGATATTCTGGAGTGTGTTTCCCGAATAATATAAACAGCCAGCCATGAAAAAAATATTCTTACCTACAGGTATCCTAACTGTATCCCTTGCCCTGACCATGGCCAGTCATGCTCAGGACAACCGTGCCACTAAAGATACAGCCGCGACGATAGCAGATACCACTAAAAAGAACATTGGTGCTCCTTCTGCAGTTGTTACTACCGATAGCCTGAAAACTAAAAAATCAGTAAAAAAGAAAAAGAAACACCAGGACAACGGGGAGAATCCATACCAGGTAAGCACTCCGCCGGCAAAACCACTTCCTTACAACAGCCCGAAAGACAAACCAAAAACTCCCGAAGAAACGCCGCTTGGGGGAATCCTGAAAGACATCATTACTGAAAAAAAGAAACAATAACAGGCCTATTTCACCACGCTGCCAAATACTTTTTTCAGCAGGTCCGTTGTTCTTGCACCGGGATTCGCCCGGATATTGGCTTCTTCTTTTGCCACCTGGTCAAACAATGCATCTACGGCTTTGCCAACCACGTAAGAAGTAAGATCGGGGTTGACCTTTTTAAAAGTGGTGGGGAGTTTATTATAGGTATTGATGATATCACCGTAATATTTTGTGGCATCCGTTTTATCCAGCGATGTTTTTACTGATGGAGTGAAAGCGGCGATCAGTTTCTCTTTTGTCTTAGATCTGAAATAATTTGTAGCTCCATCCTTTGGTCCTTTCACGATATTCAACGCATCGGTCAACGTCATTTCTTTAATGGCATCCACGAAGATGGGTTTGGCATAACCCACGGCATCTTCTGCCCCGCGGTTGATCGCGAGGACCGCCCTATCCACCTGGTTGCCCATGCCCATATTGCGCAGGGTCTTTTCGACTTTCTTCGCATCTTCAGGAAGCAGCATTTTGTAAAATTCGCTGCCAAAAAAACCATCCATTTTGTTCAGGTTAAGAATGGCATTGGTGACTCCCTGCGACAAAGCCTCTTTGATACCCTGGCCCGCTTCATTTTCGGTAATACCCGAAGTTGATTTCTTTGTAAGAATGGAAGGAAGCTTTAACTGTGCGTACGAATGGGAAGAGACAGCTAATAATGCAAATAAAATAGCGGTAAAATAAGTTTTCATAACTGTAGGATTAAATCCGCCACAAGGTAGCTTGCTGCTGCCTTTATAAAGACCCTGGCCGCTTATTTTGACGTTATTTTAAGCTATTGGTTGCGCCCGGACGCTTTAAATCCGGCTGCCAAAGACTTTTCGGAGTATTTCCGTCGTACGGGCCGCAATATTCTGACGGATATTTACTTCTTCTTTGGCCACGAGGTCAAACAAGGCATCGGTTGCCCTGGTAGTCACAAAGCCGGGAAGATCGGGATTGAGTTTCTTAAACGTGGTCGGGAAATTATTATAGGTATTGATCACATCGCTGTAATATTTAGTGGCCTCCACTTTATCCAGCGAACTTCTGATCACGGGCATAAAGGCTGCAATTAGTCTGTCGGTCGTCTTTACCCGGAAAAAATGAGTGGCGCTGGTGTCACCGTTCCTCACCAGGCCGATGGCATCGCTGATAGTCATGCTCCTTATCGCATCTACGAAAATGGGTTTCGCAAACCCGGCTGCATCTTCGGCGGCACGGTTGATCTGGAGGATGGCTTTATCCACCATTTTCCCCATTCCGAGGTCACGGAGTGTATTCTCGATCTTCCTGGCGTCTGGCGGCATCAATATTTTGTACAGGGCATCGCGGAAAAATCCGTCCTGTCTGTTAAGCTGCAATACGGCTTTTACCAGGCCCTGGCCCAGTGCTTCGCGGATACCTTCACCGGCTTCGGATTCTGTAACTGTGCCAGTTGGCAACTTCGAGAGGATATCGCAACTGCTCAGGAAAAAAGAGAGAAAGATTACAAAAAACAGCTTCTGCATATAATATAGTTTGCAGGTAAATATCTAAAACCGGGCCATATCAAACCCGGAGCGCTTCTTTGCGATTTTCTATCTTCCCCCGCATAATACGGAAGAACCGGGCCCTTTCTTTTTCACTCACTTCACTGATCAGGGTAGAGCGGCGCATCAGGTTTTGAAGGTATTCATATAAATGCTCGCAGAATATTACGTCCCTGGTTGACATATAGTTTGCAGCCGAATGCGGAACATAAGCGATCTTAGTTCCATCCAATACGGCAAGCATCTGGTTATCTCCAAGCACAACTTCATTAAAGTACATCCGGAAGCGGCCCAGTGGTTTTTTATCCGGGTCACCTAGTTTGAATTTGTATCCCAGCTCCGCTTGCGCCTCGATATGCTCCATAGCTTTTTCAATAGCCTCGTACACTTTAAGTATATCTTCGTCTGACTCGAACAGCCCACCATCCTGGTAATAATCGATCTGCCGAAGGGTGGAATTCATGCTTTCGATATTCCAGATCTCTACGCTATCGATCTGTTCATAAATGCCCAATATCTTTTGTCCAATCTCGAACAACTCTGCAGGATAATCTTCCAGCTTGAATTTCTTGTTCCTGAACTCAGGGAAGAACAAAAGAGTGCACATCCAGGCATGGTATTTAAATGCAGAGAATTCCCGGAAGTAATAGTGATGGAACATTGGGGATTCCTTGCAGAGATAATAATACTCACTTCCCTTGAAACTATTTATATAGGCCAGTTGGTGCATGATGCTTTTGAGATAGGCATCAAAGCGGAATGTTTTCGTATCCAGGAATTTCCCTTCAAACTGGAACCCGCCTGTTTGTACATTCATCAGCTGGTCCAGTGAAACGTGATAGTGATTGCAGATCGTATATAATTCATCCAGGCCAAGAGATATCTCTCCCCTTATCCGTCGATAAACACTATCGGAACTGATACCAAGTAATCCGGCAATTTCATCTGCCAGGGATACCTGCGGGCCTGTCTTACTTTTCAGCGCCTTGAACAGTTGCTGCTGGAGTTCGCCGGTATTCATGATTACAAATTACGTTTTCGGTCTTTTATTTTGGCATGAAGTATATTAAAAAATATATTCCGTTGCTTTTCACTCGTCTGGCTGATCAGTGTGGATCTTTTCATCAGGTTCTGGAGGTCCCGGTAGCATGGATCACAAAATGCTTCATCTCTGGTTGTCATATAATTCAGCACATCATAATTAAGAAACACCGTTTTGATCTTATCGGTCACCACCATCACCGTATTATCACCCAGCACGACCCGGTTATAGAAGAATTTAAAATTATTCTTTTTCAGTTGAGGGTTCTCCCCCGGCATGAATTTGCAGCCATATTCTGCCTGGTTCTTGAGGTGATCCATCGTTTGTTCAAGCGCTTCGTAGATGGTTTTAATATCAGCAGTCGAAGTAAAGTAACCCGACTCTTTGTAAAATTCGATCTGGGTGATCGCCGCATTGATACATTCTGTATTACATATTTCGGTGGAAGGGATCCTGGTGTATTCTTCTGTTAGTTGCCGGCTTAACGCTTCGATCTCTGGTGGCACACAATTCAGATCAAAATGCCTGTTTAAAAAATCCGGATGCTGGATCAGGGTCTTCATCCAGAAGAAATAGCGGAAAGCGATCAGGGGCTGATAGTAAAAATTATGAAAGATGGGTAAGTCCTTGGTAAGATAAATGATCTCCTTCTCTATAAAACTGCTGAAATGCTGTACCTGCTTAATAAGATCGGCCAGGTATTTCTCGAATTTATAAGTCTGTAGGTTAATACGCACATTCTGGAAGTTGATCGTTCCGCTTGTGATGCTCAGCAGCTGATCCAGGGATAAATGATAGTGATCGCATAGTTGTTTTGCCTCTTCTAATACCAGTGGGGTCTCGCCACGGATGCGCCGGTAAGCACTGTCGCTGCTGACATTCAATATTTCGGATACAGTATCCACCATGGAGATGTGCTGGGGCAGCATTTCCTTAATGCGTTGGAATAGGAAATCCTGTGCAAGTGTGGTGGTCATCAGTTGATTAAATAACCGACCGGGCTAATTTTAGTTTAAACTGCAACCCGGTCAATTGAACTCATAAGATACCTGATTTTATGCAACCGGGCAAGATTCCTTCCGCCCCTTTCCTCATAATCTGCAAATAAGGCAACAGGTCAGGCGAAATTCAGTTTTTAGGCCCTTGAACAGCAATGTAGCTTGGCGTAGTTAACCAGTTAAGACCAAAACCATATTATTCAATTTCAACATTTCCTGTATGAAAAAGATAATCACCATTTTGTCCGGCGTCATTGCATGCTGCGCTTTGCAGGCACAGGACCCCTCCTCCCCTACCAGTAAGCCGATAACAAAAATTTATTTCCAGGCCGGAGCCGGCCAGGTTTCCCGGGGCGGTAGCCAGGGTGAAATGAGCGTGCAGGCAATCATAAAGAACAAATGGGTGACGACGGTATCGTATCATACACTTACCATGAAAGCAAAGAATTTACCGGGTGATTATGAGCCGGGCTGGGGATGGATCTTATTTATTCCCTATACAAATAACGAAGGAAACATCAAGATGGATCTCTTCAATTTTACCGCGGGACGATATTTCCCGGCGGGCCAGAATTGCTGGTTTACGACAGAGGCCGGGATTTCCATCATCAATGGCGAAAAAGCCAGTTTCGAAAGGGCTACCGATGTTACACCAGTAGGGTTTCTGTTTGGAGAAGACCATCCTTCCAACTATACCGTGACCAAAGAAAGAAAAACCGCGATAGGCGGAGTAATCAGGGCTGATTTTAACTGGGCATTTACCTCATTTATGGGAGCCGGTGCCGGCGTATGCGCCAATTTTAATTCCATCCAGTCGCCGGTAGGTTACGAAATAAAACTGATCGTCGGACGCATGAACCGGGCAAAAAAATAACCGGGCAATCCCGATCCTATATCAATTTTTAAACACATCTCTACAGCATCTTAATAAATAACCATTCAATCACTTTAAAACTAAAAAAAATGAAAAAACTTTTTGCCTTTGCCGCCCTTACTGCAATCGTCATGACGTCCTTTACAAGTTGCAAAAAAGATAATGGACCAAAATCCAAAACCGAGTTATTGACCGGGCAATCATGGAAACAGGTCAAGTTTGAAGAAAAGGACGCCGTCGCCGACCCCTGGACCGATATCACGAATACGTATTCTGCCTGTGAGCTAGATAATATTATTTCCTTTTCAACCTCGGGTACGTTCACGGAAACAGAAGGCGCCACCAAATGCTCTCCCGGCGATCCGGATATAGCGACTAGCGGCGGTTGGAACTTTCAAAGCAACGAAACTATACTCCGGTTAATACTCGGGGTGTTCAACAGCGATGCTACTATTGAAACCCTGGATGCCAGTACCTTGAGAATCTCTTATAGTGATCCTACGGGGCCCTATTACTTCCGGATCACCATGCAGCATTGATCTTTTACCCGGGTTAACATTCCTGGATCCATAAACTGATCCGGGAAAATAACCTTCCCAATTCTTTTATCTAATCATAAAAAAACTCCTGTATGAAAAGAATCGTCTTCTGCCTGTTTATCCTTTGCTGGACATTGAGTTCCTGCCATAAGGATGTTTCTCCGAATGATGTCCCCCCGGGAACAATATCTGTCAAGATTGATAATGATGCAAGTACATTCAATGTGCAGGCGAAAGCTACAGTGCTTACCGTTACTGGTGGCTACGGTATACAGATCCATGGTTATAAAAAAGAGCCGTCTTCTTCCGGAACTGATCTCACCATCACTATTGCCCGTCCCCAACCCCTTTCAACGGGTACTTATACAGAAAATGCCAACAGCAATCCTCTCGTGACGATGATCCATTTTGTCGACCTCTTCTTTGGATACGGCACTACCACCAATTCCTTTTTGAGTACGAACGATCCGTTGAGTGTTACGATCACGGAACTCACCGCAGTATCGGTAAAAGGAACTTTCCGGGGAGAATTACATTCCGGTCCGGGAGCGCAGGCGGAGCGATTTATCAGCGGGGTTTTCAATGTCAGTTTCTGATGTAAAGTAGCAAGAAATTGAACCAAATTATTTACTAGAAAAATTTGTGTGTGAAAAACAATCATCCAATTGCTTAAAAATCACCATTAATTATTAAAAGAAACTATATGTACCGCTACCAAAAGATCATTCTCGCTTTTTCCTTTTGCTGTTACAGTTTCTATGCTGAGGCAATTGATTTTATCACTTTTTCCTGGAGTATGAAACCCCGGTTCAATGAGTGCCGACGGTTATACGATATAAACAGGCATGAATATGACCGGAAGATCATGGATTTTTCTGACGGCTGGGTTGTTGAATTTATCTCATCCGGTAATTCGGGCAATATCCCGGACAAAGAATATGTATGGGAGATCCAGGGCCTGGGGAATTTATCAGCTTACAAAAAGATCTATGTAACCAACAGGCCAAATTTAATCACGTCTCTTTCAATAGTCAACGGTATGCCGATTACGAAAAACCAGCCTGTTTTGGTTAAAGCGAATAATCCCGTTAATGATCTTGGCAATAGAACGATAAGAGATAATAATAATGCCGGAGAGGGTAATCCTCAACCGGGAGATCCTATACCTCTCACATGGTTTGCCGGAGAAAAACTACCTGAGACGGGGACTTACCGGATAAAATTAACCGTAAGATCACGAGCAAAGGGATACAATGGATCTCCCATCAGCCATGTGGAAAATATAACCCTCCGGAATATTGTTATAGTCTGCCTTGGTGATTCTTTTGCTTCCGGCGAAGGGAATCCCGATCAGGATGGTCTTGCTGACTGGGATGATAAAAGTTATTGTATCAACATAACTGTAGTTCAGCTTGCAGAAGGTGATAAATCAGATTTTGTTGATCTCCAGCAGCCGGCCAAATGGTTTGAAAAAGCTGCGCATCGGTCAATGAAATCAGGGTATGCATTAGCTGCTGCAGAAATAGAAAACAGGGATCCTCACTCCGTGGTCACTTTTATAAACCTGGCCGTGTCCGGTGCAGAAATTCAAAATGGATTATTACAACCGCAGGAAGACAGGACATGGATGAGAAAAGGTCAATTAGGATACCTGAGTGAGCTGGTTGGCAGTAAAAATATCGATCTGTTGTTATTGTCTATCGGGGGTAATGATATAGGATTTTCCGACCTGCTTAAAGAAACAACGACCGGCGAATTAGCTCTTGACAATCTCAACAGCTACCTCAACAGGATCAATTCATTGAAGGATTCATACAATTTCCTCAACCTTGGGTTGAGGGACCAACTGAATGTAAAAAATATTTTAATCGCCGAATACCCGACACAGCTATTTTCTAATAATTATACCAGGCAATTCCTCGATTCTTCCGATTTAGCTCACCCTGTTATTTCCAACCAGTTTTCCTGCGAGCTTTTTAAAGAATGGACTGGCTATTTAAGTATCCGCAGGCGGGAAATTGAAAACCTCAACATAATCGGGGAGAAATTAAAATCTGCAAGAATTGAAGCTGCCAGCAAGCACGGGTGGCTATATGCGGGCGGGATTGCCGATAAATTCAAGAATCACGGCTATTGCAGCACCCCGGATCAAACCTATTGGATAACCGCTTCGTATTCGTGTACCAACGAGGGAGACACAAGA
Source organism: Chitinophagaceae bacterium (assembly GCA_039930245.1). Classification (GTDB taxonomy): domain Bacteria; phylum Bacteroidota; class Bacteroidia; order Chitinophagales; family Chitinophagaceae; genus JJ008. The sequence continues at coordinate 19,699 of JBDSPR010000023.1, read as the reverse complement.
GGCACTATGCACCCCAACCAAAAAGGGCATGCTATTATTAAAACCAGTGTGCTTGAGAAAATTATTCCCCTGCTTTTTAGTGCCATTGAGAGAGTGGACGATAGAAGCAAGACAAATTAAGAATATCCACCATCAGCTTTAACCAAAATAACAGCTATATGAAAAAGAAACTTACCATCACCTTGATAGCTATTTATTATGCATTCGTTACGATTAACGCACAAAAAGTAACAAGAATTGATCGGTTGGAAGAATTGAACACTGTTACAGCTGCATTATGGAACAGGGCTATTTCACAGCACGATGTTATTGGCAGCGATTTCAGGGGGAAACAGGAGATTGGCAATGCTGCTGCAGAAAGATATAATCATTCAACAGACCTATGGTTCCCTATCGAAGTTTATAAAAGAACGATTGGCGGCGAGCTGATAGAGTTTAATATCCTGGACTATCCACTTGAGATAGACACTGACCACAACCTGCACATTGTTCCTACCGAGGATTACCTGGCAGATTTTAAAAGATCCATTGATATAGCTATCAGGAGAATGGACGGTAACGATCCCCTTGTTGATTCGGATGTTGATTTCGGGATTGATTGTTCGTATGATGATTTTAAGAATTACAAGGTGAAGGAAATGGAGTTTGAGATCGATTTACACAAGAGTACGGCCAAAAATTATTTTGCAAAGGATAAACCAGAATCACCCAGGGTAAAATCGCCAGGCAGAAAAGGAGATATTGTATATGCCTACGGCCCGTGGATATCAGATGCTTTGCATTGTTTCAAACCAGAAATTCACCCGGCCGAGCAAATCTGGTGGAGAAATAAAATAAACAACCAGGAATCATTTTATCATCTTATACTCAGTTGTGATCAATCCGATCGCTTTGATGATAAAGATGATTTTGATGAAACGGAGATCATCGGCCCTAACCGGTACCTCAAAAAAATATGGGCGCCCAGGCCGCTCGAGGGCATATTTGCTATCCTGTTTGTTATCGATCCTGCAAAGGAAAAAGCGGAACTAACCCTGGCCAAAATCGGTGTGCAGGCAATAACCAGCCAGTTTAATGATGGCAAAATAAATTATCTGGTATATAAGAATGATACGGTTGCAGTTGTCAAAGAGCCAGCAGGCCCGGACATGCTAAAAGTAAATTTTGAAAAAATACACGCCGGGCTTGATGGCAAGAGCCTGTATGGATATATTACCATACAGGCCCAGGTAGGAAATGGCGGTACTCCCGAAGGTGGATATCTTTTTTTGAAGGCAACGTTGAAAAAAATCTTTCTAAAAAAATTGGCTTATCCCACTACAAACTAATCAACTAAACTTAAGATAATGAAAGCACTACTTCTTACAACAGTATTCTCCTTCCTGTGTGCCTTACTAAGGAGCCAGGATATAATTGGCGGTGTAGTTCTCGTTGGGGGAACCACAAAATTTATAAATGGGCTCCCCGTTATGAACTCCCTTAAACATGACTCTGCCATGAAATACACTTCAGGTGTAATTGGCAATTCATACTATGCGCCGGAATACATCGGGATGAGTAAAGTGGACCCTGCCGTAGGTCAATGGAACCCTATCGATGGGTATAAAAGAACTCACACTGGTGTGCTGGAAAGCCATTATATAAGACGTACTGACGGTCATGGAGATGACGATGTAAATCTCTACATAAACCCGAATGACAGCGATCCGAATCTTGTTCGCTACTTACAGGCACATGGTGCTATGAACCGACTTAGGGATCCGCATTTTTCAATCAATTCAGAGATCGATGTGCCTGATGCACAAAAGAAATATTTCTATCCTTATTTACCACATATCCCGATCGTGAGTTATGATATAATAAATGCGTATGGCCCTTTTGTCCATGATGTTGTTGACAATTCAGTAACAGATCTCTTCGGGGATGATCACAATTATATTGAGATCCACCCTTCCGAACAAATCTGGTGGACCAATACATTAAACACAGGGTTGGGGATCAGCGATGAATATAATTTGTTATTAATGAGTGACAACTCAGGGCGTTATACCAATGGACGCTGGCAAAAAACACCGCTTTCCGGTGTATTCGCAATCGCTTTTACTGTCAATCCAGCCAAAAGCAGGTTGAGATATAATATTGAAATTGCTAATCAATACAATGTATCGCAACGGTCAACAGATGGCAAAAAACATTTTTTTAAATATGGCGGCCGAAATCTGATCGAGGTTAATGAGCCGGCCGGGATGGATATCCTGGATATTAGTTTTGGGCAGCCCTTTATTCAGAAAAATAACAATGATAAGTCCGATCGGATTTCTGACACACTGGTTAAAGGATTCCTGCTCGTCAAATCACAGGTAGGGTTGGCCGGGAATTTAATTTTTAAAATAACTTCCAATACCCTGAATGCAAATTGGGGATTCAATGGAGTCCCTGGCATTGAAACGTACTCGCAAATAAAAGTTACACTAGATCAAATCAAATGTATCAGGGAGAACGATGGGGGAAGTGAAGACCTCTATGGATATGTTGGCTGCGGAGTTTATGATACTACATACAAGATCCCCCAAACACGTTTCAAACCAGTAGAAGCAATCAATCCAGAAAAAGGGAACCTGCTTTGGTACTCCCTGGATGATGACAACAGTCATACCGCCAATTCAATCATCAGCTTACGCAGCGGTCAAAGCAAAATTTTCAACGAATCAAGACTTTTCGTAATTAAAAAAACGGGCTACATAAAACTATTCGCAGATCTGAATGAGGATGATGGCGGGTATGAGGACAATAAAACAACACCTGATGGTAACCCGAGTGTTTTAACAGACCCTGTTGATGCAATACAAAGCTGGGTAACATCAGAAGACCCTGATGACCTGTTAGAAAAATATTGTAAAGATTGTGGGGGCCCTGCTATTGCTGTACAATTGCTGCAATTAAATGTCCCGGTCAGAAAAGTACTCAAATTCGGAAGCGGGGGATCAGAATTGGAAGTTCATCTTACTGTCGTAAAGGTCCGGTAACAAGGTCATCGCAATCACCCGGAACATTGTTCTTCTAAACAAATTTAGAAAAAGAAATAAAGGTTACCTTAAATCAATCATCATGAAACAAAAAAATAGTTGGGTCCCTGTCACCTGTAAGGTCCTTCTTACAATTGCTTTGACATTTTCATCGTTACAAACTCTTAAAGCGCAGGATGATCCGTACGACCGAATGAGAAAGGCTGCCAAAGCTAAACCAGTGTCCAAAAGCGTATTGCCTTCCAGGGTCATAACCACTGACAACCCCATTTGGAAACCGGTAACAGGAATTGTAATTCCGTTCAAACCCATTGATATGATCGACAGAAATGGCCGACGGATTTCACCGGACGAAATAATCACGCTAAAAACAGGTAAAAAAATTACTGCGAAGGAATTTTTTGCTTCACTCAACGAAATCGAACAAAAACTGAATGCACAAGGCCATTCTTTACGAAATAACAACCAAAAAGTTGCTTCTTACACCGTAACGCCAAAAAAATTCCTTGACGGCCGTGTTGCAAGTTTATCAAAACCGATTGCGGGCCTACGCACAGAAAAAGAAATAAAAGCGATCCTGGATCCTACTAAAAAGATTGGCGATATAACTTTAAAACCTGTTGGCCAATATACTCTTAACCAAAAGAACAAATTACGAATGCTGAATTTCACAGAGAGCAAGGGACTTGTTTCAGCTAAACAAATAAACAGGAAACTCACGTATGCCACCCAGCCACCTCCTTCATCAGTTCCATTAAAGACGATCTATAATGTATCATCAAAGGACTGGCCTATCGGCTATGCTAATACATTCCAGGCTGGAATCAGCGGCGACCTGATACGGGAGGCGAAAATCTTTTCAATTGACCCGGTGGATGCGGAAAAAAACAAAATGGAAACAAGAGTGATTGCAAAGGGAAGAGTGTATGGGTCTATTTATAATAATTCCATGGACTTAATGGCTGTAAAAGGAGAATTTTTCTCCACTACGGATCCATCCCGTAACAATACAGCTAATTTATTTATTTCCCTTGGTGGTATTGTAGTAGTAAACGAAACCACCGGTTATTCAGATACAAAAACGTTTACAGGACGACAGGATCTGGACATAAACAAAGATTTTCCGGTGCGTATTCCCATTGTTGCAGGGATTGATTTTGTAGGCAGGGTCGGGGTAGAAGGTGTTGTAGGTGTCGAATACGGGGCTTCTCTTGACAGGACTTTTTCTGCTATCCAACTAAAGCCTCTGGCGGAAATTAATGGTTTTGCTGAGGCAGGTGTTCAACTGGTTCATCTGTTGGGAGGCGGTGTCGGCATAAACTTAACCTTCCTAAGAGGTAATCTTGATCTCCAGGCATTCATCGGTTCAATGGGTGGCAACCAGGAACAGCTTTTAATAGCCGAAACCTATTATTTTGGCTATGAGGTTTCTACCCTGAACGGGAAGTTGTATTGCTATTTTGAACTTTGCTCGCCTATTCCCCTGCCCTTTATTGATGATTGTTACCGAAAGGAACATATTTTATTTGACTGGATTGGCTACCTGGAATCCGGTACTATAGCTGAAGGGAATAAACAATATATAATAAACCGGATTTCCAAGGCAGGTTCCGGTACGGACACACGATAAACCCAAACTATATGAAAAACAGATTAGCCTCTGCCGCTTTGTTTACAATCACCGGGTTTATGTTTCTCCAGGATTCACCCGCTGCTAACCAGTATACCGAACAGTATTTATACCATTACCAAAGCGAAAACCTGGGGTATAGCGATATCACGATCCTGTATTCTTCCGATTCCCTTGATTCAAAAAATCCTTTTTTCGAACGAAAAAAATTAGAAATAACACAGTTCAATATTAATACCCAGATCAGGAAAACGATCTATGCAAATGGGGATAGCAATACCAGGGTATGTTTTGAAATACTTGATCCAGATATTTCGATAACGAATAATGACTTGGTTGCCAATAGTTCTATGATCAGGGAAGAATTGCAATTCCCTATTTTAGCAACAATAAACAACCTGGGGAATATTACCGCGATAAGGATGGACCCGGCAGTTTCATATATGTCCGGCAATATCATAAAAGACATTCTAAGCCGTTTTCAATTCACCTCTCCCGAAAAAAGGCCTGTACTATGGGATAATCTGGAAGAAAACACGATCGGCGTGTTTGTCGCTAAATACAAGTTGACACAAGCCAGCAATGATAAACTTGAATACGAAAAAACAAATGAAGGCTTTATTGAATGGGACGGCATGGACAAGGGTCAAAAAATCAATACAGACAGTAAAACCATCATCCGTATCGATTCATCAGGATCAGTTGAACAGGTAAATGTATCTGAAGCACAGGTAATATTATTTGCCACCGATACAGTCGTCGCATCAGGTACCAAAATCTCTATACAGCTTACGTCGAAACACAAGAACACGGACCAGGAAAATCGAAGCTTTGAAAAAAAGTATTTACCCCTATACTACGATAATTCATCAACGCTCAGGGTTTCCCTTTCCGACGAGCAGATAAAAGAATTGTCCTGCAAAACCACCTTAGGCCAGGATAATCTTTCGGTCCTGTTACACGAGCTGGAATCATTTGCGGCGGGAAAGAATAAATACAAACAGCAACTGGTTTTAAAATTCAGAGCGCTGGCTTATTTATTCCCCGAAAACTGTGAGAAGCTTGCCACAATTCTTACCCGCAGTTCCTTTGGTTCTTCTGAGTTCAAAGTGATAAGCCAGGCTCTCGCTGTCACAGCCACACCCGCGGCCATCAATACTATAGCAATGGTGATGAAGGAAAGAAAAAATGAAGAAAATATTCTTCTTCATTTTTTACCAGTGTGCGCAACCTCGACTTCTCCTACCGAGAAAGCCTTGGAGATCGTTAATGAAATCGCCTCTGATCGATCACGCAACGCTAAAATACGATCGGCAGCTCAATTGGCATTAGGAGGCATGGCATTTAACTTCAGACATCACGACATTAATAAAGCAGAATCATTAACCCGGTACTTGTTGGCTAAAATGGAAACCATACAAGATACCATTCAACAGATCTTAGTGCTTGGAAATACCGGATCACCTTCTGTATTACCTGTTTTAAAACATTATATAGCAGATACAACTGCCTCAAAAGAAGTCAGGATCAGTGGCGTTGCAGCCTTACGTTTAATTGACGGCGAAGAGGTAAATCGATTTCTAATCGAGATGGGCTCCCACAATAATGGTCTTCTTACAATGGTTATTAATGAAACTCTTGCTTTCAGAAAAGGCTTCAATAAAAAAACACTTCGTTAAAGCTCAGTTTATGAAAAAGATAATTTATACCTTCCTGTTGATTACTTGATTCAGTAAATGTATACTGTTATGAATCCGGTTCTGTAAATTTTTCCTACAGCAATTGTAAGGCTTATCATTTCTTTATATGCCGCCAATTTAAAATTGTGCAGGGTGGTTGGAAGTTTTCATCTGGTGCTGACCAACAGCAGCTTTAAAGGAACTGTTGTAACAACCCCAGAATGTACATATCTTAAATTTATGAACGGTTCATTGTAAACCTCAAAAAACTCCTGTATGAAACAAATCAGTTTTTATTTTATTACTGCTACGCTGCTCATCTTTTGCTGCGGCAGTTGTAAAAAAGACCCCAACTCGCCTTTGAGCGGCAAGCTCCAGTTCACCTATAACGGGCAGCAGTATGAACAAAATGATAACCAGTTTATCAGCACCAATTTTATTCTGCCGGAATTCATCTTTGCAAATTTTACAGGGATGCATATCGACCGGCCTGACCTGTTTGGAGGTAAGATCCTTATCATGGGCCAGCCTCCCGGTGGGATCACCTGCGCCTGGTTAAATCCAACCGGTATGAATGTGGGCGGTGCCTGCAATAACCTCCAGAATAATGGAGCTCCTATCGATTCCGTTGCGGTGTATTGGTATGAATCAGGCAGTCTGACTGTTGGCTACTCTAATTGCTCCCCTGCCACCGAAGCATCTGTTCCCGGCCAGGAGAATTGCACGGTATCCGGCGTATTTTCGGTAACGCTTGTCAATAAGAATGGTCAGCGGATCAGCCTGACCAATGGATCTTACTCCGGCCGGATCCGCAAGTATCATTAAAATAAAAATTAACCCCTTCACAATCACCTTAAAATTTTCCTGTATGAAAAAAATTTCCCGCTGGGCAAAAGACCATAAACGGTCGGCCCGTATCATTATTATCGCTTCGATCCTTTTGATGAATGTTCTTGCTTTCGTGACAGGATCGCTTTTTAGTTCGCTTGGTATTTCCATTCCCCTGTTCTCGCTCCTGTTTTTTGCAGCACTATATGCTGTCGGATTTATTGGATACCCTTCCAAAATATTGAAAGGGAACAAACTGACAGCAGCTGCTTTTTACACCCGTCAAAAAACCTGTGATATCCTGCTGATCGGTTCCACTTTTTTTATGATCGCCTGGATGGCCAATCACCCCGATAATTTGTTCCGGTATGGCCAGCCATTGAATGCGGCATCCGCCAGTACGGGTTCATTGCCCAAAGACAGTACCTTGAAAACTTACAAATCCATCGCCGCTTTTTCGGCTTCAATGAAAGATGAGAATGGTAAGACGCTCAAATGGAAGGAAAGAAAAAAATTATTGAAAGAGCAGGTCAGCGCCATCAAAAGATCCGATGAACCTTCCAAAGGCGGCAAAATAGCCCTGATCATCCTTTCCTGCCTTGTGGCGGGGGCGCTGATCATTTTAGTAGCCACCCTTGCCTGTAGTCTTTCCTGTGGAGGATCGGATGTACTGGCGGTGATAGTGGGTATTGGAGGCACAGCACTCGTGGTCTGGTTATTGACGGTAGTTCTGAGACAGATAGCAGGTAAAAAGAAAATGCCAAAGGATCCCGATAATAAGCAACCGCCACCCTCCAATTAATTCAATACCGACATCTTTATGAAATAAGTTATCATACAGGAACACCGGTTTACCGGTGATGATACAGCCCGGGTCGAAAGAAAGCCCGGGCTTTTTGTTTGCGCTTCCCCCTGAAACAGTACTTTTGCCTGCTCCCGCCCCGGCGGGTCACGATTTTGAAAAGTTGCGGTATTGCTGTAAGTTGCCGCCGGAATCAACCCGAAAATCCCCAAAAGAGTAGGGCGCCCTAACCGAAAAGCGAAATGAGTAGGTAAACCAAAATAACTGATATGAAAAAAACGTTTTTAATTGCAATCGTATCCGTATGTTTTTTACAGATCAATGCGTTTGCACAAAAAACCAGGGCAGGCATTTTCGGTGGCCTCAGCCAATCCAATTATCACGGCAAAACAGACGGGGTAACCAGTAAGGGAAAAAGCCTCGCCGGCTTTACATTTGGAATGCTGGTAGATGTTCCCCTCAAAAAATCGAATTTCAGTTTTCAACCAGCCATACAGTATGCGCAAAAAGGCTGGATCGTCTCCAAGACCAATGATCAAAAAACGTACGTCGGCTTACGTTACGCAGAAGCTTTGCTGAATTTTGTTTATCACGCAAAAGGAGGTAAAGGACATGTTTTCGTAGGATTAGGCCCCACCCTTGGATTGCCCCTGCCGTCCAAGAAAGTGACCAAAACGGATAATTCAAAAGCAGAGACCACGCTTGTTTTCGGGAAAGATCCCATCGCCGATTATAAATCCCTTGACTATGGTGCAGACCTTATGGCCGGCTACCAGTTCCGCAAAGGATGTTTTGTTTCCCTTGGTTATACGTTCGGGCTAAGAAATATCCACCCGGGCGAAAATCCGGTTGATGAGATTAAGAATGGCTGCGTAGCATTGAAACTGGGTATATTGATCGACTAAACATTGCACGATATTTTAGCAGTATTGATACAAAGTCCCCTGCCTGTTGCGGGGGACTTTGTCTTTGTCTCCTAAACCAGCAACCAGTACCTTTGCTCGCCCCGTCGTAGTCGTGATTCATCCGGATGAAGACGGGCAGCGTTTTGAAAAAAGAATCAATGAGTACAACACATTTATCTGAACAGGAAGAACTTCGCAGGGAAAAACTGGCTGAGCTGATCATGATGGGTATCGAGCCCTACCCTGCCCCCCTTTTCCCGGTCAACAGCTATTCAACTGATATAAAAAACAATTATGCTGAAGCCCGCAAAGAGCAGTTCGCTGATGTTTGCCTCGCCGGCCGCATCATGAGTGTGCGGGATATGGGCAAGGCCAATTTCTGCGTGATACAGGATGCAAAAGGAAAGATCCAGCTGTATATCCGGCGCGATGATATTTGCCCGGGTGAGGATAAAACACTTTATGATATTGTCTGGAAAAAACTCCTGGATATCGGCGATATCATTGGTGTAAAAGGATATGGGTTTATCACCAAGACCGGTGAAACTTCCGTGCATGTAACCGAACTGACCCTGCTCAGTAAATCACTTCGCCCCCTCCCAATTGTAAAAGAAGCTGAGGGCCAGGTCTTTGATGCCGTGACCGATCCTGAATTCAAATACCGCCAGCGTTATGCGGACCTTATCATCAATCCTTCTGTAAAAGAAACTTTTTTAAAAAGGACCAAACTGATCAACTCGATCCGTTCTTTCTTAAATGAACACGGCGCACTCGAAGTGGATACCCCGGTACTCCAAAGTATCCCCGGTGGTGCAGCGGCAAGGCCTTTTATCACGCATCATAATGCACTGGACGTTCCTTTTTACCTGCGTATCGCGAATGAACTGTACCTGAAACGACTGATCGTGGGAGGGTTTGACTGGGTCTACGAATTCAGCCGGAATTTCCGGAACGAAGGAATGGACAGAACGCATAATCCTGAGTTCACCATCCTTGAATTCTATACCGCTTACAAGGATTATTTCTGGATGATGGAAACAACGGAACAACTGCTGGAAAAAGCTGCGATGGATGTATGCGGCACAACGGATATTACCGTTGGTCCGGGAACTATCTCGTTTAAAGCTCCTTTCAAAAGGATCAGTATCTATGATGCCATACTGGAACACACCGGGACAGATGTAAGCCGGATGAATGAGGACCAGTTGCGCTCCGTTTGCAAACAACTGCATATCCATGCCGACAATACAATGGGCAAGGGAAAACTGATCGATGCCATTTTTGGTGAGAAATGCGAGAAGAACTATATCCAGCCCACGTTTATCATTGACTACCCGGTTGAAATGAGCCCGCTTACTAAAAAGCACCGCGATAAGCAGGGACTTGTAGAAAGATTCGAGCTTATGATCAATGGAAAAGAGATCGCCAATGCCTACAGCGAACTCAACGATCCCATTGACCAGCGGGAACGCTTCGAAGAACAGGTCAAGCTTTCAGAACGGGGGGATGATGAAGCCATGTTCATTGATTATGATTTCTTACGGGCACTGGAGTATGGCATGCCTCCTACCTCCGGTATTGGTTTTGGTATTGACAGGCTCTGTATGCTGCTGACCAACCAGCCCTCCATCCAGGATGTTTTGCTGTTCCCGCAAATGCGACCCGAAACCCGCACGGAAGAAAATCCCGAATAATTTTCGCTTGCCTGGTATTTGCTGGCAGCGGTACTGACCTTATTTGTGCTCCCTATGTATATTAAATCTTTCAATACCAACCCTTCCGGGGGTTTAAAGGATACCCCCATGGCGAACATATTATTGCCAACATGGGTTAATAATCGAATCACCCTGTTTTATACAGGTCCCGGGGGCTGAATATTTTTTTCCCGGAACACTTTCATATAGGTAAATTTATATTCCCGAAAAAATGGGCATGTTATCGTGAATAGGTTCTGGTTGTTATTGTTGTTAACCGCTTCTTGTCTACCCGCCGCCTGGTGCCAGATCGATATGACACAAGTGATGCCGGTTGATCCCCAGATCAGGATCGGCCGTCTTTCCAACGGACTTACTTATTACATCCGCAAGAACAGTTTACCCGAGAAAAGAGTGGAGCTTCGTTTGGCAGTGAATACAGGATCTGTCCTGGAAGATGATGACCAACTGGGGCTGGCGCATTTCATGGAACACATGAATTTTAATGGCACGAAACGTTTTCCCAAGAACGAACTCGTCAGCTACCTGCAAAGTATCGGTGTCCGTTTTGGCGCTGACCTGAATGCTTATACAAGTTTTGATGAGACGGTCTATATACTCCCCGTACCCACGGATAAGCCGGGACTTGTTGAAAAAGGACTGCAGATACTGGAGGATTGGGCGCACAATGCCTTATTGGATTCCGCAGAAATAGAAAAAGAACGAGGTGTAGTGATCGAAGAATGGCGACTCAGCCGCGGTGCGGATGAACGGCTGATGAAGCAGACCCTTCCCGTCCAATATCTTGGTTCGAAATATGCAGAGCGATTGCCCATCGGTACAAAGGAAGTGCTTGGGAGCTTCTCCCATGCCGCGCTGAAAAGATTCTATAAGGACTGGTATCGCCCGGACCTGCAGGCCATAATCATTGTTGGTGATATTGATGTGAATGATATGGAGCAAAAAGTAAAATCGATCTTTTCGGCTATTCCCGCAAGTCCCTCCCCGCGGAAAAGAGAGAGTTTTCCTGTCCCGGATCATACCGAAACCCTTACCGTGGTAGCCAAGGATAAAGAAACAGCATTGCCTTCGGTAGAAATATTATTCAAGAAGGACCCGCAACCGGATACCAGTATCGGCGATTACTGCCGGTATATCAACCGGCTGCTTTTCACCGGTATGCTGAACAACCGCCTTCGTGAACTCACGCTCGGATCAAAACCTCCGTTTGTAGCCGCCTGGTCAAATTACGGCAACAGCAATGCAAGAACCAAAGACGCTTACCAGCTTTTTGCCAATACCAGCGACACGGGTATGTCACACAGCCTCTTTGCACTCCAGCAGGAGAACAACCGCGTTCTCTTATATGGCTTTACACCTTCCGAATTCGAATTGCAGAAAAAACAATTGCAAAGTTTTTATGACCGGATTTTCAGTGAACGGGAAAAAGAAGAATCTTTCCGCTATGCCGATGAATATGCCAATAATTTCCTGGTCAATGAGCCGATACCCGGCATTGAATGGGAATACGATTTTGTCAGGCAATACCTTAAACTGGTAAAACTGGAAGATATCAATAAACTGGCCGCCCAATGGATCACCAAAGAAAATATGGTGGTTACACTGAATGCCCCGGATAAAGAGGGCGTCAGGATCCCTTCCGCCACTGAAGTGAACGAAGTGCTGAAAGCTGTTGATCGCGCCAGCATTGAACCATATAAAGAAAAAGTACTGGCCTCCGAACTGATGGATGCTTCAAAATTGAAACCCGGTCATACCCTCAGCGCCAAAACAAATGAAGAACTGGCTGTAACAACCATTAAACTTTCAAATGGCGCAACCGTGATCCTGAAGTCTACCAATTTCAAAAATGACGAGATCCTTTTCCGTGCATTCAGCAAGGGAGGGCATTCGCTGGTAAAAGATGCCGATTATTTTTCTGCCAGCAACGCGGCAGCGATCATCACCCAAAGCGGGATTGGTAATTTCTCCGCGGGTGATCTTGGTAATATGCTAAAGGGTAAGAATACCGGCGTAACACCAAATATCACTTTATACAGTGAAGGGATGAACGGGTCTACTATCCCCCGGGAAACGGAGACTTTGCTGCAATTGATCCATCTTTATTTTACCGCGCCACGGAGGGACCCGGAAGCTTTTGAATCGTACAAAACAAAACAAAAACAACTCTATGCCAACCTGGATGCCAACCCGCAGGTGTATTTCAGCGCGGAGTACCAGAAGATGATGACACAGAATCATCCCCGTGCAGGAAGCCTGCCCAAACCCGCCGATTTTGATAAGATCAACCTGGACCGCAGTCTTCAGATCTATAAGGAACGTTTTGCCAACGCAGGTGATTTCACTTTCCTCTTCGTGGGTTCTTTTGAAGAAGAAACGATCAAGCCCCTGCTGGAGAAATATATTGGCAGCCTGCCCGGCAACACGAAAAAAGAAATATTCAGGGATCTCGGGATCCGTCCTCCTTCCGGGGTGATCGACAAAGTGATCACCAAAGGTGCCGATCCAAAAAGTTTTGTCACGCTTGTCTTTACTGCCCCTGCTACTTACAATATTACGGATGCCTACCTGCTCCGGAGTCTCGGCGAACTGATGAGCATCAAATTAGTGGAACAATTGCGCGAAGAAAAAGCCAGTGTATACCGGGTGAGCGCTTTTGGAGATATGCGGAAGTATCCTTATGCTTATTCCTCCTTCAATATTTCTTTTCCCTGTGCCCCCGAAAATGTTGACACGCTCAGTAAAGCAACTATCAGTGAACTGAAAAAAATAATTGTTTCGGGTGTGCAGCCGGCTGACCTCGAAAAGATCAAAGAACAGCAGACAAGAAAACTGGAAGTGGATATGCGCCAGAATCTTTTCTGGATGACCGGTCTATATGATGCTTATTATCTCGGTAATAATCCATCGGATATCCTGACCCGTCAACAACTGACCAATAACCTTAATTCAAAAATGATGCAGGATGCTGCAAAAAAATATATCAATCTTAACCGCTACATTCGCGCCACCCTGCAACCGGACGGCAGCGGTGAAAAAAAGGTAAAACCTTTCTGACCTGACAAACGCCCAGTATGAAATTCCTGAAGCCCCTGGCTTTTTTCCTTATCGCCGTAATTGCCGCCACTGCTATTTTATCTTTTTTTTTACCAACAAGCCAGCAACTGGAACGTTCTGTTACCATTAAAGCCCCTACCACCGCCATTTATAGCCAGCTGGCAAAACTAGAAACCTTTCATCAATTCTCCGTATGGAGCCAGCAGGATAGTACCGCCATTTATACTTTGACGGGTACAGATGGAACGGTTGGCGCCAGTACATCCTGGACCGGCGACCCGACCGTGTCCGGGGATGGAAAGATCGAGATCGTTTCGCTGGAACCCGGTAAAAAAGTAGCACAGCGGATCAGTTTCTCCAAACCAAAAAAGGGAACAGCATCTTCGGTATTCACTCTGAATGAAATCAACGGACTGACAACGGTTACCTGGAATTTCGAGATGGCCACTCCAAGACCCTGGAATATTTTCAACCTTTTTTACAGCATGGACAAAGAGCTGGGAAAAGATTTTGATTATAGCCTGGCCACCCTCAAAGCAGCGATCGAAAAAACCGATGCGTCCGCCGCCAAAACATACGAAGTGATGACCATGGATTTCCCGGCAACGACTTACGCCCTGATCAGGCAACAGGTAAAATGGACAGATATCAGTTCTTTCTTTGCACAACATCTCCGGATCCTTTATGCTGAATTACAAAAAAACAAACTGTTGCCCGGAACTGCCTCCGGGTTAATTTATGATTGGGATGAGAAAAATCAACAGGCTAATATGGCTGCGGCTATCCCTGTACCGAAGGGAACAGTGATAAAAAATCCCATTGTACTGGTAACGGATATCCCAGCCTCTAAAGCCGTATTTGTAAACTACTATGGCGCTTATGATGATGAACCTTCTGCCTATACTGCCATCAGGAAATATCTGGCCGGTCATCATTTAAAACAACAGGCCCCGGCAATAGAACAATATATTGCCGGCCCGGGAACAGAAAATGATCCCGACAAATGGGTCACGAAGATCATTTTCCTGGTTGAATAAGGCCTACTTGTTGATTCAGCCATTTATCCAAACTTTTTTGCAGGGCTCACTATTATCGGTAAGTTTAGTATTCCAAAACTTACCGTAATGAGAAAATTATTTTTCTTCGTTCTTACTTTGATAGCCTGCGATCGATTACCCGCTCAAAAGATCCTGCTTGACCAGTTCAAAAACATGAAGCCACGGAATATCGGGCCTTCAGGTATGAGTGGTCGTATTGTAGCTATTGATGCTGTTCATAAAAATCCTTCTATCATATATGTGGGTGCAGCTTCTGGTGGTATCTGGAAAACTGAGAATGGGGGCGCTGACTGGAAGCCCATATTTGACGAACAACCTTTGCAGAATATTGGCGCACTCGCGATCCAGCAATCCAACCCCTCGGTGGTATGGGCAGGAACAGGTGAAGGCAACCCGCGCAATTCACTCAATATCGGGGAAGGTATTTACAAAAGTCTTGATGCGGGTAGGACCTGGAAAAGGATGGGATTAGAAAAAACAAGAAATATCCACCGGGTAATCATCGACCCGGATAATCCAAATACCGTGTATGTCGCCGCAATCGGCAATCCCTATGCCCAGCATCCTGAGCGGGGTGTTTATAAAACAACCGATGGTGGCGAGAGCTGGAACCGCATTCTTTATTCCAATGATACCACCGGCTGCGCGGAACTCGTCATGGATCCATCCAATCCCAACAAACTGATCGCTTCGATGTGGCAGCATTATCGTCTGCCCTGGCGAATGAAAAGTGGCGGACCGGGAAGCGGCATGTATATCACGATCGATGGCGGCAAGAACTGGAAAAAACTGGCAAAGGAAGATGGTATGCCCGATGGCAGTATCGGCCGCATCGGTATCGCTTTTGCCCGTAGCATGCCTTCGAGGATCTATGCGAAGATCGAAGCCACTAAAAATGGGCTATACCGCAGCGATGACGGTGGCTTTAAATGGCAGCTGGTGAACATAAATGCCGCAGATGTCACAGACCGTCCCTTTTATTACCAGGAAATTTACGTGGACCCGAAAAATGAGAACCGCATTTATGATATTCACTCAACCGTTACGTATAGTGAGGATGGCGGCAAAACTTTCAGTATCATGCTTCCCTATTTCGGTATCCATCCCGACCACCATGCCTGGTGGATACACCCCGAAGATCCCAACCTGATCATTGAAGGAAATGATGGCGGTATCGGTATCTCAAGAGACAGGGGTAAGACATGGGTATTTGATGAAAAGATCCCCGCGGGACAGTTCTACCATATTAATGTTGACAATGAGATACCTTATAATGTAATGGGTGGCATGCAGGACAATGGCAGCTGGTTAGGCCCCGCGTATAGCTGGACCAATGGCGGTATCCGGAATTATTACTGGAGCAATATCGGTGGCGGTGATGGTTTTGATGCAATGCCTGACCCCGATGGCGGTGGATGGGTGTACAGCATGAGCCAGGGTGGTGCTGTGGGAAGAATAAATTACAAGACCGGCGAAAGATGGAATATACGTCCCCCCTATCTCGCGATGGATGAGAAGAATGCTTACCGTTTTAACTGGAATGCCGCGATCGCACAGGATCCTTTTGATAAAAACACCATTTATTATGGAAGTCAGCATGTACACAAAAGCAATAACAAAGGCGTCAGCTGGGAAACAATCTCCCCGGATCTTACTACCAATGATTCTGCAAAGATTGACCAGAGCAGTACCGGCGGACTTACGCTGGATATCACGGGCGCCGAGAACCATTGTACTATTCTCGCCATTGAACCATCCCCCAAACAAAACGGCGTGATATGGGTGGGCACGGATGATGGAAATGTACAATTGACAACAGATGGTGGAAAGAACTGGATGAATTTCCGTGGCAGGATCCCTGGAATGCCTGTTGGTTGCTGGATACCGCAGATCAGGGCATCGAGATACCATGCCGGTGAAGTATTTGTTGTTGCCAATGATTACCGGCGCGGAGATTTTAAACCCTATATCTTCCGCAGCACAGATTTTGGAAAAACATGGACCAGGCTGTTGGATGAAAAAAAAGTGACGGGCTATGCCCTGTGTTTGATACAGGATCCTACGGAACCCAATCTCATTTTTGCAGGAACAGAACAGGGTCTATGGATCAGTTTTGATAACGGGAATACCTTCCAGCAATGGAAAAATGGTTATCCTTCCGTATCAACTTATGACCTTGCCATACAGGAAAGAGAAGCTGATCTCGCCATCGCGACATTTGGAAGGGCACTCTGGATACTGGATGATATCCGTCCACTCCGTAAACTGGCCGCTGGCAATGGTGCTCTTAGTAAAAAGCTGACCGTCTTTCCAGCGCCAGATGCTTACCAGGCACAATACCGGGCCGCACCCGGTTATGAATGGAGCGTGATGGGTTTATGGGATGCCCCCAACCGCGCCCGCGGAGCTGCTGTTTCTTATTTTCTTACTGCTCCACCGGACACTTCTTCAAAGAAAACAAGAAACGATAGCCTGCAGGTGAATATCTACAATGATAAAAATGAACATATCCGGAACCTGAAATGGAAAGCCGACAGTGGTTTCAACCGCCAGTATTGGGGCATGGAAGAAAAAGGAGTACGCCAGCCGGGGTCGCCAAAACCAAAACCCGGCGCCCCGGAGCCTGCAAGTTTTGCAGTATTACCGGGAAGGTATAAAATCGTGCTGACCCTTAACAAGGATTCCGATTCTACTTTTATCAATATCAACGATGATCCAAGAACAGGTAACCGCAATGATATTAAACTGGCTCAGCGAAAATTATATGAGCGGCTTCAAAAAAGCGGTAATAAATTAACGGAAGGGATGGACCGGCTGACAGATGCGGATGAAATTTGCAGCAAGATGACGAACCAGTTGAAAGACCTGGAAGGCAAGGACGCAGATTCATTAAGGAAAACAACCAAACTCATGCAGGATAGCATCAAAGCGATACGGGAATTCATCAGCAGCAAACCTTCAGATAAACAAGGTATTAACCGGGATCCTGGAATGACCGTTCTTCGTACTTACCAGCAGGCCGCACAATATATCGGCTCGAAGAATGTAACGCCAGGTATGCAGGAAGAAAAGCTTGTGGTCAATGCGGAAATAATGATCAGCGATGCGGTGCAACGCATTAATAATTTCTTTGCAGGCAAATGGGCTGCTTACCGGCAGCAGGTAGAAGGGACAAAGCTGAACCTGTTCAAAGATTATAAACCGATCGAATAAGAATAAAGGTAACTATATACATATTGGGACTTACTCCCATAGGGAGTTTTTGTGGGTAATAAATACTGTAAGGCACAAGGCGTCCCTTCGGGACGCTTCGTGAAAAACTATATCATAGCTACCCCACTATACGTTCCTATCGGAACGAAGTCAAAGACTTGTCCCTAATGATATATATACCAAAATAAAAAAGATAGCTAAAAATCAGTTTCTGCTTGTCCTATTGACCCTGTCGAATATGGACGAACAGAATAATGCTCCAAAATTTTATCGTATGATGAAAATGAATGCAGGTGCCTGGATAGGTATCATCGGCGGGATCATCGGTCTCCTGGTTGGGATCGGGGCCGTGGTTGCTACGGCAGGTCAAACGGGAATTTATATGGGGTTAGGGATGTTGGCATTGTTTGGCGGCATGTTCTATTTATTCTACCGGCTTTTCTTTAAATCGATGATCAATGCGAGTCGTTTACAAAAGACCGGGATTTCCGGGAAAGCAAGAATACTCGAAGTAAGCGATACAGGTGTGACCATCAACAACAATCCACAGGTAAAACTTTTACTTGAAGTCAGGAATAGTTTTGGACAAAAATATACCACGCATTGCCGTGTGCTCGTTCCGAGGATCAACCCCGGCGCTTATGCACCAGGTATGGAAGTCCCGGTAAAGATCGATCCCAACAACGAAATGAACGTGGTGCTTGATTTTACGGGTACACAACCTGCAGCTAATGCCGGTTCTTTTTCACAACCAAATGAAGCAACGCTCAGAGTTGAGCTGGAACAGTTGCAAAAAGACAATGATGCCATCAGTGTGTCGGGCCGCCCGGCAAGAGCCATTATTAAAAAATATACCTGGCTGGGGGTTAATGTGAATGGTAACAATCCTTTTGTTGAACTGGAGGTGGAAGTATTACCAGAAGGTCTTGCTTCATTCAGCGGGAAAGTAAAAGGAGTGATTGCGGAAGCTTCTGTACCAAAATATCAACCCGGTTCTGAGATCTTCGTGAAATATGATCTTTATGATAATTCAAAGGTTTGCATAGATCACTCCTAGTTTTTCACTTATAACGATTTTTTGCCATCCCTATCTAATTGATTTTTTGTGGTATAATCAGGTTTTAAGAGAAAAAAGAGCCTTTTGGCATTGTCTTTGGCTCTATTGTACTGATCAAAAGCGTTTATATATGAAAAAGATAATTCTTTGCGCAGCGATATTTTGTTCGGTAGCCGCCATTAATAATGTTTCAGCCCAGGTTAGTATCAATGTAAATCTTGGTTCACAACCGGCATGGGGGCCTTCGGGCTATGATCATGTGGACTATTATTATCTCCCGGATATTGAAACCTATTATTATGTACCTACCCGTAAGTTCATTTATCTGTCCGGAGGGAACTGGGTATTTGCATCGGGATTGCCCCCGGCTTACCGGTCCTATAATCTATATTCAGGATACAAAGTGGTTGTCAATCAACCAAAGGCATACCTCTATTACCCGACGCATAAAGTAAAATATGCCAAATACAAGGGTAACCGTGGTCAGACCGTTATCGTCCAGAAACCTAAAAGTAACGGACACGATAATGGGAATCGCGGAGGAAAATCTAAGGGCAGACATTAACGATCAACTTCTTATAAAGACCGCAGTTGCGGTCTTTTTTATGACTGGCCCATGACTCTGTGGACTGCGGTAGTGGGTCAGTTTGAATTATGATACTCTTTGTCATTCCGAACGAAGTGAGGAATAGATGGGCTGACGATGAAATTAATTCCGACGAAGGAGGA
>JBDSPR010000022.1:0-18594 GCA_039930245.1 Chitinophagaceae bacterium | reverse complement strand
AAATAATCTTTCATACATAGACGATGGCCAATGCCAAAGGATTACTTTAGTTTGGTTAAAGTAATGCAAAAGGATTCCGGTGCGTTTTACGAAAACTTTTACGAGCTTTTATGCTCTTTAAAGGAAGGATGAAATTGCTGAAGCGTAGCCCGCAGGTAATCTCTGTCGAGGTGCGTATATATCTCCGTGGTAGTAATGCTTTCATGGCCCAGCATTTCCTGTACGGCCCGCAGATCGGCGCCGCCTTCCACCAGGTGGGTGGCAAATGAATGACGGAAAGTATGTGGCGATACAGTTTTTTTGATCCCCGCTTTCAGAGCCAGGTCTTTAATGATGTAAAAGATCATTACCCTCGATAATTTAGTTCCCCGTTTATTGAGGAAAAGGATATCCTCGTTCCCTTTTTTTACATCCACATGTATGCGAATGTCTTTTTTATAGATAATGATGTATTTGGCAGCGCTCCTGCCTACAGGCACCAGTCTTTCCTTATCTCCCTTTCCCAATACTCTTATAAAGCCTACGTCAAGGTATAACTGAGAAATCTTAAGGTTCACCACTTCGCTTACCCGTAGCCCGCAACTGTACATGGTTTCAAGTATCGCTTTGTTGCGCCCCCCTCCCGGTTTGCTCAGATCGATCTTTGATATGATCTTTTCGATCTCGTCAAAACTAAGTGTATCCGGGAGTGATCTTTTTAATTTTGGGGCTTCCAGTAATACCGTGGGATCTTTTTTGGCGATTTCTTCCAGCGAACAGTATTTGTAAAAAGCACGGATACCAGATATGATCCTGGCCTGGGAGCTGGCCTGCATACCCAGTTCGGTGATCCATTTGATAAATTGCTGCAGGTCTTTTAAAACAATATCGGCAGGATGTTTTATCTTTTTTTTCTCCTGCAGCCATTGGGTCAACAACCCGATATCACGGAGATAAGCCTGTACAGAATTGTCGGAAAGAGATTTTTCCAGTTGCAGGTAAGACTTGAATCCTTTTTTATAGGGTTCCCACATAGCGAGTTTATCGTTTATGGTTTGTAGTCTATGGTTGGTGCGATACTGTAAAATTTACAAAAATTCTTGGATACTGTGCTTTCGAGGGTCTCAACAATAAACAATAAACCAAAGACCATAAACTATTCCAGTGTAATATTCTTCTCCTTCTCCGTCCATTTCTTATCAACCATTATTCTTACCCATATCCTTGATGGGGTCACATTCACCGAATCGATGTATTCATGAATGGCATCGTAGTCGATATCCAGTTTCTGTCCAAAGGTCATCATAGCTTTTTTACCGGTGGACATATCTTCCACATAAATATTACCGCGGTCAGTATAGGCTACCATATTATCCGCCACCGCGAATTTTTTATCGAGGTTATTGATATTGCTGCTTTTCCGGCCGATATCGCTGGTCTTGTTGAAAGGGAGTTTCAGCGAATAACCCCGGCCATTGCTGCAATCGTTGAACAGGAGCCAGGCGGCGGCTGTGTCGGTGAAAAAGCAGCGGATATAATCTTTGTTGATATTGACCTTTGTATTCAGGAAATCTTCTAATCCTACTTTCCTGTTTACGCCCATGCCATTATAACTCCAGAGCAGGGTATCGGCTTTACATTCCTTCGCGGAGATCCATACATAAGGTTTCAGTTTGTGATCGCCTGAAAATTTGATAGTGTCTTTCAGACAAGCCGTGTCACAAAAAGGAACTGGCCCGGAGGAAGAAGACTTGCAAGCGCCAAATGAAAATACAAGCAGGAGCAGGACTGGAACGATCAGGATCCTCATAACGGTTGATTTGTTGTATTGGCAAAAATAACCATTGCCCAAGTTTGACAGTAAAATTCTTTTAACCTGCACAATAAATTGGTTCAAGTAGTATCTTCGGCGCATGTTATCCATGCAACCCATTAATCTCCGTTCGTTCAAACAAAAAGCCCGGCATACCAAAGCAGGGATGAGAAGATTTCTTAGTAAACTGGAAAAAAACATCCCCCGGGGTATCGACCTCAGCATTGCCCGGCTGGAAAAAGAAATGTGGAAGGAGACCGATTGCCTTTCCTGCGCCAATTGCTGCAAGACCATGACACCAACCTTTACCAACCAGGATATCAAAAGAATATCGGCTCATTTGGGAATGACGGATGAAGCTTTTCGTGAGAAATGGCTACGCCGCGAAAGAGGTGGTGACCGCGACTGGCTGAATAAAACCGAACCCTGTCAATTCCTCAATTTGAAGGATAATAAATGCAGTATCTATGAGGTCCGCCCCGCCGACTGTGCCGGGTTCCCGCATCTCGCCAAAAAATTCCGGGACTATGCGCATGTCCACAAACAGAACTTGGAATTATGTCCTGCAACGCATAGGCTGGTGGTGAAGATGATGGAGAGGGCGAACTTGTAGATGATAACTAATAGGTGCTAATTTAAATTTTGTGTATCCACTCGCCACTAGCCATTCCCCACTCGCCGGCTACATGAACACATCCTCAATAAAAAAGTACTCGATTTCCCCATTCTTGTAAAGTGTGATCGACAGGATATTATATTGTATCCACGGATGACCTGGATTCCGGAATAAATATTCATCCGAGGCTCTTTGAAGGAATTTGAATTTTTTCTTAGTGACGCTATCCTCCGGGTGCCCAAACCGGGAAAAATTCCTCGTTTTCACTTCAATAAAGTGTAAAAATTTATCCTTCGTGGCGATGATATCGATCTCCACTTTTCCATATCGCCAGTTGCGCTGCAGGATCGTATAGCCTTTTTCCTCCAGCCAGCGAACCGCCAGTTCTTCCCCTTCCTTCCCCAGGTCATTATGCGAAGCCATGTAGTATCTTTAGGGCAAACTATAAAAGCTAGTTGATTTTTATGCGGGGAATTCACCGGTTAAAAGGGGTAATTAAACATTATGATTGGGGAGGAACCTCATTTATTTCGTCCTTATTACAGGAGGAAAATAAAGAAGGCGCTCCTTTTGCCGAATATTGGATGGGTACCCATTCGCAAGGACCTTCGCTGGTTGAAACAAACGGGAGCTATCAACAGCTGAAAGATCACACAGGGGAACTTTCTTTTTTATTCAAAGTACTGGATGTGGATGATATGCTTTCCATACAGGTTCATCCCACAAAAGAAGCAGCCGAAAAAGAATTTGCCCGCGAGAACGAGGAAGCCATTCCCCTTGATTCACCAAAACGGAATTACAAAGATGCCAATCACAAACCCGAACTGATGGTAGCGCTGGGCGATTTTTCACTCCTGCATGGTTTCAAACCGCCGGAAGAATTGGTATACACGTTGCTGAATGTGGTGGAATTGCGGGAGCTGTTACCTGTTTTCAACCAGTCGGGTTACCCGGGTCTGTACCGGTATGTAATGGAAATGCCACAGGCTGAAGTGAACAGGATATTACAGCCGATGCTGGATAATATCCAGGGTGTTTATGCGGATAATGCTGCTGATAAAAAGGATGAGGATTACTGGGCCAACAAAGCAGCTATGCGGTTTACCAGGAATGGAGATATCGACCGGGGTATCTTTTCTATTTATTTACTCAATCTTGTTCAGCTGGAGAAAGGGCAGGGTATCTTCCAGTCGGCGGGTGTGCCGCATGCATATCTCAAAGGACAGAATGTGGAGATCATGGCCAGTTCGGATAATGTGCTGCGGGGTGGCCTGACCACTAAACACATTGATACAAAAGAACTAATGAAGCATATAAAATGCGAAGCCACTTACCCGCAAGTGATCATTCCGGAGAATGTAAATGAGCATGAAAAGATCTACCCCACAGTGGTTGAGGATTTCAGGTTGAGTGTTTTTGAATTGAAAAAAGGCGAAACCACTTCGTTTAAATCCCTGGATAACGTAATACTGGTAGTAACAGAGGGGAAAGTAGCGGTTACCAATGATCAAACCCGGCTGGACTGTGAGCCAGGGGCTCCTTCAATAGCTGTTTTTCCCGGAGAGCAAATTAAACTGGATGCCCTCACGGAGACCATTGTTTTCAGGGCTTCCGGCGATATCCACTCCCGTTGATAAATAGACCTGTCAATTGCGGCAATTCATTTATTTTTGCAGGGAATGCTGAACAAATCAAACAATAGTATGAAGAGCAACGGAAGATTAATTGTTTTTACACTGGTGCTGGTGGCAATGGCTACGGCCTGCAAATATTTTTTCGGACCCGATCTTGACTGGTCTGGCTTCTCTCCTGTCATTGCAATAGCCTTGTTCTCAGGTTTTATCGGGAGTCAGAAAAAAATATCCTTTTTACTGCCTTTACTGGCTTTGTTCATCAGTGACGCCATCATTCAATTTTTATATACCCAGGACCTGTTCCCTTATGCCGGTTTTTACACTGGCCAGTGGAAGAATTACCTGGTATTGCTGGCCGTAACGCTGATCGGCTGGGGATTGAAAGGGAGAAGCCTTGGCAGTTTGGTCGCAGGGGGTCTTGCAGCACCGACTGTTTATTTTCTTGTTTCGAATTTTATGGTATGGCAATCTACCGGTGAAACAGTCTATGCAAATAATTTCAGCGGCCTGGTAACCTGCTACGAAGCTGGTCTTCCTTTCTACCGGAATTCATTGGTCGCTACCTTGTTGTTCCTTCCGGTGATCCTGTTC
The DNA here is from genome assembly GCA_039930245.1 of Chitinophagaceae bacterium. GTDB lineage: Bacteria > Bacteroidota > Bacteroidia > Chitinophagales > Chitinophagaceae > JJ008. The sequence continues at coordinate 13,961 of JBDSPR010000022.1, read as the reverse complement.
GTGTATAATTATCTTACCAGGAAAAAAGCCGTGCTTACACTTGCCTAAAAACCCCGTACATAATTTTGAGACCCATTATTAATTGATAATGGGTTTTTTTATAGACATCCCCTCCTTTGGAGGGGAGAGTGGGGAGGTCAGACAGCCGTCCCCTCATATCCCTCATCATGCAGTAGTTGGTGATGCTCCCCATCCGCCGCTTCTGTGGCTAATTCGTCGCAACGGTTATTGAAAGGGTTATTCGCATGTCCTTTTACCCATTTGAATTTGATGGTATGTTTGTGAGAAAGATTATAGAACTCTGTCCAGAGATCGGGATTTTTTTTGCCGCCTTTGAAATTGGTCTTGATCCAGTTCTGTAGCCAGCCTTCTTCCCATGCTTTTACCACGTACTGGCTGTCGGAATAGATGGTTATATCCATCCGGGGTTTCTTCAGCGCTTTCAGCCCTGCGATCACGGCCATCAGTTCCATCCGGTTATTGGTAGTGAGATGATAGCCCTGTGATAATTCTTTGCGATGTGTGCCACTTAGTAAGATAACGCCATACCCTCCCGGGCCGGGGTTGCTGCGGGAAGAGCCATCGGTATATATCGTTACAGTGTTTGTAGCCATGTATGCTTGGGAAGTTTAATAGGTTTAAAAAGTTTAAAAGGTTTAATAAGTTTAATAGGTTTTAGCGCTTAGTAATTCCACCTTTTGAATCTCTTAAACCTCTTGACCCTGTTGAAAACTGTCACGCTGTGCTTGTCGAAGAGTGATTCAAATCAAGTAGTCCTTTTTCGACAGGCTCAACATTTCCGTGCAACATTAAACCTGAAAGACCCCCGTCCTCATTTCTGCTATCTCTGGGTTATTATTCGCGGCGGAGATACCTTCCGAGATCAGTTTTCTTGTTTCTGCCGGGTCAATAATAGCATCCACCCACAATCTCGCGGCGGCATAATAAGGGGATGTTTGTTTTTCGTAACGCCCTTTTATCTCGCTTAACAATTTATTCTCGGCTTCGGGAGTGATGGTCATGCCTTTTGATTTCAGGGAAGCCACTTCGATCTGGAGCAATGTTTTCGCGGCAGCATCCCCGCCCATGACAGCGATCTTGGCCGTTGGCCAGGCATAGATAAAACGGGGATCATACGCTTTTCCACACATGGCATAATTGCCGGCGCCGTAACTGTTACCCATGATGATGGTGATCTTAGGCACTACGGAATTCGCTACAGCATTCACCATTTTCGCGCCGTCTTTAATAATACCAGAATGTTCGCTGCGACTGCCCACCATAAAACCCGTGACGTCTTGCAGGAAGACCAATGGAATTTTTTTCTGGTTACAATTGAGGATGAATCTTGCCGCTTTATCGGCACTGTCATTATAGATCACACCACCCAGTTGCATTTCTCCCTTCTTACTTTTTACGATCAGTCGCTGGTTGGCCACGATGCCTACTGCCCAGCCGTCTATTCTTCCGTAACCACAGACAATGGTCTTGCCGTAGTCTTCTTTGAATTGTTCGAACGAAGTGCTATCGACAATACATTCGATTATTTTCAACACATCATAAGGCTTACCCTCGTTAGGAAATAAGCCATATAACTCTTCCACATTTTTTGCGGGTGCAACTGGTTTGATCCTGTCAAAACCGGCTTTGGGTTTATCACCCAGCATGCTCATCAGCTTTTTGATATGGTCCATGCATTCCTGCTCAGTATTGAATTTATAATCGGCGATACCGCTGATCTCTGTATGCGTTACTGCACCACCCAGTGTTTCGTTGTCAATATCCTCGCCGATCGCGGCTTTCACTAAATAAGGTCCGGCTAAATAAATGGAACCATTGCCTTCCACCATCAAGGTTTCATCGCTCATGATCGGGAGATAAGCGCCACCTGCCACGCAGGGCCCCATCACTGCCGCCACCTGGGTGATACCCATCCCGCTCATCCGGGCATTGTTGCGAAAGATCCTGCCGAAATGTTCTTTGTCAGGAAAAATCTCATCCTGCATCGGTAAGAAAACACCGGCACTGTCCACCAGGTAAATGACCGGCAGATGATTTTCCATTGCGATCTCCTGCATCCGTAAATTCTTTTTGCCTGTAATGGGAAACCAGGCACCGGCTTTCACGGTCTGGTCATTGGCAAGGATCACACATTGTCTCCCGCTCACATAACCAACGCCGGCCACGGTGCCACCGGCAGGACAACCGCCCTGTTCTTCATACATCTCATAACCGGCAAAAGCACCGATTTCGGTAAATGGCTTGTCTTTGTCAACCAGGTAATCGATCCGCTCCCGGGGGGTGAGCTTGTTTTTCTCCCGCTGTTTTTCTATCGCTTTTTTACCACCGCCTTCATAAATTTTTTCCAGCCTGCGGCGCATATCGCTAAGGCTTTGTTTTAAAGAATCTTCGTTGCGGTTGAATTCGAGGTTCATGGGTGCAAAGATAGTGGGGAGTGGGGGAATGGCGAGTAGCGAATAGGGTGGGATAAGTGGGCCCCTAAATTTTCTTATTACTCATTTCTTCATACCTGCTGTATTACTACATATTTCCGGATCTCAGCATCCCATCAATCTTATACATCGCAAAACAATAAACAGGAATAACAGGATATAGCATTTTAAAAAAGACCCCGCCAATGACGGGGCTCTTATTTAATTCACCCAATTAGATATTTACCGGCTGAAAATACTTCTAAGCTTATCCACGCTTTCCATTTTCTCATAGTTGATGGGCATTTCTTTGGAAAAACCGGTCTTATTAAACCGCGCAATCCCATCGATCCGGATCAGCACTTCCTTCCTTTTGTAAATATCATTCTGGTCTTTAATAACACTGATATTATCCAGTTTCAGGATGGCCGGAATAATGAATTCATCCCTTTTCCGGATTGACACTTTATCATTCACTTCAAAACGACCCAGGTATTTCCCGTCAATATATACATCACCTCTCGCTGAAGAAAGGGTGATATTGAAATTGTTGGGATTGTAATAGACCAGGTCGATTCCAGCTTTGGATTGGAGTATACCGACGTCAATCAACCGCACATTTTGCACATCCCTGAATTCGGGTTGCTGCACTTCATTGTATGCTTTGCATGATGTGAGAAAGAGTGCGGTAATGCCAAGTGTAAAAATCACTGTTTTCATATTAATAGTTTTCGTGAGGAAATTATGTTACCTGGTAGGGGTTAAAGGATCAGGCCAACTTGTGTTAAAAAAAGCTGAAAGGTTTCTCTCTTCCCGATATTTACACCGCAAATAACACAGTAGCGCCTCGTTTTTCCGGCTTAACTTTATACCCGGGTAATCAATAAAAATTATTGTATGGAACATAGAAAAAAATTAGAGGAACTGAATGCCGAATCCCTTCAAAGGCTGGAAGACTACCTGGCAGCCAAAAAAGAATTGAAAGGCGAGCATCACGAAAAATTGCATAGTGCAAAAGAAGAATGGCAGAATGCCTGGATCAAACTGAGAGAAGTACTCATGGTGCTGGAAAGAATAGAAATATAACCTTCAGTGCCGGGGCAAGCGGCCTGCTCACTTCAGAACATAAGGTATTCTGGATACCCCGGGTAATACTATACCCTTATTTCAATTTATTAGTATTATTCCCACTATTATTTACCGCTTTAATAGGTGTTCTTACATATCGCAACAGCAATCCTTTGGTTGTTGCCTGAACCATTGAAAAACCAATTAATCCTGATGAGAAAACCTGCTTTCATCTTCATCCCTCTTCTTTTTAGCTGTCAACTAGCTATTTCACAAACGGCTTTAACTTACAATGCTGCTGTTCCCAGTTATGTGCAAATGGGCACCACGATGAACAACGTCCTGGCCGGGACAAATACTATCACAGCTGAAGCCTGGTGTTATTTAACTGCTTACCCATTCCTGCCAACAGTCATAGGAAACTATGGTGCAGGTATGCAGTTCTTATTACGTATTGATAATAACCGTGCAGCGTTCTGGGTGGACCAAGGTACAGGGTTCAGAGTGATAAACGGGAGTACTATTATACCACTCAATACCTGGACACATATTGCCGGTGTCTGGAATGGAAGCGATCTGAAAGTGTATGTTAACGGTGTATTGGATGGAACAACAACGGGTGTCTCCGGGGCATTTCCAACCTCAGCCAATCCTGTGCGGATAGGGGCCAACCAACTCTCGGAAGCATGGACGGGAAAGATCGATGCGGTCCGCGTGTGGTCAACAGCAAGAACAGTTATACAGATCAACAATGTCATGAATAGTTGTTTGACTGGTTCGGAAACAGGGTTACTTGCATTATATAATTTTGAAGAAGCCTCAGGTACCTTTGTAGGAGATATTACCGGGCATGGATATAACGGGACATTAATGAATTCGCCTGCATGGACCGGAGGGTATAACACAGGTTGCAGCACCTTACCCGTAAATTTTCTCAGTATTGGCGCTAACAGAACCAGCAATGGTGTATTAGTGAACTGGAAAGTGGCAGGAGAACAGGAGATGCTGCAATACGAGATCGAACGTTCAACAGAAGGACGCAGTTTCAGTAAAGTAGGAACTGTATCAGCCAATAACAGCACGGACTACCAGTGGCTTGATATGTCAGCAATGCAACAGGAATATTATTACCGGGTTAAAAGCATTGACCAGCCGGGGATAATAAAATATACAGGTATTGTAAAAGTATCCGGCGGTAACAGTAACGCTAAGATCACCGTACTGTCCAATCCTGTTGAAGGCAGCGAGCTGAACCTTCAATTCAGGAACCAACACGCGGGTCATTATATTATTCGGTTATTGGATCTTTCAGGACGGGTGCTTATAGAAAGATCTGCGGAACATACAGGCGGTAATATCACCCTTTCCATTGAATTGCCTGCGACGATCAGTCGTGGCTTATACCAGTTGCTGGTGATAGCCCCGGGTAAAACGGTTACCGTACAGAAGTTGTTTATCAGTGGGTTGAAATAGGAGGGTTATTATTCATTTTATTTACCGGATAAATCCCGGCAACTCGTCAAAGCGGGCCGCTTCTTCTTCGGTCAGCAGGAGATCCTTTACAGCGAATGCTATAGATTTTTCACAGGTATATATTTCCCGGTTAAAATTTACAATGGTTGAAAACTCCACTTCGGTCAGGTTTTCCCGGAGATCTTCTTCCCGCAGTTCTGTAAGCATTTGCCGGTAACTGTCCTGGAGGACGTTATAAATAGCCGTGATCTTTTTTAAATTATGCTGTGGATCTGGAGTATTGACAAGCGTAATGATTTTTTCAAAAAAATCCGCTATCCTTTCCCTTGTATGCAGGTAATAATTATATTTCTGATCCTTAGATGATTTACTCAACTGATCAATATCTGGCCAGGCATCTTTGATGTTTTTTGCCGCATAGATGATATTGCGGGCCGCATCAATAAGCTGGTGCAGGCGGGTAGTGGTTTCCTTGTCAGAAACATGGCGCTGGATCCCGGATGCATAATTATAGATATCCCCATGTAACTGTTTGATGTATTCATATTTTTCCATGTTCTTTTTCGAAGTAAAATCATGGCTTAGTCCGGGCTGGCCAGGGATTGTTGTTTTTGTATGAAAAGCTTCCAGTGTGAAAGCTACGGTATGGTAAAGCAGCCAGGCTGTTTCTTTTTCCAGCGCAACCATTGCAGGATCGGCATCGGTTATTTTTACTTTATGAATGAACAGGGTCTCGTCATCGTCCTTCGTAAATCGTTTATCAAGGAAACGGGCAAAGGGTCCCAGTAAAGGATAGAAAAGGATGATTCCCGCTACATTCAGCAGGGTCTGGAAAAAAACAAGTGCGATCAACTTGTCCCTGATCCCGATGATATCGGTAATAAGCGAGTTGACAGGACCAAGCAGGATAAACAGCACCAATACGGTGATCGTGTTGAACAGTATATTCCCAAGCGCCACTCTTTTTTTGACAGCGGTCCCTTTTGCCGAAGCAAGAATCAGCTTGAAGGTAGTGCCTATCTCTGCCCCCAATACAATGGCAGTTGCTGAATACAGGCTGATGGCATTGACATACAAGGCGCTTAAAACAATTACGACAGTGGCTGAACTTGACTGGACAAGGGCAGTGATCAATAAACCGATGAGGAGAAATACAATGGCAGGTTGCTGGTTCAACCCCGCCAGATCTATTTCTTTGATCAGCTCCCCCATACTTGTCTTGATAAAGTTCAGCCCGACAAACAGGAATGCAAATCCGAATAATAGCCGGCTCCATTGGTTCAGTGAGCTTTCTTTATTGCTGAGCAGCATCACCAGGCCCGCGACAGCTGTAACAGGATAGGCAATCGTTTCAATACTGAAATTGAAACCCAGGGTGGCGACCACCCAATTGCTCAGCGTGGTCCCCACGTTAGTGCCCAGCATAACCGCCAATGCATTTTCCATTTGTATCACCCCTGCACCTACAAATGCAAGTATCATCAGGTTCACAATAGAACTGCTTTGCAGTATAGCTGTAACAAAAGCGCCACCTCCGATCGCTTTCAGTTTGTTTGAGGTTTGTTTTTTGAGGAACAATTTAAAAGACCTGCCCGCCAGGAAACGTACACCCTCTTCCAGGAAGTTGGCACCCAGCAGGAAAATGACGATACCCGTCAGCATTTTCGATATATCGAAGAACAGACTCATACCTGCGAAGTTCCGGATGTTGGAAGGAATTAAAAAAAGGGATGCTGCTACCTGCACAATTCATCCCCCGAAAATCACAACTCATACAAAACAGGCCTCAGCAGGCTGTTTGTGGTGAGTAGTTTTAAGTAGCAAAGGAAATAATTATACCCTTTCTGCTAAACCATTAAACCAACCAGGATGACCGAACAATTCTACAAACACAGTTTATCCGCCACCGCCTGTAAGAACTGCGGAGAAAAGGTGGAGAAGCTTTTCTGTACGCATTGCGGCCAGAAAAGCGAACACCGCATCGAACTAAAATACCTGTTACATGATATTCCCCATACTGTTTTTCATGTTGATAAAGGGTTTTTTTATAACGTGGTCCAGTTATTCAAACAACCCGGTGTTGCTATGCGCAATTATCTCGAAGGACGACGCAAGCCATTTTTTCATCCCGTGACCTATCTCGCCATCTTACTGGTATGTAACCTGTTTGCCGTAAAACTGACCAACCTTCATTACTATGATGAACATGAGTTGCTTTCGATGACCCCGAAAGAAGTGCAATTCATCAAAGAGTATGATGCTTCACAATGGTGGTTCCTGGAACACACCTACCTGTACATGCTGATCGCTATACCGCTGTGCACCCTGTTCTGTTATTTCTTTTTCCGCCTGTTCAAACGTAAATTCAACCTGGCGGAGAATGCCATCATCGTGATGTTCACCCTTGCACAGGGGGTTTTGATGCAAAGTGTTTTATACCTGCTGATCGGTTGGGTGCATAACGGAGTTTTTATCCGCAGCATGGAAATGGTCAACCTGGTCATGATGATCTCTTATGCCAGCTATGCATTTTATAAAATGATCAATCCTCCTAAAAAGAAGATCCGTGCGGCGCTGGGGAGTACTGCTGCTGCGGCCATTATTTTAACACTGATGCTGGCTTCTGCCTATTTATTATTATGGGTCAGCAATGCCGTATAGCCTGTAAGCATATAAATGGAGTGCCCGGGTATCGGCATGATGATACTATAGAGCGATTTACTATCTTAGGCTAAATATCCACCATGCCGAGATCGATCCTTTTTTCGCTGTTATACCTTGCGTCATTCTTTGCCACCGGCCAGCCCGGCTACCAGCAGGATATAAAAACCGCAGCCAACAACCTTATCAGCACACTGAACCCGGTCCAGAAAAAAATGGCCTTACTGTCTTTTGATGATACGGCCAGGATAAAATGGAATAACCTCCCGGTTGGTATGCGGGCAAGATCTGGCATCAGTATCGGTAACATGACGGAGGAACAACGAAAACTGCTACACCGCATTCTTTCGGTTTCGTTAAGTTCGCAGGGATACCTGAAAGCAACGGGGATCATGCACCTCGATAACCTGTTGAACATATTCGTTGATACTTCCTACTATAGGAAAGATATAAACGATGAGCTACGAAAATTCCTGAACGATCTCAAATGGACACACCGCAACTATTATATTGCTTTCTTCGGGATGCCTTCGGATACTAATTGGGGATATAAAATTGAAGGGCATCATCTTTCCGTCAACTACAGTTTTACAGGCGATAAGGTTTCTGTAACACCCTGGTTCATCGGTACGGATCCTGCAGAGATGCCCATTACTGAATACGCCGGCTGGCGTGTTTTGGGACAGGAAGAGGACCTGGGCCTGAAACTCATTCAGGCACTCACACCAGGTCAACAGAAAAAAGCGACCCTGTCCACCGAAGTGCCTGCGGAAATTATTACTGGTGCAGAAACCGGCAAAAGACTGGTAGATGAATGGGGTATCAAAGGCTCAGAACTGACTGCCTCTCAAAGAACGGTGCTGGAGAATATCATCCACGAATATGTTTTTAATATGGAGTTCGAAAAAGCCAGCGAAGAGTATAAGAAAATAGCCAAGGCAGGGATCGGGAATATTTATTTTGGCTGGATCGGTCCATATGAAGAAAGCAAGGCGCATTATTTTGTTATCAACGGGCCAACTTTTTTAATTGAGTTTGACAACGCTGGTGGCCCGCGCCGGAAAGGAAACCATATTCATACGATCTGGCGGGAAAAAGGAAACGAATTCGGGGAAGATATACTGAAAAAACACTACCAGGCAGAGAAACATTGAGCTGATCATTTTTTTATGTTCATCTCAACACTTATTATGAACCAGGCATTGCTGATACAATTCATTGAAGCCAACCTGCCTTCGCCACGGCGGGAGATAACGGAAACCATCGTTACGTATTTCAGGGAAAAACAACTCGCAAAAGGGGATTATTTTTTGAAAGAAGGGCAGTTGTCCGATGAATATCTTTTCCTGGAATCGGGTTTTATCCGGGCATTCACCACCGACCCGGGTGGCAACGATATCACAACCAATTTCTATTCCGCCAACCAGGTCGTATTTGAAGTATCCTCTTTTTTCACCCGGAGCAAGACAAAAGAAACCCTGCAGGCGCTGACAGATTGCAGCGGCAGCGTGCTCAGTTACACGGAACTGAACCTGCTCTTTCATACGATACCCGAATTCCGTGAGTTTGGCCGGAGCATGCTGGTAAAAGGGTTTGTATCGCTGAAACAAAGAACTCTTTCATTGATAAACGAAACAGCCGAAGAGCGCTATGCGTCTCTTATCAACAGTAAACAGGAGGTTTTTCAATATGCAGCGTTGAAGCATATCGCATCCTACCTTGGCATTACCGATACTTCGCTCAGCCGTATCCGCCGGGAATTTCAAAAAAAATAGTCCTCGTTCTATTTCTTGTCATTTGGTAAGAGAATCCGGTGACCGGTGATAGTATTTTGTGTAAAATTCATCGCCATGTTACATTTACCCTGGTTACTCAGCGCCGCTTTTATTTTGATCACCCTGGTCACCCTATTGGCACTGTTCAGTGCCGCCGGCCAATCAAAAAAAGTATTGCGGGTATCGGGTATTTGGTTGTTGCTGCAAGCGGCAATTAGCCTTAGCGGCTTTTATACAGTTACGGATACCCTGCCTCCACGCTTCGCGATTGCCGTGCTGCCGCCATTGATCTTTGTGGCCTGGCTTGTTACAAGCCCGGCAGGAAAACTGTTTACAACGAAACTCAGTTTGCAAAAACTCGCACTCCTGCATACGGTCCGGGTACCTGTTGAACTGGGTCTGTACTTTTTATCGGTTCATAAAGTGATCCCCGGCCTGATGACTTTTGAGGGAAGCAATTTTGATATTGTCGCTGGGCTTACAGCCCCACTTGTTTACTATTTTGGATTTGTGAAAAACAAATTCCCCCGGAAATTGATCCTTACCTGGAATTTTATCGGGATCGGTCTGCTGGCAAATATTGTTATCCGCGCATTATTATCGGCGCCTTTTCCTACGCAGCAGTTTGCATTTGATCAACCCAATATCGCGATACTGTATTTCCCTTTTGTGTGGCTGGCCTGTTTTATTGTGCCGGTTGTGTTATACGCACACCTGGCAAGCATCCGGAAACTATGGAAAAGAAAATAAACTAAAAAACTGCTAAGTATCCCGTGAAAGGAGGCCTGCTAAGTACAGAATAGGTAAGGATTATTACACTTTCTCTTCGTCGAAGGAGAGGATGATATCAGCTCGTTTGGCTTCCACTTTACGGTAACGGATACCCGCGCTGTCGAGCAGGCGCCTGGAAGCCTTACCCGTGTCGGTTCCATTGTATTTGTCCGAGAGGTAGATGACTTCGGTAATACCTGATTGGATAATGGCTTTTGAACATTCATTACAGGGAAAAAGCGCCGTATAGATCTTGCAGCCCCGCAGGTCCATACCGATATTGTTGAGGATCGCATTTAATTCAGCATGACAGACATAGGGATATTTAGTATCTAAAAACTCACCCTGTTTTTCCCAGGGAAACTGGTCATCATCGCAACCCATCGGCAGACCGTTATACCCCGCGCCAACGATCTTGTTCTTGTCACTCACGATACAGGCTCCAACCTGCGTGCTTGGGTCCTTGCTCCGCCGGGCAGACAATAATGCCACGCCCATAAAATATTCATCCCAGGAGATATAGTCTTGTCTTTTTTTCAAAATTTATAAAATACCCGGTCAATATATTGAAAATACAGCAGAACACCGGTCTGCAGGTTAAATAATTATATTTGGTAAAACATGTTACATGGAAAACAGGAAAACAGTTTTTGTAACTGGCGCTACGGGTAACCAGGGTGCTGCGGCAGCCCGGAATCTTCTCAGCAGGGGATTTCGTATAAAAGCATTGACACGTGATCCAGGCTCAGCAAAAGCCAGGGCACTGGCGGGTGACCAGGTGGAATTGATCAGGGGCGATCTTAACGAGCCAGCCTCGTACAAAGAGTATTTGCAAAATACGGATGCTGTTTTTTGTAACCTGCATTTTAATGAAGGGGTGGCTAAAGAATTACAACAGGGGATCGCACTTATAGACCTGTCAAGGGAAAGAGGGATCGATCATTTCGTCTATTCTTCCGTTATTGGTAGCGACATGAATACCGGTATCCCCCATTGGGAAAGCAAAGCTAAGATCGAATCACATCTCCGTTCATCAGGGTTATCTCATACAATACTCCGGCCCTCGTCTTTGTTCGAGAATTTATTGTTGCCCGCTGTGAAGAGCCGCATCATGAAAGGAAAACTGGTATTGCCCACCCGGGTTGATAAAATACAACAATTCATTAGTTCCGAAGACGTAGGCAGGATCAGCAGTATTATTTTGTCGAACCCGGGAAAATATTCCGGGAGGATCATCTCCCTTGCTTCTGAACAATTGGATGGAAGAGAACTGGCTGCATTGTTCAGTGATAAGTTCGGCAGGGAAGTAAAGTTTCAACAGCTTCCAGGGATCATTACCCTGCTGGTCATGGGAAGAGGGCTCGCAAAAATGTTCCGGTGGATCAATGAACACGACGCCCTATTCATTAAAGATCTGCCGGCCATAAAGAATGAATTCCCCGGGATGCTGGTGCTTGGCGACTGGATTAGGGAACACTTTACTTCTTCCTAACCCTGTCCCCGGGACTTCCCGGTATAAAATGGCATGTTCATTGTTCCTTTTATAGCATGAAAACAAACCCTGCTCATGCATTCTCCTCTTATCATCTCCATAAAAGATGTATAGACGCCTGCCTCGATTGTGCTGCCGCCTGTGATCATTGTGCTTCCTGTTGCACGCAGGAAGACGATGTGAAGATGATGGCCAAATGTATCCGGCATGATATGGAATGTGCGGCGATGTGTTATGCCACAGCCAGGTTGCTCAGCCTTGGCAGTGAAAAAGCCAGGGTGCTTTGCCGGATCTGCGCAGATATCTGTGAAGCCTGTGCCGCAGAATGTGAAAATCATGACACGGACCATTGCCGGGAATGCGCTGCGGCCTGCAAAGCCTGCGCGGAAGAATGCAGGAAGATGTAATCGCGGACCTCACCCACAGTAATTTTTTATTTCATTTATTAAATTAATCGACTATGAAACGTTATGTCGCCATGATCAACACAGACGAGGATGACAGGGATATCACGGAAGCTGTACTTGCTGAAACAGGTATGGATATCAGTATGAAATTCCTGGCAGATGCCAATGAGTTGTATGCGGCGATGGGGGTCGAAGGCGCACCCTTGATCATCCTGCTGAATGACACGGGTGCCGCATACAAGGGATATGATGATCTCCGGCAACTGAGAACAGATCCCTCCAGCAGCCATATCCCCGTGATCGTACTCGGGGAGGTTTCCACGGAAGATTATATCCGCGAATACTACCGTGCAGGCGCGAATAGTTTTGTTACCAAGCCCTCCATGGTCGCTGAAACAAAAAAGAAGATGGAGCTTTTTTTTAATTATTGGTTCAATGTAGCGGAATGCTGAGTTTAATCTTTGTACAAAAGATACTGCTTCCTCATTTTTTTATAGCTTGACAAACCCGTTTCCCAGCTATCCCGGATCTCTTTTTCAGATTTCCCATCGATGAGCTGCTGCCTGAATAAACCGTTACCCACCAGTTTTTCGATGGTCCCCATTTGCTTACTGAGTTTAGAATTAAAGAATTTTTCTTTGTGCGGGTGGGCTTTGTACAGTTCCATGATCCATTTTAGGTTGATCTTGCCAGATTTTCGCAGCTGATCAATATCATAATTACGAAGATCAAGTCCATAGCATACTTCATCCATAAAAAGTGGGGTTTCTGCCATTCCCCTGATCCCGGTGGGAGTAAAAGAAAAATCATAGCTGCCCTTTAGCTCCGGGCTACCGATCACGGTAAAAGGGAAATAGGTACCGCGGCCGTGGTTCAGGTAAGTTCCCTCGAACATACAGGTGGAAGGATAAAGCATAATAGATTGTTGGGTATTCAGGTTGGGCGAAGGTTTTACAGGCAAGGTATAAGCCATATCGTGTTTGTAATTCTCCACTTCGATGACCCGGAGACTGCATTTCACCTTGTTTGCCAGCCATCCTTCGCCATTCGCCATCAACGCAAATTCTCCCACTGTCAGACCGTGTGAGATCGGTAAAGGGAACATCCCGATACCTGATTTATATTTCATATCGAGGATGGGTCCGTCAATAAGATAACCGTTGGGATTGGGCCTGTCAAGGATGAGCATTTCCTTTCCGTTCTCATAACAACTTTCCATCAGCCGCACCAAAGCATTGATGTTGGTATAAAACCGGCAGCCCACATCCTGCAGATCATAGATCAGCAGATCCACATTGGCCATATCTTCTTTACTGGGTCTATTCTTTGCGCCATACAAGGAAATGATCGGGATACCGGTAGCCGCATCGGTTTCATCGGCAACCTTGGCACCAGCGCTGGCATTCCCGCGGAATCCATGCTCCGGGCCGAAGACCTTCACAATATTCACCCCGAGTTTTTTCAGGCTGTCCACCAGGTGAGTGGGGCCGATAATACTGGTGGGGTTAGCCATGATAGCGACCCGCTTCCCCTGAAGCCAGGGAAGGTATTTCGCGGTTTGTTCTGCGCCTGTCCGGATCGCTTTGAAACCTTCGATCACCGTTTTTTGAGTTGGCTGCGGGGTAGTAGCACAGAAAATAAGACTGAACGCGATTAAAGGGATGAATATAAATTTCATGTATGACAGGGTTAAGGAATAAATATACGCCATAAAGAGACAGCAGAATCCCTGCTGTCATTGGGTAGTGGGTCAGGTTGAATTATGATACTCTTTGTCATTCCGAACGAAGTGAGGAATAGATGGGCTGACGATGAAATTAATTCCGACGAAGGAGGAATCTGTCTTTAGATTCCTCCTTCGTCGGAATAGAAGCTTCAAAAT
>JBDSPR010000021.1:0-3083 GCA_039930245.1 Chitinophagaceae bacterium | reverse complement strand
TCTTTCAAAACAATACGGAAGTCGCCATTCCATTTTTGATTTCCAGTAAAAATTACGGGGTTCTCTGGGATAATTATTCCCTTACCACGGCAGGAGATGTAAGGCCCTTTCACCAGCTTTCCGCTATGCAGCTTTTTTCAAAAAACAATGAGGCGGGATGGCTCACGGCTTCCTATGCTAATAACAAGCACAAACTTCAGGAAGTAATTACAGAAAGGGCCGAAACAAGTATCAATATGGAGTTTTTGGGAGAATCAAAGATTCAGCTTCCCAAAGAATTTACCCCAGCCACGGGTGCGGTAACCTGGGAGGGCAGCTTTGCCAGCCATCTTTCCGGCCTCCATCAGTTCAGGTTTATTTTAGGCGGGTCGTTAAAGATTTGGCTGGATGGAAAACTGGTGCTGGATCACTGGCGCAAAGCCTGGAACCCTGCACCAGTCCTGATTCCTTTAAATATGAAAGCCGGTGTAAAAGTTCAGGTTCGTATTGAATGGATACCCAAAGGCGGCGAATCTTACCTGGCTTTAAAATGGCAGGAGCCACTTTCACAGGAAGAGCAAAACTTATTCAGCTTTAGCTCAGAAGCAGGAAAGCAAATAGACTATTATTTCATTTATGGCGGCAATATGGATGAAGTGATTTCCGGCTACAGAACGCTTACCGGCAAAGCGCCCATTGTTCCAAAATGGGCCCTGGGTTTTTGGCAAAGCAGGGAGCGATATAAAACACAGGATGAACTTCTTACCACTGTTAGTGAGTTTAGGAAAAGAAAAATCCCTATCGATAATATCGTGCTGGACTGGAACTACTGGAAAGAAGCCGAATGGGGAAGCCAGGATTTTGATGAAACACGTTTCCCATCGCCTGATAGCATGATTAATGTGTTGCATAAAAAATACAATACGCAGATCATGATTTCTGTATGGCCAAAATTTTATGAAGGCATTTCAACATACAATGAGTTTGATAAAAAAGGATGGCTTTATAAAAAGAATATCGCAGATAGCCAAAGAGACTGGATAGCGCAGGGTTATGTGTCTACTTTTTACGATGCCTTTAATGAAGATGCCCGAAAAGGTTTTTGGAACCTGATCAACAAAAAAATATACAGCAAAGGAATAGATGCCTGGTGGATGGATGCCAGCGAGCCTGATATTCTTTCCAATGTTGATTTTGAAAAAAGAAAGCTGCAGATGTCGCCAACTGCATTGGGTAGTGCTGCGGAATACCTAAATGCATATCCTTTACAAAATGCGAAGGGAATTTATGAAGGGCAGCAATCAACCGATCCTGACAAAAGAGTTTTTCTTTTGACACGCTCAGGTTTTGCCGGTTCACAACGTTATGCCGCGGCCATTTGGAGCGGCGATATTGGATCTACCTGGCGGGATATGAAAAACCAGATCACTGCAGGGGTTAATTTCTCTATGTCAGGACTTCCCTACTGGACGATGGATATCGGCGGATTTGTTACGCCAGAAAAATTTGAAAAACCAACTGCAGAAAGTTTAGAGGAATGGAGAGAATTAAATACCCGCTGGTACCAGTTTGGGGCATTTGTTCCTTTGTTCCGGGCGCACGGACAGTTGCCTTATCGGGAGATATTCAACATTGCGCCTGAAGATCATGCCGCTTACAAAAGTATCCTTTACTATAATAAACTGAGGTACCGGTTGATGCCTTATATCTATTCACTTGCCGGTGCGGCGTATCATGATAATTATACCATCATGCGGGGGCTGGCAATGGACTTTGCAAAAGATACCGCGGTATTAAACATCGGCGACCAGTACATGTTCGGCTCTTCATTGCTCATCAATCCTGTTTGTGAATTCAAACAACTTAACCGGCAATTGTATTTGCCAAAATGTGCAGGGTGGTACGATCTCTATTCAGGTAAATGGTATGCAGGCGGGCAAAAAATTGTAGCTGATGCGCCTTACGAACGGATGCCTGTTTTTGTAAGGGCCGGTTCCATCATTCCTTTCGGACCGGAACTTCAGTACACTTCAGAAAAACCGGCAGATACTATTATACTCAACATTTATAGTGGTGCAGACGCTTCCTTCAATTTGTATGAAGATGAAGGAACGAATTACAATTATGAAAAAGGAGCCAGTGCTGTTATCGCAATAAAATATACGGAAGCAACAAAGACAATTACTGTTGATGACCGCAAAGGATCGTTCGATGGCATGCTGTCAAAGAGAACCTTTCGGATAAATATCATCGCCCCCAAACAGGCGAAAAACCTGGACTTTGATGCAAAGTGCGACAGGGAAATAATCTATAACGGTAAAAAATTAGTGATAAATATTTAGTCAATTTAAACTGTAATTATGCAACCAACCAAAACGATTCGCTTACTATCCTTGCTGCTTTGGGGTATCATCATCTCCCTTGCAGGCACAACCGCTTATGCGCAAACCTCCCGGGTTAGCGGTACGGTCATTATTGAACGCACAACAGCTCCCGCAGAGGGCGCAACCATCACTGTCAAAAACACCAGTGTTTTCACAGTTGCCGATCAGTCCGGAAAATTCTCTATCGAAGCGGCATCCGGCAAGGTCCTGATCATTACCATGATAGGACATGTAAAAAAAGAAGTAGTTATCGGTAAAAACACCGGCAACATTCTGGTAAAGCTGAGCGAAATCAGCTCAGAACTGGATGACGTAGTAATTATTGGTTATGGAAGAGCGAAAAGAAAGGACCTTACCGGCGGTATATCCTCTGTTTCTGGTGCCGAGCTCCGTAAAACCTCACCAACAACATTCGATCAGGCTTTACAGGGAAAGGTGGCGGGTGTAGTGGTGCAGCAGATTTCCGGGCAACCTGGCGGAGGTGTATCTATTCAAATACACGGTATCTCCTCCATTAGTGGCTCTAATTCACCATTGTATGTTATTGATGGTGTTATTATTCCGCCAACAAACGACCCTGGAAATGGCGCAAACCCTCTCAACGCCATTAACCCTTCCGAAATTGAATCGATCGACGTATTAAAAGATGCTTCTGCCACTGCCATTTATGGCTCGCAGGCAACCAATGGTGTTATTGTAATTACTACTAAAAGAGGCAGC
>JBDSPR010000020.1:0-12647 GCA_039930245.1 Chitinophagaceae bacterium | reverse complement strand
TTCCCGATCTCGGGAGCCTATACACTGATACCGATCAATCTGCAGTCAGCCAGCCGTGGTATCTACTACGTGGTGGTAGGGGATGCAAGCGGCAAGAAATTAGCCGATGGTAAAGTGCATGTGAGATGATAGATGTTAGATGATAACGGATAGATGATAGTTATCTAAAAAAAGCTAATACCTGATCAAGGCCCCTTTAACCGGGGGCTTTTGATTTTATTTTGTAACGAATACTACGGACTCACGCCTCATGCCTCACGATTCAGAACTCACGACTCATTTACTGATGATCTTTATTTCCACCCTGCGGTTCGCCGTTCTTTCTTCATCCGTTTTTTCCGGGAAAGGATAAATTGGCGCCGAATGCCCAAACCCTTTAGAACTGAGTCTTTTTGCATCAATGCCATTTGTCACCAGGTAATCCAACACTGCTTTCGCTCTTGCGGATGAGAGATTGTTCATCCCCGTGCCGTTATCTATGCCTTCCCCGCTGTCTTCGTGGCAGCAGATATGTCCTTCAATACCGATCACCAGTTTGGGATAGGTTCTCATGGCATCGAGGAGTTCATCCAGCATGGGTTGTGCGGAAGGAAGGAATAGATGCATCCCGCCTTCGAAATTGATATTGCGCAGCACTATATTGTCACCTGTCTTTAAAGTACTGTCAGCGAGCTTTTGTTTCAATGAAGTGGTTGCATGCCCACGGAAGACCCGTATCTCCACCCGGCGGTTCAGGCTTCGGTCTGTTTCGGAGACATTATCATTGAGTGGTTTTCTTTCACCATGGGCCTGGACAACATTGATATCTTTTTTTTCCCATCCAAGACCCATCAGGTAGTTCTCTACTGCTTTTACCCGTTGTTGGGAAAGCCGGATATTATAGTCATCCGAACCGTTTGCATCGCAATGGCCGTGGAGTTCTATACGGTCAGAAGCCTCAAGAATATCGGTCAGGCTATCAAGTGTAGAACGTGTTATTTTATTGAGTTCATACTTGTCAAAAGCAAAATGGACAAACACAGATTCATTTGACTGGGAATAGACCAGGCTTGTTGCCAGCAGCGCGCTGATAAGGAAGTATTTTTTCATGGTGGTGGAAATTTGTTGGCGTCCGGCATTCTAACGAAGCGCCTGGGCTTTTTCTTATGAGCGGGACAAGCTTTATGTTCATTTTATTTCAGTTTACCGTCCGCCCGAATTGGCTTACCTTTGCCCGCCCGTTCCGAAAAAAATAGAATGTAAAAAATATATTTATCGTGTAACATTTCGGGTCGGGGGACTCAAAAAAAGACATTCATGATCAGTGTAAAAGACCTGAAACTTGCCTATGGCAAACGGGTATTGTTCGAAGAAGTGAACCTCAATTTCACCAAAGGCAATTGCTATGGTGTGATCGGTGCCAACGGGGCCGGGAAAAGTACATTTTTGAAAATACTCAGTGGCGAGATCGAACCCAATAAAGGCTCCGTGGAAATCAGTCCCGGCGAACGGATGGCGGTGTTGAAGCAGAACCAGTTCGAATTTGACGAGCAAACTGTATTGAATACGGTGATGATGGGACATACAAGGCTTTGGAAAATTGCCAAGGAAAGGGAAACTATTTATGCCCTGGCTGATTTCACCGAAGAAGATGGTATGCGGGCTGGTGAACTGGAAGGTGAATTTGGTGAAATCGGTGGCTATACTGCCGAAAGCGACGCGGCCACTTTGCTCGGTGAATTGGGGGTGGAAGAACAGTACCATGCTTCACTGATGAAAGATATCCCCTCTAATTTAAAAGTACGGGTATTGCTGGCACAGGCCATATTTGGTAACCCCGATATCCTTTTACTCGATGAGCCTACCAACGGCCTGGATATCGAAACGATCAGCTGGCTTGAGAATTTTCTCGCGGATTATGAGAATATCGTACTCGTGGTGAGCCATGACCGTCACTTTCTTGATGCGGTTTGCACGCACGTAGCCGATGTGGACAGGCAGAAGGTCAAAATTTTTACGGGTAACTATACTTTCTGGTACGAATCATCTCAACTGATGGCCCGCCAGGTCGGTGACAAGAATAAAAAAGTAGAAGAGAAGCGCCAGGCCCTGATCGACTTTATCGCACGATTTAGTGCGAATGCTTCGAAGAGTAAGCAAGCCACTTCCAGGAAAAAAGCGTTAGAGAAATTAACGATCGAAGAGATCGAGCCGAGTTATAGAAAATATCCCGGGATCATCTTCCAGCCATTGCGCGAAGTAGGGAACCAGATCCTCAATACGGAAAAGCTGACCAAATCAGTTGATGGCCGTGTATTATTCAAAGACGTAACATTCACCGTCAACAAAGGAGATAAGATCGCCCTGCTGAGTCGTGATCCGCTGGCCGTTACCAGCTTCTTTAATATTATTACAGCGGAAACAATGGCCGACAGCGGCTCTTACGAATGGGGCAGTACCGTCACCCATGCTTACCTGCCACAGGAGAACAGCCAGTTCTTTACAGGTGCAGACAACCTGATGGACTGGCTTCGGCAATATGTGCCGGATCATGTCAAAGACGTGGACGAGCCATTTCTTCGTGGATTCTTAGGAAAAATGTTATTCAGCGGGGATGATGTGATGAAGATGACCAATGTACTGAGCGGGGGGGAGAAGGTCCGCTGCATGCTCAGCCGTATGATGCTGCAGAACCCGAATGTGATTTTACTCGATCAACCCACCAACCACCTCGATCTGGAAAGCATCCAGAGTTTCAACGAACAGTGTACTGATTATAAAGGTATCGTCCTGTTGACGAGTCATGACCATACTTTCATGCAGACGGTTGCCAACCGGGTCATCGAATTGACTCCCAAAGGAATCATCGATCGCCTGATGACTTTTGACGAGTACCTTGCCGATGATAGGGTGAAGGCGTTGAAAGAAGAGATGTATAGAGGGTAGATAAAAACTGACAGATAAAAGATAGAAGTTATTCCCGTTTCGAAAGAGGCGGGATTTTTTTATTTATCTACCCCTATACACAAGAAGCTTTGCGTGCAATCGGTTAGACTTTCGGGCCAGATAGCTATTTGCGAGAAACTGACACAGGTCGCCAGGCTAAATAATAAGGTAAGCAACAGTTTCATAAAGTAAACAACGTAAAAGTCATCTTGCTGGTATCAGCCGGACTAAAAACTAACAGCTAATGGCTAACGGCTAGTTTTTCCCTATCTTCCTCTTATCATGTCCACCAACTCTTCTCTCGTAAAAAAGATCGGTTTTATATCTGCCACTTCTATCATTGTAGGGAGTATCATCGGTTCAGGTGTATTTATGAAACCCGCCAGCATGGCAGGTCAATTAGGTTCACCTATCTGGTTAACGATCGTGTGGATCATTGCAGGAATGTTTTCCTTGTTCGGTGCGCTGGTCTATGCCGAACTGGGAGCCATGATACCGGAAACAGGGGGCATCTATGTTTATTTCAGGAAAATGTTTGGCGACTTCGTGGCCTACCTCTATGGCTGGGCAGCGTTTTCCGTGATGAATACCACCGGTGTAGCAGCGATCGCCTTTGTATGCGCCAGTTATGCGGATTATTTTTTGCAGTTGCCAAGGTTTGATGCGGTTACGGAACAATCAGTGATCTGGCATTTGCCTTTTATCGGAGACCTGCACCCGTTGGAGAATTTCGGAGTGAAGTCACTGGCGATCGTATTGGTAGGAGCCCTTACCTGGCTGAATGTAAGAAGTGTAAAAGCAGGTAGCTATTTCCAGGTGATCTCCACTTTTATGAAAATGGCGGTGATTGCGGCCCTTGTCTTTGGTATCTTTTTTTCCGGGCATGGATCGTTCCAGAATTTTTTCCAGGCCGAACATCCCAAACAGGGTGGCGCTTTATTTAGCGGCATCATTGCGGCGCTGACCGGGGCTTTCTTTGCCTACGATGGCTGGGTTAATATCACGTTCATCGCCGGGGAGATCAAGCAACCACAGCGGAATATTCCTAAAAGCCTGTTCACGGGTGTCATCGCTTGTATCATTGTATATGTGCTGGTCAACCAGGCCTACTTGTATGTATTGCCAGTTGAAACAATTGCAGGTTCTTCACTGGTCGCTTCTGATGCAATGGCTGTAGCCTGGGGCAGTACCGGGGAAGCGGCGGTTGCTGCCATGATCGTAATTTGTACACTGGGAGCGATCAATGGCAATATCATGGCGACCACGAGGGTTACTTACGCGATGGGAAAGGATAAGGTTTTTTTACCCTGGGCAGGTAAGGAACATAAACGTTTTCAAACGCCCGGGAATGCTTTATGGCTTCATGGTCTGTGGATCTCCATCCTGGTCATCTCCGGCTCCTTTGATATGCTGGCGGATATGATGGTATTCATCAGCTGGATCGCTTATGGATTGGGTGCTGTGGGAATTTTTATGTTGCGAAAAAAAATGCCGGATGCGGAAAGACCTTATAAGATATGGCTGCATCCTTTTGTCACCCTGCTTTTTATCGTCTTTACAGCACTGTTCCTGGTCATCACCGTGTATAATGATGTAACGAATTATATGCATCACCGGCAACCGGTGGTGAACTCACTTCTTGGGATTTTGATTTGCGCCCTGGGTATTCCTTTCTTTTTTTATTTTAGGAAAAAGAGAGGCGGGTAGATCTCCGATCCCAGGCATCGGCGTTTCGCTCCTACGGGGCGATCATTTTATAAGGACCAATCGTATCACTGTTCTTTCACCCCCACTGGAGTGATTTTATTTCAAATCACAGAAAATGTTTTTACATGGTATCCGGTTCCGCAGAATCGGGACATTTCTCGAACGATTTTTTAGTCCAGTAGGGACTTAATTTTGGTAGAACAATTGTTCAAAGATTATATCCCGGCCTGTAGGGGCGGAACAATCAGCAAAATGTAATTTGTCCAGGTGACGAAATATTGGAATTTGGTAATTTAATATCCCAAATTCCAAAATTGCGGGATCTGCGGGAACATATCACCCCTACGGGGTTCAGTACATCATAACAAATGATAGCTACTGGTATGCCGCTCCTCTGGAGCTAAACCAACAATAACATTAAGTCCAGTAGCGACTTAATGTTGGTGGAACAATTGGTTTGGAGGTTATATACCGCCACGTAGAGCGCAGAACAATCTCAAATAAAGCCCCCTAGGGGCGAAATATTAGTAGCCGTAAAAATGTAACAATATCAAAGCTCCGTAGGAGCGTCATGTTAAAAAAGAAGAAAAAGTTTGCGGTGGTTTCCCGCGGTAGAACAATTGGTAGAAGTTATATCACGCCCTGTAAGGTGCGGAACAACAGGAATAGGATAAATAAAACGGGGTTAAAAATCAAAAACGGCCCGGCGCTTCCTAGATCATTTTTTTTATCATCTTCCCCAGCATCATCAGCCCATAATCCATCTCGTCGTCCCAGGGTTTGCCAAAACTGATACGGAGACAATTGTTGTAATTACAACTGGCAGAAAATATTTTCCCCGGCACTATGGAAATATTATGTTTCATCGCGTCGGACCGTAGTTTAAATGTGTTCACTTTTTTATTCAGCTGTACCCATAATACAAACCCCCCGTGCGGCCGGGATACCTTGGTGTCCTCGGGGAAATAATCAATGATGGCCTGGATATAACGAAGACATTGCGTGTATAATGCCTTCCGCAAATTCTTGAGGTGGTATTCATAACGGCCGTATTGTAAATAATGTGCCATAGCGGCCTGGGTCAGGGTAGGAGAGCTGATATTCTGTATCCGCTTCAGTTGTTTCACCTGCTCCAGGAATTTTCCGGGTATGGTCCAGCCGGCACGGTAACCCGGGGCTAATGATTTGGACAAGGAAGAGCAATGCATCACCAATCCCTTTGTGTCGTAATATTTACAGGTCCTGGGCCGGTTTTTACCAAAATACAATTCACCGTAGATATCGTCTTCGATCAGCGGGATATTGTGTTTACTGATAAGCTCCACCAATTTCTTTTTATTTTCATCGGGCATACTGCCGCCCAGCGGGTTATTGAAATTGGGGATTACCACGCAGGCGCTGATCGTAAATTTTTTGATCGCATCCTGCAGGGCATCCAGTTCCAGTCCGCTGATAAAACAGGAAGAGATCTCAACCACTTTCAGTCCCATGCTTTCGATCGCCTGGAAAATGCCGAAATAATTTGGTGATTCCACGGCTACGGTATCACCAGGTTTTGTCACAGCACGAAGGCAAAGCGTGATGGCTTCCAGGCAACCGGAAGTGACGACCACTTCATCGGGTTTTATTTTTCCACCCCAGTTAAATGCCAGCTTCGCGATCTGTTTTCTCAGTTCTGTATTTCCCTGCGTATGCTCATAGCTGATACAGGAATCCTTACTGTCGCGCAATACCTGCATCACTGATTTATTGATCTTGGCTGTGGGAAGCAAGGAGGGGTCCGGGACAGCCAACGCGAAATTGATCACCTTTTCTTTGTGCGTGGCGATATCGGCATAGATGGAGGCGATCATTTCTTTTACACTTACATCATGCGATAAAGGCTCCGGCTGTATCATTTTGGGAAGATCAGGAAAACGGCGATGGTTAAAGCGCACATAATAACCTGATTTCGGTCTTGATTCGATCAGGCCTTTCCCTTCCAAATGGTAGTATGCCTGGAAAGCCGTCCCCATGCTGATGCCATATTCATCACTGAGTACCCGGACCGATGGAAGTTTATCGCCGATCTTCAGCACATCCCCATCGATCATTTTCTCCAAACCATCCGCCACCTGCATATACAGGTGATCCTCGCTGGTAAACTCATTTTTTCTCATAAATTTTCAATATTAAATTTGCATTATTCAATATTCACAAAATCTGATCTAGTCAAAAATACAAAAACTGAATCTGTTTTTTATACAAAAAAGGTAAAATATTTGTGTAATTATTTTCCACATACCGGCAGGTATTCAAACAGGGAAAATAAACAGGTTATGAGAAAGGAACTACGGAATGCATATATCGCGTTGGGACTGGTCAGTTTTTTCTGGGGTACCACTTATGTTGCTGCCAGGGCTGGAGCGCAGCATATGCCGGGATTGTTTTTAGCAGGCACAAGACAATTTCTTTCAGGACTGATCCTCGTTGGTTTCTTCTTAGTAAAAGGGTATAAACTTCCCGAATGGAAAGTACTGAAGACGATCTCCATCCAGGGTATCTTCCTGCTCTGTATCGCCAATGGCGGTCTTACCTGGGCAATGGAGTATATCAGTGGCGGTCTCGCAGCTATCATTGTTGCATTGGTGCCCTTATTCATCGCCCTGTTCAGTGTATGGCTTTCCAAATGCGCAAAGATCACCCGCTGGATGGTCGTAGGATTGTTCATAGGGTTTGCAGGTGTGCTGATCATTTTCTCCGATTATATGGGAGAGATGCAGAATAAATCATTTGTATTGGGAGTTGTACTGGCGCTGGTTTCTGTATTGTCCTGGTCCTTTGGTACCGTCTACACTTCCCGCCAGAAGAATTCAGTGGCTATTCTTTTCAATGTAGGATTGCAGATGCTGATCGCGGGTATCATCATGCTGGTCATATGTGGTATCACAGGTAAATATGTGAACCTTGCGGAAGCAGGACAAAGCTCCTGGATCGCATTATTGTACCTGATCATATTCGGTTCGCTGGTCGCCTACACTGCCTATGTATTCGCTATCAGTAAACTGCCGCCAACACTGGTTTCTGTATATGCATATATCAACCCCATCGTAGCGGTAGGATTGGGTTGGTTATTATTATCTGAAAAAATGAATCTTGTCATGCTGCTGGGTATGCTCATCACGCTGGGTGGGGTTTACCTGGTGAACCGGGAAGCTAAAAAAGTAAAACAATGAGTATCGAGATCGTTGACTACAAACCGGAGCACCAACCTTATTTTGAAAAATTCAACAGGCAGTGGATCGAAGAACTCTTTGAAATGGAGCCGGTGGATGAGTGGGTGCTGACCAATCCGGGGAAAGCTATTCTGGAGCCGGGTGGCGCTATCCTGATGGCCTTGTACAAGGCTGTGCCGGCAGGAACGGTGGGATTGCGAAAATTTGACAAGGAGACCTACGAGTTCACGAAAATGGCCGTGGATAAGAATTTTCGCCGCCTCGGTATCGCTGAAGCAATCAGTTATGGCAGCTTCCGCAAAGCCAAAGCACTCGGGGCCACCAGGGTGATCCTTTATTCCAATACATTGAATGCCGGCGCAATAAAATTATATGAGAAACTAGGTTTCGTTCATGTGCCGGTAGAGAACGATATTTATAAAAGGGCGAATGTAAAAATGGTCATCAATATCGATGATGCTATTTACAAAGCCGATAAGCACGACATGCAACTCAAAATGGCAACTAATTAAACCCAACTATATGGAATTGCTTACAGCCATCCCCGTAAAAAGAACCAGTCATTCGAAAATTCATGAAGTGGATTTCGATGCTCTTGAATTCGGCAAATATGTTTCCGATCACATGCTGGTATGTGATTACGCGGAGGGGGAATGGCAACCACCGATGATCCTGCCTTTTGCCAATCTCTCCATGAACCCGGCCACGCTTGCCCTGCATTATGGACAGACGGTCTTTGAAGGGATGAAAGCTTTCCGGATGGTGGACGGGCGGGTGAATATTTTTCGCTTAGAGAAGCACTACGAACGTTTTGTTAGATCGCTTAACAGGATGTGTATGGCCATACCACCCAAAGAAGTTTTTATGGAGGGGTTACTGAAACTTGTTGAAACAGATAAGGAATGGGTGCCTTGCCAGCCAGGCGCTTCTTTGTACCTGCGTCCCTTTGTTTATGCGAGCGAAGCAAGATTTGGTGTAAAGATATCCGATCAGTATCGCTTTGTGATCTTCACAGGCCCTGTACCCGAATTATATGCCAAACCAATCAAAGTAAAAGTGGAGACCAATTATATAAGAGCATCGAGAGGAGGTACCGGCTTTGCCAAATGCGGGGGTAATTATGGCGGCGCTTATTATCCCACCAAACTGGCCCGGGAGATGGGTTACGAACAGGTATTGTGGACGGACGGTATCGAAAATAAATTCATTGAAGAATCCGGGATGATGAACGTACTATTCGTTATCAATAATATTTTGGTGACGCCCCCTTTATCCGATTCTATCCTGGACGGCATCACCCGCGATTCCTTATTGATACTGGCAAACGATCTCGGGTATCGAACAGAAGAAAGAAGGATATCGCTGGAAGAGCTGGAAAATGCTTTCCGGGAGAACACGATCAGCGAAGCTTTTGGTGCCGGTACGGCCGCGGTCGTCGCACCTATTCAAACGATCAATATCAACGGCATCGATTTTCATCTACCACAGTACACAAAAGATCATCTACTCAACAGGGTAAAAAATAAACTGGAAAAAATAAGGAGCGGCCAGGAAGAAGATGTGTATGGATGGAATTATGTTGTATAAAAGCTATTAGCTGCTAGCTTTTAGCCATGGTCTACCCGCTGTGAGCTAAGAAGGGGATATTGTCAATTATCATCTTCCATTTTCTTTTTTTATCTATCCTCTTTTATCTGAGCAACAGCGTCGTGCCTTTCAGGAACAGCTTTTCCTTTGTATCCCGATCCGTATAATTCAGCTGCCAGGCATAAACTCCTGTATCTTGTAAGATACCCTTGATGCGTCCATCCCATTTTTTCGTCCAGTCCCGGGTAAAGAAAACAAGTTGCCCATAGCGGTTATAGACTCTGAATTCCAGTTGATCCGCTTTCACTGCATTCAATGGGTAGAGAAAATCATTTTTACCATCCCCGTTGGGAGTAAAAGCGGAGGGCACATCAATATAACAATGACTTAATGTTTTGACGGCATGCTTTACCGTATCGCCACAGTTCAGCGTGGTATTGAAAGCCACCAATGTGATCGTATAATAATTTTCTCTCCCGATCTCCGGATAGAAAAACCCTACAGGTGTCATAACAGTGCTCGTTATGCCATTTCCAAAATCCCATTTCCAGCTATCGATACCACCTTTACTTTTATTCTCGAAATGAATGGTATCACCCGGGCAACTGATCGCGTCCACAGAAAAATCAGCAACAAGATGACCGCCGATCGTCAGGGTCTGCGAACTTGTATCCGCGCATTTGCCGTTGGAAACGATGAGCCTCACAGGTTGAGGTCCGGGGGTATTGAATACATGCACCGGGTTTTGCAAACTGCTGGTATTGGCGCCTCCAAAATTCCAGTCCCACAAATTGGTATTCCCATTTCCATCATGGAAGAAAGAAGCAATGGTCGCATTACAGGTGGGAGGAATAGTATACGTAAAGATCGCAGACACGGGGTCATCCACGGTAAAGGAAAGAATGCCACCGGGGGGAGTTTCCATCCCGCATTCATCGAGTAGGGTATTCCCGTCAGTTCCCGTGACAAGCTGGACAGTATAGGTCCCGCCTATGGTTATGGGGGCTGTAATATTCAAGCGGATCTTCGAACTTGTTACGGCTGGTCCACAACCCGCAGGGCTGAAGGAGATCGTACCGGGACCACTGATGATAAAATCAGATCCATCCCCCGCGATGGAACTGCAATCCATCCGTTTGGCAAAAACAAATTCAAGGTATTCGGGCGAACAGCCGGTCGGCGTTATACTGTCATACGGAGTTGCCTGGGGTACGGTAACACTGAAAGGCACTACTTCTCCTATAGGGATGGAGCGATTGCAAACATCCACCAATGTATTTCCGTCGCCACCATTGCCGATCGTTACCGTATAATTCCCGATCAGCAGCGGGTTGCTGAGAGATAGTATTACGGAATCGGTCCCAAATATCCCGGTACAAACTCCTGGGGTAGCTGCAGTGATCGTCGCACCACCACTCAACGTAAATTCAGCACCGCTTGCATCGATCGTATTGCACTGTATCTTTTTATTCAGGCGGACGACGATCTCGCTACTATTACAGCTGGCTCTTGCGCTTTGCAGGTGGGGATCAACCGCATCGGTGATGCTGGCTGTCCCCCCTGAGAAGATCAATTCATAGCTACCTCCAAAACCACTTTCATTGGAAACCATTAACAAATAAGTGCGGCCTGCTAGTATTACTGGCATAAGGCTGAAAGGGTTCCCGGGGCCGGAACAAACAACGAGGCTGGTGCCATCCGATGTAGCACCTGTTTGCCCGGGATCTCCCGACCAATTACAGGCTATGAATAATGCCGGGTTCGTGAAAATATCGTCCGGGTTGGTGCCGGTAATATCAAATAATTGCCAGTTATAGTTTGCCGTGACATCACTTGGGGTTATCGTAAAACCAAGGGTACCGGTGTTGAAACAAGACATCCGGAAAAAATGCGGACTCTTGTCCAAATAAGGAAATCCATCTGTGCAAGGTGTGGGAATGGTCTTATTACCACAAGCGTTGGGATTGTTCAAAATAAATGATTCTGAACCACAGACAAGTCGGGCAGAAACAGGTGTCTGACCCGCTATGGTGCATAGCTGCGCAGTTAACTGTATCACCAGGCAGTTTGAAACAACCAGTAAAAGCAGTTTTTTATGCATAGTCCTGTTGGTCAGCCGCGCAGCATGCGGGTTGGTCCTGACCCTAAGTTACAAAAACAATCGGGCAATGATACTACCGTCGTTTCCTGGATTTTGGCCGGGAAAGAGGCAAAGTCGATTGGTGAAGCACTTGTTTGTTACATTCGCGTAACAATCAACAGTTATGAAAACAGCTGTAGTAACCGGTGCTACCGGCAATATGGGTCAGGCCGTGGTAAAAAAATTCCTGCAGGAAGGATATTACGTGGTGGGAACAGTTATTCCCAATGATCCCGTAATCCCCGATATAAAAGGCAGCCATTTTGAAACGGCAGTGGTTGACCTGATGAACGAAGAACCGGCAAGGCAGTTCGCAGAACTGGTAGCTATAAAACATGGACGAATAGATGTGGCTGTATTGACGGTGGGTGGTTTTGCCATGGGAAAGATCGCGGAGACAAAAGCAGCGGATATCGCCAAACAATACAAGTTGAATTTTGAAACGGCCTACAATGTCGCGAAACCAGTATTCCTGCAGATGATGCAACAGGGTAGTGGGCGGATCTTTCTTATCGGTTCAAAGCCCGGGTCCGATATGAAGAATAGTAAGGGGATGGTGGCATATGGCCTGGCCAAATCGCTGATCTTTCGACTGGCCGAATTGATGAATGAAGAAGCAAAGGGGAAAGATATTGTCACCAGCGTGGTCGTTCCTTCTACGATTGATACACCTCCCAACCGGGAATCTATGCCGGATGCCGACTTCAGTACCTGGGTAACACCGGAAGCGATCGCAGATGTTATTTATTTTTACAGCAGCGGGGCAGGAGCTGTGCTCCGTGAACCCGTTATCAAGGTTTTTAATAAAGCCTGATCCAGATACTGTAATATTGAGCCTGTAATAGATTCCGGGTCAAGCCCGGAATTATTGTAAGAAAGGTTTACCGCACCCCGGGTCGAACCCGGGGTGACTTATGAGTCAAGCCTGGGGGAATTAAAAATTAAATAAGACATCCGTAAAAGATCGTGTAATAGATTCCGGGTCAAGCCCGGAATTATTGTAAGAAAGGGTTACCGCACCCCGGGTCAAGCCCGGGGTGACTTACGGGTCAGGCCTCGGCTGACTTAAAATT
>JBDSPR010000019.1:0-58235 GCA_039930245.1 Chitinophagaceae bacterium | reverse complement strand
GAGTAACCGGGAATAAAATTAAAAGCACGAAGTGCTTGCTTAATTTGGTTTTAGCCCGCCCGCCGCAGGCGAAGGGATCACTGAAAGTAATCCCTCTCTCTCCGCAAACCACAATTAAGCGCCCCGTCAAGGGACAATTTTGTGTTGAGTGGATAGTGTTCAACAGAACTTTACTCTTACATCATCTAACTTCGCTTAAACTTTTTGGGTGAAGCATCTCAAAACCCTCAATACTTATTTCTGGAAATATCGTATCCGCCTTGGGATCGGTGTATTATTTGTTTTCCTGTCGAATTATTTCAACGTGCTTTCCCCACAGGTAACAGGGTTTGTGTTGGACTATGTGGAAAAATCGCTGGAATCGCCAGGTTATACCGCCCCTGCACAAGTGCCCAATTACGATGTGTTAGTGGAAGGTTTTATCCGCAGCGTACAAGAAAAAGACTATTCGCTGGGAAGAGTAGTGGCCCTTTGCGGGATCACCATCCTGGTATTAGCCTTGCTCCGTGGTTTTTTTCTTTTCCTGATGCGCCAGTCCATCATCGTGATGAGCCGCCATATCGAGTACGACCAGAAGAACGAGATATATGCCCATTACCAGCAACTGGATACGGCTTTTTATAAAACACATAATACCGGTGACCTGATGAACCGGATAGCCGAAGATGTAAGCCGTGTCAGGATGTTCACCGGGCCCGCTATCATGTACCTGGCCAACCTCGTAGCAATCATTTCGCTCAGTGTTTTTTTTATGCTGAAACGGGATGCCGAACTGACCCTGTATGTTTTGATGCCTTTACCGATCCTTGCAGTCGCCATTTATTTTGTGAATAATACGATCAACAGGAAGAGTGAAAAAATACAGGAATCCTTATCGGAACTTACGACCAATGCACAGGAATCCTATTCGGGGATAAGGGTGATCAAGTCCTTTGTACAGGAAAAAGCGATGCTTGGTTTCTTTACCAAGAACAGCGAAGACTATAAAAAGAATGCAACAGGGCTGGCGAAAGTGGAAGCGATCTATTTCCCTTCGATCACTTTGCTTATCGGGTTGAGTACCCTGCTGACGATCATGATCGGGGGATTGCATCATATTAATAATCCCGCCAGGACTAATCTCGCGACGATCATTGAATTTGTCATGTACGTGAATATGCTCACGTTCCCCGTCAGTGCGATCGGTCTTACAGCGAGTATGATCCAACGTGCCGCGGCATCGCAAAAACGTATCAATGAATTCCTGCAAACAACACCCACGATACAAAATGCGCTACACCCGGTTGCTGCAAAACTGGCGGGTACTATTCAATTCGACCAGGTGAATTTCACGTATCCACACACCGGCATCAAAGCATTAAAGGATTTCAATCTCCATATCAAACCGGGAGAGAAAGTCGCCATCGTAGGCAGAACGGGGAGTGGTAAATCAACTGTCGCGCAATTGTTACTCCGGATGTATGATGCGGACAATGGCATCATCCTGATGGATGGAAAGAATATCCGCGAGATTGAACTTGCCGGGCTCCGGGAGCAGATCAGTTACGTTCCGCAGGACGTGTTCCTCTTTAGTGAAACAGTGGAGAACAATATTCGTTTCGGCCTGCAGCAGGCGGATAAAGAAGAAGTGATCGCGGCGGCTGAAAAAGCAAGTGTACGTGCTGAGATTGAACGATTCTCCGAACAATTTGATACGATGATCGGGGAAAGGGGTGTTACCCTGAGCGGGGGACAGAAACAACGGATATCGATCGCCCGGGCACTGATCAAGGACCCGGGCCTTGTCATTTTCGATGACTGTCTTAGTGCCGTGGATGCCCGGACCGAGAAGCAGATCATCGGCCAGCTAAACGACTACCTCCGGGATAAAACGGCGATCATCATTACGCACCGCATCTTCTCTCTTTTCAATTTTGATAAGATCATTGTGCTGGAAGACGGGCTGATCGTTGAACAGGGGACTCACCAGCAATTGCTGTCCATTCCCCGGGGATATTATGCAGGTTTATATGCCCGCCAGCAACAGCAGGATAATACCAGCAGGTTTTAAAGCCTTGCTCCCGGGAGGCCGGTCAGCCCCCCTTTTGAATAGGTTTGGCCGTTTGAAAAACATCTCTATATTTGTGACTCCCTCAATAGGAGTCCCTATGGGGGACAAAACCAAAGCAATTCCTTAACTGCTAAAAACTTACACTGTGACGTACGAGAATAACGACAAGAAAATAGAGAGCATTTACAGCAAGCGCATCCGTGCCGGAAAAAGAAGGACCTACTTCTTTGATGTAAGAGCTACCCGTGGTAATGATTATTACCTCACCATCACTGAAAGCCGTAAACGATTTGACGACAACGGTTATGACAGGCACAAAATTTTCCTGTACAAAGAAGATTTCAACAAGTTCATCAAAGCGCTGGGCGAAGCGGTAGATTATGTAAAAACCGACCTGATGCCTGATTTTGACTTTGATGCCTTCAACCACGACGAAAATCCCGAGGAAGGTAGCCCACAGGAAAATAACCTCCCCGTAGCCATGGAATCTACCCCCGTATCTGAGCAGGAAAAACCGGCAGAACCCAGTCCTGTAGCGGAGACCGGCGATGTGCAGCCAGCCAGTAACCAGGAAGAGGTGGATAAATGGTAAATGGGTAATTTATTTTTTTATTGGTATTCTAAAAAAAATTAACTTACGCCCCGGATTCGGGAAATTACCTGCGGGGCAGGTAATAATCAATCATTTAAAATAAATATTTATGCAACCAAAATTTACTCAAAAAAGTTTCGGGTACTTATGCACGAGAATCTTTGCGCTGGCATTGATTCTGGCCGCTTCCACCCAACTTACTTCTGCCCAGGATCTTCCGGGCAAAGTAAAAAAGCAGCAACCCATCGGGAATCTGCGGGACCAAAAGCAGGCCTTAATGGATCTGAGGAATGCCCCTACATCAGTAGGTCAGGCCCCAATTCAGAATTTACCGTTTTCAGACGACGAGATCCTTCCTGATGCAGGAAATCCAACCAGCCGCGCTTTTTGTTATAATGGCGCTGGTCCTTTCCAGTTGAATAAGCAGTCACTGCTTAATACAACTTTAACTCCCATTGGTGCTGCAGTACCTTTTGGTTTCCCAGGTGCCGCAGCCTGGGTTACGACAACTCAAAAGATGTATGTCATCGATCAGGCATCTCCTTTTGCGTTGTATATTGTTGACACCCTCACTGGTGTGAGAACATTCGTTGCGAATTGCACAGGCTTGCCGCAGGCGAATTTCACCGGAATGACCTGGGATGCAACAACTGGTACCATGTATGGTGCATCAACAAGTCTTTCTGTTTCCCAGATATTTACCGTGAATATTACTACGGGCGTATGTACTCCGATCGGTGCTGCTACTACAGTTGCCCCCGGTGTTATTATGCTTTGCGCATCTCCAACCGGCCAGTTGTTTGCAACAGATATTGTAACTGATAATTTTTACAGTTTTGATAAAACTACCGGCGCTGCTACCTTGGTTGGCCCATTAGGCTTCAATGCGAACTTCGGACAGGATGGACATTTTGATCCGAGTGACGGCCAGCTTCATTACGCTTGTTTTAATGCTACTGCTGGCCAGGCCCAGTTAAGGATCGTTAACACGGCAAATGGATCCAGCACGCTTACAGGAGCATATGGCGGTCAGGTTGAAACCCTGGCTATCTATCCTCCTCCCCAGGCTCCCTGCGTAGGCACACCTACTCCGGGTAATACCCTTACAACTGCAGATCCTGTTTGCCCTGCACAGACCTTTACTTTGACACCACAGAATGGTACGCCTGGTTCACTCGTGACTTACCAGTGGCAGTCATCCCTTACTAATGCTCCAGGTTCTTATGTAAATATTCCTGGTGCGATATTCGGAAGTCATTCAACAACTCAATCTGTGGCTACCTGGTATAGGGTTCAGGTAACTTGCTCAGGTAATACAGCTATATCAAACCCTGTTCTCGTTGGGATTAAAGCGGTTGACGATTGTTATTGCGCTCCAACTTACTCTTTCGGCTGTTCACTGGGTGATTATATTGCCAGGGTAGTAGTAGGAACGATCAATAATCCTACAACCTGCTCTCCGAATCCTTTCTATACTTTCTATAATGCAATACCAGCAGCACAATTGTTCAAAGGTCTTTCCACTACGATCACTGTGTCATTAGGCCCGGATACGTTTGGACAGCATTTTGGTGTGTGGGTTGACTTTAACCATGACGGAGCTTTCAACAGCACTACTGAATTCGTAGGAGTTTCTCCAAACGTAGGTGCTAATGGTACCGGATCACTCACGATCAATGTTCCGTTGACTGCTGCTACCGGTATTACCCGTTTAAGGGTAAGGGGTGGCGATGATGTGCCAATGAACGGCGGCCAGGCTTGCGGTCCTACCAACAGTGCTTTTGGTGAATCAGAAGATTACCTGGTGGACATCCAGACTTGTATCCAGGGTGTTGTTACTGGTAACCCTTCCAACGTAACTGCAGAATGTTCCGGTTCCGCCAGCTTTACTGGTTCGGCATCAGGTTCTGCCCTTACTTATTCATGGGAACAGCGGATCAATTCAAATCCTGCTACACCATGGTCAACTGTAGTAAATGGTGGTACAGCGCCGATCTTCTCTGGTGCAACAACATCTACATTGACTTTGTCAAATATCCCTTCTACTTACAATGGTTACAACTATCGTATGGTAGTGGTAGGACCATGTACAGCAGTTGACTTTACTACTCCTGCTGTATTGACAATGGGACCATTGGTTGCAAGGACCAACATCTCCGGTGCTACTATCTGCACAGGAACGATACAGGCGCTTACTCTGACGAATGCGACCTCACCTGCAACACAAACGTTCGCTTCAGGTAATGTGAATATCCAGATCCCTGACCTCGTAGGGCCACCTGCTTCATCTGCACCTGTATGTGATGCCGGTATCAACCATACAATCCCTGTTGTACTGCCTGGTGGTTCAGTAATCAGCAGGATTGATGTGAGATTGAACATCTCCCATTCTTATGCATCTGACCTGAAAATAGTATTGAAAAATACTACCACCAATCAGGTACTGAATCTGTTCTATCATAAATCAGGAGCTCAGACTGCAGGAGCTAACTTTACCAATACGGTGATCAGCTCTGCAGGTACTACGCGGTTTAGCGCTGTGCCTCCTCCATTTACAGGTACGTTCAGGGGAGACTTTGAAATTGGTGCTGGTTCTTACGCTGATGCAAGCGGTTCCGGACCTACAGCATTCCCGCCGACAACCCAATCATGGAGTACATTATGGGGTGGTGTTAACCAGGGAACTGGTAACTGGACTATCGCGATCAATGATTGCCAGGAGTGGGCTGGAGATATAGGTACATTGGTTAACTGGTCTATGGACATTACTTATGGTGCACCGGCACAAGGTATCTGGACACAAACATCTCCTGTTCCTCCGCCTAATACCATGTTCACTGACCCTGCTGCTACTATTGCCTACACGGGTACACCGATCAATACCATTTACGTGAGACCAACAGTTAACACGACTTATT
The DNA here is from genome assembly GCA_039930245.1 of Chitinophagaceae bacterium. Taxonomy (GTDB): domain Bacteria; phylum Bacteroidota; class Bacteroidia; order Chitinophagales; family Chitinophagaceae; genus JJ008. Next base: position 52,675 of record JBDSPR010000019.1, on the reverse strand, counting down.
GTGTTAATTATAGTACAGTTAATCCTACTTGTGCAAGTGGACCGACTTGTGTTACAGTTAATGTAACTAACCCGGTTACTGCAGTGACAGTATCACCTAACCCGAACCCAGTATGTCTTGGTTCAACTGCAACATTCACGGCTGTTACAACACCAGCCAATGCCGGACCGATGACCTACCGTTGGCAGGTTAGTATTGACGATGGTTTGAGCTATAATGACGTTCCGGGTGGTACAGGACAGGTACTTACTTTACCGAATGTAACGCAGCTGATGAATAACTACCGTTACAAAGTGATCGTAACAGCCTCCCCTTGTGGTACTGTAACATCTGCAGGTTTTGGTTTACTAACTATCAAACCTCTGCCAGTTGTAACGATATCTGCGACTGACCTGGCATTAACACCGGGACAAACAGCAACGATCACTGCAACCAGCACTCCGCCGGCTAACAGTGCTACCAGCTACTCCTGGACATACAATGGTGTGACCATACCAGGAGCAAATACCAGCTCGATTGTAGTGGGTATTGACCAACTCGGTTCTTATCGTGCAACAGTTACTGCAAATAACCTTTGCACTGCCAGTTCTAATACGCTCGTGATCGGTTCTGAAGCTTCAGACAAACTGTGGCTCTATCCGAACCCGACCAATGGTCAATTCCAGGTTAGGTTGTACTTCGGAGGCGCTATCACTGAGAACAGGTATGTAACCGTGTTTAACTCAAATGGACAGATCGTTGCTACAAAAGAAGTAGTATTGACAAATATTACTGAGCCGTATGCAAGGATCGACTTCGACCTGAGCAAAATGGCAGCCGGACCTTATGTGGTGAAGGTTGCTCACAAACGCACAGGAAGAGTTACTTCCGGAATTATCATCAAACAGACCAATTAAGATCTCAGAGATCTGAAATGATAACAAAGCCCCCCGCAACAAGCGGGGGGCTTTTATTTTAACAAGCCCTGGCATTGATAGCCGTATTAAGCTTCGGCATACACAGTTCAATTGTTACGGGCTCAGAAGCTTAGTCGAGGTAAAAAACAAAGCGATCTATATATTGAAAGTAAGTGCGGATGGTACAGGCATATCGCAGCAGTTATTGAAGAAATATAAACAGGGCAATAGCCAGGAAAACTATTTGACAAGCGATGATTGGCGAAACGGGAATTACAATTATTTTTTCATCTGCTTCCAGGCATTGATCAGCCCGTTGGTGGATGCATCATGCTGGTTAATAATCCCGGTAGACTGGAGCTCGGGTAATATCTTATTGGCTAATTGTTTTCCCAGCTCCACTCCCCATTGATCGAAACTGTAGATATTCCAGATAATACCCTGCACGAAGATCTTGTGTTCATATAAAGCGATCAGTTGACCCAGGCTTTCCGGGGTGATCTTTTTTAGCAGGAAGGAATTGGTTGGTTTATTGCCCGGGAACATCTTATAAGGAAGCAGCTTTGCGATCTCCGCGCCTGTTCTTCCCTGCTCCAATAATTCTTTTTCGGTTTCTGCTGCTGTTTTGCCGTTCATTAAAGCTTCTGTTTGTGCAAAAAAATTGCTTAATAATTTCTCCTGGTGGTCGCCGATTGGATTATACGTTTGCGCAGGAGCGATAAAATCGCAGGGAATAAAAGGAGTTCCCTGGTGGAGCAACTGGTAAAAAGCATGCTGGCCATTCGTACCGGGTTCGCCCCAGATAACGGGACCGGTGGCGTAATCTACTGGTTCACCATTACGGTCAACACTCTTTCCATTGCTTTCCATATTTCCCTGTTGCAGGTATGCGGCAAAGCGATGAAGATACTGGTCATAAGGCAGGACAGCCTCTGACCGGGCGCCAAAGAAATTGGTATACCATATTCCCAGCAGAGCCATTAATACGGGGATATTCTTTTCAAAAGCTGTTGTACTGAAATGCATGTCGGCCGCATGGGCTCCTTTCAGCAAATACTCAAAATTCTTATAGCCGGTGGTAAGGGCAATGGACAATCCCACAGCGCTCCACAGAGAATAGCGTCCTCCCACCCAGTCCCAGAATTCGAACATATTCTTCTTATCAATGCCGAAATCCGCCACTGCTTTTTTATTCGTGGATAAAGCGACAAAATGTTTAGCGATATGCTTTTCGTTTTTTGCTTTTTTAAGAAACCATTCCCTTGCTGTATGTGCATTGGTCATGGTTTCCTGCGTTGTAAATGTCTTGGAAGCAATGAGGAACAAACTTCGCTCAGGATTTATTTTTTTTAATACTTCAGCGATATGTGAGCTATCCACATTTGATACAAAAAAGGATTCGATCCCATCCACCCAATAGGGTTTTAGTGCTTCCGATACCATTTGCGGTCCCAGGTCGCTCCCACCGATACCGATATTGACGATGTATTTTATCCTCTTGCCGGTATACCCCCTGGTTTTACCATTGTGCGTCGCATTGGCAAATGATCTCATCCTGCGCAATACTTTCTTTATCCCGGGCATGACATCCACCCCACCGGTCAAAACAGGCTGGTCCCCCGGATCCCGTAAAGCTGTGTGCAATACCGCTCTTTTTTCTGTTTCGTTGATCAGTTCGCCGCTGAACATGGAACCCATAGCCTCTTTTAACTGGCACTCATTGGCCAGTTCTGTGAGCAATTGCATCGTTTTCTCCGTGATGATATTCTTGGAATAATCAAAGACCAATTCTCCCAGGCACATGGAGAATTTTTTGAAGCGCTCCTGGTCTTCCTTAAAGAGGTCGCGGAGCTGAACATCCTTCATTGAAACATAATGTTCCTGCAACGCTGTCCATGCTTTTGTCTTGGTGGGGTTGATCCTGGGTAACATGCTTCTAAGATACTATAGTTGATTGAAGGCTTCAATGGTCCTGGTTACCATTTCAGGGCTGATGTCTAAATGTACCACCAGCCTCACACGGTTGGGTGAGATCGCATAGCCTAAGATCGAATATTTTTTTAGTCCCGCTACGAGGTCGGGCGCCGAGATACTATCCTTTAATTCAAAGATGATGATATTGGTCTCTACCGGCAATACCATTTTTACAAATTCCTTTTCCCCGATGGCCGCCGCGATCTCCCGGGCATTTGTGTGATCCTCCTCCAGCCGGTTTATATTATGTTCAAGTGCGTACAAGCCCGCTGCTGCTATAAAGCCCGCTTGTCGCATTCCTCCGCCAAAAGCTTTGCGGACCCGTCTTGCTTTTTTGATGAACTCCTTTTTACCCAGTAATAAACTTCCAACAGGACATCCTAAACTTTTACTGAGGCAAACAGATATGCTATCAAATGCGTTGCCATATTGTACCGGCGTTTGTTTTTTTGCAATAAGCGCATTCCACAATCTCGCACCATCCAGGTGAAAGGCGAGCTTCTTTTCTTTGCAAACCGCCTGTATCTGGTTAATATCTTCCATCTCGTAGCAGCTTCCCCCACCGCGGTTGGAAGTGTTTTCAAGTGAGACCAGGCTGGTATTCGCACGATGCGGATCGTCGGGTTGAATAGCCGCCAATACCTGCTCGGCAGTGATCCTTCCCAGGTTTCCATGTAAAAGTTTTACGGATGCGCCTGAATTAAATGCGATACCACCACCTTCATATTGATAGATATGGGAGCTTTCATCGCAAATAACCTCATCACCGGGCTGGGTATGACACTTAATGGCGATCTGGTTGGTCATGGTACCGGAAGGGCAGAAGAGGGCGCCTTCCATCCCAAATAGCCCAGCTGTAACCGTTTCTAACTCATTAATCGAAGGATCTTCTCCAAATACATCATCACCCACTTTTGCCTTCATCATCGCTGCTAACATTCCCGGGGTCGGTCGGGTTACCGTATCTGAACGAAAATCAATGATCATCTGATTAGTTTTCTGCAATATAAGTTATAGCTAATTTCTTTTCAGCCTTCCCCCGGCAAGCCATTACGAATGGATTAAGCTGTTTCCATTAAAAATACCTGGTTTTCCAGTTAGTGGCCGGGATTTGCCTTTTATCCATAATACATGGCCTATTGTAACCCAATTTCCCCTCCGGCGTCATAGAAATGTCTGAAAAATAACCGACTATCCCTAAAAAGGGCCGTTTATTATAAAACAATATACTTGGTAATACAAAGTACCTAGTTTTGATGCGTAATACTCAAAAACAGGTACTAAATAATTCAAAAACACAATAATGAAAAAGATCTTGACCATGCTGACCATCCTCCTGACAAGTTTTTCCCTTGTCAGTCATGCACAGCCAAAAAATGGCAAAGTAAGCGGCACCGTGATCGACGGAAACACCAAAACCATTGAATCTGCGACGATCACCCTTCACCGGGCAAGCGATTCATCTGTTGCAAAAATGAGCGTAGCTGATAAAACAGGTAAATATGAATTCGATGGAATTTCTGAAGGAAAATATTTTGTTTCGATCAGCGCAGTAGGACATGTCAAAGGTTACTCTGCGACTTTTGATATGACTTCAGGTAACATAACATTAAAAACGATCGAACTGGTTCCGAGTGCTAAATCGATGGGTGAAGTAACGGTGACGGCGAAAAAACCGTTGATCGAACAAAAACTGGATCGTATGATCGTGAACGTAGAAGCATCCGTGACCAATGTCGGCAATTCTGCAATGGAAGTGCTGGAAAAATCGCCCGGTATCACCGTTGATAAAGATGGTAATATCAGCCTGAAAGGAAAACAGGGTGTAGTGGTGATGATCGATGGTCGTCCCAGCTATTTAAGTGGCGCCGACCTTGCCGGGATGTTGCGTAGTATGAGCGCCAGCCAGCTGGAGCAGATCGAGATCATGACCAATCCTCCCGCAAAGTATGATGCGTCAGGTAATTCAGGGGTTATCAATATTAAAACGAAAAAGAACAAACAGTTTGGTTATAACGGAAGTCTTACTACGGGTTTTACACAGGGTAAGTATGCCCGGTTCAATGAAAGCGGCAGCTTCAACTACCGCAACGGCAAAGTAAATTTGTTCAGCAGCCTGAACTATAACCGTAACCACCGGGGAGAAGATCTCCTGATCACCAGGAATTTCCGTGAATCAGTGACCAAGGACCTGCTTTCTATTTTTGATCAGAATTCCGCGATGATCAACAAGGGACATTTCTACAGCGCTAAACTTGGAATGGATTATTCAGCGAGTAAGAAGACCACGTTTGGTTTCGTATTGAGTGGTTTTTATAATCCCAAAGTATGGGAAAGTAATAGCAACACTTTCATCTATGATCCTAACAATGCTTTAGAGAGCAAGGCGGTCAGTTACACACGAAATGATGAGAAGTGGAAGAATTTCAGCAGCAATTTTAACTTCAGGACCATACTGGACTCGACAGGGCAGGAGATCTCGGCTGACCTGGATTACCTGCAATACAGGTCTGCCAGCACCCAACCGCTTACTACTTCTTATTATGATGATATGGGCAACCTGACCAAAGGTCCTGATACGCTGATGGGGGATCTTCCCCAGGATATATCGATTTATAGCGGAAAAATAGATTATACATTACCGTTGAAGAAAGGAGCAAAATTTGAAGCAGGTATCAAATCAAGTTATGTGAAAACGGATAATGATGCCAACTATGATAGTATACAAAACGGCCAGCTGGTACATGATTACAACCGCAGCAACCATTTTCTGTACCAGGAGAATGTAAATGCCGCCTATCTGAACTATAGCAGGCCCCTGGGTAAAAAATGGAGCGGACAGTTTGGCTTACGAATGGAAAATACCAATGCCAAAGGCAACCAACTGACTACCGGTGAGCAATTCAAAAGAAATTACACGCAGCTTTTCCCGACAGCTTACCTGCAGTACACGGCCAATGAGAAGAACTCATTCGTGATCAACTATGGGAGAAGGATCAATCGCCCTGATTATGAAGACCTGAACCCCTTTATTCATTTCCTTGACCGGTATACATTTGAAAAAGGCAACCCGAACCTGAAACCGCAGTTTAGTCATAATATCGAGCTGAGCCATACTTACAAAGGGTTCCTGACAACAACACTTAATTACAGCAACACAACCGATATCATACAGCAGGTGATCGAGCAGAACGAATTGACAAATGAAACATTTGTCAACAAAGCGAATATTGCTTCCCGCAACCAGTTTGGTATAGCTATAAGTGCACATAAAGAGATCAAAAAATGGTGGAGCGGTAATATCTATGCCAACCTGGCCAATAACCAGTTCAAAGGGATCGTGAATAATGAACATATCTCGATCGGGAACACGATGCTGATGCTCCAGGTACAACAGCAGTTCAAATGGGGTAAGGGCTGGACAGCCGAGGTAAGTGGTTTCTATCGCAGTAAGGGAGTGGAAGGAGTGATCGTCATCAACCCGATCGCCCAGGTAAATGCGGGATTCAGCAAACAAGTAATGAAAAATAAGGGAAGTGTCCGTTTGAATGTCCGTGATATTTTCGCAGGTAATAAATTCAAAGGTTATAGCAAGTATGGTAACGTGGATGCGAAATTCACCGATATCAATGACAGCCGTGCCGTAAGTCTTTCCTTTACCTGGCGTTTCAATAAAGGAAAATTAAAAGCCGGCAGTGGTAAAAAAGAAGGAAGTGCATCTGACGAACAAGGGAGAGTAAAAACAGGAAATTAATAAAGAACGCCGACCATATACGGCCTCTCTTTCGCCTGCGGAAGAGAGGCTTTTTTAGTTTTCGAGGGAGGATGTTAATGCCATTTTAACATTGATATTTAATCAAATAGTTTTTTTGCCGCTTGTGTATCGGTAAGTAATTATTGCCCTTTGTCACGGGAACTACGAAACTTGTCATATTTCGCTTCCTCATTACAGGCTTATGAAGCAATTTTAGTTTTTAATCGGATCAATAACCCATAGCCATGATTATGAGAAAATACTTTACTCTTTTTTTGATTCTGCTGTCAGGACTCGTTTCATCCGCCCAGAATAAGCCCGGGAAAATATCCGGGTCTGTACTGGATGCTTCCAATAAGCCAATTCAATCAGTATCTGTTTCCCTGCTTAAAAGCAAGGATTCATCATTAGTAAAAGTGGCTGTTACCGGTAAGGATGGCAAGTACGAGTTTGAGAATATTGCAGCAGGTAGTTACCTGGTATCCACTTCTTCTGCGGGACTGGAAAAAAGTTTCGGTAATACTTTTACGATTAGTGAATCAAATGCATCGGTTCAGCTGGCAGCCATCCAGATGATGGCAGCTGCAAAAGGGCTGGGTGAAGTTACTGTAACGGCCAAAAGACCTTTTATTGAAACAAAGATCGATAAGACAATAGTAAACGTAGACGCTTCACCTACTAATGCCGGGGCAACAGCGATGGAGGTCCTGGAGAAATCACCGGGTATTAGTGTAGATAATGATGGTAATATCAGCCTTCGTGGAAAAGCCGGGGTGATCGTTATGCTGGATGGAAAATTATCCTATCTCTCGGCCGCCGACCTGGCCAATATGCTAAAGAATATGCCTGCTTCCGCACTCGACCAGATCGAGATCATGACCAATCCTTCTTCGAAATTCGATGCGTCAGGAAATTCGGGCGTTATCAATATCAAAACAAAAAAAGGAAAGAATGCCGGGTTCAATGGCAGCTTTATGGTAGGTGCTACCAGCAGTATATATAAGCAGGGGGATAAGCTTTACTTCATTCCAAAATCACAGAATAGTCTAAACTTTAACTGGCGGAAAAATAAACTGAATTTTTTCGGCAACTATAACCCCAATATGTTTAAAGGCCGTAATACGCTCACCTTTGAGAACCGTTTCCTGGATGAGGATAAGAATATTGTCGGGTATAATAATACAGAGACCCGTTTCAAATTCGCCAACATGAACCATACGCTTAAACTGGGTCTTGACTGGTATGCGAATAAAAAGAACACATATGGTATAGTATTAAGCGGGTTCGCTTTCAGTGGCCACCCCATGCCTGTCACTATCGGAGACCTGAGTGACGAAAATCGTGTATTACAAAGCCGGCTGGTATCCAACACGGATAACGATATCAAGTTCAAGAATGGAACAGTGAACCTTAACTGGAAACACAGTTTTGATTCAACAGGGAAGGAACTTACTGCGGATGTTGATTATGTGGTTTACAGCAGTTTGTCTGATATGCTTTTGACCACTAATTATTTCAATAATGCCCTGCAGCAAACAGGAAGTTCTTCGCTAAGGGGCCATTTGCCCTCAGATATTGATATTTATTCTTTTAAAACAGATTATACGCATCCTTTTAAAGGAGGCCGGTTAGAAGCGGGATTAAAAACGAGTTATGTGAAGAATGATAACAAGGTTGACTATAAGAACCTGATCAATGAGAAATGGGAGGAAGACCTGATCCGTTCTAATCATTTTATCTATGATGAAAATATCAATGCGGCTTACGTGAATGTCAGCAAGGAACTTGGAAAGAAATGGTCATTCCAGGCTGGTCTGCGGGTAGAGAACACGATCTCACATGGCAACCAGTTGGGTAACCAGGTGGTGGCGCAAACGAAATTTAAAAGGGACACTACCAATTTATTCCCCACCGCTTTTATTAGTTATAAACTGGATGATAAGAATACTTTTACTATTAATTACGGGCGCCGTATCAACCGCCCCAATTACCAGGACCTGAACCCTTTTACATATTTCCTGGATTCCTTATCGTATCGTCAGGGCAATATTTACTTACGGCCCCAATACACACACAATGTTGAGTTATCGCATTCCTTCAAGGGTAAGTATATCACTACGGTCAATTACAGTACAACAGACGATGTGATCTCGCAGGTGAACAAAGTGGATCCCAATAACCCCGATAGTAAGATAAGGTTCCTGACTGTTGATAATGTGTCGAAGTTTCGTAATATCGGTTTGGCCATTACGACCCCTGTTACTGTTTCGAAATGGTGGACCGCTAATATCTTTACTAACGTATTCAATAATCATTATAAAGGCACTTATGATTCTTCGAAGATCGATCTTTCTTTCACTTCCTTTATGGTCAATGTCACCAACACGTTTAAACTGGGTAAGGATTATACCGGTGAGTTGAGTGGGTTTTACCGTTATAAAGGCATTAATAATCTTACGAAGATGGAACCTATTTACCAGGTCAGCCTGGGTCTCCAGAAGCAGGTAATGAAAGGAAAAGGAACGGTCCGGATGAATGTCCGGGATCCTTTTGCCTGGCAAAAATTTGCGGGCTTGAGCAAGTACGGCAGGATCGATGGAAATTTTGTTGCCCGCCCGGATATCCGACAGGTGACCGCTTCGTTCACCTACCGTTTTGGCAAGACACAGCAGAATCAACAACCCCGCCGCAGGAACAATGCATCCCAGGATGAGCAGAACCGGGTAGGGCAGGGAGGCCAGTAATAAATGAACTAAAACGTACAGTTTTCTCATGTACGCAGTTATATGAGACGCGTCCCTCTTTTCTAAGAGGGACTTTTTTATATTTGTACCTAACCAACACCAACCGCCATGCCTTCTTTTGATATTGTAAGTAAAGTGGAAGCACAAGCATTAGAAAATGCCGTGAATGTTACCACGAAAGAGATCACCAACCGGTTTGATTTTAAAGGATCACATGTTGTCATTAACCTTGACAAGAAAGAATTTCAGCTTAAACTGGAGGCGGATGATGATATGAAAATGCGGCAGCTTATCGATGTACTGATCAGTCGTTCGCACAAGCAGGGTATAGCACCTGAAGCTTTTGATACATCCAAAGAAGGTGCTCAAAGCGGTAAGGTATGGAAGAAGGAGGTAAAGGTCCGGAACGGGTTGGCCCAGGAAGACGCCAAGAAGATCGTCAAGCTTATTAAAGACTCGGGAATGAAGGTTCAGGTCTCCATTAACGACGACCTGGTGAGGGTAACCGCAAAAAAGATCGACGACCTCCAGGCTGTGATCCAGCTTTGCAAGAATGGTAACCTGGGAATTCCTTTACAATATGTCAATATGCGGGACTAAGCCCTTAATAAACCTGCTTTTAAGCCGATTTTCTGTGCATAACAAAGGGGAAAAGAGGTGCATATCATATGGGCTAAAAATTTGGAAAAGGTTATACCGGTGTGCTATATTTGATATACAACTGCACGACGTTTTAGCAATAAAATGAAGTGCTTGGGAGAAACGGAAATCCCTCAAAAGATGGAAGTATCTCCGGAGTAAAAGAAACCCGTCAAAAGGTGGAAATTATTCCAGAAAGCATCGGGTATGCGAACCGAAGGCGCAAGCCAGAAAGTGAGCTAACTTGGTGCTTTCATCTTTTAAGCCCCTCCTGAGCTTGCCTCCCGGTTACACAATCAGTTCCAATAAGATTTGGCAATAAACCTTCCCCAGCCTATCTTTGCAGCCCTTAAAATTATCTATTAATCTGTACGGCAAAATCCGTGCAGCCTTCAAAATCATCAAGTTATGAAAAAAGGAATCCATCCCGACAGCTACCGGTTAGTAGTTTTTAAAGACATGAGTAACGGCACCACATTTCTGAGCCGTTCTACTGCCTCCTCTAAAGAGACCGCAAAATGGGAAGACGGTAACGAATACCCCCTGGTAAAGCTCGAGATATCAAATACATCTCATCCTTTCTTTACCGGCAAGAACATGTTGGTAGATACAGCTGGCCGTATCGATAAATTCAAGAAGAAATATGCTAAAAAAGCAGAATAATATTAAATTGTGACACTACTCGAATCCTGGATTCACCAGGAAGAGAGTTTTGTTTTTCATGGCTATACTTTAGACCTCCCGATTCTTCGGGAGGTTGTTTTTTTATAGGGCAGCTGGTTGCATCAATTTGTCCTTTAATTGTATCTTCCAAAAAACAACCAGCATGGAAAATATTGAATCAAGGCTTCAACTAGTTGAAAAACAAATGCGAAAAAGCAAAAGACTGAATATTTTATTGTTAGGAGGAATTTTATTAGCTACGCTAAACGGGTTCCGGGAGAAACAGGTGTTGGAGGATTTGAAGGTTAATAGCATTTCGATCGTTGATGATAATGGGAAGGTATATGCCAAAATGGCCCGGGGGGAAAGTGGAGGATGGCTTAATCTCTTTAACAACTCTGGCACATCGGTCGCGGGGATATATACCAATACGGATGGGACCGGCGGGTCATGGTTTGGAAATTCGGCCGGTTATGTACGTCGGCGTATAATGGTTGATGCCGATGGCGGGGCTGATTATATCTTTAACAAGTATGGGAAATCGGCGATCACCCTTTACAATGATAATAACGGTTATGGCCAGATTAAATCTTATGATCATAATGAAAAGCAATTGACATTTATCGGTGGTAGTTCCGATGGAGGCGGAGGAATATCCTTGTCAAACAGTAATAATAAGTTCACGGCTTACCTGGGAGGTTCAAACGGCATGTTAAAGCTTTACGATTATTATGGCGTGAATAAAGCAAACGTTTACGCTAAAAATGATAATGGTGATAGTTTTATGGAACTTGCGAATGGTTCAGGAAAAAGGATTGTCTATATCGGCGGCAATTGGAATGATCATAAAGGTTATCTCCAGACCTCTGATGGCTATAATACTACCGGAACTTTCCCCCGCTAATTCTTATCAGCAATTTGTATGGACAAGATCATTTTTACCGAAGAATTCTGCCAGCCGGAGAACCTGCATCCTTTTACGCTGACCAGGCAGATGCAGGATATCCGGGTGGGTATTCTCACTATCCGGGAGAAATGGGAACTCCTGCTGGGGCTTCCCTCTTTTGACAAAAAAGAAGATGATTACAAAGACCTGCATCGCTCCGTCAATATGGATGAAGCGGCGGAAGACGGGGTTTGTTTTATGATCCACGGGAATGTATTACCCACGCCCAAACTGGTAAAGGCAACCCGGAAACTCAGGAACGGGGAATTCATCGCGACGGCGGCAGGGAACGGGATCATTTACCGGTTCACAAAAAACGAGATCGTTGACCGGTATAAGATCAAGGTGGGCAAGGCCGTAACAGCAAAAGAAGAAATAAGAACGATCCAGTTCCCCTGGGATATCTTTCAACTGAATGACTGGGCCATACGCCAGGATTTCAAACTATTGACAGGGAAAAGAAGATCGCAAAAAATCTCGCCGACGAACAAACTGACCAAAAGCTCCCAGGTTTTTATTGAGAAAGGCGTGAAAATGGAACATTGCATCATCAATGCATCCACCGGTCCTGTTTATATTGGCAAGGGAGCCGAACTGATGGATGGCTGCATCATCAGGGGGCCCTTCGCTATGGGAGAGAAAGCCTGTCTTAAAATGGGAACAAAAGTTTATGGCGCCACAACACTGGGCCCTGCCTGCGTGGGAGGAGGGGAGATCAAGAATTCGGTATTATTTGGCTACAGTAATAAAGCCCATGATGGTTACCTGGGAGATTCCGTGATAGGTGAATGGTGTAATCTTGGAGCCGGGACCACCAATTCGAATATTAAAAACAATGCCAGTGATGTAAAGGTCTGGACACCCAAAGGCGAGATGAATGCGGGAATGAAATGCGGGGTGATGATGGGGGATTATTCGAGAACAGCAGTCAATACGGCCATAAATACGGGAACCGTGATCGGCGTTTGTTGCAATATTTTTGGATCTGGGCTCACACCGAAATACATTCCCCATTTTTCCTGGGGCAGCGAAGGTGTTAAACGCTATGAATTTGAAAAAGCACTGCTCGATATAGCCGACTGGAAAAAATTAAAGGGTCAAGAGCTGGGAGAGGAAGAAAAAAGCATTTTGAAGTATATATTTACTCATTTTTGATAACCCTTTATGCAAAAATTTGAATACAAATTACTGGACGTGCCCGCCATAAAAGGATGGTGGAGCATCGGTGGCAAAGTTGATTTCCAGGAATTGAGTAATAAACTGAATGTACTGGGCCGGGAAGGCTGGGAGGTGGTAGCCAGTACCGACCTCAACAGGTATCATGGGGAATCAAGAAACGTGATGATCATCCTGAAAAGACCATTAACCGATAAAGAATAAATATGAGAAAACAGATCGCGGCCGCTAACTGGAAAATGAATCTTACCTACCAGCAGGGTGAAAAATTGCTCGATGATATCCTGGCCGCAGATATTCGATTACAGGATCAGCAGCTGACCATTTTTGCCGTGCCTTACCCCTACCTGCTGATGACAAGAAGTGAAGTGGCCGAGGAAAAGAATTATTATGCGGCTGCACAAAATTGCTATCATAAGAAGGCCGGGGCATTTACCGGGGAAGTATCCGTGGAAATGCTGCATTCGATGGGGATCGCTTATTGTGTGGTCGGACATAGTGAACGTCGGGAATATTTTGGCGAAACAAACGCGATGCTGGCGGAAAAAGTAAATCTTTGTTTTGAAAACTATGTCACACCTATATTCTGTTGCGGGGAACCGTTGGTAATCCGTGAATCGGGATCACAAAATGATTTTGTAGCCGCTCAACTGAAAGAATCTCTTTTTCACCTGACGGCAGAAAAAATAAAGAGTATCATCATCGCGTATGAACCCATCTGGGCCATCGGTACGGGGAAAACAGCCAGCACAGAGCAGGCACAAGAAATACACCGCTATTTACGTTCTGTACTGGCAGCTCAATATGGGGAGGCGGTGGCCAATGAAATACCTATTCTCTACGGGGGAAGTGTAAAAGCCAATAATGCCAAAGAGTTATTCAGTTGCCCCGATGTGGACGGAGGACTGGTGGGCGGCGCTTCGCTTGTAGCCGCTGATTTTATAGAGATCATCCGCGCCCTGAAGTGATTTTGTTTAAAGTGTTGCTGAGCGCCAACTTTAAACATGAAACCCTAAACGTGAAACTTTAAACCTTAAACTTGTAATTATTTCTGCACCCTTTCATATCGTCATTGCCCGCAGGAACCAGGTGCTGCTGAGTTTTTTGAAGATCAGGGTAATTGTGGACGGGAAACAGATCTATCCATTGTTGACGACCAAACCAGTCGTGATCCCCGTGCAGCAGAACAATCCCCGGATCGTTGTTACAGATGGCTATCATATCACCCGGCCATTGAAACTGGTGTACAACGACCTGCACACGTATTGTTTTAAAGTGAGCTGTGCCATCAGCGACAGGCAGTTGCTCGCGGGGTTTATTGTGCTGGCCGGGCTTTACCTGGGTGGAATCTTTACCGGGATGCTCGTGATGAAAGTGTTTAGTTTTATACCGCTGCTCTATCTTCTTTTATTCTATTATATCAATAGGAAGGAATTCATCAAACTGGTGCCAGTGCTGAACTAGACTAGCTTTCCCGAGGAGTCTCCCTTGGGTGATTCGTCGGCGGGAAGAAAAAAAATGTGGATTTGATGAATTAGCTTGCTCTATGATCAATTCGCCGCACTGATCGCAGGAATCTCCGGCATCGGCATTTTCTCGTATTCGTTCAGCTTATCTATTTCCAGTAGGGTCTTGTTCTTGTCCTCGCTGGGATGATACATCATTTTGAATTTAGCTCCCCATACGATCTCCGAACTGATATAGGAGGTACGCGTAACAACATTGTTGGAAAATACCTCGTCAAAGCCTTTTACAAATACCAGTATCTCGATATCCGTATTGGCAATATCCTCTTTGCTGAAACCATATAAGGGACTTTTTTCTGTAATGGGGTGAACGATGGTCCAGCTTAGCGCAAGCGAATTGATCTTTGAGAGTTCCAGCGGCAGGTCAAAGAATTTATCTGTCAGCTTTCCGTTTTCTTCCGTGGTAATGGCCAGGGTGAGTTTCACTTCCACTTCAGAAAGGCTGTTGTTTTTAAAAGGGACCAGCCGAAACATGAACGCCGTTATATCTTTATAGGGGCCGATCAGCGCGTTGTGACTGAATTTTAAAAAAGCTCTTGGCCGGGAAAAACGTCCGTAAAAAAGACCCGTAGCAATGGCGAAGCTCAATAGACCAAGAAAGGCTTCAAAAGTGGACACAGCGCTTGCCATAAACCCTACCGGGCTGATGCGTCCATAACCAACGGTTGTAAATGTCTGGGCACTGAAAAAAAAGACTTCCGTGAAATTCTTCCAGGGAGAACCGGCATGTACACCGGCAAGGTGATCGATACCGATCAGGTAATAGACTCCCGCGAAAAGAAGGTTTATTACAATATAACTAAGAAATAACAGGAGCAGGAATTTCGACCTCCTCATTCCCAGCATGGTATGGTACCAGCTGTAACGGTAAAAGATGTTCACACCCTTTTTGATCACATTAGCTCCGCCGTCCCGGTTCACGAAGCGACCACCGGTGCTGGTAGCACCTGAACCAAAACCGGTATTGTTCTCGTCTTTAAGATTGCGTAGTTTCTTCAGTATCGCCATAACCAAAAGTAGAATTTATTTCGCTATGCATCATTTAAGGGTAAATTTTGCCCTGCGCCCGCCCTGCTTTACTTTTACTGCTTATGTCGCGTAAAAAGATCCTCTGGCTTTGCAGTTGGTATCCCAATAAACTGGAACCATTCAACGGTGATTTTGTTCAACGCCATGCCCGGGCAGCGGCTTTGTACAACGATATTTATGTGATACATGTGGCGGGGTATGAAGGAAATAAAATAAATGAAACTGAAAGGAGCATCAGCAGTTACCCCGGACTTACCGAGCAGTTGGTTTTATATAAAAGATCTTCATCTTTTTTGGGAAGGATGCGCTCGCATTACCGCTGGTTGATGATCACCCGGCAGGAGATCCGCCGATATCTGGCAGAAAACGGGAAGCCTGACCTGGTACATGTACATATTCCCATCAAAGCTGGTATAGCGGGATTATGGATGAAAAGGAAATATAATATACCTTATGTTGTCACGGAGCATTGGGGTATATATAATGAAGTCGAAGAGAATAATTATTCCCGTAAACCAGAAACGTTCAAAAAATATACCAGGCGGGTATTTGAAGCAGCTGCAAAATTTATCAGCGTCAGCAGGTACCTGGCAGAAGGAGTGAACAGGCTGGTCACTAAGAAAGAGTCTGTGGTCATTCAGAATGTCGTTGATACTTCCTTATTTTATTATAAGGACCATGAACCCGGCCAGTTCCGTTTTATCCATGTATCCAATATGGTACCATTAAAAAATGCGGCCGGGATCCTGCGGGCATTTAAGTTATACTTGCAGGAGAACAACGGCTCCGTATTATCTATGATCGGTGATCCCAGGTCTGGTCTCCGGGATATTGCGAAAGAACTGGCCATACCTCCGGCCAATCTTATCTTCAGGGGAGAGATACCCTATGCTGAAGTCGCAAAAGAAATGCAGGGATCAGATTGTTTGATCCTGTTCAGCAATATCGAAAATTCACCCTGCGTGATCGGGGAAGCGTTGTGCTGTGGTTTACCAGTCATTGCCACCAATGTGGGTGGCATCCCGGAACTCCTCGATAGCTATAATTCACTACTCGTAGAAGCCAGGGATGAAAATGGGCTCGCTACTGCTATGAAAAAAATGATGGAGGATCATCAAGAATATAACCGAAAACAAATAGCTGAAAATGCGACTCGCAAATTCAGCTATCAGGTGATCGGGAAAAAACTCGATGAAGTTTATAATGCTGTTGTAGTATAATAACGGTTATTCTCTGAGTTTTTGGATCAGTTCAATATATTCTTTCATCGCCTCACCCGTTGTCTTCCCTTTCAGGGATGACCAGGCCTCATATTTGGCTTTCGCGACAAAATCAAAGGGGTTGGAAGGAGGCTCGGTGTTTACATCACCCAGGCTTCCCTGTTTATAAAGTGAATATAGTTGCAGTAAAGTATCATTACTTGGTTTTTGTGCCAGGTTCTTGCTTTCCGCTGCCGCCTGCTCAAACTGTTCTTTTAATTCCATTATTGTATTATTTGCTGCAAAGTAAGAGTTTTAACGGTCACCGTACGCTGCAGTATCCGCTAATATTTTTTATTATTTAGTTCTCGCATTATCAATGAAAATGGTCTTTACCTGGCTCTTATTATTGATGGTCTTATAGAAATCTTCCAGGTAGTCGACCGCTTCTTTCCTTGTTCTTTCTTTTAACAAAGAGAAGTTCATGATCAGCGAATAGATTTTTTCTTTGTGCTTCCGGAATTCTTCAAAAACGGATTCCAGTTCTTCCATGGTCCGGGGAAATCCGCGGTACACCCTTTCTGTCACGCTTTCTGTTCCCAGTAATTCATTGGGTAGTGCATAACCGGCATTCACAAAGCCCGAATGATCGAAATCATAAGGTACTACGTATGGCAGGGCAGCGGGAATATTTTTTTCGAAGATCAGTTTTGTATTATGATTGTTCGGGACAGACCAGTCTCCGTTGCTGATCATATACTCGAAAACAGCTACCATGGTCATCAAATCGCGGTTGGTGCTTTCTGTAAGGAATTGCAATTTGTCTTTTTTCACGCACCCATTCCGCCTGGCCATATCGGCATCATCTTCCAGGAGAAAAGCATATTGCGTATAGGATTTCACTTTTGACCTGCTATCATTATAAGTAACCCGCAACAGTCTTGCCCGGAAACTTTTTTTCTCCAGGATATTATACATTTTATAAACCAGGTATTCTTTCAGGATCAGTTGTTCATCATCGGATTTGGTTCCGCAGCCAATCACCAGTTTGAGCTTACCAAGGGAAGATAATCTTGATGCAGCCGGCCCCCTGAAATTCAGCATGAGGGGCGGGATCGTACAAAACTCTCTCCGGAAATGCCCGCGGGCTCCAACACTGACTTTACCATTTATCACGGTACTGTCCGTGAAACGCATGGTCACATCGGCATCCTGGAACACATCCATCTTTTTCTCCGACTGGAGTGCTTTGATATCTGTCGTGATTGTCATCTCGATGAGTTGCTCATCGGTAAAGAATTTGACACTGTCGATCAATTGCCCGGCAACCAGCTGGCTGCACAGTAATAAAATTGGCAGTATCCCTGTTATTTTTTTCATACGAAGTTTTTTTAAAATTGATACGGGCATTGTTTAACCGGGCAGGTCATTCTTTCCTGGCGTTTAAAATAAAGACATTCTGTACCTGGTTTTTGTCGCCGATGATCTTGTAGAAGGAATTAATATAGTCCGTCATTTCAGACCTGGCTTTTGATTTGAGTAATTCAAAGTTCCGGACCAGGGCAAGGATATTCTCTTTTTGCTTTTCAAAAACGGCGAGGGTGTTTTGTATCAGTTCTATTTTCCGTGGGAATCCCCTGTAGATCCTTTCCGTGACGGAAGTAGCGCCCAGTAATTCGTTCGGTGTAGCATAATATGCATTCACCAGGCCGGCATTGTCAAAGTCGTAAGGGACGGTGTATCCTTTGGCAGTCATATCATTTTTCGGGAAGATCACTTTGATATTGTGGTTGGCCGGTACCGACCAGTCGATATTGGCGATCATGTATTCAAAAATATCCACCTGGTTCATCAGAGCCGGATCGGTCTCTTCGATCTGGAAAGACATTTTTTTGCTGGCCTCGCAATTATTCCGGGCAGCCATATCATCCACGTCCTCAACCAGATAGGAATATTGGGTGATCGGTTTCATTTTCCCCTTACTATCTGTATAGGTCACATGTGCCAGTCTTACACGGAAACTTCTATCATCGAGCAGGTTGTAAATTTTGTAAATCATGTATTCTTTCAATATCAATTGCTCATCTATCTCTGATGAACCGCAACCCACCACTAGTTTCAACCGGCTGAGCTGGTAAAGCCGGGGCGAACCAGCATTATGAAAGTCGAGCATGATGGGAGGGATGAGGCAATTCTCTCTTCTTGATTTACCGCGGGCATACATCCGGATTTGTTCGCGGATTGCTGTTTCACCGGGTAAGGTTAGACTGATCTCAGCAGGCTGGTAAGCTTCGACGCTTTTCTTGTCTTGCAATTTTTTGATGTCGGTAGTCAGTGTGATCTCTACGGGAGCTTCGTCCCTGAAAAATTTAACACTGTCAATTTTCCCGGTTTGGGCGTTGGAAATAAAACTGCTTATCATAAAGCAGGTGAGGAGGGTCGATCCGATCTTTTTCATAAATAACTGTTTGTTGATATATATTTTGGCTTCCAGAAAATTACAAAAGATAACACAATAACTCCTTTTCACAGACGGTTTTCTTACTTCATCGCTTCCATGATCACCTGCCCGGTACTGCCGGACGGCATCTGGATATGAAGCATGGCTGCGATCGTCGGCGCAATATCGGTCATATAAGTTTCCCGGTTCGTCTTGCCCTGTTTAACTCCCCAGCCGTACCAAAGCAGGGGAATATGGGTATCATAAGGATTCCAGAGGCCATGTGTTGTGCCGGTGCTACCAAATGCATCGATATACCCCGGCTGCAATATCACCTGTATCTCTCCATTTCGTCTTGGATAATACCCGTTGTTCAGCATTTTGCGGATCGTCGCAGGTAAGGGGACCGTGTTCAGCTCTGACAGGGCAAACACCCTTGCGATACCCGGTTCAGATGATAGGTAGCCGACTATCCAGTCAATAACTTCTTTTTCGTTCAGTTTCGCCGAATCAAGGGAGGGGTGATTCAGGTGCAACTGGTAATTATCATCGGAGACTACAATGTTACTTACTTTGAATTGTGTTGCAAGTGTCTTATTAAGTTCGGTTACCAGCACAGCCATAAATACCCGGCCACCCGGCAGCTTGTTCTCTTTCATATATTCAGGTATTTGCGCCACGCCATGATCTGCAGAAAGAAAAACCGTGTATTGGTCTTTGCCAACTTTTTTATCAAGAAAACTTAACAGGTCACCCAGTTCTTTATCCAGCCGCAGGAATCCATCTTCTGCTTCCATTGAATTCGGGCCAAAAGAATGTCCAATATAATCAGGTGAAGAAAAGCTGACAGCCAGGAAATCGGTGATATTATCGGCTCCCAATTGTTCATTTGTTACAGCAGCTTTGGCGAATTCAGCCGTCAGCGTATTGCCCATGGGTGTTGCCGCGATCTTTGTATAATCTTTGCCAGTATAGCTTTTCAGGTCGTAAGGAAATTTATTTCCAAAAGGTTTGGTCTCGTAACTTTTCTCGTCAGCGGTGCTTTGTACATAGGTAGTTGCGGGGTAAAGCAGGTTCCAACCCTGCAGGTAGTATTTATCTACTAATTTCTGTGCATTGAAATCAACGGCCCATCTGGGCAATTCGGTCATATAATAAGTGGAACTGATCCAGCTTCCCACGGTGTTATCATACCAATAGGCGGCATTCGCACTATGTCCTGCCGGCAGAATACCGCCGCGATCCTTTATTGAGATGCCAATCACTTTGCTTTTGAAATTGGTGGCGAGACGGAGTTCATCGCAGATGGAAGTGACGAGCATATTCCGGGGACTCATTTTGCCAAGGGCTGAACTACTTCCTACGGTATTAACAGATTTGTCTTCAGTACAGTATACGGATCTCATTTGTTCCCTGTCCCACCAGAAATTACCGGTGATACCGCTGATAGCCGGTACCGAACCCGTATAGATGGAACTATGTCCGCAGGCAGTAACGGTAGGGGCATAGGGAATCAGGGTGTTCTCACAGGTAAAACCCAGGTTAAGCATTCTTTTAAACCCGCCATTGTTGTCATAGCGGTCGTAATAGCGGTAGAGATAATCCCATCTCATCTGGTCGATCACGATTCCTACGACCAGTTTGGGGCGCTGTACACTTTGCTGCGCCTGCGCTGAATAACCGGCCGTCACGATCAAAATTGCGATCAATAATCTTTGCATAGAAATCGTTTGCGCAAAAATAGGGGTTTGAAGATTGTCGTTTTATTCCCTTGCCTGACGAATAAACCGGCGGAGAGGATGCGTGGGCACCCCTTAACCGTGCAGTTTCCAGAAAGTTAAGGAGGCAATGATACAAGCCGTTCCCACCAGCCACCATAACAAAGTAAAGCCGTGATACTGCACCAGCATGGCGCCACCCATTGGTCCGAGTGTCTGGGCGGCTGACCAGGACATCGTATATAAGGCAGCATACTGGCCCCTGTTCGATGGTTGGGTCCTGGCGATCCAGTAACTGTTCATAAAAGGCATCGAAAGGATCTCGCCGAAAGTGACCAGTATGATCATACAACAGGCCAATAGGGCTCCACCGGGTATGTTCAGCAGGAGAAAGGATAACCCAACCAGAAAGACCCCCAGCGAGATATAATGAATATGCTTTCTCTTCCCTTCGAGTTTATAGATCAGAACCATTTCAACCAGCGCGATGATGATCCCGTTGGCTGCCATGATAAACCCGATGAACGGTTCAGAGAAATGCATTTCCCTTTTAAAAAATACCGGGAGGTTCGTGAACAACTGGAAAAAACAGCTGGCAAACAGCATCGTGATCAGCGCAAAGGAGAGGTATGTTTTATCCCGGTAAGCCGAAATGATCAGGGGGTCATCGATCTTTTGTTTACGGGGAGGTTTATGATTGACGGGTTTCAGGAACAGCCACATCATAATGGCGGCTGCGATATTGGTAAAACCATCCACCCAGAATAGCAATTCATAACTTTTATGCGCAATAAAACCACCGAGGCCGCTTCCAACGGCCCAGCCAAGGTTAATGGCCAGCCGGTTGAGCGCATAAGAACGGGTCCTGTTCTTTTCCTCACTGTAAAAAGCGATCGCCGTTGAATTCGCCGGGCGGAATGCTTCATTCACAAAACTGAGCAGATAGGTAAACACGCAAATAAGCGGGTAGGTCTTCATCTGGCCCAGTATGATAAATAAGATACCGCCCCCAAAAAGTGTGATCAGCTGCACAGGATAAAACCCGATCTTATCTGTGAGCCGCCCTCCCAGCCAGGCACCGCTGAAAGCGCCGGCCCCAAACAAGCCAAACACGATCCCTGCCTCCCCGACAGTATAACCCATTCCCGGGCTGGTGAGATAAAGGGTCATAAAAGGGACCACCATCGTACCGCTCCGGTTGATCAGCATGACCAGTGATAACAGCCAGGTTTGTTTTGACAAACCACTATAAGCGTTCCTGTAGGTACTGAGTGTAGCCGAGATCATAGAAATAACGAAGTTATCATATTGTACAACGTTAGCAGGCAACGGGTCATAAAATCAATACGTTTTTATGATCGGTATGATGATTTACGTTTTTGTCGGTATATTCAAACCTTAAAATATTTAACCAGCATGAAAAAACTATTTGTTCTTAGCACCATAGTGGCGCTTATATTTGTGTTCGCCTGTAACCCTGCCAAAAAAACAACCAGTACGTCCAGTACTACTCCTGAAGTTGCCAGGACAACTTATGATAATGGTCTCCAGACCGTGATCATGGCCAATTGTTCTCCCTGTCATATCCCTGCCAAAGGAGGGAATAAAAAACCTTATGATAATTACGCCAATGCTAAAACGGATATTGATGAGATGATCCGTCGCATGGAATTGAATCCATCGGAAAGGGGATTCATGCCTTTCCGCAAAGGAGCTAAATTGAGCGACAGCACGATTGCTGTATTCAAAAAATGGAGAGACGACGGTTTACTCGAAAAATAATTCAGGGATAAAGTATATTTTCCAGTTCCAGCACCATATGAAGATGGTGGCGGAGATGTTTGACATAATCCGCCGCCAGCCATTCAAGACTATGGACGTCCTGCGTCAGGCAGGTTCGTTCTCTCATTTCCTCAGGGGAATTTTTTAATATCGCCACGATCTGCTTATTCAACAGGTACCAAAGAATGATAAGGTCATTTGTATCCCATTGCTGGTAACCGGCTATAGCCACCCATTTATCCTGGTTATACACGATATGTGGTGTATCCTCGTATTGTGCCACGATAAAACGCCGGATATTGGATTGCGCTGAATCGACCAGGTGACCGATGATCTCCTTGCGGCTCCATTTCAGTAAGGAAGGCTTGAAGCTCATTTTATCGGCGGGTATCGCCTGCAAAGCCACTCGATGCTGATCGATCAGTTTTGCCAGTTCTTCTGCGATTGTTTTCATGGTAAAATGGTTAGGTTCATTCCGCAATATACCATTTGCCTTCGCCATCCTTTGTATAGCCAAAACCATTGCTCATCAGGTGAACTTTAGCGATCTGACTGATTTAAAAGCCCTGGTTGTCTGCGCTGGGTCCGTAACTTCCGGGTATTGCAACATGAAGCAGGCGAAGGTAAACCCCCAGCTGTGCCCGGTGATGTACGACCTGGCAAAAGCAACCCCTCAGCACTTCATCCTTGGGATCAGCCGCATAAATCTGCTCGCCATTCCGCATGGTCCAGGTATCTTTTAATTGCTCATCGCCTGCATTATTAAGAGCCGATCTACCTTCAGCCAGTGATCTTTCAAAATAATTGATCAGTTCACTGCTATTAGTTACTTCCACGGGTTTGTACTCATTCTTAGCAAAATCCAGTTCAGAAGTATTTAGCACCATACCCAGCCAGGAAGGGATCTCGGCAACATGAGTGGCCAGTTGACGGAGCGTCATACTTTTTTCATGGGGCTTCCAGTCATATTGTTCTTCCGGTACCCTTTCCAGCATTTTGCGGGTGGTAATTGCTTCCCTCTCCAGTTCTTTTTGAAATGATTCAATGAATGTCATGTGTTATTGGTTTAGAACACAAAGAAAAACACACTCACTGACAGCCCTATGGCAGCCTGTTTTTAATAATTTACCGGCAGGGATTTCATGTACTCGTTCAACTCAATATGGGAGGTTTTACGGAAGGGGAGGGTGGTATCGCGGAGACGGGTGATGCGGGATACCTTGAAATCGCGGTAGTCTCCACGGGTATGACACCAGCCTATCAGGTGCCAGTTGAAGGCATAAAAGACGAGGCCTACCGGTTCAAGTTGTCTTTTGGTTACTTGTTCTTTATTGTCCTTGTATTCCACTTCAATGATGGTTTTGGCCACGATCGACTGCTGGAGCAGCGACATATATTCTACATTCAACACCAGCATGGGATGCATTTGCATCCGGATACTGTCGTTTAATTTATCCAGGTTCTCTTTTTGGGAAGAACGCATGACCGCTTTTACTTTGTTGAGGGCATTGGAATAATGATGCTGGATGGACTTGTCGGCGAAACCATAGACCAGCGATTCTGAAAGCAGCAGGGCGTTGGCTTCCTCGCTGCTGAAAGCGACTGGTGGCAGAAAATAACCCTGGACGACAAAATATCCTTTCGGAGCCTCAAAACTAACTGGAATGCCGAGTTCGGCCAGTGCTTTTATATCACGGTAAACAGTTCGGATGCTGATAGCATATTTATCCGCGATCCTGTCCGCCGTTACATATTTCTTTGATTGAAGCAGGGTGAGGATACCCAGTAGCCTGTCGATCCGGTTCATGCCCAAATTTATCGAAAGAATCCTTATTTTCCTGTGAGCAGGTCGTATAATACACGGCTCCACTCTGTCCGGAGGATCATGTACTCATCCTTTTTTTCCACGGGGAGCTCAATGATCATCTTATCCTCGAATTTTGAGGCGTACTGGTTCTCATTGATCTTTTTCCATTGATACCGGCTGATCGCCAGGATGGCCTTGAGCTCTTTAGCAATACAGGCTTCGCAGGCAGATACAACTTTTTCGGTGATACATTTACCTGAATGGTCAAAACTGTAAATATGTTTAACCGTAGCGCTCCCCTTTTTCACCGATACCGAAAGGAGGCTGTCATTTTGCTCCAGGATACTGGCTGATTTATTGGCTGCGACCACTTTAAGAATAGTCGCTTTGCTTTGATTGATAGAACCCTGGCAAAAAGAAAAAACCGGCAGTAGAAGAAAAGCTATGATGATCCGCGTTTTCATATTGTTATAAATAGTTGTAATAAGAGAATCGCAAAACTAATTCATTCCACCGTATTTATTTGCCGGGCAGTCCTAAATCCTTTTAACATTAGCCCGATTGATGATCAATGGGTTCTGACCATTATCTTTGTCACCCGGAAAAAATAAATCATCAGCATGGCATTACTGGAAAAGAAAGTGGAAGTTAAAGTATCCTCCCTGCCTGGAGCAGGCAATGGTCTGTTCGCCAAAGAATTCATCCCGAAGGGTACAAGGATCGTGGAATACAAAGGAAAGGTCACCTCCTGGAAGGAAGTGGATTCCTACGACGGGGATAACGGGTATATCTATTATGTAAAAAGACATCATGTGATCGATGCGAGCCGTCACAGCAGCGCATTGGCAAGGTATGCGAATGATGCCCGGGGTTTGCAACGGGTAAAAGGTACCGGCAACAATGCGGAATACGTGGAAGACGGGGTAAAAGTATATATCGAATCAAGAAAGAATATCCCGGCAGGGACGGAGATCCTCGTGGATTATGGGAAAGACTACTGGGAGGTGATCCGTCATAATTTAAAAGTTGACGAGCAGCGGAGAAAACTGAGGGAAAGCATAACAAAAAACCCTGCCGGTTAAGCAACAGGGCTTGGTTCTATTTAATAGAATTTATTTTTCAGCGCTGATAACGATAGCGCTTGCATCAATAGCGACATCACCTGCGTATTTCTGTTCCAGTTGTTCATAGACTTCCTTCCTGATTTTTTCCCGTGTAGCGTCATCCGTTTTTGACAATGCTGCTACTATTGGTGCACCGACCTCTGTCATTATTTCCCAGTATCTGTCTGACGTACCACTCCTTAGTTGGGAAAGCACTTCTTTCTCCATGATATTCTTAAACCCGGCGTGCTCAAATATTCCTTTCATCACGCCCGGGCTGGCGCAGCGAAACATACCCGGCCCACCCGGTACTGGTGCTGGCATTTCTATATTGCGGCCAATCGTCCCCATCATCACGGTTATCCAGAAGTTCTTCTCCGGCACATTCCAGACTGAAGTGGCCATCCTTCCACCTGGTTTTAATACCCGGGCCATTTCATTGGCGGCTAATTGCATATCGGGGAAGAACATAAAGCCAAATCGACAACTAATAGCATCAAAACTATTGTCGGCAAAAGGAAGTTCACACACATCGCAGGCTTTTGTTTCAATATTGCTGATCCCTCTTGTGGCGGCATTCTCTTTTGCGATGACGAGCATATCTTCCGCCAGGTCGGTGATGATTACCTTGCCCCCGTTAAGCATAGTAGCAATGGTAAGGCCGGGCTCACCGGTTCCGGCGGCTATGTCGAGTATCAACTGTTTTCCGTTTGGTTTAATTGCCTGGATGATCTCGTTGCCCATGGGTCCCAAAAAATCCATAAAGAGGGCATCCCATTTTTTCCATCCGCCGGAAAATTTGTTCCAGGATTGTTTTTGCTGTTCGCGGATCTCGGTTTGTTCTTGGTTCATATAGTTGTTTTTTAATAATACGTTATGGTCCGTCCCTGGATATAATTCAGTACAGGAGCCGGCAAGGTTTGTCCCTCCCGTACGATCCACCCTGTATTTTTTACCCAATTGCCCTGCTGGTCAAATTCATATTTATACAGCGTCAACGGGGATAGCGATCCCCTGTATTGTAATCAACCCATTCAATGAGAAGACTGGTTTTGACATTGGCTAAACTGGAATAATCGGGAACTAATAAAAAGATGATGAAACCAGCAACTGCCTTTGGCAAAGCTATTTTCACGATGGATAGTTTAGATAAGAAAGGTACAAAATCCTTCACCAAACCGCTCAGCTTCTGTTTGCAGGGTTTCTAAATAAAAGCAGGTCAATCCCAGACAAATTTCCAGGAGCCGTCTTTTTGTTTTTTCCAGACCGTATGGAAAACACCCTTGGATTCATTGGTCTTTCCTGCGCTATCGGTTGATTGCCAGGTATATTTTCCATAGGTGTAACCCAGTTCGCCGGAAGCCGCGGCATCCACGAAATCCGGGGACCAGCTAACTGTGGCTTTTTTGAAACGTTCGGCTGAGAACAGATTACGAATACCCTCTTTTCCGCGGATCAAGGAATCATTTGCTCCCCTGATGACGGCCGTGGAATCTGCGAAAAAAGCAAAGGCTTCGGCGATCCCTTTTTCAGCAGCCATTTTTTCAAAATCCTTTTCTGCCTGGGCGATCTCTTTTTTTGCTTCTTCAGGATCACCTGCAGCATCGTTTTTACAAGAATAGATAAGCAGGCAAATCATACAGAGGATAGTAACGGTCATTAAATGAATTCGCATAAGTTCAGTTATTTGGTGATTTATTAAATTATTTTTCCAGCGGGCCTTCCCAGAGTATCTGTTCGATCATCCACTTATTATCCTGTTTGACGAGTAGGATATAATCGATGCCCCACCAGGCAGTCACTTTTGCGGAAGCGGTTGTTTTCATGATATCAAACACTTCCACTTTTTTGGGTGCACCTGGTTTGGCAAAATTCTTTTTCTCCGCAACTCTTTTTGCATAATCGATCGCTTCGCGGTAGGTCATCCTTTCATCCGGGTCATACAAGCCGGTTGTTTTATTCTTCCAGTACCCGAATTTGTAAAGAGAAGGTCTCAATGCCTGGATAAGTTTACCCGTATCGCCTTCATAGAACCCTTCGATATAATTGAGACAGGCTTTTTCTACGGCTTGTTTGTCATCCTGTGCAGTTGCGGATTTTACAAGAAGCAGGAACCCCAGCACTACGGCGATCTTTTTCATACAATCGATTTGTACGGGTAAAGTACAAATCATAGCAGGAATATAATCACCGTTCATAAAATACCGGGGCCACCCGGCTGGGGCTTGAAGTGAAAATCGAATATATCCGTTGAAGCCATTGAAAAAAACCAATCTCTGCTGAGCAATTGATCATTCAGCAGCGCCACCATCCTGTAGTCGAGCAGGGTTTGCCAGATACCCGCCAACGACTGTTCCTTATCTTTAAAAGCAAAATTATGCACGCTGATGATGCCAGAGGGCCGGTCCTTCAACATCGTTCGCTCAGCACCTTTTAGCACATCTGCTTCAGCGCCTTCTACATCTATTTTTATAAAATCAATCTCCAGGTTTTGTTGTTGGACAAGATCATCGATGGATACCGTAGTTACTTCCAATTCCTCTTTACCGATCTTTTTACCGAAATAAACATTGACAAGACTGTTGGCTTCCGATATCTTAACCTTTTCGCTTCCCCTATACAAGGCATGGTTCAGGTAAAAACTGGTCCTGCCAGTTTTCCAGGCAACAGCATCGGGCAGGCTCGTTACCTGCTTTTCGCAATGATTGAGTGCGACCATTTTCCTTAATACTGCAAAAGAAGAAGGAGTGGGCTCAAAACTGTAGATTTTACCCGCTCCCAGTTTGGCCATGCAAACCGTATAGATCCCGATATGCGCCCCGATATCCAGGCAAGTTGCCCCGGGCCGGATATTTTCTTTGAGAAAGAGAAAATTGTTTTTTTCATAATCAGCGGCATAATACCGGTAAAACTTTCCCGGTACCCTTAGTCTTAAACCATTGAACAGGATAGCAACCCCTTTTTTACGGGTAAGCAGATCCAGCAGCGAAAGCGCATATTTCCTTGTCTGTATATAAAATCTTTTCATTGGCTGAACGGTCTTGTTAAAATACGTGTGTTTTTGTTATAGCCAAGGATAGCTGACGGGAAATTAATATTTTTGCCAGATTGGTTAATTTAAACGCTTTTATGAAGATATTCTCACTTGCATTATCTGCCATCCTTTTGTTTGTCGTGACGGCCTGCGATAAGAACGAAACTCCCTCCACTGGCATTAAGGCTAATTTTTCTGTATCTGGCTACGAGGTCCCGATACCCAGCACCATTAATTTTATCAATACGTCAACGAACGCTACCAGTTATCTATGGGATTTTGGTGACGGATCCACTTCTACCCAGCCTTCACCTGTACACACATATAATCTTGATGGCACATACCAGTTACGTTTAACCGCCACGGGCCCGTCGGGGACAAGTAATATTTGCAAATTGGTAGCCCTTGCTGCGCCACCGCCTGCCAACAAATCGGCTTTCTCTTATTTTTTCGACAGGTGCGGCGGCACCCCGGTAGGCGCTTTATTTAAATCAGTCAACCCACTTTCCAGCAATGTTGTGTGGGATTTCGGTAATGGTTTAGTGAATGCGAACCGTGATGCGATCGTACAATTTGCTTTGCCGGGGGATTATACGCTGAAGTACAGTACACAGATCAATGGGGTGAGGGATACCGTGATACAGATCTTCCAGATCCAGTGATCAGGAGATAGCTTTTTGCATGATTGCAAACTCGAGTGGCCGGGTTGGTGTACCAAACCGGTTGTCAACCGGGAATGGTTTTGTTTCTCCCGTTTTATGATAGCCCAATCGTTCATACCAGGCGATCAATTCATCGCGCAGGGAGATCACGTTCATTAAGATGCAGGGACAGCTTTTCTCTTTCGCATATTCTTCAGCGGCCTTCATCAGTTGTTTACCGATACCACCAGCCTGCTGCTGGGGTGAAACCGTCAGCATACCCAGGTACAGACCTCTTTCCTGTTTTTCCAGGTAAACAGAACCGACAATTATATTTCCTGCCGTTGTATATTTCAGCACAACGGCCTCTGGATTATTTATCAAATCTGTAAGCGTTGGCAGATCGGTCCTCCATTCACCATCCAGTAAATCGGCTTCGGTGGTCCATCCTTTTTTCGAAGCTTCCCCACGGTAGGCGCTATTGATCAGGCTGACCAGTTCCGGTATGTCTTCCTTTAACGCAACTGAAACGGGCATGTGATGAAGATACTATTTTGCGCCTGGATGATTTTCTAAAACCCTTTTTTATCTTCCTGGATCTGCTTCAGCATATTCCGGGCATTCTCACCCGTAACGCCATGCGGGTCTTTACTGATGGCGACCTGGTAGTTTTTAATGGCTTCTTCTTTATTCCCGAGTTTTAACCAGCTCTCCGCATAACTGTCATAAGCGTTTGCCGATTCCGGGAAAAGCTGCACATTTATGTTCAGCACTTTATTGGCTTCCTGGAATTTACCCTGGTTCATTAAACGGTAACCAAACTCATTCACTTTGTTCTCCAGGCCGGCTTTATAATAGCGGTGTAGGGGATCTTCCAGGTATTTTCTTGCCTTGGATACAGCTTCTTCGTATTTACCGGCCAGCACAAGTTCCCGGAGCTGCACATCAATAGCTCCCTGTTCTTTATATGCCAGTATGGCATCCATCGCAGGATCTATCCCTTTTTTATATTCATCCGAACTCATGTCTGTAGCCAATTGCGGGGCGGTCCATTTTCTTTTATCGCGGGGATCCAGGTTTTGCCACCATAACCAGCTCAGGTTGATATTGAGTTTGCTGTTGGGTAATACCTCAGTCCTGGTATCGCCGAAGAAATTGACATTTTCCGAAGTGGGTTCGCCAACAAATATTGCTTCGGTATATTTTTCCAGTTCGTTTGTCAGGTTTTGCGCCGCGGAAAAAGTGGCTTTACCCGTGATGATGAAAAAATGTCCACGCTGGTTTATTTTTTTTGACTGGATGATGCCGGTGATCACCGGTTTGTTAAGATAATTATTCCCGCCACCATTCAGGCGGATATCCAGTACAAATTTGTCCACCACGTTGCTGTCAATAAAACGAAAAACCTTTGCGAAGAATGCCGCGATCGTTTCATTGGATTCATCCTGCACGGCACTATGTCTTACATATACCGTTTTACTGTCTTTGAGATATTCAAAATAGCGGAGCCTGTCGGGTTCCTTCATCCATAGAGGCCTGTTCGCTCCTTCAAAGGCATCCGGCCAGTTGTTTGTCGCATCTGGGCCATGTCCCATTGCCGCCGGCATATCTTCTGCGGGGAGCAGGATTGTTTTCTGTATGTCATCTTTCAAATAAGTGACCGGCACCTGGTGCACCTGGTCTATGATACCGGTCGCATGGAGGAACTCGGGCAGGTGCAGGTAATACTGGATCATATTTTTAAATCCCTGTTCATTCTCAAATGCAATGGCGGGTTTGATTTTTTCCAGCGCTATTGCGGCGTCTGTATTCCCTATCCGGATCACTTTCCCTCCGGCAGCTTCCTTAAATCGGGGGTCAATGTTTTTTATATACAAGCCATCACTGAATAAATAGAACCTCAGGGGGGCGGGATGTACCCAGGGGATAAGCGCATCGCCCGTCCCGGCTCGTTGTCTCACGGCAGTATGGCCAATTTTGAAAAGAGCAACAAGTTTTGAAAATTCGATATTCATCTGCACATCGTTGAGATCACCGATCTTTTTATCGATACGTTCTACGGCGCTGTCAAACTGCTGTGCGGTTATATTGTAGAAGAGGTTGGGGTACTTTGAATGAATAAGTTGCTGGAAATACCGGAGATCGCTGCGCCAGGGAGTTTCATTAGTAGTTGAAGTTTGTGCGAGAAGCGGAGCGGCTGATCCCATGGCAAGGCAGGCGAAGACTAACAGCAGTTTGTTTCTGAAGCAGTTCATGGCTAAATTTTTACTTGTGACGCCAGTAACGGGTAACAGGTTACACGCATGGCTCACTGGAAATTATTGTATTTGCCTGGTTACCCGGAAAGCATTGGGAAGACCGGTGAATCGGGCTGATAATGGGGAATATTTTCAGCAGTGAACTTTCCCCAGGAAGAAGTAAACGATGACGAATACAGCGATAAATCCCAGGCAGCCGCCACCCCATTTCCATCCCGCATAGCCTGCTAACAATGTTTTAAGCCAGTTTTGCATTTTTATTTTATGATTACTTCTGACAAAACTATGCCAGTTATTAATTTGCAGTCATGTACACAAGACAGGAAGCATCACTGGTCCGCAAAAAATTCTGGACAAGCTTCGGGCAATATATGCAACCGGTAAAAG
Source organism: Chitinophagaceae bacterium (assembly GCA_039930245.1). Lineage (GTDB taxonomy): Bacteria > Bacteroidota > Bacteroidia > Chitinophagales > Chitinophagaceae > JJ008. The sequence goes on along the minus strand of JBDSPR010000019.1, from coordinate 20,959 downwards.
GAACCAACGGAGATAAGATCAACTGGCTGAATTATAAAACAGGTATCCGGTATATCTATTTCCGGATGGATGCCGGGAAAGACAGTGCTTACATTGCGATCGAATTAAGACACCCGGATCCTGCTGCACAACAATTTTATTTTGAACAGCTTCGGCAACTGGAAAAGATACTGGAAGCACAAACAGGGGAGGAGTGGGAATGGCTATTGCAGGTAAACGATGAGGATGGGAATACGATGAGCCGTATAAAAAAGGAAATAATAGGAGTGAATGTTTTTAATGAAGCCGACTGGCCCGCGATCATTTCTTTCCTGAAACCCCGGATCATTGCACTGGATGAGTTCTGGCAACAGGTAAAGGATGGTTTTGATATCCTGTAACATTTCTTTGTTTATTGCACTCAATTCTCAGCGGCAGAAATTAATTCGGACTATTTTAGCAATGCAATGCTTTTATCCATCTTTGATATCGAAGCCCTGGTCCGCTATGGAGGGTTATTGATCGTAGCGCTGATGGTCTATGGCAGTACCGGTTTGTTCTTTTGTTTCTTTATCCCTACCGGGGCCTTCTTATTTACCGCAGGGATCTTTGTTGCCACGGGCGGAGTGGATATTGATATTTATACCGCCTGCGCTCTTCTTATACTGGCTTCCGTGCTGGGGAATTCTACTGGTTACTGGTTAGGGAAAAAAACAGGTCCCTTATTGTATAAAAAAGAAGATACCAGGTTCTATAAAAAGCAACACCTGGCTACTGCCGAAACATTTTATAAAAAATATGGCTGGCTGGCATTGACGCTGGGATTGTACCTGCCCATTATCCGTACGTTTGCCTCCATCGTGGCGGGGATCGTGGGCTTAAATTTCCGACGCTTCCTTTTATTGACCATTAGCGGTTCCGCAGTCTGGATACTGAGTTTTGTATTGGCAGGTTATTTTATCGGTAGCCGCCCTGTTCTGAAACCCTGGCTGAAATATATTGTCATTGGTTTTCTGCTTGCTGTCACCATACCATTAGTTATCTGGACTGCCAGCGAATTAAAAAAGATGCGGAAAGAAAATAAGAATAAAAAGCCGGGCTAGACAAAACAAAACCGCCCCATTCCTTCGACTGTGTTCAGGAGGGGCGGCTGCTTATTTTATGACTGCAAATCAGAACCTGTCATTGCGGTTGTCGCGATGATCATTATCCCTGTCATTGCGATAATCATATTCCCTATCGTTGTTGCGGTCATTCCAATCCCGGTCGTTATCAAAGCGACCATTGCGTCTGTCCTCGTAGATCCGGATGTTCCCGAAGCGGTCAATACGGATGTTCACATCTTTGCGACCTACCTGGAAACTGCTCGTCGCCACAAGTCTTTCATACCTGCCCATATAGCCCCGGCGCTGCATCTCGAATACTTTGATCGAGTGGTAACCCCGCTGGAGATTGGAGAGGCGGAACGTCATATCGTTGTCAAAATAAGTTCTGCCATCGATGACGATCTTGTAGTTCCTGAAACTGCTGACTGTTACTACAGGCCGGTGATCAGCGGCAGACAAAGCCGCGGCCATTAAAAGTCCTGTGAACAGTGTAAAGATTTTTTTCATTTTCATAAAGTTTTAAGTAGTGTACAGCAATCACCAGATAAATTGCGGTACGAATTGTTTTTTAGTACCCGGTTGCGGATACAATTTCAAAGCAAATGCCATTGTGCCAATTACACTACAAGGAAATGTTAAGTACTTGGGTTGTAGAAACAGCAATAGCTGCAACCCGCCACTGTAGCTGAAGTCAGTGTTATTTTTTTAGACCGGGGAACAGGAAGACTTTGTCATGGAAAGATTTTATTTCTTCCTGCGAAATATCAGGTAGCCTTGCTGACTGTTAAACATATTCAGTTTTAGGATATCTTCCGAAAGTTCAACGATGGGGAATACGTCATCGGCCTTCGACCGGTTTTTTAGTATCAGCGATCTTTTATCGGCAGCCAGCTCAAAGGGTTGCTCGCCCATGATTTCTTCTTTTCCGCCCTTTAGTTGCGTGACTTTAAAATTTGTTCCGCTGAAATAGAGCGTAAGCCCCTTTTGTTGCTCTTCTACCATATGGAGCATGGAATCCTGGAATGCATTTAACTGTACGCCGGGAAACAGTTCATTCTTTTCAAATTCCCAGCTGCCGGAAAGGGGAGAGGATTTGTCTTTTGACTGGCAGGAGGCCAGGATCAGCAAAATATAAAATAGATATTTCATGGTTCTTGGTTAAAATAATTAAAGACAGGAGCAGTAATCAAGGCCCGTTAACTCTGCATATGATCAAGTGATCTGAGAGGATCCGCATCCGGTTTACCTGCAAATGGCGGGTACTCCTGGTAAAGCCAGGTAAAGTACAGGTTGAGCCTCATTCCCCAGCGCATTGTTCCCACATTGAACCGGTGCCAGTTCTCTGGATACTTACCCGTAAATAGTACAGCGAAAAAAGCAAGGATTACGAGTACGAATGTTGCAATATTCCTGATATACAGAGCAAAAAAATGTGGGATGGCCAGGAATATTCCCAAAAACACCCGCAACAGTAATTGTCCCCTGCTGATCTGCCAGAATGTTAGGTCAAAAGAGGTTTTCTCATCCGTAGCATTCATTCCGAAGGCAGGATACCCGTCAGCTAAATTGAATAAACGGGCACCCACTCTTAAACCCCAGCGTTGCAGCTGCACAACCCATTCATAATACCATTTTGGCGTAACACCTGTAAATAGAATAATAAAAAAAGAAGCAATGCTCATGAACCAGAGAACAATTCCCAGGAGCATTAAGACTATTCCGTGGGGGAGGGCGATATAGAGCCATCCGAAAAAGGCCCGGAGTAATAATTCACCCCTTGAGTATTCGGGTTGGTGCGGGACCTCATAAGTTAACATGGCAGTTTTGGTTTGTGGTTAGGTGTTAAAGTTAGGAAAGACTATTGTTGTGCTGAGAAAAACCGGGACGGTTTATTTCTCTTCCATTTTACCTTCTTTGCCTTTAAGCGCTGTTTCATATTTGCTTTTTTTAAGCAGGGCTTTTATGAATCCGAATCCTCCAAACAGGATAGCACCCCAGGCTATCACATATGTACCGCCTTGTCCAGCCATTTCATAGGTGAGAAAGGTGATAACGATACCGATGACCGCAATCAGTCCGTTTTTTTTTGCTTCCCTGTCGGAAATGCCGACCTGGTGTTCTAATTCTTCTCTTGATTGTACTTCCGGCAGTTTCTCCTTTGATCCATGATAATTGGAAGGGAAAACATCTTCATCAGAGGTTCCGATGATAGAATTAGGAATTGTGGAAGGATTGAATGAATTGTCTGGAAGCGATTCGCCTGATGATATTTCTTTTGTTTCAAAAAAAGACATACTGAGCCCCCTTGCCCTGAACTCCTGCTTTAATAAAGTGAGTGCTTCCGGCAAAAGATCCTGGGTTCCTTCTTCCACCAGTTCGATCAATTGTTCTTCGGTAAGTGTAGCGTAATGGTCTTTTATGAACTCAGCATCCACCATATTCAAATGTAAGTGTATATACATCAAAATAGCTGAGCAGCGAACTGAACTCAGAACGGGAGCGTCCCTGTTTAAATAACGAGGCAGGCTGCAAGGGACGATGATAGAAACACAAATACCCACCTCCATATAAAATTCCAGCGGTAAACAAGCCAAACAGTCCCTTAAAAACCGGCCATTTCCCGTACCTTTGCCCACCTGAAAAATGGGGTTTTAAGCTCATGAAGAATATCCGTAATTTTTGCATTATCGCACATATTGACCACGGCAAATCCACCCTGGCTGACCGTCTTTTGCAATCAACTGGCACGATCAGCGACAGGGATATGATGGACCAGGTGCTGGATGATATGGACCTGGAAAGAGAGAAAGGGATCACGATCAAAAGCCATGCGATCCAGATCAATTATAAGCATACGGATGGACAGGAATATATCCTCAACCTGATCGATACTCCCGGTCACGTAGACTTTAGTTACGAAGTGAGCCGGGCGCTGGCTGCCTGCGAAGGCTGTCTCTTATTAGTGGATGCAACACAGGGTATCCAGGCCCAGACTATCAGCAATTTATACCTTGCAATTGATAATGACCTTGAGATCATTCCCGTGATCAATAAGATCGATATGGATGGGGCGATGATCGAGGAAGTGGAGGACCAGATCATCGAACTGATCGGTTGTAAAAAGGAAGAGATACTCCATGCGAGCGGACGGACTGGCGTAGGGGTGGAAGCAATCCTCGACGCGATCGTGAACAGGATACCGGCCCCGGTGGGTAAACCTGATGCGCCACTCCAGGCATTGATATTTGACAGCATGTTTAATTCTTTCCGCGGCATCATTGTTTATTTCCGCGTAAGAAATGGCTCGATAAAAAAAGGAGATAAAGTAAAATTTGTTTCTACTGACCAGGAATATGCAGCGGATGAAGTGGGTATCCTGAAACTGAAGATGGCGGAGAAGCCTGAAGTGAAATGTGGCGATGTAGGCTACCTGATCACGGGTATCAAGAATGCCAAGGAAGTGAAAGTGGGTGATACGATCACCCTGGCAGCGAACCCCACCCAGGAGATCATCAAAGGTTTCCAGGAAGTGAAGCCAATGGTATTCGCGGGGATCTTCCCGGTGGATACGGATGATTTTGAAGAACTGCGCGACTGTATGGATAAACTTCAGTTGAATGATGCTTCGCTTACTTATGAACTGGAGACCTCGCAGGCACTTGGTTTTGGGTTCCGTTGCGGGTTCCTTGGTTTGCTGCACATGGAGATTATCCAGGAAAGGCTTGAGCGGGAGTTTAACCAGACCGTGATCACCACGGTTCCCAACGTTAGCTTTGTTGGTTACACCACCAAGGGCGAGAAGGTCATTGTAAATAATCCTACCGAGTTTCCTGACCCGGTAAAGACCGATCATATCGATGAACCATTTATTAAGGCGCAGATCATCACCAAGCCGGAGTATATCGGTAATATCATGACCCTTTGCCTGGGTAAGCGTGGTATCCTGATGAACCAGAGTTACCTGACGACTACACGGGTAGAATTATTATTTGAGATGCCATTGACAGAGATCGTATTTGATTTTTATGATAAATTGAAATCACAGACCCGTGGCTATGCTTCCTTTGATTATCACCCGATCGGATATCGCGAAGCTGATATCGTGAAAATGGATATCCTGCTGAACAACGATAAAGTGGATGCCTTGAGTGCATTGATCCACCGCAGCCGGTCACAGGAATTCGGAAGAAAGCTTTGTGAGAAATTAAAGGAACTTGTACCCCGTCAACAATTCCAGATCGCCATACAGGCAGCTGTGGGCGCCAAAGTGATCGCACGGGAGACTATTTCAGCCATGCGGAAAGATGTAACGGCCAAATGTTACGGTGGTGATATCAGCCGTAAACGCAAGCTACTGGAGAAACAGAAAGAGGGCAAAAAACGGATGCGCCAGATCGGTAACGTAGAAGTTCCGCAAGAAGCGTTTCTCGCAGTTTTAAAATTGGACGATTAGAATAATAGGTTGGGTAAGATGAGGCTGCAATCTTCTTGTCCCTTTTAGCCCAACACTTTTCCCCACAAAAGATAAATTGCCTGGGATGAAAATTGCTGCATATTCTTAAAAGCACTTTCTCCCATTTTCTTTCTTTTTGTATAATCTTCAATAAGTGATGAAATAGCTTCAGCCAATTTTTCAGAATTTTCTTTTTCGACGAGGATACCATCTATATCGTGTTTAATAATATCGCTCGGGCCTGAAGAACAGTCAAAACTTACACAGGGTACACCGGATGACATAGCTTCCAGCAAAACCATCGGAAACGCCTCATAGCGGGATGCCAGCACAAACAGGGAAGCATGCAGATATTCTTCGCTAATAATTGAACTAACAGGTGATTGCAGGAGGAGCCTGCCCTCCAATTTATTTTCCCTGATAAATTGCACTACCTTTTCTTTTAATTCACCCTCCCCAATGAGTTTCCATGTCCAGTCAGGATATTTGGAGAGTACAGTCCCGGCAGCCTGCAGCAGGAGATCGGTTCCTTTTCGCGGGATCAGCCATCCGACAGTCAGGATATTTTTATTGTGCGAAGAAGAAACTGTGCCTTCTGTATTCTCGACAAAATTTGGAATTATATAGGTTGGACCAAGCTGTTTATAATAGGTTTCTTCCTTCTTATTCAGACAAACAATTGCATCAAGTTTTGGATAGGCTTGATTACAAAGAAAATTCCAGAAACGATTTTTTTCTAACCAGCCAAAATGATGATGTTCCCAGGATATTACCCGGCCAAATTTTTTTCCACCTGCAAGAATGGCTGCCACTGTGAAGGGGTATTCGGAGCTGATAATGCACGCAGGGCTGGTTTTTTTCAGAATTTTTCTCAATTGAAGCACATCGCTCAACAGTTTTATCTTTCTGGTGATAATATTACCCTCGGGAGTAATTCCAAAAGACAAGGGTTGACATACGACCTGTATACCGGGAAGAATTGGATAAAAACTTTCGCTGGTTTTATCCAGGATAACAAGCGTCACGGGATGACCCTTTTTTAAAAACAAATTTGCTGTATTCATCACTGCCCGCTCAATACCACCCGGCAGGTCGAGCCGGGAACAGAGGATGACGATATGTTGAGAAGCAGCCAGGAGTTATAATTTTTCGGCGAGCAGGAAGAAGAATCGTTTTATGCGTGTACGCAACCTCAGTTTGTGTTTTACTGAATACATGGATGAATCAAATTTTGCATGATCAGACTCCTTTAACAGGTCAACACCTTCTTTTTGCAGAACCGCTGAATACTGATCGAGATACGGTCTCAGCAATGCATCATTCCGATTAAGGATATTGGCAATAGTTTCTTTTGCAAAATGAATAAAGACGGGTTCGTATTTTTTATTGATCAGTAAATTCCCATCGATCATTTCTCTTTTGCAAGAATGAATATTCCAAGAAGCAATATTACATCCCTGGTGTTTAAGTATATGTACATTCTCAAATTGCACCGGCAAAATATCGAGATATTTCTGGTCATCGTAGATTCCGAGATCCTGTCTTCTTTCCATTTTATAATGACACATTCCGGCCCACCATTGAATCGCTGGTAGTCCAGCCAGGCTGGCTCCCACAAAACCGGCATTGAAAAGACCGTTCCGCAGTACCGATAAAACACTGTCCTCGCTTTTGATCACGTCAAGATCTGCCCAATGAGGTGTTAGAAGGATCCCATATGTATCCAAAAGACCGAAAAGAAAATCAAATTTGTTTACAAAGTAAAGATCGGGGTCTGCAAAGATCACTTTGCTGAATCCCTTTTCCAGGAGCTGGCCGATCAGTACCGGTTTTAATGCCCAACGAAAAATATCAGCATTCGTATGGGCATATTTCTGACGGATATTGCTGAAGAAACTGTTTTGCGACATGTCTTCAAGAGTGAGAAATACCAGTTGATCATGAGAGTTCCCCGGTTCGCCATCCACTACCAGTACCTGCAACCCGCTGCCGGGATGATATTGTTGCAGGGAGGAATACAATGCTTTTGCAAAGGGAATATGATCTGCTGTTACGATGGTACAAAAGGTCTGCATTGGTCAATTGGCTAACTGAATTGTTCTTTCCATTGCTTTATTTTTTCTAGGGGAATGGTAACCGGCTTACCAAAAACATCTTCTCCATTCAGCCATTGCCTGATTTTCCCGTATTCATCCCGCCTAATTACCGGCAAGTTAGTGTCTTTGGCAATTTCTCCTGCACGGTTATCCACTGCGAGTATCAACGCCTTTCTTTTTTTGTTGAGCGCCTGGATCCCTCCATGCAGGCGGGTGCCGATATAGACAAAGTCTTCCCGGCCAGCGAAATCATTAAAAACAGGGTAGGAGTGCTGCAATAAAGTGAACCGCTCTTTATTTTTTTTATAACTATCCAACGAACCGATATACGCCAGGTCACCGCTGCCCTGCGGGAAAAAATATAGATTCTGGAAATGTTCCAGCAGGAGAGTGATCAGCTTATCATCGTTTATCGGGTCTTGCTTATGATCGGTGAGGGTGAAAAGACATTTACTGCTTCGGAAATTCAGCACAGTGCTGACTCCATTAAGTCCCCACATTGACACACAACTTGTATTAATCGTTTTTATTGCTACTTCTTTCTCCAGTTTATGCGAAGTAAAATGATCTCTCACGGAATGAGCGTAGCTGGTATATAAAATGTTTCGGTAAAGTTGTTTTGTCCGCCAGTTTATTTTGTTATTCTGATCAGGTCCCCAGCCAACACCCAGCAAGATCAGTTGTTTGATGCCCGGGAAAAGCCAGAGCAACTTACCCTTTCTCAAAAGGAACTGCCGGTAAGTGATCATATCTGAATAAAGCAGGTTACTTCCACCAACAAAACTAAATTGACTGTTTTTCACTAGCTCTCTTTGTTTTTTGTCAAGAAAACTGTGGGAAGATAAGCGGATGAGATCTGTACCCGGAAAAAGAGAAGCCAGCAGGCGAATGTTGTGTTCGCTGATTATAAGATCACCGAGATTGGACGACTCCTTACCCTCATTATCCTGTAAGGCAGGATCGAGCAGCACGATATATTTTTCGTTGCTCATGTAGTTTAGATCTCCTGCCAGTTTGCTTCTTTGGAAATAACACCATAGTCATAATCCATATCTTCGAATTTTGTGTTGGCAACAGGTATCTCAAAATTGAGCGCATCGGTGAGGAAGTCCAGGCTTTCTTTTTTATCATCCAGAATAGCGATATCAATGCTGAAAGACCCGGGTGCCAGCATTTCACCGGGCAGCCACGCGATAAATTCACGGGATGAACTGCTGTTTTCTGCAGAAAAAAATTGCTGGCTTCTCCACACCCTGCCTTTTGAAATGGCATTTAGTCCAAGGCTTATGGTGAACCCATGTCTCCAGTCATTGTTCCGGATCCTGATCGCTATGCCAATTTTTTCTCCACCGGTGAAAGTAGAACTGGTGGCCTTTTCCCCATTAAAGGTTTTCACTTCTTCTATAAAGATCTTTTTCGATGTTGTATTATCCAGTTTTCTAGTATTGACGCCTGCATCAAGGGAAGCGATATAATGACTGGTCACTTTCCTGACATCATCGTACAAAATGTTTTTCCCCTGTTCCAGGAAAACCGCTTTCTGGCAAATATCATTGATGGCTTTCAGGTTATGACTGACAAAAAGGATCGTGCGCCCGTGTTGTTTGCTTACCTCTTCCATTTTCGCGATGCATTTTTTCTGGAATTCCTGGTCGCCAACCGCCAGTACTTCATCGATCAGTAACACTTCGGGTTCGAGGTGGGCGGCAACGGAAAAAGCGAGACGGAGTTGCATACCGCTGCTATAATGCTTTAAAGGAGCATCAATAAATTTTTCAATACCGCTGAAACTGATGATCGCATCGAGTTGACGATTGATCTCTGTTTTTTTCAATCCAAGGATCGACCCGTTGAGATAAATATTTTCCCTGCCGCTCAGTTCGGGGTGAAAACCGGTGCCTACTTCGAGCAGACTACCCACCCGTCCGCGGAGCAGCACTTCCCCGGTAGTGGGCGGTGTAATGCGGCTGATGATCTTCAGTAAAGTACTTTTGCCGGCGCCGTTCCTGCCCACTATGCCTATTCTTTCGCCGGGTTGAATATCCAGGTCGATATCCTTGAGTGCCCAGAACTGGTCGTTGTTTTTTTTTGCTTTGAAAATACTTTTAACCGAATCACTAATCATATCCCTGATGGAAAGATAGGGTGCTGCGGTTGCTAGCGCGTATTGTTTACCCAGGTTCCGTATTTCAATGGCTGGTTTCATCAGGCTAGATCGGCGAAGTAAGCTTCTGTTTTTCGGAAATAGAATAAACCAATAATAAGAAGCAATAAACTGCTTCCTGTTCCTATTAGTACAATGGTCATATCAGGCGACCTATTACTTAAAGGCGCTCTGAACAATTCGATCGCGGCGTTCACTGGGTTGATGGCCAGCAGCCATTTAAAGAGTGGTCGTTGAATGCCCTGCAAGGGATAAATGACCTGTGAAGCAAAGAAAAGAAGTTGAAGTAAAAAAGGCAGCGCATAGCGGAAGTCGCGAAATTTTACATTCAGCGCGGCGAGCCAAAAACCAAGCCCCGCCGCAGCCAGTATGGTCAATAATATACCTGCCGGAAAATACACCAGGGCAGCAATATCAATGGATTGTTTTAATAAAGGGCAAAGAATAAGGAAAATGATAAAAGCGATCAAAAAATCAAACAAAGCAACCAGGATGGCTGAACAGGGGATGATCAGTCTCGGGAAATAGATCTTCCGGATGATATGAGCATTTTGTATCATGCTGTCACCGGCATGCGAAACGGAGCTGTAAAACAGGTTCCAGCAAAGCAGGCCGGCCAATACAAAAACAGGGTAGGCGACCGGCCCTGTGTCGATCTTCCAAGTCCGGGAGAAAAGAAAAGTAAAGATCAGCATCATCCCCAGCGGCTGCAAAAGGGCCCATACGATGCCGAGATAAGTTTGCTTGTATTTTACCTTGATATCGCGCCAGGTAAAAAAATAAAAAAGCTCCCGGTGATGCCATAATTCTCTGACTCCCAATGTTAAACCGGAAGGAGGTTTTATGCTGGTAACAAGCTTATCCATTGGCATAAAGATAGCCATTGGAGGGTGAAATTGAAAGAAGGGAGTTTAATTGTCGTAATTCACGGGCACCCTGCCCCCGTTATCTTTGGTCTTGTTCTTATCGGATTTTTCCTGCAGTTTTTTTTCATCCCGGTTCCCTTTTGGATCAAGTAGGGGATCTCCAACTGGCGCCTGTCCATCCTGCAGTTTGAATGTAAATACCTTGTCGATATGCACCCATTTCCCATTCTCCCATTTGAACCCTTCCTGGTCACCATCGGGTATCATTGTCCAGGCCAATTCTGGTTGGTCTGTTTCTGAAACAAGGTGATCAACCAATATCATCTGTAGATCGGGGATATAATTGACCAATACCCGGGTTCCTTTTTTGAATTCGAGATTGAACCGGTATTTTGGCGGCTTCGGGATACTGTCCTTTTCATAAGTGAAAAAAGGTCCTCCGAACACGGGTTCATTTTTTTCATTAAAGCTGAGTACTTCGATCCATTTCATCGTGCTTTGGGCATTATTATTATCAAAGCCAAAAAGCGTGTAATAGTTCTTGCCTTTGAACTGGGTCTTCACCATATTATAATACATGGCACCGATCCAGTTACTCCTGGTTCTTACAGAATCTTCCGGTTTGCCGGTGAACTCCGAAACATCCCGGAGCGGGATCAGTTTTAATGAGCCATCTGCCGTGCGGAACTGGATGGCTCCCCGCTGTCTTGAATAGTAATCGTCAAAGGAAATATTCCAGGTAATGATGCGAAAGCTGGTATCGGGTGCATACAGCTTTGAAATACCCAGCACCGAATCAAAGGGGAAATAAAAAGAATTTCTAATTTGTAAAGCCCTTACAAGTGTTTTGGTGAAAGCGCTGTCGGCGATCATCCTGTCTTCCGGCAAGGTATCCGTATTTAAATACCACGAGTATTCTGACAGCGTATCTTCCTTGGCCCTGAGTTTTTTCATATCGGCCGCTGTGATCTTCTGCGAATAAAGCGATAATGGCAGGGAAAAAGCCGCAAAAAAGATGATACAAAAAGCAACGACGATTTTTTTCACCGAGATCAATTTTGAATTTATGGGGCTAAGTTACAGCTTACTACAGATGAGGACAACGCAAAAAGGGTTGTAAAATTTTGTGAAGGCTGTTAAACCTGCCTGCCGGCAGGCAGGGCTTTGGCAAATTCGGGTAAGGACGCTAAATACAGATCAATATCCGGGTGGGGGAAAGGGATAGCGGGGTTGGTGGTGGCCACGAAAACGGTATACATACCTGCATTGCGGCCAAAAAGCATATCGCTGTGTTTATTGCCGATCATCACTGACCTGGACAAGTCAATATCTTTAAAATCGGCGCTGGCATGAAAAGCTATGCCCGGGTTGGGCTTGCGGTCCGGGTGTTTGTTGTCGGTGCTGGTGCAATAATAAATATGATCGATCCGGCCCCCAGCTGAACGGATCTCAGCGGACATCTTTTCGTGAAGTTGTTGAAGATCGTTCTCTGTCATCAATTCCCGGCCAACACCCCGTTGGTTGCTCACCACAATGATTTTACCGAATTTGCCGGCAATCTTATGAAGGGCGTCTTTAACGCCATCGTAGAAGTCAAACTCTTCCCAGTTGAGAATATACCCGTCTTTCTTCTCGTGGTTGATTACGCCATCCCGGTCAATGAAAAGGGTCCAGCTTTTATCGATTGCCTGCAGGTCCAATGGGCTTCTGCTTAATTCACTTTGGGCCCTGTTAAAGTCTTCGGGAATCCCAATATCAATAAAATATTCATCCTGGATGAATCCATAGATACGTCTTTCCCTGAATAATTTTTCCAGGTAATCCTTTTCGAAAGAAAATTTCTCAGGAAATTCCTCACCCAGAAATTCACCGGTATCAAGCAGGTAAAGGCCACCATTAATTATTCCTTCACTAGAAAATTTTTTTTCTTCAAAACTTTCCACCAGCTGCTCTTTTCCCAGTTTTACCACGCCATAACGATCGAAATCCTGCATGGGCTTTAATAAAAGAGTGCATGCTGCATTATTCTGTTCATGAAATGCCGTGCCTGCCCGGAGATCAGCCTTAAACAAGGTATCCCCATTCGCTATAACAATATTTTTTTCAAGGCTCAATCTTGCAGCCAGCTGGATGGCTCCGCCAGTGCCTAATGGTTCTTTTTCAACAACGCATTGGTAATCCAACGTAGGAAACTGTTCTTCGAGGTAAGCTTCGATCAGCTCATGTTTGTACCCCAGGGAGAAGATCATTTTTTTAATACCCTGGCTCCTCAGATAATTAATAACGTAAAAAAGGAAAGGTCTTCCGGCAACAGACGCCATGCATTTTGGAAGATCAGGAACTGAGTCGCGAAGCCTGGTCCCCAAACCTCCGGCAAGAATTATGGCTTCTGTGATCATTAAGACTTTTGTTAAGCCCCTTTAGGGGTTTGGGGTAAATATTTTTTCTTCCACCAACTGGCAGATGATATGACCGATCGTGATATGACATTCCTGTATGCGGGGTGTATCGGAAGAGGGAATATTGATCAGGTAATCACTTACCGATCTCATCTGGCCGCCGGTTGTCCCGGTAAAAGCAACAGTTGGTATTCCTTTTTCTCTCGCCGCATCAAATGCTTTCAGGATATTCGCAGAATTGCCGGAAGTAGACAAACCCACCAGCACATCTCCAGCCTGCCCGATCCCTTCGATCATGCGGGAATACACGACATCATAACCGTAATCATTGGCAACCGCTGTCAGGTAAGATGTATTGCAGTGCAAAGCTTCAGCAGGCAAGGCCTTGCGGTCTGTATAAAAGCGACCGGAGAATTCAGCCGCCAGGTGCTGTGCATCGGCCGCGCTGCCCCCGTTTCCACAAAAATAGACCCGGTTGCCTTTCTTAAACGCAGTAGTGATCACGTCCACAACGTTTTCAATTGTTGTGATCAGTTCAGCGCTCTCCAGCACCTGTTGTTTGGTGGCAATAGATGCCTGTATGATATTCCTGATCTTTTCTGACATAAGAATATTTTAAATCGTCCATGTTTTTAATCCATGTTCAACGAACTGGTAATTGCGGCTGTAACCACCAAATTTTTCGAGCCGTTGCATCACCGTATATTTTGCATTCCCGGGACAATAAAAGATCATAAAACCACCACCCCCGGCACCGGATATTTTACCTCCTGTTGCCCCAGCTTTTTTTGCTGTCTCATAGATATCCTCCATAAGTGGGTTGCTGATCCCTTCCGCCATTTGTCTTTTTTGCTGAAATCCATAATCGAGTATCTCGCCGATTTCGTTCAGTTTTCCTTTAAGTAGCGCTTCTTTCATCCGTTGTGCTTGCTGTTTGAGCTGGTGCATGGCTTCAATGGACTTTTCTTTATTATCCGTCACATTTTTACTTTGCTTTTTAATGATCTCAGCAGATTCACGGCTGGTAGCGGTATAATAAAGCACAAGATTATTTTCCAGTTCGAACAGGTGTTGTTGTTTTACCCGGAGGGGGTTCACGATCACTTTATCATCTGCGTAGAATTCCATGAAATTCACACCGCCGAAAGTTGCGGCATACTGGTCCTGCTTGCCCCCGGCCAGTGCCAGGTCATTTCTCTCGATATCATAAGCATAATGGGCCATATCATATTCACCGAGGGGCAAACGCAGCATTTCCGTAAAAGCGCCGATAATGGCCACTACGAGGGTAGAAGAAGTGCCCAGTCCAGAACCTGCGGGGGCATCTACAAAGGTGGACAGCCGGAATCCCTGTTCTTTGAGGTTATAATCTTTTTGGATCCGGTTGTAAACACCTTTCAGGAGGTCAAGTGTCCCATCGATGGGTAGTTTGGCATTCCAGTCGAACTGCTGTTTTTCATTCCGGTCGATAGCTTCCAGGATGATCTTTTTATCTGCGTTTGGTTCGATCGTGGCATTGGCATATAAGGAAATCGTTGCATTCAATATTGCTCCTCCATAGAGATCGCTATAAGGACTTACATCCGTGCCACCACCGGCCAGCCCGATCCGTAATGGAGCTTTACTTCTGTATATCATTCGCTAACTGCGTAATTGTATTGGCCATGCCGGCCCAGCTGTATCGCTGTTTTTCGCTGCGAAGATGAGGAATAAAATAATTCTCGCCTAATTGGTAGAAACGGAGAATTCCATCTGCCAAAGCAGCGGGAGTTGATTCCACTACAATTCCGACTTTTTCGTGGGGGACCAGGCTAGGAAGTCCGCCCACATTGGTCACGACCATCGGTTTTTCAAAATGATAGGCAAGGGGGGTAACACCGCTCTGTGTTGCATTCCGGTAAGGCTGTATCACCGCATCAGCCGCGGATAAATAATATCTTACTTCGCTGTCCGGGATAAAATTGGTTCTTAATATCAATTGATCCTGTATACCGAGTTTCGTAATCAGTTCATGGTAGGGTTTGGCGTCTTCGTAAAATTCACCTGCTATAAGGAGTTGGAGGTTTAATGTTTCAGGTTTAAGGTTTAAGGTTTGAGGGTTAAGATTTTTTAGAATCGCCATTGCTTCCAGTAATATATCCAATCCTTTGTAATTCCTGATAAAACCAAAGAACAGGATGATCTTTTCATTTTCTGGTAGACCGAGATGTTTTCTTGCTTCCGCTTTTGGCAGCCTGTCACCAAAATTATCATAGAGTGGGTGTGCAACCAGTTTAGCCGGTTTGGCTGGCTGAAATAAACGAAGATCTGCCATTACCTTTTCACTCATCGTAATAAAGGCGTCACAGCTTTTTAGGAAATATTTTGTGAAGGGTTTGTCTCCAAATCTTTTCTCATGCGGAATCACGTTATCGGCAATGCAGATGATCCGCGTATGCCTGTTCTTCTTTACTCTTCTTAATATAGTTCCTAGCGCCGGGCCCATGAAAGGAAGCCAGAAACGAACAACAATGATATCAGGTCTTTCTTTTTTTAACCGGTTGCCAACTTTTACCCAGTTTAATGGATTGATAGAATTAATGACGCTGTAAATGGTAAGATTTTCCGGTGCTGGTTCATCAGTGTATTGTGTTTTACCGGGAAAAAGAAAACCGGGATATTGCAGGGAGAAGGAATAAATGGAACAATCGTTTCCCTTGTCAATGAATTCTTTGGCGAGCCGCTGGTTGAATGTTGCCAGGCCGCCGCGCAAAGGATGCCCGGGCCCTATGATGACGATCCTTGCCATTACAAACCGGATTTCTTTTCAACCAAATAAGCATTCCGCCCCGGTGAATTCCGGGAGATAAGTTCACCAATAAAACCTGCCAGGAAAAGCTGCATACCGATGATCAGCGAAGCCAGGGCCATAAAAAAACCGGGACGATTCGTTAAAGTAAAGCCGGGATAAATGATCTTGGATACTACCAGGTAGATCGAAATTCCCAAACCTACCAGGAAGAACAGGGTTCCCCATAACCCAAAAAAATGCATGGGCCGCTTGGAAAATTTGCCGACAAAAGTGATGGAGAGAAGATCGAGAAAACCATTGACAAAACGACGCCAGCCGAATTTGGATTTGCCGTATTTTCTTGCACGGTGTTCCACCACTTTCTCACCGATCTTTTTGAACCCGGCCCATTTGGCCAGTACAGGGATATATCGGTGCATCTCACCGTAAACTTCTATGCCTTTGATCGTTCTGTTCCGGTAAGCCTTGAGACCGCAATTGAAATCATGCAGTTTGATACCGGATACTTTACGGGTAACGGCATTGAAAAATTTGGATGGGATGTTTTTGGTGAGTGTGTTATCATGTCGTTTTTTCTTCCAGCCGCTCACCATATCATAACCGTCTTCCATGATCATGCGGCGCAATTCGGGTATCTCATCGGGGCTGTCCTGCAGGTCGGCGTCCATGGTGATCACCACATCGCCGGTCGCGGCACGGAAAGCTTCATTCAGCCCGGCTGATTTGCCATAGTTCCGCTGGAATTTCAATCCCTTGATATCCGGGTTCTTTGTCCGCAGCTGTTCGATCACTTCCCAGGAATTATCGCTGCTGCCGTCATCCACATAGATCACTTCATAACTGTAATGGTTTTCCTCCATTACCTTTTCGATCCAGGCAGTAAGTTCCGGCAGCGATTCTGCCTCATCGATCAGTGGTATGACGATAGATAGGTCCATTAGTTCATTCTCCTGGTGAGCAGGGCGGAAACAACAGCTGTTACGCCTGTGCCAATGATCAAATATCCGAAAATTGCCCCTGAAACCAGTTTTAAAGTGTATTGTTTTTTAAAGGTGCTGATCATCGTTTCGATCTCCGGTCCTGTTTTCTGATTTTCTTTTACCAGCTGCTCCTGGTAAGCCAGCGCTGTTTCTTTTGCGAATTCGGGATGCATATAATTGAATACGCCGTAGAAGATGGCCATCAGCAGGGTTACCACGATAAAGCATTTGAAACCCTGGCCGAAGTTAGCTCCGAATTTACCGCTGAAGGATGCCGATTGGCGATAGGCAACCAGTGTCCATGCGATGCCCAATGCATAAAAAATATAGACCAGGTATTGAAGTCTTGTATCTGCGTATTTTCCTGAATAATAAACAGCAAGTATTACGATTATCATTAGTGCGGCTGTAATTATTCCTTTGATGGCGGGGGAAATTCTCATGGTTTTGATAAAAGATCAGGAAAGGGTGATTTTATCTCCGTTGATGATCCCGGCCACTTTTCCTGTAAGCTCTTTACCGGTAAAAGGAGAGTTGCTTGATTTTGATTTGATGTCCTGCGCTGTTACGGTCCATTTTTTCCCCGGTTGGAACAGGGTCAAAACTGCTTTATTGTTTTTTTGAATACTTACCGTTTCCAGTCCGAATAATTTCCGGGGGTTGATGGAAAGCAGTTCCACTAATCTTTCTGGTTTCAAACCCGGGAGTACTGTCTGCAATACAGCGTAGGTAGTTTCAAGACTGATCATCCCAAATTTGGCATATTCGAACTCGATGATCTTACTGTCAAATTCGTGCGGGAGGTGATGGGAAGCCATGCAATCGACCGTGCCTTCCATGACCGCCATCTTTAATTGTTCTTTTTCTTCATTGGTCCGCAGGGGAGGATTTACTTTCAGGTAAGTATCATAACCCGTCAGGTCCTCGTCGCAGAAATAAAGATGGTAGGGGGTAACAGAACAGCTGACATTGATCCCGCTCTCTTTTCCTCTTTTGATGTATTCCAGTGATTTTTTTGTACTCACCCCGGTGAAATGGATCTTTGAATCCGTGTAACGGGCCAGTTTGATATCCCTTGCGACGGTCAGTTCCTCTGCGAGCGCCGGTTTTCCCGGTAATCCAAGTTGGGTGGAAACGATCCCTTCGTTCATCAGTCCATCAGGATTGATGCTTTTATCATCTGGAACTTGTATAATGATGCCATCAATGGCTTTCACATATTGCAGGGCTTTTACCAGCAGACCGGCTGATTGCACACTGTTCAAACCATCGCTGAAGGCGATAGCGCCGCTGGAATGCATATCATACATTTCGGCGAGTTCTTTTCCTTCAGCATTGCGGGTAATGGCGCCGATCGGGTGAATGGTAACGGGGAGCGAACGGCTTTTCTGGGTGATATATTCGATCGCGGCTTTATTGTGGAGTGCAGGACTGGTGTTTGGAATGATCATCACATCGGTATATCCACCGGCCGCGGCGGCCGCGGAACCTGTTTCCATGGTTTCTTTGAATTCATAACCGGGGTCTGCGAAATTGGCGAATATATCCACCCATCCCGGAGATACATAAAGACCTTCTATACTGATCTCTTTATCTGCTTTGACAGTAATGGACTTACCTGTTTGGGTAATGATGCCATTTTCAATAAAAATATCAGTGATTTGTCCGTTGAGGGGAGATGAGGGGTCAGCCACCCGGGCTTGCTTAATGAGTATTGTCATTAAGGGTCGAAGATAAAGCTTGTTTTTGGTACGGAAAAATGAGAAAAGTCTGCATTAGACAGGAGATTTTTTACCAAAGTATCTGCCTTTAGTGCATCCATCACCACGGTACAAAATTTGGCAAAAGAAAAATCATTGGTTTGAGCAACAATTAATACCAGATATACAAAAGAGAATAAATCAAGTATTGTAACAGTTCATAAGAGAAATTCAGATCGGGAAGAGGCTCAGCGGGCAACATTGGGTTTACTGCAAGGCTGTCCTGATGGTGGGGGAAATAGGCAATAGAGTCACAAAATATGTGAATTCTACAAGTTTTTAGAAAAATAGTGTAATTCATTTCAAAATAAATCAACTGACCTTTATTGAACATAATTTAATATAGGCAATCTTAACCAGCAGCATAAATAATTTGATTAGTAAAATCTACTGTCATGAAAATAACTTCAAATAAAACCGCAATTGTTATTAGCATTATCATACTTATTATATCAGCAGGTCAATTTATGCAATGCACAAATTCTTCATCCGGACAGTTTAAAAAGACTGATAAAGAAAACGAAGATCCAATAACGGATAATGCCAATAAAATGTTGGCAGAAGGTAAACAAACTTTTCGCTTTGAAACCTTTGGTGATGAAGCCTATTGGACAGATGCACTTCAATTAAACAAAGCTATCACAGGTGAAAAAAATGGGGGTGTTGGTGGAGGGCTGTCTCCCAAAGCAGCATTAGCAGCAGGATTAAAAGTAGATATGGATGCAATACCTGCTGATGTTGCAGCCGCTATAAAAGCAGGGAAAATAAATTTAGATGACCCGGCAGTTACATTAACACTTTTGCAATTGAATGCAGTTGTCGGTGTGAAAGGTTCTTTTGACAAGAACAAAAACCTTGTATCAATCGGCCTGACTTGCGCATCATGTCATTCAACAGTCGATAATGCATTTGCACCCGGTATCGGTCATCGTTTAGACGGGTGGGCAAACCGTGATTTAAACGTTGGAGCAATTGTATCTATGGCTCCCAATTTGAAACCACTCACTGATGCTTTAGGTGTAGATGTAGCCACGCTTAAAAAAGTATTGGCAAGCTGGGGTCCCGGTAAGTTTGACGCATTGTTAAACTTAGACGGTAAAGCGTTTCGCCCGGATGGAAAATCCGGAGCTACTTTAATACCTGAAGCATTTGGGCATGCCGGACATACGCTACACACCTGGACAGGTGGGTGGGGAGATGTTACTTATTGGAATGCTTATGTTGCAAATCTTGAATTAGCAGGCAAAGGAATTTTCTTTGATGAACGTTTAAATAATGAAAAAAAATATCCTGTCGCAGCCAAAACCGGTGCTGGAAACAAACGCCATAATCCTGATATGATAAGCGGTAAATTGGCAGCATTACAATTTTACCAATTGGCAATCCCTGCCCCAAAGGCACCAGATAGTATTTATAATAAAGAAGCAGCAGCACGGGGTATGGAGTTATTTAATGCAAAAGCAAAATGTGCAAGCTGCCACGTTCCGCCCCTTTTTACTGAACCCGGATGGAATACACATAAAGCTTCCGATATTGGCATTGATGATTTTCAGTCAAGCCGTTCTCCCGACAAGACCTATGTTACACAGGGTTTAAAAGGGTTATGGACACACATGAAAGGAGGTTTTTATCATGACGGTAGGTTTGCTACATTATTGGACGTTGTAAATCATTATAATAATTTCAAAAAACTTTCACTCACCGAAACTGAGAAAAAAGATTTGGTAGAGTATCTTATGTCTTTATAGAATAAACAAAAAACATGTTCCAAAAATTAAGCCCCTGGCTATCACCAGAGGCTTTTCTGTCTAGTCGGGACGACTAGATTCGAACTAGCGACCCTCCCGCTTGCGGCGGGATGCGCATCAACTTTAAAGCAATGATATCCCGTTATCCGATAAGTATCTCCGGATACCTCTTTTCTTGATCTTTAATTCCAGAAGCATTGCTTCGCTTTTGGTCAAACATTCAATTTGAGTGACAAGTGTCCAGGGCATACCTGTTGAAGTAAAATTGCCCTTACCGGAGTTATGTTGCCCAATTCTCTTTTGAACGTCTTGTGTATGTCCGACGTAGAACTTTGTAAGGGAATGGCTATATAATATGTAGACAAAAAACACGCTCTTTATAAAAAAAGGCCCCTGAAACAGAAGCCTTTTAAAGTTCGTCGGGACGACTAGATTCGAACTAGCGACCCTCCCGCCGGTGGCGGGATGCGCATCAACGGCAGGACTTTAAAGCAATGATATCCCGTTATCCGATAAGTATCTCCGGATACCTCTTTTCTTGATCTTTAATTCCAGAAGCATTGCTTCGCTTTTGGTCAAACATTCAATTTGAGTGACAAGTGTCCAGGGAATACCTG
>JBDSPR010000018.1:0-80715 GCA_039930245.1 Chitinophagaceae bacterium | reverse complement strand
CAAGAATAATTCAGCCCCGTTAGGGGCGAAATGTTAGAGAGAAAGATCAAGCAGAATAATTTAGCCCCGTTAGGGGCGAAATGTTAGTAGAGAGAAAGATCAAGCAGAATAATTTAGCCCCATAGGGGGCGTAATGTTTATAGCAGGGGTAAAAAATTTGAGAACCCCATAGGGGTTCAATATTGATAGAGAAAGATCAACAAGAATAATTCAGCCCCGTGCGCCACCGCTAAAGCTAAGGCGCAAGCGTTAGGGGCTCAATGTGGGTAGAAAATCATGGTTTAATTGTATTATCGTTCCGTAGGAACGTTTTGTGGTTGATGAACAGAATTACCGGAGGATGAACGGCGCTTCCCCGTTTAAATAACGGGGCAGGCTGCAAGGGACGATGACCACGGAACAGAACCCTGATAAAATAAAAATGATCGAAATAAAATTTTATGCTTGATTCAAAAATTCCCGCAGGGCGATTAGAAGATGTCTGGACCGATTATAAAGGTCATTGCAAGCTGGTGAACCCGGCCAACAAGCGCAAGTTGGAGATCATCATTGTCGGCACCGGTTTGGCTGGCGCTTCTGCTGCAGCTTCACTGGGTGAACTGGGATATAAAGTAAAAGCATTTTGTTTCCAGGATTCACCACGAAGGGCACACAGTATCGCGGCACAGGGAGGTATCAATGCGGCGAAAAATTACCAGAATGACGGCGATTCTGTTTTCCGGTTGTTTTATGATACGGTGAAGGGAGGTGATTACCGTGCAAGAGAGGGGAATGTGCACCGGCTAGCGGAAGTGAGTGTCAATATCATTGACCAGTGCGTTGCTCAGGGAGTTCCTTTCGCAAGAGAGTATGGCGGTTTATTGAATAACCGGTCCTTTGGTGGTACACAGGTCAAAAGAACTTTTTATGCCGCAGGGCAGACCGGCCAGCAATTATTGATCGGTGCTTACCAGGCCCTGGAAAGACAGGTGGCGCTGGGTAACGTGGAAATGTACAGCCGTCATGAAATGCTGGACCTTGTGATGATCGATGGGAAAGCGAGAGGGATCATTTGCCGTAACCTGGTGAATGGTGAACTGGAACGATATTTTGGTCATGCCGTGCTATTATGTTCTGGCGGTTATGGCAATGTGTTCTATCTCTCCACCAATGCGATGGGAAGCAATGTTACTGCTGATTGGAAAGCTCATAAGAAAGGTGCATTTTTTGCTAATCCCTGTTTCACCCAGATACATCCCACCTGTATACCGGTGAGTGGTGATCACCAATCGAAGTTGACATTGATGTCCGAATCATTAAGGAATGACGGGCGGATCTGGGTACCCAAACAAAAAGGAGATACGCGTAAAGCCAATGATATCCCGGAAGAGGAAAGAGATTATTACCTTGAAAGAAGATACCCGGCCTTCGGTAACCTGGTGCCAAGAGATGTGGCATCAAGGGCAGCAAAAGAGCGATGTGATGCGGGTTTCGGAGTTGGCACTACCAAACAGGCTGTTTACCTGGATTTCAAATACAATCTCATCAATAAATACGGGAAGACGGAAGCAACAAAGCAGGGTATTGAAAACCCCGATACCGAAACGTTAATCAGTTTGGGTAAGGAAGTGGTAAAAGAGGAATACGGTAACCTGTTCGACATGTACGAAAAGATTACCGGTGAAAATCCTTATGAAGTACCGATGCGGATCTACCCCGCGGTGCACTATACCATGGGAGGGCTGTGGGTGGATTATGAGCTGATGACGAATGTAAAAGGTTTGTATTGTCTTGGTGAAGCGAATTTCAGCGATCACGGTGCCAACAGGCTGGGAGCATCTGCGCTGATGCAGGGCCTTGCCGATGGTTATTTTGTGATCCCATATACTATTGGTAATTACCTGGCCGATGAGATCAGCGTGAAACCTATTCCCGTATCCCACGAAGCATTTGTACAAACAGAAAAAGCGGTTGCCGACCGGATCAATACGCTGATGAATATTAAAGGAAAGCAAACGGTAGAAAGTTTTCATAAACGTCTTGGAAAGATCATGTGGGAGAAATGCGGGATGGCACGTAATGCAAAAGATCTTCAGGAAGCCATTACAGAGATACAGGCACTGAAAAAGGAATTCTGGACCGACCTGCGTATACCCGGAACCATTAACGAGATGAATCCTGAACTGGATAAAGCCGGACGGGTGGCTGATTTTATTGAACTGGGAGAACTGATGTGTAAGGATGCGCTGGACCGCAACGAAAGCTGTGGCGGTCATTTCCGTGAAGAAAGCCAGACCGAAGACGGTGAAGCGAAAAGAAATGATGAGCAATACGCTTATGTAGCTGCCTGGGAATTCAAAGGGGAGAGCAATTGGGAATTACATAAGGAGAAACTGGAATTTGAAGTGGCGAAGCCAACGCAGAGAAGTTATAAATAATGTGAGAATATGAAAGTGTGGGAATGTGGAAGTGTGGAAAAAACAATAGAAAACGGGAGAAAAACAGGATTGAAAAAGAAAAACAACATAAGTAAAGAGGTAAAAATCTGAAGAATTTATCGAACTCCGGTTAGTTTGCCGGTAAAATTTACTTATGAGTGTAAAAAACGTCATTGTTGAGAAATCACTGGATTTTGGGATTAAGATTGTTCAGTTCTGTGAATTGTTGGATGAAAGAAAAAAGTATGTTGTCGCAAGACAATTGTTACGCAGTGGTACCTCTATTGGTGCAAATGTCTTTGAAGCCCAGCATGCTGAGAGTAAAGCGGATTTTATTCATAAAATGAAGATCGCTATTAAGGAAGCAAGCGAAACAGTTTTTTGGCTGTGCATATGTGAAAGAAGTGAAAATTATCCGGCCGATAGTTCTTTAAAACAACTAACAGAAGAGTTGATCCGGATCATTTCCAGTATCATTATTTCAAGTAAAAAATGACAGCGAATAAGCCTGGAAATAGAAATCCTATTTTTCTGATCAAATAATAAAAAAATGCAGAAGTGGGAATAATTTCCACGCTTTCACATTTATCACATTTACACATTTGTAGTATGGAACATTACAATATGAATCTTACGTTGAAAGTCTGGCGGCAAAAGAACAGCAACGACAATGGCGGGTTTGAAACCTACCAGGTAAAGAACATTTCTTCTGAAATGTCTTTCCTTGAAATGTTCGATGTATTGAACGAGGAACTGATCACGGAAGGGAAAGAACCTATCGCATTTGATCATGACTGCCGCGAAGGGATCTGTGGTGCCTGTTCCATGTATATCAATGGCCGTCCGCACGGACCCTGGCATGCCAATACCACCTGCCAGTTACACATGCGTGCATACAAAGACGGGGATACGATTGTGGTGGAACCCTGGCGCGCCAATTCATTCCCTGTAATTAAAGATTTGGTTGTAGACCGCACCGCTTTTGACCGCATTATACAGGCCGGAGGTTATATTTCAGTCAACACCGGTAATGCCGTGGATGCCAATGCTGTACCAGTTGAAAAAGATAAGGCAGATGCCGCATTTGCCGCCGCTGCCTGTATTGGTTGTGGCGCCTGCGTGGCCGCCTGCAAGAATTCATCGGCTTTATTATTTGTTTCGGCCAAGGTTTCCCATCTTGCCTTATTACCTCAGGGTAACCCCGAAAGAAAATCAAGAGCCCTGAAGATGGTAGCGCAAATGGATAAGGAGGGGTTTGGTGCCTGCACCAATACCGGTGCCTGCGAAGCTGTTTGCCCGAAAGAAATATCGATTGAAAATATTGCCCGGCTTAACCGGGAGTATATGCTGGCCGGTGCCGTAAGTTCCAAATGATCAGAATGACCAGCTTGATTTGACCGATGCGGCAATCAAAGGGTCAGCCCCATTTTCCTTCATTAATAAAATGCCCGGGCTTATTGCGATCCTTTCAGAAATAGAATAACTGACCTGCACTACTGCGCCCAGGTTGAATCTTGTTGTTCCGTTATAGATACCCAGACCCGGACCTGCAGCAAGGCTGATCGCTAATTTTTTATCAACATTGAATACCAGGCCGGGATAAATATGAATAAAAAGATAACCAGGATAATCGTAGGGATAACCATTCACCGTTTCTTTTTCTCCAAAATAATAAGCAACACCGCCCGTTGCCAGGAAACCTATTTTTTTTGACGGCAGTGATGGCTGTCTTCCAAAACGATGATCACTCCAGGCATATTCTACGGCCAAACCACCGATATGCGTATCGGAGAATTCACCAAAAGGCAGGTGAATGGCTGCTGAAACCAGGTGCTGTTTCCCTGGAGCATGTTTTTTTGTTGTGGAATGCTTTGTTTGTCCATAGGAACTTAGCAGGCCGAAGCAAAATATAAAGAGGAGTAGTGTAATTCTCATGAAGATCGTTTCGGGTACAAATATGAGGAAAAAATCAGCGGAGCAGGACAAGCGAGCCTTTTCGTTCGACGGACAGGTTCTTATCATTGATGTATTTCAATACCCAGATATATACTCCCGGGTTTTGTTCCACACCATTGATCTTGCCCGACCAGCCTTCGTCTCTTTTACTGGTGCTGTATACTCTTTGTCCCCAGCGGTTAAATATGCTGAACTCCTTTAAGGAGAATTTAGTGCCGAAGAAGGGACGTATAATATCATTCCTGCCGTCATTGTTCGGTGTGAATCCTGACGGGACATATATTTCATCCAGGTCAATTACAGTGATCTTCACTGAATCCTCGCCGCTGCAGCCACTATTATTGCTGACCCTTGCTTTATAAATAATATCTGCTACCGGCGAAGCAAGTGGTCTGGCCACTGTTGTACTGCTCAACCCAGTCGGTGGAAACCAATTATACCTGGTACCCGGGCCGCTGACAAATAACTGGATCTTCTGACCAATAAAGATTGTTTGGTCATCCGAGATCGTGACGGGCAGGGGCTGCATGGTCACGGTCTTTGTCACCGAATCATCCAGGCAGTTTTTGGTAGCGTTGAATTTTAATTTTACAGAATAATTCCCCTGTTGCGCATAAGAATGTTTGGGATTTACATCGGCAGAGGTTTGCCCATCTCCGAAATCCCAGGAATAAGTACCGCCTGCGCCCTGTAAGGATGGATTCTTATTGATAAACCTTATATAGCCCGAATCACAGCTGGCAAAAAAATCGAAATCGAGTTTTGTAACAATGCCTCTTGGCTTAACGGTTTTAGCGATCTTGAATTTACCGCAGGTCAGGTTGGAGGATATTTCCACTTTTACCACGTATTCGGTATCCGCAGGGCTGAATGTATGAACCGGGTTTTGAAGCGAAGAAGTATTTCCATCACCAAAATCCCAGGCCCATACCAGGGTGCCGGGCATCGAACTTTGTCCCTGGAACTGCACCATCCCGGCGCAACTGTCGAGTATGATCTGACCAAATGTATTTAGTGGATTGAACGAAAGATCATTGATAAAAGATGGTAAACCCGCATAGGCAAAACGAAAACTGATATCCACCTGTTCTTTTTGATAATCACATCCAAGGCCTTTTATATTTGGCTGATTGATCGCGCCAAGGTAAAGCGATGGCTGCGACAAGTAAATCTTTCCATCGGGTGCCAGTTGGATCCCGTAAAAATTCACATCCATATTAATTGTAACCCGGGAGCTGTTGATAGCGGCAGCTGTTGGTAAAGTCGCTTCCACCTGGTCGATCGATTTGTCATAGGATCTTGTCAGGTAAAGCAATTTGGAATCGGGAGAGAACTCACAGCCCGTTAGCTGGGCATCGGGAAAAGCGATGGTCCTTAGATTTGAAAGCGTACCTGTTGCGTTGTCAAAATCGAACAATTGAGCGAAGTTGGGAACATGCAAGTCCTCATCAAATAACGGGAAATGTGTCTGGCAAAGAAGTTTACCATCGGGGCTTGCTTTCATCATCCCGATCCCCATCAGCGGGTATTGATCGAGTATAGTACCTATAGTGGAAACAACCGGGGTGGCTTGTACTCCCGAACAGGTCACCAGCCAGGAGCGGAACACATTTGAATTGTAATCATTGGTCACCACCCATACCCCGATCCCATCTGCATGCCGGATGGCAGTCATCCGTTCTGTGCCGGAGGCATACAATAATACATTCTTACTGATCACTTCCCCATTGCCATTATCACGGGTCATATCCACCACGGTATAACGGTAACCATTCATATACGCATTCTCAAAAGCGTCAGCAGTAAATACATAATAAATATCATCATTGCCGGGTTGCGGAACAATAATACAAGCCTGCATGGTAGATGGATTAGACAAAAGACCGTCCCCGTTCAACATTACCTGGTGATTCCGGTTATAGAGCGTAATGCCATTTGAATAAAAAAGAAGATCCCCGTTGTCATCACAGATACTGGCGCAACCTTCGTCAGCTTCCATCTCGCTGTTGAAAAGAGGAGTCGGGATGGGTTGACCGGGTGAAGGGTTAAAACTGATCCCGGCTTTCTTACCGAAATACCAGATATTATTCCGCTGGGCAAGTGATTGAACAGAAAATAAAATTAGAAAAATGAATATAAGCGGGCATTTACGCATGGATTGTGTAAATGGGGTCTGATTAAAGACAGTTTGTCCCCAAATTTGCTGCTTTTTTGGCGTAATTAACAGTCTGGTATAACTTTCAGGCAATAAAAACTGTGTATTTTGCGATTTTGCGTTAAACTCGCTGCTGTTGAATTGGTTATGTAGAATATCTGTCACTCTATTCATGTCACTTGCCACCTTCTCAAGTGGTGCACAGGTTCCATTCAGTTCTCCCAATTTATCTAACCTCCGTCAAAAAGTTTTCAGAACAGGCCCGGATAGCCTGCAGATCGATACGATTAGTATCGTCCCCAACTCCTTATCCGTTGCCTATATTCCTTCGGCCGACTACCGGGTTGATCTTGTCCGGGCCATGCTTTACTGGAAGAAAAAACCGCTGGCCGACAGTTTCATTATTACTTATCGGGTTTTCCCTTTTAAACTGGATGCTGTCGCGCAACGAATGAGTTTCGATAGTGTGATGAATAATTTTTATATCGTGCCTTACGAGTTTAACGAAGGATTGACCAATGCGCAGCGGGGCATTTTTGATTTTGGGACATTAAAAGCGGAAGGTAGCCTCGGCAGGCAAGTGGGTTTTGGGAATAGCCAGGACGCGGTGGTGAATTCGACCCTCAATCTCCAGTTAAGCGGGATGCTTGGCGACAGTATCGAAGTTCAGGCTGCGATTACCGATAACAATATTCCCATACAACCTGATGGGAATACCCAGCAGTTGAATGAATTCGACCAGGTTTACCTGCAATTCAAAAAGAAGAGCTGGCAGCTTAACCTTGGTGATATTGATATCCGGCAGAACCAATCCTATTTCCTGAATTTCTATAAACGGCTACAGGGTATCGCTTTCCAAAATACCAGCCGCATTTCAAAAAGTATCACTTCAAAAACACTTGTCAGCGGATCGGTAGCCAAAGGTAAGTTCAACCGGCAGGTGATCGAAGCGCTCGAAGGAAACCAGGGGCCATATCGCCTTCGCGGCGCCAACAATGAAATATTTTTTATTGTGCTTGCCAATACTGAAAGAGTTTTTATCGACGGGCAATTATTGCAGCGGGGAGAAGACCAGGACTATGTGATCAATTATAATTCCGCGGAGATCAGTTTTACCCCGAAAAGGATGATCACCAAGGACAGCCGTATACAGGTAGAATTTGAATATGCTGACAGGAATTACCTGAATGCGAATCTTTATCTCTCGCAGGAATTCGAGATCAACCAGAAATTAAAGATCCGGGTTGGTGCTTTCAATAACAATGACGCGAAAAATTCACCCATCAACCAGGTACTTGATACCAAACAGGTTCAATTTCTTGCCGATCTTGGAGACAGTACCCAGCGGGCATTCTATCCATCGGCCGTGATCGACAGCTTTGCCGCCGACAGGATCTTATACGAAAAAATATTTGTGGGGCTGGATTCTTTCTACCGGTATTCCACAGATCGCCTGGTAGCTAAATACAGTCTTTCATTTGTTGATTTAAAACAGGGTAACGGCAATTATGTTCCTGACTTTAATGGAGCCAATGGGAAAGTGTACAAATATGTTGCACCCGTTGCTGGTATAAAGCAGGGACAATATGAACCAGTGCAAATACTGGTAGCGCCAAAAAAGCAACAGGTTGTCAACCTTGGGATCGATTACGCCATTAATAAGAACACGCAGCTGAAAACCGAGATCGCAACAAGCAATAACGATGTGAATACGTTTTCATCAAAGGATGATGGCGACGACAGGGGATGGGCGGCGAAATTCCAGTTGAACCACGACAGGTTCCTCCGCACTGATAAAAAATTACAGCTGCTCACGGGACTGGACTATGAATATGTCCAGCAAAAATTCAAGCCACTGGAAAGACTGCGGATGGTCGAGTTTTCCCGTGACTGGGGTCTTGCTTTGTTCACGCTCCCGGCAGACGAACAGATCATTAAGGCAACGGCTGGTTTAAAAAGCAGGAACGACCATTCCATCGCCTACCAGTTCATCAATTATCACCGCAGTGATAAATATAACGGCTTCCAGAACGCGGTATTCCATGTTGCTAACTGGAAAGGATGGCAGGTGAATAACCAGTTTATGATCACCAATTTCAGTTCAAATAATGACAAAGGGAGCTTTCTTCGTCCTATCATTGACCTTAGCAAACAATTGAATAGTTTCAATAACTGGCGGCTGGGTTTCCGTTATGTACTCGAACAAAATAATGCACGTTATGCCCTTACAGATACCTTATTACCAGTTTCTTTCTCTTTCGATAGTTATTCCATCTATTTGAGATCAGATGAAAAAAAGCAAAACAAATACGGGCTCAGCTTCTTTACCCGTTCGGATAAATATGCGACGGGTAAAAGTTTTACCAGGGGTGACCGCAGCCTGAACCTCAACCTGCAGACCGAATTGCTGGCCAATCCCAAACGCCAGTTCTACCTGAACACTACCTTCCGTAAACTGCAGGTGTATAATGTGTCCGTATCAAAGCAAAAAGAGGATGAAACCATCCTGGGCAGGGCGGAATACGTGATGAATGAATGGAAGGGCCTGTTGACGGGAAACCTGTTGTATGAAGTGGGTGCAGGGCAGGAGCAGCGCAGGGATTTTGCTTACCTCGAAGTACCTGCGGGTACGGGGCAATACGCCTGGATTGATTACAACAATGATGGGGTTCAACAGTTGAATGAATTTGAACTGGCTGCCTTTCCTGACCAGGCAAAATTCATCCGGGTACTCACGCCGACCAATGAATTCATCAAGGCCAATTTTATTACTTTCAACTATAGCCTCACGCTCAATCCAAGATCGGTATGGAACAAACAAAACCTGGCCGGAGCAAAAAAATTTATCAGCCGTTTCCTGGTGGTCACTTCCCTGCAGACCAATAAAAAATCGATCGCCCAGGGGAATTTTGAATTCAATCCATTTAAATATGGAGTGAATGACACGGCACTGGTACTGCTGGGTACCTCCTTGCTGAATACGGTAGCCTTCAACAGATTCAGCAGTAAATGGGGGATGGATATCAGTAATCTCCGCAATAATGGCAAATCATTGCTGACCTATGGATATGAAAGCCGGAAATTAAATGACTGGCTGATGAAACTACGCTGGAATATCAGCCGTTCGTTTTTGCTAACGCTGAACGGGAAAAAAGGCTCCAATGCCTTGTTCACTCCCCAGTTCGCCAACCGCAATTATCAGCTTGGTATTTTCAGTGCTGAGCCACAGCTGACCTTTATCAAGGGAACTTCTTTCCGGGTTGCGGCGGGTTACCGGTATGATAATAAAAAGAACAGGGAAATATATGGGGGAGAAAGATCCGTTTCGAATTCAATCAATATCGAATCCAAGTACAATATCCTGCAAAGCGGGTCGCTGACCGGTAAATTCACGTTTAATAATATCAGCTATAACGCGGTCGCCAATTCAACGGTCAGTTATATCATGCTGGACGGGCTTTTGCCGGGAAAGAACTATCTCTGGTCGCTTGGGTTCTCCAAAAGACTGGTCAACAATCTTGAGTTGAATTTTTTATATGATGGTCGTAAAGCGGGTACTTCAAAAACGGTTCATGTCGGCAGAATGGGGATCACGGCGTTGTTCTGATTACAGATTTAATATAGTTGATTGAAGATTGGATAACTATGTGTACCTATTGTGATCTTTGTGCCTATGCGGTAAGGAAAAGAGTAGGAAATAAAGAATAAGGATTAGAAATTGGAAAGGATGTTTTAAGCCCATCTATAAAATCAATAACCAGTCAGGACTTTTGCCGGGATGACAGCCAACCAGTCCCGGCTTTTTGCCGGGATGACAATCAACCTTTCTCGTTACACATTAAACCGGAAATGCATCACGTCACCATCTTTTACAATATATTCTTTCCCTTCGATGCGTAATTTGCCTACTTCGCGGGCGGCAGCTTCAGAACCATATTGGATAAAATCATTGTAGGCAATTACCTCGGCTTTGATAAAGCCTTTTTCGAAATCCGTATGAATCACACCCGCTGCCTGTGGGGCTCTCCAGCCTTCGTGGATGGTCCAGGCCCTCACTTCCTGCACACCGGCGGTGAAATAGGTATAAAGGTTCAGCAATTTATAAGCGGAATGGATCAGCCTGTCCAATGCCGGTTCGGTCATCTTGTATTCTTCCATGAACAATTGCTTATCGTCCGGGTTATCCATCCCCGCGATCTGCTCCTCGATATTATTATTCATGATGATCATTTGGGCCTGCTCATTCTTTATCGCTTCTTTGAGCGCTTCAGAGAATTTATTCCCGGTATGCATTGAGGGCTCGTCTACATTCGCCACATAGAGAACAGGTTTATCCGTTAGCAGGAAAAGATCGGCAATGGCGTTCTTCTCTTCTTTATCGAGTGTTAATTCCCGGATGCTTTTTCCTTTTTCCAGGTGGTTTTTACAGCGGATCAACACTTCCAGTTCTGCTTTGTATTTTGGCTCCAGCTTTATTTGTTTCTCTGTCTTATGTATCTTTTTTTCCACGCTGTCCAGGTCTTTCAGCTGCAGTTCTGTATCAATGATCTCCTTATCGCTGACCGGGTTGATCGCTCCTTCATCTCGGAGGATGTTCTCGTCCTCGAAACAGCGGACCACGTGAATGATCGCATCCACTTCCCGGATATTACCCAGGAATTTATTTCCTAATCCTTCCCCCTTGCTGGCACCGCGGACAAGCCCGGCAATGTCCACGATCTCGATCTGGGTCGGAACGATGCGTTGCGGAACTACCAGTTCAGCCAGTTTGTTGAGTCGGGGATCCGGTACATCCACCAGTCCCACATTTGGATCGATGGTACAAAAACGGTAATTACTCGCCTGTGCTTTGGCGCTGTTGCTCACTGCGTTGAACAAAGTTGATTTTCCTACATTGGGTAACCCTACAATTCCTGCTTGCAATGCCATGTCTATTTGATTATTTCAGATTTTATATTGCAGATTTGAACGGAAAACCTGCTATTTTTTCGAGGCGCAAAGATAAGCTTTACAGTTTAATGAAAATCAACAGTTAGATACAGAATATAAATGCATACTTGATTTGGTTTTTAGCATAAAATCTTCAATCTTCAATCCTCAATATTTAATCCTCAATATTCAATATTCAATCTAAAATCAATATATGGCCTTAAGCAGGATATGGACCGCATTCATCATCATTGCCTTGCTGGTAGCCGCCGGGAGATTTGTTTTTGAACCAGGTCAACAGCAGCTCTTCAGTAACCTCGTTACCGGGAAGAACTCCGACACGGTGTCTGTGAGAAGCTTGGATTCTGTGACAGTTCCGGCAACGGTTCACCAGCAGCTAACCATCCAGAAAACAGCTGTATGGGGCAAGGAGAAAGTTTACCGGACTACAGATAATGGGTATCGTTCCTATAAATTATTACCGGCGAACGGGATCTTTGAGACCTGCAAGGATGCGGTCAATCTCTGTATCACGTTGATCGGGATCATGGCTTTGTTCATGGGATTTATGAGCATAGCGGAAAAAGCCGGGGGTATCCGCTTTCTTTCCCGGATCATCGGACCTTTTTTTTCCAGGATATTCCCGGAAGTACCCAAGAACCATCCATCCATGGGGCATATGGTTATGAATTTTTCTGCGAACCTGATGGGCCTGGACAATGCCGCTACGCCTTTTGGTATTAAAGCTATGGAGAGCCTGCAGGAGATCAATCCCGACAAAACAAGGGCATCAAATGCTCAATTGATGTTCCTTTGCCTCCATGCATCCGGGCTTACCCTGATCCCAACCGCAATTATTGCTGATAGGGTAGCCCTGAGATCGGCCCATCCAACGGATATTTTTATTCCCTGCATGATCGCTACGTTTGCCGCTACCATTGCTGCCCTGCTGATGGTATCCTGGCGGCAGCGGATCCGGGTGTTCCAGCCGGTGATATTGCTCTGGATACTCGGTATTTCTACCGTGATAGCCGCCCTGATCTATTATATCAAATCACTTGATGTAAAAGGGGTGCAGCTATTTTCAGCCAGTTTGAGCAATGGTATCATCCTGTTGATTTTTTTACTGATCGTACTTGGGGGCGTTTATAAGAAAATAAATATTTTCGATGCCTTTATCGAAGGAGCAAAAGGTGGTTTTGAAACGGCGGTCAGGATTATTCCTTATCTCGTCGGACTGCTGGTTGCCATCAGCCTGCTGCGCAACAGCGGGGCTTTTGAATTCGTGCTGGATGGCATTAAGAATCTTTTTATCTTACTGAATGGCGATACAAGGATCGTGGACGCCCTTCCGACGGCGCTGATCAAGCCGCTGAGCGGGAGTGGGGCAAGGGCGATCATGATCGATACGATGAATGCGCAGGGCCCTGATTCTTTTGCCGGTAACCTGGCTTCTGTTTTCCGCGGCTCGTCCGATACTACTTTTTATATCATTGCCGTTTATTTTGGCGCTGTCGGTATTAAAAACTCAAGATATGCCGTCACTACTATGCTGCTGGCAGACCTGGCCGGTATTATCACCGCGATCACCATTGCTTATTTATTCTTTGCATAGCGACATAAAAAAAGGAGGCTGTTGAACAGCCTCCTGTAGAATCTTTTTTATTCAGCATTAATAATTAGCAAACAAGCTGGTCGTCCTCGTCCCGCTGTAACTTCCCCTGAAGGAGAGGGTATAGTTACGCTTTGGTGTTACACCGCCAATAATGGTCAATTTCAATATCTGGTTCATCGTCCCGGTTTCACGTATGTACAAGGTATCTGTTATCCTGGAAGGATATACAACGAAATCCGTAACTCCGGTTACAGGAATATTTGCCCAGAGATTGGCGTTCGCTTTCCAGGAGAACACATCCACGTTCGGGATCATGTAGGGACTATAGACAAAATTGGCAAATCGCAGCCTGGAAGTCGTATCAGATGGTATCACGATATTATCGATCACCGTTTTTTGTTTGGGCGATGTAATTGTATCATAGATAAAAATGGTATGATGTTTACCGGGCAGCATATTTTCCGCAAAAGTAATGGGCACCTGCGGGGCAGTACCCGATACCAGGAATGCCCTTATACCAGGAGTAAGGCTGAAGCCATACCCCGAGGAAGGGAAAACGGCCCCGGTTATCATGGCAGCACCTGAAACAGGTACGGCATCAACAACCAGGGTATTGCCGGTAGCACCCACCATCGGGATATGCAATTGAGCAATGGTGCTGACGTTGAAATTTTTTTGCTGGTTCAATTTCTCGTCAAAAGATTTAGTACAGGAGATCCCCAGTGCTGCCGTCAGCAGGCCGAGTATCCCGTACTTATATATTTTTACTGTATGCATAATAGTTTATTTATTAGTTAGTGTTATGGCTTTGAGAACCAATGTTCCTTTGTAATATAATCGAGCGCAAAAGCACCTACCCGGTTTAATTCATCTACATTATACAGGTATTCTGAATTATATCTTGGCCTGTGGCGATAGATCAGCTTTCCTGAATTATTCGGGTATAAGTCATTAACACCACTGGTAGAAGTTGTATTAGGGGGTGCAAATTCCCTGTACACCTGGTTGCCTGTTACAGGATCCAGGTCGGTATAGTGATATCTTCTCATGTCTACCCATGTTTCAACAAGACCCCAGGCATACATGGCGACATATTTCTGCATCATAATATGTGAGAGGGTGAGACTGGCAGAAGCAGGTACCACCAATGGGTTGGCCAGGTAAGCCGCCCTTGTTGTAGGGCTGATGCGCATTCCAACCGGTACATTGGTCTGGTAATCGCCGATCAGCTGATCGAAATTCAGGTTGATTCCATTGATATAAGCAGTGAGCGCTTGTGGTTTCAATCCTTTTCTAAATAAAGCCTCCGCTTTGATGAACTGGATCTCAGCCGCAGAAATGATCGGGAAAATAGGAGCATTAGTGAATACATAACGACAATTTGCATCCGAGCCGGGTGCGGTAGTGGATTGGAAAAGCCCTCCCCAGAAATTATTAGAAGAGTCGCCCAGTAAGAGCCCGGCACTGGCACCACCTTTTGCAGGAAGTATGCCCCGGTAAGTACCATTCGGATTTTCCCGGATAATATAGGGAGCTCTTGGATCATTAGAACCGGTAGGAAACTGTCCGTTTACTCCACGCATCAGGTCAGCAATGAATTTTGTCTGGCGCAGAGTTCCGATATTGCCACGGAAAGGGGACCAGTAACTATAAGTACCCGAACCACCTGCATTGGACCATTTCAGGGATGTGTTTTCGGCATTGGTCTGCATGGCAAGGTCACAGTAATAGATCACGGAATCAGGCTGGTAAAGAGCTGCTTTGTTGGTTATCCGGTGGTAAGTTCTTGCCATCACGCCGTAGACAAATTTTTTCCATTTGTTTACATCTCCACCATTCATGAACTGGTCACCGAGCGCTAGATTTGCCGCGCTTACACCATCACCTGTTTTGGAAAGGTTCTCGATAGCCCGGGTACAAAGTCTTTTGATCTCTTCGTACACTTCTTCCTGTTCGTCATATTTAAATACGAGCAGGTCAGGACGGAAGGCTTGTTTGAGGATGACCGCCTCGGCATGAACATCCGTAAGAGTTAGCCAACTCCATGCGCGGATGGCCTGGGCGACACCTACATAATCCCATTTCTTTTCTTCGGTTCCCCATTCGATGATCTGGGTGATATTTTTACCCATGCCATAATAGTGCATGGCCCAGATGCTGCCCATAACATCGCTGTTGTTGATAAAATTATCACCCATACGGTCATATTGGTTAAGCGAGGTATTGGTAGCCCAGTTCTGGATGAACCGGCCAATGTACTGTCCGTCATTTTGGGGACCATATAGTGTGCCGTTTGCAGAGTGCTGGATCGCCATATTGGCAATTACACCCGGTAAAAGGGTTTCGATCGGTTGCCTTACCAGGGAATTGGGATTGGCAAAAGCCTCATCTATTTTTTTGCTGCAGGAGCTTAACAGCAATACAGCAGCTGCGGCAACTGAGCAGGTTATCTTATTAAATGTCTTTTTCATATTTCAGTTTTTATAATGTTAGAATGCTGCCTTGATTCCAAGGTTGATACTGATGGGTGAAGGAAGAGTTCCATAATCAAAACCAAATGCTCCAACACCGCGGCCACCTGCTGTATTACCGTTAACCCCGGGATCAGCACCACTATAATTCGTGAGCAGGATCAGGTCGTTGCCGGTAATAAAGGCACTCAGGCTCTGGAATCTTTTGATGAAATTTTTCGGAAACTGGTAGATAAGACTCATGTCTCTCAGGCGGAACCAGTTCACGTCTCTTTCAATAAATTCACCATCAGGCATCGTGGTATAATAGTTATTATTATAAGCAGGGATAATGACGATGGTATTTTTAGTTGGAGTGGCTGTATTCTGCAAACCATCATTCAAAACACCTTCGATCACTCTTGGAACAAACCTGTCAGCGGTGCGTTTGCTGAGACCGGAACGTGTCAGGAACTGGTTGGTACCATTGTAGATATCACCACCCACTTTCAGGTCCCAGAGCATGTTCAGTCTCCAGTTCTTCCAGCGGAATGAATTGTTCCAGCCACAGGTAAAGTTGGGGTTCCTGTCTCCACGAACACGGAATGTAGCATCGACCGTGGGTATTCCTGTTGCGGCGTCGATAATCACCTGGCCTGCATTGTTCACAGCATAGCCAGAAGCGGTGATCGAAGTCGTGGGACCATTCTTGACAAGACCGCCCCTCGCATTCAGGTACAACCAGGTATCGGCTATATAATATTCAGAGAGGTTCTTTGGCAATGCGACAACTTTGTTGCGCATACGGTTGAAGTTGAATCGCATGTCCCAGTTGAAATCTTTTTTCTTCGCCACATTATAATCCAGCACGATCTCCAGTCCTTTGTTACGGGTAGAACCGGCATTCTGCGTATTCAATACAAAACTTGTAGCATAGCTAAGACGGAAATTCTCGATGATCTGCCCTTTATTCAATGTATTATAATAAGTGATCTCAGCAGATAACCTGCCTTTGAACAGTCTCAATTCTGTACCTAGCTCATACGTGCTTTGCTTTTCGGGATATAGATCTGCGTTATTATTGAAGAAGCCATAAGAATAACCACCACCGCTTGCCAGGTTGTCCACCAATACAGATTGTGTAGAGTAAGGAGAATTTAATCTTGCCGTACTGGCCAGCGAGGTACGGATCTTCCAATAGCTGAGGATATTTCCTTTTTTGAGCGAAGCGAAAATATCGCTCAATATAATACTCATACTACCACCGGGATAATCATAGCGCCTGTTCTTTTTAGGCAGGGTAGAAGATTCTTCAAAACGGTGCGTGTAATTCAGGAAGATGAAATTTTTATAGTTAACAGCAAATTCACCAAAGAAAGCGACCTGGCGCGTTTGTACGTAATTAGGAAGACCGAACTTATTGCGGTTCAGCCGCAGGCGTGTAAGAGGACGGGTAACAGCACTGTCCATATAATTACCCAGTAATGTGCTAAGTTGTTTGTCAGTAATGATAGCTGGAACACCGCCGGGAATCACAATGCCCTGGGCATCTCTTGGGGTCAGGTACATTTTACCATTACCCGCAGCATTTAGCAGGCCACCGACGGAATCAACGATATTCGTTCCGTATACTGCATACATTTCAGTTTTGTAATCCTGCCACATGCTACCACCCATTAACCGGAGATTCCAGTTTTTACCTACTTGTTTTTTAGCAGTGGCTGTTACGGTATGGTTGTATCCTTCATAATGTCTCCAGTAATTATCCAGTGTTCCGCCAGTTCCTGAAGTTACATAGAATGATTGCGGGTGGAAGAACAGGTAACCATCCTGGTCATAGGTATCGTAACCAAAACGACCGGACAGGCTAAGCCATTTTAAAGGATTAAAATTCACACCAAGACTATAGGTCTTGCGGCTCAAATCTTCACGTCCTTTGTTATTGTTTACATTCCAGAGCGGATTATCATATTCACCGTTCGCGGATACGCCGTCAAACAGATCTGTTTTATCACCCGTCTCCTGGTTCTCGAAATTCCTGATATCATTGGTCGAAGGCCAGATCAGCAAACCAAGCAGGAATCCTCCGGCGCTCCTGGTAACTTTATGATTCTCCGTTTTGATATAGGCGAAAGAAGGAATAATCTCCAGCATGTTCTTGAAAAACTTGGTAGTATTGGAGATCCTGAAATTATAGCGTTTGAAATCATTATTGGGCACCACGCCTTTCTGTGTGAAATAACTTCCGGAAACACGGAATTTTGATTCTTTGAAACCAAAGTCAAGACCCAGGTTATGCGTCATCGCTGTACCTGTGCGGAAGAAATAATCTTTGTTATCATACAGCTGTGTTCCGGGTGCATAGGCAGGACCAAAACGGGTAAAACTATTGGAAGGCAGGGTATTCAAACCACCTGAATAGCCATCCAGTGTTTCTGGCCAACGGGTCACTTTCTGGAAACGGAAGCTGTTATCATATTGTATCGCAAGTTTGTTGGTCTTGGCTTTCCGGGTAGTGATGATGATGGCGCCGGAACTTGCCTGGCTGCCATATAAGGCGGTAGCTTCAGGACCTTTCAACACAGTGATGCTCTCGATATCGCTTGGGTTGATATCGGCGATCCTGTTCTGGTAATCACTCACCCTGTTGGGCTTATCAGAAGCCAATCCGTTGGTTGCACCACCGGAAGAGGTTTCATTCAAGGTGGAGTTATCAGTTACCACTCCATCCACCACATATAGTGGTTGGTTACTTAAGGAAAGAGAGTTGAATCCGCGAAGTACAACAGCGGAAGAAGAACCGGCAATCCCGGAGGTCTGGTCGAGTGTAAGACCGGCAACCCGCCCCTGCAGGCTGTTCAGGAAGTTCTCCCGTTGAGTTTCCTGGATATCCGTACCGCTAACTTTTTGAACGGAATAGCCCAGCTCACGTGGATTTCTTTTGATATCCATCGCCGTTACCACCACTTCTCCCATTGTGTTATCAGCAGTTTTAAGACTTACACCAACGGTGCCGCCGTCGGGTTTGATATCTACCGTCTGGTATCCTACATAGGATACCTGTAAGGTTTCACCTGGGTTTACCTTAATACTGAATTTACCGTTCGCATCTGTTTGTACGATGCGCCGGGTGCCTTTAACCCTGATGGTAACACCACTCAGCGGTGTCTTATTGTCCTCTGAAATGATTGTACCCGATACCGTTCTTTCCTGTGCCTGTAGCGCAGGCGGCAGTAAGATCAGCATCAGCGATAATGCTAAGAACAATTGGAGAAATTTTCTCATAGCTGTTTTTTTTAGATATATTAATTAATAAGCAGTTCCATATTTATTTAAGCCACCCTGATCCCGGCATCCAGGTAAGGTTTTAATGCAGGATCACTGGCCGGTAATTCCGTGATCAGCATATCAATTTCATTCAACCCGCAAACCCTTATCGGCTGTACCGAGTTGATCTTTTCCGCGATGCTCAGGCAGACAACCATCTTCGAAGACTCGATCATGGCCTTCTTTAGCTGCACCACTTCCCAATCATTATCGGTAATTCCGTGTTCAACGTCTATGGCATTTGTCCCCAAAAAGCAGATATCGGCTTTTACCTGCCTTATTTTGGCAATAGCTTCTGATCCTACCGTGATCTTGGAATTCCTGGAGATCTTATCCCCAACGAGTATTACCTCGATATTGGGATGATGCATGTATTCCAGGATAGCGGGAATACTCCCGGAGATAAAAGTCGCTTTTAACTGGGGCGGGAGGGAACGGGCCATTTCAATAATTGTGGTGCCTCCACTGGTAAGCACGAACATACCATTGCTGATAAGAGCTACCGCCTTTTGTGCGATCGCCTTTTTTTGGTTCTGGGAATAAACACCGTTGGTATAGAAATGGACCTGGTTGAAGGAATGCGATAACGCTCCGCCATGTACTTTTATCACTTTTCCCTCATCGGCAAGCTCCTGCAAGTCACGGCGTATCGTATCTTCTGATACGTGTATATCAGTGCACAGTGATGACGAAAGGACTTTATTGTGCAGGTTTACCTGGTGTAGGATATAAGCCTGCCTCTCCTTTTTAAGCATTCGTTAGGTTTGACTTGTTAAATATATATGAAAATCCCGCACAAAAACGCAGAAACCCGAAAATTTTTGCAGACTGTGGATAGCTGGGGGAAATCGGCTGGCTATTGTCGGGTCTGGACACAAATGGCAACCTAAGCTCCCCTAAGGATTTGATTAGTTAGTTGATAGTTGTGAACTTCGTAATAAATGGGAAATACTGATATAGAGATAATACTATTGGCCTTGCAACGGGAGAGGGACGACCTACTAACGTCCGGTATAATGCAAAATATGACACTCCTGGAAAGATCGTAGATGGGCTGCATGAATGTGTTAAGCAAATGAAACGGGAGGGAAAATTTTAGTAAATATAAAAGCGGAATCCTCTATACATTTTCTACATTATCAACGTCAATCAAATTCCCTTTTGCAGGCTTCAAGGTCTGTGCAAATATAATCGGTAAAACCGCCCCTTGTAAATAAGTGCCCGCAACATTCGAAAAAATAATACCCCGCATAGTTGAGATGGCAATTGTTTTCAACCCGTTCTCAAAATCTAGAGGGATAACGATTTTACCATTTTCGCTTTTGTTAAAGACCGTGCTGAAATCTAAAACCTTAAATCCAATTCCTATAAGAAAGTCAGCTAATAAAATTTCAGGGATGTCAACTTTTGTTATCCCTACAGAAACAAAAATAACAACCAATTCTTTGCTTTCATCAACAGCGGATTGAGTCTTAACTTCAAAATTGAAGAATCCCTCGGTCGTAATTTTATTCCGATTAATTCTTTTTTCGATTACGTCAATATTATCAATTCGAAACTGAATGTTGTCAGCCATATTATCTCATTTTAACATCAGCAAGTTCACCAAATTCGGATTGAGCTACAACTGTCTTTTCTATATTCATCAACTGTGAATTAATGTATGTGCCGTAAGTAGCAAAAGGAACTATTTTAGCGCCTACACTTGATTGGAGTGTGTTATTTGCCTTAACATCTTCATGCTGGCTGACCTTAATTTCAAAGCTTAATTTTAAGGCTCTTTTTATTTTAGCTAATGTTAAGAAATTAAGAGGTTTTTTGCTTCTAAAGACTTGTGTTAAGTAACTGGCTGATGTATGTATATTTTTTGCAAGTTCTTTCCTAGAAATATCTTTTTCTTCTTGGATAGCCTCAATTTCACTTAGAAAAGCTGCCATAAGCATAAACGAATCGTGTTCAATCTCTTTTTTTTCTGATCTTTGATTGAATAAGTTTCGAAAATCATTTATGTTCTTTTCAGGGTTTGTGTGTGTACTCATGTTTTGCAATTTCTTTTAAAATTGGATTGTTTTTCTTGCCATTCTTTTGGCTTTTTTTATTGAATAATTTTGCACAAATAATAAAAAATTCACCATTCTCATCAGTCATTTCTTGGCAATATATTCGAGTATTTTTTTTATCATAAAATTTAATAGCTGATACCTTATTTTTCCCTTCTTTGTATTCTATTTTAAACCCATCATAGTACATATTTTTGAGGGTTAAGATTCTTTCTACAATTAATAAAAACTCGTCTTTATTAGCATACAAATAATCTCTTATTTTTTTACTATCATGGGCATCAATATCAATACAAAGCCTTCTTTTTAAAGGCGAGTTATAATCTTCTGATTTTCTAAATATATTGAATCGCTTCGCCAAAATTAAGCTATAGGTTAATTATTTACAATTAAATGATTGCCAAAATTATACATGAACTCTAAAACTGTTAACTGTCAACATATTAGAACAAAAAACTGAAGTAAAGAAGTTGGGATTGAGGAGGAGAGCAATATAACTCTAAAATATCATATGCATTACAAGAGGTATAGTACACTCTTAACCCATTGCCAGACCAATTTAGCCACGAGTGTCCACCACTTTAGGATTCGCTTTAATTATTTTCTATGCCGTTTATGCTGCACTTAATTATTAAGGGCAAAAGGTCTCGTGTTCCACTTGCAAGGCTTGATTTCAATTAATATCTTGTTTTGTGTTCTGACCCTCTATATACCAATCGGCTGGGGGGCTTAAATTAAAAAACCCTGTCATTCATAGTATGACAGGGTAAGTTGATCCATAGAGAAATCTATTTTCCAAAAGTGAACCTTGCCGTAAATCCAATCGCGGCGGGTTCAAAATTGATGTCGCTTACAATATTCAGTTCCGGCTTCCAGTCCAGCGAAAGGTTGAGCGGGATATTGTTGAATTTATAATCAAGACCAATGATACCCTGGGCGCCAAAATTGGGATCCGTCTCATTCTTATTGGTATTAACATTATACGTTTTTGTAAAACCTACATATCCACCTGCACCATAAAAATAGTTTAACCCGGAGGCTGCCAGCGGTTTATGGAACTCGACAAGCGCCCCAATCGCCAGGGGATCACCAAAAGTGAAAAGGCCCTCGATCGCAGTCTTATCGGTAATAAAATGCTTGATGGAGATGGAATTGTTCTGCATGGCACTGGCGCTGCTGAGACGCACACCCAGGGCTGTTCTGTAATCCTGTGCCTGTACTGGATTTAATGAGCAGGTGGCGGCCACAACTAAACATAAGAAAAATACTTTTTTCATGATGAATTGATTTTGTGTATGGTTAACGAAAAATGGTGCCAACTAAATCTAAATAAAATGCAAAAAGTTGGAGCTCAGAAGACCGTAGTCCAAAGAAGAGTGTTGTGAGTGGGGGAAGCGAAAATGTTAAATAAGAAACCTGCCTGGCAGTAGGCAGGATGAAGAATTAGGAAACAGAAAGTGGTTAACCACTAACCTGGGTCGCCTTAATCTTCTTAGGCTTGACCTTCAAACGTCCAAGACTGTCGGCCACGGCCTTTTTAGCGATGCTGTCGGCCACGGCTTTTTTGGCAATACTATCGGCCTTTGCTTTTTCGATCGCAGTTTTCTTATTCCTTTCAGCGATCATTTCAGGGGTTTCGCCAAAATTATCGGGACCGGCAAGGGTAAAACTGCTATTGCTGCCGCTATGACTGCGATGTGCTATTTTTTTAGTCTGGGAAAAGCAGGCAGTCGAAAGACCCGAGAGCAGGCAAAGAAGTAAGACCCTTTTCATATCCTTTGATTTGGAAAAGGGAAGTTAGCACAATTTTAAATCGGTGATTTGCATAATTTGTTAAAAGATCAGGCCGATGAGAATTAATTTAGGAGCATGAATGGGCTTACACCAAGATTTTCCATCACTCTGCCTGCCTGGAGCACCCGCCGGAAAATTGCTTTCCGTTTCCTCCTAGTGTTCACCGTTCTTTTCATACTTACCCTGCCTTTCCCGAAACCCTATATCCCGGATATCGCTTCGGCGATGGCTCCTTTTTTTGAACGCATCATCCACTGGCTCGGAGATCATCTTTTTAAGATCAAAGGATATTATAGCAGCCGGCTGATCTCTGATTCTACAGGACTTTATATTCATCTCCTGTTATTGCTTTTCCTCACGTTCCTGGTTACCCTGGTTTGGAGTATCGCAGATAAAAAAAGAAATTCTTACCATATGCTGGCCTGGTGGTTCCGGGTCGTAGCGAGTTATTACCTGGCTTTCTTTTTACTGTCGTATGGGTTGAATAAACTATTCAAATGGCAATTCTACCTGCCGGAGCCAAATACATTGTTCACTTCGATGGGCAATACTTACCGGGATCTACTATACTGGAGTACGATGGGAACCTCGCATTCTTACAATGTATTTCTGGGCAGTCTCGAGATCGTCGCAGCGTTATTGTTGCTGTTCAGGAAGACAAGACTGACAGGTTCCCTGCTGGCTTTTATGATCATGCTGAACGTGGTCGCAATCAATTTCAGTTTTGATATTTCGGTGAAGATATTTTCCTGTTTCCTGCTTTTTTTATCAGTCATCATTGCACTGCCTGACGGGAAACGCTTATATACTTTCTTTTTTACAGGAAAAACATCGGTAGGATACCAGTGGCAACCGGAATATGTGTCACCGCGGATGAAGAGCTTATATATCGCCGGTAAATGTTTAATCGTAGCATATATGCTGACCAGTTTGTTGTCGGTGTATATCCGTTCCGGTAATTTCAATGATGATAAAGCT
The DNA here is from genome assembly GCA_039930245.1 of Chitinophagaceae bacterium. Lineage (GTDB taxonomy): Bacteria > Bacteroidota > Bacteroidia > Chitinophagales > Chitinophagaceae > JJ008. The sequence continues at coordinate 57,034 of JBDSPR010000018.1, read as the reverse complement.
GCCCGTCCCGAATTTCATGGGGCTTATGATATTTCTTTCTTTATTAAGAATAATGATACACTGCCGCCACTGACAACTGATACGTACCGGTGGAAAAGAATGTTCATTCATCGCAGGGGGTGGCTTATCATTCAGTCAATGAACGATGCCATGCAGGATTATCTATTCCAGGCCGATACTGTAAAAAAGCAATGGGTCATTAAAATGCAAAAGGGGAGCGGGGAGGCAGTGCTAAATTATCAGCAGACAAGTGACACAACGATCAGGCTAAGGTCAAAGATCGGGGCAGATTCATTAGATATCTACCTGCAGCGCATTGATCTGGCAAAACTACCCCTGATGCAAAAGGAATTCAACTGGACGGTCGAACAATAGAATAGCGAATAAGTAATTAGTAATAAGGAATTAGGGAATTGGAATATAGCTCAAAGATCAAAAAGTTCCAGTCTTGTTTTCGGACGCCGGTGCTCCAGCCAGCGGAAATTGGGCAAACGCATTTCTTCGGGGCTTTTTTGTTTGATCGGCCAGATCGTACCGGTGACCTTGCTCCGGAAAACGACTTTCTGCAAAGCCTGGTTCCCAAAATAGATATCGATGATATCCGATTTCGATTCATTAACGCCCGTATAAGCACTATCCTCATCCTGGAGATAATAAATGCATTCAGCAAAACCGGCGGCCCGTACTGAATCCATTTCACCATCTTTGAAATACGCATCCATCCTGGTAGATTTGACCTGGTTGTAAACACCAGGATCCAGCTCGTTGACAAGGAAACTGTTCTCGAAGACCTTTACCCTGTCGGCTTTCTTGTTTTTAGTAAAGAGCAGTACGGTATCGCCTGTTACCTGGCTGCCCTTGGCCCAGAGCACCGGATCCTGGTAAAGCCGGAATACAGAATCTTTGAAAGAATAGAATACGCTGTCACATACCGCCTGCAAAGAATCGGAAAAGATCCGCACATGCCGGTAGGCTTCGAAATAACGGTTGGTGCTGTCCTTTGAATTCACATTCACAACCGTGGTACCCTTTACGGTATCTTTCAGTATGGAGTCTTTTGTTCCGTAAAGGTCTGTAAGCCGCGCAGAGAATAATGTATCCGCAGTGATATAGATGGAGTCCTTATCCTGTTTGATGATCATCAGGGGCTTCCTGGTGGCAAGGATGCGGTCTCTTTTATTATCCCAGAAAACTTCGCCCCCCAGTATCGTGGTTCCTTGTGCCGAATCAATAATAATTACATTCCCGATCCCCTGCGATGTGCCGGCGCTGTCATCAAAAGCGATCTTGTTGGCAATGATCGTGATCTTGCCATCACGGATGATAGGACGCTGTCCGAACTCCGCTTTACCCGTTGCGAGATTATAATACCCATCTCTTGTTTCGATTGTTCTTCCGCTGCTGTCCCTGATATAAGTATAGGCGATAAACCTTGTGGTTTGTGTCTGGGTATTATAGATGAGCGAATCCGTTTTGATATAATACGCCGGGTCTTTCAGTTCCACATTATTCTTGAAATAAACATCCCGCAAACCGGCATAATAATAACCTTCGCGGCTGGTGAGCACCGATTTTTTATTGACCACTTTTCCGCCATGTTTATAAATACCGATATCTGTAGTCATATCGTATTCAAGATCGGGGGTGGTTAGCGAACCTTTGCCGTCTGTCAGTCTTACACCTCCATCGAGATAGGCAAGCTTGCGGTCGACGAGGTAACGGAGATGACTGGAATAAATATTGGCGGTGTCCGCGTCATTGATATGGACATTGCCCCAGGCTTCAAAAGTCCGGGTATTGCTGTTGATCACGCAGCTGTCACAATTAAAAAGACTTGTGCCCTGTTTAAGTCTTACCCCGCCCGCGAGTATTTGCAGGGTGGTGCTGTCATTCACTTTCAGTATGGTGAGGTGTCTTGAAGCGAGAATGCTGATATCCACTGCCGAGTCACCCGGACCTGCATCAGGGGTGCGGTTAATGACCTGTCCCCATAAAACAGCCGGGCTGATCAGGATTCCCAGGAGCAATAAAAAATGGAATGGTATAAACTGTCGCATCATTTATTCCCTTCGGGAATAGTATCTTTTTTCGCTGGCGAAGTTATTGGCCCGTTCTTGTCTTTCCTGCCAAAAACAGACAAATTAACGTAGCGTTTAGGATTGGTCCGGAGATCATCCATCAGGATCTCGGCAGCGAGAATAGCATCATGCAGTTTGTTATAAAGTGTCTTGTCATTGATCAGCGCTCCAAGCGTTCCGTCTTTGCTGGAGATTTTTGATGCGGTGGCTTTCAACTGGCTGATCATTGAATTCAATGAATCGATTGTTGGTTGCAACTGGAGTGCCGCGAGTTTTTCAGAAGCGATCTTCGCGTTGTTGATGGTACTGCTGATATTTTCTGTATTCTTTTTCAGTTCCGTAGTGATCTCCTGTGCGTTGTTCAGTGTTTTGGCCAGCGGCCCGGTAGCATTATCCATTAATCCGTTTAATGCGCTGCTGGCCCTGTTCAGGTTGGCTAGTGTTTGCTGTATATTATTCTTTGCATCAGAATTAATGACACCATTGATACTGCTGAAAACAGTATTGAGTGAATCAAGCGTGTTCCGCACTTTGGTCAGGGTGGGGGTCAGCTGCGCTTTTACATCATCCAAAATACCCACGTCCTGTATGGAAGCGAGCGTATCGCCCACTTTTAAATAAATGGGATCAGTTCCTTTAACAATATTCACATACCAGGAGCCCACCAGGGGGGAAGTGACGATAGCTTTTGAATCACGGGGAATATTCACCTCTTCGGTGAGATTGATGGTCGCTACAAACCCGTCCAGGTTCGCGTCTTTTTTAGCGATATTGGAAACGGAGCCGATCACATAACCGTTCACTTTTACTTCGTTGGAAGTGGAAACTCCACCGAGGTCGCTGAAAACGGCATAAATATGCTTGTTCTTCTTGAAGAGGTTCCTCCCTTTCAAATAATTGAAGCCAAGAACAAGGATGGTGAGGGCGGAAATGGTTAATACTCCGACTTTTGTTTCGTTACTGATCTTCATTCGGTGTCTTTTGCGTTGCCTGAGCTGCTAACAGAGTGCCAAATTAGCTAATTATTTTTAAACAGCCTTTCCGGGTGTGAATCAGCAGTATTGCAATGCTTTTAATGAACCCGCTAAAAGCGGCTAAAAACCCTTCTTTTCTCCATCAGATCTGGCGTCCTGCGATTTCTTTTCCAGCTTCTCCTTATACTTTTTAAAAGCGGTGAATATATTGGCAACTATCTCGGCCTGCCCCTGCTGACTGACGAGGTATTCCTCTTCTTCTTTATTCGAGATAAACCCGATCTCCACCAGTATGCTCGGCATGCCCGTGGCCTGGAGCACCCAGATGCCCTTGTCATTCCGTTGTTTTACACCACGATCCACACGACCCACTTCTTTGAATTCTTCCTGAATATAATCCGCGAGGGTAAGACTTTTACGAAAATAGTTCTGTGCATAGATCAGCATCCTGGCTTTTTCGGTGGGATCAGAAGGATCCGGCAAGCTAAGGGTGGAAGTGGAGTCGATTTCGCCGGAATAATCATTGTTCCGGGTAACGGAATTCAGTTTCGAATCATTCTTGCTCACTGCCCATAAATAAGTTTCTGTTCCTCTTGCTTTGTTCTCCACCCATACATTCTCGTACTGGTATTCATAATAGGTCTTCTTATAGCTTTTCTTTCCTTTCTTCACCGTTTTTGTCTTCGCTGTCTTTCCTACCACCCGCCGTTCGTACCAGCCACCCGCTCTTTTGCCGGCGGAGTTGCAATGGATGGCGATAAAGAGGTCACCCCCCGATTCATTGGCCAGGTTGGCGCGGTATTTTAAAGCGGCATCGATGGTGGATTTATTACCGGGCAACACATCCGTGGTGCGGGTAAAAATGATCTTCATATCCGGGTAGGCTTTGGCAATCGTATCCCCCAGTTTAAGGGAGACGGCCAGGGATACATTGGCTTCAGATGCCAGCATACCGGTGGCGCCGGGATCCATACCACCATGACCCGGGTCAATGATCAGGGTCTGGATGGGTTTTTTCTGCGCAGCAGCGATAAATAAAAAAGAACCCGCCAATAAAGCGGTACAACCAAGAAATAATTTTCTCATTCAGGTGGTATTTTACAGGATTGATAACTAAAGTTACGAAATGAACCCGGTGAAAATCCTAGCGGGCATTTTTCTTTTCATTTTCTTCCACCATTTGAAGAAAAGCGCTGACTTCTTTGGGTGAGGTATTCCGGCTTTCGCCGGGACTATTTTTTTCATAGGCAGTGCCGGGGTCAACACCCTGTTGTTGTCTTTCCAGCCAGCTCACATAATTTTTCAATGCCTTGATGATACATTGCGATAATTCTTTCTGTCCTTCCACGCTGTTGAGATATCTTTCTTCTTCGGGGTTGGAGATAAAACCTGTTTCAATCAATACACTCGGCATCGCGGTTGCCTGCAATACCCAGATACCTACACCACGTTGCTTGACATCGCGGTCAAAACGGCCAACTTTGGTAAATTCATCCTGTATCAAACCGGCTAGTGTGGCGCTGCGTTTGAAGTATTGTTTGGTCTTGAGCAGGGAGACTGCAATGAATTCCGGTGAATTGGGATCGAACCCGCTGCCATAATATTTTTCAAAATTCGCTTCGTCGAACATCTGCGCATTCTCCCGCATCGCCAGTTCCTTCTCATCGTTCTTATGCGCTCCCCAGATATAGGTCTCTGTTCCTTTCGCGGCACTCGGTACGGTGTAGTAACGATACTGCGGAACATCTTTTGTTTTCTTTTTCCTGTTCTTGCCTTTGCCTGTATAATAAGTTACTTTTTTATGACCGATGAGTTCTGATTTTCTTTGGGCAGGGGCAGAGTTTACGTGGATGCAAACAAAAAGGTCTCCTTTATTTTCGTTGGCGATATCGGCCCGTTTATGCAACGCAACGATCTTTTCGGTAGGACGTGTTTCCACAATTTTAATTTCCGGGAATTCCCTGTTGATATCCCTGATCAGTTCTTTGGAAACCGCCAGGCAGATCTCGTCTTCGTAAGAGAACGAACCTTTAGCACCATTGTGCCGGCCATTCTCCATGATACCATGCCCGGCATCCACCACGATCGTGCGGATAACAGTTTGCTTCGGGGGTTTCGGATCGTTACCGGCAAAGGAAAAAAGGGTGAGGCTAAGCGCTATTACAAGGAAAAAAAGGAGTGTCCGGTTAACCATGGCTTTTCAATTTCGGCAGGCAGAATATTCACAAATTGTTTAGGTTCATTCATAGGGAGCAGATGGATAAAGGGTTACATTTGCCTCCTACCTGATGAAGCAACTGTACAAATTTAGACCAAAATATTATTTTATCGGGATACTGGCTGCTGCGATGTTATGCACAGTAACGTGGAAAACTGCAGCTTATGGTGCTCCCCCTGATTATTTTTACAGTCCTTTAACAGCTTTCACTGATACCATACCGGTTATTCGAACAGACAGTACCAAAAGAATAATTACGACGATAAGCGACAGTTCTTCCGTTGCAGATACATCCAGGCTGCCGGGTAAAGATTCTGCATTGATGAAAGCTAAGGTCGATACATTCTCCTTTCGCATTTCAAAAGACACACTTGATGCACCATTAAAGTATGAAGCGGAAGATTCCGCTGTGGTACTGATCCAGGAGAAAAAGATATTGCTTTACGGAAAAACAAAGATCGAATACAAAGATATCACGCTTACTGCGCCACAAGTGGAAGTGGACCAGCAGACACAGGTGGTAACGGCTGTCAACCGGAAGGATAGTACCGGGGCCGTGATCGAGACTGCGCATTTCAAAAGCGGCGATAATGAATTCACCAGTGATACGATCCGGTATAATTTTAAAACGCAGGTAGGGTTAACAATGAATACCTATACCCAGCAGGGTGAGTTCCTTGTGATCGGGAAATATGCGAAGAAAGTAAATGAGAGTACCACTTTTGTAAAAGAAGCCCGGTTCACTACCTGTTTGCTCGATGACCCGCATTTCGCCATCAAGACCAATAAAATGAAAGTGATCAGCCAGAAACTGGCGATCTCCGGGCCCGCCCATCTTGAATTTGAAGAGGTCCCGGTTCCCATTTATTTACCCTTTGGATTTTACCCGCTCAGCCAGGGTCGTCACTCCGGACTTTTACCGCCACGGTTTACTGCCAATGAACAGTATGGCCTGGGGCTCGAAGGACTCGGTTACTATAAAGTGATCAGCAACTATTGGGATGTAAAACTGTACGGAAATATTTATTCTTACGGCGGCTGGTCGGCCAACCTGAACCCGACCTACCGGAAACGTTACCGCTATAACGGCGTTTTCAATCTTTCCATGCAAAGTACCAAGCTGAATTTTAAGGGCGACCCGGATTACCTGCAGAATAAAAGTTATTTCGTAACCTGGAGTCATACTGCCGATAGCCGTGCCCGGCCCGGCACGAGTTTCTCCGCCAGCGTGAACGCAGGTTCCACCAAATTCAACCAGCTTGTGCCGAATAATAACCAGATCAATTTCCAGAACCAGCTGGGTTCTTCTATCGCTTATGCCAAATCATGGGCGGGGAAACCTTATAATCTTACCATTACTGCTAATCATAACCAAAATAACCTGACAAGACTGATCAACCTTAGTTTACCTGATGTCGGCTTTTCTGTCAGCACACTTTATCCTTTAGAACGCAAAGAAGGTGTGGGCGCTACCAAATGGTACGAGAAGCTTGGGGTGGGTTATAACGGTAATTTCAGGAACCAGGTATCTTTTTATGACACTGCTTTCCAGTTCAAACGCCTGATCGATACGCTTCAATGGGGCGCTACACATAATTTTCCTTTATCCGTCTCTTTACCACCGATATTGAATGGCGCAGTGATCGTATCCCCAACCGTTTCTTATTCGCAAACATGGATCGCCCAGAAATTCCGCCGCAGCTGGGATCCTCTTGCCAAAAAAGTGGATACTGTTGTAAACAAAGGATTTTATACAGATCACCAGGCTTTGTTCTCGCTGGGTTTGAATACGGCCATTTATGGAACCTACCAGTTCAGGAAATCCCGGGTCATTGCGATCCGCCATGTGATACGTCCATCGCTCAACATCAATTACAAACCGGATCTATCCAAAGGACATTTTTATTCTACCCAAATTGATACTACGGGTTATATTGCCCACTTTTCAGAATTTGAAGGGGCCTTATATGGTGGTTTTGGTGAGGGGAGAACAGGTGGTCTTTCTTTCGCGGTGGATAATAACCTGGAGATGAAAAGAAGATCAAAAAAAGATTCCGGCGATAATGCGGTCAAAGTGATTAAACTGATTGATGGGTTTGGTATTTCTTCCGGTTATAATTTTTTACGCGATTCACTAAAGCTGGATCTTTTCAATCTTTATTTCCGGACTACCTTGTTTGAAAAGATCAGTATAACGGCTAATACCGTGCTCAACCCCTACCAGTTTGATTCACTAGGCCGGGATATTGATAAATTAATTTGGAAGAAAGGAAAGATCGGGCGACTGACCTATGGAAGCGTTTCCATCAGCACCAATTTCCGCAGCAAACCAAAAGATCCAAAGAAAGAGGAGCAACGAAAAAAAGAAGTGGAAAGAAGACTGAACGATCCTTCCCTGATCGCCGACCAGCGACAACTGATGGATTATATGCAGCAAAACCCCGCCGAGTTCGTGGATTTCAATGTCCCCTGGCAGGTGAATATTGGTTTCTCGCTGACTTTCTCCAATCTATTGCAGCCGGACCTGAAGAGTTATAAAAAAGAATTCAATTCCAACCTGAATTTCAGTGGCAGCTTCAGCCTTACGCCCAAATGGAATTTCAGCGCCAATGGTTTCTTTGATTTTGATACCCGGCAGCTGCAGAGTTTCCAGATGTCTATCAACCGCGAGATGCACTGCTGGCAGATGTCGATCAACGTGACGCCGGTTGGTATATACCGCTCCTTTAGTTTTTCAGTAAGCCCCAAGTCAACGGTCTTACAGGATCTCAAGATCAACCGGACCAGGTTCTTCTCCAGTTACTGACGGGAATTCGTTGTATAGTATTTGTGCATCACTGCAAATACTTCCTGTTTTAATTCTTCCGCAGTTTTTGTGCCCGTAGGGATGGGTTCCAGGAAATGCATTTCCAGTTTTGTTGGGAGGAAATAAAATGTTTTGTTGAGTGGTAATGATCTTTTGGTATTGAATATGATCGCCGGAATAATAGATGCACCGCTTGCCACGGCAAGTTTGAAAGCACCGTCATAAAAATTTTTCAGGGGTTCGCTGGTCCTGTTGCGTGTACCTTCCGGGTAAACGCACATGTGCATGCCTTTGCGGAGCACTTCTTTCATTTTCTCAAAACTCTCTTTGCGGCTTTTTTCATCCTTGCGCTTCACCAGCACCGCACCTTTCATATAATAGAAACCAAAAAGAGGGACCTTGGTAAAGCTCGACTTAGCGATGGTTTTATTGGCGCCGGGAATAAAAGGAGAGGAGAGCGGTACATCCATCAGCGAATTATGGTTACAGGTGACCACATAACTCTTTCCTTTTTCAAAATACTTGCGTCCCTTTATTTTGAATGGGCAACCAACCAGTGTCAGCCAGATACGCATCCAGATACGGGCGATACCGATAAAGATCCTTTGCCCTGCGGGGTCGGGGAGCAACCAGGTAAGCATGGAAGGGATATAGAAGATAAAAAAAGTAGTGATAAAACTTACGATCCCCCAGAAAGCCCAGATACGGGCAAATATATTTTTCAGCATTTGCGGCGAAGTTATAATTTCCAGTCCACCGGGTCAATTCCTTTGCGCATTAAATATTCATTCGTTTTGGAGAAATGTTTACACCCAAAGAAACCTGCATAGGCCGAAAGGGGTGAGGGGTGTACGGAACGGAGGATGCAATGTTTGGATTCATCGATCAATACTCTTTTTTCCTGGGCGAATTTGCCCCATAATAAAAAGACTACGTTCTTTCTTTCTTCCGATATCTTGCTGATCACGGTATTGGTGAATTCGGCCCACCCGATCTTTGAATGGCTCATCGGTTCGCCGGCACGCACGGTGAGGGATGCATTTAATAAGAACACTCCCTGTTCCGCCCAATGGGTGAGGTTGCCATGGTTGGGAATGGGCACACCCACATCGTCCTGTAATTCTTTAAAGATATTGACCAGGGAAGGCGGCGGCGGAACGCCATAGGGAACAGAAAAACAAAGACCATGCGCCTGCCCGGGCCCATGGTAGGGATCCTGTCCCAGTATCACCACTTTTACTTTATCGAATGGGGTTGTATTGAACGCGTTGAAAATAACAGCACCGGGAGGATAAATGACTTTGCCCTGCGATTTCTCGGTTTTGATATGGAGAGGTATCTGCTGGAAATATGGTTTGGCGAATTCATCTTTTAATACTTTCTTCCAGCTTTCTTCGATCTTGACGTTCATTACTGTAGCCTCCCTTGGTTTAACTTTCCTGCTCTCTCGCAAGGAACGCAAAATTATACAAAGCTTCCAATTAGTCACTTTTGTTTATTTGCCGAAAAGAGTGTCTTTCGGCCTCACTTTGTCCATAGGGCGCAAGCCGAAAAGGTAGTGAAAAACTTATGATTGGGAAGTTTTATTCACCACATAGACACATCAGAAACATAGGTACACATAGCCAATCTCCTATGTGTTTCTATGTACCTATGATCCTATGTGGTAAAATTTAATATTACAGCTGCCCTAATTATATCTCTTTGGCTGCAAGCACAAAAAAAATTACCTTTGCCGCCCTGGCCCGGTAGCTCAGCTGAATACCTGCCTGCCGGCAGGCAGGGAGCACAGAAAAGTGATAATAGTGAATAATGTTCTTTGTGTATGTTTTGAGGAGTAAGGTTGACGGGAGATTTTATGTTGGCATGACCCAAAATTTGGAAACCAGGCTAATACAACATAACAGAGGAATGACCTTTTCGACTAAGGGATATCGGCCGTGGAGTTTATTTTTCTCTGAATCATTTTCTACAACGGCAGAAGCAAGGAAACGAGAAAAATATCTGAAATCTGGCGTAGGCAAGGAGTATATAAAAAATAAAAGGCCCGGTAGCTCAGCTGAATAGAGCACAAACCTTCTAAGTTTGGGGTCATTGGTTTGAATCCAATCCGGGTCACAAAGCCTGCAAATTGTGCAGGCTTTCTTTTTTAACACAAGTTTCAAGTGCCTTATATGGGTTTGAGTATATTAATGTTGATATTAGTAACAGAAACTGTAATGTGCGAAGGGTTTTCTTTTAAACCAAAACATTTAAAATGAAGAATTCTACTCAAACATTCGCTATCCTTTTCTTTATTTTTTCCTCTTTCCCCGTTTTTTCCCAATCATTGACCGGGTACTCAGATATGTCGGTCACGCTGAAAGCAGATACCAATTCCCGTTCAGTACTGGTGAGTAATTTATTTGAGGAAAGGGCCGGCGACCAGTCACCTATAATCGGTACGGCTGGTTGGTTTGACAAAGGCAAACACCTTCAATGCCGCTCCTACCTCGCGTTTGACTACGGCTTATTACCAAAATATTTAAAACCCGACCAGTTGATCAGCGCTGAATTGATCCTGAACCCGGTTCAGCTGGAAGCTACGGCAGACAAAGATGTACAAAACTCCACTTTTATCGTACGCCGGGTATTGCAGTCGTGGGAAGATTCCTCCACTTCCTGGATAAACCAACCCTTGTCGAATGGGGGTGACCAGGTGATCAAAAATGTTCAGGCAAAGAAAAGAGACCGTTCAGTCAAGATCGATGTCACCAAAATGGTAAAAGATATGTTCCGGTTCGGCAATAATGGATTCCTGATCTGTAATATCGATTCGGTGGAGAACAGCGCGACCTTCAGCCAGTGGTTTGCTTCAGCAAGGAATGAGAATCAACATATCCGCCCGGAACTGATCATCCGGTATACCTTGCCTTACCGTTACGGACAAAACCAGGACCTGAAATACCCGTCATTGCCATTAACGGCAAAGGACAAAGCAGATATCATGGCGAATTATTTCAGACCGGAACCGGTAACTACTACGCCGCCAAAGGAACCTATTAAAGAGTGAAGATTTAAGATTGAAGATTGGAGATTGGAGATTTAAGATTGAATATTGATGATTGATAAATGACCAGCTTTTATCTTTAAAACTTTTATCTGCTCTCTGGCAAGCGGAAACTGTCCAGGAAGGTATTGATCTTTGATTCCGGCAATGGTTTTATACTATATGCGTACATAACCCCGATAAATTTACCGTCGGTCCAGGCTATTACTTTCCAGCTGTCCTTATCGTTATCCACCCAGTAATCGAGGATGCCGCGGGTGCGTTCGTTATCGTTGAGTTGGTGACCTTTTCCATAGCCGGCAGCTTTCGTGATCCCGAAACTCTCTTTCAGGTAATCCAGGTAAGCGATCAGCAAGTCTTCTGCCATTGTAAGATCGGTAACTGGTGTCAGCAGTTTTACGCAGATGATCCCATAACTCACTTCGTCATTTATACATTCACCTGTATATACCAACGAGGAGTCGGTGCTTTTTTCGACCGTGAATTTTATATCGCAATAAGTATAGATGGAACAACCGGAATTGCCAACTGGGATCTTTTTGAAGGACTGTGCAAAAACGCAGCAGGTCAGCAAAGTAAAAACAAATGCGAAGAGGGGCTTCATAGATTTTTTCGTATCGAAAAATCAGCGCTTATTTCATACCGGGGAACCGAAGCCCCTCGAGGAAGATTTCTGTTTTTTTATCGGGCAGTTCCTTTGCACTGTGCATATACAATACACAGATAAAATTGCCATTGGTCCATGCTTTTACTTTCCATTTGTGTTTATCCGCGTCTTCCCAGGTATCATATACGCCTCTTGTATTATTGTCTTTATTCAATTTGTGGCCTTTGTCATAACCCTTGGCCCGCACAATCCCAAAATCCAGTTTCATAAAATCAAGAAGGGCAATGGCGGTATCTTCCGCGGCCGCAAGATTCATGACCGGTTTTTTGAGTTTGATGCAATTGATACCATAGGTTACCCCGTTTTTTTCGCATTCATCGGCATATACTGTGGAGCCGTCATCCAGGTCATAGGCATCAAACCGGCCCGGAAAACAGTATACTTCTACCGTACAGCCCGTAACACTGATAGCCACCCGGGTGGGGTCCTGGGCATGGCTATTAATCAGGCAAAAAGAAAAGAACAACAGCAGTGGGAGACGGTTCATGGTGTTTGTTTAGGGCTGAGCTTCGGATAAACGGGAAGCTGCAGGATGTAAAGATAAAAGCGATTTTGGATTGGTTGCACAGGAGCGCAGCAAATAAAAAAAACAGTCCGTACAAATCTTTTAAATTGTGTCCTAATTACGAGTTATGCCGCATGAATTTTACTATGGAGTCGACCAGCTGACCAGCACCAAGACGATTGCCCTGGCAGCCGGGAAACTAAAAGGGGTACTGAACAAAGAAGCCACCCGGAAAATAAATGCCAGCCAGGATGCCGTGCAGCAGATCGTGGCCGGTAACAAAACGGTCTATGGGGTGAATACGGGTTTCGGGATATTGTCCAATACCTCTATTTCAGCTGCCGATACAGCTACCTTACAATACAAGATCCTCCAAAGTCATAGTGTAGGGGTGGGTGATCCCGTTTCCACCGAGATCGCCAAGATTATGCTGATCACGAAAATGCAGGCTCTTGCGCAGGGGTATAGTGGGGTGCAATTAACTACCCTTGAAAGGATCTTATGGCATATTGATAACGATATTATTCCCGTTGTCCCGGAAAAAGGGAGTGTGGGGGCCAGTGGTGATCTTGCTCCGCTTGCTCATTTGTTTCTTCCGTTGATCGGTTTAGGAGAAGTTTTTTATAAAGGTGCAAGGTGTAAGGCACAAGAAATTCTAAGTAAGTTTTCCTTAGCACCTGTTCAACTTGGGCCAAAAGAAGGACTCGCCCTGATCAATGGCACCCAATTTATTTTATCCTATGCCGTGAAATGTGTGCAACGGATGCACAACTGTCTCGAAGCGGCCGATATCATTGGGGCGATGAGTCTCGAAGCGTTGACAGGTACTAAAGCCCCTTTTGATGAACGCTTGCATGATCTTCGCCCTTTCACCGGGAGCAAATTAGTCGCGCAAAGATTGCGATCATTGCTGAAGGATTCGGCGATCATGCAGAGTCATATGGATTGCGGAAGGGTGCAGGATCCTTATTCGCTGCGCTGCATGCCACAAGTGCATGGTGCTTCGCGGAATGCCTGGTTGCATTTAAAAGAACTCACGGAAATCGAACTGAATGCTGTTACCGATAATCCGATCCTTTTCGGAGCTGATGATACGATCAGTGGTGGTAATTTTCATGGACAACCATTAGCGCTGCCATTGGATTATTGTTGTTTTGCCGCTGCCGAGATCGGTAATATCTCCGACCGCCGTTGTTATTTATTGCTCGAAGGGAAATGGGGCTTACCGATGTTGCTGATGAAAGATGTAGGATTGAACAGCGGGTTCATGATACCGCAATACACGACGGCTGCTTTGGTCACTGAAAATAAAACGCTTTGTTTCCCTGCCAGTGCGGATAGTATTCCCACTTCGCTAGGGCAAGAGGATCATGTGAGCATGGGCAGTATCAGCGGCCGTAAACTGAGCCGGGTCCTCGATAACCTCGAGTACATCATGGCCATTGAATTATTATCAGCCTGCCAGGCCATCGAATTCCGCCACCCGTTGAAAAGCAGCGAGCTGCTCGAATCTGCACACGATTATGTTCGTGAGTTCGTAAGCTTCGCTGAAGAGGACCGCATTTTCGCGGATGATATCAACCGTGTCGCTGGCATCATCAAAGATTTTTCTTTCGTGGAAAGAGTGAATGCTTTAGCGGATTCGAAGGGGATCGGTCTGAACAAGGGGTTTGAAGGGTTCAGTTAGCCTCATCCGACCGCCTCTCCCTCTATCCCTCTCCTGAGGGGAGGGAAGCTAGTCGCATTTCGGTTCTTACACCTCATCCGTCAGCCTCTCCCTCATCCGACTGCCTCGCGGCGGCCACCTTCTCCTGGAGGAGAAGGAAATATCGATTCTTACACCTCCTCTCCCCAGGAGAGGAGGATGGGAGGAGAGGCCAGGAGGTCTAAAGACGAACCGCAGCTTCCAGTCCCAGTTTCATCATCTTATCCAGTGATTTTTCCCGTTCTTCCGGGGAGATCAGTTCCTGTGTAACGATATTATCCGAAACGGTCAGCAGGCAGGCGGCTGTTTTAGCCAGCTGTTTGGCATTGGCAAACAATGCAAACGCTTCCATTTCAGCGGCCAGTAAATTATTGACGGTGGCGATTTCCGGTAATCCTTCTCCCGATGTATAAAAAGCATCACCGGAGTGGATCGGGCCGGTCAGTAAAGGGATCTTTAATTCTTTGGCCGTATCGTTGATAATGGCAAAGGCATTTCCCTGGTGATAAAAATGATCATCCGTAAAACGGAAAGCGGTACTGGCATACGTGGATTCGCTGTAGGCTCTTTCCGCGTTGATCAGGTCGTAGAGTTTTATCGCCGGATCGTAAGCCCCGCAGGTACCGATCCGTATGATGCAGTCGACATTATATTCTTTATAAAGTTCGTAGGAATAAATGCCGATTGAAGGGCAACCCATCCCGCTCGCACCCACGGTGATCCGTTTATTATTGTAAAGACCGGTGAAATAATAGATATTCCGGGTGCTGCTGACCAGCTTTACTTCTTGCATAAAATTATCCGCGACGAATTTGGCGCGGAGTGGATCCCCCGCCAGGAGTACAACAGGTGCGATCTCGCCGGTTCGGGCGTTGATATGGAGGCTCATTAGTTAAGGTTTGTTCTTACAAGTTATTTAATTTATCAGAGAATAACGACTTTTGCCTGGGGTTTAAACCCCAGGCAAAAGAAGGATAAATCATATCATAATGAATAGCTCAATCCCTCTCCTTGAGGAGAGGGAGGAAATGCATTGAATCCTTTACCCCGGGTTTAAACCCGGGGCAAAGGGAAGGTTTAAACCCTGGAAGAGGCTGAATAAAAAAAAATGATGAATACATTGGAAAAGCGAACATACGACCCCATCAAATACAAAACTCCCACAGGAACTCAACTCTCCTGCAAGGGCTGGATACAGGAAGCGGCTTTAAGGATGCTGTTGAATAATCTTGACCCCGAAGTGGCAGAACGACCCGATGACCTTATCGTGTATGGTGGCAGGGGAAAAGCAGCAAGAAATTTTGAAGCCCTTGATAATATCATTGCGGCGTTGAAAATATTGGAGAATGATGAGTCATTGCTGATACAGTCCGGCAAACCGGTAGGTATTTTAAAGACACATAAAGACGCCCCGCGGGTGCTGATCAGCAACTCGCAGCTGGTACCCAACTGGGCCAACTGGGAACATTTTGACGAACTCGAGAAAAAAGGGTTGATGATGTACGGTCAGATGACTGCCGGGTCCTGGATATATATTGGTTCCCAGGGAATTGTACAGGGTACTTATGAAACTTATGCAGCTGTCGCTAATCAACATTTTTCGCCTCAACACGCCAAAGCCTATACAGAGCAAAAGGAAGAATTTGAAGAAACTTTAAACCTGAGACGTGAAACGTCAAACCTGAGCCCTGCATTTGATGGGACACTAAAAGGAACCCTCAATGTGACCGCTGGCCTCGGTGGCATGGGTGGTGCTCAACCACTCGCCATTACGATGAACGAAGGTGTGGCCTTAATTGCCGAAGTGGAAGAGTGGAGGATCGATAAACGTATTGAAACAAAATATCTTGACGAGAAGTACACGGATATTGATCTTGCGATCAATAAGGCACAGGAATATAAGGCACAAGGTGTAGGAAAGAGCATCGGAGTCCTTTGTAATGCGGTGGCTTTATTGGAAAGATTGATCAAAAGAAATATCGTTCCGGATACGGTCACCGACCAGACCTCGGCGCATGACCCGCTCTATGGTTATATTCCCAATACGCTGGACAACGAAGAGGCGAATCTGTTGCGCAAAGCCAATCCGACAGAATATCTCGAACGCAGTTATGAAAGCATGTATTACCATGTATCCCTGATGTCCGACCTGCAGGACATGGGCGCTATTGTATTCGACTACGGCAACAATATCCGACAACGGGCAAGAGAACACGAGATACGAATGAATCCTGTTCAGTCGGGGTCTAAGAACCCTCCTTTGGAGGGCAGGGAGGCTTTCTCTTTTCCAGGATTCGTTCCCGCCTACATCCGCCCCCTTTTCTGCGAAGGCAAGGGTCCTTTCCGCTGGGCGGCGCTGAGTGGCGATCCCAACGATATTGCCGTGACCGATGAAGTGATCATGAATATGTTTCCGAATAACAAAGGCATGTTACGCTGGATGAAGATGGCCAAAGAAAAAATTGCTTTCCAGGGATTACCGGCCCGTATCTGCTGGCTGGGCCAGGGTGAAAGAGAAAAAGCGGGTTTGGCTTTTAATGAATTGGTGCGGACAGGAAAAGTAAAAGCTCCGATCGTTATTGGCCGCGACCATCTCGATACCGGTTCGGTTGCATCTCCCAACCGCGAAACAGAATCCATGATGGATGGCAGCGATGCCGTAGCTGACTGGCCGGTCCTGAATGCATTGGTCAATACAGCAGGCGGCGCTTCCTGGGTCTCGTTACACCATGGCGGCGGGGTAGGGATGGGATTTAGTATCCACGCGGGTATGGTGATTGTTGCGGATGGAACTGCAGATGCAGAAGAGCGTTTGAAAAGAGTTTTAAGGAATGATCCGGGGATGGGGGTGATACGGCATGCGGATGCAGGGTATGATTTAGCGAAGAAGACTGCAAAAGAAAATCACCTGGACTTGAATGACGAACTTCGAACAAGGAATAAGGAATGATGAAGTTAAAAGTACTTCTATGTTCGATATTCCTTGTTCATCTGTTCTTTATTCAGTTGTCATGTGGATGCGGGGTATGATTTAGCGAAGAAGGCAGCAAAAGAAATAATCATCTGGACTTGAATGACGAATTTCGAACAATGAGTAAAGAATGATGAAGTTAAAAGTACTTCTATGTTCGATATTCCTTGTTCATCTGTTCTTTATTCAATTGTCATGTGGATGCGGGGTATGATTTAGCGAAGAAGGCAGCAAAAGAAAATCACCTGGACTTGAATGACGAACTTCGAACAAGGAATAATGAATGATGAAGTTAAGAGTGCTTCTATGTTCGGTATAATTTGTTCATCTGTCCTTTATTCAATTGTCAGGCAGATTAGGGATATGATGTTGCCCGACAGACCGCGAAGACCCATAATTTAGATATTGCTGATAGAATAAAACTATAGTTTCCCTCTCCTTGGGAGAGGGACGGAAGGGAGAGGTCGATCCGGGCATGGGTGTTATAAGGCATGCTGATGCGGGGTATGAAATTGCAAAACAAACAGCCGCTGATCATCACCTGGATCTTGGTGAAAGGATAGGTAACGGCTGATGATCATGGACTGGATCTCGGCGAAAGATTAGGTAAGCTCATGAAATTCTGATCCAAAAACTTATCTATTCTAACGATGTGCTGAATAGCAGCAAATGGTTACACCGAATGCCTTATATTCATTCTAAGATTTAAGTAGCATGAAGTTTTATCTTGGCGTTACTGACAATGATTGGTATAATTTTTTGGCTCAGCAAAACAGGGAAGATGTAAATTTCTGGCAACCAGGAGGCAATACTACTTTTAAAATATTACACATCGGCGAGCCTTTCCTCTTTAAGCTAAAAAGCCCGATTAATGCGATTGGGGGTATTGGATTTTTTTCGAGTCATACTTTTTTACCGATTTCAATGGCCTGGGAAGTTTTTGGGAAGGGAAATGGATGCGAATCTTTTGAAGAATTGCAAGGAATGATTCTGCGTTATAGAAAAGGAAGATTAAACGACAATCCCACTATTGGCTGCATTGTATTGACTAACCCAATATTTTTTGAACAGACTGATTGGATTCCAGTTCCCGAAGATTGGAGTGCAAGTATCGTTCAGGGTAAATCTTATACTAAGCAAACTGAAATTGGCGAGAATGTCTGGAATAGTGTAGACTTACTGCTTAAAAAATATCTTTACGCATTTCCAAATGAAAAAGAAAGTCAGCTTACTTTAGAAGAGCCAGATGCACAGTATGGAAAATCTATTTTAACTAAAGTTAGATTAGGACAAGGAGCTTTTAGGATACTTGTTACTGATGCATATGAAAGGAAGTGTGCCATTTCTGGAGAAAAGACATTGCCAGTGTTGGAAGCTGCTCATATTAAACCATATGCAAGATCGGGCCCTCATTTTGTTTCAAATTCTTTGCTTCTCCGTTCTGATTTACATAAACTCTTTGATGCAGGTTATGTTACGGTGACTAAAGAATTAAAAGTTGAAGTAAGTAAACGAATTAAAGAAGAGTTTGAGAATGGAAGAGAATATTACAGGTTTCACGGAGGTGATTTATACAATTTACCAACTCGTATAGTGGATAAGCCTGAAATTCGGTTTGTAGAATGGCACAATGAAAATATCTTTAATGGTTAGTAATTTCTGGATTTTAGATAACTATTTTGATTTCGAAAACTATCTTCGTTATCATGAGTTCCCGCTTTACAGCGGGGCAGGCTACTCTCGACTGAGAATGCTGCTTTCTATTCAAAATATTCCATAAATTAGAGTAACTGCACAAAGATTCCTGCAAACCAAAACCAACCACGATGAAAAATAAACTGCCTATCCTTTTCCTGGCCGGACTGGGATTTATTCTTTTTGCCTGCTCAGACAATAAAAAGGAAAAAGAAACGGATATCAAGATCATCAATCAAACAAAGGAAAATTTCTCCATCGCTAAGCTGGTGACAGAAGATAAACAGACGCCCGATTCGGTGATCGCCCGATTGAATGCACAGCATCACCAGCTGAAAGTGCTGGAAAGACGCAGCGTTCCCGGACCATTTGTCCCGCTGGGTATGAAGTATTTTATGGATCACGCTGTTACCCTGGATAAATTACCCGTCATCAATCCAGGTCCGGGTGAATACGTACACGTGATGGAGGGACAGCGTTACGGGTACAAAAACCTTACGATCGGGATCACAGAGACATTCCCCGGCGGTGCGCCACCTATGCATTCGCACGAAGGGGAGGAGTCGCATGTATTGTTGGAAGGTGATATTCTCTATGCGCTGGGAGATACGGTTTTTACGATCAAAGCTCCTTATATCGTCAATATACCGGCCGGTGTTCCGCACGCCTTTAAAAATATCGGGAAGAAAACCGTCAACATGGTGGTGATCTTCCCCAGCAATATCTGGAAATATGATGTACTGGATTATTTTCCTTTCGATACCAATTCTACAAAATCTGCTTACCGGTTTACTGAATTCAAGAAAAAACTGGCGATGAAATAAGAATAAAAATTCAACTTTATTTATTTCACAGCGATCAGTTCCACCTGCTCAATAACAGGAGCAGTCGCCAGTAAGGTGGACGCATTGGCCATCAGGGCTGCTGCTATTTCTCCGCCCAGATGTGCCTGCCGTGCCTGGTCTGTTTCAAACGTATCAAAAATACCAAAAGTTGATGGCCCGATCTTCAATGCATACCAGCGAACCGTTCCGGGTTCTGCCTCAGCAAGCGGCAAGGCCGATTTTAAAAATTCAAGGACCTCGTTTTCTTTACCGGGTTTTGCTTCCACCCTTGCTAATAAGGCTAATTTTTCCATGTATTTTTTTTAAAATATAAAATGAAACAGGCTAATCAATAAATTATGTTATCTACGGTAATTCCACCGCGGCAGATGTAACTTTGCATCAAATAGCATACCATGGAACTAGGCGTAGGCATGTTTGGAGATAATCATTATGATAAGGAAGGCAAGCCCGGATCCGCGGGGCAACGATTACGTGAGTTGATCGAAGAGATCAAACTGATGGATGAAGTGGGGCTGGATTTTTATGGCATCGGGGAGCACCATCGTCCCGACTATGCCGTGTCCACACCGGAGATCATCCTCGCTGCGGCCAGCACCGTCACGAAAAATATAAAACTTGGCAGCGCTGTGTCTGTGGTGAGTTCATCCGACCCGGTAAAACTCTACCAGAGCTTTGCCACGATCGACCAATTGTCAAATGGCCGGGCAGAGCTGGTGGCAGGCCGTGGCAGTTTTATTGAATCCTTTCCTTTGTTTGGGTATAACCTGGAAGACTATGATGAACTGTTTGAAGAAAAACTGGACCTGTTGCTGAAAATAAATTCATCTGAACGGATTACCTGGAAGGGGAAATTCCGGGCCGCCTTAAAAGATCAGCAGGTGTTACCCCGTGCGGTCAATGATCATTTGAATATCTGGGTGGCTGTGGGTGGCACACCCGAATCAGTATTGCGGGCCGGAAAACATGGACTCCCGGTGATTTTCGCCATTATCGGCGGCAATCCTGTTCAGTTCAAATCGTTGTTTGAGTATTATAAAAAAGTATATGAGCAAGCTGGTCATGATATGAATAAATTCCAGGTGGGTGTGCATATGCATGCATTATTTGGGGATGACAGTCAAAAAATCGCAGATGAATATTATCCTGTTTATGCTGCGCAGATGACCAGGGTAGGAGCAAGCCGCGGATGGCCTTCTTATGAACCACAGCAGTATACAACCGGCAGAGGCCCCAAAGGTCATTTGATCATTGCTGATGCGAATGAAGCCATTGATAAAATATTATACCTGCAGGAATTGTTTGGCTTGACTCGTTTCTCCGCGCACATGGATGTAGGAGGCCCTTCGCATGCTTCGCTGATGAAATCCATAGAAATTTACGGCACAAAGATCGCTCCGGCGGTGCGGAAGGAATTAGCAATAAGAAATAAGAAATGAGGAATCAGGGAGTGTTTGGCTTTGGTCTCCGGACCCCGGACTTCGCTCTGCGTCCTTCCCATTTTCACTCAATTTTAAGAAAAGATTTTACCAGCATACGGGTGTGGTAGCGTTATCAACAAAACCCCACCACCATGTTCAAGCCACTCCAACTCCTGGTCGCTTTGCTGTGCGCATTCGTTTCTTACGGTCAAAAATCAGATACACTGGTGATCTTCTACAAGACAGACGAGTACAGCCTTTCAAAGCCAGACAGACAAAGACTGGACAGTTTTATCCTTCTTGGATGGGATAAGATAGCTATCAACGGTTATACTGATGAAACAGATGAAGAGGATTACAATCTCGACCTTTCATCCAGGCGAGCTGGAGAAGTGTACAGGTATATTATCAGCAGGAAGGTCGCCGAAGCTATTTTGTCGCAGGAGTATTTTGGGGAGACAAGACCGGCTTCAGATAACAGCTCCGATGAGGGCCGTGCACAGAATCGCCGGACGGAGATAATTGGTCTTCAGTATGCTAAAACAGGGCTACGACGTATACAGCCGCCTGCCGATCCGATGCTGCCGGTCACCCGAACACTGGACAATGGCTTTATGATCACTTACCGTCCGGGATCATTGCCCCAATATATCGCCGACAATTTTGAAAATGGTTCCGGGGAGAATTTCCAGTTACTTAAGAATACCACACAGATGCGGCAAAACAATCTTTACAATAATACCACAAACGGTGAGTTATTGTCCTCTGTGCTCATCTTCCGGGGAAACCGTTTCAATCCCTGCAAACTGGATACACCTGTTTTCGTCAGGGTTCCGGTTCCCTTTGAACCGAATTGCCCGATCCGGCTGGTAAAACTATTTTCAGCTGTGGAGCAAAGCGGATCACTGATCTGGCAAGAGGAAACCAAACAACTGGCATTTGATACGATTGGCGGCATTACTTATATGGGGGTATGGATGGATGATTTCTGCAAGTACACAAATTTTGATTTTAAGATCGACCCTGGCTGCTATGAATTAGACAGCACCCAGGTCTTGTATACCCAGGGACGGTTTAAAAACCTAAGCGCCGAACTAAAGGATATGAATAGCCTGTACCTTCCGCGCCGGATCAACGATTCTACGCATAGCCTGGTGTTTATAAAGAACAGGCCGCATTACGAGGTGCTCAACTTTGCACTTTTCAACGGGAAAAAAAGGATCCGGTCATTTGCCGATCAGCCATTGTCAAGTCTTCCCTACAATGAATCAACCGGGCAATATGTGCTGGGTACTGGTTCCTGTAAGTTTTCTTTCCGGGGTCTTTCTATTTTCAATATGGTATTGCGGGTGAACAAGGATAAATACAGGATGTATACTTTTGAGAAAAAGGAATGCGAAATACTTTACCTGAACCGCCCCACGGAAAACATCCTGGTCGATTTCACGGTCATTGACCGCAAGGGAAGGCTTACACAATTTAAAAACCAGTCGCTCGTATCCTTTTCAGTCGACCCGGTCAGCGGATACCGGATCATTGATAAGGATCATTTAAAACGGCTGAAGGAAAAAGGAGTCGTGGCAGGCCTGTAAAAGCGCAGGCTTCAGTCTCCCGACTATCATTCTAAATGCTTGCCCAGTTTTTTCTCGGAGTCGGACACCAGTTCCCTGCACAGGCCTGGTATATTCCACTTGCCTGGACAATTACAAGATCTTTACTGGCATTTAATTTTCCCGCTCAGGTAATGTTTAGGCTTACCCGAAAAATCTGTACCTCCGTTTGTAACTACATCAATATAGTCATTCTGGGAAACCATGACTACATTGTTAAAAGTATAACTGGTTGAATTTTTTACAATAATACCATCGATAGCAATGTAAATAAGATCAATAGTAGCAATGTTCAGGTTGACCCAGAGAAACGGGCATCTCGGAGTAGGACAATTTCCGAGTCCCAACCCTAAAAAATATGCAGCACTTAGTGCCTTAATGGTATCATTGCCGGTAGTCAGCCGGGCATCATATAAATTACAAAGCCGGCTGGGATTGGTTTGTACAGCCACCCTTGGTGTGTTTTGGTCGCAAAGCGATACGCCTGTGTAATTGATATTATCCAGTTTAAAACTGCTGCCGCCATTATCCGGGCAATCGACAGTAACAATATTGGAGGCTGTTCGCGTAGTATTGGTTGTAACATTTGTAACTGGCACGGTGGAGCCTTCAGAAAAAACGGAATAATCTGTTCCCAGTGAAGAAACGGCTACGCTGACGCGGTACCTTCCGTTGGCATTGGTAGAGGTGAGGTAAGAATTACGGGAGCTAAATACTCTTACCAGTTTATTTTTTGCAGGATCTCCGTTTGTGCATAACACAATGCCTTCAATTGTCGCCCTTGTTCTGTAAAATGCATCTACATTTTCAAATTCGGTTGTTACCGGGACAAAATATTCATTGTTTACTTTTGTTATTTCACCGGAATACCGCCATAATTTTTCAGCTTGTTTGTATGCCCAGGCTTTGGCTCCTTTGACGATAGGATCTCCAAGTGAAGCGGGTATTTGAATGGCAACTTTTACAGTACCGGCTGCAGGGAGCAGTTTATTACCGGCAGTAGTGGTAAATTCTGTAGCTACAAATCCATAGGACTCCAGTACACCTTCTTCATTGGAAGGATCGATAGCTCTGAAATCCGCACCCGGCATCATCGCAGCAAAATTTACATCATCCTGTCTTATATATCTTGCAAAAATTTTTACCGTACCTGTATAAGGAGTTCCGCTTATTTCAGTAAAAGTAGAACTGGTGGCAATGATCCTGATACCACTTGCGGTTATAGTTCCTCCTGCAGCAGGGATGGTCCCTATCTGGGGTTTTGCGATCAGCATGATGCGGGTGCTGGCAGAAGAATTGTCAATATTGGAAATATTAGCATAGCCGGTGAAATAGCCAGCCGAGGTTGCCGTTACTGAAAAGAGCGGTTTATCCGGGGATGTGGTAAATGAGAAACTCCCATCAGAAGCTGTAGTTACCGAATTAGCGCCAAGTTCAACCCCTACATTACTCATTGGAGCATTCGCCTCATTCACAACAAGCCCTGATATTGTAAATGCACTGTTTGTGTCATCCGGTTTTTTACATCCAAGCAATAATAATAGAATAAAGGGAAGAATGAAATTGCAGGCAATTTTTTTTGGATCACTCCACGGTAAATGGCGGTTCATAAATTAGTTGTTGGTTGGTTTGGGAATGCAGGTTACCGGGTCCGGCAAATCAAATAACTGCTATATTCTTGACAAGGCAATACCTATTTCGGGTTATTTTTACTAAATCCCTTAAGTATGGCCAAAATCCCATTGAACAAGGAAGGTGAATTTGTAGTCGGTGAAGAAAAAGTCCTGGTGTATATCCTCGCTTTTTTATTCTTTGGGCTTTTTGTTTATGGCCTGGGGGATATGATCCTGTCCGGGTTTAAAGATATTGGCTACCTGGACTTTGTTTTTATTGCAGCCCTTATCCCTGCTTTTATTTTTTTCCGAAAAGGGCGGAGCAACCGGATTTATCTGCGGGTCAACAAAACCGGGATCTACCAGGATGGCCAACTAATTACCGGCTGGGCTGATTTCCTGAATGCCTATATCACCCAGAAAGAGACAGCCATTACCATACAGGATAATTTTATGCTGGTAATTGAATTTACCAAACCCGGTGCAGCCAAAGGTTTCCGACGTAAAATCTCCCTGACCAATACGCAGAATAAATCGGAAGAAGAAGTCCTTGCGGCGATCAAATTTTTCTGGAACGAATCCCGGAGAAGTAATTAGCAAATAGAGATAAGGTATGAGGAAAAATGAGTGCGTAAATTCCACTCCTTACTTCGGTCTCTGGTCTTCTGACTACTATGCAAGCAGCATATCCATTAAGGGTGCTTTGGTGATCTCGCTGGGTTCCTTTACTACATCAGTTTCCCGGAAATTAAAATTACTTAGATCCGGGTGGGACAGAACTGAAGCAACCAGTTCACTTGCCTTGAATTGGTCCAGCGCTTGCTGGTCCCGGAATAAATAAACGGCACCTCCCTCTTTTTTATCCTCGTCGATCAGCCAAATCTTCCATTGACAACCCGGAACTTTGGCAAATTCAGCGGCCAAAGCAGCCAACTGGGACCTGAATTCAATGTGTGACAAATTGTAGTTGAATTGCGTAATAAGCATTTTCTGTTGCATGGTTAATGGTTTCAATTTTGTAAGCAAGAATCATGCTCAAAAAAAGGGAAAAAGAAATAAAGATACTGCCATCGCTTACCCGCACCACTTCCCGGCCGAATCCCTGGAGCAGGCAGGGGTACGGATGGGATTAGAAATAAGGAATTAGAAAGGTACTGCTTCGGTCTCCGGTAGTGGGTCAGTTTGAATTATGATACTCTTTGTCATTCCGAACGAAGTGAGGAATAGAGGGGCTGACGATGAAATTAATTCCTCCTTTGTCGGAATTGAAGCTTCAAAATCTTCATCTTATCCTTCGCTGAGCTCAGGATGACAACTTGGTCATTCAATTGAATCGTTATTGACTAATTCAAGCTGACCCACTACCCGGTCTCCCGGCTCCCGACTTCTCTCTTTCCTTTTCAGTACCTTTAATAAAAAAAATGAATACACACAATACGGATGAAACGGTGATACTGGAGGTCTTTACTGATCCAGTTACGGCGGCTATTGCGCAGAGCAAATTAACGGAAGCCGGGGTAGAATCTTTCCTGCAGGAAGAAAACGTGATGGGTTTGAACCCGACGGGTGGGGTGGAACTAAAAGTTTTTTCCCACGACAGGGATAAAGCTAAAGAATTGCTTTCGAAGTAATACAGCAGGTCGCTACAAGTCAATATAAATTATGGAATTCGTCGACTACTATAAGGTACTGGGCGTGGCAAAGAATGCTGCTGCGGAGGAGATCAAAAAAGCCTACCGGAAGCTGGCCCGTAAAATGCATCCCGACCTCAACCCCGATGATAAAGACGCTCATAAAAAATTTCAGCAGATCAACGAAGCTAACGAAGTGTTGAGCGACCCGGAAAAAAGAAAAAAATATGACCAGTATGGAAAGGACTGGCAGCACGCGGAGCAATTCGAACAAACAAGGGCCCAACAACGGCAGCAGCAGTACGCTGGGGCTGGATCTTTTTCTGATCATGATTTCTCTGATTTCTTTACCTCGATGTTTGGGGGATCAGAGAATGCCCGGCAGCCAAAATTCAAGGGACAGGATTACCGCGCAGAATTGCAGCTCAGCCTGGAAGATGCTTATACTACCCACCAGCATACATTGACGGTGAATGGAAAAAATATCCGGATCACGATACCCGCTGGTGCAGAGAACGGGCAGGTCATCAAACTAAATGGTTATGGTGCACCGGGTGCTAATGGCGGGCCGGCTGGAGATCTTTATATCACCTTCGTGATCAGCAAGGATGAAAAAATAAAACGGGTGGGAAACAATCTCTTTATGACTGAAGATCTCGACCTGTATACCGCCCTCCTGGGTGGGGAGAAGATCATTGATACCCTGGGCGGGAAAATAAAATTGGTTGTAAAACCGGAAACACAAAATGGTACCAAAGTGCGGTTAAGTAAAAAAGGCTTCCCGGTGTACAAAAAAGAAAAAGAATTTGGTGACCTGTACATAACCTGGTTCGTGAAGTTGCCGGTCAATTTAACGGAACAACAACAACAACTGTTCAGGGAATTGTCGAAGTTATAATTTCTTAAAATCACCTGTATGCAAACAGCTGAACTGATACCCGTCAAAATATTTTGTGCCAGTCACCAGATCGAGGTTTCTTTTATTCATTCCTTACAGGAATCGGGGCTAATAGAGCTTGTGATCATCGAAGAAGACCCGTTTGTACATTCAGAGCAACTGGAACTGCTGGAAAAAATCGTGCGGCTGTACTATGAAATGGATATCAATATTGAAGGGATCGAAACCATCTCTTATTTATTACAGCGGATCAATGCAATGCAGCGGGAGATCAATGAATTAAAAAACAAGATCGATCTTTACGAGACAATTGGGTGAACTGAACTTGGTAAAACAAGTGACTGTTTTATCCTGTTTCGTGGTTGGTAATATCAATAACCACGGCTTAAAAACTGCTTCAACAGCTTTATCCTGTAGTGGGGTTGGTGAAAACACCAACCATGGCGTATTGAAGACGAGCAGGTAATATATCCCAGGGCGGTTTTTTTCCGAAAAAAAGCGCTGTGGTCGGTGTTTTTCCCCACCGACCACCTGGACGAGAATTTATCTTGCTGTATGATATGCCAGCATTCATTACAGAATATCCGCAATTCTTTACCGCCAGTATTAAAGGTTGGTATAAACTTTTGCAGGGCGATAACTATAAAGTCATTATTATAAAGAGCCTCCGGTTTCTTGTTCAGGATAACCGGATTAAACTTTATGCGTTCGTTATCATGGCCGATCACATTCATCTTATCTGGCAGATGAAACCGCCCATTCATCCCCAGGATCTGCAAAGAGATTTTCTCAAATACACGGCACAACGCATGAAAAATGAACTGGGAAAATCTAACCCGGGAGCTTTGAAGCATTTTGAAACCAATGCAAGCGACCGGCAGTACCAGTTTTGGAAACGTCGTCCTTTAAGTATTGAATTAAGAACAGCTAAAGTATATCAGCAAAAACTAAACTATATCCATCGCAACCCGGTGAAGGCCGGGTTTTGCAAATTACCTGAAGAGTATACATACTCATCCGCGTTATTCTATGAGACCGGTAAAGATAACTGGGGATTTCTAACCCATCACCATGATTAGACCAAAACCTGTGATTGGTGGAGATTGCTCGTTCAGCTATATCCTGTTCTGTGGTTGGTGAAAACACCAACCACGGCTTTAAGATAACTGGGGATTTCTAACCCATCACCATGATTAGACCAAAACCTGTGATTGGTGAAGACTGCTCGTTCAGCTATATCCTGTTGCATGGTTGGTGATAACAGCAACCACGGCTTAAAAAAACTGCTTAAACAGCTTTATCCTGTAGTGCGGTTGGTGATAACAGCAACCATGGCTTAAAAACTGCTTCAACAGCTTTATCCTGTTGTGTGTTTGATGAAAACACCAGACATAGTAAAAAACACCAACTGCGTAAAAAGTTCCGGTGCAATATATAGCCACCGGAACTTCCCGTTTTACGGTCTTTCAATCTTTTTTACCAGAGTGGTTTTTTGCCCGTAGGTTTTATCCCACCCTTCCTGTTGGATAAACGGATATGATGATTATTATAATTCCTTACCGCAGCCCGTTGCATTCCTTTTTTATCCATGCCCGGCAATGCCGCACTGATCGCATTTACTTGTGGACTTTTCTCTTCAACCGGGGGAAGATTGTTTACCTGCTGCTCAACGACTGCTTGCTCCATCGGCTCCTTTACTATGGGGGCTGGAACTTTTTTGGATACAGTTTTTTGAGTGGCAATTGCCTTCACTGGTTTTGCAGCCGGTTTGCGTGCAATAACAGCTTTCTTTTTCAGGGCTATCGATTTTTTAGCCACCACCTTACGGCTTGCAGTAGAGGTTTTCTTTGTTGTTATTGGTGCTTTCTTCTTTACGGCTGCACTTTTCTTTTTAGCGGTTTTCTTTGCGGCCGGGTTTGATTTTTTCGCAGGTGCTTTTGCGGCTTTCTTTTTTGTTGCTGTGCGTTTGGATTTTGTTGCCATAGATTGGGTTTAGTGATTGAAATACGTTAGATGAATTCCAATAACCATACCAAGCACTAAAGTCATCTCGCTGAAAAGCGGGCCAATCCAATCCCGGACCCAATTCCCTTCCAACTGCTATTTCTATTTCTTGCTGATCCTGTATAAAATGCCTGAATCCGTTATGGCATAGAGCATCCCATTGAAATAAGTGATATCCCTGAACCGTTCGCTGGTTTCTTCCAGCAATCGTTCTTCTCCAACTACCTTATTGTTCTCGATCACCAATCGGATAATATGTGCGCTGCTGAGCCCTCCAATGAATAAATTGTTTTTCCATTCCGGGATCGTATTTCCCTTATAAAAAGCCATGCCACTGGGTGAAACCACCGGGTCCCAGTAATACACTGGCTGCTCCAGGCCTGCCTGCTGCTGGATACCATCGCCTACTTGAGGGCCGCTGTATTCAATACCATAGGTAATCGTCGGCCATCCATAATTTTTTCCGGCTTTGATGATATTGACCTCATCACCACCCCGCGGGCCAAATTCATTCTCCCATAATTCCCCCGTGACAGGATGAATATCTAAACCTTGTGCATTCCGGATACCATAAGCGTAAATCTCGGGCATAGCATCTTTTTGGCTCATAAAAGGATTGCCGGGGGCGGGCTTGCCTTCTTTGGTGATCCGGAATATTTTGCCTAAGCCTGAATTGAGCCATTGGGCCTGCTTTCTTCCTTTTAGCATGGAACGTTCGCCGGTGCTGACAAAAAGATATTCGTTCTTGTCGAACAGTAGCCGCGAGCCAAAATGAGCGCCGCTGTTCAACGCAGGCTTTGCCCGGAAAATTACAACAGGGTTATCAACTTTTCCCGCAGCTTCATTCAATTGCCCTTTAGCCACAGCCATCAGGTTGCCGCCATCATTTTTTTCCGAAAATGACCAATAGATCATTTTGTTCTTTGTAAAACCGGGGTCCATGGCAACATCCAGCAGGCCGCCCTGCCCGCCGGCATCTACTTCGGGAAGGCCTTCGATCTTTTTGACCAGTTTACCCGTAGCATCATAGATCATCATGGAACCCTTTTTTTCTGTGATCAGCAAACGACCATCGGGCATCGGCACTACCGCCCAGGGTCTGCCCATTTTTTCTGCGATCTTTTCCGCCTTCCAGGGAGTGACGGTCTTTGCACCTGCGATCCTGGTTTGTCCCTTAAATGCGGGAGAATAATTCGAATTTGCCTTTTTGGTCTCCACTGGAGGAAGCTGCCCCGGGTTGTTACGGTCAACAGAAGCGCCATGATTGTCCCCGCAACGGGAAAAAACAGTCAGAACAAGCATAGCCCAAAAAGGGAGAAGATAATTTCTGCTCATAGAATTTATTTAAAACCTGGGAATAAAATTACAGTTATGCAAAAATCACGGTCATGCAATTACACCAACGGTAAGATTTCCGTTGTTTCCTGTCATTAATTTACAGCAATAATACTACCAGATATGAAAAGTTCCTTTCTCAGGATTTCTCTGTTGTTGCTGTTGTCATTGACTGTTTCTGTATTTGCTTTCTCCCAGTCTAAAGATGTAAAAAAAATACAGGCTGTAATGCGGCTCGAGGAAGAATACTGGAGTAAGGGCGATATCGACGCTTATGTGGGCCTTTATGCACCTGGAGATTCAACCAGAATGATACTGAACAAGGGCGCGGCTTATGGCAAAGACAATATCCTTGCTTTTTATAAAAAATACTGGCCCAAAGATAAAATGGGTAAACTGGTACTGGAAGGGGATAGTTTTGAAAGATTATCCCGGAAATTTTATTATATCTCGGGTTATTTCCGGGTGAGCTATCCCGATGGCAGGACAGTTAACGGACGCTATTCTGGCTTGATGAAAAAGATCAAAGGGAAATGGTGGCTGTACACCGATCATTCGGGGTAGCACATAGAAAATGAGTGAAACTTGTTTACTTTCAGGAACTAAATTTTTATATGGACCGAAGCCGTAAAAAATTCTTGCAGCAACTGGGTGGTGCAGCACTGCTGACCGGTCTGCCCGGGTTGGTTTCCGCCGGGGATAATTCAACAGCTTTAGATAAAAGAGATTTTATGGAGGAAGGCGCCCCGGACGATGAAAAATACTGGAAAAGGATCGCGAAGAAATATTATTCGGTCTCTTCTTCTTATATCAACCTGGAGAATGGTTATTATGGGATCCAGCCAAAACCCGTTCTCAAAGCCTTCCAGGAAAATATTATCAAAGCCAACGAAGAAGCGGCCCGCTTTGCCCGCAAGGATTTCCCGGCGCTTTCCACCAAAATAAAAAAAGAACTGGCTGATTTCCTGGGAGTGGGTGAAGAGGAGATCATCATCACCCGGAATGCTACGGAGGCGCTGAATATTCCCATCCAGGGATATCCTTTCCGTAACGGGGATGAAGTATTGCTGAACCAGCTTGATTATTTCAGTATGATCGAAGCTTTCCGCATGTTGGAAAAAAGAGGAACGATCAAAGTAAATGCGTTTGAAATGCCGTTGCTCCCGGTCAATGACGAGGAGATCGTGGAGATTTACCGGAAACAGCTTACTCCCAAAACAAAGACCATCCTGCTGACCCATGTATCGAATATCAATGGACTGATCATCCCCGTGGCGAAGATCGCCGCCATGGCTAAAGAAAAGGGGATCGATACCATCACCGATTCGGCGCATGCGCTTGGGCAAATTCCATTTAGCCTGCCCGGCCTGGGTTCCGATTTTGTGGGACTGAACCTCCACAAATGGATCGGCAATCCCATCGGTGCCGGCGTATTGTATATCCGCAAAGAAAGGATCAGGGAAATGAAACCATTGTTTGGGGATATGAGTGCTGCGGATGACAGTATCAACAAACTGGCGCATTTTGGTACTACACCTTTTGCCGTCATCATGACCATCCCGGACAGCCTGGCATTCCATCAACTGATGGGAGTGGAGAAGGTCTCGCGGCGGTTACACTACCTGAAAAATAGCTGGCTGCAGGAGCTGAAAGCTGAACCGAATGTAGAGATTGTCACCCCGGGAGATCTTTCCTGCGCTATTGCTTCTTTCCGGGTAAAGAATAAAACTGCGACTGAAGTGGCCGACCATTTGTTTAAACAACATAATATTTTCACGGTCAGTCGTACCCTTGGAAAGTCAGGCTGCGTACGCGTCACCCCCGCTGTGTATAATTCCCTGGAGGAGATAAAGAAGTTCGTTGCAGCTGTGAAAGGTTTTGCGGCTGGATAGCCCTGCAATTTTATTAAAAGTGAACCTTAGTCATAATTGTTCGCGGGTCCAGCAAAGCTTTTTGCTCCTGATCTTTATAATCTCCCATCATTGCCAGGTTCTTTTCAGGCGGTTCTTTTCAGTCGGATCTTTTCAATGGCCCTGCCGATGGCTATGCTGAGTTCCGTTTCCCGTTCAGAATCCTTATGCACCCAGTGAATATGATTCCCCCTTGTCAATTCTTTGATCTCCTGCGGAGGAAGTATAGAGGTGGTATCGGTATTGGGCTGGTCACCCGCGACGCGGAAATCCTCCACCACATAATAGGGATCCGAATGGTGAAGGGTAGCACTGGCGCTCAGGGGTAAGATATACGCTGAATGAGCCAGGGAGAAATCAAAACTGATCCTGAATGGCTTTTCCATATATGATTTTTTTCTGTTTGGGATGTCGGATTTCGAATTCCATGCCAATCCACTCTGGTATTTATAAAAAAGGAAAAAAAATGGGATAACAGGGGGCGCTAAAGGGGATTTCTGAAAAAAATGTGCAAAAAAATACACAATAGCCCAATTACCCTGTCATTTTTTCGTGGCATTGTTTTCGTTCAGGGTTAAGTATGAAAAAAAATACAGTATCAAAAACGGATCCCGGTACAGCTGTCACCCAGGAGGAAAAAGAATTACTCGGGCGTTCTGAAAATAGCATGGCCGGACCCGATGATGAGAACCAGTCAAGGGCAACCCTTGACAATACAGATGAAGATGGTGAACCCCTCAACGAGGAAGTAAATGATTCGGGGAGTGATCTCGATGTACCAGGTTCAGAAGACGATGATGCGAACGAAGAGATCGGGGAGGAGGATGAAGAGAATAACTCCTATAGTCTCGGCGGGGATAAGGATTAGCTTATTTATTGTTTTTGTTCTTCTTCTTGCTTCCGAATGCTTTCAGAGCTTTTTTCATTTTCCTGATCATTTTATGCAGATCTTTTTCGTGCTTATCCAGCAGTGACTTGGTCTTTTTTGCTGTGGTATCAAAATACCGGTTGGCTTCCGAGAGCTGTAAATTGAACTGGCCGGCTTCTTCGTCCAGCCGTTTGAGTAATTCCCAGAGAGTTTCCTTTTTCTTCATTCATCTAGCTCTTGCAAATTTTAAGCCGTTGAAGTGGCATGATTTTTACATTTTGTTATTATCCCATTTAGTGTAAACAATAAAAACCATGAGATTCTTATTTATTTTTTTGCTGGCTTTTGCCAGCCTGGACTGCAGTCCAAAACTTTCTCCTGACAGAAGCTGGGGCAACCAGCGCTGGGTACTGGTCGAAATGAAAGGGGTGCCTGTTCAGCAAAGCGGGGGAAGAAGGGATGCTTTTATCAGTTTTGATGTGCGGGAAAAAAAAATTACAGGCAACGGTGGCTGTAACCAGTTAAGCGGGAACTATCTATTGAATAAGAATGAGATTCGCTTTAGCGAAGTGATCAGTACAAAAATGAGCTGCGAGGATATCGCATTCGAGAATACCTTTCTTTCCGTGCTCGGCAGCATTGACCATTTCGAGATGAACGGCAACGATATCTACCTTAAAAAGAAAAGGGAGACCCTGTTGATAGTACGATCGAAATAGACGCTACTTTTCCTCCCGGGTGATCATAAAAGATACTTGCCGGGTGAACGCCATCCTTAAATGGGCTGACCCGGCTATTTCTCTACCTGAAAAGGGCTGGTAAACCCGGCCATTTCATGCAGTCTTTTAGCCACTCCATACAAAATCCCGCACCAGATTCAAAAAACTGGAATAATTTTGTTAGACAAAGATTTTACCATGAAACCAACAACTGTCTTATTCTGCCTGGCTGCCGTTTTACTAATGGCAATCACTACCAACACAGTTTCCGCACAACAACAATATAAACTCCGGCAGACCACCAGCATGATGGGTATGAAATCGGAATCCACTATTTATGTTAAAGGCATGCGTAAAAGAACGGAAGGTGGTGGATATGCCGGGCAGACCAATAGCCTTGTCACGATCGAACAATGCGATAAGCAACGCACGATCACGCTCAACGATAAAAAGAAACTTTTTTATATCCAACCCTTTTCCAAAGACGCCGAAGAAGTGATCGACGAGGATGTAAAGACCGCCGTCAAAACAAAACCTGATCCCGTAACACAGAAAAATGGCGGAGTGATCAATATCTATTATACTATCACCGATACCGCCGAACGAAAAAAAATGTATGGGTTCACGGCAAGACATGTGTGGACCACGCAAAAAATGAAACCTTCTCCAGACGCCTGTATGATGAAGGACAGCATGATCATCAAAACAGACGGCTGGTATATTGATCTGCCGGAATTCAACTGCCCGGTCAGGTATACCCCTTCCGGCAACAATGGCGGTTACCAGAAACCCGATTGCCGTGACCGCTTTGTCACCCGCCGCAGTGGCAAGGGTAAACTTGGTTTTCCCCTGATCGAGAAAAGAACCATGATCATGGGAGGACAGTCAACTACCAGTGAATTTGTGACCGACCTGGAAACAATTGAACTGACCACTGGCAAACTGGATTCGATGCTGTTCGAAATACCCCCGGGTTATACAGAGGCGAAGAGCCAGGATGAATTGCAGGAAAAGTTCGACGCGAATGCCTATATCAAACAGCAGCAACAAAATTACAACGACAATATCAGCAACAACAATAACAATAGTACCCCGGTCAGCGAAAATAAAATGACCGCTGTTGTCCGTATCGGTGTATTTATTCCGACAGGAGATGCGCAGGCACAGCCCGCTGAATTGCAGCAGCATCTCGTCAATTCCTTATCAGTCGGGAATATCCAGGCAATTGCGGTCGCTTCGGAAGAGGAAGCAAGAAAAATGAATTGTGATTACCAGCTCAGCACAGAATTTATACGTGTCAAGCAGGCCAGTAAAGTAGGCGGCTTGTTAAAAGCCATTAAGAACACGGATCCTTCGGCTGCCAGCTCCTTTAATATTGAAGCATCCATGCTGCTGGTAAAACTGGCAGATGGTTCCACTAAACTGCAACCTAAAATGGATGGCAAATACGAAGGTAGGGTGGATGAAGCCGCAAAAAAAGTGCTGGATGAGGGAAGCCGCCAGCTGCTGAAAGGATTGAAATAAGCCTGTCGCAAATGGCCCCCTATAATTTCGTTTTTGCACAACACCGGTTTCGCCTGACTGCCGGATATTTGTGATGTCAAACAAATCTTATTATAAAAAATACAACAATGGAAACGCAGGAAAAAACGATCATCACCGTAGCTGCCAGCATCAACGCTCCTGTAGAAAAAGTATGGGAATACTGGACAAAGCCGGAACATATCATCAAATGGAACAATGCGTCTGACGACTGGCATACGACCCGTGCGGAAAATGACCTGCGGCCCAGTGGTAAATTCTCTTCCCGGATGGAAGCAAAAGATGGCAGCTTTGGATTTGATTTTGCCGGTGTATATGATGAAGTGCGTACGAATGAGTACACGGAGTACACGCTCGGGGATGGAAGAAAAGTGAAGAACAGCTTTACATCCAAAGAAGGGAAAACAGATGTGATAGTATGTTTTGATGCAGAGACCGAAAATTCTGTTGAAATGCAAAAAGGAGGCTGGCAGGCGATCCTGGACAATTTTAAAAAATATACCGAGTCGGGTAATTAACCTTTTTATCCCGTTAATAAGTAAATTTCCCCACCTGGAATATTTCACCTGGCGAAAGGCGAATCAACTGCGTAATTTTATGGGATGAGATCTTCCTCCATTCATGAAATAAAGCAGGAATTGCTGACGCTTAAGCCGGCGGAACTGACCGGGCTTTGCCTTCGACTAGCCAGGTTCAAAAAAGAGAATAAGGAATTATTGACCTATCTCTTATTCGAAGCGCAGGATGAGACCAGTTATATCAATGCCGTAAAAGTGGAAATAGATGAGCTTTTCGGTACCGTTAATCTCAGCCAGCTATATTTTGCCAAAAAAACGCTTAGAAAGATCGTCCGGGTGATCAATAAATATTCACGGTACAGCGGGAATAAACAAACGGATATTGAATTACGGATCTTTTTCTGTCAGCGATTAAAAGAATCAGGAATTCCTTTCAGACAGAACCCTGTGATCAGTAATATTTATGACGGGCAATTGAAAAAAATAAATGATGGGTTGTCGGGGATTCATGAAGACCTGCAGCATGATTACCAGAAAGAGGTATTGCCCTTAATGGAAACGGGAGGAGAGATAATGAAAAACAAGAAATGAGAAAGTCTAGCTATAAAGCGAATCCGATGCTTACACCTCCCCAACGATGTGAGTCACCGCCACGGAATTCTTTGGACAGCCAGGACTGCGAATAGGTAAGGAATAATTTTTTAAAATTCACAACAAAGCCGGCATCTGCCTGGAAACCGATCCTCGTAATATCCTTTGCCGGAATGATATAAGGACTTTTGCGGTTGAAAAGGCCGCCCTGCAGGCTGGCATCGTAACCGGTAACCCGGATCCGGCCCTGTCCATATAAATAGTATTCCGTTTTTCTTTTTTTAGCGTTATTCGTGCTCCACCTCTTATTAAACTGCCCGGCCATAAAATTCACCCCCGTACTCAATTTGTCATCGAGGGTTCCCAATCTCAGTTCGGAACTGCTGTTCAGCAAAAAATGACCGGCTACGCTCAATAGCTGCTTTTCATAGTTAAGCTGGTAATTAAGCAGGATATCGTTGCTTATCTGGTGTTGCCAGCCACGTGGGAGCGGGTTTTTTATCAAGCGATGGATAGAAGTCTGGATCTCTTTACCCAGGGCGGCAGGCCCCATGATGCCGAGACTGAAAGAGGCCGACAATTGTTGTTGCTGTATACTGTCCGCCTGGGTTGAAAAGTATTTCAGACTAAGATTGGCATCAAAAGGACGATCGTCCTTTTGTATGGCATCACTGGATGTATTACCAGGGGTATACCCAAAGAGATTAAAAGCAAGACCATACCGGATACTTGTTTTCCATGGTTTCCATAATAGCCTGGTGAGGAAAGTCTTTCCTAAAAATGAATGTACATATTCGATCGTAATCCCCTGTGTATAATATTTATCCGTCGCAGTAAAATAATCGTTGTCGTAATGAAAACGGAAATAACTCTCCGCACCAATATTGCGGAAAGTAGAAAGATGGTCAATGCGCTGCGCAGTGGAGTTTAAACCCGCCAGGCAGGGAATAACCAAACCCACTAATTTCAGTAGCCGTTTTAGCACAGTTGATATACGAATAAAACAGCGGGCAGGATGTAGTAGTATATTATGTCGCAAAAATTCCCCAGTCTGTCGCATTTACACCGTTGCAATTGCATTTTCTCGTTTATGTTTGTCTTGTCAAATTGACCAAACTTATAACTCTAATAAAACCTGTTTTATGCAAAAAATTACGCCTTTTCTTTGGTTCGATGGCAAGGCAGAAGAAGCCATCCGGTTATACACGTCGGTTTTTAAAAATTCAACAATCCATAGTATGTCTTATTGGGGAGACGGTGGTCCGTTTCCCAAGGGCCAGGTAATGGCATCCAGTTTTGAACTCGATGGCCAGCAGTTCCATGCTTTTGATGCCGGCCCGCAATTCAAATTCACGGAGGCTATTTCGATGTTCGTGAACTGCGAAACACAGGAAGAGATTGATCATATCTGGGCTAAACTGACATCCGATGGAGGGCAGGAAAGTATGTGTGGCTGGTTAAAAGATAAATTTGGTCTTTCCTGGCAGATCATTCCGCCGGTGCTGGGCAAACTCCTGCAGGATAAGGACAGGGAAAAATCCGGAAGAGTGATGCAGGCCATGATGAAAATGAATAAGATCATTATTGCCGACCTGCAAAATGCTTACGACGGAAAATAATTATTCCTGATGCCTGAAATGACCGCAACCAAAAAAGCAAAACCTTCTCTGACTGCAAAAGAATTTATTAACCGGCTGAAAGCGCTGCAGTCTGATAAAGAAAAGGAAAAGATCCAGCGCTATTTTAAATCCGGTGAAGGACAGTATGGGGAAGGTGACCAGTTCATGGGGGTGAAAATGGGAAGTCTGTTTGCCCTGGCAAAAGAATTTGAAGGCATGCCGGTCAAAGAATTGGAGAAACTGCTTGAAAGCCCCGTCCATGAAGTAAGAGCCGGCGCTGTGAGCATCATGGATAAGGAATCCCGGAATAAAAAGATAGCAGCAGAACGACTCAACGATTTTTTTGATCTCTATATCCGTCGCCATGACAGGATCAATAACTGGGACCTGGTTGATCTTGGTTGTTTGAATATGACGGGCAGGCACTTGTTTGACAGATCACCTGCAATATTGTACAAACTGGCAAAATCAAAAATCATCTGGGAACGAAGGACTGCCATCCTCAGCACCTGTTATTTTATACGACAGGCTGATACGGCCGATACATTTAAGATTGCGGAGATGCTGGTGAACGACCGCGAAGACCTTATCCACAAAGCAACCGGCTGGATGCTTCGTTTTGCCGGTGATAAAGAGCCCAAAAAGCTATTGACATTTTTAGACAAGTATGCTGCCACTATGCCCCGCACTTTATTGCGGTATGCTATTGAGAAACTCGACAAGAAGAAACGGGAATACTATATGGCCAGGAAGAAATAAAATTGCATTCCTTTTTTACTAAACCTGTTTCAGCCATCCGCTGATGCTCATTCTTGAGCGGTTAGCTCTTGTTACTTCGTGTTCCATTTCATCGCTTTTAAAAAAAACGGCTTTGCGGGAATGCGGGATGATCTTCTGTACCTCATTCTCCTGGTATACCAGCAACTGGCCACCGTCTTCTTCCAGCCAGTCCTCATTCAGGTAACTAATCAGCGAAAATTTCCTGTTATTGTCATCCTGGAACTGGTCGGTATGGCGTTTGTAATAGCTGCCTTCCTCGTAAACGGCATAATGAAATTCATAACTGTTGATGCCGGTGTAGCAGGTGCTGTTCAGGTGACCGATAAAGTCTTCTGCCAGTTCGAGGAACTCCTGTTCGAAAACATTTTCATGTTCTTTATCCATCCAGTAGATCATATCCGATCTTGTTTTCTGCTTGTTGTCTTTTCTTTCCTGGTTGCCGATACCGGCTGGGGTCATCATTTTATCCTTTTGCAGTTGCAGGATGTTTTGCTGCAGCCCTTTTGATAGTTTGTCTGTCAGGAAATGGTTGTCAATCCCAAGCTTACTGCCGATATAGCTTTCGATCAGGGTATCAAAGAAGTTATTCATTACAGTAGTTTTTTCGGGAAAAGGTAGTCTTAAAGGAGGTTTATTCACGTCAATATAGCGAAATGCAGGTATTGCCGGGTTTCCAGCGTTAAGGGTATGGTATTTGAGCTACTATATTGGCTGTATGGCGCCGACAGCGGGCTGTAACAAAATGCAGCATCTTCATTTTAAACTTATTTATGAAAAAGATTACCGGATCGCTTGCCCTTGCCCTGTTGATTTTCCTGGCCTCTTGTACAGGTAAATCAGAAAAAAAAGAAATTATTGTGGTCCCCGCTGCACCAGTTGTTGTAGTAAAGGACCCGCCTGTGAAATCCACCACGGTAACACTGGATAAGAATGGTGTGAAAGTGACCACCCAAAAAGTGGATGTAATTATCAACCCGGATAAGAAAAAGCAATAAGGATCTTGTAGAAAGCAAAGTACTAATCCTGCGCAACTTCTTTTAGAAGTTGCTTTTTAATTAACCAGGCTTTTAGCTGGTTTTGATACTGAATATGCAAGGTCAACCATAGCCGGAAAAAACGTAGCTTAGAAAACTATGGAAAATTTCAAAATTGTTGTTTTTATCATGGCCATCCTGATCTGCCTCACGGCGATCGCCAACAAAAGAAAACTTCCTTACCCGATCTTACTAGTGGCGGCGGGACTGATCATTGGTTTTGTACCTCAATTGCCAGACCTGGCGCTGGACCCCGATACCGTTTTTGTGATCATCCTCCCACCGCTTTTGTATGATGCTGCATCCAAAACCTCCTGGCATGAGTTCCGGACATCGATACGACCTATATCCGCGCTGGCCATTACCCTGGTATTTTTTACAACAGTAACAGTAGCCATAACTGCCCATTATTGTATACCCGGTTTCACCTGGCCGCTGGCTTTTGTACTGGGCGCTGTTGTTTCTCCGCCCGATGCAGTGGCGGCATCCGGTATTATAAAGGGGTTGGGACTGAATAAAAAAGTAATTACCATCCTGGAAGGAGAGAGCCTCGTGAATGACGCTTCCGCCCTGATCGCATACCGTTATGCGGTAACAGCGGTAACGACGGGAACCTTTGTATTCTGGAAAGCGGGTCTCCAGTTTTTATTGGTTGCGGGTGTTGGAATACTTATCGGCATTGTAACCGGCTACCTGTTTGTGCTGGCACATAAAAAAATCGAGAATAATCCCGTGGTCGAGACCAGTCTAACCCTGCTTTCACCATATGTTTCTTACCTG
The DNA here is from genome assembly GCA_039930245.1 of Chitinophagaceae bacterium. Taxonomy (GTDB): domain Bacteria; phylum Bacteroidota; class Bacteroidia; order Chitinophagales; family Chitinophagaceae; genus JJ008. Next base: position 16,648 of record JBDSPR010000018.1, on the reverse strand, counting down.
GCCGCTGAACAATTCCATATGTCGGGTGTGCTGGCTGTTGTAAGTACCGGTTTAGTAATCTCCTGGAGGTCACCCGAAGTTTTTTCTTACCAGGCAAGGATCAGGGCACGAGTAGTATGGGATACACTGGTATTCCTCTTGCACGGTTTTGTGTTCATCCTGATCGGTCTGCAATTGCCTTCCATTATCCGTGACCTGGGCAATTATCCTTTTACCGAGATACTGGGCTATGGATTGCTCATCAGTGGGGTAACGATCATCGTGCGGATCATCTGGGTGATGGCAGGAGCGGGTCTGCAAAATTATTTCCGGAAAAGAAAATACGCAGGTATCATTCCTGAGAACGATGACCATGAAAGCACCTGGAAAAATGTGCTGGTGGTGGCCTGGACAGGGACAAGGGGCGTGATATCACTGGCGGCAGCACTTGCTTTACCTTTACTGCTGGATGATGGTACCGCTTTCCCGAAAAGACATTCCATCATTTTTCTTGCCTTTGTGGTCATTTTTATTACACTTGTTGTTCAGGGACTTTCCCTGCCGCTGCTGATACGCTTACTGAAAATAAAGCCGCAGGACAATACGGCGGCTGAAGAAAAAGAACTGAAATTATACCTCGCCAGCAACACACTCCATTTTATTGAAAACGAAATACCGGTACACCTGGATGCTAAAACACAGGAAGAACTAAGGAAAAAATACAATAGCCTGGTCTATGAGCTGACGAAAGAAGTGCGCCGTCACAAAAAAGCGATCCGTAACGATGAAATAGTAAAACCGCCACCGGTCAATGACCTGCTGGCTGCGCAGATCGAGATCAGCAAATTCCGGAGAGAACTCTTGCTGAAAGTGCACAAAGAAGGAGAATACAGTGACGCGGCTATCCGGCTGGTGGAAAGAGAAATGGATATTGATGAACTGAAATTAGACCTGAAAGTACCTAAAGAAGAAACCTGACAAATTATATTTCAGGTTGTGTGCCAACCAAAAAACCACCCTTTTCGGAGGGTGGCTATATGCTAAAGGCATGGATTAAGAAAAATAGCTGCTAATCAATGTTCTTTGCGCAAAGAAAAGCTTTCCCGCTTTTATACTTGTTACAGCGTACCCCGAAAATGTTATATGATTCACACATTGTATTTTTATACGGATGAAAAAGCTTACATTCAATACAATAGGTTGAACAATTATAACCACCATCAATAAATTAGAAGCCCAGGGTGAGCTTGTGATTATTTTTGTAGATGAGTTCCCGGCATCCTTTTGGTAAATAGGGTAACAATAAAAAACTCCAGCACAAGCACTTTGAAATTATATATTAAAAATATGGTTTGCATCCGCTGCAAAATGGTAGTGAAGGATGAGCTGACCAGGTTAGGATTGCACTATACTACCGTTGAACTCGGGGAAGCAGATATTACCGACCAGGTAAACCCTGAACAACTGGAAGAAATCAGGGCTGCGTTGCTGCACTCAGGTCTCGAGCTGATGGATGACAAAAAAAGTGTATTGATCCAGAAAATAAAGAATGTCATTATAGACCTGGTCCATTATTCTGAGGAACCCCTTCGTGTAAACTTCTCCGAGTTCCTGGCCCAGCAGCTGAACCATGACTACACCTATATGTCCAATCTTTTTTCTGAGGTGCAGGGTACTACCATCGAAAAATTCATTATTGCCCACAAGATCGAACGCGTAAAAGAACTGCTTGTATACAATGAGCTCAACCTTACCGAGATAGCCTACCAGATGCACTACAGCAGTGTGGCGCATCTTTCCACGCAGTTTAAGAAAGTAACCGGGCTGACTCCCTCGCATTTCAAACAGCTGAAGGATAAGAGACGTTCCATGCTGGAAGATATGTGAGGAAAAAGCATTTTTGTTCCGATATTATTAATTGCTTCCGCCGATTTATACGGTAACTTACCCCCACGGGGATTCCATAAATACTTCGATCATCTTTTTTAATTCTTTCATCATGAAAAGCAGGGGAATGTACAAGGCCGCACGGGTTAGTTTAAAGGATGGATTTTATATTGAGATTTTTGAACCCGGTGTTAAAAAGGGCATGAAAATAAGAAGTGATAACAAACAAGGTATGGATGAAATGGCCAGCCAGTATGCGAGCTATAAAAGAGTGGTTATCCTTGGGGAATTCAAGGACGGACTGGCTCTTAGCGGGTTGCCGGTAAATTAAGCACAATTCATTTTCACGCCGATTGTTCCGCCCCTGCAGGGCGGGATATAACTTGAGATCTTAGCTCCGTAGGAGCGCCATATCAGAATCAATAGGATATTAATTGCAGCTGAACCCCGTAGGGGTGATATGTTCCAGCAAATCCTGCAATTTTGGAATCAGGTAACCCAAATTACCCAAGGCAATATTTCGTCCCCCGGACAATCTCGCCTGGTAACCAAAGGGCAGTCACCCCATCGGGGTGAAATACCGATAGAACAATGATCATTAGAGATTTTCGCCCCGTAGTGACGAAAATCTTCAGACTTTAAGACCTTTTATGGAATCCAATACGCCAAAAGCCCGGAGTAACCAGAGAACGACAAAGATCACCACGACAATATTGAGGATATTCTTGATCTTGGCATCCATGGGGATATAAGAATTGATCAGCCAAAGCAGAACACCAACAACAACAAGCACGAGCAAAATAGTAAGTATGGGCATATTAAAACTAATTTAAATGATTAAAGTAAAGGTGGTCAGATTTGTCCTCTTTACTGTTATATAAGTTTTTTTAAAGTTATATCATTCACTGATTCAATTTACGTGCCGGGCCCGGTTTTTGTTTTTTATGATCATTCATTCTCGTATTTTAGTTAGGATTCTCTTTATTTATTGGAAATGAGTGCATAATTATAAGGAACTATGAATAAACTAAAGAAAACTGTGGAATGGCAACAGAGCAAGGCGGATATATTCTGGGGAGAAATCGCCCCATGTGACCATGTGGTACAGATATATGAGAATGACGGTATCTTCCTTGATGCCCTGGCCGGTTTTGTTGGCGGTGGTATCAATGCCGGCGATTGCTGTATCATTATCGCCACCGGCAATCACATCAAAGCATTGGAAAAAAGACTGACCGGTTATGGGATACAGGTGCATGACCTTATTTCGGAGAACCGGTATATACCACTCAACGCGGAGAAGACCCTTTCAAAATTCATGGTGAATAACTGGCCCGACGAAACTCTTTTCAATAAGGTCATTTCCGGGGTCATCGCAAAATGTCCACCCGGCCGCAGGATCCGGGCTTTTGGCGAAATGGTCGCCATCCTCTGGGCGCAGGGGCATAGTGGGGCAACGGTCCAGCTAGAGCATCTTTGGAACAGGTACTGTGAGAAACAATCCTTATGTCTTTATTGCGCTTACCCTAAAAGCGGTTTTACAGAGGATATGAACGAATCCTTCCGGCATATCTGCGGATCACATTCAAAAATGATATCCGGTACTGAAAAGCAGCTTACTGATATCAGTTACCGGGAGCTGGTAGCTGTGTAATGCAATTTGCCACAGCGACGGATATTTTTACAGCCAATCCCATATGGTTCTTTCCTGCTGACCATCTTCCCTTGGGGGTGTGAATTATATAATTTTTTCCCGGGATAGCGTAACCCTTATCAAAGCATATTGGCACAACTTTAATGGGATATATACAGTAAAATTCAGCTTATGCAATTGTTTGTCATTATATCATTCATTATGCTGTTATTATTAGTTCTGCTTTACCGTCATTTTGTTTTACGGAAGATCAACATACCGGCGGGGTTGTTTGCTGAAGCACTTCGAAATGAGAACAGTGGTTATTTTGAAGAAGCGGCGGCTGTATATGAGACAGCCCTTGAAGAAGTTAATAAATGCAGGTTTGCCGGCGGTAAACTGAGACACACTATCATCGGGAAACTTAAAATATTGCATACAGTGATCGAGTATAAGAATAACAGTACTTATTTCACAAAGCAGTCGGGTCTTCTAAAAGCCAGTGATGCCGTGTATAACCTGTGAATTATGTAAGCGCCTGACGGGAATATGCAACAACCCGGATAAAAAACAACGTTAACTTGAGTTGGATTTCTCAAAAGAGTTGAATTTTTTATTGCAGTTGGTTTTGGTTCAGTCCCCGGAACTTTCCGGGGACTTTTTTTGGTCAATATCGGATATGTGAATGATACAACTTAAATAGCCGCTTGTGTAACAATTTCAAAGGGAAGATAGATCACCTTTATCACAGTTAATATGTTAGTTTGTTGAAGAAAAGCAAAAATCAATTTAGTAACCTGTAGTAAAACCTGAGGCCATGATCAAAAAAGATAAAAAAAAGATCGCGGATATTGCTGAAATAGAGAAATCTACGGCCCACATCATCGTGGAGATCATTGAGTATATGGCCAACTCCGTGGTGATCAAAACGATCATCAAGAAATCCACCGGCAATATCAGTGTTATGTCATTTGATTCGGGCGAAGGGCTGACAGAGAAAACCTCTCCTTTTGATACCTTTGCCCAGATCATTGATGGAAAAGCTGATATCGTTATCGATAAAAAATCCAATGTCCTCAAATCTGGGCAGGGGATCATCATACCCGCACATACTCCCAATCATATCAACCCCAATGGACGGTTCAAAATGATCCTGACCGTGATCAAAAGCGGGTACGAGTAAAACCTGTTCATGGAAAGGGGTCACTCAAACCAGGGAGTAAATTAATTTTAGAAAACGGAAAAATGGCTCTATCAGCGCTCTCACATATTAACAGTAATAACAGGTCTGCCGGCAATAACGGTTATCCCGGCAAGCCTATCACCGACACGATCAGTAATGGTTTTTTTGCCATAGACAAAAAATGGAAAGTAACCTACTGGAACAAGACCGCAGAAGAGCTGTTAGGTGTAAAGGCGAAAGATATTATCGGGAAGAACTTATGGGAAAAATTTGCAGGTATTATCCCGATCGATTTTTACCCGGTTTACCATATGGCATTCCGCCACGATATCCCCATGCATTTTAAAGAATACTGGGGAGAGATTGGAGATTGGTTTGATGTATTTGCCTATTACTACGATGATACACTATCTGTTTCTTTTAAAAGAAGCAGGGTACAGGCAGCAGAGGCAGTTGCTGGGCAGGGATTAAAGACCCTGAATGAATTATACAAATTTGTAACCGAGGTTACCAATGATTGCCTTTGGGAATGGGATCTGGAGAATAAGGAGATTTTTTGGATCGATGGGGGGCACAACAGGGTTTTTGGTTACCCGATCCAGAACACGCTGATCCCCGAAATATTCTGGATCAGCCGCATTCATCCTGACGATAAGGATAGGGTGATCACCAGGTTGAACAAGATCATTAAAGAAGCAGTTGAATATGTATGGGTAGAGGAGTACCGATTTAAAAAAGCCGATGGCAGCTATGCCAACGTACACGACCGGGGGCATATTATCTATGAAGGCGATAAAGCTACCCGGATGATCGGGGCCACGCAGGATATTTCTGATAGGAAATTGCTGGAGGAAAAATTGGCAGAGGAGAAAAAATTAAAACACCGGGAAATTACCGAAGCCGTGCTGAGTGCACAGGAAAAAGAACGGGCCACTATCGGAAGAGAACTGCATGAAAACATCAACCAGGTACTCGCAGTTGCCAAGCTGTATATCCAGATGGTGCAAAAAGGTGAAAAAGAACCCGAAAAATACCTCGAAGATTGTGCTGGAATGATCCAGCATGCAATAGATGAGATCAGGAAGATCTCCCGGCATTTGATCATTCCGCCCCCCGGCATTGTGAGTTTATTTGAAAATATCAGGAACCTGATAGATTCCCTCAACGCGGTTCATCCTATTAAAATTGAATTTCATACTGATGGGGTGCTGGAGAAGGACCTTGATGAAAAGCTACAGCTGAATATTTTCAGGATCGTGCAGGAACAGGTGAATAATATCCTGAAACATGCAGATGCCAGCAAAGCTTCTATCAATATTACCCGGACCTCATCCGAATTGGAGATGCTGATCACGGATAATGGCAAAGGTTTCAATATCGCCGAAAAAAGGAACGGAGTTGGGATCACGAATATTATCAGCAGGGCTGAACTATGCAATGGCAAAGCGGAGATCAAATCGATACCGGGCAAAGGATTTGGATTAAAGGTTCTCCTTCCCTTGACGGCTGCTATCTGATACAGCCTATCTGCCCGTAAACCGTGAATTATATAACTTATATTCAGTAGTGTATAACAAATATGGGGATATTTCTGCCGATCTTGGGGTCTGATCCGAGTCAACTAATACACAGTATGAAGCTCCCTGAAATCTCCACAAGCATTTTAAATACGGACGGCTACCAGTCGGCTGAGCAAATTGAAGTGCTTTTGCATGATGTATCGGATCCATTTGTTGCCACCTTCGCCCATGAGATACGCAATCCCTTAACCAATATCAAGCTATCGGTGGAGGTACTTGAACAGGCCTTAAAAAATGATGAGCTGAAAATATACCTGGCGATCATCATGCGGAGCTCCGTCCGGATCCATGAAATAATCAACGAAGTGTTGAAATACCAGGGGGTAAATGAAGTGAAGGCAGAAGAAAACTCTATCCAGCAGGTATTGAATGAAGTGCTGATCATGGCCGAAGACCGTATGCGTCTTAAAAATATCCAGCTCAGCAAAGAATATTGCCCTGACTGTAAATTGTTTTTCGACAGGCCGAAAATAAAAATTGCGCTGACCAATATCCTTATCAATGCCATTGATGCCATGACTCCGGGGGAAGGCGCGCTGAGTATAATCACAGCATCCAATGAAAACAGTTATGTCCTAAAGGTAATAGACAATGGTTGCGGGATCAGTCCGTCCAACCTGGAACATATTTTCAATCCTTATTTTACCAATAAACCCGGTGGGTTGGGACTTGGGCTGGCTACCACGCAAAGTATTCTCCAGTCAAATAACGTTGCTGTGCAGGTAGAATCCGAAGAGGGCAAAGGAACCAGGTTTATCCTGTCCTTTAAAAAGCCGGGGATGAGCGTTGCGTATTGATGGTTACCGGATGATCTTCACATTCACTGCGTTGGCGCCTTTGGGTCCCATTTCAATCTCGAAACGGACCTTATTATTTTCTTTAATTTCTTCGCTGACCGAATTGATGTGCACAAAAATACTTTGACCGGTTTCCCTGTCTTTGATAAAACCATAGCCTTTGGCATCATTGAAAAATGTGACGATCCCTTCGCGGATCAGGTCTTCGGGGTTGACCGGTTTTTGCTTGGGTACACCGATCTCGATGTCTTCCAGTTTGAATTCAACCCGCCTCATTGGGTCGGGTGGGGTGGAGGTAAGGTTGCCATATTCATCGAGGTAGGCGAGTTCAAACCCCTTTCCATCTTTGGCATTCTCTTTTCGTTCCTGTTTTCTTTCTGCTTTCTCTTTTTTGTTTTGTTGTTTTTTCTTTTCTCTTTCTTTTTTGTTCCAGGTTTCTGCCATATTGATTTATTATTTAGTTTAAAGATCCAAAAATGAGGTAGGGAATAAAATTGGTCCGGTGGTGGGTTAAAGGTAAGCTATTTCCCGGCCTTTTCCGCTACTAACTAATGAAATGACTAATTTTGTGCAATAATCGTTTCAGCTATGAAGAAATTATTTTTTGCGATCCTGGTGCTGGGCTCGCTGATTACAAAAGCAGGCGCACAGGCTACTTCAAACATTTCACGGCCGGACCCGGCAAAAAAGATACAGGTGGTGGAAGCTTCCTGCGGCGAATGCCAGTTTCACCTGACCGGCAAAGGTTGCGACCTGGCCGTCCGGATAAATGGCAAGGCTTATTTTGTGGATGGAACCAGCATTGATGAACATGGTGATGCACATGCTTCAGACGGTTTTTGTGAATCGGTCCGCAAGGCTGAAGTACAGGGTGAGATCGTCGAAAACCGCTTTAAAGCGACCTATTTCAAATTGGTGAAACCTGTAAAAAAGGAAGAACCAAAACCTAAGCAGGGATAATCTTCCGTTTCCCATCGCGATACAATATTTATCCACAGGTATTTTTTATTATGCTTGAGCCGGTTTTTTCCCCATTTCCTGAACTTGAAACAGATCGGCTCTTGTTAAGAAGGGTCACACAGGAAGATGCTCCCGAAATATTTTTCCTTCGGTCTGACAAAACTGTACTCCAGTTTTTGGGTAAGGAACCTGCCGCCAATATCGGGGAAGCAGAAGATTTTATCCGGCAGATTGATAAGAACATGGAGAACAACGATGCAATTCTCTGGGCCATCGCACTGAAAAATAATAAGCAAAAAACTATCGGTACCATCTGCTTCTGGCGGATGGACAAACAGCATTACCGGGCGGAGATCGGATATGTGCTGGATCCCGCACACTGGCGCAAGGGGATCATGAAGGAAGCGATCGGCACCGCATTGGACTATGGGTTCAATAAAATAGGATTACACAGCGTGGAAGCCCGGATCACCCCTGCTAATCTCGCTTCCGCCGCAATACTGGAATCAACCGGTTTTGTAAAAGAAGCTTATTTCAGGGAAGATTTTTTTTATAACGGGAAATTTGGAGACACGGTTGTTTACTCCCGCCTGCAATAAATCGTACAGCTATTTCATTCAATGGATATTTTCTCCGCGGAATACTGCCGGTTTATAAATAAATATATTTTTATATTATGAATTTCCGGGAAGCTGAAGTAAAAGATATTCCGGGTATCCAGTTTGTCCGGAATGCAGTAAAGGAAAACAGGTTGTCCGACCCGTTGTTGGTACCCGATAAAGATGTGGAAGATTATATGCTTCACCGCGGGAAAGGATGGGTTTGCGAGATCGAGGGGCGGATTGTCGGGTTTTCGATCGTGTCTGTTACGGACAACAATGTTTGGGCACTTTTTATTGAGCCCGTCCATGAAAAAAAAGGGGTCGGCAGAAGACTCCATGATCTGATGATAAACTGGTATTTCAGTAAAACCAGCGTCACGATCTGGCTGGGCACGGCGCCAGGCACCCGGGCAGAAATGTTTTACCGGGAAGCTGGCTGGAAAGAGACCGGCTTGCATGGAAAAGGGGAGATCCGGTTCGAAATGAAGGCAGAAGAATGGGCCGGTTCAGGGGCATAAACTTGGTTTAGAAGGGATTAACTTTAATCAAACAAAGGCAACCCTTGCTGGTCTGATTGTTGTCTATAGAGCACCGGATAATAAACGATTGATGATCATGAAGAAATTTACATTTATCTTTTTCTCCTTATTGTTAACCGCATTCGCTGTGGCCAACCTCTCCTTTAATACTATCCAAAAAGCCGCTGATGCCCTGCTTTTTGACGGACCCTATGTCCTGTACAGGAACGACCAGGTTTTTATTAAATATGTATATGATGAAGGGGGTGTAAAATCAATAAAGACCGATAGCATCCCAATGGCGCAGAAGGGATCCCTTTCACTCATGGTTGGTACAGATGTTCCGGGCAAGACATTCAGTGTTCAATTAAAGAAGGAACTGGAGAATGAGAAAACAGGAACGGATAAAGCATCCAAACAGTTTATAGTTTCTGATATTGAGGGCAATTTCAGAGCATTCAGGAAATTATTGCAGGGAAATGGCGTGATCGACGAGAATTTCAACTGGACCTTTGGAGAAGGACACCTGGTACTGATCGGGGATTTTTTTGACAGGGGCGACCAGGTAACAGAAGTACTCTGGCTGATCTATTCACTGGAAGATAAAGCAAAAGCGGCCGGGGGACATGTTCACTTTGTACTCGGTAATCACGAGATCATGAACCTGAATGGTGATATCCGCTATGTTCATCCCAAATATTTTGAAGGGGCCCGGCTGGTAAATGAAAATTACATGACGCTTTACGGCGATCAGTCAGAACTGGGAAGATGGCTGCGGACAAAGAATATCATGGAAAAAGTGGGAGATATCCTCTTTATTCACGGTGGTATTTCAGCGGAAGTGAACAGGATGGATCTTTCTCCTGATAAAGTGAATCAACTGGCCAGGCCCTATTATGCTGACAGTACCTATAAATTCCCCGATCCCCGCATTGATACCCTTTACAGCGAGTTTGGCCCTTTCTGGTTCAGGGGGTATTATACCGGCCAGCAAAGGACTGGTTTACCACAGGTGGACAGTACCCTCTCTTTATATGGCGTAAAACATATTGCGACCGGTCATACTGTGATATCCGATACGATCAGCGTGCTGTTCAATGGCAAGGTATTTAATACGGATGTGCACCATGTAAAAGGACATTCGGAAGCTCTGTTGTTGGAAGATGGCAAATTCTACCGTGTAAATGCGCTGGCGGAAAAATTCCTTGTACTCGAATAGAGATTTTTCCGATTGGTGTAGAATGGGTAAATTCATTCTTTTAAACCAAACCTCCTACCATGAAGAAAGTATTGCTGCTTTTGCTCACCATCTCACTCTTTGCTGCCTGTAACAACGATAAGGACAAGAACACTTCTACTGACCGGGAAAAAGATGACTATAATAGCCGGGATACAACCACCAACAAAAAGGAAGCGGATAAGCCAGACAGTACTACAAATACAAAGAATACCGATGAACCGGGTAACACCACCCCAACCACTAATTATACCAGCTCCGGTCGCTGGCCCTCCTCGGAAGTAAATGCATTTATTACGAACTGTGTTTCATCAGCAGTAGAGGGTGGCATGGATCGTCCCCTGGCACTGCGCTATTGTGAGTGCATGCAGGTAAAGCTCGAGACCTTGTACCCTGATGTAAAGGAGGCAAGTCTTCTTACGGATGCTGATATGGAAACCCCCGCCATGAAAAGATTGGTCAGGGATTGCCTGAAATATTGACCAGAAATTTGCTTAATAATCAAGCCCGGACCCATCGGTTACGGGCTTTGACATTTTAGGTTTTATCCTCTTTCCCGCTTAAATTTGCTGCCCCAATAGTTCCGATTTATCAGAACGACAGCGGGCTTTTTAAAAATAAATTTATAAGATGGCAAGATCTATTGCATTCAGGGATGCCCTTCGTGAAGCGATGAGCGAGGAAATGAGAAGGGACGACCGTGTTTATCTGATGGGGGAAGAGGTGGCTGAGTACAATGGAGCGTACAAAGTAAGCCAGGGCATGTTGGCTGAATTTGGCCCGAAAAGGGTCATTGACACACCCATATCTGAACTTGGATTTACGGCAGTAGCTGTTGGCTCTGCCCAGAATGGTCTTCGCCCTATTGTTGAGTTTATGACCTGGAATTTCGCGGTTTTGGCTTTAGATCAAATTCTTAATACCGCTTCTAAAATGCTGGCAATGAGCGGTGGACAGATTTCTTGTCCGATCGTGTTCCGCGGAGGTAATGGATCGGCTGGTCAGCTTGGTGCACAACACTCAACAGCTTTTGAATCACTTTATGCGAATATTCCGGGGATCAAAGTTGTTTCTCCCAGCAATGGTTATGATGCCAAAGGATTGTTGAAACAGGCGATCCGCTACGAGGAAGACCCGGTGATGTTCATGGAAAGCGAACAGATGTACGGCGACAAAAGCGAGATCCCCGAAGAAGAATATTATATCGAACTGGGAAAAGCGGATATTAAACGTGCCGGCAGGGATGTGACGATTGTATCGTTTAATAAAATGATGAAAGTGGCCCTGGGAGCAGCAGCGGAATTGGATAAAGAAGGGATCAGCGCTGAAGTGATCGATCTGCGTACCATCCGCCCGCTTGACTGGATGACGATCCTCGAAAGTGTAAAAAAGACCAACCGTCTTGTGATAGTAGAAGAACAATGGCCATTTGCCTCTGTTTCTTCCGAGATCACTTACCGCATACAAAAAGAAGGATTCGATTGGCTCGATGCACCTATTCGCCGGATCACTGCGGCTGATGCCCCATTACACTACGCACCAAACCTTGTGGCTGCCGCATTACCTGATGTAAGCAGGACCGTAAAGTTGGTCAAGGAAGTGATGTACCTGCAGAAATAACCCGAAAGTGGTATGCGCAAGGTTTAATTGATTAATTATTTAATCATATCGTAGATTTTTTTCCTCATATTAAGAACTGCAATATTTTTTTCGGATAATGTTTAACGTTTTGATTTTTTATTTGCATCTTTACAACGGTTTTTCATAGGATATTGGATTTTAAAACGAGGCTGGGTTTCTACCCGGCCTCTATTTTTTTTAAAACGCAGTCCTGCCGCTGTTCCTGCGCCAGTTCGCTTCAAATCAATTACTTTTACAACCCTAAATCAGTTCGAGATGGCAGATATACTCATCATAGACGATGAAAAAGCGATACGGAAGACCCTGACCGAGATATTGTCATTTGAGGGCTATAAAATTGATGAAGCAGCGGATGGGGAAGAAGGGCTTAAAAAGTTTAAGGAAAAGACCTATGACCTTGTACTGTGCGATATTAAAATGCCTAAACTGGATGGTATCGAATTTCTACAGAAAGCCGGAGAAGCCAATCCTGATATTCCCATTATCATGATCTCGGGTCATGGTAATATTGAGACCGCGGTTGAAGCGGTAAAAAAAGGAGCTTATGATTATATCTCCAAACCACCGGATCTCAACCGGCTGCTGATCACGATACGCAATGCGATGGATAAGAGCAGCCTGGTATCCGAGACCAAAGTGCTGAAAAGAAAAGTGAGCAAGGTACAGGAGATGATTGGCGAATCATCTCCTATAAAAAAGATAAAAGATACGATCGACAAAGTGGCGCCCACGGATGCCCGTATCCTGATCACGGGTGATAATGGAGTGGGAAAGGAGCTGGTCGCAAGATGGATTCACGAAAAAAGTAACCGTGCCAGCGGCCCGATGGTAGAAGTGAACTGCGCAGCCATTCCTACCGAACTGATCGAAAGCGAATTGTTCGGCCATGAAAAAGGATCTTTCACTTCCGCGATCAAACAACGGATCGGCAAATTTGAATCTGCCAATGGCGGCACCCTGTTCCTGGATGAGATCGGGGATATGAGTGCCAATGCTCAGGCAAAAGTGCTCCGCGCCCTGCAGGAAGGAAAGATCACCAGGGTGGGCGCCGAAAAAGATATTTCCGTGGATGTACGGGTGATCGCCGCGACCAATAAGGATCTGCTGAAAGAAGTGGAAACGAAAAATTTCCGGCTTGACCTTTATCACCGGCTTAGCGTGATCCTGATACATGTTCCTTCGCTGAATGAAAGAAGGGATGATATTCCTCTGCTGGTGGACCAGTTCCTCGAAGATATTTGTTCCGATTACGGTATCGCCCGTAAAGAAATGGATACTGATACGTTCAAATTATTACAACAGTATAACTGGACCGGGAATATCCGCGAACTGCGGAACGTGGTGGAGCGGCTGGTCATTCTTTCCGGCAAGTCAATCACAGCGGAAGACGTGAACAACTACGTTATGCCGAAATAGTCTTTCCTCTTTCTTTTGCAAAACAGATCAGCTCCTCAAGCGAATGAATCACCTGCAGGTTGGAAGGCTGATGCGCCATGCAATTGATTGCCGGGCCCGAGAGTACCAGCTTAATGGGAAACTCACTACAGAGGGAATTGATAGATTCATTTAGACCCTCATTATTCAGGTGAGTGACTACATGCATGTACAGGCAACCGGCCGGGTGCTGCCGCATATAATAACGAAGGCTATCCGTAGAAACATTCGCTCCGAAATAAACTGTCCTGTTATTATATTTCCTGAAAAAAAAGTTGATGACCAACAAAGGGATCTCGTGGAATTCACCTTCCGGTGTAAATAAAAGGATCGGCGCGGATGTTTGGCTGCTCTGTTCCAGGCCATCGGTAGCAAGTATTATCTTCTTCCGGATAATATGACTGACAAAATGTTCCTGTGCCGGAACCACATGGTTGGTCATCCATAACAGCCCGATGCGATGAAGAAAGGGGTAAAAAACTTCGCTGATGCATTTTTCAAGCCCAATTCTCCCGACGAGGCCATTGACGATCTTCTCAAATTTTTCTTTGTCAAAATCAAGACCCGCTTCGATCAATTGGTGAACAAAGAGCTCGTGGTTGCAATCCAGTACACAGGACTTTTCAACGAGTTCGTGGAGCTGTCGGGGACCGAGGGCCGCTATCTTTGATATCTTATGACCCTGGTGATAAAGAAAGGAGATGCGGAGCATTTCCTTGAGATCTTCATTGTCGTAGACCCGGTGCATGCTTTGCTTTCTTTTGGCCACGAACAACTTATACCGCTGTTCCCAGGTGCGGAGGGTATGGGCTTTGATGCCGCAGAGATTTTCGATATCGCGTATCGTAAAATGATTCATGGGAAACAGGGCTAAATTATCATTAATTCCTGCAAAACAGGGCGGGGCTTTAGCAAAACTTTGAATATTAAAATTTTGACAGGCAAATAATTATGATACTTTTGTCGGTTATAAAGTACAAATAATGCCGTTACAACATATTTTTATTGTTTACCTGGTCAGTACCCTTATCGTGTTCCTTCCTTCTTTTGGCCTGGCGAAACTTTTTCCCAAAGCCGGGGTGCCTGCCTGGAAAGCGTATGTCCCTTTTTATAACACCTGGGTGATGCAAGAGTTGACCCAACGTCCCAAACATTGGGTTTTCTGGCAATTCATTCCCGTGGTAGGATGGTTCATCAGCCCGGGTATCTTTATTGAATTCGCCAAGACATTCGGTAAATTTTCACTTGGTCAGCATACAGCTGCTGCTTTAGTTGCCCCGGTCTATTTTCCCTGGCTGGCTTATAAGGAAGATCCCAAATTCGTCGGGCCGGAAGCAGTAAAAAAGCACAAAAAAGCAAGCTGGAGAGAATGGGTGGACGCGGCCATCTTTGCGGTTGTTGCTGCCACGCTGATCCGTACGTTTGTATTTGAAGCATACACCATTCCTTCCCCTTCCATGGAAAAAACATTGCTGGTAAGGGATTTTCTTTTTGTAAGCAAACTGAGCTACGGACCGCGAATACCCAATACACCCTTATCAGTTCCCTTTGTACATAATTATCTCCCGGGGAGCAGCCGGAAGTCCTATAGCGAAGCGATCAAAATTCCTTATACCCGCTGGTTTGCCACTTCGCCCCAAAGAGGCGATGTGGTGGTCTTTAATTTTCCCGAAGGGGACACGGTGATCAATAAGGATGATTACCAGTCAAAACATCCCTACTACCAGTTGTGCCGCGAATTGGGCAACGGTGATATGGACAAGGGCCGTAAGATCATCCTGAACGATCCTGACCAGTATCCTTTAGCGGTACACCCGGTCGATAAATCAGATAATTATATCAAACGTTGCATCGCGGTGGGAGGTGACACCCTGCAGATCATCAACAGCGACGTATATGTCAATGGCAAAAAAAGTGAACTGCCTCTTTATTCACAACTGGATTATGAGATCGAATCCAATCAACCACTGGATGGCGATTTTGCCAAATCCGAATTTGATATTGATCTTTTCAATCCACAGGAAAGTGTGGCCATGGGAGGAAATAAATACAGGATGCTCCTGACCGCCAAAGCCGTGGAGAAAATGAGAAAATCACCCGTCATCCGATCTGTTACCCCGTCACTCGACAGCAGTACGGCGACTTACAATCCATTATTTGAAAATTATGTCTGGGCCAATAAATGGAGCGTAGATAATTATGGTAAGATATGGATACCCGGGAAAGGGGCTAAACTCGTTCTCACAGCCGAGAACTATGCAATCTACGAACGCCCGATCCGTGTGTACGAGAAGAATGATTTCTTTATGAAGGACGGGAAATTCTATCTCAATGGTAAAGAAGTGACCGACTATACGTTTAAAATGAATTATTACTGGATGATGGGAGATAACCGCCACATGTCGCAGGACTCCCGTTTCTGGGGTTTTGTGCCGGAGGACCGTGTAGTTGGAAAAGCCTGGATGATCTGGTTTAGCTGGGATGGCGGCCCCCGCTGGAAACGATTCTTCCGTGTAGTAAAATAATTACAGTCTTCAACCTGTTCAAGTCGTAGTTTCAGCGCAGGCATTACAGGGCTTTGGTTAGATGTAATAGACCGAATCTTTATTTTATAGTATGAAGGAAAACAAATTCGAATTCCAGTACGAGGTATATAATGATATAACCGAGCTGGATGAAAAGGATGCCTGGCTGCTGACAGAAGCAAGAACTGTCACAGAACATGCGTATGCTCCCTATTCCAATTTTCATGTCGGTGCAGTCGCGATATTGGAGAACGGAGAAGTGGTGGCGGGGACCAACCAGGAAAACGCTTCTTACCCCGTGGGAATCTGTGCGGAAAGAGTATTATTGGGTTCAGTAGCTACCCTGCATCCCAAAGTCCCTATCAAAAGTATTGCCATCAGTTATAGCAGCGATGAAGTAAAAAGCGATCACCCGATCTCTCCCTGCGGTATGTGCCGTCAATCATTACTGGAATACGAAACAAGAACGTCCAAACCGATCCGCCTGATCTTAAGCGGGCAGGAAGGAAAAGTATTTATTATCAAAACCGCCAGTTTCCTGTTGCCCTTTGCGTTTACGAGCGAAGAACTGATATAGAGCCGTTTGTGGTCTATGGTCTGTGGTTTGTAGTTGTTTAGACGCTGGGCTTCCTATTGTTTTTGTTATTACCCATTTGCGGATTCTTCTCCATG
>JBDSPR010000017.1:0-20290 GCA_039930245.1 Chitinophagaceae bacterium | reverse complement strand
AGCCCGGCCAGGTATTTGGCTTTCTCATGGAAAGCGTTCTTATCGGCCCAGGTATTCACAGGATTCAGCACTTCTGATGGTACATCAGGGCAAGCTGTCGGGATCGCGACCCCAAATATCGGGTCGGTCACAAATTCTGCTTTGTCCAGTTTTCCATCCAGTGCCGCTGTGATCATGGCACGGGTATATTTCAGTTTCATCCGGCTACCAACGCCATAAGGGCCACCGGTCCAGCCGGTATTGATCATCCATACATTTACTTTGTGTTCCTGCATTTTATCCCCCAGCATATGGGCGTATTTACCCGGGTGAAGAGGAAGAAAGGGTGCTCCGAAACAGGCGCTGAACGCAGGCTTTGGCTCGGTTATCCCCACTTCTGTACCGGCCACTTTCGCCGTATAACCTGAAATGAACTGGTACATGGCCTGGCCCGGGGTCAGTTTTGAAATAGGAGGCAAAACACCAAAGGCATCGCAGGTAAGGAAGAAAATATTCTTTGGCAAACCCCCGATGGATGGTTCCAGCGAGTTGCTGATAAAATTAAGCGGGTAAGAAACCCTTGTATTCTCTGTTATTGATCCGTCATCGAAATTGATCTTGTTGGTGCCGGGATCGAATGTAACATTCTCCACCAATGCTCCGGGTTTTATCGCGTGATAGATCTCGGGTTCTTTTTCTTCTGTCAGGTTAATGGTCTTTGCATAACAACCGCCTTCGAAATTGAAGATATTGTCGGCTGTCCAGGCATGTTCATCATCCCCGATCAGTTTCCTGTTAGGGTCGGCGCTCAGGGTTGTTTTACCTGTACCGCTCAGTCCAAAGAAGATAGCTGTGTCGCCGGCAGCACCCATGTTGGCGCTGCAATGCATGCTCAGCACGCCTTTTTCATGAGGCAGGATATAATTAAGGATCGTGAAAATGCCTTTCTTGGTCTCACCGGTATAGCCTGTTCCGGCAATCAGGATCATTTTATGTTTGAAGGAAACAACCGCAGCATTCTGTTGTCTTGTACCGCATTCCCTGGGATCGAGTTTTAATCCCGGTACAGAGATCACATGCCAGTCAGGTTCAAATTTTTCCAGTTCTTCTTCCGTGGGCCGAAGGAACATATTGTAAGCAAACAGGTTATTCCAGGGTTTTTCATTGATCACCCGGACATTCAGCCGGTAACGCGGATCGGCGCAGGCATAACAATCGCGGACCCAGATCTCCGGCAGTTTATCCATGTATTCCGTGATCTTTTTAAACACGATATCGAAGTATTTCTGTTCGATGGGAATATTGAATTCATTCCAGTAAACCGAGTCGGCAGTGGTCTCATCTTTTACAGTGAACTTATCCTTGGGTGAGCGGCCGGTAAATTCACCGGTGCGGATAACCAGCGCACCTGTATCGTTCAATGTGCCTTCACCGATACGAATAGAATCCTGTACTAATTCTTCCGGCGCTAATTGATAATGAATAGATTCAGTATTTTTTAATCCCAGTTTAAGCAAATTCTTCACAGGGATGCTGATAGTTGGCACTGACATATGAGCAATCGCAATTTGTTGAAGGCACAAAGGTAAGTGACAAAGTGTTTCAAATATAAACGAGTGTTAGTATCAGCTAAAAAAAGTCCTTAAAATTTAGTGACGCTATATTCCTCTTCATTTTTTATAAAAGCCGGTCTTACAATATATTAAACAAAGACTCCCTATAATGAAACTGGTTGAAAATCACAGCTTTCTTAGTTTTGTGCTAAATGGAACCGGCCTGATATGTTTGCTCGTTATCTTTAAGGCTATTTAGTTAATCAACCTAACGAACCATTAAACCATTGCTATGAAGTATTTATCGCTGAACCCGGATATTTTTTCCGGCAACCGTGCCCGTTTTGCCAGGCAAATGCAGACCAATTCCATTGCCATCTTTGTCAGCAATGATGAAGTGCCCAGCAATGGCGATGCGCTTTACCGGTTTAAACAGAACAGTGATGTGTTTTGGCTCAGCGGTATCGAACAGGAAGATAGCATGGTCATTTTATTTCCGGGTAATCCAGACCCGAAATATCGCGAGGTGCTTGTATTGGTCCGTCCAAACGAATTGAAAGAAAAATGGGATGGCAAAAGATTAAGGGTAAAGGAAGCGCAGGCAGCCAGTGGTATTCAAACGATCGTTTGGCTGGATAGCCTGGATGGCCTTTTGCAACCCTGGATACACCTGGCCGATAATATTTACCTCGACAGTAATGAGAATGACCGCAAGGCGAGCCTGCTGCGGACAAGAGAATACCGTTTTATTGATGAAATGAAAAGCCGGTACCCGCTGCACAATTACCTGAGGGCAGCAAAGATCATGAAGGAATTAAGAGGGATCAAGACAGCCCTGGAAATCGAAGTACTGCAGCAAGCCATCAATATCACCGAAAATACATTTCGTCGGCTATTACAGTTCATCAAACCGGGCGTGATGGAATACGATATCGAAGCGGAGATATATCATTCTTTTCTCAGCCAGCGGGCTACCGGTCCGGCCTATGGCAGCATACTGGCCAGCGGCGACCGCGCCAGGATTCTGCATTATGTCAGTAATAATGCTGAATGCAAAGACGGCGAACTGATCCTGATGGACTTTGGTGCCGAGTATGGAGGCTATTGTGCGGACCTTACCAGGACGGTCCCCGTAAATGGGAAATTCACCCGCCGGCAAAAAACGGTTTACAATGCCTGTCTCCATTTACATGATTATGCAAAAAGTTTATTGAAGCCGGGTATCACGATCATTGATTATACAGATAAGGTCGGCGAAGAAGCAACGCAACAATTCCTGAAGATCGGGTTGCTAAAGAAAACGGAAGTAAAAAATGAGGACCCGGAGAACAGGGCTTACCGGAAATATCTTTATCACGGCATTTCTCACCACCTGGGGATCGATGTGCATGACCTTGGTACCCGGACCGAACCGATCAAGGCCGGGATGGTATTCACAGTGGAACCTGGTATTTATATCGAAGAAGAACAAATGGGGATCCGTATCGAGAATAACCTCTGGATTACGAAGAACGGTAACAAAGACCTGATGAAGAATATCCCGATAACGGCGGAGGAGATCGAAGCGTTGATGAAGAGATAATACAGTTCATAGTTCATAGCTGATAGTTCATGGTCTTTTGCTATTATTGCCACGTTATAACTATTCGCTATGAACAATGAACCATTAACTATGAACCATACATGAAGCAAATCCCCAACCTGTTCACGTTGCTCAATCTCGTTTTCGGCTGCCTGGCTATTGTTTTTACCCTGCAACAAGGAATTTTGCTATTGCCGTTAGATGGCGACGGGAATATTTTAACAACACCGCTTCAATTACAAAACACAGCAGAGAAGATTTTTTTAGCCTCTCTTTTTATTGCCCTGGCCGCAGTAGTTGATTTTTTTGATGGATTTATCGCCCGGGCCTTTAACGCCTCGTCAGAAATGGGAAAACAACTGGACTCGCTTGCAGATGTAGTAAGTTTTGGTGTGGCGCCATCCATGATTATTTATTATTTTTTGCGACAGAGTATGGCCCAGCAATCGGGATCATTAAATGCGTCTTTTCTCTGGCTGGTGCCTGCTTTTATCATTGCCGCGGCTGCCGCATACAGGCTTGGCAAGTTTAATTTAGATAATTCACAGTCTTATGGGTTCAAAGGTGTACCCACACCTGCGGTGGGGTTGTTAATTGCTTCATTCCCCATGATATACTGGCTGACAGACAGTGCCGTCGTTACTAATTTGTTGCTAAATCAATGGTTCTGGTATGGTATCATTTTATTAATTGCCTGGCTAATGGTATCGTCGCTACCTATCCTGGCTTTAAAATTCAAAGGATTTACTCCAAAGAATGCAATGCCTTTTATTATTATTGCTGTTGTGGGCGTGGCGGCGATATTTTTATTGAAATGGCTGGCGGTTCCTGTAATATTCATCACCTACGTTTTGGTATCTTTGCTTTTCAAAAACAAAACTGAATGATCTATACAGTCCAGATAAAAGTGATGCCGTTAAAAGAATTACTCGACCCGCAGGGTAAAGCCGTGATGAGTGGCCTGGAAAATCTGGGGCTAAGCGGGGTGGAAGATGTTAGGATCGGGAAGAATATCACTTTGCAGGTAAACGCGGATTCAGCCGACAATGCCAAACAAATCGCCGAAGAAGCCAGTAAGAAATTGCTTAGTAATCCTGTAATGGAATATTTCGAGATATCGATTAACTAGAAAATGTGGAAATATGGAAATGTGAGAATAATTCTTACTTAATAAAGCATTTTCACATTTTCACATCTTCACATTTCCACATTCTGTCTTCATGCTTTATTTAGTTCCTACTCCCATCGGTAATCTCAAAGACATTACGCTAAGAGCTATAGAGATATTAAAAGAAGTGGACCTGATACTCGCAGAAGATACCCGGACCACGTCGAATTTGCTGAACCATTACCAGATCACTAAACAGCTAACTCCCTACCACCAGCATAACGAACACAAAGTGCTGCAGCATATCGTGAGCCAGCTGCTGGAAGGCAAAAAAATGGCAATTGTGACCGATGCCGGAACACCAGGTATTTCAGATCCCGCTTTTTTACTGGTGAGGGAATGCATCAAGGCCGGGGTAAAAATTGAATGTTTGCCCGGCGCTACCGCTTTTGTTCCCGCGCTGATCAACAGTGGCATTCCTTCCAACAGGTTTTGTTTTGAAGGGTTCCTGCCATTGAAAAAAGGAAGACAAACATTCCTGAAGCGGCTGGCGGAAGAGGAAAGGACCATGATCTTTTACGAATCACCGGTACGACTGGTCAAAACCCTTGAAGAAATGGCTGTCTGTTTCGGGGAGGAAAGACCTTGCAGCGTGAGCCGCGAACTAACCAAACTATTCGAGGAGAACAAACAGGGTTCACTCCGCGAAGTCGCGGAATACTTCAAACAGAAAACAGTAAAAGGTGAGATCGTGATCGTGGTAGCGGGTAAGGACCAGTAGACTTACCTACGGCCGTGGAAAGCTTTAGCATTGTTCTATAAAATGCTGGCATTATTTTTTCGCTAAAAAGACATTTATTTTTAAAACCACCTTGAAATGAAACTTGTTTCCTCCCTGCTCAGTTTTTTATTCCTCGTAACGCTTTCTTTTAACAGCTATTCACAAGTCACTTCCATCCCTGAACAGGCCAAACAGAGTTTTTTTAAACAGTATCCCGATGCAAAAAATGTAAAATGGGAGAACAATGTTGTTAATGTGAATGTGCGTTTCGAGCAGGACAGCAACAAACTATACGCGGAGTATAACAACAAGGGAATCTGGAAAAACACGTTGAAGGACTGGAGCTATGAGAAACTTACTGAAGATGTAAAAGAGGGATTTAAAAAAAGCAAATATGCAGACCGGCAGATCACGGATGTAAAAATGCTTTACCTCCCCGGTTATGTGATACAATACCGCTTACGGGTGGAAAAGAACGATGTCGAAAGGAAATTCTTATTTTTTAATACGGAAGGCAGGATGGTAAGAAGCTCGGTGACCTTGTAATGGCCGGCTATTTTACTAATAAACAGGCAATTGACCGCTTATCACGTAATACGGCCTGTCAATCCGGCGACAACCGGATTTGTTTTTCTTATAACCATCCTTTCCCGAATTTTGCCCTCCTGATTACTAAACAGCTCCAGATGAAAAAATATTTGATCCTTGCTTTATTATTAACGGGTATTCAATGGACAGTTTTTGCGCAACCGGACCGCTGGCAGCAGCGGGTGAAGTACACGATGAATATCGATATGAACGTGCAGACAAACCGTTTCACCGGCAAACAAAAACTAGAATACAGTAATAATTCGTCCGATACGCTTACCAAAGTGTATTACCATCTTTATTTCAACGCCTTTCAACCGGGCAGTATGATGGACAACAGGAGCCGTCGCCAGGGAGCGGTGAATGGCCCCGGAGCCAGACCCGACTGGGATGGACGTGTAAAAGACCGCATCCTGAACCTGAAACCGGATGAGATCGGTTACCAGAAAATAATTTCCCTGAAAATGAATGGACGGCTCCAGTCATTCAAAATGCTGGAAACGATACTCGAAGTAAAACTGGACAAACCGATACTGCCGAGATCAAAAGTTGTATTTGATATGGATTTCGAAGCGCAAGTGCCTTTGCAGGTGCGTCGCAGCGGGAGGGACAATCCTACCACGAAAGTCCGTTACTCCATGAGCCAGTGGTATCCGAAATTATGCGAATACGATTACGAAGGCTGGCACCCCACCCCTTATGTGGGCCGTGAATTCTATGGGGTCTGGGGCGATTTCGATGTGAGTATCAGTATCGACAGGAATTATATACTTGGCGGAACGGGTTATTTGCAAAACCCCAATCAAATAGGGTACGGTTATGAGAATGCCGGTGCAAAGGTCAATCGCCCAGCCGGAAATAAACTCACCTGGCGTTTTATCGCTCCGAATGTGCATGATTTTATGTGGGCAGCTGATCCCGGATTTATTCATATCTCGAAAAAATTGAGGGATAGTCTTACCATACATGTTCTTTACAAAACCACCAATGAACCGGCCAGTGAATGGGAAGCACTGTTGCCGATGGCGGAGAAAGCATTGTCGTATATCGAAAAGACATTCGGCGTTTACCCCTATAAACAATTCTCTTTTATTCATGGCGGCGACGGCGGTATGGAATACCCGATGGCCACCTTATGTATCGGGCCGGGCGCGGCCTTACACGAGTGGATGCACAGCTGGTATTATGGTTTGCTTGGCACCAATGAATCTCTTTATCCCTGGATGGACGAAGGATTTACCCAGTATGCAGAGGAAAGGGTGTTTGCTTTTCTCACCAACAGCGACAGGTTCGCGCAGCAGGATAATTATACCAGTTATTATTCAATGGTAAAAAGCGGGAAAGAAGAACCATTGAGCACACATGCCGATCATTATAATCTCAATTCAACTTATGGCCCCTCTGTTTATTCAAAAGGGGCGGTTTTTGTAGAACAGCTTGGTTATATCGTTGGCGCACCGGTGCGGGATAAGATATTACTTGAATACTATAAACAATGGCACTTCAAGCATCCCAATGCCGCGGACTTTATGCGTGTAGCAGAGAAAGTGAGTGACATGAAACTGGACTGGTACAAGGAATATTGGGTCAACTCCACCAAAACGATCGATTATAGTATAGATAGTTTATGGCAGGAGGGAGGTAAAACAAAGATCCGGCTGAACAGGATCGGGTTGATGCCCATGCCGATTGATTTGCAGATCACTTTAAAAGACGGAAGTAAGGAATTGCATTATATACCGATGAACCTGATGTACGGGGAGAAGCCAGTTGAAGATGCTGCGATCCCACGCAAAACTTATGATGCCTGGAAATGGACTCACAGCAGTTACACGATCGAGACGAACAGGAAACTGTCGGATTTTTCCATTGTTGAAATTGATCCATCGCAGCGGTTAGCGGATGTGGACAGGAAGAATAACAGGCTGGAGCTAAAATGGTAAACTAATAAATCTGTAAATGAAAAACCCCCTGGATTTCCCGGGGGTTTTTTCTGACGGTTTGAATCAAGGCCCCTGTATGCTTGCTCAAGGAAGGTTAATGGTTAATGGAATATGGGGTAGAAGCTTGATTTCTATTTCCAAAAATAACGGGATTGTAAATGCGGTCAAATACCACTTTCGTGGTATTTTTTTAGGAGATGCCCGCAAAAAACAGCAAAAATTACCTTCCGTAAAACTTGTTGACGGCTGCAACCCGGTTGGAAACATGCAATTTTTCATAAATATGATAGACATGCTTGCGGACGGTCTCGGGGCTTAGGAAGGTCTGCGACGCGATCTCCTTATACATCAGCCCTTTTGAAAGTAATTCCAATATTTCTTTTTCCCTGTTGGTCAGGATGTCCAGCACTTCCGAGTCCGTATTGGTCGTATTCCGATTTTGCTGTTGCCGGAATGCAGCCACCACTTTCCGGGCTATCTGGCTGCTCATTGGTGCGCCGCCCTCATACAATTCACGGATGGATTCCAGCATACGGGCGGGGTCGGTTTTTTTCAGAATATATCCACTGGCACCGGCACTCAGGGCTTCGAATATTTTTTCATCCTCCTCGTACACCGTGCACATCATGAAATTGGTATCCGGTATCCGGGGTTTCAGCATCCTTACTACATCGATCCCGGTTTCCGTACTCCCCAGGTTGATATCCATCAGCACCACGTCCGGCCGGAGGATAGGGATCTGGATCACGGCGTCCTCCGCTGTACCAATCGTACCCATGCATTTATAACCGTCAGACATGCTGATAATCTCTTCCAGCGCGTTACGGAGTTCTTTATTATCATCCACTATGCAAACAGAAATTTGCTTCATATCCGTAAAGTTCAGTTATCGGTCAATATCAAACAATACCACAAAGAGGTAGTTTTTCAACGGTTAACATACAACAGAAACTTTTCTTTAAAGAACTCTTCGGGGAATAATTCCGCAATTTCGATTACTCTTGGTCTTGTACCACTTTCCTGTATCTCGGCGCCGAGGTTGCCGCCTTTCAGGCAGATTAGGCCGGGAGCAGTCGTGAGTTGTGAGTCGTGAGTCGGGAGTTTTGGATCGGTAGAAGGCCCCGGTCTTCGGTCTCCGGTCTCTGGTCTTAGTGTGGGGTTTCTTTTTTTTAACAGGGGTTTACTCCATCGCCAAAGGTCTTTTAGCGGGGCGACAGCTCTTGACACCACGAAATCAAATTTTTTATCCTTTATGTCTTCGGCCCGGCAATGCCGGGTGCTGATATTTTTGATCCCGGCCCCTTCGGCGACAGCTTCCACTACTTTTAGTTTTTTTCCGATACTATCTGCCAGCAGGAATTGTACTTCGGGGAAAAAGATGGCCAATGGAATCCCCGGGAAACCGCCACCCGTACCGAGGTCGAGTATCTCCATATCATCGGAGAGATCGAAAGTGGCGGCAATGGCCAGTGAATGGAGTACATGTTTTTCGTAAAGACTGTCGATATCCTTGCGGGAGATCACATTGATCTTTTCGTTCCATTCTTTGTATAAAGGTTCGAGCAACTTCAGTTGCCGTAATTGTTCCGCTGTGAAGTCACTAAAATATTTGAGAACGATCTCCATTTTTGTTTCTCGTAACGTTCGCAGCGGGCAAAGGGCGCAACGTCGTTAACTTCCCTGCCTACCGTCAGGCAGGCTTATTATTTATTTTTATTCCTTTTTCTCACCAGCCCTTCCGGGGCTTTCTCCAGAGGGCAGGAGCAAAGATGATATAATAAAAGAACATCCACATGTCGAGGATGATGAACCAGGGCCAGAGATCTTTTTCACCCATTTTTTCCATGGACCGGTACAACACAAATCCCTGTAACAACAATCGCAACCCGAAAACAGGCACTACCAAACGCCAGTCGTAGAATATAATGGTAACTGCCAGTAAGGGATAAAAAATAAACTGGGTGGCAAAATATAATCCCAGAAGGAATTTGTGTTTGATTTTATAAAAACGGGCGGTTGTATAATGCCTTGATTTTTGGCGTAGCCAGCCACTCCAGGTTGTTTTGGGGATCGACCGGGTCACTGCATCAGGATCAATTACAACGGCTGTATTTTTTTTCGTGGCGGCTTTGTTGACAAAAAGATCATCGTCCCCGCTGGGAATATGATTGATCGATGAAAATCCTTTGGCGCTGAAGAACAAACTCTTCTTATACGATAAATTTCTGCCCACACCCATATAGGGGATACCTGCGAGTGCATAAGAAAGATATTGCAGCGCCGTATGAAAGGTCTCGAACCGGATCAGTTTGTTGAGAAACCCTTTTTTCTTATGGTAAGCGCCATAACCCAGTACAATTTCCACCCCATTGGAATAACCATCCTGCATTTTTTCCACCCAGTGTTCGCTGGCGGGCACACAATCCGCATCGGTCAGCAGTAATACTTCGTGTTTGGCTTCGCGGATACCTACCGATAAAGGATATTTCTTCCCGGAAATATGCACCGCTTCCTGGGTCAGCTCTACCACGTTCAGGGTTTTGAATGTTTTCTTCAATTCCTGCAGGATATATTTGGAATCATCCAGTGAATTGTCGTTTACCACCACTACTTCGCAGGTGCTGCGGTAGGATTGTACCAGCACGCCCGGAAGATTGCGGGCAAGGTTCTCATCTTCATCCCTGGCGCAGATGATAACGGAAACCGGGTGTTGCTGTGATTGTGATTTAGGTTTTGCTTTGTAAAAAGCCACCCGCCAGAAGAACCAGGCATAATAAAATACCTGCACGAGGGTTACGGCTATGAAAAGATAGAAAAGGATCTCTTTCCAGTTGATTGGTGGCATGAACGCAAAGTAAATAAGAAATAAGGAATTAGTAATAAGGAATTAGGAAGGGAAGCAATTTTCTCGTCCCTTATTTTGTGTTTCTATTTTATCATTATCAACTTACTTTGCAGCCAATGTCAGCACTACAGTTTCAATTAGAACATACGGATACCGGTTCCAAAGCAAGGGCTGGAAAAATAACCACGGATCATGGTGAGATCCTGACGCCGGTCTTTATGCCCGTCGGTACAGCGGGCAGTGTAAAAGCCGTCAGCCAGCAACAATTAATACAGGATGTGAAAGCCCAGGTCATTCTCGGCAATACCTATCATTTGTTTTTGCGGCCCGGTCTTGAAGTATTGGAAAAGGCCGGCGGATTACATGCTTTCAATGGCTGGAATAAACCGATCCTGACCGATAGTGGCGGGTACCAGGTTTTTTCGCTCGCCGGTACGAGGAAGATAAAAGAAGAAGGTGTCACTTTTCAATCGCATATTGATGGCAGTAAGCATTTATTCACACCCGAGATCGTGATGGATATACAGCGCAGTATCGGTGGCGATATCATCATGGCTTTTGATGAATGCCCGCCCGGTGCCAGTGAGTATAACTATGCCAGGACATCCATGGAGATGACGCATCGCTGGCTCGACCGTTGTTTTACGCAATTCAATTCAACGGAACCAAAATACGGGTACACGCAAAATCTTTTTCCCATCGTACAAGGAGGAACTTATAAAGACCTTCGCAAACAATCCTGCGAATACATCGCGTCAAAACAGGCCACGGGGAATGCTATCGGCGGATTGAGTGTGGGAGAACCGGAACCAGTGATGTACGAAATATGCGACTGGTGCTGTGATCATTTGCCAATAGAGAAGCCCCGCTACCTGATGGGAGTGGGGACGCCCTGGAATATCCTCGAATGCATCGGGATGGGGATCGATCTGTTCGATTGCGTAATGCCCACCCGCAATGGGCGCAATGCCATGCTGTTCACCACAAAAGGCGTGATCAATATCGACAATAAAAAATGGGAGCAGGATCTTTCTCCTATTGATGACGGGTTTGATTGCGAAATGAGTAATTATTACAGCAAAGCCTATCTCCGTCATTTAATGAAAGCCAAAGAATTCCTTGGTTATACCATCGCCAGCGTGCATAACCTCGCTTTTTATTGCTGGCTGGTGGGTGAAGCAAGAAAGCATATTGAGCAGGATGATTTTACCGGGTGGAAGAATGAGATGGTTGTGCGACTGAAGACAAGGCTCTGATCATCTGAATCCTCACTAATAGCTAACAGCTAATAGCTTTCCCATCTTTCACAACCCAACAACATTTTTTCTTCTACTTTTGCCCGGACCTTTATAGCATAGCAAAGGCGGCTACTCCATACAATATCTGCTCCTGCATGAAGAAGATCGACTGGTACATACTGAAAAAATTATTGTTCACTTTTATTTTCTGCCTGTTACTGTTTACAGTGATCGCGGTAGCGATCGACAGCAGTGAAAAATCAGATGACTTCGTGAGAGCCAATTTCAGTACCAGCGAGATCATCAATAAATATTATATCGGCTTTGTGCCCTATATCTGGAGCCTGCTTTTCCCACTCTTCGTTTTCATTGCTGTGATCTTTTTTACCAGCAGGATGGCCAGCCGTTCCGAGATCATTGCCATCCTGGCCAGTGGTACCAGTTATAACCGTTTTCTCCGTTCTTATTTCGTGGGTGGGTTGTTACTTGCTGCCTTGCTCTGGGTAGGCAGCCGCTACTGGATACCGCGTGCCAATGGGATCCGGAGTAATTTCCAGGCCAATTATGTCGATAAGAACGACTATACCAAGAACCGTGTATTTGGTAACTGCCCCCGCTGTTATTACCTGCGGGTCGACAGTAATACATTTGTCGGTATCCAGGATTATGATACGGCGGCCAGGTCCTCCCGTGGCTTTTTTCTCGAGCGGGTTAAGGATAATAAAATGATCTACAATGTGCGGGCCGAGATCCTCCGATGGGATACGGCTGTCAATAAATGGCAACTGGTGAATGCTACAGAAAGATATATCGACAGCATGGGAGAAAGAGTGCAGCACCATGCCCTACTCACCATTAGCCTGAGTCTGAAACCCACAGAACTACGCCGGGATAATTACCTCAAGGATAAACTCACCACCCCGGAACTGATCGCCCTGATCAAACAAGAGGAACTTAGAGGTACAGAAGGGTTGAATACGTTTAAAATAGAACGCTATCGACGTACTGCAACCCCCGCCTCAGTCTTGTTGCTAACCATGATCGGGGCCGCCATCGCCAGCCGCAAGACCCGTGGTGGCAGCGGGATGCACCTGGCTTTGGGTATAATAATCGCGGCGCTTTTTATCGTGTCCGACCGCTTTTCCACTGTTTTTGCAACCAAGGGAAATTTCCCGCCGCTGCTGGCCGCCTGGCTACCAAATATCGTTTTCGCAGGGGTGGCGTTTTGGTTGTACCGAAGGACGCCGAAGTAAGCAGCCGCTTCTGGAAGCTGGATACTCGATTCTTGTATTTGAATCATGCCACCAGTAACAAAATCCAGCATCTAGAATCCAGTCCCGGCTTTCGCCGGGATGACATGCAACTAGCAACAAGCAACCAGAAATTGTTTACCTTTAAGCACTAATTTTTTACTCATCCAGTCCGCCCGGGCTGGACACAAATAAGACGAATAATGGGTATCATCAAAGACCGGTTCAAAGCCAAATCCGACATTGTTTCGGCGGAGATCAAAGACCTCTTAAAAGAACATGGAAATAAAGTGATCGGGGAAGTGCAATTGTCCCAGGTATACCAGGGAATGAGGGGGATGACAGGTCTTGTTACAGAAACCTCCTTGCTTGATGCGCAGGAAGGGATCCGTTTCCGCGGCTATTCCATTCCTGAATTAAGAGAAAAACTTGCCAAAGCCCCCGGTGGTTCAGAACCCTTACCCGAAGGATTGTTTTATCTCATGCTCGTTGGTGATCTGCCTTCAGATGATGATGCACATCATATCAGTTCTGTCTGGCAACGCCGGAGTCATGTACCCAATCACGTATTTGCAACGATAGAGGCTTTACCTGTGAATACACACCCCATGACGCAGTTCGTTGTAGGAGTGATGGCCCTGCAGACCGAGAGCCAGTTTGCCAAGAAGTATGCGGCCGGGATGAATAAAAAAGATTATTGGGAAGCTGTGTTTGATGATTCCATGGACCTGATCGCGAGATTACCCCGGGTAGCGGCATATATCTACCGTAGGAAATATAAGCAGGGGGATCATATCCAGCCAAACGGCCTGTTGGACTGGGCGGGCAATTTTGCACATATGATGGGTTTCGAGGATGAGAGCTTTAAAGAACTGATGCGTTTGTACATGACCATCCATGCCGATCACGAAGGGGGAAACGTATCCGCGCATACCACGCATCTTGTCGGATCTGCATTAAGCGATCCTTATTTAAGTTATGCTTCCGGTATGAATGGTCTTGCCGGCCCTTTGCACGGACTCGCTAACCAGGAAGTGATCAAATGGATATTCGAGTTAAGGGAGGAATTAAAAACAGAATCACCCAGCAGGGAACAGATCGCCGAGTATGTAAAGAAAACATTGAGTGAAGGAAAGGTTGTACCGGGTTATGGTCATGCTGTATTGCGCAAAACCGATCCGCGTTTCGAAGCACAGATGGCCTTTGGTAAAAAACACATGCCGGACGATCCGCTGGTGAATACAGTATGGGATATTTATGAGACCGTGCCGCCGATCCTGCAATCACTGGGAAAGATCAAGAATCCCTGGCCGAATGTGGATGCGCACAGCGGTGCCCTACTAGTTCATTATGGACTGGTGGAATATGAATATTACACTGTACTATTCGCTGTCAGCCGTGCACTGGGCGTGCTGGCCAGCCTTTGCTGGGACAGGGCCCTGGGCTTCCCGCTGGAGCGACCGAAATCTGTGACCACTGAACTGGTGAAATTGTGGGCGGAAGGAAAAGATAATATTTGGGGAGAATAAGAAGATGAAAACTGAAAGATGATAATTTTTAGATAAAAACTGTATAGATAAAAGATAAAAGCTCCTTCTCGTTAGGAGCTTTTTATTTTCAGTGATTTATTGGGGTTTAGTGCTCTCAAAAAACCTTTGACGTTTCGCGCAAACAGGGTTTTCCCCGCGACATGTATAGTCATCCAGGTGTAATTTATTCTCTAAGAGGACACTCGTAGGGGAAAATGGAAGGGACTTAATTAAAATGATTGCTGATAAAGACCAGCAAGCGTTCATCGCTCATTTTGTTGGAAGTACTTTCACTGGCTACCACATTTTTATACTGAGCTGTGTCGGCTAAGAACTTGATGAACTGTTCCTGCACCTGGCCGGTGCCGGTTACATGCACTTCATCCATATTGGGAATTTTGCTGACGATCTCTTTAAAGAACTTCTGCGTCATTGTCACTTCCTGCTGGTTGGCTGAATATTCATTTGAATTACTCCCCTTGCCTTCATTGCCTACATGACCTAAAATGATAAAATCGCCGGTATCAATATCCTGTCTCCCTGCGATGGCAGCATGATGGGAGTCCATCCAGATACCAAACTGTTTTTTGTTTTTTTCTGACATACTGTTTCTTTTAAAGGTAGACAATATAAGGGGGAAGGGGTTTTAAAATTAAGCGCCAGGGGCCGGATCCGAAAACGGGATAGCATCCCTTGTTTGATACTAAGTCATATAACTGAAGACTTTCATCTACAGTTTTGGGAAGTACTGGGGTGAAACGTCCCCGGCTTACCCGGTTGTATGCAGTTATTAGTAATCGCTCTTAAAATAAACATGGAAGGTTGAACCGTTACCGATATCGCTTTCAATTTCAATCTTACCTCCCTTATCGGTTAGCATCCTTTTTATTATGTATAAACCAATTCCTGTGCCTTCAACCTGGTCGTTTAGTCTTGAAAATTTATCAAAAATTGTTTGGTGATGTCTTTTATCGATACCTAATCCATTATCCCTAATAGAAAGAACCACAAATCCTTCCTGCTTCCCGGTCGTTATTAGTATTTTTAAAGTCTCATCAGTTTTTTTATACTTAATGGCATTGCTTAGTAGATTAAAAACAATGCTCCTTAAATTTTTTCTTGAAAACAGTATTTCTGATGAGTTGAATTCAGTTTTTATGTTAATCCCGTTATTGTAGATGTCATTCCTTAAAGCAAGAATTACATCATGAAATATATCTTCAATATTCAATCGCTCATCTTCATTGGGGATCTTCGAATCTACTTTAATATGCTCCGTAAAGTCTTCCACTAATGTTTTCATGTTTTTGGAAGCTCTTGTTAGCGTTTCAATCCAGGTTGTAAATTGTTCTGTATCCTTCTTATTATAAGCCTCCGTTAACTCATCTGCAAGCAATACAATAGTTGAAAGAGGCTGTCTTATGTCGTGGGACAATGTATAGAGTAACGTGTCGTGTTCGGCATTTAATTTTTCCAGTTCGTTTAATATAGCAATCCGTTTTGTTATATCTACAAAAGTTATGATTACGCCGTTGGTCCTATTTTCGCTCTTGATGATGTAAGGCAAAATATTCATTTGAAACCACCTTTTGTCTGTGGTTTGGACCTCCTTTTCAAGAATAACACCTGTTGCAATTACTTCGTTTATATTTTCAAGTAATGTTGGATAGCGAATATTATCAGTCACATCTTGAATATTTTTGTTGATATCCGCATCAGTCAAAGTAAACTGTTTCATAGCGGGGGGCGTAAATTTCCTTAGTATAAGATTCCCGTCTACAAACAATTGCGGAATAATAGTATTAGCAAAATAGTTTTCTAAGTCCTCATTCAAAACATATAATTCGCTTGTCGAAACTTTTGGAGTATTTTTTTCCACTATTTATAAATTTAGAATGTATCAATAATATTTTTATCAATATTCAAAGGTCTGTAAAATTACCTACAACCTAAGCGTTGCTGCTGTGCTGATATTTCCTGCCTGCCGTAACTTTAGCGGAGGCAGGTGTGTGAAGCGTGTCCGAATTCTTCTGTCAGGATTTTTCTAATATGTCTGTCGCTGTTTTATTGCCAAGTTGTTCAGATAATCCTATAAGAAGTCCTTCTGTCCCACGAATGTAACAGAGTTTATAAATGTCTTCATACTGAACCACTTCCCCAACGAGTTCAGCACCATGTTTTGAAAGCCTGGGTAACAATTCGTCAAGATTGTCAACTCTGAACATAATACGGAGATAACCAAGAGAGTTTACCGGAGCTGTCCTGTGGTCTGCAATAATTTTAGGGGTAAGAAACTGTGAAAGTTCAAGTCGGCTGTGTCCGTCTGGAGTAACCATCATAGCAATCTCCACCGACTGATTTCCAAGTCCTGTTACGCGTCCTGCCCATTCGCCTTCAACCATCGTTCGCCCTTCAAGTGTCAGCCCGATTTCTGTGAAAAAGGAAATGGCATTGTTAAGGGATTCTACAACGATACCGACATTGTTCATTTCTATCAATTTACTTTTTGTCATTGTCTATTTTTTATATTTCTTTTTATTAGGTTCTCTGTTAGTGCCTCAGTCGTAAAGTTGCGCATAGTGATTAGGGCTTTTTGCAGGTGTGGAATTAGAATTCCATCCGCCAAGAACCGCTGCTGATTGAAAATGTTAAGTTGAAATTAAGAACTAAAGTTGAAAGTTGTTTGTCAAGCTCCGAACTGAAGTACAACAGAATTACCGCTGCTGATTGTTTCAATTTCCAGCCCAACTATTGACTATACTAATGTTGGTGGCAGTTTAACCATTTAGCTTTTATTTGAATTCCTCTTTGGCAAGCCATCTTAATATATTCAACAGGAATGGCCAATTACCTCGGTTACTAACCGAAAGAAATGCAGGCCGGGTTTGCGCAGCTTCACCAAGAAGAACTAAGCGACCTTTGCCAAATTCAAGTGCAATCCCTTGTGAACGTCCTAGTGCTGTACGATTACGGTATTGCCTGGTTTCTGGCAACCAGTCTCTGTCATATGCTGTTGAGGCTAATTGTAATAAAACAAAAGAATTTTTTGGGCCCAACAATGATTCTCCAGTATATGTTGTGACACTGTCCACACCATTCATTATTGGATGACTTCCTATCAAGCCCTTACTTCGTGTAAAAAGAATATTTCTTGCTCCTCCAACAGTATCTGCTGCGGGATCTAATGAAAGACTGTCCAAAGTTGACACATTCCTAGATTCAACACCAAATGCCTCAGCTAATAAACCTCCACTTTTGCCATATGGTGCGTGATCAAGTATAAGCAATAAGGAACCTCCGTTATACACCCAATTCTTTATTGCTAAAACTTCTGAAGGAGTAAATGCACTTTGTGTTGCTACTTTTGACCAACGGGTAGGTTCTTTGTCTCTTTGAGCTCGTTTGTTCAGGCTGTCCATTCTGTCAGGACTAGGGTTTGATATAAGTAAAATATCAATATTTTTTAGATTAGACTCTTTAACTGCTTCAGTTATTCCGCTGATATTAAACCTGCTTTTTCGAAGCACCCCTGCAAGTACTTCATAGGTTCCGGTGATATCATGAAAATTATAATGGGCACCATCGATGAGCACACGCTTTTGGTTTTTCTTTTTTAATGTATTTGCCGGAATATATTTTTTATTTAGGGTCAGGAACATTTCATCAATAAATTCCTTCCATTCATTACTCGGATATAGTTCTTTAAAAGTTATATTCTTTAATATTTCATCCGCATTTTTCATTGTTAATGCTTTTGATGTGGCAAGTTTTTTTAAATGAGTAAATGCACTATCGGGTTCATTATTATTCACCCAAGCCTGTGCCGCAAAAAATTGAAGTCGAAATGCAGTTTCTTCATTAGATAATAGGATTTGTGACGGAAGAGCTTTTCTGGCATTGTTGAATATCCTCGCAATCGTCACTTTCCATCGGTTAATATCATGGAGGGCTGTATAGTCCTGATCAGTTGAAATGTCTAAATAATCTGAAAAGCTAATCGAATCAATTTCAGCAATCATTTCTAAATAATATAAAGCACTATCCGGGAAGCCGGCTTTTGACCATGAAAAAGCGGCATTATTCCAGTCCCAAATTGTAGGTTTTCTGTCAGAAAGTTTGAGAATGGCAGAGAAATTTATAGCCGCATTTCTATAATCTTTCGATCTATAAAGGGAATCAGCTTGTTTAAATAAAACCGTATATGATTTTTGATTTTCCTGACTGTATGAAAAATAATTAACCATCATACAGCTAATGATAAGAAAATAGTTTTTCATATGTCTACTGTTAAGTGTAGGATGGTGATATTAATATTAGTTCACGAACTTCAGGTTGCTTAGGTAATTGCCACCAACTCAAAAATATATGAAAATTTTGAGTCAGGGTTTTACCGTACTCGCCAAAACTGTCTTGGTGGTTTCAAAACACGTAACCAGTACGCCGGCAATCTTATCATCTTCCCCGAGCGCAGGACTGTAGGTGAATGTCCAGTAAATATCTTCCACGCGGCCATCCCGGTAATAAGGGATCAGCTGATTTTCGAACATAACAGCCTCGCCTGTTATCAGTACTTTTTGTAAAAGAGGACCGATGATATGCCAGATCTCTCCCCATACTACAATCGCTTTTTTGCCAATGGCCGGATGCTTGCCTTCCGCTCCCAGGCTGGGCCGGAAAGCAGTGTTATAAAAGCAAAGAAATTCTTCGCCCCAAAAAAGAAACATGGGAAAGCCGCAATGAAGCACATCATAAAGTGTAATTCTCAGGCTTAACGGCCAGTTGCTGATCTCGCCAATACTGGTTTTCGACCAGTCATGCTGTACGATCAGCTCCCCGATTTCTCCCGTGTTTTTCAGGAAGGGAAAATCCGCGATATCTATTATTGCATTTTTTGGCATCAGTAATTGGCCTAAATGTAAACAAATTAGTTCTTGTTGACCGGGATTAAATGAAAACTCCCCGCAAGCAGGGAGTAAAAAAAGTTTAACCATCGTATTCTTAGAGATCCGTGATCCGGAAGTTGGAACTGAAGCTGAGTAGAATTAATGTCGATGAGGATATATTCGGAAACCTGGTAGCGCAAAACCGAATGTTGTATGCAGTGCCTTTTTTTAGTAGATTTGGGGTATGAAAGCATTAGTTATTACCCCAAAAAACAACAACGAATTTAAATTTCTTGCCGATCTTCTAAAAAAGCTAGGTGTTGGTTCATCTGCTTTGAACTACGAAGATTTGGAAGATATTGGTATGTCTAAATTAATGCGAGGTATTGACAAAACGAAGAAGGTAAGTCGGACAGAAATCATGAAAAAACTGTCTTTATAATGAAGGTCGGGTTTCTTAAGAGATTTTCTAAAGATCTTGATGACATTAAAACTAAATCTGTTAAGCAGTCGGCAATTCGCATGATTGGATTAATGGAAACAGTTGATGCTCTTGATAAAATTCCAAATACAAAGAAGCTAAAGGGCCATAAAAGCGCATACCGAACTAGAATAGGAGATTACAGGGTAGGTTTCTTTTTCGAGAATTCAACAATTTTGCTTGCCCGGTTTTTACACAGAAAAGACATCTATAAAATCTTTCCGTAACATAAGGTTTCGAGGGGCATAGCATACAATGGACAGGGCTTTATGATGTGCTGGTATTCATTGAATGTCCAGCCCGGAACCGCTGCTAAATTTATAAATGATGATGAAGATAACAACAAAAAGCTAAATAGATATTCGTCTGCCCGATATGAAGCACAATAGAATTACAAAAAGCCGAAGATAACTTCCGTCCGCCCGTATTTTGGCAAACCCCCTGTTGTAGGTAGTTCTGTTCATTCCTGTGTCAAGCTTTTAAATAGGTCACACATTGTAATGAATTTTGTATCAATTGGAGACCAGCGA
>JBDSPR010000016.1:0-68285 GCA_039930245.1 Chitinophagaceae bacterium | reverse complement strand
AAAGTTTGTTTTAACTTTAGTCATGGCGTTTAGATTTTAGGATATACATTCTTTGTTTGTGTAGCCAATTACAAAGTTGGACTACTATCCTGCTCTAAACGCCTTTCTATATTACATAAGGGCTTTGGCAATATGGTGGGGCGACGAATATATTCTCAACTTTTTTGTTTGCTAATCGGCTTCAGTTCCAGCCGACGAATAAAGCTGAGCTGTAGTTCTTAACATCAACTTTTGTAACTTTATTCAGCAGCAGTTACGGGCTGACGATTTTCAAATACCGCCACATCGCCAAGCCGTGTCCGTTATCAGCAACTCTTTAACGGCATTCCGAACTTGAAACAACATATCGACATTAAACCAAGACTACTGAATGAATCCTATTTCCAAGATAAATATTGTTAACTACAAATGTTATAAGGGATTGTTTTCTTTAGACCTAAATCCCGGTATTAATATCATTGTAGGAAATAATGAGGCTGGTAAATCAACAATAATAGAAGCCATACATCTTGCTTTATCAGGGCTACTCAATGGAAAGTATTTAAGAAGTGAATTATCACAATACATTTTTAATAAAGAAATCGAAACTATATATTTAGCCAGTCTGAAAACTGACAAGCCACTACCACCACCAAATATAATTATTGAAATATTTTTTGCAGGTGACGAACTTCCTGAACTCGAAGGGGATGGCAACTCAACAAGAAAAAAAAGTAGTGGAATCAGTTTTAAAATCGAATTCGATTCACAGTTTCAAGACGATTATGCCGAACTGATAACTACAGAAGTGACTACTATCCCTATAGAGTTTTACAAAATCACGTTAATATCATTTGC
Organism: Chitinophagaceae bacterium; assembly: GCA_039930245.1. Taxonomy (GTDB): domain Bacteria; phylum Bacteroidota; class Bacteroidia; order Chitinophagales; family Chitinophagaceae; genus JJ008. Next base: position 67,448 of record JBDSPR010000016.1, on the reverse strand, counting down.
CAGAGATCCAATAACTGTAAAAAGCATTCCTGTTAAGTCCGTATTAATCGACTCAACTTCAACACGATTTCAGAACGGCTCTGATGTATATATTTCAAAAATCATCAAAGATGATTTAGTTGAAAAAGAAATTGTCGACTTATCACAAGCATATAGAAAGTTAAAAGAAGCTTTTATGGCTGATAAATCTGTCGATGCAATAAACAAAAAGATAACCGGCAAAGCAGACATTTCTACAAAGACAGTTCATATATCCGTAGACCTTTCATCTAAAAATTCATGGGAAACTTCATTGATGACTTACCTTGAGGGGATACCGTTTCATCAAATTGGAAAAGGCGAACAGTGTCTTATTAAGACAAATCTTGCTTTAGCTCACAAAAAAGCAAAAGAGTCTAACTTAATTTTAATTGAAGAACCGGAAAACCATTTATCGCATACAAAACTCAATCAATTTATTAAGAGCATTAATGAAAAGTGCCAGGGCAAACAGATAATAATTACTACACATAGTAGTTTTGTTGCGAATAAACTTAATTTAAAAAACCTAATACTTTTAAATAACAATAAGGAAAAATTTTCCCTAACAGCGTTAAATAAAGACACATACGAGTTTTTTGAAAAACTACCCGGCTATGAAACTTTAAGGATGCTTTTATCTTTCAAGTCAATACTTGTTGAAGGGCCTTCTGATGAACTAATTGTTCAGAGGGCCTTTATGGACAAAAATAAAAATGCTCTACCAATAGAAAAAGAAATTGATGTTATTTCGGTAGGTCTGACATTTAAACGGTTTTTAGAAATAGCTGAAATGATAAAAAAACCAGTCGCTGTAGTGACTGATAATGACGGTGAGTATGATTCAAAAATTGCCAAAAAGTATGTGGATTATGATGCTTCAAAAACAGTTAAAGTTTTTGCAGACAAAAGAAACGAATTAAGGACATTAGAACCACAACTAGTGGATGCAAATAAAGATAATTTAAAACTACTCTGCGAAATTCTTGAATTAGATGGAAAAGCTTTTAATACAGTCGATTTAATTTCCGACTATATGATTGCTAACAAAACTGAATGTGCTTTGAAAATATTCAATTCTTCAAAAACTATTCAATATCCAGATTATATTAACAAAGTAATTGAATGGTGTGATGAAGTATAATAAATTACTTGTAGCCGGAGCCGGTTCGGGCAAAACCACTTACCTCATTAATGAAGCAATGAAGTTTAAGGGTGAGAAAGTCCTAATTACGACCTATACAGAAGCGAATGAGCAAGAAATAACAAAAAAGTTTATTAAGAAATATAAAGGTGTCCCAAGCCATATAAAAATTCAAACATGGTTTTCCTTTCTAATTCAACATGGTGTTAAGCCATATCAAGGAACATTCAATGAGATGCTTTTCAGAAAGGAAATAAAGGGAATGCTATTAAATGATGGGAGTTACGGCATAAAATACAAAATAAAAAAATTTGGAATGGAAATTCCAATTCCGTTTAAAGAGGATGGAGAGTTTGAACGACATTATTTCACAAGCTCTAACAAAATATATTCTGACAGATTACCAAAATTTGTCGTTAAATCAAATGACAGTTCAGGAGGAGAGATTATATCTCGTATTAGCAGAATCTATCCTCACATTTTTATTGATGAGGTTCAAGACTTAGCTGGATATGATTTAGAAATTATAAAACTACTATTTCAAACTTCATCAAATATCCTACTGGTAGGTGACCCTCGACAAGTAACTTATTTAACACATCATGAAAACAAATACGGGAAATATAGAGACGGGAAAATAAAGGAATTTATTATAGAAGAGTGTAAGAAAAAAATCCCGTATGATATTGACGAAACGTCTTTAGGTAATTCACACAGAAACAATAAAATAATTTGTGATTATTCTTCAAAACTGTATAACCCTAAAGAGTTTAGTCCTATTGAACCATGTAATTGTGCGGAATGTCGGAATTATAAAATTGAAGCAGAAGGAATATTTATTGTGAGAGAAGTAGATGTTGAAAACTATTTAACCCACCATAATCCTGTACAGTTAAGATGGAATAGCTTACAAGAAATAGACACTAATTATAATTATTTCAATTTTGGTGAATCAAAAGGAAAAACGTTCGACAGAGTAATCATTTATCCGACAGAAAAAATGGAAAAATGGATTTATGATTATAAAACTGACCTTCCATTTTCAACAAGGGCAAAATTTTATGTAGCTATTACTAGAGCTAAATACAGTGTCGCAATCATTTCAAACTTTGCAGACGGAGTAGAATTAGAGGGTGTTCAATTATATAAACCATTGTAAATTTACAGTCGACATAGAGCTGCTGATAACGGGGTTTGCTTCTATGCTGTCTGACGAATATATCCTGATCCTCCTGTTCATTTATCATCTGCAATTTAGGCTGATCGGATAAATCTCAACTGCATATCTTACCTTCAGCTCAGCCCTGAAACAGCATAAAAAATATTCGAATGAAAAAGCTCCCGCTCATCCTTATTTTGCTATTGACAATATTCGAGGCGAGCTGGGCCCAAGACCCCCCAACCCCCACCTACACTGCAAAAACATTCATGATCCCGATGCGGGATGGAGTGAAATTGAATACCGTAGTACTGTCACCCGCTGCTGCCACCGCATCCTGGCCTTTATTGATACAACGAACTCCTTACGGAGCCGATGAATACATGGAGGTCGATCCAACCAAAATGTCTTATGTAGGCAATATGGCTAAAGAGAATTACATCTTTGTCTACCAGGATATCCGCGGCAAGTTCAAAAGCGAAGGGAGTTTTGAAATGAACCGGCCCTTGTACCACCTCGCTGATAAAAACAAAACAGATGAAAGCACCGATGCCTGGGATACGATCGACTGGCTAATTAAAAATGTTCCCAATAACAACGGCAAAGCAGGTATCCTCGGTATTTCCTATGATGGGTACACGGCACTGTATGCCGCCAGCGATCCGCACCCTGCCTTAAAAGCCAGCAGCCCGCAGGCTTCCCCTGCCGATATGTGGCTGGGCGATGATTTTCACCACAACGGCGCTTTTCGCCTGAGCTATGCCATGGAATATAGTTACCTCGTGGAAAACGATAAAACAACCAACAGCGATTTTCCTTTTCCCGGGTTTGATGTTTTTAACTGGTATTTAAAATTAGGGTCACTGGCCAACGTGAATAAAAAATATTACCACAACCGCCTGCCTTCCTGGAATGATTTTGAGAAACATCCCAATTATGATGAATTCTGGAAAAGACAGTCGATGCTCCAGCAGATGCAAAAACCCCAGGTACCCATCCTGCATGTGGGCGGGTACTATGACCAGGAAGACCTGAATGGTCCGCAGGTTATGTACAACTTGCTGGAAAAAAAGGATGACCGTCAGCAGAATTATTTTGTACTGGGCCCCTGGAACCATGGTGGATGGGCAGGCCGCAAAGGCGATAGCCTGGGCAAAATCGCTTTTGGCAGCAATACCGCTCAATATTTCCAAAGCCTGCAAAAGCAATGGTTTGATTACTGGCTAAAAGGTATCGGGGCCGGGAAATTTGCGGAAGCTACCTGTTTTCAAACAGGCAGCAACCAATGGAAAACCTATACCAGCTGGCCACCAATGACCGTTGAGAAAAAGCGGCTCTATACCCACGCCGATGGCAGTTGCAGTTTTGATATGCCCGCCAAAACCAGTGGTGCGGTGAGCTATACCAGTGATCCGGCCAAACCTGTCCCCTATCGCATGCTCCCGATCGAGGCTACTTATGGCAGGGGCAGCCGATGGTATCCCTGGCAGGTGGAGGATCAGCGTTTTGTATCCACCCGGCCGGATCTGATCAGCTTTATTGCTGATAGCCTGCAAAATGATATTACTGTTACCGGTGAAATAAAAGCGCATTTATTTGTTAGTACTACGGGAACAGACGCTGACTTTGTCGTTAAACTGATTGATGTGTATCCTGATTTCGACAAGAGGAACTTATTGATGAGTGGCTATCAATTCCCGGTAGCTATGGAAGTGTTTCGTGGCAGGTTCAGGAAAAGTTTTGAAAAACCCGAACCATTTGCACCCAATCAACCACAGGAGATCATCATTGATCTTCACCAGGTGAATCATGTTTTCCTGAAAGGTCATAAGATGATGATACAAATTCAGAGTACCTGGTTCCCGATCATTGACAGGAACCCGCAAAAATATATCGCCAATATTTTTGAAGCCAAAGAAACTGATTTCATAAAAGCGACGCAGACTATTTATTGCAATAAACTGCTGGCAACCTATGTAGAAATACCGGTGATGAAAGATTGACAGGCGGTAATTTTTACAGCTTTCTCTTCGCTCCATGGCGCCTTTGCGCTTAAGTTTTAATAAGCAGTATCTAACCGCTAAGACGCGAGGGCGCAAAGGAACGCAAAGATGCAAAGAAAGACTTAGTGCCCTTTTTGGTTCGTCGTATACCCGGTGCTCCCGGCTCCCGGCTCCCGGCTCCCGACTCCCGACTCCCGACTCCCGACTCCCGGCTCCCGACTCCCGACTCCCGACTCCCGGCTCCCGGCTCACGGCTCACGGCTAACTACTCACGACTCACGACTCACGACTCACGCCTCCGGACTTTCTGACTTCCCGTCTTGCGGTCTCCGATATCCTGAGCTTGCCGAAGGACGGTCTTCGGACTTCCGGTCTTCCCTCTATTCTTCTTACCTTCAACCATAACCATTTTTCAAGTCCAAACACGCTTCAATAGACAATGAATAAATACAAAACCCTCCATATCTGGATGTTGCTCCCCATGCTGGTCATGCAACTGGGTATCTTCCGGGATTACTGGGGTGATTTTGCTGCTAACGCATGGTCTGTCCATATCCATTACTGGACCGGCACTGCCTGGTATATCTACCTGGTCATTCAACCCTATTTCGCCACGCATGGCCAAATGGCCCGGCACAGGACCAATGGTATCATCGGTATGTTCATAGCCGGTGCTGTTTGCCTGACCGCCCTGAGCATGATGAACAGGGATATCGTAACCGCTCAAAAATCCCTGGAATCAGCAGGCAGTTTCGGACCCTTTCAACCCTGGTTCTTTTTTGGAGTGGCCGCAGTAGAGATCGTCATGATGACGGCCTTTGGATTTGCTGTCATCAAGAGCATCCTGCGCCGGAAGCACCTGGAAGATCATGCCTGGTGGCTGATAGCTTCTGTATTTATTATCATGATGCCGGCACTGGGCCGTGGAATACAAAATGTATATGTCGGTACACATAGCAAAGACTGGCCCAACATCAACATCATGCTCCCCCTTTACTATACCCAGGTACTGATCATCGGAATGCTGCTCCTGGGAGCCTGGAAATACGGTAAACTCAAACACCCTGCTACTTTTCTCGCCCTTGCTGTCAATCTTTTTATATTCTTATTGGAGCCTCTCGGGAGATCAGGAAATGTGCAAGAGTTCTTAAAAGCAATCATCAAGGGTTAACACCCCGGAACTCCCGCCAGGGCAGGTTATAAATCCCCGGCTTTTATTTATATATTAGCATCGCTATGCCGATCTATAAACCCTTCACCACATAGACACATAGTAACATAGGCTCACATAGTTCTACTCCCATTTCACGACTCACGGCTCACGACTCACGGCTCACGACTCACGACTCACGACTCACGTGCTATTCCCCATCGGATAACCCGAAAAGGTTATTGTATGGATCAAACAGTTCAACTATTATTGTGCCTTCAATCCAGCCCCCTCCCTCAATACCCCTTGCCAACGAATCCTTACACAGGAAACTTTCGGAACTGTTGAATCATTAACTATGACCAGGCAAGTACACAATGCTTACTACAATTACTATTAAATCTACATCAAAATGAGAAGGATATCAGGTTATGTCAGGCTCCAAAAAACAAATATTGGAATACCAAATTTGGTTGTTGCTGCTTATGATTCGCAAAGACCGCTGGAAGAAATTGTGCGGGAACATAAAACCGAAAAAGGCTTTAAGCCGACGATCATGGATCATTTAGGCACACGTATTAGTTCGGTACTTACCAACAGTAAAGGATTGTTTGTAATTGGTGCGGAGGATTTAAAGTTTGAAGGAAATAAACCAAGACCTGACCTGATATTAATTGTCTCTGCTCCCGAAGACGTCCTGGATGTTAATAATCCCATCCCCTTAGAACCCAGCAAAAGAATTCTTTATTTATCTGCAATGCCAAGAAATGACGCCGGTGCAGAAGAAGCCTATATGATCGGTATACTGAAATCACAGTTGCAAAAGTTCAATATCCTGCTTGCTGAAGCCCCGACTGAAACCAGTAAAATGGAAACCTCGTTGAATAATCATATCCAGAACCTGCAAAACCAGGATAATCTGCTGGGAAAATTACAACAGTCAATGATACCCAGGGTAAAAAAACAGCTAGAGGATAACAAAAAAGCAAAAAAGAAAATCAAGGAAAAACTGAAGAATTTTTCTGCTATACCCGTTGCATTGCGAAAGCATCCCAATCTGGTAAAAACCGAAAGTGATATTCCGAAAATTCAAAGCAAGGTTGCCATTGCCGCTTTGACCCGGATCAAAAATTTTGATAATAATATTAAGATCAAACTGTCAAAAGAAGATATAGCATCATTAGGGTTGAAACCAAACAAAAATGGAGAAGGAAAAGGAGTTGTCCCCACGCAAGTCCTGATCCAAAAAATAAGATCATTGACTGGGGGAATGGACCTCGTCAGGAAAAATGATATCACCCCCTCTTCTATAACTCCCGAAGCGTTGTACGAAAAGTACTTTTCTAAACCTAAAGAAACCACTAAAAAAGAAAAACCTAAAAAGGACAACGACAGTTCCGAAGGAGAAAACAAACACCGCAAAAAATAAAAACATATTCTTATGGCTGCCAATAAAGATATTATAGATGCTGTTACCGAACAGATCAATGAACTGAAAGCGGATCCAAGAAAACAATCCAGGATTCATAAAATCCTGAAAGAGCTCTCGGGGCTGGCCCAATCGCTTGCCGGTAATTCTCCCGAAGTAGACAAACTCTTTACGGATGCAATAAAGGTCATAACTGATATACAGGCTGGGAAAATAACGGATATTGGTTTTGGTGCTGTTTTAGGTGATCTTGACACGGCTAAAAAATTAATAGAGATCACAACAACTAAAAAAAACAGGCAGATCTTATCCAGTGTATCCACCCAGATCGAAAGTCTTTTAAACTACAGGCCGGATGTCCAGTCCGTGTTAAACGATCTTGATGCTTTAAGGGCATTAAAGGGGGGACCTGCTGATGCGACCGCTTTTCATGACTTCCATGTGTTACAAATTGCCTTTAAAAGTGTGTGGAAACATGCTTTTAACAAAGACCTCCAGGTTTTAGTTGAACAGGTTTTCCTGGAGCATACAAAATTATACCAGGACGCAGGACTAAGTCTCCCCCCTTATGATGCTATTAATGACATAGAGCAGCTTACAGCTTTCTTAGACGGGCTCAAAATACCGATCGATCCGCATGTTACCTATTCCACGACAACTACGACAACAACCGATGAAACCAATACGATCACACAGAGGACATTTGATAATAATTCAACATTCACTTCCCCTGCTACTTTAGACATCAGCAAATTTCCCCTGGTAACAAAGATATTTCCTGGTGCTGGCTGGGTCTGGAGCCAATTAAGTTTAGTACAACAATATAACCTTAACACGGAAGCGTACTGGATTGATCAGCTCCAGGGACTTAATGACGTTACAAAAAAAGCGGAGATTGATCTTCACCTGAGGATCGGCCAAATAATGTTACAAAACCCTGATGGACCCGGTGGAAGAATCGTAAAGCTCGTTTATAAGATCGGCCTGGCACTTTCAGAACCTTATGCCTTCGATGTTTTCGCAAAGCATTCTTATAATTTTGGGCTGATGCTTACCTACCGCCAGAAATGGGAGCCCTTGGAATACCAGGCCGGGGATCTAATTTCTACAATCCCTTTGGCCCCGGGTGAAACAAGAAAATATTCGAAAAAACTAAACATAAAAAGAACAAGAGCTGAAAAAGAGATTGAAAGATCAATGTCTTCAAGTTCCTATCAATCATCAGAAACTTCCAGGGCGGAAGCGGAAATTATGAAAAAGGCTTCCACAGCTACCAATTTCAAACAGACGGCTTCAGGGTCATTTAATATCGGTATTGGAAGTATAAATGCTTCAACAGAATTTGCAGCTAACCAGGGCCAGGAATCCGCCGCGAACAAAAAAGAATTTCATGAGGCTACCATAAAGGCCGCCCAGGAATACCGGTTAGAAAGGTCCCTCGAGGTAAACACTTCCGTGTCTAGTGAAACAGAAGAAATGAATTCTGGCGAGATCTCAAATCCGAATACTGAAATAACAGTTACCTATCTTTTTTATGAACTACAAAGACGATATAATATTACCGAGCTGCTATACAGGGTAAGGCCGGTTATTTTAGTCGCGCTTGATGTGCCAGCTCCCCATGCTATTGATGAAGCATGGCTGGTTCAATACCAATGGATCCTTGCAAGAGTTTTGCTGGATGATTCACTTCGGCCTGCATTGAATTATTTGTCTTCCGGTTTCGCGGGCGATGAGGTTTCAATTGATATCATAAAAACACATTGGATGGCGCAAAGGCGCCTTATTCAAAGTCTCGAGAACCAGGTTAATGACCAATTGAGCATGAGAAACTCATTAAGGGAAACCCTGGTAAAAACAGCGGAAGCAAAATCCTTGGCTGAAATAAGTGAATTACCCCTGGCAGCAAAAATTCTTACACTTGGACTAGCCCCTGATCCAGGAAGTATCGATGCGGAGAAAAGCGAAGCTTACAGAAGGTCGGCCGAATCACGCCTTCAATATGTTGAACAATCGCTTGCCGATGCGCAGGGTAAATTAAAACAGGGGACAGATTCTTTTGAGCAAGCCACAAAAAATTATGCTGCTGCACTCCAAAACCAATTTTCCCGTCATGTTGCGATCGACCAGCTAAGGATACATGTAAAACAGAATATCATTTATTATATGCAGGCTATCTGGAGTCACAGCGTAGCTGATCAAACCTTCTTCGAACTCTATAAACTGGATATTGATTGTCCAACGCCGGGAGCTCCCCAGCTCAATATTATCTCTGATCCAACCCTGAAGATGTTTGGAATTTATTCACTCCAGGTACCGCATCCTTCTTCTAACTGGGATAAACGTGACCTGGTGGAGCTAGCTGATATTGATAACCCACTTGGCTTTAAGGGGAACTATATCATTTTTCCAATGAAAGAAGGTTGTTACCTGACTGATTTTATGCTAAAGGATTTTATTGATGGGTTTACTCATAATTTAAAAGATCCGGATTCAATAGCTGGTTTTCTTGAATCCTTTGATCAGTTGTGGGCGCAAACTATAACGACACAAGCTGATGGCACACTTGACAATTCAGGTAGCGCTTTATTTGAAGGTGTTGAATATGACCAGGATGATCTGAAAAAGAAGCTTGCTGATTATGTAGTGACCGCAAGACGAACCACGGAGGAAATTATTGTTCCGACAGGCCAGCTCTTTATTGAAGCGCTGCCCGGAACGCATCCGTTGCTCGAAGATTTTAAATTACTTCACCGGGTTGAAGATGTACGAAAGGTCAAAGCAGAAGTTCGTCATGCTGAACTGGAAAACTTACGCCTGGCAGCCCGTTTGCTGGAAAACCAGAGTGATCAAACGAAAGACAATTTGTTAGAGGATCCGGATATTGAAAAAAAGATCATTGTGGAGGGATTACTCTGATAACAGTAGCTGAGACCGATATAATAATTGTAAATACAAACCAATGGCCGATCCCGATTTAGCCGAGAAGAGCGCGACTGGCAGAGCAGATGATACTGCACATAGAAAAAAAAGTCACAAAGATGCCAGAACCAGGACTGCAACCAATGTTCCGTCCATAAGGGGTACAGCTGACAGGGGAATTAAAGTGCCTGAAGCACTAAAACTTCCTGACTTTTCTTCCAGGTATCATTCCACCGTCGTTGGAACTTACCGTGTTAATGAAAAAAAGATTGGCCTGGGACTTAACGGTGGCGGTCATACTATCGTGAGAAGCATCGTGGTAAATGCTCTTGAGAGAGCCCATGGAAACATAGATGAGGCCTGGGCCGATGTCCAGACCCAAAGAAATATTCATCGTGGCGGGGATGATAATGATTACCTGGCTGCAGCGGAACATTATCTATACGCAAAGTTATCTGCAAAAAATGACAGGCTAGGCGGTTTGGGTACTGCAATAAGCACTGGGTTATATTCCGGGTTAAAAAAAATTCTGAATACATTCGGGGCATTACAGATCTTGAAATCTGGAGATGGAAGAGTTACACCGGCTTCCCAGTTACAGGATGACTGGGGAGTTGCTGGTTTTGGAGATACAGATGAGAGTTCTGTTACTGTTGAACCGGTGCGTGGCACACATGATCGCTTAGGTCCTCAACCGAGAAGATCAGCCGCAGCAAGAAGAACCGGGGGAGCAGGAGGAGGCAAAAATCATAAAGAAGGAACGGCTGCTTCCAGAAATCCTCAAAGGAATGAATATTTTAATGTGCTCCACACTTTAATAACTGAAAATGATAAATTCTTTACCAACCCTGTTTATAAAAACGAAGAATTTATTAAACGAATAAAAGAGGCCGCGAAAAAGGCAGGATTAGATGAGGCGTTACTTGCTGCAGCTTTATTACAAGAAAATACAGACAAAGGACAATATGTGAGGCCAAAAGATAAATCCGTATTCGGTATTGCAATCGGAGTCGACCATTGGGTTGAAAAAAGAAAAATCATTCTTGAAAAATATCCCGATGCCAAAAACATCGCTTATACAGTTGAAAAAAATCAAACCCTTGACGCAACCAGCGAAGTAGCAAATGATGTGAGGTTTAGAGGGGACGAGGCTGTTTTAGCTTTTGCATATTATCTTGGTGTTAACAAGGAACGGGTTCGAAGATCTTTTATTGAACATGGATCCAGTTTCGATACTATTCCAACTGATGAGCAATGGGCGTTCACCCGGCTTGCAATGAACCCGGGTAAGAATAACCCAATTGGCAAATATGTAGAAGACTATTTAAGAGGGAAAAAAGATGTACCTATAACCATGAAACCGATCACCGCTCAAGACAGCAGGCACCCGGTTTCAGGAGCCACCTTAACAGTAGCACGAGCAAAGCACTACAGGTTATTTTTCCCTTCATCTGTCCCCGATTAATATGAATTTTCACTGCAAATATACCAGGCCGGCAAAACCCAGCTTAATAATTATGAATGAACTCTGACAACTTTGAACAATATAAAAACATAAAGCATGTACAGGAAATTTTAACCAGGCTTGGGCAGTATTCCATCAACTTGAGGAATTATGGCATAACCATACAGGAAACATGGGATATAAACCCAAAGGGATTTCATTTTACCTGTGACAATACTAAGGATTTCCTGAATGCATTATTTTTTAACCCGAGATTTGCTTTTGCAACTGCCTTCTTTGATTTTAAAAAAGGATGTAAGGTTTTCAGGGAGGTATCGCAGCCAGATAGCCTGCACCTCGTAATAAATGAAATACCTAAAGGTCAATGCATAATTCACCTTGATTCTATTTCGATCACTTCGGGACGTGATTCAGTAACTGGCAATGCTATATATGATGAGGATCTATCTGTCCTTATCAGGCATTTAAAAGTTGATAGGTTACATAAATAGCATTTTACAATATATGAGCTGCCGGAACTGCCGTGACTGTGGATTCGGGGATAAGTGACGGATCAATCCGGTAATTTCCACCTGCAGGTAAGACAGGAAGGTGGCAAAAGCAAAGTATTCCTAATATAACCCACTCTTAATCTCCCACTCCCCATTAGCCACCCGGTACTTTTATCTAAATGAATTCGCCAAAAAGTTTTTATCTTAAAGGCTGATTTCTTCATTAGCTTTTAATCACTAATCATGAAAACAACGCTGTTTACCTACTTGCTATTCCCCACTTGCTACTTCCTGGTCACCACTAGCATCCTTCACGCCCAAGACGACCCTGCTGCCCCCACCCGTGTGTGGAACCCGGTGCCCAAAACTGTGAAACCCGGCAAAACCGCTGCCGATGCGCCTTCGGATGCGATCGTGCTCTTTGATGGAAAAAGTCTTGCTAACTGGAAAAAAGAAAATGGAAGCGCATCAACATGGAAACTGGATAACAATGCTATGACCGCGGTAAAAGATGCCGGTGATATCCACACTAAAAAAGGATTCGGCGATTGCCAGCTGCATATTGAATGGCGTACACCGGCCGAAGTAAAAGGTGAAGGCCAGGGACGCGGTAACAGCGGTATTTTTTTTATGGGCCGCTATGAACTGCAGGTGCTGGATAGTTATAAAAATTCCACGTATGTGAATGGCCAGGCTGGAAGTATGTACAAACAATATATCCCGCTCGTGAATGCTTGTCGCCCACCCGGTGAATGGCAGAGCTTTGATGTAATTTTCACAGCGCCGCAATTCAATGCAGACAGTTCATTGAAAACGCCGGCAAGGATCACGGTGATGCAGAACGGGGTATTGATACAAAATAATGTAGTGCTTTGGGGGAATACGGTGAACGAGGGTATCCCACAATATATCCCACATGCAGCCAAACTGCCGCTGGTACTGCAGGATCATGGCGACCCTGTTAGCTATCGGAATATCTGGATCAGGGAACTGTGATATGGAAGGCCCATGGCTCAAGGCTCAAGGCTCAAGGTTCAAGACTCAAGGCTCACGACTCACGGCTCAAGGTTCAAGACTCAAGGCTCACGGCTCAAGACTCACGGCTCATAGCTCAAGGCTCACGACTCACGGCTCAAGGTTCAAGACTCAAGACTCAAGGCTCACGACTCACGGCTCACGGCTCCGGTCTTCTCTCTTTTTCGTATCTTCAACCACAACCATTTTCCATGTCCAGACAACTGCTTTGCTGCATTTTCGCGGCCCTCTTCACCACTATTCTGCATGCCCAATCCTTCGATGCGAAATATTATGACGCCATGCGCTGGCGGATGATCGGCCCGCACCGGGGTGGTAGAACCGTAGGCGCCTGCGGGGTGCCGCAACAACCCAGCACTTTTTATATCGGTGTCAACAACGGAGGGATCTGGAAGACAACAGATTTTGGCAGGACCTGGTTCCCCATCGCGGATATGCTGCCCACCGGCTCGATCGGCGATGTGGCGGTGGCGCCTTCCAATCCCGATATCTTGTATGCCGGCAGCGGTGAAGGTTTGCAGCGTCCCGATCTTTCCGTGGGTGATGGCGTGTATAAGTCAACAGATGCCGGGAAAACCTGGACACACCTGGGTCTTCGTGATGCGCAGCAGATCGGCGGAATGGCGATCGATCCCAATAACCCTGATAGAGTTTTTGTCGCCGCGCTCGGTCATCCCTATGGACCCAACCCGGAGCGGGGCGTGTACAGGACATTGAATGGCGGCAAGACCTGGGAAAAAATATTATACAAAGACGAGAATACCGGCGCTATACAGGTGACCATCGATCCGAAAGATCCGAATACCATTTATGCTGATCTATGGGCCGGCCGACAAGGGCCCTGGGAGAACGGCTCCTGGAACGGGAAAGAAAGCGGTTTGTTCAAATCAACCGATGGCGGAACGACCTGGAAAAAATTAACCACCGGTCTGCCCGGCACTGACCAGGGTTTAGGAAGAATTGGTTTTTGCATCGCTCCCTCCAATCCAAAAAGAATGTACGCGACAGTGGATGCAGGACAACTGGGTGGTATTTATCGAAGCGACGATGCAGGAGAATCCTGGAAAAGAATGGTAAGCGATAACCGCTACTGGGGAAGAGCAGCGGATTTTGCTGAACTGAAAGCTGATCCGCGCAATGCGGATATCGTTTATTCCGCAAACGTGGTTACATGGAAGAGTGAAGATGGCGCCAAAACATGGAATGCTTTCCGCGGTGCACCCGGTGGGGATGATTACCACCGTATCTGGATCAATCCCGATAACCCCGAGATCATTCTTATCGCCAGCGACCAGGGAGCGATCATCACGGTGAATGGCGGGGAAACTTTTTCTTCCTGGTACAATCAGCCAACCGCGCAGTTCTACCATGTCAGTACCGACAATGCATTCCCTTACAATGTCTACGGCGGTCAACAGGAAAGCGGTTCGGTAGGAATTGCATCAAGAGGAAATGATGGACGAATCAGTTTCCGTGAATGGCACCCCGTGGGTGTGGAAGAATATGGTTATGTAGCAGCCGATCCGTTTGATCCGAATATTATTTATGGCGGAAAAATTTCCCGCTATGATAAAAGAACAGGACAGACACAAAATATTTCACCGGAAGCCATGCGCAGTGGTAAATACCGTTTCCTTCGAACTGCGCCGGTATTGTTCAGTCCCATTGACAACAAAACTCTTTATTTCGCCGGAAATGTGATGTTCAAAACAACCAATGGAGGCAACAACTGGCAGGTGATCAGTCCCGATCTTTCCAGGGAAAGCTGGGATATTCCTGCAAGTGTTGGTGTATATACAACAGAAGACATGAAGACCATGCCGCGTCGGGGTGTGATCTATACTATTGCTCCTTCCTTTAAAGACATCAATACGATCTGGTGCGGGACAGATGATGGACTGATCCACCTTACAAAAGACGGCGGTAAGACCTGGAAGAATGTTACACCGCCTGCAGTTACCGCCTGGAGCAAAGTATCCCTGATGGATGCCAGTCATTTCGATGTGAACACGGTTTATGCCGCTGTCAACCGTATACGCTGCGATGATATGCGCCCGCATATTTATAAAACGACTGATGGAGGGAAAACATGGAAAGAAATTGTAAAAGGTTTGCCCAATGATCCTATCAATACGGTTCGTGAAGATCCCAGGCGAAAAGGGTTACTCTTCGCCGGAAGCGAAAGAGCGGTCTATGTTTCCTTTGATGATGGGGAGAACTGGCAATCACTCCGGCTGAATATGCCCGCCACTTCCATCCGCGACCTGGTGATCAAGGATGATGATATCGTAGTAGGAACCCATGGTAGAAGTTTCTGGATACTGGATGATATCACTCCTCTGCGACAACTAACGACCGCAGCAATTCAAAAGAAAGACATCCTCTACAAGCCCCAGACCAGTTACCGGGTGAGATGGAATATGAATACCGATACACCCTTACCACAGGAAGAACCTTCGGGAGATAATCCACCTGACGGCGCAATCATTAATTATTATGCCGGGGAGAACAGCGATGAAGCGACACTGGAGATCAGGGATGCAAAGAATAAACTGCTGCGGCGTTTCAGCAGTCTCGACACATTGTATAAACAACCCGCGGATAATACCCCGCCCTACTGGATCCGCCCGCAACAAATTTTATCAAATAAACAGGGAGCGAATCGTTTTGTTTGGGATATGCATTATACTCCGCTGGATATTCCTGTCTCCTACCCGATCGCCGCTACTTATATGAACACAGCACCTGATCCCACATCCCCCTGGGTAATGCCGGGAACCTATACCGTTCAACTAACGATCCGCAACAGCGATGTGCAGGAAATCTACAAGCAGTCTTTTGAGATCAAAATGGATCCAAGAATAAAGATGTCTGCTGCTGAGTTGCAAAAACAACATGATCTGTCCCTGCAATGTTATGAAGGGAGAAAAAAATGTATGGAAATGCTGAAAGAGGTTCGCCGTTTCCGGTCCATGCTTCAATCGCAACTGGTAAGTGCAGAAAGAACCGCGGCGGAAAGAGTAGGCGGCTGGGAGAAGAGAGCGGCCAAACTTGAAAATACGCCGCAGGGCAGTACGGAACCGAGTTTTAGCCGGCTGGACAGTGCTTTTGCTTCCCTCTTCGGGGTTTTGCAAGACAGCGACCGGCCACCTACCGCGCAAGCCATCAGCGCCGTTGCCAAAGCACAGCAACTGCTTGAGCAGCTGGTAAAGGAATGGAGCGAATTAAAAAAAGTGATATGATAATATAACCGTCCTGGGTAGAAAGAAAATTTGAATTCAATTATCCCGGCGCTTATTCCTGGTGATCGTGGAAAGACTGAGACGAACACGACGACCATGAACTCACGAAGATGAGAAGGCTTTTAACCACTTAATTATTTTACCACATAGGATCATAGGCACATAGCTCCACATAGCGGATACTATTGGAACCTCTATGTGTGCCTATGTGCGCCTACTGTGTCTATGTGGTAATAAAAATAAGATCCTTTAATTCCAATTATACGTTTCCTCGACGTATATCCTTGACAATCAACCTTTGCCATCAAGCCCTAAACGCTTATCTTTGCGACAATTTTAAACCATCACTATGGCAGATATTTTCGAGCGTTTATTGAAAAATGCTGGCCCCATCGGCCAGTTCCGTGAAAGAGCCCATGGTTATTTTGCTTTTCCGAAACTCGAAGGAGAGATCGGTAGCAGAATGATCTTCCGGGGCAAGGAAATGATCATCTGGAGCCTGAACAATTATCTCGGCCTCGCCAACCATCCCGAAGTAAGAAAAGCAGATGCCGAAGGCGCTGCAAAATATGGCCTGGCCCTCCCGATGGGTGCACGCATGATGAGTGGCAACAGTGATCTGCACGAACAACTGGAAGCCGAACTTGCTGCTTTTGAAATGAAAGAAGACGCTGCCCTGCTGAACTATGGCTACCAGGGAATGGTCAGTATCATTGATGTGTTATGTGCCCGTCATGATGTGATCGTATACGATGCCGAAAGCCATGCCTGTATCATCGACGGTCTGCGTTTGCATCCCGGTCACCGTTATGTATTCAAGCATAACGATATGGAAGACCTGGACAAACAATTGCAAAGAGCAACAGCATTAATAGATAAACA
Source organism: Chitinophagaceae bacterium (assembly GCA_039930245.1). Classification (GTDB taxonomy): domain Bacteria; phylum Bacteroidota; class Bacteroidia; order Chitinophagales; family Chitinophagaceae; genus JJ008. Next base: position 50,508 of record JBDSPR010000016.1, on the reverse strand, counting down.
AAAATCCGGTGGCATACTTGTCATCACCGAAGGTGTATTCGGTATGGCGGGCGACCAGGGCAACCTGAAAGACATCGCCGCAATGAAAGATAAGTTCGAGTTCCGCCTGCTGGTGGATGATGCGCACGGGTTTGGCACACTTGGTAAGACTGGCGCCGGCGCGGGTGAAGAGCAGGGCGTGCAAGATAAGATCGACCTGTATTTTTCTACATTCGCCAAATCAATGGCCTCCATCGGAGCCTTTATTGCCGGTGACAGGACTATCATTGATTATATCCGCTACAATATCCGCAGCCAGATATTCGCCAAAAGTTTACCCATGCCCCTGGTAGTAGGGAACCTGAAGCGGTTAGAATTATTAAAGACACAACCGCAGCTGAAAGATAAATTGTGGGAGAATGCCCGCAAGCTGCAAAAAGGTTTAAAAGAAAGAGGATTTGATATCGGTAAAACTGATTCGGTTGTTACACCGATATATATGAAAGGCGATGTACCCGAAGCAACTGCGATGGTAATGGATATCCGCGAGAACTACCATATTTTCTGTTCGATCGTTGTATACCCCGTGATACCAAAAGGACATATCATCTACCGCCTGATCCCTACCGCGGTGCATACCGACGAAGAGATCGAACAAACCCTGGAAGCCTTCTCCGCCACAAAGAAAAAGCTGGATGCGGGCGAATATAAAGCAGAAACGATCCCCGATATGGCCGAAGTCACGGGCAAACGTTTTGATTATATGACTGACAGGCCTAAGAATAAATAAGTCGAAGTTGAAACACCCCTTGTCCTCCTGAGCCTTAGCGAAGGATTAACTTTTTCAGATGACATCTTTTCTATGGGTGCCGTCTTTTTTATTTGTACGGCAACCCGTTCCGGGCCATTTGGCCTACATTTATGACCTTAAAAACAACTCTGATATGCGTAAGCTTTTTTTACTCCTTTTCCTTCTGCCGCTGTTTGCAACGGCACAGACCAAACAGATCACTTTAGAAGATATTTATAAAAAAGGAACCTTCCGCGGGGAGTTCGTTCCGGGATTTGCCGGTGAAACCATGGACAGCGTACTGCTGGCAGCCAATATCAAAGAGAATGACAAAAAACTGAACGTGGCTGATTATACTGCCACGGACGACAAAAAGAAAGTACTCATTTTCACCGGCCGCGAAAACATCTACCGCCATTCTTCCAAAGCTTATACCTACTACTATGACCTGGGTCAAAAAAACCTGGTGAAACTGGATACCGGCAAGATCATGCACGCCAGCTTCTCCCCCGATGGCAGCAAAGTGGCTTATGTGAAAGACAACAATATGTACCTGTATGATGTTTCGTCAGCAAAAACAACCGCCATTACCACCGATGGTAAATGGAATTTTATCATCAACGGTAATTGCGACTGGGTCTACGAAGAAGAATTCTCTTTTACCCAGGCTTATCAGTGGAGCCCCAAAGGAAATTATATCGCTTATTACCGTTTTGACGAAAGCAAAGTAAAAGAATATCAATTCACCCAGTTCGACAATGCGCATAACAAACAATACGTTTATAAATATCCCAAGGCCGGTGATGATAATTCAACAGTTGATATTTATATCTATGATGTCTCCAAGAGAACAAAAGCGAAAGCGCAGTTCGAGCAGGGCGATATCTATATTCCCCGGATCAAATGGACTAAAGATGATAATTCGCTCGTAGTATACTGGATGAACCGTCACCAGGACAACCTGAAACTCTTATTGACCAATGCTAAAACCGGCGCCAGCAATAACCTGTATGAAGAGAAGAATAAATATTATATCGATATCAATGATGACTGGCAGTTCATGAATGATGGCAAAAGTTATTTGTTCACCAGCGAGATGAATGGATTTAACCATATCTATCTCTACAGCCTGGATGGCAAGTCAAAGACCCAGGTCAGCAAAGGCAATTTTGAAGTGACCAGTATCAATGGAGTAGATGAAAAGAACAAACGTGTTTATTATACGATGGCTTATCCCCGTCCCCTCGACAGGAATCTGTTTGTGACCGATTTCGACGGCAAGAAGACATACCAGCTCACCCAGGGTGAAGCATGGCACCGCGTCGAGCTGAACAGCGATTTTACCCAGTTCTATGATTACAGGTCAGACCTGAATACCCCACAGACAGTTACACTGAATAAAATTGAGCTTAACAAAAAGAAAGAACTGATTAGCGTCTTCGTAAAAACGATCAATGAGAACGCGAAGCTCAAAGACAAAATCAAAGAATATGGTTATGGCAAGGCTGAGTTCATAAAAGTACCCAACAGCAAAGGCGATACACTGAACGGCTGGATGCTGAAACCCGCTAATTTCGATCCTTCCAAAAAATATCCTGTACTCTTCTGTAATTATGGCGGTCCCGGCTCACAGCAGGTGGCTAACCGTTTTGGTGCGGTAAGCACCTGGCACCAGTTGCTGGCACAAAAAGGATTCATCGTGGTAAGTGTCGACAATACCGGTACCGGTTACCGGGGGGAAGAATTTAAAAAGAAAACCTACCTGCAACTGGGTAAGTTTGAAATAGAGGACCAGATCGATGCGGCAAAATATATCGGGAACATGTCCTTTGTCGACAAGAACAATATCGGTCACTGGGGATGGAGTTATGGCGGATTTATGAGTTCGCTGGCCATCACCAAAGGCAATGATGTGTTTAGCGCGGCCGTGGCTGTGGCACCTGTTACCAGCTGGCGCTATTATGATAATATCTATACGGAGAGATATATGCGCACACCGCAGGAGAATCCCAAAGGTTATGATGAGAATTCACCGATCAATTTTACTGACAAGATCAAAGGGAAATACCTGATCATTCATGGTACCGCGGATGACAATGTACATTTCCAGAATGCCACACAGATGATCAGCGCCCTGGTAAAAAGCAATATTGATTTTGAAAGCGCTTATTATCCAAATAAGAATCATGGCATTGGCGGGCAGATGGATAACACTACCTTCCATCTCTGGAGCAAGATGACCAACTGGATCATGGAAAATATGGGGAATGACAATACACAGAAACCCGCACAAGCTCCGAAGCAGCCTAAAGGATTTTAATCAATAGATCCACTTTATAAAAAAGCCCGTTCTTCATCAAGGAACGGGCTTTTTTCAGTTTGAATTATGATACTCTTTGTCATTCCGAACGAAGTGAGGAATAGATGGGCTGACGATCAAATTAATTCCGACGAAGGAGGAATCTGTCTTTAGATTTCTCCTTTGTCGGAATAGAAGCTTCAAAATCTTCATCTTATCCTTCGCTGAGCTCAGGATGACAACTCGGTCATTCAATAAAATCGTTGCCGACTAATTCAAACTGACCCACTACCGAATGCCTTGTAATATCACAGTTGTTTTATAAAACCTATCTGACCCTATGAACCTTTGTGTCGGAGCATGCACTGACGAAGGAAGCGTGGTAAAACCAAGAGAGGATGATACTATAAAAAAAGAACCCCCGACGCAAATCGGGGGGCCCTAATCAAAAACCATTAACCATTAAACCTTATCCTATGAAAATTCAAAGCTAATATCGTTATTAATAGGATACTGCAATACATTTAGTTGTCATTTTTCCCCTTGAAGAGGTAAAATATACCCCCGCTAAGGAAATTATTGATTTTACTCAATGTCACAACAGTAACTTTTGTAGAATCAGCTACTGTGAACCTGTGGCTGGTATACTACAAAAAATCCGCAAACGATTGCATAATTATTCTAATTTCAATCTTTTAACGAGCTTAGTTGTTGTTATAAAATGAGAAAAATAGCCATCGCCATTTCGGGTGCCAGCGGTTCTGTTTATGCTGAATTGCTGCTGAAAAAACTGGCCGCTGCCAAAGAGCAATGGCAGGAATTATCGGTCGTGATGAGCACCAATGCCAAAGAGGTTTGGAAAACGGAGCTGGGCGACGAATCATGGAAGGATATTCCCGCCCGTTTTTATGGGAGTACCGATTTCAATGCGCCTTTTGCATCCGGTTCGGGACAGTATGATACCCTCATTATCATTCCCTGTTCGATGGGAACCTTGGGACGGATCGCATCCGGCGTTTCCAACGACCTGGTCACCCGGGCCGCCGATGTTGTCCTGAAAGAAAGAAGAAGACTGATTTGTGTAGTGAGAGAAACTCCTTACAACCTTATTCATATCCGCAACATGGAAACAGTTACCCTTGCTGGAGGTATCATTTGTCCCGCCACACCTTCTTTTTACAGCCGGCCTTCCACGATCGAAGAAGTGGCAGCTACGGTTGTGGACCGCGTACTCGATCTCGCCGGTTTTGATGTCAAAACATTCCGCTGGGGAAAATAAAAAAGGAGGTTCCCTGTTTACAAGAACCTCCTGAGGACGCATCACATCTAATGAGACTTATTTTTTAATCACTGTATCTTCCTCCTGCGTTGATCCAGTTAGTGATCTTCTGACGTTCTGAAATTGGCAACAAACCTGTCGGCGGCATCGGCGATGGATTCCCATTTACTGCTCTTGCCTGTATCCTGTCCTTGAAAGTAACAATATTACAATCGATGGTCCAGTTCATTCCTCCTTCCTGTTGCACATTATTGTGGCAGGGCACGCAGTTGTTTTGCAATACGGTTCTTACCTGTGTGAATAAAGGACCGGCTGGCGCATTCGACACCACATCGGAACCACTGCCGGTACAAGTGTTGCCGTCTTTCGCGGTCACTGTATAATTTCCCGCAGGCAGGTTACTGAAAGTACCGGAAGACTGGAACGCACCCCCGTTAAGACTATAGGTATAAACGCCATTACCGCCACTTGCTGAAGCAGCGATCGCACCTGTATTGGGCAGCTGGCAGGGAATATTTGCTGTAGGTGTTATGCTGACGATGATATTGACACCAGCACATGGGTTTGGGGGGGTAAGTGTGAAACTGTTTGTTCCTGTACAACCATTAAGGTCCTTAGCAACAATGATATAAACTCCCGCACCGAGGTTATTGAATGTGCCCGATGCCTGGAAAACACCTCCGTTTATATTGTAAGTAAAACCCGTGCTGCCGGTTGCGCTGGCAACGATACTTCCATTGGTTGCTCCCGGAGCAGATGGATGGGTGATCGTACCAGTTACCACGATGGTGATACCTGCACAGGGATTGGGTGCTGTGAGAGTAAAATTAGCTGAACCTATACAACCGTTCAGATCTTTGGCGACAATCGCATAAGCGCCTGCACCAAGGTTGTTGAATGTCCCAGATGGCTGGAATGCTCCCCCGTTGATACTATACGTAAAACCGGTGCTGCCTGTTGCGCTCGCCACGATACTTCCATTGGTAGCACCCGGACCGGAAGGATTGGTTGCAGTACCGGTAACGATTATATTGATTCCTGCACAAGGATTCGGCGCACTAAGTGTAAAAATGGATGAACCCGTACAACCTGCGCTGCTTTTTGCCACAATAGTATAGGAACCCGCGGCGAGGTTGGAAAACGTACCCGATGCCTGGAAAGTACCGCCGTTAAGACTATAGGTAAAACCCGATGCGCCCGAAGCGGTTGCGCTGATACTTCCGTCAGTCCCGTTTACTGTAGTGGGGTTAGAGGTGGTACCGCTTACCGTGACCGTAACACCAGAACAGGGATTGGGTGGTGTACCACCGCCGCCACCTTTACTGCAGGAATAAATTACAACAAGGGCTGATAATAAAAAGATGCAAAGAGACCGAAGAGGTATTATATGTTTCACAAGCAAGTTTTTTTATTCAATCGATAACATCTAAAATCAGGTTGCCTAAGGTACAAAAGAATGAGCTCCACTTATTTCCCCTTCCGGAACAGGTCAAAAGGCCTCACCCCCACCGTGAACATGACACCGGAACTGTTGAGCTTCACCTTTCCATAGCCAATGCCGCTTAAAGGAACTTTGAGATAAGGCTCAACAGTAAGGGAAAGAGAACGGTTGAAATTTTTCTGGAAGCCACCCGACACAGTAAGCACGGAAAAATAATGCTTGTTGACGCCATTCAGCGTACGTTGTTTGCTGATCGTTGGTTGGGTAGGCAATTGTTTGTAGAAATAATTATAAGTCTCCCGTTTCATCAGGTACGAGGAGATGCCTGAAGAAACAAACCAGTTCTGTTTTTTATTGTTCCCGAAATGATAGCTCAGCGATACCGGTATCTCGTACACCCGGCAATTCGCATCGATCTTTTGCAGGTTGGGATAATAATAATAAAACCGGGAAGGCGGGTGATAATCTCCCGGCTCAGCCGAATACACTTTATTGGCCGCATAAAAACCTGTACGGATCGTGAGACGGTCCTTGTATGTATAGCCGAGACCGATACCCGCAATCAGGTTTACCTTCCCCGCTTTACTTGTTCCAACAATACTTATATCAGGACCGACGGTAAAATTCAGCGAGAAAGAATTGCTTCTCCTGGTATTCCGGGATTTGTCTTTATTACTCTTTGCTGTTGCTTCTTTCTTATTTTCCGTCGCAGGCACTTGTGCGATCACTGTCGTTGCAGAACTGCCTGCTGTTGAGCCACTGACTGTCATCCCGCTGGAAGCCGGGACTGGCTTGCCCGCCGTAGCTTCCGACTTCGCAATAGCTTCGTCGGATAAATCAGCGGAGGTTGGTTGCTGGTTGCTCTTTACTCGTGGCTCGGTACTCGTGGCTCGTTGCTCTTGGCTCGTGTCTCTTGGCTCTTGGCTCTTGGCTCTTGGCTCTTGGCTAGTGGCTCTTGGCTCTTGGCTCTTGGCTCTTGGCTCTTGGATCTTGGCTCTTGGCTCTTGGCTCTTGGCTCGTGGCTCTTGGCTCTTGGCTAGTGGCTCTTGGCTAGTGGCTCTTGGCTCTTGGCTAGTGGCTCTTGGCTCTTGGCTAGTGGCTCTTGGCTCTTGGCTTGTGGCTCTTGGCTCTTGGCTAGTGGCTCTTGGCTCTTGGCTAGTGGCTCTTGGCTCTTGGCTCGTGGCTCTTGGCTCTTGGCTTGTTGCTCTTGGCTCTTGGCTTGTGGCTCTTGGCTCGGTACTCTTGGCTCGTTGCTCTTGGCTCGTTGATGGGGATCTTTGTTCGGCAATTGCTGCTGTTGAACGGCCGTTGCGGTCACGCAATATGAATAATCCCGTAACAGCAGCACCGATCAGCAGGAAGAGCAGGATAAAGAAAATAAATCTTCTCCTGTCATCTTTCTTTTGCGGAAGATGTTTGTTCAGCAATTTTTCCATTTTCATCCAGGCCTGCTCATCGTAGGCAGGGTGATGATGGTCGGCTGCTTCTCTTATTTTTTTATCTAATTCTTCAGACTGCATTTCTTGCTGCTTGTAGTTCGTTTTGTTTGAATAATATCTTTTGTAATTGTTTTCTTGCTTTTGAAAGATTCGACTTGGATGTCCCGTTGGATATCCCGAGATGACCCGCTATTTCATCATGGCTTAATCCTTCAATGATAAAGAGATTGAATACGGCCCGGTAAGCAGGTGATAATTCCTGCACGGCCCGGATGATCTCATCGTAGGATAATTTATCGATCGCATCCTGATGCATAGTTGCCACCTGGTAAACTACATTGTCCAACTGGGTGACCATCTGGTGTTTCTGGTTCTTGCGGAAATGATCGATTGCGGTATATACCATGATCTTTCGCAGCCATCCTTTAAAAGAGCTGACCACATCGGCATAAGCGGGGCGGTAATGGTGTATTTCTTTGAAGATCTTCAGGAACCCGTCATTTAATATCTCCACCGCATCCTCCTGTTTGCTGGCATACCGGTCGCAAATGGCCATGGCATACCCGTAGAAGGAGTTGTATAAAATTTTCTGGCTCCCCCTGTTGTTAAGTGCACATGCCTCAACGTGGTAGGTCAATTCGTCCGCAGATAGCAAATCCGTAAAGTGTTTCATTCCTCAATCGGCATACAAGCCCCGTTGGTTGCCTGTAAACCCTATACAAGTTAGCTCAATTCCTATCAGGAGTCAACAGTAGTAGGCCCTCCGGCCAGCCTCAGTTTAGAGCAAGCCTTCCTGCCTCAGCATGCTGAACAGTTTGGTTCTGATCTCTTTAATGGGTTGGGGGATATTGCAAAGCAGCACATAGAAGACCTTTTTTTCGGGTAGCCAGCAATAATCACTGATAAAGCCACCCTGCGACCCCGTATGACCGGTCATCTCCACGTCCATCTCGCGGGTCAGGAACCAACTGAGCCCGAGCCTTGAAGGGGTACTATCCTTCCATCCCGGGAATGACCACGCTGTCCGGGACCGGTCGATCCATGCTTTATCTAAAAATTGATGGGATTGGATCGCCTGTTCATATTTCCAGAGTTCTTCCACGCTGCTCCATACACCGCCATTACCTGCGGCTGCGAACGTGGGCTCCTCACCATAATCCAGTTCGTCAAACTTCCCTTTTTTATTTTTTACATACCCATGGGCAACGTCTTTTTCCGGGTGTGCCCCATCAGTGATCGTCGAGCTGTTCATTCCCGAAGGAATAAAAATATGATCGCGGACCTGTGCCTGCCATTTTTTACCAGTAAGTTTTTCAATGATCAGCGCAAGCCCGTTGAATGCCGGGTTGGAATAACGGTACCGGGTGCCCGCTGTGAACTGTAAACTGTCGGCCTGTTTTAAAGGAGCGAAATTCTCTTCGTCCTTTGCGGTGAGATAGAATTCTTTATTCTCTGTTACTTTACGGTTGTCGGGTATCCCGGATGTATGGGTGAGCAAATGATAGAGTTTCACCTGCCGGGCGATTTCCGGATGCAGGAAATCCGGGAAATATTTATACAGCTCATCTTCCAGTGACAAACGCCCATCCCGGGCAAGCTGCAGGATACTATATGCGACAAATGTCTTACTGATGGAACCGGTATTAAAAAGGGTCTTTGTCGTGATCAGCTCCTTCGTGTTGATATCGGCCACACCAAAACCCTTTTGGTAAATCACCTGGCCCTCTTTTACGAGTAGTACAGCTCCGCCGGGTTCTCCCGTTTTAAAATAGCTATCAAACAGTGAGTCTAGTTTCATGACCGTTTTATTAACCGGTTGCGACAGTGCATGCACCGGCGCCAGCAGGTATAAAAAATAAAAATATTTCATCAGATCTAAAGTTAGCAAGGAATTTGCTTGGGATGGGATGTACCAACCCCGCAATAGTATGAAAACCCTTTTTCTCCTCTTGTCCTTGGGTATTTGTTTCACCGCTTCCGCACAACTTAAAACAACAACCGTCTGCAATCCCTTTGTGGTGGACATTCTCGGCGGCAAAGTGACGGGGATCGAGCCGGATTTCACGCAGGCACAGGTTAAACAGGTATTCCCTTGTTTTACAAGTGAAGAAGCAGAGACAAGCTCTTCGAAATGCGGGGGGCTGATCGCTTATAAAGACAAGGATATCTATTTTTATACCGGGAGAGACTATATCGAGATCGGGCAGCATTTCAAAGGAAAGATGAGTTTACCCCTGATGGGCGCTTCCCGCAATTCTTTGTTCAAATGGCTGGGGCATCCTAAGATCAAAGATGTAAAATGGGATGCTTTTCAAACGCAGTACGGCACCCTGGTACTCTATTATAATTCCGCGTCGAAGATCAACAAGATACAATTCAGCACCAAATCAACTGAAACAATACAGCTCTGCGAATAAACTATGCTAACTGAAAAGTTTATAGAATTTTTGCAGCTCGGTCAATTCGGTGGTTGACAATAATTCATTGTTATCGTATTTTATCCGGAAGTAAAGCACTCTTTTATGAGCTGGATGTTTCGCAAGGATCGTTTCGATCATCTTTCCCGTTGTTTCGTCCTTTGTGTATAATGGCGTTGCCGCCGGTAACTCCGAGCGTTGTTTGGAATGTTTTCTTAAAATAATGGCTTCAAGGGTGGCCAGTTTATTGGCGGGTATGGTTTGCAGCTTAAGGGCTTTATTATATAACCCTTCCAGTTGTTTTTTACTAAGTCCTCCCCGCTCCTGGTATTGCCGCAGCAGGCTTTGGGTAAAGGAAGACTGAGGTTGTGCTTCCAGTACCGCTTTGAGTACATCCATAACAATATCCAGGTCCGGCCTGATCCGCTGCATAAGGAATAAATCTAAGGCGTGAAAATAAGAAACATATATTTGAACAGGAAACACTTATGCCATTCAGCTATCTCGTTTATGGTTCCCTGGGCTTATTAGCCATTACCTTCCTGATATTTATTTTCAGCAGAAAACGAAAATAACCTCGCTAACTGGTGGATCAATTATTTCGTGCCGGTAAGACGTCCACCTTTAAAGAAGCTAGCAACCAGTCCTGAGCGACAGTCGAAGGACCAGCAACAAGCAGCAACCAACAACCAACAACCAGCAACAAGTCCCTTACATCAAGCGCAGACCCCCTGTCGTCAAACGAATTTTTATCCGCCTCTCCCGCATTGTTCCTTTGTATGGTCGGTCAATCCATATTTTTTAAACTAAAAATTATAACCATGAAATCGATCATCAGCAAAACAATGGCACTGGCGCTCACCGCGATCGCTTTATTCTCCTTTTCTCCAAGACCCGGCGGAGAAGGATTCGAGATTTTTCTGAACAACAAGGTTGTGCTGCAGCAATATGGCAGCGACATGAATACGGTGAAAAGCCTGGCCCTGGCACAGTCATCAATAGAAGACAAACTGACCATCAAGTACCATCATTGCGGCAAAGTGGGTAAGAACAGGATCGTCAGCATCAGGGACGGGCAAAACAAAACCCTGAAAGAATTCCATTATGCTGACGTTTCAACACCGGTGGCTGGTATGGTCATCAATGTAAAGGATATACTAAGCTTTAAAAAAGGGAACCGCATTCTGAAACTGTACTATTCATCTACCGAATTACCGAATGGAAGAGTGCTCGCAACCTTACAGGCAGGGAACGCTGTCGCTGCCCTGCCCTGACATGATATACCGCATAGGGAAGCCCCGCAAAAATGCGGGGCTTCAGTTTTTATATGTCCACCAGTAAAAACTTAGTTATTCATGTATGCATTGCTGTTAACATAGGCGTCCAGCTGGTCCTTGCTTGATTGAATACTGAACAGCTCCTTGAGAACCGCATAATTGCCCGGATCGGTCAGATTATTATAGGCTGATTTCGCCAGGTCAAGCCTGTTGGATTCCAGGCTCACCATTTCTATCAATTTCTTAGCCTGCTGAACGGTGAAATATTTTGTTTCATCATTGAATATTTTGGTCAGTTCACTCATTTTCGCGCCCAAACCAAACGTGTACTGCACATCACGGTAGATAGTGTTGAACGCTGATTCAGACATGGGTACCTTGCTAACAGTTCCTACCCCATAACCTGCCCTTGCAACAAAATCGGCGAGGTCATTTCTATAAGAAGTGGTATTAAACAGCGAATACAGCTGGCTATAGTTTGACTGGTCCACCGTATTATCAAAGGCCAGTTTGGCAAGCGTAAGCCGGTCTGATTCAGAACTGATCAACAACAACAACCTGTTTACCTGGTAAACGGTAAAATAATTATTTACGCTGCTAAATGCATCAGACTCAAGATTGAACCGGGCTGTAGCATTCCAGGCACTGTTCACATTATTATAGATAGTCGTAAAGGACGCATCGCTCATTGCTACGCCACCAACTGTTCCACCATTATTATTATAATTATTTACATAATTAGCCAGTTCATTCCTGCTGGCAGTGGTAGTAAACAGGTCATAAACCTGGTTGAAGACAGTTTTGTCAACAACATTATCATACGAACTTTTCGCCAGTGTAAGCCTGTCTGACTCAGCGGTGATCAGTTGCAGCAGCTGCCTTACCTGGCTGGTGCTGAAATAATTAGTAGTGCTGCTGAATGCATCAGCTTCCAGGCTGAACTTATTGGATGCACTCCAGGAATTATTCACATTATTATATAAAGTAGTAAAAGCCGCATTGCTCATGGCTACACCAGCAACTGTTCCACCATTGTTATTATAATTATTTGCATAATTGGCCAGTTCATTCCTGCTGGCTGCGGTAGTGAATAGATCATTCAACTGGGTATAATTATACTTATCTACCAGCACCGCGTAACTGGTTTTGGCCAGTTGCAGGCGGCTGTACTCATCTGTCACAAGTTGGATCAGTTGCCTGGCCTGTAACACGGAAAAATTATAACCGGGCGTAGTAAAAGCGGTATTGATCGAAGAATATTTCGCGGACGTACTGCTCTGGTAATAAGCCGACTGGTATAATCTATTAAAATCCGTTGTGCTCATGGCCACCGTCGCGTTCGTCTTATCATAAGTATTGATATAAGCGGTCAACTCTGCACGGTTGGAAGCGCTACTGAGCAATTGGTATACTTCGTTATAGTTTGCACGATCAGTAATACCCCTGTAAGCAACTTTGGCGAGGTAAAACCTTTCCGCTTCCGTTGTTACCAGTTGGATCAGTTGTCTTGCCTGGGAAGATGTATAGAAATTGAAATCCTTGTTGAAGAAATTACTGAGGTAATAATTCCTGTCCGTATTGGATGTCTCGGCCATCACTTCATTGTAGATGGTCCTGAACTTGGCATTGTTCATCGGGGTCGTACTGTTTCCGTTATTCGTGTCATCATCATCTTCATCATCATCTCCGATTGTTGCTATATAATCATCCAGTTCTCTCCGGTTAGAAGTGCTGTTTAACAGGGAGGATACCAGGGAAAAATTTTCCCTGTCGCTTACATGCAGGTAGGATAGCTTCGCCAGTTTAAACCGGAGGCTTTCGGAATTTACCAATTGGATCAAATCACTGGCCTGCTTGGCGGTGAATGTCTTGTTTGTATTGTTAAACTCGTTCTCCAGCAAACTGGCCCTTGACGTGGAGGATGAACGCTTCCTGACCTGGGTATATAGCTTGTTATAGGCAGTCATCGTAATAGCAGTGCCATTGTTTCCACTTACTATCCTTTGTTCGGTCGAACTTACCGTACCATTGGAAGCAATATCGATCGCCAGGTTATATCCGTCCCGGAGATTAAAACTGGTTGTTGTAGAATTCGTCGCTGCGCCGTAAGCACGGGTCTTCCTGACTATTTCCAGGGAGTGTTGCCCTGTACTGAGTGAAGTAATGGTGAACGCTTTTTCCGCAGTTGAACTTGTATTGTCGATCGTATAATATTGGTTATCGACTGCAACCTGCGTAATACGGTTCCCGGTTACTTTAATAGTAACCGAACCAGCCTGTGAAAATACAGTACTCCCGGTTAAAAAGGATACCAGGAGAATGAATAGACTTTTCATACCTGTTGTTTTAATGTTTTGAGTGTTTTTGAAAATATTCTACTGCTGTAATACCAACTACTATACCAACCTGTAATACCATAGTAGTCAGTAGTTTAGTGTAAAATACGGGACGAGTGAAACTAGCCTAATATAGAAGTGGGGAGAAAACGCCCCTTACTCAAAACATAAAGGTCTTGCCGGGGCAAAACCTTTATTACGAATAAAAATGATTTGTTTTATTTGGTGAACTGGCTCCTGATCACATTCAATGCGCCACCAGCCCTGAACCACTCGATCTGCTGGTCATTATAAGTATGATTGACCATGATACTGTCAACCGAACCGTCCTTATGATTCAATACAACACCCAATGGTTTGGAAGAAGAGAATGATGTAAGACCGATGATATCAATACTGTCATCTTCCAGCACTTTATCATAATCCTCTTTGTTGGCAAATGTGAGGGCAAGCATTCCTTGTTTTTTCAGGTTGGTCTCGTGTATGCGGGCAAAACTTCTTACCAGGATTGCTCTTACACCGAGATGTCTTGGTTCCATCGCCGCATGTTCCCGTGAGGAACCTTCCCCGTAATTCTCATCCCCTACCACGATACTGTCGATACCGGCGGCTTTGTAAGCTCTTGCGGTGGCAGGTACCGGTCCGTATTCACCGGTAAGTTGATTTTTAACCGAATCTGTTTTTTCATTGTAATAATTGAGAGCGCCGATCAGCATATTGTTGCTGATATTATCCAGGTGCCCCCTGAACTTCAACCAGGGTCCTGCCATGGAGATATGATCGGTCGTACATTTCCCTTTGGCTTTGATCAGCAATTTCAATTCTTTAAGATCTGTTCCTTCCCATGCTTTGAAAGGTGCCAGCAATTGCAGTCTTTTTGAATCGGGGGCCACTTTTACCGGGATAGCGCTTCCATCTTTAGCGGGAGCCTGGTAACCGGCATCCTCTACGGCGAATCCTTTGGGGGGTAGTTCAAAGCCAGTCGGTACTTTCAGCAATACTTCTTCCCCGTTCGCATTAGTTAATTTATCCGTTAAGGGATTAAATGAAATAGTACCGGCTATAGCCATTGCTGTAACGATCTCGGGACTGGCTACAAAAGCATGGGTGCTTGCGTTGCCATCATTTCTTTTTGCAAAATTCCTGTTGAAGGAAGTGATGATCGTATTCTTTCTGTTGGGATCATCAATATGTCTTGCCCATTGCCCGATACAGGGACCACAGGCATTCGCCAATACAATGCCGCCTACTTTTTCAAATGTGTTGATAAATCCATCCCTTTCGATAGTAAATCTTACCTGCTCACTGCCGGGAGTGATCGTGAATTCAGCATTCGCTTTCAATCCTTTGCTCATCGCGTCTTCCACGATCGAAGCAGAACGGCTGATATCTTCGTAGGAAGAATTGGTGCAGGAACCGATCAGGGCGACTTCCAGTTTGGCGGGCCACCCGTTATCCTTTACCGCCTGTGCCATTTTAGAGATTGGTGTAGCGAGGTCCGGTGTAAAAGGACCATTCACATAAGGTTCCAGCGTGCTGAGATCCAGCTCGAGCAACTGGTCATAATATTTTGCGGGATCTGCATATATTTCTTCGTCCGGGCGAAGATGTTCTTTTATGCCATCGGCTAAAGCCGCCACTTCTTCACGACCTGTTGCATTCAGGTAAGCACTCATTTTTTCATCATAAGCAAACAGCGAGCAGGTTGCGCCGATCTCGGCACCCATATTACAAACCGTTCCTTTTCCGGTTGCGCTCATACTATCAGCACCTTCCCCAAAATATTCGACAATGGCACCGGTTCCACCTTTTACAGTGAGTTGCCCGGCCACCCAGAGTATCACATCCTTGCAACTTGTCCAGCCACTCATTTTACCGGTCAGTTTCACCCCGATCACTTTGGGCATTTTCAGTTCCCAGGCCAGGCCCGCCATTACGTCCACGGCATCAGCGCCACCCACCCCGATCGCCACCATACCCAAACCACCCGCATTGGGCGTATGAGAATCGGTACCGATCATCATGCCCCCGGGAAATGCATAGTTCTCCAGTACCACCTGGTGAATGATCCCGGCGCCAGCTTTCCAAAAACCGATCCCGTATTTGTCAGAGATGCTCGAAAGAAAATCATAGACCTCTCGATTGGTCTCGATGGCCAGTTGCAGGTCTTTCTTAGCACCGATCTTCGCCTGTATCAGGTGATCGCAGTGTACCGTGGAAGGAACAGCAACCTGGCTGCGCCCGGCGGTCATAAATTGTAATAAGGCCATCTGGGCGGTCGCGTCCTGCATGGCCACCCGGTCCGGGGCAAAATCAACATAATCCTTACCGCGCCCATAGGCGGTTTGGGGGAGCGGGCCGTGCAAATGAGCATATAATATCTTTTCCGTCAGGGTGAGGGGCTTACCGATCAGTTTCCTGGCGGCGGCCACTTTGGCGGGCAATTCACTGTATACTTTCCTGATGAGGTCTAGATCAAATACCATGTGGGGTTCTTTAGAAGTGGAAAACTGCCCCAAAATTACGAAAAATGCCTGTGTGAATAAAGCCTTGTTGCTTGTTTTCCGGCAATTTTTTACATTCGGGGTATGAACAAATTTAAAAGCTTCGTGGAATGGAATGCCTTTGGCGTTTGTACGGCCATCGGCAACCGCATGGGTATTGCTACCAGCAGGATCCGGCAGTATTTTATGTACGCCTCCATCCTTACAATGGGTTCCCCGATCATTATTTATATGGTACTGGCTTTCTGGCGGAATATGCGGAAATATATCTCGGCGGCCAAGCGAAATCCCTGGTATTATCTATAAAAAAATGGATAATGAGGTATTGATCCTCCTTATCCACTTCAATCTTTTGACTCCAGACTCCCGGCTAAATAACCGTCTTACTATCTCTCGTGCTTACTTTAAAATAAATTTTATCCCCTTTTCGGATCATGGCCAGGACCAACCTTTCGAAATCGGTCGCCACAAAATTACTTTGACTGCCGCCAGATTTCATGGTACCGTTGATACTCACAAGCTGGCCTTTCGAATTATATTCCGTCTCGTCAAAACTTAATTCCACTCCTTTCTCTTTCATCTGGACGATGAACTTATCCAGATCCTGGCGGGTTGAATTCTTAGTAATGGTGATAACGATATCTTCTTTTCCTGTAATCGTATAACCATAATCATTGATCGGGTCGCCACTGCTGGGAGGTGCAGGTGTCGTGTACAGAACGGCAGGACTGACCATCGACCTAAGATTACTATTTCTTGCAGCAGCCGGTGTAGTAGATATTGCCCTTACAGGTCTTGTCGTAACCGCGTCAGACGAAAGCTCAACGGTTTTCCGGAGATCGTTGTTGATATTTGTATTGACATTCGTTTTTATTGTTGTATTCGGATTGCTGTTCACATTGGCGTTGACATTCGCATTCACTTTCGCATAAACATTTGCATTCACATTCGCATTGACATTGACATGTATGATCTTTCCGTATTTTTTTTCAAAAGCTTCCTTTTCCTTTTTATTAGTGAGATCATAGTTCTCCACTGTTCCATCCAGCAATTTGATCCAGGCTTTTTTATCTGTTATTTCATATTCCCTGCTGATACCGGAGAGATCGATGCCCGTGTTTTTTACGGGGGGCACGGGTGTCACTGGCGCTACGGCTTCTGTTGAACCTACCGCAGGAACAGGAGGAGTTGGAGGAACAGGTGCTATTACCGGGACAGATTCTGCAGGCGGTATTGGTGGTGGTGGCGGAGGCGGGGGAAGAATATCTTCCAGTTTTACACCATACTTTTTCTCAAAAGCATCAAGGCTTTCCTTGCTGTCAAGATCATAAACTTCTTTTGTTCCGTCCTTGCGTTTTACAACGACCATTCCCTGCACTTTTTGCTTGATAGGATCGGAAACAGCCGCATCATTGGTTTCCATCACACTGATGGAAGCAATCTCTGCAGGCATTTTCTTTATTATTCTTTTAGTTGCAGGAAGGGTATCCTGTGTGGAGGGGCTTATACCGGCTCCCTGTTGCTTTCGCTCGTACTGATTCCTGAAGGCGAGCAGTAACACCGCGATCATCGGCAGTATAAAAAGAAATTTCACAATGTGCACTCCTGCACTTTTCATTTTGTTCATCATGGCTATACGTTTTTTGAGTGAAGAAAAATTGAACTTGGGGGCTATACTAAAATGATTATTACCGATAACTTTTAAAAGCAGGTACTGGTATTCCTTTCTCCCTACCCCGTTCTCCAGCACTTTATTATCTGCAATGAACTCGAGATTTTGCCGGATGGAGCTGCGCAGCAACCAGGCAAAAGGGTTGTACCAGTTGAGCAGGCAAAGCAGTTCACCGTAGATGATATCCAGGCTGTGTTTTTGTTTTACATGGATGAATTCGTGCCAGACGATCTCCCGCAATTCCTCGCGGGTATGCAGATGGTAGTTGATGAATATTGAATTGCCAAAAGAAAAAGGAATGATATCTGCTTCCACCTGGTAAAGTTTCATCCCGCTGCCGGGGATCGAACCGGTATCAAGAGGTTTTGCTTTCCGGACCAGGCGCTGAAAAGAGATCAGTTGGACCAGTAGACGTGTAAACATGACCAGCATCCCTCCCGCTATTATTAAACTGATAAAGTTCAATGGAGAAAAATAAGTTCCTCCTGTGTTCTCCTGTACGGTGACCGCCGATTGCTGCAGGACGGGAACCCATTCAACGATGCTTTTACCTGACCAGTTCTGTTCTTTTAATACCGTTGAAATATCAATAAAAGGTATAAAGAAAGAAAGCAGGGTATAACCCAGCAGGTACCAGCGGTTCCAGTTATAAAAGGTCAGCTTGCGCAGCACAAAATGATAGAACAGGAATACCACCGTAAGGCTGAGTGACAGTTTCAGTAAATAAATAAAGAGAAACGGCATAGCAATAAGTTGACGTGATCAATTATTTCCTTTCTCGATCATCGAAATGATCTCCTTGAGTTCTTTAGCAGATAGTTTCTTTTGCTCCACGAAAAAATTCACCAGCTCTTTATAGGAGTTGTCGAAATATTCCTTTACGACATTCCCCATGAACTTCTTTTTATAATCTGCTTCGCTCACTATCGGCTTATAGAGATAAGCATTACCGACAAGCCTGCTGCCCAGGTAACCTTTTTTCTCCAGGTTCTTGATTACCGAAGCAATAGTGGTATAAGGAGCCGGTTCATCCATATTATCCATAAAGGCTTTTACATTGCCTTCGCCGGTACGCCAGACAGCCTGCATGGCTTCTTCTTCAACATGGGTTAATTTTTCCATTTCTACGAAGTTTTCGTAAATCTACGAAATATTCGTAACTAGCCAAATTTATTTTTATGAAAGTCCGAAGACGGGAGACCGGGGACCGGAGAATGATAAAAAAAACGGATGTCCGGAGACGGGAGTAGGAAAAACTGGGAATTGTTGGAAGTCCCGAAAAAAACGCCAATTCCGGAAAATTATTCAGGAAAAACTCATCCTTCTCGTTTTAAATCCCTTTTTATAGTTTCAAATAATTAGCTATTTGCAATAATTTCTTTCTTATGGCATTTAAATTCGAAAACCTGATAGTATGGCAAAAAGCCCTGGACCTTTCGGATATGGTCAACACATTAACGCTGAGCTTTCCTAAAGTAGAGCTCTTTATATTAACCTCCCAGATCAAAAGAGCAGCAGACTCGGTTTCACTTAATATTGCGGAAGGTTCCATCGGTCAATCAAACCCTGAATTCAAAAGGTTTTTAGGCTATGCGATTCGCTCAAATGCAGAAGTGGTCAGTTGTATTTTCCTGGCAAAAAGAAGAGGAATAATAAAACAGGATGATTTTGAAAGTATCTACCAGTTATGCGAAGAAATTCTCCTCATGGTCACCTCCTTAAGAAATAAGCTATGAGTTTTTACCCTGCTGGCCCCGGTCTTCGGTCTCTGGTCTTCGGTCTCTGGTCTTCGGTCTCTGGTCTCTGGTCTCTGGTCTTCGGTCTTCGGTCTTCGGTCTTCGGTCTTCGGTCTTCGGTCTTCGGTCTCTGGTCTCTGGTCTTCGGTCTTCGGTCTTCGGTCTTCGGTCTTCGGTCTCTGGTCTCTGGTCTTCGGTCTTCGGTCTCTGGTCTTCGGTCTCTGGACTTCGGTCTCTGGACTTTCACACTTTCCTTAAATCAACTCCACAAGTTTCTTCACCACCACATCAATTTCTTCTTTCGTATTATGCCGGCTGAAGGAGAAGCGAACCGTAACAAGATTAGGATTATTGTTAATCGCACGGATCACATGACTGCCGACATCCGCACCACTGCTGCAAGCGCTTCCGCCGGACACACAGATATTATTGATATCGAGATTGAAGAGGATCATTTCAGATTTTTCCGTTTTCGGGAAAGCGGCACTTAAAACAGTGTACAGGCATTTTCCTTCCTGGTCGCCATTGAATTGCACAGCTTTAATATGCTCCCTCAACTGCGCAATCATATATGTTTTCAATGACTGGATATATGCACTGTCCTTTTCATACCCACTCATCGCCAGTTCCAGCGCCTTGGCAAATCCAACAATACCGTAAAGATTTTCTGTGCCGGCCCGCATGTTCCGCTCCTGCCCTCCCCCAAAAATGAAAGGCTGGATCTTGATATTATCATTGACATATAAGATACCTACCCCTTTCGGTCCATGAAATTTATGCCCGGCTGCGGAAATAAAATGTACCGGTGTCTTGCGCAAGTCCAGCGGGTAATGCCCCACCGTTTGCACACAATCCGAATGAAAAATGGCATTGTACTTTTTGCATAGATTACCCACCGCGTCAATATCAAGGATATTGCCGATCTCGTTGTTCGCATGCATCAGGGTGACCAGGCAACGTTCATCTTGTGCTGCCAGTTGTTCCCCCAGGTCAGCAAGGTCCACATGACCGTCGGGTAATAGTTTTACAAAACTGGTGGTTACATCCTCCCCGCAACCGTAATGTTCTACCGTATGCAATACCGCGTGGTGCTCGATGGGTGATGAAATGATATGCTTGCAGCCCAGGTCACGGATCGCTGATAAGATGGCCGTATTGTTGCTTTCTGTTCCGCCGCTGGTAAAGAATATTTCGCCCGGGTGTGCGTTCAGCAATTTAGCTACGGATTTCCTGGCTGTTTCGATGGCCAGCCTTGACTCTCTTCCGTATGAATAAATGGAGGAAGGATTTCCGAAATGCTCGGTCATATATGGAAGCATAGCATCCAAAACATCCTTGCCCAATGCCGTGGTGGCTGCGTTATCGAAATAAATACGGTTCATGTTCCTGCCAATAAATAGGGGCAAAGATAAGCATTCGCGGGTGCAGGGAGGATCACTGTTTATGGAACGACCGCCGGTATTCTTCCAGGCTGATCTTTTTGCAATAGTTGGGTTCCACTATCCCGACCGCCTGCTTTTTTATTTCGACAGCTGTAGTATAACTCATCCCCTTCTCGTGCCAGTATTCAAGCACGGTACCAGGCAGATCGTGAATAAAATAAGGCGCAAACCCATTAGGAAGATCAGGGGTAAACCAGGCTGTGTACTCGAGGCCATTTTGCCACCCGGTCGCTTTTGTACAGTTGTAGCCGGCTATTATCCTTGTCTCCTGGGTTATTGTCCAATTACCTTTACGGCAGCTATCTACTACCAGCCGGTATGTTTTGGGTTTATCATACTCACCTGTCGGAAAGATTCGCAAACAAGCAGCAGGCTTACTGAATGAACTTTTGGGCATGTAGGTACTGCCGAGCGGCAGTTTTTTCTTCACCCCGCGAATATCCAGGTAGTAAGTATAAGAAACCGAATCCCGGATGACCATGGTCAATGACGGGTAGTCAAACTCTGTTTTTGATGTGATCATGGACCGGGTCTCATAACGGATAGTATAATGTTGTTGGGCAACTGCTGTTATAGAGCAAAGCAAAAAAGAAATAAAATACAGGGAGCGACTCATCAACTGAATTCTTTGATATCCCGCATGATCTGCATGGCGATATTGTTTGCCTTGGTCTCAAAATCACTTTCTGCGTAGATCCTGATAATGGGTTCGGTGTTCGAGGTACGCAGATGCACCCAATCATTGTCATACTCGATCTTTAGCCCGTCTTCGGTATTGATAGGATGCTTTTTGTATTTCTTTTTTATCTTTTCAAAGATCCCCTTCACATCGGTCCCATTCTCCAATTCTATCTTGTTCTTGGAAATAAAATAATCAGGATACTGGTTGCGGAATGATTTCATGCCTTTTTTATGCCCCGACAAATGGGTCAGGAAAAGACCGATACCGATCAGCGCATCCCTCCCGTAATGAAAATCAGGTACAATGATACCGCCATTGCCTTCCCCGCCTATCACGGCATTCACCTCCTTCATTTTATTTACCACGTTCACTTCTCCGACGGCAGATGGAAAATATTCACCGCCATGTTTCAGGGTGATCTCTTTCAGCGCCCGGGTACTACTCATATTGCTCACTGTGTTCCCCTTTCTTTTTCCGAGTACATAATCCGCGATGGCGACCAGGGTATATTCTTCGCCAAATAAACTTCCGTCCTCGTTCACAAAACAAAGCCTGTCCACATCGGGATCTACGGCAATCCCCAAATTCGCTTTCTGCTGAACCACTTCGCTGCACAATTGAGAAAGATGCTGGGGTAATGGTTCGGGATTATGGGCAAATTTGCCGTTCACTTCCGCGTTGATCACGATCACCTCGTTCACCCCCAGCGCTTTTAACAGTGCGGGTACATAGATGGCACCGGTGGAATTCACCGCATCCACCACCACTTTGAATTCCTGTTTGGCAATCGCTTTCGTACTCACCAGCGGGTGTTTAACGATGGCTTCGATATGTTTCTGGAGATACGTGTTATTGATTATTACCGTGCCGAGATGGTCAACGTGCGCAAAGGAAAATTCTTCCTTGCTGGCCATTTCAAGCACCCTGGCGCCAATTTCCGCGGAAATGAATTCACCCTCGCTGTTGAGCAACTTAAGCGCATTCCATTCTTTGGGATTATGACTGGCCGTAAGGATGATACCCCCGTCGGCTTTCTCCATCTTTACTGCCACTTCCACCGTGGGGGTAGTGGAAAGACCCAGGTCGATCACCTGTATGCCCAATGCGATCAGGGTATTAGAGACAAGTTGTTGTACCATTTCGCCGCTGATACGGCCGTCACGCCCGATCACGATCCTGCTATTCTCTTTGCCGGCAGCGATGATGCTGCCAAAAGCCGCTGTAAATTTCACGATATCCACCGGTGTCAGGTTGGAACCCGGTTTCCCCCCAATCGTTCCCCGGATACCGGATATGCTCTTGATTAATGCCACATGTTTTATTTGAGGGGGCAAAAATACGTTTTTCAAAACCAACAGGATTGGTTGTTTAATAAACCAGCTCCAATAATTTTTTTGAACCCGATGTGTAATTGTTAACCACAACCTTCATTTTTAAAATGCTCTCCCTACTTTCCAAAAGGCCAGGATTCCCAATTCTCCATCAAGTATATTTGCTGATGGCAGACAAGGCATGGTATAAGGATTGGTTCAATTCCCCGTTCTATCACAAACTTTATTTTGACAGGGATGAAGAGGAAGCGGGAGCTTTTATCAAAAAACTGCTGGCTCATTTAAAACCCCCGCCAGGGAGCCGGATGCTGGATGTGGCCTGTGGCAAAGGCAGGCATAGCAAGATCCTCGCGGCCCCGGGTTATATCGTCACCGGTATCGATATCTCTCCCGACAGCATAGAGGAAGCCAAGCAATTTGAAAAAGAGAACCTGGATTTTTTTGTGCATGATATGCGGCTCCCTTTCTGGGGCAACTATTTTAATTACGCCTTCAACTTTTTTACCAGTTTTGGTTATTTCAATACAAGGAGAGAGCACGACGATGCCATCCGTACCATCGCCAAAAGCCTGAAACCCGGCGGCATCTTCGTGATCGATTACCTGAATGTGCATTTTGCCGAAAATCATATCGTGCACAACGAAGAAAAAAAACTGGATGGGACGGAATACCGCATCCTGCGCTGGCACGATGAGACCCATTTTTTCAAGAAGATCGTTGTGGATGATCCTTCACTGAAAGAACCTGTCGCTTATACTGAAAAAGTAGCCAAGTTCACATTAGGCGACCTTACAGATATGCTGGCTTTCCAGGATATGCAGGTACAGGAAGTATTTGGCGATTACCAATTCAAAAATTACCATGTCAGTCAAACACCCCGAATGATCCTTATCGCGAAAAAGAAAGGCAGCGAAGCGGGTGATCAGGAGAAAAGATTGTACAGCGATGGAAGGGCCACAGATGCTCTGACTTAGTAGTTAGCTGTTAGCCTTTAAGCTGGTGTATAATTCTTAAAGAAATTTTCTCCTAAATAGAACCACTTCAAACTTTAAAGAGATTTGAACGGTAAGGTTCAACCATAGACCCTGCCTACCGGCAGGCAGGCACAAACTATAAACCACAAACTCCTAATCTTTTTTATTGTTCATAATCAGGTATTTCGCCGTTTCAAAAAAAGCATTGGTAAAATCTGACAGATCCTTTTTTATTGAATCCTGTTGTTGCCTGTTGAAACGGGAAGCTGCCGGGTGCATCGGTATGATTTGTTCGTCAGGGAAATTAATATTACGGGTAAAGTAAAAATCGTCGGTCACCATCCCAATCCCGCCGGCGGTATTGGTGATAAAAGCAAAATTGTTCTTTTTGTTCGGGTCCAGCAGGTCCCTTCCCAGGGTGGTGTTCACGTATGACTGGTGCAGCATCCCCGCAATCGTTGGGAGTATATCTATCTGCGATACTACTTCGCTTCTTTTCAGCGCCAGCAGCAGGTCTGGCGCATAGAACAAAAGCGGCACATGTTCATCGGTGAGCCGTTGACTGGTCCAGACAGGAGGATACACCTGGTCCGCGTTCCCCGCCACACCATGGTCGCCCACAAAAACAAAAATGGTATTCTGGAAATAAGGTTCTTGCTGCGCCGCTTCCATGAACTTGCGGAAGGAATAATCAGAATAACGGAAACAATTGTATTCTTTGAGCGATTCAAAACCATACTTCTTCAATTCCTCTTCTGGAACAACTATTTTTTCAAAATCAGTATCTGTTTCAGGAATGGTATAAGGCCGGTGATTATCCGAAGTCTGGATAAAGGCAAAAAAAGGTTTCTCCTTTTTCCGGAATACCTCGTTGGCTTCAAGGAAAAGATCCTTGTCGCTGATTCCCCAGACATTGATCTTCGGAGATTTGAAATTTCCTTCCGTGTGCATCTGCAGTCCGTCAATATTTTTAAGCAATCCTTCAAAATTGTTGAACTCGGCGTTGCCGCCCAGGAAATAATGTTTCTCGTAATCCTCCAGGTTATCAATGATGGTATGCTGTTTCACCGCTTCAGGGTTGCGGCTGGAAAACTTGAACAGCTGGGCGTCCGGGATACCGGTGAGGATCGCAAACAATCCCCTTGCCGTGGAAAAATGCGGGGTGAAACAACGTTCAAAAAAGATCCCGTTGCGGCACAATGAATCAAAAAATGGAGTTGCATCCAGTTTGTTCCCGCTCATCGTGCTTTTATACATGCTAAAGGACTCGCATTGTACCAGGATGATATTGGGCCGGCTTTCGAGCGTACCGCTACGGGGTGCGATCTCGCGGCGATAGGAAAAATCATTTCTTTCAGGAAGTTGCATCCACTCCTTCATCAGCGGGAAAGACGCTCTTGCTTTCTGTTCATTGAATTCAGGTCTTCGCAGCTTAAGCGTACCAAAAAAATTCTGCAGGGGGTTGATGGCCAAATAGGATTTGAACGCATTCCTGAAACGGAAACTATCGTTACGGCTGAGCGGTGGCCAGGACAGCGAACCCCAGGCAAATAAAAAAAGTACGAGTGCAGAAATGATAAAATATTTCCTGCGATAGGGAATGCCTTTGCCATCTGTCCGGTTAATCACCTGCCAGTGACTGCGGTGGTACATCCAGCGGAAAAAAATTACCGCCACGATCAATCCCAGTATCATCCATACCATAGGATAGGTCTGGAACATCATCTTTAAGGAGATGCCAGGGTCTTCAACGAAATTCATGGCGCCGGCATCCAGTGGTGTCTGGTTATAGGAAAAACTGCCAAACCCTGCAGCAAAAAAGAAGAATACGATAAAGGTGCTGACGGCCAGGTACCAGGTCCACCATTTTTTATTCCTCGCCGAATAGAACGGTGACATACGCGGCATCATGCTGATCAATACCACGGGCAACAGGATAAAAGCGATCCAGCGAAGGTCATAACGGGCTCCCATCAGAAAAGAAGGGATCACATCCGTGAAGGAAATACCATTGGGGCGAAAAGCGATAAAGGTCGCCAGTCGGAATAAGGTGAAGATCAGCAGGAAGATCATGAGCAGGTTCACAACCCAGAGGATCGTCTTTGGTATTTTATATTTTATCAGCATGGAGTACCCGGCGGAACTACAAAAGAAGATAATTTAAGTCGTTTCAACAAGTTGAACTGGAGTTAGGAATTCGGAGTTTGGAATTGGGGATGAGAACCTGGCTTCCATCCAAAACTTTCTTTACGTGGAAAATATCGTTCAACGGGAACTCCGCTTAGTAAGTGATTACAAATAATAAAACTCAACCAATCCTAACAACTAATTACTAATTACCAATTCCTGCTTAAGAGCTTATTTTTGCAAGAATGCTTTTTTCCGCGATCAATCTATGGCAAAAACTGCTGGAATGGGATCAGCGCTTGTTCATTAAAGTAAACAGCGACTGGACCAATCCTTTTTTCGATGCGCTGATGCCTTTTCTGCGGAATTCGGTCAACTGGGCGCCGCTTTATCTTTTCCTGCTTGTTTTCGTATTGCTCAATTTTAAAACCAGGGGATTGTGGTGGACTGTTTTCTTCCTGGCCACCGTTGCGATGACAGATATGACGGGCACTTATGTCTTCAAGCACAGCGTGGAAAGATGGCGTCCCTGCAGTGACCCGGATTTTTATATTCATGTACGGCTGCTTCTGGATCGCTGTGGTGGCGGGTATAGTTTTGTTTCCAACCATGCCGCCAATCATTTTGGTATGGCTGCTTTTTTCTTTGTCACGTTCCGGCACCGCTTCCCCCGTTGGACCTGGATCGCTTTTGCCTGGGCGGGACTGATCGCCTATGCGCAGGTGTATGTCGGTTTTCACTACCCGTCAGACGTTATTTGCGGAGCCTTACTGGGCATGGCTTTTGGCATCAGTACCGGCAGCTTCTTCAACAAGAGATTTGGATTTGCTATCTTCGAAGGCCAACCTGTTGTGTAAATGGAGATTATCATACTGCTGGCGTTGATCTTTGTGAATGGCTTATTTGTTATGTCGGAGATCGCCCTGGTTTCTGCCCGTAAATCAAGACTGGAACACCAGGCTGAAAAAGGTGATCCCAAGGCTAAAAGGGCGCTTGAACTGGCAAACAGTCCTGAGAAATTCCTGTCCGCCGCACAGATCGGGATCACGCTAATCGCCATTCTTACCGGTGTGTATTCCGGCGAACGCTTTGCCAATCAACTACAACCATCCATTGAAAAATTCGAAGCATTAAGGCCCTACGCAAATACGATCGCCACGACGATCATTGTTATCATTGTAACATTTCTTTCTATCATATTTGGTGAACTGATCCCCAAACAGATCGGTCTGTTAAAGGCTGAAAAGATCGCCAAACTGGTGGCCGGGCCAGTAAATGTTTTTGCTACGATCACGCATCCCATCGTATGGTTGTTGAATAAGATCAGCCTGCTGTTCTTCCGGATCTTTAATATCAAACGTTCAAAAGATGATGCGGTAACGGAAGAAGAAATAAAAACACTGATCACGGAAGGAACAGAAGCGGGAACCATTGATGAAGCGGAACAAGAGATCATCGAACGGGTCTTTCATCTTGGTGACCGCAATATCACATCCCTGATGACCCACCGCAGCGATATCATCTGGTTCAACCTGGATGATAACGAAGAGAAAATAAAAGAAAAGATCCTGCAGGAGCCGCATTCAGCATATCCTATCTGCGACGGGAATATTGATACGATCAAAGGGGTTGTTTCCATTAAAGACCTTTATGTAAGTCCCGACCATGTATTGTTCAAGGATATCATGCAGCCCGCGCTGTTTATACCCGAGAATAATTCACCTTACCAGGTACTGGAAAAGTTCAAAGAGTCGCAGATCCATTCTGCTTTTATCGTCGATGAATACGGCAGTATTCTTGGGTTGCTTACCCTGAACGATATCCTGGAAGCCATTGTGGGCGATATACCCCAATCCGATGAAAGCGACTACGAGATCATTAAACGCGATGACGGCACCTACCTCGTCGATGGCCAGATCCCTTTTTATAATTTCCTCACCCGCTTTGAAAAGACTGAATGGATGAACGAGGGACAGCACGATTTTGACACCCTGGCTGGTTTTATCCTGCACGAACTCGAAAGAATTCCTAAACCCGGTGAAAAAATGGACTGGAAAGGCTTTCGCATGGAAGTGATCGATATGGATGGTCACCGGATAGATAAAGTGCTGGTGACGCTCAGTGATGAATTGAAAGAGGATATTGAGGAATAAACTTGTTGCTAGTTGTTAGTTACTGGTAAAACCAACAACCAGTCCCGAAGGGATTCCTTCGGAACAACCTGCAACCTGCAACCTGCAACTAGAAACCAACCACCAATTCCTTATCCGGGTAATTCAATCGGCTGCTTTTGCGGTTCCCGCCTACAGTGATATGCATGATGCTCAGCTGGTCGTCGAACATGTCGTATAACAAGCTGTTCGTGATCTCCAGTTTACTTACGGAAGGGACATTCAGCACTTCGATATAACCATAAGCTGCTTCGCTCTCGTTCTCAAAACCAACATAAGAAAAACCGACCGGTTTGCCATTCACTTTGATGGAGAGGTGCGAGAAAACATATTTTTTCACCAGCGAATCCATTTTGGCTTTGTCCGGGGGATTGATAAGATCCACTTTGGCATTGTAGTTCTTTGCCAGGATCTTCTCAAAATCATCGGTGAATATTTTGCAGCTGATCTCAAGTGATCGTTCTGCCGCATTGTGATTGATTTCGGTAACTGTCACGTGAAAAGGATGCAGGGGCGCGGGACTGGCGGAGAGCAAAACGGTGGCCAGCAGGGGGAAAACAAACCACTTATAGAGGGAAGATACCATTGGCACAATAATTTTTCGTTTTACAAAAGTCTGGATTATTTTAACGTGTTTTACACCTTAATCGTTAAAAGATATATCGCTGGTAAGGACGGCAATAACTGTTGATAAGATGCAGGATTTCGGATTTTATTTTGGGCCAGGCTGGAAGCATATTATCAGCAAAGCTGCGCTGGATCACCAGTTGTTCATAGCTGCTTTAGCTGCTATTTATTTATTAAAAGACTGGAAGCAGGTATTGGTGCTGGTTACTGCCTTTACCATCGGGCATTCACTTACCCTGGCATTGAGTGTATATAATGTTATCAGGATAAACAACAACCTGGTTGAATTCCTGATACCACTCACCATTGTTATCACCGCTATTTCAAACCTGTTTCAGAAAAAATTCACGCCAAAGACCATCCGAATCAATTACCTGCTTGCCTTGTTCTTTGGATTGATACATGGTCTTGGTTTTGCAAATTTTATCCGGTTTATGGTTGAAGGCAGTGATCAAAGTGTTGGCTGGAGCCTGTTTGGTTTTAACGTGGGATTAGAAGCCGGACAGATCGTCGTGGTCACAACATTACTTTTGCTTTCACACCTGGTGGTAACAATACTTAAGGTAAACCGTCGTGATTGGGTGATCTTTTTATCGGCCGGTGTATTTGCGCTTGCTTTAAAGATGATTTTAGAACGTCTTCCTATATAAAAAATAAACAAATGAAAAAAATCGTTTCACTGTTGAGCCTGCTACTGGTAATGAGTATCACGATACGGGCACAGATACAGAATAATGCAGCTTCCAATCATGCCAACAAGTTCGAACAACTGGGTACCATATTAGCGACTCCCAATGAACAGCGCACGGCCAGCGGCGCTCCCGGCCCCAAATACTGGCAGCAACGCGTGGATTATGATATCAAATGCGAGCTCGACGAAGCCAATAATAAATTGACAGGCAGCGAGACCATCACGTATTTCAACAATTCGCCTGAAACATTGGGTTATCTCTGGATGCAGCTGGACGAGAACCAGCACAACACGGTGAACAATGCCAACTACCAGAATCAAAATACGATGGGTCAGCAATACACCGACAAGACACTCGACCGTTTTGAAGAAAAAAGATCCGATAATGGGTATGGCGTGAACATTATCAAACTCACCGATGCATCAGGTAAGCCCTTGAAATATTGGATCAACAAGACCATGATGAAAGTGGATCTGCCCATGCCGTTGAAACCCGGGCAGAAATACGTTTTAAAAGTTGATTGGAACTACAAGATCGCCAACCGCGGTGACTTTACCCGTTTCGGCGGTGCAAGAGGCGGGTATGAGAATTTCCCCGAAGACAACAATAATAATTATACGATGACCCAATGGTATCCCCGTCTTTGCCGCTACAGTGATGACCAGGGATGGCAGAACCACCAGTTCACCGGAACGGGAGAGTTTACCTTGTGTTTTGGCAATTTCAAAGTACAGATGACCGTTCCGGCCGATCATATAGTAGGTGCAACAGGCGAATGCCAGAACTATGCACAGACACTATCAGCAACTCAAATGGCCCGCTGGCAAAAAGCACAAACGGCCAAAGAACCCTTACAGATCGTCACACTTGATGAAGCATTGGCTGCCTCTAAACAAAAAAGCGGTGCTAAGAAAACATGGATCTATAAGGCCGATAATGTCCGGGACTTTGCCTGGACAGCTTCGCGCAGGTTCGTTTGGGATGCTATGCCGGCAATGATCGAAGGCAAAAAAGCAATGGCGATGAGCTATTATGCAAAAGAAGCTTATCCTATTTATAGTAAGTATTCAACTAAAGCAGTAGCGCATACACTGAAGTCCTATTCAAAATTCTCTGTTCCCTATCCCTATCCCGTTGCCATCAGCGTGGAAGGCAACCAGGGAATGGAATATCCAATGATTTCCTTCAATCCTGGTCGTGCATTACCCGATGGTTCCTATTCAGAAGGAAACAAGAACGCCGCCATCTTGGTGAT
Organism: Chitinophagaceae bacterium; assembly: GCA_039930245.1. Lineage (GTDB taxonomy): Bacteria > Bacteroidota > Bacteroidia > Chitinophagales > Chitinophagaceae > JJ008. Next base: position 20,038 of record JBDSPR010000016.1, on the reverse strand, counting down.
CATTCACGAAGTGGGTCATACATTCTTCCCCATGATCGTGAACAGTGATGAAAGACAATGGACCTGGATGGATGAGGGACTGAATTCATACCTGCAGTACCTGACACAGGAACTCTGGGATAATAAATTTCCCTCAAACGGTGGACCTGCCTTTACGATCACCAATTATATGAAATTGCCCAAGGACCAGCTGGAGCCGATCATGACTAATTCGGAGAATATCCAGAATTTCGGCGCCAATGCCTATTCCAAAGTGGCCACCGGTCTGAATATTTTAAGAGAGACCATTGTTGGACGCGAAGCCTTCGACAATGCGTTCCGTGAATATTCCAAACGCTGGGCTTTCAAATCCCCTACCCCGGCCGATTTCTTCAGGACGATCGAAGACGCTACCGGCGAAGACCTTGACTGGTTCTGGAGAGGATGGTTCTACGGTACGGATGCCTGCGATATCGCGATCGATACCATCCGCCATGCGGTGCCGGATGTAAATGCCGTACCCAATCAGGCAAAAGATTCTGTTTTCATGATGGCGCTGGGCAAACCCGCGGTCAATCCATTTGAAGATATTTCCAAGATCCGCAACAAGGAAGACAAGAACATCGTGTTCGAGACGGATAAGGACACAGCCCTCCGCGACTTTTACTGGAAATACGACCGTGAAATGGAAAAATGGGATTCTACCAAATATCCTGTAGTGGTCAGACCTCAAACAGAATCGCTTGACGACCAGGGAAAAGAGAAATATAGCAATAAGAACCTATATGAAATAACGTTCAGCAATAAAGGCGGCTTGCCCATGCCGATCATCATCGAATGGAATTATAAGGATGGCACAAAAGAAATAGAACGGATACCGGCACAGGTCTGGAGACAAAATGAAAAAAAAGTGATCAAGACATTTATGAAGGATAAGGAAGTGGCATCGGTGAAACTGGATCCATACCGGGAAACGGCTGATGTTGATGAAGCGAACAATGTCTATGGCGAAATCAAACCGCCAAGCAAATTCAAGTTATTCAAACAAAAGACATATACCACTCCTGCCCAGGGCATTAACCCGATGCAAAAAGCACAGGAGAAGAAAGGGTTTTAAAGGTTCAAGAGGTTTAAGAGGTTTAAGAGGTTTAAGAAGTTTAAGAAGTTTAATGGTGGGGAGGTGCAGTGCAAACTGTACCTCCTTTTTTTATGGGAAATGCCGCTCATGTATTCCTCTCTCCGCAAATCCAACTTCCGGCCCATTTTTTCACCCGTTTCCCTATTTAGCTTAGTTTTGGAACCACTAAAATAATTCCTCATTAAAATCAATGGTAAATGAAGCATTTCCTTTCGCTCCTGCTGGCGGCCTGCTGGATCACGGCCTGTTCCGCGCAAAATATTTCCAACAATCCCAGCAGCAACCACGGCAATAAATTCGAACAGATGGGAGGCACGTTCCCGACACCCAATGAATACCGCACTGCCAGCGGCGCACCCGGTCCAAAATACTGGCAGCAGCGTTGCGATTATGATATCAAATGCGAGTTGGATGAAAAGAATCTCCAACTCAACGGTTCGGAGACCGTTACCTATTTTAATAATTCTCCCGACGAGCTTGTTTATCTCTGGCTTCAGATGGATGAGAACCAGCACAGCAGTGTGAACAATGCCAACTACCAGAACACAAATGTGATGAGCAGGCAGCTGAGCCCGCAGCAGCTTGACCGGGCAGATGAAGCAAAAGGCGACAATGGCATGGGCTTTAATATCCTCAAACTCACCGATGCAACAGGAAAGTCCTTAAAATATACGGTCAATAAAACAATGATGCGGGTAGAATTGCCGGCGCCATTGAAAGCGGGTCAGCGTTTTGTATTTAAGCTCGACTGGAATTATAAATTATCGGATCGCATGAACCGGGGTGGCCGCGGTGGTTATGAATATTTCCCCGAAGACGGCAACCATGAATTCACGATGAGCCAGTGGTATCCCCGGCTTTGTGTGTACAGCGATTTCCAGGGCTGGCAGAACCACCAGTTCACCGGGCGTGGCGAGTTTGCTCTTACTTTCGGCAATTTCAAAGTCCAGATGACCGTTCCTGCCGATCACGTGATTGGCGCGACGGGTGAATGCCAGAATTACCAACAGGTATTGACAGCAGCGCAGTTTGCACGCTGGCAGCAGGCAAAAAATGCAAAAGACGTGATGGAAGTGGTGACACTGAACGAAGCCAAAGCAGCCGAGAAACAAAAAAGTAATAAAAAGAAAACCTGGATATTCAAAGCAGATAATGTCCGTGATTTTGCCTGGGGTTCTTCCCGCAAATTTGTTATGGATGCTATGCCGCAGATGGTGAATGGCAAAAAGATCATGTGCATGAGTTACTACGCGAAAGAGGCTTATGGTCTTTACCGCAAGTTCTCAACAAAAGCCGTTGCACATACGATCAAAACCTATTCTGACTTTACGATCCCTTACCCTTATCCTGTTGCACAGAGCGTAGAAGCCAGCAGTGGTATGGAATACCCGATGATCTGTTTCAATTTCGGCAGAACAGAAAAGGACGGCACCTACAGTGAAGGCACCAAGAACGGGATGATCGGTGTGGTGATCCATGAAGTGGGTCATAATTTCTTCCCCATGATCATTAACAGTGATGAGCGCCAGTAGAGCTGGATGGACGAAGGACTGAATACTTTTGTTGAATACCTCGCAGAAGAATTATGGGATAATAAATTTCCCAGCCGCCGCGGACCGGCAGCTTTTATCACCGACTACATGAAACTTCCCAAAGACCAGCTGGAGCCGATCATGACCAACAGTGAGAATATCGTGCAGTTCGGTCCGAATGCTTATTCCAAACCCGCTACCGGTTTTAATATCCTGCGGGAAACGATCATGGGCCGTGAGCTCTTCGATTATGCATTTAAAGAATATGCAAGAAGATGGGCTTTCAAACATCCCGAGCCGGCCGATCTTTTCCGCACATTGGAAGATGCCAGCGGTGAAGATCTTGACTGGTTCTGGAGAGGCTGGTTTTACAGCACAGAAACATGTGATATCTCCCTCGACACAGTGAAGCATGCCAAACCAGATCTTGATGCTGTGCAAACTGAATCAAAGGAAACAACCGTAAAACGCAATATTGATAAACCGCAGGTGCCGACATTTGATGATATCTCCAAGATCAGGAACCGGGCGGATAATAAAATACAGTTCAAGACAGATGGCGATACCAGCCTTCGTGATTTTTACTGGCGCTATGCCCGTGGTATCGAGCCGTATGATTCTGCCAAATTCGAAGTGGTATTGCCGGCCAACAAACCCGAAGGATTGACCGACGCGGAGAAACAAAAATATGCCAGCAAGAATATGTACGAACTTACTTTTAGCAATAAAGGTGGCCTGGTAATGCCGGTGATCATCGAATGGACCTACAAGGATGGTACAAAAGAAATTGACCGCATACCTGCACAGGTATGGCGCTTGAACGAAGGCAAAGTGGTAAAGACTTTCACCAAGGATAAGGAAGTAGCTTCTGTAAAGTTGGATCCCTACAGGGAAACAGCCGATATCAACGAAAGCAACAATAGCTGGAATTCGATTGCAGAACCTTCCAAATTCACCATCTTCAAGGGAAGACAAGGTGGTGCGAGAGGCACTGGCGGCCAAAGCGGTAACCCGATGCAGAAAGCCCAGGAGAAAAAAGGGTTTTAATAAGATGATAGATAAAAGATGATAGATGAAAGTTGGGTCCAAAACGGCCCAGATTTTCCATTTTTACCCCTTTGTTTGGAGGGTAGGTCTCCTTCATTTGCTTTAAAAAAACATTTTTTGATGTTAAAAAACAACTTGCTCTGAACTGTCTTTCCCTTTCAAAACAATATCTTGCCTTCACCACATAGGGACATAGGTACACATAGTTTCACATAGAGATTACAATTTTTTCCATGAGCTATTGTGGCCTATGTTTCTATGTGACTATGTGGTAAAAAATAATGGAATGAGAGTAACTCAAAAATACCTGGACGAACTCACCTATATCACGATTGGCTGTGCAATAGAGGTTCACAGGCAATTAGGACCCGGCCTTCTTGAAAGTGTTTATGAAAAATGCTTTATCAGAGAGTTATCGTTAAAAAATATTAATTATGAGGCGCAGCGTATTGTCCCAATTCATTATAAAGGTACTCAACTCGAGGCGGAATTAAGATATGATGTGCTGGTTGAAAAGCTGCTAATAACAGAATTAAAATCGGTAGAAGGCATCCTTCCTGTACACCAGGCCATCTTACTCACTTATATGAAATTATTGCAAAAACCAAAAGGAGTTCTCATTAATTTCAATTGTACAAATATTTTCAAAGAAGGACAAAAGACATTAGTAAATGAATATTACGCTTTGTTACCCAAAGTATAATTTATATGTTTGTATTTGCCTGCCCGGCTTGTCCGAGCTCCGTCGCTGAAACTATGGCGCAAGGGACCGAAGCTTTTCGAAGGTCAGCAGACAGATACCATAGATGAAGTTGGTTCCAAAACAGCCCACTTTTCTGTTTTCAGCACCCTTTTGGGGTTTATGTCTCTTTTATTTGCTTTTATAAAACAACTCGTCCTGAACTGCCATTTCTTTTCAAAACAAATATCTTGACCTTCACCACATAGGGACATAGTTTCACATAGAGGTTACGATTTTTTCCTTTGATCTATTGTGCGCCTATGTTTCTATGTGACTATGTGGTAAAAAATAATGGAATGAGAGTAATAGATGAAAGTTGGGTCTGAAAGGGTCCACCTTTTTTATTTTATCTACCCCTTACTATTTTTCTTGTCGTCTGTACGGTTTGATTTGGAAGCAGGGTCATGACTTCGCTTTTCTTCCCGCAGTTTTTGTGAAAGGATCCATTCGATCTGGCCATTCACACTGCGGAACTCATCGGCGGCCCATTTTTCAAGCGCCTTATAGGTGTCGTTGTCGATGCGTATAACAAATGGCTTCTTCTGGCTCAACGGATAGGACTTTAGGATTATTGGTATAAACTACCGGTATTTAAGACAGGCGTAGCGGCTCTTTCGCCGCAAAGTACCACCATCAGGTTGCTGACCATCGCTGCTTTCTTTTCTTCATCCAGGTGAACGATCTCTTTTTTGCTCAATTGCTCCAGCGCCAGTTCCACCATGCTGACCGCTCCTTCCACAATTTTAAATCTTGCGGCAACGATCGCGGTAGCCTGTTGTCTTCTTAGCATATCACCGGCAATTTCGGGCGCATAAGCTAAGTGAGTGATCCTTGCTTCTTTGACGATAATACCGGCAGCCTGCAGTCTTTCACTGAGTTCCTGTTCAAGCATCGCGATCACTTTTTCGCCACCATTTCTTAAGGTCACTTCAGCTTTACTGTCTTCCATCTCATCATATGGACAACTGGTAGCCAGGTGGCGGATAGCCGACTCACTCTGCATTTTTACATATTGTGTATAATCGGTGATCTCGAAAAGGGCTTTATAGGCATTATCTACCTGCCATACGATCACCGCAGCGATCTCCACGGGATTACCCATTTTATCGTTCACCTTCAATTTTGTGCTTTCGAAATTGTTTGCCCTTAAGGAGATCATTTGTTTCCGGTAGAAAGGGTTTACAAAGAACAGGCCGTTGGTCTTTATCGTTCCGGCATACTTACCAAAAAAAGTACAGACCCTCGCATGGTTGGGATTGATCAAGGTAAGACCCAGCAGCAGGAATACCGAGAATACCAGCAGGCCGATCGCCAGCCAAATGCCTGGTACAGGAGGTACTGCCTGTTGTGATTTACGGATGATCAGGTCAATACTGACCGCGATGCCGGCCAGGGATAACAGGAAGATAAAAAATCCTGATATAGGCTTTATTGTCTTTTCCATATTTTTGCGTTTGATATTAAAATGATATCAAAATTATACTATTCCGCGGATTCAACAAATATTTTTTCACTCTTTTTTTAACCTTGTTTTCCTTTTTATACCCTGCAACCATGCCCCCGCATTTAATATCTTTAGCACATGAAAACCATGCACTTGCCGATCATACTTGCTTTCCTGACAATTTCTGCCCGTGCCGCAGTTGTCGATACGGTCACTATTTACAGCAATGCCATGCAGAAAGAATTCAAATGCGTAGTGATAAAACCAACCCTTGCGCAGAACGAATCAACTCCCCTGCCTGTCGTCTATTTATTGCACGGCTATGGCGGCTGGTACAGTAACTGGCTGATCCGGGTGCCGCAACTGAAAGATTATGCCGATCAGTATAAGCTGATGATCGTTTGTCCTGATGGAGGTAATAGCAGCTGGTATATTGACAGCCCCGTTGATCCTTCGATGAAATACGAGACCTATGTCGGTGTAGAAGTGCCCGCCTATATCGACGCCCATTACCCGACTATCAGGGATCGGAAAGGAAGAGCCATTACCGGTTTGAGCATGGGCGGGTTCGGCGGATTCTTTCTCGGTTTTAGACACGCAGCTGATTTTGGCGCCTGTGGAAGCATGAGTGGCGGTGTTGACCTCAACTTTTCCCGCAATAAATATGATGTAGCGAAACGTATCGGTGATACGGTAAACTATGCCGATAACTGGAAAAATTATTCCGTACCACATATCGTGGAAACCTACCCAAAAGATTCACTCAGCATAATTTTCGATTGCGGGACAGAAGATTTTTTTTACAAGGACAACCATGCGCTACACGAGAAAATGGCCAAACTAAAGATCCCACATGAATATATCGAACGCCCGGGCAAACACGACTGGGCCTACTGGAGAAATGCGGTGCAATACCAGCTATTATTCTTCAGTAACTACTTCAGGAAGAACTGACCCAAAATAATCCGGCAGTATAAGCGTTTTAAAAGAAAAGCTTATGCCCCGCCATCCACGCATCCCCGCTTCCCCATTGCTATATGCTCTGGTCATCTTCTTTTATTCCTGCTCTGGTAGCTCCGAAAAGGATAAGATAGTTATCAAGCAAATGGAAGAAAGCCTGGTGAATTCAAATAAAATAATCGGTTATTCGACTGATGCCCACTTAAAAGCACTTGAAGAAAAGACGCAGGACCCGGCTACGATGGAAAGGGCTAAAGTTTGGTTTTCAAAGGCCAGGCAGATAGCAACGCTTTCCAGGAAAATATATGATCATATTGAAGGTTTTAAAAATAAAATCCACAGCAATAAAAAAGCTGCTGATTCGCTGCATGAAAAACTACTTCAATATAAACAGGATATTCTTAATACCGATTCTTTGATCCTCCTACAATTCGAGAAAGATTTTAAATTTATAAAAAGTTCGGATCATTTTTCATCCTCAGGTTTGTTAACGTCGTTGGAAAATAATATTAAGATTAGTGAAAATAAAATAATTACATTCTGCGAAGCGCAGATTGGTTCAGTCGACGGGGCAGGCTTTTTTAACTCCTATTCTTTTCTAGCATCCCAAAACAGCAATATCGTGAAACCGGGAGATGATTTGGAAATAGTTGCAGGAATTGGTTCTTTTAGCAGAGCCGCACAACCCAACATAAAAATAAATGGTTTATCGCTTGAAATTGGCGAGGAAAATTATGCTCACTATAAAATGAAAGTTTTAAATATACCGGGTAAGTACAAAATCCCTGTCAGCATCTCATACTTTAATAATGTAACAGGAAAGGATGAAACAAGAAGCATAGATGTAGAATACACTGTCGCTAAATCATGCGACGAACTCCCCCTTTAAGGGGTTGGGGGGTATCCCGTCTGCCCATCCCTTGTCTTGATCTTCTTCTTACCGGAATTCTTCTTTTCATAATCCAGCACGGCCTGTGGTTTGGTGACGGTCTTTTTACCCACAGTATCTGTCTTGCCGCTGCTGACACCGATCGGGCGGATATCATCATCACCAAGCATGCCGCCATCATCTGTCTGCAGTTTATTCATTACATAGTTCTCGGTAGCTTCTATCGTGCCTTCTCTTGGAGAATAATAGGTCCATTTGCCATGCTTCATCGCCACCCCTTCATTCTTTACTACCACCCAGTCGATCACTTTGGAAGCATCTTTCAGGTCGTACACCGGCACCGTATCATAGGCGATCTTGGGATCAATGGCTCTCCAGCTTTCTTCCCGCTGCAAACCGCCATTATAGGTGAAGTATCTTGATCTGCCATCCAGCTTTCCCCAGCGGTAATTCTCTTCCGCAATCTTCACGCCTTCGAGGGAGAATTTTTTCCAGGTGCCATCCTTCATGTTGTTATCATAAAGGCCTTCCTCTTCGTATCCTCTTTCACCACGCAGGTCATCAACGTGCACAGTCCAGGGACCCTGCTTTTTTCCACTCATGTCCACCCTGTTCAGCGTATCTCCTTTTTTACTCAGGATATAGCTTTTCAACTGGCCAAAACCATTTATGGAAATAAGTAATACGAAGGCAACAATCAATCGCATAGTTTAGTAAGTTTGAGAGTATAGCTAATAGCTTCAAGCGGTTAGCCACTGCAATTTACTAACGAAAATCAACTGCTTTTATGCTCCCTTTGTTAAAAAAAACAGCAGGACTGAAAAGCCTGATTATAAGCACCATTATCACATTTTCATATCTCCTCATTTCCACATTTGGTTTTTCCCAGGTAAATCCTACTCCCGCCGGGGAAAGAATGCAGGGGCTTGACCAGCGCCGCAAACTGACCAGCAGGTCTTTATTAAATGAAGTGGCTTTCCGGAGCATCGGTCCCAATATCATGAGTGGCAGGGTGGTGGATATCGATGCCAACCCGGAAGACCCTACGGAATTCTATGTGGCTTATGCTTCCGGTGGACTCTGGCATACTACCAATAACGGGCAGAGCTTTACCCCTATTATGGACAGCCTCGATATGCTTTTTATCGGCGATATAGCAGTCAACTGGAAAAACAGGGTGATCTGGGTAGGTACCGGCGAAGTGAACAGCAGCCGTTCCTCCTATGCCGGTGTGGGAGTTTATAAAAGCAACAACAACGGGAAGACATGGGAATATCTCGGTCTCCCCGACTCGCATCATATCGGTAAGTTACAATTGCACCCAACTGATCCCAACACGGCATGGGTGGCCGCACTCGGTCATTTGTATTCCGCCAATAAAGAAAGAGGTGTTTACAAAACGACAGACGGCGGCAAGACCTGGAAGCAAACACTTTTTGTTGATGATAATACCGGTTGTGTGGATCTCGATATCAACCCGGCCAATGCCAATGAAGTATATGCCGGCATGTGGTATCGCGTACGTCGCGCCTGGAAATTTGAAGAAAGCGGCAAGACCAGCGGCATTTATAAAAGCAGCGATGGCGGCGAAACATGGAAATTGGTTTCCGGTCCGGGTTCAGGATTCATGACGGGTGATAAAATTGGACGTATCGGTATCGCTGTTTATCCAAAAGATCCATCGGTGATATGGGCGGTGGTAGACAACAATACACCCAAACCCGACACTGTTAAAAAAGTAGACTCTTTTTATACAAAAGCGGATTTTAAGAATATCAGCAAAGAACACTTCGAACAACTGAAAACAAATCTCGTCGATACGTTTCTACGAAAGAATGGTTTCCCCCGCAAATACACCGGCAAGAATGTAAAAGAAATGGTGGCCACTGACAAAGTAAAACCAACAGCCGTGTGGGATTGGCTCGACAGCGACGATGGTTTCCAGAATACTGGTATTGTTGGCTGCGAGATCTACCGCAGCGAAGATGGCGGGCAAACCTGGAAAAGAACACACGAAAAACCAAATCCAAATTTCAATACCTATGGGTATTATTTTGCCAAGATCTATCCATCTCCTTATAATCCCGACAAAGTGTATTCGATAGGTTTTATCGCACAATTGTCTACTGACCGGGGTAAGACCTGGAAAACAATTGATAAAGGGAATGTACATGCCGATCACCATGCTTTATGGATCGACCCGAAAAAAGATTCGCATATCATCAACGGCAACGATGGTGGCTGCAATATCAGTTATGATGATGGCGCCAACTGGTTCAAGGCAAATACCCCGGCCGTCGGACAATATTATGCGATCACGGTAGACAATGCAACACCTTATAATGTGTATGGGGGACTGCAGGATAATGGCAGCTGGTGGGGACCATCCACCCACAAGGAAGATATCGGCTGGATCGATAATGGCCAGTATGCTTATCGCGCTGTCAGTGGTGGTGATGGTATGCAGGTACAGGTGGATACAAGGGACAATGCTACTGTTTATTCCGGTTGGCAGTTTGGTGTTTACGGTCGTTATAACAAAGAAAGAAGAGCTGTGCAGAAATTCCTGCGCCCACAACATGAACTGGGCGAAAAGCCTTTGCGTTTCAACTGGCAGACACCGATCCTGTTAAGCAAACACAACCAGGATGTCTTCTATTATGGAAGCAACCGGTTGTATCGTTCGCTCAACAAAGGCGATACATTGATCGCCATGAGTAATGACCTGACCAATGGAAGAGTAACAGGCAATGTTCCTTATGGTACGCTCACTACCTTATCAGAATCAGCTCTGCGTTTCGGATTGATCTATAGTGGCTCCGATGATGGTAATATCTATCTCTCAAAAGATGCCGGCTATAGCTGGGAGCAGCTCAATCAAACAGTAACAACTGCTGCAAAGAAAGGTGCCCGGCTCCCGACTCCGGACTCCCGTATCCGGACTAACAACCTTTGGGTAAGCCGTGTTACTGCTTCGCAGCACAAAGTGGAGCGGGTTTATGTTTCGCTGAACGGATATCGCTTCGACAATTTTGCTCCCTATCTCTATGTAAGCGATGATTACGGGATGAGTTGGAAAAAAATAGGAACCGATCTGCCTTACGAACCCATCAACGTGATCCGCGAGGATCCAAAGAATGACAGCATCCTCTATGTCGGTACCGATGGCGGTCTCTATGTAAGTTTTGACCAGGGAAATAGTTTTATGCTCTGGAACGCCGGCATGCCAAGATCTGTAGCGATACATGATATCGCCATCCAGCAACGGGATAACGAGATCGTACTGGGCACCCATGGCCGCAGTTTATATGTTGCCAAACTGGATGATGTACAAAAACTAAAACAAGACCCAGACTGGATGAAAAAGAAACCAAAAGAAAAACCTGCCACCGGGAGAAGACAGGGGGATGATGATGAAGTAATACCGGGAATAGATTAACAACAAGATGCCGGAAAATCATCCGGCATTTTTTATTGGCATATCCAGTTTCGGGTTATTTGGTCTGCCTCGAGGAAAGCAACCAGCTGATTTTGGAAATCAGATCCTGGATATCAAAAGGTTTCAGGACAAAATCATCCGCCCCTGCTTCCATACAGATCTCTTTCGCATTGGGATGGGCAGAGATCATGATAATGGGAACCGGTGCTGTCAGGGGATCCTGCTTGAGTTGCTTGCAGATATCTGTCCCATCCACACCCGAAAGCAACATGTCCATGACGATCAGGTCGGGGAGTTTTTCGCGAATATGGGTTGCTGCTTTATCCGGCCTCTCAGCAACCAACACCTTATAACCTTTGTACTCCAGCACGATCTTGATCATAAGACCGATATCCGGGTCATCATCGATCACTAAAATCTGGTAAGCAGATTTATCCATAATCACATGCAATTTTTTTATTGCCGGGGAAACTAACTATCCTTTGCATTCAATGGTAAAGTAACGATAAACAGGGAACCTTTAGCCTTTTCACTTTCCACCCAAATCCTGCCATCGTGGCGGCTGATGATCTCGTTGGCAATAAAAAGCCCGATTCCAAAACCAGGATAGGTCTGTTCACTCTTGCCCTCCACCCGGTAAAACCGTTCGAATATATTTTGGTGATCCTTTTTATCGATACCGATTCCATTGTCGCGGACCTTTATCACAGCGTTAGCTTTTTCTTTTATCACTGACACCTCAATGCTGTCTGCATCGGGAGAATATTTAACGGCATTCGTTAAAAGATTCAGCAGCACCTGGGCAATACGGTCCTTATCCCCGTAAATGGTTCCTTCAAAATCGTTCTCCACGATGATCGCATGCCGGGTAGTGGTAAGACGGATATCTTGTGCCGTTTCTTCCGCCAGGGCTCCCAGGTCGAAAGCCGTTTTATGTAATTCCAGTTTACCCGATTCGATCCTCGAAAGATCGAGCAACTCCGAGATAAGCCTGGTCAGTTTAGAGACCTGTTTGGAGATCGTAACCAGCGAGGATTTAACGGTGGTTTGGGAAGATTGGAATTTTTCATCGTTCATCTCCTCGTAGATATTCAGCAGCAGCTGCACATATCCTTTGATCGAGGTGATCGGGGTTTTTAATTCATGACTGGCCATTTTAATAAAGTCATCCTTTCTTTCTTCCAGCTTCTTCAGCTCCGAGATATCCGTGACCGAACCCGCATAGCCCGCAAATTCACCATTGAAATGATAATAAGGGAACCCTTCGGACAAACACCAGCGTATCTCCCCATCTGCCCGGAGAAGACGAAACTCGGTACTGTATTTTTCCCGTTTGCTCATTGCATCCCAGAACCTGGCTGGTGCATCCAGTTTATCTTCTTCGAGCACTTTTTCAAGCCAGCCCACGCCAAGGTGTTGTTCAAAAGGCATCCCGGTCCATTTGATCCAGGTTTCGTTTACAAATGTATTCATCGCATTTGTGTCAGTCATCCACAATCCCACCGGGGCAGCATTGGAAATGGTTTTTAAGATCAGTTCATTGTCCTGTATCTTCTCCCTGATTTTTTTCTGGTCATCGATATCCATACAGGCGCTGATGAATCCTACAAACCGACCCTCGTTGTTATAGCGGGGCGCCGAACTATCAGCGATCCACCGGTACTGACCATCGTTCCTTTTAAGCCGATATTCGATATAAAATCCTTTTGCTTCGGTGAATGAACGGTTATAATTTGCAATACAGCGGTCCGCATCGTCGGGGTGTACATTTTCCAGCCAGCCATCATTGCTTTCCTGTTCCAGCGTTCTGCCGGTATACTCCAGCCAGGTCTTGTTAAAAAAATCGCAGAATTTATCTTCCCCCGACATCCAGATCATCGCCGGCACATTATCCGCCATCGTTGTAAACAATTCAATACTGTCCATCAACACCTGTTCCCGTGTCTTTTCTTCGGTAATGTCCAGCACGGTCCCGATAAATCTCTCCGGCTCCCCGGTGGAATTAAAAAAGACCTTGCCCTGTGCCCTGATCCATCTTGGCTGCCTGTTGCTGTATTGAAGTATGCGGTATTGGATATCGTAATTCCCATCTCCCGCTGCCTCCATCGCCGCCTGGATCGCTCCCTGCGCAATGTCTACATCCTCCGGGTGAATATGCGCCAAAAAAAATGCGTAATCCACCTCCATACCGGGAGGTACCTCATATATTTTCCTGCATTCTTCTGACCAGGTTAGCAATCCTGTTGCCGGGATAAACTCCCAGGTGCCCAAACGGGTACTCTGTACGGCCATTCTTAAACGTTCTTCACTTTCCCTCACGAGCCGCTGCGCTTCTTTTTCTTCCGTGATATTGCGGGCGATCTTCGAAGCGCCAATAATATTCCCCTGGCTGTCTTTAACGGGTGAGATGGTTAAAGAAATATCCAGGATCTTCTTATCCTTCGTGATGCGTTTGGTTTCAAAGTGATTGATGATCTCTCCTTTTTTCAGCCGCTCGAGTATCAGGGGTTCTTCATTCAAATGGTCGTCCGGGATTAATATGGTCACCGACTGACCGACCATTTCTGCTTCGGTATAACCGAATATCCTTTCTGCGGCTTCGTTCCAGCTGCTGATCCGGCCCTGCAGGTCTTTGCCGATGATAGCATCCGTGGAAGAATGAACGATAGCAGCAAGGTTGCCGATTTTTTGTTCCGCGATCTTATCCGCCTTTTTTTTCTCCGTAATATCATAGACAAACCCGATATAACCCCGCACAACGCCATTCTCATCTCTATCCGGGGTATAGGTAGCTTCAATGAACCGGATGCCCGGTTTTAGGGGGATCTCCATTTCATAATGCACCGGTTGCCCGGCAAGCGCTTTCTCCATATAAGGCTTGATAGCAGTATAACCCTCCACGCCAATAAATTCAGCCAGGGGTTTCCCGGTCACAGCGGCGGCGCTTATACCGAAATGGGTTTCAAACGCGGCATTCACATATTGCAGGTAATGTTCCTGATCCACGTATGTTACCATGGAGGGGACTGAATCCAGCAACCGTGATAAATCTCCGTGGAAACCGGTTCCACCGGTCTTCCTATCACCAGTACCATTCACCTCATTACTTGTTTTTCGGGATCGGGACATTAGGATACATTATTAGTAAAAGATCAGGCTTTCCTTTTTTTCCTAAACAACAAGAACAATACCAGTATCAATAGCACTACTCCCCCGCCGATATAATAATACATGGTCATATCTTTCGGCTCTTTGTCCAGTCCCTTGTCAATATTCTTTTTCGTGTCGTCAATATATTTAAGGATAAAGGGAAAGGAAGGGTTCATAGTTTTTACTTCTTCAAATTTTACCAAGGCTTTTTTATAGCGCGATTTATCAAAAAGGTCCATCGCGGATTCATAAGCCAGCGAGATATCGCTCATCTTGGGCTCCACTTTGGCCTTGTCGATGAATTCATCCACGATAGTAGCCGGTACGACGAAATTCATGCCTTGCACTTCCTGGCCACGCTGCTGGTCGATACTGCCAAAAGTCGCCAGTCCGATCACTTCGCCCTTATCATTCATTACGGGACCACCGCTGTTACCATGCGTGATGGCCGCGTCGATCTGCAATACTTCCCAACCATCTTTCATATTTTTTTTTGCACTCACCAACCCCCTTGTCAGCGATGCTTCCGAAATAGATTCCTCCGAGATCAGGGGATGGAAAGTGGCCACAGCCGGGTATCCCAGCACATAAACCTGGTCACCTACCCGCATGGCTTTATCATCACCGATACGAATCGTAGGATAGACATGTTTTTCTTTCAACTTCAGGATGGCCACATCCTTGCCGGGGATCGGGTTGCCCTTGGTGACCAGTTCGGCAGGAATGGTCATTGGTACGATCTTACCTTTATCACCTGATATTCCAAAGATTACATTGAATTCTTTTTTGATATTGCCCACTTGCATGGTCTGGGTGAAATACCAGCTATTGGCTTCTGTTATTGCTTTGGATTCCTCTTCCGTCATTTTCCGGCCCATGGATTCTTCCAGGGTCTTTATATCATCGTCGAGAATTTCCTGGAAAGCCTGTTGCGCAAAGATCTTTTTCGTGTCATCATCATTTTCATCAACAACATGCGCATTGGTTATTACGTAACCATCTGCTGTGATGATAAAACCCGAACCCACCATGGTGGTATTCAGGTCCTTCGTGACCGTTTCCGTCCCCCGCATCATGTATTTGCTGATATCTGTGCAGAAAGTCCGGATATACACATTCCAGAAAAGATCTTTGGTAAAACGGCCTTCGTCTTCCAACTGCTGCTTTACCTGTCGAGCCAGGTTTTCGAGAGCGGGTTCATCAAATTCAGGTTGTATGGCGCTGACCGTTCCTGTGTAGGTTGCGGTGATCATCACCGTACCCGGTTTATTGCGTTCCGCGATCTGTACCGGTGTCATGGCTTCCTGTGCAAAAACACTCAAGCAGAAAAAAACAGACAGGAGTAAAAGCAGCTTCTTCATATCAGGTAGTTTAATGGTTGTTGCATTTGCAGGATCATTCCGAGATCAAATAATCCATGGCAAGTTCATAGCCTTTTAGTCCCAGCCCAAAGATGCTCCCCACGGCTTTGCCACTTATATGTGATAATCTCCGGAACTCTTCCCTTGCATGTACATTGGAGATATGGACTTCCACCACGGGCGCTTTGATCGCCGCCACGGCATCCCCGATGGCAACCGATGTATGGGTATAGCCCCCGGGGTTTAAAATGATCCCGTCATGATCAAAACCCACCCGCTGCAGCTCGTTCACGATCTCACCTTCTACATTGCTCTGGAAATAAGAGATCGCCTGGTTGGCATATTTCTTCTTCAGTTGTTCCAGGAACTCTTCAAAGGGGATATTACCATAAATATCCGTTTCTCTTTTGCCGAGCAGGTTCAGGTTCGGACCGTTGATGATGGCGATCTTCATTACCCGAATATAAATCAAAATTAAGAGTCTTCGTTATCTTGATTTGAGAACCACAAAAGACAGTAAGAACCACGAAGGACACAAAGAATTGCGTAGTGATCTTTGTGTACCCTTTGTGTTCATTGTGCTCCATTCTCTTATAAAAAATACCCCCGCTTTACCAGGGGTATCAAATTTCCGCAGAATAATTTTATGCAGGTTTAATGGTGATCAATACACATTCACGATCGGAATGCTGCGTACCAGCATATCTCCGTGATAGAAATTCACTTTTTTGATCTCGGGGTTCCTGGAAAAGGAAGCCACTAAAACGGAATTACCCATTCTTTTAGCTGTTCCCGGTTCCACGGTAAAATAAAAATTCAGTTCATCGCCCTTTCTTACACTCTTCAGGTATTTCACTGTATAGGAATTTGACCAGGTCTGCACTTTCGCGGCCAGCACGACTTCATTGTCAAAATCAGGACGGGCGGCCCCGGTTGTCCCGGGGATAAATAGCTGATCAAATGCCGCAGCATTCGTCATCACCCAGAGATTGTAATCTGTAAGGGAGACAATATTTTCCCGGATCGTGTAACCTGCTATTACTCTCGCGTCAACCGGTTCTGCCGGTTCGTATTTAGCGGTAAAGGCGGATATCATTCCTGCCACAAGTGTCATTACTACTATCTTTTTCATAACCTGTCTGTTTTATGACCCAAAGTAACGAAGGGGGAAAACGGCGAAAAAGGACAGGGTGTATCAACTGTTGTTTTTGCGTATGGATTGCCAAAGATGGGAATTAAGCTGGCCTAAAGAAAGGACGGGCGGGCGTTAAGTCGGAAAGAGAGACGGAAAGTCCGGACTTGCGGTCTTACGGACTTGCGGTCTTCCGGTCTTCCGGACTTTCGGACTTCCGGTCTTCCGGACTTACGGTCTTTCTGACTTACATTCCTGTGGAGAAAGCAAGATCAGTTTTTATTTTTTTTAATCAAACTTATGAACTCATCAAACAGATAACGGCTATCATGCGGCCCAGGTGTCGCTTCAGGGTGATATTGCACTGAGAAAGCAGGTTTGCCTTTTACACGTATCCCTTCAATGGATTTATCATTCAGGTTCACATGTGTGATCTCGACATGATCGGCTTTTTTCACCGCTTCCGGGTCAACTCCGAAGCCGTGGTTCTGTGTCGTGATCTCTGAACGGCCGGAAATAATATTCTTTACCGGGTGATTTAACCCTCGGTGACCGTGGTGCATTTTAAAAGTAGGGATATCATTGGCCAGGGCCAGTAACTGGTGACCGAGACAGATACCAAAAACAGGTTTCTCTTCTTTAAGTATTTGTTTGAGTGTGCTGATCGCATAATCCATCGGCGCCGGGTCGCCGGGACCGTTGGAAATAAAATAGCCATGCGGCTGGAATTTTTTCACCTCTTCCAGTTTTGTTTTGGCGGGAAATACTTTTACAAAAGCTCCTCTTTCCACCATGCAGTTCAGGATATTTCTTTTCACACCATAGTCCATCACCGCGATGCGGATAGCGGCGTTCTCGTCTCCAACCTCATAAGCTTCTTTGGTGCTGACCTTTGAAGCCAGTTCCAACCCGTCCATATTGGGGGTTTCGGCTAACCTCTTTTTTAAGACTTCTATATCAGTTATCTCGGAAGAGATGATGCAGTTCATAGCGCCCTTGGTTCTTACATGTTCTACCAGGGCCCGGGTATCCACCCCTTCTATAGAAACGATCTTATTGGCTTTCAGGTAATCGTTCAGCGAGCCGTTAGCGAGTTTGCGGGAGTATTGGTCCTCGAGGTTGCGACCGATGAGGCCGTTGATCTTCACCGAGTCGGATTCTATATCTGCGTCCTTCACGCCATAGTTACCGATATGGGCGCTGTTCATGATCAGGATCTGCCCGAAATAGCTGGGGTCGGTAAACACTTCCTGGTAGCCCGTCATCCCGGTATTAAAACAGATCTCGCCAGTAGTGGTACCGATAGCGCCAAAAGCCCGGCCATGGGCAATGGTTCCATCAGCTAAAAGAAGTACAGCGGGGGTAGCTTTTTCTGTCATTTTTCCTTGGATTTGCTCTAAAAACAAATTCGGCAAATTTACGAAGGAAGCGGGGATTTTAAAGGGGGAGTTTTGGAGGGGTTATACACACATTTCTTATATTTATCATCTATCAACCACGAACCATAACATGAAATTGAAAACATTACCCGGGATCATTTTTTTGCTGTTGCTTTTTTCCAGTCCTTCATTCGCACAACCCAACAAAGCAGTCAATGATACATTAAGCATAATCAATTCGTTATTAGTAAACGATAACTATATCGAATTACCTAAAGATTCTATCCTGCGCAAATATCTCAAGATTGAACTGATCACCGAAGAACAGTACCTCGCTAAACAAAAGACAAAAGTGAACTGGCTGGTTTCCGATACCGCGAAATACAGGAAGAAAAAAGGCGTATTGCGTTTGCCCACTGCCAATGGCAGCAAGACATTGACCGACAAACTGGTAGATGATGACAGCAGAACGGAATACGAATACCTGGGATATTTCGTGCACCTGAATGCTTACCTCGTTCGGGAAATGCTTTGGGAAGACATGAATTACAATTTTGTCAGTAAAAGGAATGGCTCCACTACCGGTTTTTTTTCTACGATACCTCTTTTCTCGCCCGATAAAAAGAAGTTCGTTACTGTGTATGCCGATCCTTATGAATCAGAATCAGAAGTATCCGTATTCTCGGTCGTCAGTGGCAAGATCAACAACCTGCTATATGTACGGTTTGTGAATTGGATGCCCGCTGTTGAAAAAGACATATTCTGGAGCAGCGACGGTAAACTCTACCTGCCCGTACAGTATTCGGATAAATTCTGGAAAACAGATGGGAGTTACAATGAGGATTACTTGTACATCCGGATCAGCTTGTTATAATGTCCGACTGAATTCAGCTGGCTGGTTTGAGGCAGCCCATTCAGCGGTTTCGTGTATAAGAGTTGGCTGCAACCCAGTTGGACACACTCTGCGACTTTGAAAAATATTTTTAACGACCTTTAAAATATGGACAAGACACAACAAAAACATTGGGACACAGTTTACGAAACTAAAAACCCCGACCAAGTAAGTTGGACACAAGAGATTCCAAAAACTTCACTTGACTTTATTCATTCTTTCGGTTTGACAAAGACCGCAAAGATTATAGATATTGGTGGCGGCGACAGTAAGCTTGCAGACTATTTACTTGACGAAGGTTTTGAAAATATTACAGTGCTTGACATTTCAGTAAAAGCTCTTGAAAAAGCAAAACAACGTTTGGGCGACAAAGCACATAAAATAAATTGGGTTGTTACCGACATCACAGAATTTGAACCAGACACAACTTTTGACGTTTGGCACGACAGAGCAACATTTCATTTTCTAACAACAAGTGACCAAGTTGCAAAGTATATGGACACAGCAAGGAAATCAGTAAATGGTTTTTTGACAATTGGTACATTTTCAAATGACGGACCAGAAAAATGTAGCGGACTTAAAATAAAACAATACAGCGAAGAAACTTTAACGGCAGAACTTCAAAATGGCTTTACCAAAATACGCTGCATAACAGAAGACCATACAACACCATTTGAAACTAAGCAAAATTTTTTATTTTGTAGTTTTAAAAGATATTTCAACTAATTGGTTATGGTTGGTATTTCCCTCCACCAACCACATGAATTAAAGCCCCCGTTGACCTTAGTTTATAACTAAGGTCCCGATACACGGAACGAAGTGTGGACTTCTCATTCCATTATTTATTCCTAAATCTCACCCCCACTAGCCATTCCCTTTTCCCGGCTCCGGACTTCTGTCTTCGGTCTTTCAAAACAAAAACCCCGGCAACCCCCGGATTTAATCCGGGGGTTG